>NZ_CP013435.1:1200000-2400000 GCF_001718795.1 Burkholderia latens | reverse complement strand
GAAGAGCGGCTGAACCAGGCGGGCGGGCGCTTTCCCCGCCATGACCTGCCCAGGCCCGCAGCGGCCGGCGGCATCCGGCGCCGCCGTAAGCGCCTTGTTATACTCGCCGCCGCCCGGGGACGGCCCCGGGCCATTCGCTTCAACGGGGACGGCCCCATCCGATACGGAGTACGTCGAGATGGCGTGGGTATTGTTGTTGATCGCCGGTTTGCTGGAAGTGGCCTGGGCGGCCGGCATGAAATCGTCCGAGGGCTTCACGAAACTCGGACCGTCGGTATTGACGATCGTGACGGCGCTCGCCAGCTTCGCGCTGCTCGCGGTCGCGATGCGCCAGCTGCCGCTCGGCACCGCGTATGCGGTATGGACGGGCATCGGCGCGATCGGCGCGTTCGTGTTCGGCATCGTGGTGATGGGCGAGGCGTTGACCGTCGCCCGCGTCGCGAGTGCATCGTTGATCGTGATCGGGCTGATCGGCCTGAAACTGTCGTCGGCCACCTGAGGCCGCCTGACATGGCATGCCGGCGCGCCGGACAACCGGCACGCATCCGGCCCTGACGCACTGCGGAATTGCGCCGGCCGTGCCGATAGCCTGTCTATAATGGAACGCATTCGGGCCTGAATGCCGTCGTGCCGTTCGCGGCACGCGGTGCTGGTCGCCACGCGCCCCGCGGCCGGTCATACCGACTCGATCCGATCAATCGGCAAAACGCACGGAAAGTGCAAGGAGAGGGCCATGATCGAAGCCATTTCGCTCGGCGCGGGGCTCGCGTGGGCGAGCGGGCTGCGCCTTTATCTGACGGTGCTGATCGCCGGCGTGCTCGCGCGGGTCGGCTGGCTGCATCTGCCCGATACGCTCGCGGTGCTGACGTCGCCGTGGGTGATCGGCGCCGCCGCGGTGCTCGCCGTCACCGAATTCCTCGCCGACAAAATTCCCGCGTTCGACTCGCTGTGGGACGCCGTGCACACGTTCATCCGCATTCCGGCAGGCGCGGTGCTGGCCGCCGGCGCGCTCGGCCATGCCGATCCGACCGTGCTCGCGGTCGCGGGGCTGGCCGGGGGCTCGCTCGCCGGTGCCGCGCACGTCGCGAAGGCCGGCACGCGCGCGTTGATCAACCTGTCTCCCGAGCCGATCTCGAACTGGGTCGCATCGTCCACCGAGGACGGGCTCGTGTTCGGCGGCCTCGCGCTCGCATTCTTCGTGCCGCTCGCGTTCCTGGTGCTGCTCGCGGCGTTCATCGCGGCGTCGGCGTGGGCGTTGCCGCGTCTGTGGCGTGGCGTGTCGGGCGGTTTCCGCGGGATGGCGAATCATATGGTGTCGCGGCTCAATTCGATCGGAGGCAAGCGCGATTGAAGGCGCCGCCATCCGTCGAGCGGCAGTACGCTGATCCGTCGGCCGGGCGTCACGCCCATGCCGGCCGCTTCGGCTGGCACGATCTGATCCGGCAGGCCGCGCGCATGACCGCACGCGACTGGCGCGCCGGCGAACTCACGCTGCTCGTGCTGGCACTGGTGCTGGCCGTCGCCGCGCTGACGAGCGTCGGCTTTCTCGCCGATCGCTTGCGCCAGGGGCTCGAGCGCGACGCGCGCCAGATGCTCGGCGCCGATTTCGTCGTGCGCGCCGATCATCCCGTCGACCCGTCGTTCGATCGCGAGGCTCGCTCGCTCGGGCTGCGTACCGCGACGACCGCGATTTTCCCGAGCATGATCGCGCCGGCCGCCCCGGGGCCCGCGGGCGGCGCGGCGCCGTCGCGCCTCGCGGCCGTGAAAGCAGTGTCTGCCGGCTATCCGTTGCGCGGCGCGGTCGAGATCGTGCCGGCCGGCGCGCAGGCTGCGCTGAAGGCGGACGCGATCCCCGCGCCCGGCACCGTATGGGCCGATCCCGCGCTGCTCGATGCGCTGCATCTGAAGGCGGGCGACACCGTGCGGGTCGGCCTGCGCACGTTCACGGTCGCCGCGTCGATTTCCCGCGAACTCGATCGCGGCTTCTCGTTCGTCAATTTCTCGCCGCGGCTGATGATGCGTGCGGACGAGCTCGCGGCCACCGGGCTCACCGGGTACGGCAGCCGCGTCACGTACCGGCTGCTGGTTGCCGGAAACGCGCAGGCCGTTGCGCGCTTCGAGGCCTATGCGCACGGTCGCGTCGACGGCGGCAAGCTGCGCGGCGTCGGCCTCGAATCGCTTCAGGAAGGCCAGCCGCAGGTGCGCCAGACGCTCGACCGCGCGCGTCATTTCCTGACGCTCGTCGCGCTGCTGACCGCACTGCTCGCGGCGGTCGCGATCGCGATGGCCGCGCAGCGCTACATGCGGCGCCATCTCGACGGCTGCGCGACGATGCGCTGTCTCGGTGTGAGCCGCCGCACACTCGGCGCGCTGTTCGCACTCGAATTTGCCGGCATCGGCATCGTGTCGGGCGTCGCGGGCGCGGTGCTCGGCTACGGCGGCCACTGGGCGCTGCTTGCCGCGCTCGGCAGCCTGATCGACGTCGTGCTGCCGTCGCCGACACCGTGGCCGGCGCTCGTCGGAATCGGCGCCGCGCTCGTGCTGCTGCTCGGCTTCGCTTTGCCGCCGCTGGCGCCGCTCACTCGCGTGCCGCCGGTGCGCGTGCTGCGCCGCGACTGGGGCGATGCGTCGCGCACCGCGTGGGCCGCGTATGCGCTCGGCGTCATGCTGTTCGCCGCACTGCTCGTCATCGCCGCGGGCAACCTGAAGCTCGGCCTGATCGTCGCCGGCGGGTTCGCGGGCGCGCTGGCCGGTTTCGCGCTGATCGTGCGGCTCGTGCTGTACGCGGCCGCGCGCGCGGTACGCAATGCACGCGTGGCGGCCGGTATCGGATGGCGCTACGCGCTCGCGTCGCTGCACCGGCGCGGCACGGCGAGCGCGCTCCAGATCACCGCCCTCGCGCTGGGACTGATGTGCCTGCTGCTGATCGCCATCACGCGCAACGACCTGGTTGCCGGCTGGCGGCAGTCGACGCCGCCCGATGCGCCGAACCAGTTCCTGATCGACATCCAGCCCGACCAGCGCGACGACGTCGCCGCGTGGCTCGCCGCGCACGGCGTGCGCGACGCGGTGCCCGCGCCGATGGTGCGCGGGCGGCTCGTCGCGATCAACGGCAAGCCGGTGAACCCCGATGCGTATCCGTCCGACGAAGCGCGCCGCCTCGTCGACCGCGAGTTCAATCTGTCGTATACGACCGAGTTGCCGTCCGACAACCGGATCGTCGAAGGCGACTGGTTCGGCACGTCGTCGCGTCCGCAGATTTCGATCGAGGCCGGGCTCGCGAAGACGCTGAACGTGAAGCCTGGCGACACGCTGCGTTTCGACGTGACGGGGCTCACGGTCGACGCGCCGATCACCAGCGTACGCAAGCTCGACTGGGGCTCGTTCCGCGTCAATTTTTTCGTGCTGATGCCGCCGCCGGTGCTGAAGGACTTCCCGGCCGTCTATCTTACGAGCTTTCATCTGCCGGCTGCGCAGGCGGCGCTGCTCGATCCGCTGATCGCACGCTACCCGAATCTGACCGCGATCGACGTCGCGCCGATCCTCGCGCAGTTGCAGCGGATGATGCTGCAGGTGGTCGGCGCGGTGCAGTTCCTGTTTGCGTTCACGCTCGCGGCCGGCGTGCTCGTGCTTTACACCGCGCTCGCCGGCTCGCGCGACGAGCGCGTGCGCGAGGCCGCGCTGCTGCGCGCGCTCGGCGCGTCGCGCGCGCAGGTGAATGCGGTGCAGCGCGCCGAATTCATCGTCGTCGGCGCGCTGGCCGGCCTGCTGGCGTCGTTGGGCGCGATCGCGGTCGGCTCGGTGCTCGCGTCGCGCGTGTTCGACTTCCAGCTCGCCGTCGATCCGTGGCTCGTGCCGGCGGGCATCGCGGCCGGCGTCGCGTGCGCCGGTGCGGCCGGCTGGCTGAGCCTGCATAATGTGCTGCGGCGCCCGGCGCTGCAGTCGCTGCGCGACGCATGAGCGTTGCCGGCGACCCCGACCATCCCGTTTCCGATTATCCGTATGACCGATGTGAATGATGAGGCGCCGTCGCAGCCGACGGCGTTCGAGCTCGTGGGCGGCGAAGCCCGCGTGCGCGACATGGTGGACCGCTTTTACGACCTGATGGATCTGGAGCCCGAGTTCGCGCAGATTCGCGCGCTGCATCCGGCGTCGCTCGACGGCTCGCGCGACAAGCTGTTCTGGTTCCTGTGCGGCTGGCTCGGCGGCCCCGATCACTACATCAGCCGGTTCGGCCATCCGCGGCTGCGCGCACGGCACCTGCCGTTCCCGATCGCGTCGGTCGAGCGGGATCAGTGGCTGCGCTGCATGGCGTGGGCGATGGAAGACATCGGGCTGCCCGAGCCGCTGCGCGAACGGCTGATGCACTCGTTCTACGATACGGCCGACTGGATGCGCAACCGGCCCGGTTGATCGACCGGTACGCTGCCGTTCCGGTGCAGGACGATGTGCGTCTGGGCGGCTGCGCCACGCGGCGCGACACTGACTGTTTCCGATCGATACGAGGCGAGTCCGATGACCACCCAGGCTTTGTTTCGCGAAGACGCATACCTGACGCAATGCGACGCGATCGTCGTTGCCGTCGGCGACGACGGCATCCGGCTCGACCGCACGGTGTTCTATCCGCTCGGCGGCGGCCAGGCCGGCGACAGCGGCACGCTGACGCTGCCCGACGGCATTGCGATCACGATCGCCGATACGCGCAAGGCGAAGTTCGACGGCGCGACGCCCGACGATGCGGTGCACGTGCCTGCGGCTGGCCAGGACGCGCGCGTCGCGTCGCTCACGCCCGGTATGCGTGTGGTCGCGGCCATCGACTGGCCGCAGCGCTACCGGCGGATGCGGCTGCATACCGCCGCGCATCTGATGTGCGCGGTGCTGCCGTATCCGGTCGACGGCTGCAGCGTGACGGCCGACTACGTGCGGCTCGATTTCGCGACGTCGGACGCGATCGACCGCGTCGACGTCGAACGTCGCCTCGCGGCGCTGGTGCACGGCGCGCATCCAGTCACGACCGAATGGATCACCGACGCGGAGATGGCCGAACGGCCCGAACTCGTGCGCACGATGAGCGTGAAGCCGCCGATGGGGCTCGGGCGCGTGCGATTGTTGCGGATCGACGGCATCGACCTGCAGCCGTGCGGCGGCACGCACGTGCGCAACACGTCGGAAATCGGCGGCCTGCGGGTCGCCAAGCTCGAAAAGAAGAGCGCGCGGACACGGCGCCTGGTACTGGAGTTTGCATGACGGTCGACAACCCGGGGCGAGCGGACGCCGCCGCCGCGCTCGATCCGCAAGCGCGCGAGATTCTCGATTTCTGGTTCGGTGCGCCGGATTCGGCGGCGTTCGGCCACGCACGCAGCGTGTGGTTCAACGGCGGCGCGGCGTTCGACGACGTGCTGCGCGCGCGTTACGGCGCGCTGCTCGACGCCGCATGCGACGGCGCATGCGATCACTGGGCCCGCACGCCGCTCGGCGCGCTCGCGCTGATCGTGGTCCTCGACCAGTTCTCGCGCAACATTCATCGCGGCACGCCGCGCGCGTTCGCCGCCGATCCGAAGGCGCTGGCGCTCGCGCGGCGCATCGTCGCCGCAGGTTGGGACGCGCAGTTGCCGAGCGGCCACCATCGTGCGTTCGCATACCTGCCGTTCGAGCATGACGAGTCGGACGAAAGCCAGCGCGAGGCGGTGCGGCTGTGCGCAGGCATTCGTCGGGAGGCCGGATGCGAAAGCTATCACGACTTCGCGTTACGTCATGCGGCCGTCGTCGAGCGCTTCGGCCGGTTCCCGCACCGGAACGCGATCCTCGGCCGCGCGTCTACCGGCGACGAAGCGGCCTTCCTGCGGCAGCCAGGGTCGTCGTTTTGACGCGGGGACAGCGGCGAGCGGCGCGGCCGGCATGAGTCCCCGTTCTGGCGTCGCGGGCGGCGGCCTTCGGCCCGCGCGTGGCCGAGCGGCGACGTCGCCGCCGCGCGGCGCCGCGTTCGGTTACGGCGCGTTGTGTTGCTCGGGCGTGCGCACGTAGACGCGCAGCATTTCCTTGTCGTCGCCCGGGCGCGCGCCGCTCCAGAACAGCTTCCATTCGTTGCCCGGCGACGGATCGACGGTCCGCACGCCCTGGACGATCATCCACGTGCAGCGCGTGGTCTTCGCGTCGTCAATCGGCGTGTGCTGGATGCCGGAGAAGTAGTACAGCATTGGTGCTTCGGATTCACCGAGCCCGTGCAGACTCGCCATGCAGTCGCCGTCGTTCCATTCGAGCGCGAGATGCGCGTTCAGGTCGTCGAACACCGACCGGTAGCTCTTCGCGACGTCGAGCCACGGCAGCAGCAGCGTGTACACGAGCCCCCACGCGGCCAGCGCGCCCGCACTCCACGACAGCGCGCCGCGCCACGGGCCCGTTGTGCGCAGCTTCGGCAGCAGCGTCAGCCAGCCGATCGTCAGCACGAGCGCGCCGAGCACGAGCGCCGGCACGATCGGCATCGTCCAGTCGAGCGGCAGCCAGCGGCCGAGCGGCGCGATGCTCGCACGCGACGCGCCCGGATCGGCCATCGTCGCCCAGATCGCCCACGCGAGCACGACGACGGTGCCGAACAGCAGCCGGCTCAGGTAGTCCCACGCGAGATGCAGCCCGCGCGGCAGGCGGTCGATCGCCTGCGCAGCGACCAGCGAGAGCGGCGCAAAGAACGGCAGGATGTAGAGCTGGCGCGAGGTCGCCGATACCTGCAGCACCGCGAGGCCGATGCCCACGAACAGCACCGGCAGCCCGATGTGCGGCGTGCGCCAGTCGCGCCATGCGCCGCGGGCGAGCGCGACGATCGCGAGCGGCGCGACCGGGAAACCGACCAGCAGGAATGCTCGCAGGATGAAGAGCGGCTTGTCGTTTTCGGCGCCGAGTTCGGGCACCGAGAAGCCGAAGAAGCGGCCGACGTTGTTGTCCCAGAACCACGTCATGAACAGCGTCTCGGAGCGCAGGAACAGCACGGTCGGCCAGATCAGCGCGAACGGCGCGAACACGAGCGCGGCGACGCCGAGCGAGCGTGCGAACGCGCGCGTCCGGCAGGCGGGGTAGAGCACCATCGTACCCACGACGGTGGCCGCGAACACGAGCGGCACGAACAGCCCCTTCGCCATCAGCGCGATGCCCACGCCCGCGCCGAACATCGGCGCGGCCCGCCGGCCGGCCGGCCGCACCGGCAGCCCGTGCTGCACCTGCCGCCCGCGTGCCACGTGCTGCATCACGAGTTCGAGCAGTCCGCAAAAGCCGATCGCGGCGCCGGCGAACAGCGCGACATCCGTGATCATGTCGTGCACGTGCTTGATGACGACGAGCGTGCCGGCGCTCAGCACGACCGGCCCGATCACGCGCAGGTCCAGCCAGCTGTCGGCGCGGCTCGCACTGCGCGCCGCGCGTGCGATGAAGCCGAATGCGAGCGCCGCGAACAGCGCGCTCGCAAGCCGGGCGGCATCGTGCAGCGGCATCACGCGCTGCAACAGCCATGCGAGACTCGTCGCGACCCATGCGTAGAGGGGCGGCTTTTCCATGAACGGCAACCCGGCGTTGGTCGGCACGACGAAGTCGCCGGTCTCGAGCATGTGCTGGATGATGCCGAACGTATAGGTTTCGTCCTGCTTCCACGGATCGTGGCCGAGCACGCCCGGCAGCGTATAGGCGCAGAGCAGCGCTGCCACCAGCATCCACACGCGCCAGCCGAGCCGCAGGATGCGATCGCGGGCTGCGCCGGGCGCGGCGGTATCGGCCGCGGCGAACGGGCCGGCGGCATGGAGTGTCGTGCTGAGGTCGGGATCGGCGGGGGATCGGGCGTGCGCCGAAGCGGGCGCGGACGTGCGTCGCCGGCCGGGCGCTGCGGTTCCTGGCATGGAAAAGATCTCGTTCGGGTCAAGCTGGTCCGGCGGCATTGGCCGACACCATTAGGGTCACATCGACGCGACATGACAGCCGGATGACGGCTGCTGGCGTTCGGCGCTAGTAAAGCACGGAACTGTTACGGATGTTTACCGGGACGCTCACGATTTTGTGGAGATTTGTGGTGTCGTGACCGCGTGGCGGGTCGCGGCGGCCCGCCGGGACACTTTACGGGTGCGATTACCGTCCGCCGCCGACGTCGAGCAGCGCACCGGTCGTATAGGACGCCGCGTCGCCGAGCAGCCAGACAATCGCTTCCGCGACCTCGTACGCGGCGCCGGCCCTGCCAAGCGGCGTCTGCGCGCCGAGACGTGCCGCGCGGCCCGGCTGGCCGCCGCTCGCATGGATGTCGGTCTCGATCAGGCCGGGGCGCACCGCGTTCACGCGCACGCCGTGCGGGCCGAGTTCCTTCGCGAGGCCGATCGTCATCGAATCGACCGCACCCTTCGAGCCCGCGTAATCGACGTACTCGTTCGGCGACCCGAGCCGCGACGCGATCGACGATACGTTGACGATCGCGCCGCCGCGCCCGCCGCGATCGGTCGACAGCCGGCGCGCGGCTTCGCGCGCGCACAGATACGCGCCGAGCACGTTGGTGTCGAACATCCGGCGCAGTCGGTCGAGCGGCATGTCGGCGAGCGGCATCGACGGTGCGACGATCCCCGCATTGTTGACCAGCGCGTCGAGCCGGCCGAACGCGGCCGTGACGGTGTCGAACATCGCGATAACGTCCGCTTCGTTCGCGACGTCGCCGGCCACCACGCACGCGCGGGCGCCGGCGTCGCGCACGGCCTCGGCGGTCAGCTCGGCCGCCGCGGCGTCGCGTGTGTAGTTGATCCCGACGTCCCAGCCGCGCGCGGCCGCCAGCACCGCGGTCGCGCGGCCGATGCCGCGGCTCGCGCCGGTGATGAGGACGACTTTGCGCTCGGACGGTGCGGGCATCGCGGGCGGTTCCGGAATGGTGTTACTTGGCTGCGTCCGGCGCCCACTTGTCGCGGGCGGGCGGCTGGTAGCCGCGCAACTGCTCGATCAGCGCGGCGGGCTCGGAAGCGATGCACAGTGCGTCGAAGTAGGTGGGGCGCATGAAGCCTTCGTCGACGGTATGGCGCAGCAGCGCGATCAGCGGATCGTAGAATGAATCGATGTTGTACAACGCGACCGGCTTGCGGTGATAGCCGAGCTGCGCCCACGTGTAGACCTCGAACAGCTCTTCCAGCGTGCCGGCGCCGCCGGGCATCGCGACGAATGCGTCGGCGAGGTCGGCCATCATCTTCTTGCGGTGGTGCATGTCGGGCACGACGTGCAACTCGGAGAGCCCCGTATGGCCGACTTCCTTGTCGACGAGGAGCTCGGGGATCACGCCGACCGCACGGCCGCCGGCCGCCATCACTTCATCGGCAATCACGCCCATCAGGCCGACGCGGCCGCCGCCGTAGACGAGCGTGAGGCCGGCATCGACGAGCGCGCGGCCGAATGCACGCGCGGCATCCGCATAGACGGGCCGCACGCCGGACGACGAACCGCAATACACGCAGACTGCCTTCATTGTTTCGTATCCTTCGCGGCGGGCTTGGCGGCGACCGGACTGCCCGCCGGGCGCGGCGAACCGTCGCGCGGCGGCAGGTAGTCGGCGAACTGGCGCTTCGGCAGCTTGCCGGAGACGAGATCGTCGAACAGCTGGCGCGACCGGCCGCGCAGGTACGGGGCCATGATCGAGATCACGTGCATGCTGACCTGGTGCAGCTCCTCTCGGATCGCGTCCTGGTCGTTGTACTTGCGCGGATGCATCACGTACTGATACGACAGCCAGTACGTCGAGATCACGGCCATGTTCGTCGCGATGACCTCGATCTCGGCCGGCGTCGCGACCATTTCGGCGTCGGACACGAGCAGCTCGCACATGTCGTGCGCGAAGCGCACCTTGTGGCTGATGATCTGCTTGAAGTGCGTCTCGAGCGTGCGATTGCGCGCGAGCAGGTCGTTCAGGTCGCGATACAGGAACCGGTAGGTCCACATGAAATCGGCCATGTACTGCAGGTAAGACCAGGTTTCGTCGATCGTCGGACGGTGATCTTCGGGGAAGCGCAGCCGCCGTTCGATCTGCTGCTCGAACTGCGCGAAGATGCTGTTGATGATGTCGTCCTTGTTGCGGAAATGGTAGTACAGGTTGCCTGGACTGATTTCCATTTCCTCGGCGATCGTCGTGGTCGTGACGTTCGGCTCGCCGATCTCGTTGAAGAGTTTCAACGACAACTCGAGAATCCGTTCGCGGGTGCGGCGGGGAGGTTTCGCTTCCATGTCGTCCGGCCCTGTGTATGCCGGACTGGCGGGCGCTGCAATCGATGCTGCGAGATTCGTCCGGCGCGGGTTGCTGTTCTAAGTCTGGCCGACGATTATAAACCGCTGTTTCCTCGCATCGGGCGCATTTCGTGTGCGCAATGCATGCGCCGCGTGCTGCACCGCCGCATGCGCGCGCCGCGGCGGCCCCGTGAATGCGGCTAGAACCCGAGCCAGCGAGCGACGACCGGACCGAGCACGAACCCCCACGTCGTCACGCATGCGAACAGCGCGACCGTGACTGCCGCGCTGCCGAGGTCCTTCGCGCGCTTCGAAAGCTCATGGCGCTCGAGCGAGATGCGGTCGATCGCGGCCTCGACGCTCGAATTGAGCAACTCGACGATCAGCACCAGCAGCACCGAGCCGATCAGCAGCGCGCGCGAGACGGCCGGCACCGGCGAGAACGCGCCGATCGGCAGCATCAGCGCGGCGAGCGTGAGTTCCTGGCGGAACGCGCTTTCCTCGCGGATCGCGACGCGAAAGCCGTTCAGCGAATGCTTGAGCGCGTACCACGCGCGCGTGATGCCGCGGTGGCGCTTGTACGGATTCGCCGGCAGCGGCGCCAGACGGTCGTCCGGGCCGAGCGGTTCGTGCGCGTGCAGGTCCGCATCGGCGTGCGGCTCTTCCTCGTCGAACGGACGATGCGGCTGCGCCGTCGCGGCAGGGGATGGATTGCGGTCGTTCAGGTCTCGTTTCAAACGGGTGCACCTTCGGCGGGCGAGTACGCAGTCTTCGGCAGCGGCTTCAGGTGGGACGCGAACTGCTCGGACGCCGCGCGCCACGAGAAGCGTTCTGCCCAGGCGCGCGCGGTCTCGCGTTCGATCTTCAGCGCCTCGAAGCAGGCTTCCTGCAGGTCTTCGTGCATCGCGCCGGCATTGCCCCCGCTCAGCACGTCGATCGGACCCGTGACCGGGTAGGCCGCAACCGGCGTGCCGCATGCGAGCGCCTCCAGCAGCACGAGGCCGAACGTGTCGGTGCGACTCGGGAACACGAACACGTCGGCCGCAGCATACACCTTCGCGAGCTCGGCTTGGGACAGCACGCCCAGATAGTTCGCTTCCGGATAGCGCGACTTCAGCTCGGCGAGCGCCGGGCCTTCCCCCGCGACCCACTTCGAGCCCGGCAGGTCCAGACGCAGGAACGCCTCGACGTTCTTTTCGATCGCGACGCGGCCCACGTACAGGAAGATCGGCCGCGCGGTATTCAGCACCTTCGAGTCCATCGGCCGGAAGATGTCGAGATCGACGCCGCGCGTCCACAGCACGACGTTCGTGAAGCCGAACTTCTCGAGGTCCTGCTTGACGACCGGCGTCGGCGCCATCACCGCGAGCGACGGTGCATGGAACCAGTGCAGGAACTTGTAGGTCGCCGCCAGCGGGATCCCGAAGCGCGCCTGCACGTATTCCGGAAAGCGCGTGTGATAGGCAGTCGTGAACGGCAGCTTGCGCGCGCGCGCATAGCGGCGGGCGGCGAGACCGAGCGGGCCTTCGGTTGCGATGTGCAGCGCGTCGGGGGCGAACGCATCGATCCGTGCACGCAGTTTCCGGTACGGCAGGATCGACAGGCGAATCTCGGGGTAGGTCGGGCAGGGCACCGTGCGGAATTCCAGCGGCGTCAGCAGTTCGACGCGGTGGCCGAGCGCCGTGAGTTCGCGCGACGTGCTCTTCAGCGTGCGCACGACGCCGTTGACCTGCGGTTCCCACGCGTCGGTGACGATCATGATCTTCATCGCGGCATGTCCTGTAAGTAGGGTTGTGTCAGGCAGTGGCCTTGGCCTTGCGCGACGTGGTCTCCGACGGTGCGGTGCGCATCACCGTCCAGTAGACGATCTTCAGTTCGCCTTCCATCGTTTCGACGAGCGCGGACAGGCTTTCGACCCAGTCGCCGTCGTTGCAGTACAGCACGCCGTCGATGTCGCGAATCTCGGCCTTGTGGATGTGGCCGCAGACGACACCGTCGCAGCCGCGGCGGCGCGCTTCGTCCGTCATCACGGTCTCGAACTGCGAGATGAAGTTGACCGCGTTCTTGACCTGGCGCTTCAGGTACTGCGACAGCGACCAGTACTGGAAGCCGAGCCGGCTGCGGATCCGGTTGAACCAGCGGTTCAGCACGAGGATCAGCGTGTACAGCGTGTCGCCGAGATAGGCGAGCCATTTCGCGTGCTGGATCACGCCGTCGAACAGGTCGCCGTGCACGATCCACAAACGTTTGCCCGCGAGCGTCGTGTGAAACGCCTCGCCGCGCACCTGGATGTCGCCGAACGCGAGGTCGCAGAACTGCCGCGCGCCTTCGTCGTGGTTGCCCGGGATGTAGACGACCTGCGTACCCTTGCGCGCCTTGCGCAGGATCTTCTGCACGACGTCGTTGTGCGCCTGCGGCCAGTACCAGCCTTTCTTCAGCTGCCAGCCGTCGATGATGTCGCCGACGAGGTACAGGTATTCCGAATCGTTGTGGCGCAGGAAGTCGAGCAGATACGTCGCCTGGCAGCCGCTCGAGCCGAGGTGGATGTCGGACAGCCAGATCGTGCGGTACCGGTGGGCCGACGATTCGGGCTCGTCATGTGTCGCGTGCGTCGGCGTCGGCTCGTGCGGCGCCAGCGCATCGGTTGCGGCAGAGCCGGACAGGAACGCGTTGACGGCTCGGGCGCCGAGCGGTTGACGGAACAGGGAGGTCGCGGACGTTTTCTGGCCCATGCATGACTCGCGCCGGTTGACATGCACGCATTGCGCCATGCGGGCGTGACCATGCCGTGACAGTCACGAGACGTTCTTATTACTGTCGTCCCGGCGTGTTTAGCAGTGAATGCGGCAGCGTTGAGTTATCTGCCGAACCGACCGTTGGACCGGCATCCCGCAAGCCGACCGGGGCGGTCGGCGGGTATCCGCGACGAATTTCGTCAGATCAATGCGTCGTGGAGCCGAGGGCGGCGCGGGTGCCGTCGCGGATCGCGCGGCGCGTCAGCGCGGAAGTGCGACGATGCGGGTGCGGGCGAGGCGGTCGTGCGGGAACTGGCGGTCGGCATGCAGGCACGCGGCGCCCGCCCACGCGGCGATCCATGCGGCGGCAATCGCGAGCGTGACGGGCACCGGCAGCCCGAGGAGCGGATGCAGCGCGAGCGGCGGCAGGAACCACAGCCAGCCGAGCGCATACCGGACGAGTGCTTGAGCCGCGTTCAGCGGCCGCCCGCTCGACGATTCGAGCCGCAGCCGCCAGGTCTTCATTGGCAGCGTCTGGCCGCCGTGGGTCCAGAACCACACGAAATACGCGCCGACGACGAGCGCGATCCATGCGGTGAGCAGGTTGTGATGGACGAGGCCGTTGCGCTGCTGGGTCACGAGGCCGAATGCGAGCCCGGCGAAGAACACCACGCCGAACAGCAGCACGGCTTCGTACAGCATTGCCGCGAGGCGCCGGCGCACGGACGGCGTGGCGCCGGCGGGCGGGGCGGATGGCGCAGGCACGTTCGTCACGGCTGCTCAGGAACCCTTGAACAGCGAAGGCGCGTCCGCCGGCGACACCGGCGTGACGGTGGCCGGCGCGGTCGCGGGCCCGGTGCCGGACGTCGCCGACGCAGCGGGCGGCGCACCGGCGCCGGCCGATGCGGGCGCCGGTGCGACCGCCGCATTGCTCGCCGGATGGTCGTGCGCATTGACGAGCCGGCGCACATCGCGGTCGGCGACGGCCGGTGGCGCGCTGACGACGCTTGGCCGGCGGCGGCGCTCGGTCGCGGCCAGCCGTTGCTTCTGTTCTTCGGGCAATTGCTGATAGGCCTTCCACGCGCGCTCGCGCGCCTGCGCGGACAGTTCCTTCGCGCTCTGGTAGTTCTCGCGCGCGACGCGGCGTTGCTCGGGCGTCATCCGCACCCATTCGGACATCCGATCCTGCAGATGTTTCTGCGCGTCGGGCGTCAACTTCGCGAAACGCGACGCGATCTTCAGCCATTTGCGCTTGCGCGCGTCGCTGAAGCCGTCCCATTGGTCGGCGAACGGCGCGAGCGCCGCACGCTGCGCGGGCGTCAGGCGCGCCCATGACAGCGGGCCGTTGGCGGCCGGCAGCGGCAGGGGCAGCGGGGGAAGTTCGGTGCTCAGGCCGGCCGCGGCCGAGGTCGGCGCGGGTGCGCTGCTGGCCGCGGTGGAAGCCGCGGGAGGCGGGTTGAATCGGGAATAGGTGGCGACGTACGAAACGGCGATCGCGATCACGCATCCGAAAAATACGGCCAGGCCGCGTTTCTGACTCACCCGTGCGATCCCCTCGTTATTGTCTGTTAGCGTGCGTGCGAAAGATACGCGTTGAACCCGTGGTCGAGATACGCGTTGAGCGGCAGGTCGTCGCTCAGCATCGCGGCGTCGATGTCCGCGAGCTCGGCGGTGCGCTGCATGTCTTCCCAGTACGCGATGCCGACGAGCCCCGCGAGCAGCAGCGCGAGCGGCCACGCGCGCAGCAGGCGGCGCGCGAACGATGCCCGCGGGCGGTTTGCGGGCGCCGGCGCGCCGTACGTGCCGGCCCCGCCCGCGAAGGCCGGTACGAATACCGGCGCGCTCGCGGCTTCCGGCTTCTTGCGCGCGAGCGCGGCCCGGCGCGCGGCGGCCAGGCGGTCGGTGGTCGCGGCAGGCAGCGCCGCGGCACGTTCGTCCAGCGCGCGGCGCACCTTCAGCGCGAATTCGTGTTCTCGATTTACGGGAGCGGAGCTCATAGCGTGATTCCTTTGGCCTTGAGCGCTTGCGCCAGCGCGTGGGTGGCTCGCGAGCAGTGCGTTTTGACGCTGCCTTCGGAGCACCCCATGGCGGCGGCCGTCTCGGCGACATCCATATCTTCCCAATAACGCATCAGGAACGCTTCCCGTTGACGCGTCGGAAGTTTCTGGATTTCCTCGTCGATCAGGGCCAGAACCTGTTCCCGCTCGAGGCGGTGCTCGGTGCTCTCGACTCCTGCATTGTCGCCCGCCGATTCGAGCGTTTCCAGTGGATCGAAGTCTTCGTCGTCCGTATTGTTCAGCGACGAGAAGAGGGTGACCCAGGTGTTGCGGACCTTCTGCCGGCGGAACCAGTCGTGGATCGCATTCTGCAGGATCCGCTGAAACAGCAGCGGCAGCTCGGCCGCCGGCCGGTCGCCGTATTTCTCCGCCAGCTTGATCATCGCGTCCTGCACGATGTCGAGCGACGCATCGTCGTCCCGCACGGCGTACGCGGCCTGCTTGAACGCGCGCCTTTCGACGCCCGCCAGAAAGTCGGCGAGTTCCTTGTCTGATGCCATTCCGTAAAGGTATGCGCTGCGGACTGCGGCGTGTGAAAGGTCGAAAAATTTCGTAAAACCCGCGGATGCTAACAAATTTTCGCGTGAGTTGGCATCGGTTGCGGCGCGCCACGTTGCTCACGAGCCGCGTGCGCGGGCCGCCGCGCGCCGGCCATGATGCGCTGCGGGATATTTTGCTTGACGGCCCAATCTCGAGCCGCTATTGTCAGCGATTCGCAACATGAAGTGATAGTCTCATTTGAGGCTGGCCCAAGAAGCCCGCCCTTCAACTGGACGCGCCGCTTGAACCCGAGCCACAAGCCCGGCAGAGAGCACCCGATCAATTTTTTGCCGAAAATTCGAAAGGTCAAAATGAACATGCCCAGCGCGGAATTCTCCACGTCGGAACCCCTTTCCCCTCCCGATAGCGACTCCATCGGCGCCACCGTGCTCATGAAGGCACTGGCCGACGAGAACGTCGAATTCATCTGGGGTTACCCCGGCGGCTCGGTACTCTACATCTACGACGAGCTTTACAAGCAGGACAAGATTCAGCACGTGCTGGTGCGCCACGAGCAGGCGGCCGTGCACGCAGCCGACGCGTATGCGCGTTCCACCGGCAACGTCGGCGTCTGTCTCGTGACGTCCGGCCCCGGCGTCACCAACGCGGTGACCGGCATCGCGACGGCGTACATGGATTCGATCCCGATGGTCGTGATCAGCGGCCAGGTGCCGACTGCCGCGATCGGCCAGGACGCGTTCCAGGAGTGCGACACGGTCGGCATCACGCGTCCGTGCGTGAAGCACAACTTCCTCGTGAAGGACGTGCGCGACCTTGCGGAAACCGTCAAGAAGGCGTTTTACATCGCCCGCACCGGCCGTCCCGGCCCGGTCCTGATCGACATCCCGAAGGACATCTCCAAGACGCCGTGCCAGTACGAGCCGGTCAAGAGCGTGTCGCTGCGTTCGTACAACCCGGTCACGAAAGGCCATTCGGGCCAGATCCGCAAGGCCGTGTCGCTGCTGCTGTCGGCGAAGCGTCCGTACATCTACACGGGCGGCGGCATCATCCTTGCCGACGCGTCGCGCGAGCTGAACCAGTTCGCGGATCTGCTCGGCTACCCGGTCACGAACACGCTGATGGGCCTCGGCGGCTATCGCGCGTCGGACAAGAAATTCCTCGGCATGCTTGGCATGCACGGCACCTACGAAGCGAACATGGCGATGCAGCACTGCGACGTGCTGATCGCCATCGGCGCCCGCTTCGACGACCGCGTGATCGGCGATCCGGCGCACTTTGCGTCGCGGCCGCGCAAGATCATCCACATCGACATCGACCCGTCGTCGATTTCGAAGCGCGTGAAGGTCGACATCCCGATCGTCGGCGACGTGAAGGAAGTGCTGAAGGAGCTGATCGAGCAGCTGCAGACGGCCGAGCACGGCCCCGACACCGAGGCGCTCGCGCAATGGTGGAAGGACATCGAAAGCTGGCGCGCGAAGGACTGCCTGAAGTTCGACCGCGAAAGCGAGATCATCAAGCCGCAATACGTGGTCGAGAAAGCCTGGGAGCTGACGGACGGCAACGCGTTCGTGTGCTCGGACGTCGGCCAGCACCAGATGTGGGCCGCGCAGTTCTACCGTTTCAACAAGCCGCGTCGCTGGATCAACTCCGGCGGCCTCGGCACGATGGGCTTCGGCCTGCCGGCAGCGATGGGCGTCAAGATGGCGCACCCGGACGACGACGTGCTGTGCATCACGGGCGAAGGCTCGATCCAGATGTGCATCCAGGAGCTGTCGACCTGCCTGCAGTACGACACGCCCGTGAAGATCATTTCGCTGAACAACCGCTATCTCGGCATGGTTCGCCAGTGGCAGCAGATCGAATACAGCAAGCGCTATTCGCATTCGTACATGGATGCGCTGCCGGACTTCGTGAAGCTCGCCGAAGCGTACGGCCATGTCGGCATGCGGATCGAAAAGACTTCGGATGTGGAGCCGGCGCTGAAGGAAGCGCTGCGCCTGAAGGACCGCACCGTGTTTCTCGACTTCCAGACCGATCCGACCGAAAACGTCTGGCCGATGGTACAGGCCGGCAAGGGCATCACCGAGATGCTGCTCGGATCGGAAGATCTGTAACGGCGCGACGCGCGCCCGGGCCCGAGCGGCCGCCTTCACGAAGGGCGGTGTGGCATCGGGCGGCGCGCGGCGCGAGTGAATCGACACGGACACATTCTGGAAGAAGCGAACATGAGACACATCATTTCCGTCCTGCTGGAGAACGAACCGGGCGCGCTGTCGCGCGTGGTCGGTCTGTTTTCCGCACGCGGCTACAACATCGAAACCTTGACGGTGGCGCCGACCGAAGACCAATCGCTGTCGCGGCTGACCATCGTTTCCATTGGCTCGGACGACGTGATCGAACAGATCACGAAGCATCTGAACCGCCTGATCGAGGTGGTGAAAGTGGTGGACCTGACCGACGGTGCACACATCGAACGCGAGCTGATGCTGATCAAGGTACGTGCAGTGGGCAAGGAGCGCGAAGAAATGAAGCGGATGTCGGACATTTTCCGCGGCCGCATCATCGACGTGACCGAAAAGACCTACACGATCGAATTGACGGGCGCGAGCGACAAGCTCGACGCATTCATCCAGGGGCTGGACGCCACCGCGATCCTCGAGACCGTGCGGACCGGCAGCTCCGGCATCGGACGCGGCGAGCGCATCCTGAAGGTGTGATGCCGATATTGCAACAAGGCACGCCGGGTGCGCCGTCATGTCCCGGCCCGCAGTACCCCATCCGAACGAATTGTTGAATTTTTGAATTAGCGAAGGAACCATCATGAACGTTTTCTACGACAAAGACGCCGACATCTCCCTCATCAAGGGCAAGCAAGTCACGATCATCGGTTATGGCTCGCAAGGCCATGCACACGCACTGAACCTGAAGGACAGCGGCGTGAACGTGACGGTCGGCCTTCGCAAGGGCGGCGCGTCGTGGAGCAAGGCCGAGAACGCAGGCCTGTCGGTCAAGGAAGTCGCGGAAGCGGTGAAGAACGCAGACGTCGTCATGATGCTGCTGCCGGACGAGCAGATCGCCGACGTCTACGCGAAGGAAGTGCACGCGAACATCAAGCAGGGCGCGGCGCTCGCGTTCGCACACGGCTTCAACGTCCACTACGGTGCGGTGATCCCGCGCGCCGACCTCGACGTGATCATGATCGCGCCGAAGGCGCCGGGCCACACCGTGCGCGGCACGTACTCGCAAGGCGGCGGCGTGCCGCACCTGATCGCGGTTGCGCAGAACAAGTCGGGCGCGGCACGCGACATCGCGCTGTCGTACGCAGCAGCGAACGGCGGCGGCCGTGCCGGCATCATCGAGACGAACTTCCGCGAAGAGACCGAAACCGACCTGTTCGGCGAGCAGGCCGTGCTGTGCGGCGGCACCGTCGAGCTGATCAAGGCTGGCTTCGAAACGCTGGTCGAGGCAGGCTACGCGCCGGAAATGGCGTACTTCGAGTGCCTGCACGAGCTGAAGCTGATCGTCGACCTGATCTACGAAGGCGGCATCGCGAACATGAACTACTCGATCTCGAACAACGCCGAGTACGGCGAGTACGTGACGGGCCCGCGCATCGTCACGGAAGAGACGAAGAAGGCGATGAAGCAGTGCCTGACCGACATCCAGACGGGCGAGTACGCGAAGAGCTTCATTCTCGAGAACAAGGCAGGCGCGCCGACGCTGCAGTCGCGCCGTCGCCTGACGGCCGAGCACCAGATCGAGCAGGTCGGTGCAAAGCTGCGCGCGATGATGCCGTGGATCGCGAAGAACAAGCTCGTCGACCAGACGAAGAACTAAGCACCGACAGAAGCAAAACGTGCTGTTCCGGCCCTTCGAGTGGAGGGTCGGTATCAAAAAGCCGTCCGAAGGCAGCAGTGCCCCGGGCGGCTTTTGCTATCCTACGGGCTTTGGTGCGACACGCACGCTCGTGTCCGGGCAGTCCCAACGTAAGGGACATCGACTAGCGGTGTTAAGGAGGCGTCAGTACGAGCCTTACCAGCCGCGAAAAGTGCAATGTGGGCCTCATGAAGCCCGGCAGCCTTTGCACTTCTGGTAACGAGACGAACCCGGTATGGGTATGCCGGGTATCGCCATAGGCGATGTCCGGTGTGCTGAACTACGCCGGACTTCGCATTGCATTGACCTGATTACCGTCAGGTTCCGCCCAGTCAGCGGCTTCATCTCCGCTGACCAAGCGGAGTGGGGTATGCAAATCCCGCGCCCTCGGGCTACGGATTCGTTGCGCGATACGAGCGATAGCTCGGTGTGTCATTGTTCGGCCTCACCAGCAGTAAGGGTGAGTGAAGGGAACCTGCTGTACGACCAGCAGTAGCCTAGGAAGACATGCGTCACTGGTAACGGTGGGGTGTGAAGCTCTTCTGACAATGTAGCCTCCGGAAGTTTCGGGCATGCATGAGTCGCGAGACACGTGCGTGGAGACTCCCAGCAGCGATGGGGTCAAGGAGCTAGGCTGACCGACATGGTTAACGTAAGTGAACTGCTGATAAACCTCGTAAGTAGTGGAAGTGCCTAAGCTGCTGTCAGGCATGAACCAAAAGGTGTGCGGTCGGATAACCCGTTCAAAGCTCGGGTTACGTCGTCGCTGGACCGCCGGGGGAGAGGCAGAACCTAAATCGGTCGTGTGACATGCCGGGAACGTGGTAAGCCCGTATTGCTGCCAACGCGTGAGCGCTGGCAGGCGAACCGTGAGGAACGCTGTTGGCAGTGCGGGTATGGGAGGACGGAGAAAGCGAACGCCGGGCTGTAATGGTCCGGATAGAGGTTGAAACATCACCTCACGCGAAAGCGGGCAGACTTCCGTCTGGTCTACCGTCGCAAGACGGCTGACTAACCCTCAAGCTGAAATTGTGATTGCTGGTGGCTTCTTAGTCATCAGTGTTGTTCTTTTCCCTTGTGGGAGCAAAACGCTCCCGCAAGGGGCGTGTTGCTTTCCGCGAAGGGATTCACTTCTTTGAGCAGGAGAGCAGCATGAAAGTATCTGCCCGTGAGGGTGGGTCTGCGCTCTCCCACGCGCTGGACCACTGGCACGACGTCGATTGGCGTCGCGTGGAACGGAACGTGAGAGGGATGCAGATTCGAATTGCGAAGGCAACGCGGGAAGGTGACTGGCGCAGGGTGAAAGCCCTGCAACGGATGCTGACCCGCACGTTGTCCGCGAAGTTGTATGCGGTACGACGTGTTACGCAAAACCAAGGTGCGCGAACGGCTGGAGTCGATCGCGAACTGTGGGATACGCCTGAGAGCCGATGGGAAGCTGTCGGCAAGTTGAAGCGGCGCGGATACAAGCCTCTGCCATTACGGAGAGTCTTTATCCCCAAGGCCAATGGGAAGTTACGCCCTCTGGGCATACCGACCATGCGGGACAGGGCGATGCAAGCCCTGTACTTGCTGGCTTTGGAGCCGGTGTCGGAATCGACGAGCGACCCGAACTCATATGGGTTTCGGGCCAACCGCTCAACGGCCGACGCTATGTCGCAGTTGTTTGTCTCGCTGTCTCAGAAGGCTTCGGCCCAATGGGTCTTGGAGGCAGACATCAAAGGCTGCTTCGACTACATCAACCATGACTGGCTGGTGAACCATGTCCCGATGGACAAGGAGATCCTCCGCAAGTGGTTGAAGGCTGGCCTGATTTACAAGGGGCAGCTACAGGCAACCGAGGCCGGTACGCCACAGGGAGGCATCATTTCCCCGACGCTGGCCAACGTGACGCTGAACGGGTTGGAGCGTGAACTGATCGAGCACTTGCGTGCGAGATTCGGGATCGCGAAGGCCAAGAAGTTGAAAGTGAATGCAGTGCGGTACGCGGACGACTTCGTGATCACCGGTGACTCGCAAGAGATGCTGGCGAACGAGGTTAAGCCTTGGGTTGAAGCATTCCTTGCGCAGCGAGGACTGCAACTTTCCGAGGAAAAGACGCGCATCGTGCACATTGACGAAGGCTTCGATTTCCTTGGGTGGAATTTCCGGAAGTACTCGGGAACGCTACTCATCAAACCGAGCAAGAAGAACGTGCAGACGTTCTATCGCAAGGTTGCGGAAACGATCGGCGGTAACAAGGCGGCAAAGCAGTCGGACCTGATTCGATTGCTGAGTCCGATGCTACGAGGGTGGGCGCAGTATCACCGCCCCGTGGTGGCAAAGCAGGCGTACAGCCGCATGGAGTCTTTGGTCTTTCAGAGGCTCTGGCGGTGGGCGAGGAGGCGGCATCCGAAGAAGAGGGCTGACTGGGTGAGAAAGAAATATTTCCACACGGTTGGAACTCGACACTGGGTATTCGCTGTCCGAGCGGTTCGCGAAGACGGTAGTCAGGGGCTGAATGAGCTGTACCACCTCAGTGGTACGGAAATCAAACGGCACAAGAAGATCAAGGGTGGCTACAACCCCTTTGATCCGGAGTGGGAGCAGTACGGCGAGCTATTGCGGCAGGAGCGAATGGGAGACACCATGCGCTACCGAAAACAATGGGCGAGCCTGTACATGTCGCAGGGCGGGTTGTGTGCGCACTGTGGCTGTGCCCTGTCGGACGAGACCGGATGGCATGACCATCATCTGGAATACCGGATGCATGGCGGCACCGATGCTCTCTCCAACCGGGTTTTGCTTCACCCCGACTGTCACCGGCAGGTGCACGCCGGTAAAATTGCGGTAACTAAGCCGGTCCGACCCCAGGTCGGACTTTGATCGACATGTAGGCTCGAGCCGTATGCGGGGAAACTCGCACGTACGGTTCCTAGGGGGCCCCTTCTCCGCAAGGAGAGGGGGCTACCCTACCAATTCACCGAACACCGAACGAACCCATGAACTATCCTCATCCGATCATCGCGCGCGAAGGCTGGCCGTTCATCGCGATTGCAGCCGTCATCGCGTTGTTGATCCACGCCGTCGGGGGCTTCGGCTTTGCGTGGCCGTTCTGGCTGCTGCTCGTCTTCGTCGTCCAGTTCTTCCGCGATCCGCAGCGCCCGATCCCGGCGCAGCCGAACGCGGTGCTGTGCCCGGCGGACGGCCGCATCGTCGCGGTCGAGACCGCGCAGGATCCGTACGCGAACCGCGAAGCGCTGAAGATCAGCGTGTTCATGAACGTCTTCAACGTGCACTCGCAGCGTTCGCCGGTCGACGGCGCGATCTCCAAGGTCGAATACTTCCCGGGCGCGTTCCTGAACGCGGCGATCGACAAGGCGTCGACCGAGAACGAGCGCAACGCGGTCGTGATCCAGACCGCAAGCGGCAAGACCGTTACGTCCGTGCAGATCGCCGGCCTGATCGCACGCCGGATCCTCTGCTACGTGCGCGCCGGCGAGCCGCTGTCGCGCGGCCAGCGTTACGGTTTCATCCGCTTCGGTTCGCGCGTCGACGTGTATCTGCCGCTCGGCAGCCGCGCGAAGGTGTCGATCGGCGAGAAGGTCTACGCGTCGTCGACGATCCTCGCCGAGCTCGAACAGTAAGCGGCGGGGACGCACGATGGCCGCATTCAAACCGCGCCGGCCGCGCAACGGCACCAGCCAGACGCCGCGCCCGTTCCGCCGCAACAAGGTGCTGGCAGCCGATCCGGTGCCGAGCGAAAGCCGCCGTGCCGCGCGCCAGCGGTTCCTGAAGACGCGCGGCATCTACCTGCTGCCGAACGCGTTCACGACCGCCGCGCTGTTCTGCGGCTTCTTCGCGGTCGTGCAGGCGATGAACGTGCGCTTCGAGATCGCCGCGATCGCGATTTTCGTCGCGATGGTGCTCGACGGAATGGACGGGCGCGTCGCGCGGATGACCCACACGCAAAGCGCGTTCGGCGAACAGTTCGACAGCCTGTCGGACATGGTGTCGTTCGGCGTCGCGCCCGCGCTCGTCATGTACGAATGGGTGCTGAAGGATCTCGGCCGCTGGGGCTGGCTCGCGGCGTTCGTCTACTGCTCGGGCGCCGCGCTCCGGCTCGCGCGCTTCAACACGAACATTGGCGTGGTCGACAAGCGCTTCTTCCAGGGGCTGCCGAGTCCGGCCGCTGCCGCGTTGATCGCCGGCTTCGTATGGCTCGCGACCGACAACCGCGTGCCGATGAAGCTCGGCTGGCTGCCGTGGGTCGCGTTTGCGCTGACGATCTACGCGGGCGTGACGATGGTGTCCAATGCGCCGTTCTATAGCGGCAAGGCGCTCGACGTGCGGCACCGTGTGCCGTTCGCGGCAATCCTGCTGGTCGTCGTCGCGTTCGTGCTCGTGTCGTCCGATCCGCCGCTGATGCTGTTCTGCCTGTTCGTTCTGTACGGGCTGTCCGGCTACGTGTTCTGGGCCTACCAGGCCATGCGGGGGCGGGCGAATCCCGCGCGCTCGTCGCAGCGCGATCATTGACGCGCAACCTGCGCGGAAACGGCGGCTTCGGGCCGCCGTTTTCATTTGCCCCCTTTTCGCATCCGCGGCCCGTCCCCCCAGGCGTCGTCCGATTGCGCCCCCGGCGGAATGTCGCTATAGTCTTTGGCATGACTGCATTTCCCCGCCTCTCCCTCCTTCTAGCCGGTGCGCCGCTACGCGCGCTAGCTGTGGCGCGCCTGCCGCGCTGATCGTTCTCGCCCTCCGTCAAGCCTCGTCTGTTGTTGAGCGTCGCCAGCGGTGGCGCGATCTCGTTACGTTTGATTCCCGTATAAAGAGCCCTGGAGCCCCCCATGACAGACAAGCTGATCATTTTCGATACGACGTTGCGTGACGGTGAACAATCGCCCGGCGCGTCGATGACGAAGGAAGAGAAAATCCGCATCGCGAAGCATCTCGAGCGGATGAAGGTCGACGTAATCGAGGCCGGCTTCGCGGCCAGCTCGAACGGCGACTTCGACGCGATCCACACGATCGCCGGTCTCGTGAAGGACAGCACGGTCTGCTCGCTGGCGCGCGCGAACGACAAGGACATCCAGCGTGCGGCCGACGCGCTGAAGCCAGCCAATAGCTCGCGGATCCACACGTTTATCGCGACGTCGCCGCTGCACATGGAGAAGAAGCTGCGAATGACGCCCGACCAGGTGTTCGAGCAGGCACGGCTCGCGGTGCGCTTTGCGCGCAAGTTCACCGACAACGTCGAATTCTCGCCGGAAGACGGCAGCCGTTCGGACCTCGACTTCCTGTGCCGCGTGCTGGAAGCCGTGATCGACGAAGGCGCGACGACGATCAACATTGCCGACACGGTCGGCTATGGCGTGCCGGAGCTGTACGGCCATCTCGTGAAGACGCTGCGCGAACGCATTCCGAACTCGGACAAGGCGATCTTCTCCGTGCACTGCCACAACGACCTCGGGATGGCCGTCGCGAACTCGCTCGCCGGCGTGAAGATCGGCGGCGCGCGGCAGGTCGAGTGCACGATCAACGGGCTCGGCGAGCGCGCGGGCAACACGTCGCTCGAGGAGATCGTGATGGCGGTGAAGACGCGCAAGGACTACTTCGGCCTCGACGTCGGCATCGACACGACGCAGATCGTGCCGACGTCGAAGCTGGTGTCGCAGATCACCGGTTTCGTCGTGCAGCCGAACAAGGCCGTGGTCGGCGCGAACGCGTTCGCGCACGCGTCGGGTATCCACCAGGACGGCGTCCTGAAGGCCCGCGACACTTACGAGATCATGCGCGCGGAAGACGTGGGCTGGACCGCGAACAAGATCGTGCTCGGCAAGCTGTCGGGTCGCAACGCATTCAAGCAGCGCCTGCAGGAGCTCGGCGTGTCGCTCGACAGCGAAGCCGAACTGAACGCCGCGTTCATGCGCTTCAAGGACCTGGCCGACCGCAAGGCCGAGATTTTCGATGAAGACATCATCGCGATCGTCTCCGAAGAATCCGCGCTCGCGCAGGAGCAGGAGCACTTCAAGTTCGTGTCGCTGTCGCAGCGCTCCGAAACCGGCGAGCAACCGCAGGCGAAGGTCGTGTTCGCGGTCGATGGCAAGGAGGTGACGGGCGAGGCGCGGGGCAACGGCCCGGTCGATGCGACGCTGAATGCGATCGAGAGCGAAGTCGGGAGTGGTTCCGAACTGCTGCTGTATTCGGTGAACGCGATCACGACCGGTACGCAGGCGCAGGGCGAGGTGACGGTGCGGCTGTCGAAGAGCGGCCGGATCGTCAACGGCGTCGGCACCGATCCGGACATCGTCGCGGCGTCCGCGAAGGCGTATATCGCCGCGCTGAACAAGCTGCACTCGAAGGACGACAAGCTCAACCCGCAGCGCGCATAAGCGCCGCGCGTCGAGCGCGTGCAACACCTGAAACGCCCCGTGCGGCCTTGCGCCGCCCGGGGCGTTTTTCATGCATCGATCATTCGGCGGCCGGCGTGCGGAACGACCAGCGGCGCGCGGCCGGGCTCGCCGCCGGGTTGCGCCGGCGGAACTCGACCACGATCCCGCGCCGAGGCGCATCGGCGATGAACGCGTCGAGCAGCTCGAGCACGTCGTGGTCGATGTAGTCGGCGCGCGTCGCGTCGATGATCACGGCCGCGCGATCCGGAATGTGGCGCAGGTGATGCTTGACCTGCACCTTGCCGAGGAACGACACGTCCTTGCGGAACGACAGCAGGAAGTGGTCGTCGTGCTGCGCGAGCGTGACGGGGCTCTTCAGGTTGGCGACGGCGACTGCAAGCACGCTGCATGCAAGGCCCACGGCAATGCCGAACAGCAGGTCGACCGCGAGCACACCCGCGATCGTCGCGGCGAACGGCACGAACGCAGCCGGGCCTTGCTTCATCACCGAGCGGAACAGCGCCGGTTTCGCGAGCTTCAGACCGGTGTGGATCAGGATCGCGGCCAGGCTGGCGAGCGGGATCAGGTTGATCAGTCCGGTGAGCGCAAACACACTCGCAAGCAGCAGGATTCCGTGCACGATCGCCGACATCCGGCTTTGCGCGCCGGCGTTGACGTTGGCCGAACTACGCACGATCACCGACGTGATCGGCAGGCCGCCGACGGCGCCCGCGACGAGGTTGCCGACGCCCTGTGCCTTCAGCTCGCGGTCGGGTTGCGTCGGCCGCCGCTTCGGATCGATCTGTTCGACCGCTTCGAGGCACAGCAGCGTCTCGAGACTCGCGACGACCGCAAGCGTGATCGCGACGCGCCATACGTCCGGATTGGCCAGTTGCGCGAAGTTCGGGCCGAGCTCCGCATGCTTGAGCGATGCCGCGAGCGCCGCGAACGAGTCGAATTCGGGAAGCGTGACGCGATGCGCGGCGCCCGGTGCGGCCGCCGGTGCGATCGCGCCGAGCAAGAGCGTCGCGCCGATGCCGAGCACGACGACCGCGAGCGGCGCCGGCACCGAGCGCACCCACGCGAAGCGCTTGAGCGCCGGCGTGTCCCACGCGATCAGCAGCGCGAGCGACGCGAGCGCGATCGCCGTGGCGGCCCATGCGGCCGGCAGATGCGGCCACGAAGCAAACGATTGCGCGGCCGGGCCGCCGATACCGAACGCGAACGGAATCTGCTTCACGATCAGCAGCAGGCCGATCGCGGCGAGCATGCCTTTGATGACCGGCGACGGCACATACGCGGCGAATCGGCCGGCGCGCAGCATGCCGAAGCCGAATTGCAGCACGCCGGACAGCAGCACCGCGAGCAGGAACGCGGAAAAGCTGCCGAGTTGCGCGATTCCTTCGACGACGATCACGACGAGGCCGGCGGCCGGGCCGCTGACCGACAGCGACGAGCCGCTCAGCAGCGCGACGACGATGCCGCCGACGATGCCCGACACGAGCCCGGCAAACGGTTCGACGCCGGACGCATTCGCGATGCCGAGACATAGCGGAAGCGCGACGAGGAAAACGACGATGCCGGCGACGATGTCGCGCGGCAGGGTGGACAGATGCTCGTTCAGTTTCATGGTTGGGGCGATTTCACGGGCGTTGGGGGCGGTGTGGATCAGTCGAGCGCGGCGGCCGCGGCAAGCTGTTCCGGCTCGGTTTCGACAGGCGGCGCGGTGTAGCCGGAGTCCAGCTCCTTCAGACGGCCGTCGGCAAGCGAGAAGATCCAGCCGTGGACGAGCGGCGGCCGCTGGCGGCCCTGCACGATCGGCGATGCGCGCAGCAGCCGCACCTGCTCGAGCACGTTGAGTTCGGCCAGCCGGTCGGCGGCAGCGATGTCGTCGAGGCCGTCGAGCGCGTCGCGATGGCGGCGCGCAAGCCCGCAGAGCGGCGCGATGCGCCGCGCAACGTGCGGCAGGTCGGCCGGCGGCGGCAGCAACGACGCGCGTACGCCCCCACAGCCGTAGTGACCGCACACGATCACATGGTCGACCTCGAGTACGCGCACGGCGTACTCGAGCACGCTTGCGGAATTGTCGTCGTCGGGATGGAACAGGTTCGCGATATTGCGATGGACGAACAACTCGCCGGGCACGCTGTGCGTGATGGTTTCAGCCGGCACGCGGCTGTCCGAGCAGCCGATCCACAGCACGCGCGGATTCTGGCCGCGCGCGAGCGCGTCGAAGAAGCCGGGCGTATGTTCGCGCGTCTCCCGGGCCCACGCGATATTGGCAACCAGCATGCTCTTGGGGCGGTTCATGAGGACTCCTTTCTGGTTGAAACAAATAAATGAAAACCGGACGAAGGGGAGCAATAGGATGCTTTCTAAATTGAAAGGTTCAATTTCGACTGATATTAGGGGTATGCCCTAGCATTCGGGGTTACTGATACAAATTGTTTCAAGTCGATCGGGCGCGGTGCATCGCATGCACCAATCGAACGCATGACATGTATGGCGAGTGCCTGTTTCGGGCCAGCCCGCGCGGGCCGGGGAATCGGGCGAGGTGACTGTTGCGCGGGCGGCATCGGCCGGAAAGCATTACCGCGCCGCATTGCCGCTTAATCGAAAATGACGGGAAATAAGAAATGGCCATTCACGCAACAATTCGTAAATGGCCATTGTGAAAATTGCGCGTAAATGCGCAATCCGGCGATCAGAACAGATTGCGACGATCGGGGTCGTGCAGCGGATCCGGCGTTTTCTGGGTAGTGCGCAGGATGCCCTGCGGATCGAAGTAGAAGCTGTACATCATGTACCAGACGTTGTCTTCGAGGTACCGGTAGGTCCACACCTCGCGCTTCATCAACGGGAAGTAGGACGTCTCGACCGGGCG
Source organism: Burkholderia latens (assembly GCF_001718795.1). Taxonomy (NCBI): domain Bacteria; kingdom Pseudomonadati; phylum Pseudomonadota; class Betaproteobacteria; order Burkholderiales; family Burkholderiaceae; genus Burkholderia; species Burkholderia latens. Next base: position 2,371,352 of record NZ_CP013435.1, on the reverse strand, counting down.
GCCGAAGTTCACGAGCACGTCCGTCTTGGTCCACTTGCCGATCTCCGCGCGATAGAACTCGCTCGGCTGCAGCACCTGGCGCACGTTGACGATCCGGTGGCTCGCGTCGACGTCGGCCGCGATCGTGATCTCGCCCATCGGCTGGGTCGGCCACATCAGGCGCTTGCCGCCTCCGGGCAGATCGTAGATCTCGCGCGGCGGCCCCATGCGCGCGACGATCGCCGACTCGTCCTGACCGGCCTGGTATTGCTGCCACGGTTGTGCGCAGCCGGCAAGCAGCGCCGCCGCGCAGGCGGCCAGCACCGGCAGGCGCACGGAAATGCGAATGCGCATGGGATTCTCCAGAACTAGAATTCGCTGACCGCTCAGTTGTATCACGGACGGCGCGTAGCCGTGCATCCTGCCGCAAAAATCGGTGCGGATCACGCGCGGCGTGTCGTGCAGCGCGATGCTTGCGGGCGCCGGCGACGACGGCCTATGATCCGCGCTTTCCGGACAGATTGAAGGACAGGTGGCCGATGCAGTTGTGGAAACGATGCGCACTCGCATTGAGTGCCGGATGGATGATGGCGTCGTCCGCGTTCGCGGCCGGCGAGCCGGTGCGGATCGCGCTGATCGAAGGGATGTCGGGCCCGTTCGCGAACGCGGGCGCCGCGGTCGAGCGCAACCTGCGCTTCGGCATCGAGAAGATCAATGCGGCGGGCGGCGTGAAGCTGCGCGACGGCGTGCATCCGCTCGAGCTGGTCGTGCTCGACAGCAAGGGCAGCCCGGAAGAGGCGCTCGTGCAGCTGCGCGCAGCGGCGGACCGGCACATCGGCTTCGTCGCGCAGGGCAACAGCTCGGCGGTGGCTGCCGCGCTCGTCGCGGCGCTCGACAAGCTGAACGCGCGCAACCCGGACAGCCGGATGCTGTTCGTCAACTATTCGGCCGACGATCCGGCGCTGACCGGCGCGCGCTGCAGCTTCTGGCATTTCCGCTTCGACGCGCACGCCGGGATGCGGATGGCCGCGCTCGCGGACGTGATGGCGCGCGATCGTGCGTTGCGCAAGGTCTATCTGCTGAACCAGGACTACAGCTTCGGTCACGACGTCAGCGCGCTGGCGCGGCAGGCGCTCGCCGAGCGGCGTCCCGACGTGACGATCGCCGGCGACGAATTCCATCCGATCGGCCGCATCAAGGATTTCTCGCCGTACGTCGCGAAAATCCGGGCGAGCGGCGCGGACGCGGTCGTGACCGGCAACTGGGGCAACGATCTCACGCTGCTTGTGAAGGCGGCGCGCGAGCAGGGGTTGAACGCGAAGTTCTACACGTTTTACGGCAACAGCCTCGGCGCGCCGGCCGCCCTGGGCGACGGCGGCGTCGGGCGGGTAGTGGCGGTCGCGGACTGGCATCCGAACGCGGGCGGTGCACAGTCGGACGCGTTCTATCGGGCGTTCCGGACCCGTTTCCCGGCTGCGCAGGACGACTATCCGGTGCGGCGGATGAGCCTGATGATCGAAATGCTTGCCACCGCGATGAACCGGGCCGGGTCGGCCGACCCTGTCGCGGTCGCACGTGCGCTGGAAGGGCTGGCGTTCGACGACGGCTTTCATGCGTCGACGATGCGCGCGCAGGACCATCAGTTGATCCAGCCCCTTTATGTGATGGAAATGGACAAGGCCGGCACGCCGGGCGTGCGGTTCGACAACGAAGGTTCGGGCTATGGCTTTCGCACGGTGCTGGCGGTGCCCGCGCAACGCACGCAGATGCCGTCGACGTGCTCGATGACGCGCCCGTGACAGCGGCCGGTAGGAACGGCGTGCAGTTGTGCTACAATGCCCGCCGGTTGTAAGTCACGGCACGGCCATTCTTCCGTGTCCGCGTGTTCAGTTAGCCAGTAGGAAATCAAGGAAATCACATGTCTGTTGCAGATATCAAGAAGTCGGAAGTCGTTGCTCAGTTCGCCCGCGGTACCAACGACACGGGTTCGCCCGAAGTCCAGGTCGCACTGCTGACCGCACGTATCGTCGAACTGACGGGTCACTTCAAGACCCACGCGAAGGACCACCACAGCCGCCGCGGCCTGCTGCGCATGGTGAGCCGCCGTCGCAAGCTGCTCGACTACCTCAAGGGCAAGGATGCCGACCGTTACCGCGCGCTGATCGAGAAGCTGGGTCTGCGTAAGTAATCGAGGCGATTGCCGCCAGCAAGATGCCTGTGTCAGTCCGCTGATGCAGGCATTTTGTTTTTGCGCGGTGCGTAGCGTCACGCGCACCGCAGGTCGTCCGGCACGTGGGTGCCGGGCTGCCGGAACGGCTGATACCGGGGTCGGGATTTGTGTCATTCCAGCGCGCTGCCGCTCGTCGAGCGCCGCGCTGGAATGGCATAAAAAACACACCTTGCTCCGGGTGATTCGGTCGGGACGCCGCCGCGCGGGATGGCCCGGGCGGCGAATGAAATGAATGAATTCAAAGGAGCAACCATGTCCATGTTCAACAAGGTCGTGAAGGAATTCCAGTGGGGCCAGCACAAGGTGCGCCTCGAAACCGGTGAAGTCGCCCGTCAGGCGAGCGGTGCCGTGATCGTCGACGTGGAAGACACCGTCGTGCTGGCAACCGTCGTCGGCGCGAAGTCGGCGAAGCCGGGTCAGGATTTCTTCCCGCTGACCGTCGACTACCTCGAAAAGACCTACTCGGCCGGCAAGATCCCCGGCGGCTTCTTCCGTCGCGAAGGCCGCCCGTCGGAACACGAGACGCTGACGTCGCGCCTGATCGACCGTCCGCTGCGCCCGCTGTTCCCGGAAGGCTTCTACAACGAAGTCCAGGTTGTGATCCACGTGCTGTCCGTGAACCCGGAAATCCCGGCGGACATCCCCGCGCTAATCGGTGCATCGGCCGCGCTCGCCGTGTCGGGCCTGCCGTTCAACGGCCCGGTCGGTGCCGCGCGCGTCGCATACATCGACAACGCGTACGTGCTGAACCCGACGCGTGACCAGCTCAAGGCGTCGCGCCTCGACCTCGTCGTCGCAGGCACGGAACGTGCCGTGCTGATGGTCGAATCGGAAGCCGACCAACTGCCGGAAGACGTGATGCTGGGCGCGGTCGTGTTCGGCCACGAGCAGATGCAGATCGCGATCGACGCGATCCACGAACTCGTGCGCGAAGGCGGCAAGCCGGAGTGGGACTGGCAACCGGCGCCGAAGAACGAGGCGCTGATCGCACGCGTGACGGAACTGGCGCACGCCGACCTGCTCGCGGCTTACCAGCTGCGCGACAAGCAGGCGCGCTCGACCAAGCTGAAGGAAGTCTACGCGGCGACTTCGGCGAAGCTCGAGGAAGAAGCGCTGGCGGCCGGCACGGTTGCGGCCGACAAGGCCACCGTCGGCAACATCCTGTTCGACATCGAAGCGAAGATCGTGCGTTCGCAGATCCTGAACGGCGAGCCGCGCATCGACGGTCGCGACACGCGCACCGTGCGTCCGATCGAGATCCGCACCGGCGTGCTGCCGCGCACGCACGGTTCCGCGCTGTTCACGCGCGGCGAAACGCAGGCGCTCGTCGTCGCGACGCTCGGCACGAAGGGTGACGAACAGATCATCGACGCGCTCGAAGGCGAATACCGCGAGCGCTTCATGCTTCACTACAACATGCCTCCGTTCGCAACCGGCGAAACGGGTCGCGTGGGCTCGCCGAAGCGCCGCGAAATCGGCCATGGCCGGCTGGCCAAGCGCGCGCTGGTCAAGTGCCTGCCGAGCGCCGACGAATTCGGCTACTCGATCCGCGTCGTGTCGGAAATCACCGAGTCGAACGGTTCGTCGTCGATGGCATCGGTGTGCGGCGGCTGCCTCGCGCTGATGGACGCCGGCGTGCCGATGAAGGCGCACGTCGCCGGTATCGCAATGGGCCTGATTCTCGAAGGCAACAAGTTTGCGGTGCTGACCGACATCCTTGGCGACGAAGATCACCTCGGCGACATGGACTTCAAGGTGGCCGGCACGGAGCACGGCGTGACGGCGCTGCAGATGGACATCAAGATCCAGGGCATCACGAAGGAAATCATGCAGGTCGCGCTCGCGCAGGCGAAGGAAGGCCGCATGCACATCCTCGGCAAGATGACTTCGGCGGTCTCGGGCGCGAACACGCAGCTGTCGGAATTCGCACCGCGGATGATCACGATCAAGATCAACCCGGAAAAGATCCGCGACGTGATCGGCAAGGGCGGTTCGGTGATCCGTGCGCTGACGGAAGAAACCGGCACGACCATCGACATCTCGGACGACGGCGTCGTCACGATCGCGAGCACGAGCAGCGAAGGCATGGCCGAAGCGAAGAAGCGCATCGAGCAGATCACGGCCGAGATCGAAGTTGGCCAGGTATACGAAGGCACGGTGCTCAAGCTGCTCGATTTCGGCGCGATCGTGAACCTGCTGCCGGGCAAGGACGGCTTGCTGCACATCTCGGAAATCGTCAACGAACGCGTGAAGGACATCAACGACTACCTGAAGGAAGGTCAGCAGGTGAAGGTCAAGGTGATCCAGACGGACGAGAAGGGTCGCGTCCGTCTGTCGGCGAAGGCGCTGCTGAACGAAGCAGCGGCGGCTTCGCAGTCGGATACGCCGCAGCAGTAAGCGGGCAGGCGTGAGAACGGCCGGCAGTGCGAAAGCGTGCCGGCCGTTTTTTCTGTAGCATCGTTGTGCGACGCAGCAGCGTCGGCGGCGCGACCGTGCGACGCACGGTGCGTCTCCCGATTCCGATTCTGGAGCGAATTCCCATGAAAGCCATCGAAATCACCGAATTCGGCGCCCCCGACGTGTTGAAGCTCGCCGAGCGTCCGCGCCCGGAACCGAAGCGCGGAGAAGTGTTGATCAAGGTGGCGGCTTCCGGCGTCAACCGGCCGGACGTATTCCAGCGCAAGGGCGCGTATGCGCCGCCGCCGGGTGCGTCGGATCTGCCGGGCCTGGAGGTCGCGGGCGAGATCGTCGGCGGCGACCTGTCGGATGCCGCGTTGAACCCGTTCGGGCTGAAGCTCGGCGATCGCGTCTGTGCGCTGCTCGCGGGCGGCGGCTACGCCGAGTATGCGGTCGCGCCGCTGCCGCAATGCCTGCCGGTGCCCGGCAGCCTCACCGACATCGAAGCCGCATCGCTGCCCGAGACGTTCTTCACCGTGTGGAGCAACGTGTTCGACCGTGCGCTGCTCGGCGCGGGCGAAGGCGGCGAGCACGAAACGCTCCTCGTGCAGGGCGGCTCGAGCGGGATCGGCGTGACGGCAATCCAGATCGCGCATGCGCTCGGCTTTCGCGTGTTCGCGACGGCCGGGAACGAAGACAAGTGCCGCGCATGCGAGGCGCTCGGCGCCGAGCGTGCGATCAACTATAAAACCGAAGACTTCGTCGAGGTCGTCAAGTCGTTGACGCACGATCGCGGTGTCGACGTGATTCTCGACATGGTCGCGGGCTCGTACGTACCGCGCGAGCTGTCCGCACTGGCGGATGGCGGCCGTCTCGTGCTGATCGCGCTGCTCGGCGGCGCGAAGGCCGAGGTCAACCTGAACGAGATCCTGCGCCGCCGGTTGACCGTCACCGGCTCGACGCTGCGCCCGCGGCCGGTCGAATTCAAGGCGCGGATCGCCGCGCAGCTGAAGGCGCGCGTGTGGCCGCTGCTCGAGGACGGGCGCATCAAGCCGGTGATCTACCGAGTACTACCGGCCGGCGAGGCCGCGCAGGCGCATGCGTTGATGGAAAGCGGCGAGCACATCGGCAAGATCGTGCTCGATTGGGGTAAGAACGCGTGACGGCGCGCGGCGGGCTTGACATGCGCGGTTTGACCGGTTCAACGCGCGCGCAGTAAAATCGCGGGTTTGCTTCGCCAGATCCAACCTGACGGCCGGGCTCCGGCGCGTTAATGACAAGATAGTGACGAGACAGACACGATGTCGAAACAACGAACAAAGCGAGTGATCGGCAACTGGAAGATGCACGGCCGGCTGGCCGGCAACCAGGCGCTGCTGAACGAAGTGGTGCAGGGCGCAGGTGCGGTGGCGGCGGAAACGTCGATCGGCGTGTGCGTGCCGTTCCCGTATCTCGCGCAGGTTCAGGCGCAGCTCGGCGGCGGCCGCGTCGCGTTCGGTGCGCAGGACGTGTCCGCGCACGAGCAGGGCGCATTCACCGGCGAGGTCGCAGCCGCGATGGTTGCGGAGTTCGGCGCGCAGTATGCGATCGTCGGTCACTCGGAGCGTCGCGCGTATCACGGCGAGCGCAACGAAACGGTCGCCGCGAAGGCGCAGCGCGCGCTTGCGGCAGGCCTCACGCCCGTCGTGTGCGTTGGCGAAACGCTCGCCGAGCGCGAAGCCGGCACGACCGAGCAGGTGGTCGGCGCGCAGCTCGACGCGGTGCTCGCGGTGCTGAGCGCCGAAGAAGCGGCTCGCATCGTCGTTGCCTACGAGCCGGTGTGGGCGATCGGCACGGGCAAGAGCGCGACGTCGGCGCAGGCGCAGGACGTGCACGCATTCCTGCGTGCGCGTCTCGCGGCGAAGGGGGCGGAGCACGTGTCCGTGCTATACGGCGGCAGCGTGAAGCCGGACAACGCGGAAGAGCTGTTCTCGCAGCCGGACATCGACGGCGGCCTGATCGGCGGCGCGTCGCTGAAGGCGGAAGATTTCCTGGCGATCTGCCGGGCCGCGCGTTGAGCGGTCCGCGATCGAATTGAACCATGATGGCGGCCGGTCGGTCCGGTCGCCTGATCCAATCGGGTGGGTGTGATGCTGTTATTCAAGACGCTGATTATTGTCGTGCAGGTGCTGTCTGCGCTGGGTGTGATCGGGCTCGTGCTGCTGCAGCACGGCAAGGGTGCCGACATGGGCGCCGCATTCGGCAGCGGCGCGTCGGGCAGCCTGTTCGGTGCGACGGGCTCGGCGAACTTCCTGTCGCGCACGACGGGCATTCTCGCGACGATCTTCTTCGTCGCGACGCTCGCGCTGACGTACCTCGGTTCGTACAAGTCGACGCCGTCGGCGGGCGTGCTCGCCACGGCGGCGACCGCGCCGGCAGCGTCGTCTGCAGCGTCGGCTCCGGCCGTCGCGGCGTCTGCTGCCGCCGGCTCGGCAGCGAGCGCGCCGAGCCAGGACGTCCCGAAATAAAAAGTTCAAATTTTTGCGTTTGTGCGTTGAACAAATCTGGAACTCGGGTTAGAATTTAATTCTTGAAGCGATTCGCGGGAAACGAGCAGTACGACCCGAGTTGCATGCAGTGCCGACGTGGTGAAATTGGTAGACACGCTATCTTGAGGGGGTAGTGGCGAAAGCTGTGCGAGTTCGAGTCTCGCCGTCGGCACCAAAGTTACTCAATGCCAGCCGCTTCTAGTGGCTGGCATTTTTCATTTGTGGGGTGTGTCTTGCGATTGTCTTGTGATCGCCTGCACTCCGAAATGATTCCTTCCGCCGGAAGTGGTATTCTCCGGACGCTCAGAACCAACCGATAGAGGATTGCCTTGAACCTCGCAGCCTATTACCCCGTCTTGTTGTTCCTCCTCGTGGGCACTGGTTTAGGTATAGCGCTGGTCAGCATCGGCAAGCTCCTCGGTCCCAACAAGCCGGACGTCGAGAAGAACGCACCGTACGAGTGCGGCTTCGAAGCCTTTGAAGACGCCCGGATGAAATTCGACGTCCGGTACTACCTCGTCGCCATCCTGTTCATCATCTTCGATCTCGAAACCGCATTCCTGTTTCCGTGGGGCGTCGCGCTCCGGGACATCGGCTGGCCGGGTTTCATCGCAATGATGATTTTTCTGCTCGAATTCCTGCTGGGCTTTGCCTATATCTGGAAGAAAGGCGGCCTCGACTGGGAGTGATGGGTTAATCGCCGGTTTGCATGGGCGGCCACGCTGGGTCGCTCGTCTGGAGTGGAAAGCAAATGAGTATCGAAGGGGTCTTGAAGGAAGGGTTTGTCACCACGACGGCTGACAAGCTGATCAACTGGACGCGTACCGGCTCGCTGTGGCCGATGACGTTCGGGCTCGCGTGTTGCGCCGTCGAGATGATGCATGCGGGCGCCGCCCGTTACGACCTGGACCGGTTCGGCGTGGTGTTTCGCCCGAGTCCGCGTCAGTCGGACGTGATGATCGTGGCCGGCACGCTGTGCAACAAGATGGCGCCTGCGCTGCGCCGCGTGTACGACCAGATGGCCGAGCCGCGCTGGGTGATCTCGATGGGGTCGTGCGCGAACGGCGGTGGTTACTACCACTACTCGTACTCGGTGGTCCGCGGCTGCGACCGGATCGTGCCGGTCGACGTCTACGTGCCGGGCTGCCCGCCCACGGCCGAGGCGCTGGTCTATGGCGTGATCCAGCTTCAGGCGAAGATCCGCCGCACCAACACCATCGCCCGTCAATAAAGCCCCGAGCGTCCCCTCAATATGGCAAGCAAAATCGAGACCCTCAAGGCCAACCTCGAAGCCGCGCTCGGCGCGCGCGTGGTGAGCCTCACCGAAGCGATCGGTGAACTGACGCTCGTCGTGAAGGCGAGCGATTACCTCGAAGTCGCAAAGACGCTGCGCGACGATCCGAAGCTCCGTTTCGAGCAACTGATCGACCTGTGCGGCGTCGACTACCAGACATACGGCGACGGCGCGTACGACGGCCCCCGTTTCGCGGCCGTGTCGCAGCTGTTGTCGGTCACGAACAACTGGCGCCTGCGCGTGCGCGTGTTCGCGCCGGACGACGATCTGCCGATCGTTGCGTCGCTCGTCGACATCTGGACGTCCGCGAACTGGTACGAGCGCGAAGCGTTCGATCTGTACGGCCTCGTGTTCGAGGGTCACCCCGACCTGCGCCGCATTCTCACCGACTACGGCTTCATCGGCCATCCGTTCCGCAAGGACTTCCCGGTGTCGGGCTACGTCGAAATGCGTTACGACCCGGAAGAGAAGCGTGTCGTCTACCAGCCGGTGACGATCGAGCCGCGCGAAATCACGCCGCGCGTGATCCGCGAGGATCGCTATGGCGGTCTGAAACATTAAGGGGGCGTCATGGCAGAAATCAAGAACTACACCCTCAACTTCGGCCCGCAGCACCCGGCAGCGCACGGTGTGCTGCGCCTCGTGCTCGAGCTCGACGGCGAAGTGATCCAGCGTGCCGATCCGCACATCGGCCTGCTGCACCGCGCGACTGAAAAGCTCGCGGAAAACAAGACGTTCATCCAGTCCGTGCCGTACATGGACCGCCTCGACTACGTGTCGATGATGGTCAACGAGCACGGCTACGTACTCGCGATCGAAAAGCTGCTCGGCATCGAAGTGCCGGAGCGTGCGCAGTACATCCGCGTGCTGTTCGACGAAATCACGCGCGTGCTGAACCACCTGATGTGGATTGGCGCGCACGCACTCGACGTCGGCGCGATGGCGGTGTTCCTGTACGCATTCCGCGAGCGCGAGGACTTGATGGACGTGTACGAAGCGGTGTCCGGCGCGCGGATGCACGCTGCGTACTACCGCCCGGGCGGCGTCTATCGCGACCTGCCTGACGCAATGCCGCAATACAAGGCGTCGAAGATTCGCAACGAGAAAGCGCTCGCGAAGATGAACGAAGCGCGCAGCGGCTCGGTGCTCGATTTCATCGACGATTTCTTCACGCGTTTCCCGAAGTGCATCGACGAATACGAAACGCTGCTGACCGACAACCGGATCTGGAAACAGCGTCTGGTCGGGATCGGTGTCGTCAGTCCGGAACGTGCGCTGCAGATGGGGCTGACGGGCCCGATGCTGCGCGGCTCCGGCATCGCGTGGGACCTGCGCAAGAAGCAGCCGTACGAAGTGTACGACCGCATGGATTTCGACGTGCCGGTCGGCGTGAACGGCGATTGCTACGACCGCTATCTGGTGCGCGTCGAAGAAATGCGCCAGTCGGTCCGGATCGCGAAACAGTGTATTGAGTGGCTCCGCAAGAATCCGGGCCCGGTGATGACCGACAATCACAAGGTTGCGCCGCCGTCGCGCGTCGGCATGAAAACCAACATGGAAGACTTGATTCACCACTTCAAGCTCTTCACCGAAGGTTTTCACGTGCCGGAAGGCGAAACTTACGCGGCCGTCGAGCACCCGAAGGGCGAGTTCGGCATCTACCTCGTGTCGGATGGTGCAAACAAGCCGTATCGTCTCAAGATTCGCGCGCCGGGCTTCGCACATCTCGCGTCGCTCGACGAAATGGCGCGCGGTCACATGATTGCCGACGCCGTCACGATCATCGGTACGCAGGACATCGTGTTCGGCGAAATCGATCGCTAATGGTTGCGCCGCCCGTTTGCTCCGGGCGGCGAGCGGTAAGTCACACGCGAAGTCACCTGCGGTATGCGCTGAACCGGCGCGGCTTCGCAAGCTGTCAACAGTGAGCGCCAGGTCTGCCGTCCATGCACAGCAGTGCGGCAGGTTGTTCGTTCGGTAGGAATTGAAAGAGTCGTGTCTGAAAATGATCTCAGCTGAAGGCCTGAAGGAAATCGATCGAGCGTTGACGAAGTATCCCGCCGATCAGAAACAGTCCGCCGTGATGTCGGCGTTGGCCGTCGCTCAGGAAGAGCACGGCTGGCTGTCGCCCGAACTGATGCAGTTCGTCGCGGACTATCTCGGCATGCCGGCCGTCGCCGTGCAGGAAGTCGCGACGTTCTACACGATGTACGAGCTCAAACCGGTCGGCAAGCACAAGATCACGCTCTGCACGAACCTGCCGTGCCAGCTCGGGCCGCACGGCGGCGCGGAAGCGACGGCCGAGTACCTGAAACAGAAGCTGGGCATCGACTTCGGCGAGACCACGCCCGACGGCAAGTTCACGCTGAAGGAAGGCGAATGCATGGGCTCGTGCGGCGATGCACCGGTGCTGCTGGTGAACAACCACAGAATGTGCAGCTTCATGAGCCGCGAGAAGATCGACCAGCTGCTTGAGGAGCTTTCGAAATGACGTCCCTCCACGACCGTCACATCAAACCGTTGATCCTCGCTGGTCTGAACGGCGAGAACTGGCATCTCGAAGATTACGTTGCGCGCGGCGGCTACAAGCAACTGCGCCGCATTCTCGAAGAAAAGATTCCGCCGGAGCAGGTGATCGCCGACGTGAAGGCGTCGGGCCTGCGCGGCCGCGGCGGTGCGGGCTTTCCGACCGGCCTGAAGTGGAGCTTCATGCCGCGCCAGTTCCCGGGGCAAAAATACCTCGTCTGCAACTCCGACGAAGGCGAGCCCGGCACGTTCAAGGATCGCGACATCCTGCGCTGGAACCCGCATGCGCTGATCGAAGGGATGGCCATCGGCGCGTACGCGATGGGCATTACCGTCGGCTACAACTACATCCACGGCGAAATCTTCGAAGTGTATCGACGCTTCGAGGCCGCGCTGGATGAAGCGCGCGCCGCAGGTTTCCTCGGCGACAACATCATGGGCTCGGAATTCTCGTTCCAGCTGCATGCGCACCACGGCTACGGCGCGTACATCTGCGGCGAGGAAACGGCGCTGCTCGAGTCGCTCGAAGGCAAGAAGGGCCAGCCGCGCTTCAAGCCGCCGTTCCCGGCGAGCTTCGGCGTATACGGCAAGCCGACCACGATCAACAACACCGAGACGTTCGCCGCGGTGCCGTTCCTGCTGGCCATCGGGCCGCAGAATTACCTCGAGATCGGCAAGCCGAACAACGGCGGCACGAAGATCTTCTCGGTGTCCGGCGACGTCGAGCGTCCGGGCAACTACGAAGTGCCGCTCGGCACGCCGTTCGCGACGCTGATGGAGCTCGCCGGCGGGATGCGCGGCGGCCGCAAGATCAAGGCCGTGATTCCGGGCGGATCGTCGGCGCCGGTGATCCCGGGCGACATCATGATGCAGACCGATCTCGATTACGACTCGATCGCGAAGGCGGGCTCGATGCTCGGCTCCGGCGCGGTGATCGTGATGGACGAGACGCGCTGCATGGTGCGTTCGCTGCTGCGCCTGTCGTACTTCTACTACGAGGAATCGTGCGGCCAGTGCACGCCGTGCCGCGAAGGCACCGGCTGGCTGTATCGCGTCGTGAACCGTATCGAGCACGGCGAAGGGCGTCAGGAAGATCTGGACCTGCTGAACTCGGTTGCCGAGAACATCATGGGCCGCACGATCTGCGCGCTCGGCGATGCGGCGGCGATGCCGGTGCGCGGGATGCTCAAGCATTATTGGGACGAATTCGCGTACCACGTCGAGCACAAGCACTGCATGGTCGGCGGCCATGCGCACGCGGCGGCAGCCTGAAGCGAAGCACCGGTTGCGGAATTTGAGCGCACGGTCGGGCCAAGGCGCGAACGGGCGGAAATAGGTTAAGGACCATTCACCATCATGGTTGAACTTGAAATAGACGGCAAGAAGGTCGAGGTGCCCGAAGGCAGCATGGTGATCCAGGCTGCGCACAAGGCGGATACGTACATTCCTCACTTCTGCTATCACAAGAAACTGTCGGTCGCGGCCAACTGCCGGATGTGTCTCGTCGAAGTCGAGAAGATGCCGAAGGCCGTGCCTGCCTGCGCGACGCCCGTGTCGGCCGGCATGATCGTGCGCACGCAGTCCGACAAGGCCGTGAAGGCGCAGCAGTCGGTGATGGAATTCCTCCTCATCAACCACCCGCTCGACTGCCCGATCTGCGATCAGGGCGGCGAATGCCAGCTGCAGGATCTGGCGGTCGGCTACGGCAAGTCGTCGTCGCGCTACTCGGAAGAAAAGCGCGTGGTGTTCCACAAGAACGTGGGCCCGCTGATCTCGATGGAAGAAATGTCGCGCTGCATCCACTGCACGCGCTGCGTCCGGTTTGGCCAGGAAATTGCCGGCGTGATGGAGCTCGGCATGCTGGGCCGCGGGGAGCACTCGGAAATCACGACGTTCGTCGGCAAGACGGTCGACTCCGAGCTGTCGGGCAACATGATCGACCTGTGTCCGGTTGGCGCGCTGACCAGCAAGCCGTTCCGCTACAGCGCCCGCACGTGGGAACTGTCGCGCCGCAAGTCGGTGAGCCCGCACGATTCGGTCGGCGCGAACCTCGTCGTGCAGGTGAAGAACAACCGCGTGATGCGCGTGCTGCCGTTCGAGAACGAAGCGATCAACGAATGCTGGATCTCCGACAAGGATCGTTTCTCGTACGAAGGCCTGAACAGCGAAGAGCGCCTGACGAAGCCGATGCTGAAGCAGGGCGGCCAGTGGATCGAAACCGACTGGCAGACCGCGCTCGAATATGTCGCGAAGGGCCTGAAGGGCATCGCTGCGGATCACGGCGCGAACGCGCTGGCGATGCTCGCGAGCGCGCACAGCACCGCTGAAGAGCTGTTCCTCGTGAAGCAGCTCGCAAACGAGCTGAAGACGCCGAACGTCGACTTCCGTCTGCGTCAGCAGGATTTCTCCGCACCGGTCCAGGGTGCACCGTGGCTCGGCATGCCGATCGCGGAACTGTCGAACGTGGATGCCGCGTTCGTTGTCGGGTCGTTCCTGCGCCGCGACCACCCGCTGTTCGCGGCACGCCTGCGTCAGGCTGCGAAGAACGGCGCGAAGCTGCACTTCCTGCATGCGAGCGCCGACGACTCGCTGATCCCGACCGCGCAGCGCATCGTCGCCGCTCCGTCGGCATGGCTCGACGAACTGGCAGGCATCGCCGCGGCCGTCGCGCAACTGCGTGGCGTCGCGCTGCCGGATGCGCTCGCGGGCGTCACCGCATCGGCTGCCGCACAGGCGGTCGCGCAATCGCTCGCGAATGGCGAGCGCCGCGCAGTGCTGCTCGGCAACGTCGCGGTTCGTCATCCGCAATTCTCGAAGCTGCACGCCGTCGCGCAGTGGATCGCCGACAACACCGGCGCCACGTTCGGTTTCCTGACCGAAGCGGCGAACACGGTCGGGGCGCACGTCGTCGGCACATTGCCGGGCGAAGGCGGCCTGAACGCACGCGAAGCGTTCGCGCAGCCGCGCAAGGGCTACGTGCTGCTGAACGTCGAACCGGAATTCGACACGGCAGATCCTGCGCAGGCGCTTGCCGCGCTGAACCAGGCTGAAATGGTCGTCGTGATGTCGCCGTTCAAGCACGGCCTCGATTACGCCGACGTGCTGCTGCCGATCGCGCCGTTCACGGAGACGGCCGGTACGTTCGTCAACGCCGAAGGCACCGTGCAGAGCTTCAACGGCGTCGTGCGCCCGCTCGGCGACACGCGTCCGGCCTGGAAGGTGCTGCGCGTGCTCGGCAGCCTGCTCGGCCTGCCGAACTTCGAATACGAGACGGCCGAAGAAGTGCGTCTGGCGGCGCTCGGCGACGCAGGTGTCGCGAACCGCCTGTCGAACCGGACGCCGGTCGCGCCGGCCCGCGTCGCGGCAGCTGCCGCGAACGGCAGCTTCGAGCGCCTCGCCGATGTACCGATCTATCACGCCGACGCGCTCGTGCGCCGCGCGGGTGCGCTGCACCTGACGGCGGCCGCGAAGGCGGCGAACGCCGCAGCCCTGCCGGCCGCGCTGTTCGACAAGCTGGGCTTGAAGGAAGGCGACGCAGTGCGCGTGCGCCAGGGCGAGCGTGCGGTGCAGTTGCCGGCCGTGCGCGACGCGAATCTTGCGGAGACGGTCGTTCGCGTGTCGGCGGCAACGCCTGCCGGCGCAGCGCTCGGCAGCCTGTCCGGTGAACTGGTGGTGGAGAAGGCGTAAATGAGCTTGTTCGATACGATCAACGCGGGTGGAGCCCAGCTTCTCGGCGTCGCATGGCCGACCGTGTGGGCGCTCGTGCGCATTCTCGTCGTCGCCGTCGTGATCCTGCTGTGCGTCGCGTACCTGATTCTGTGGGAGCGCAAGCTGATCGGCTGGATGCACGTGCGTCTCGGCCCGAACCGCGTCGGCCCTGCCGGCCTGCTGCAGCCGATCGCCGACGTGCTGAAGCTGCTGCTGAAGGAAGTCATTCAGCCGACGGCCGCCAGCCGCTGGCTGTACCTGATCGCACCGATCATGACGGTCGTGCCGGCGTTCGCCGTGTGGGCCGTGATTCCGTTCCAGGCCGAAGCCGTGCTCGCGAACGTGAACGCGGGGCTGCTGTATGCGATGGCGATCTCGTCGATCGGCGTGTACGCGGTGATTCTCGCCGGCTGGGCGTCGAACTCGAAGTACGCGTTCCTCGGCGCGATGCGCGCCGCGGCGCAGATGGTGTCGTACGAAATCTCGATGGGCTTCGCGCTGGTGCTCGTGCTGATGACGGCAGGCAGCCTGAACCTGTCGGAAATCGTCGGCTCGCAGCAGCACGGCTTCTTCGCCGGCCACGGCGTGAACTTCCTGTCGTGGAACTGGCTGCCGCTCCTGCCGGCGTTCGTCGTCTACTTCGTGTCCGGCATCGCCGAAACGAACCGTCACCCGTTCGACGTGGTGGAAGGGGAGTCGGAGATCGTCGCAGGTCACATGATCGATTACTCGGGCATGGCGTTCGCGCTGTTCTTCCTCGCCGAGTACATCAACATGATCGTGATCTCGGCGCTGGCCGCGACGCTGTTCCTCGGCGGCTGGGACGCACCGTTCGAATTCCTGTCGTTCATTCCGGGCATCTTCTGGCTGGTGCTGAAGGTATTTGCGCTGCTGTCGGTGTTCATCTGGGTCCGCGCGACGTTCCCGCGCTACCGTTACGACCAGATCATGCGCCTGGGCTGGAAGGTGTTCCTGCCCGTCACGGTGATCTGGGTGGTCGTGGTCGGCTTCTGGATGATGTCGCCGCTCAACATCTGGGTGAAGTAAAGATCGGACGAAATCATGACGGCAATCCAACACTTCTTTAAGACCTTCTTCCTGACGGAGCTGCTGAAGGGGCTCGCGCTCACCGGTCGTTACACGTTCCGGCGCAAGTTCACCGTGCAGTTCCCGGAAGAGAAGACCCCGATCTCGCCGCGTTTTCGCGGGCTGCACGCGCTGCGCCGCTACGAGAACGGCGAAGAGCGCTGCATCGCGTGCAAGCTGTGCGAGGCCGTATGCCCCGCAATGGCGATCACGATCGAATCGGAAACGCGCGCGGATAACACGCGCCGCACGACGCGTTACGACATCGACCTGACGAAGTGCATCTTCTGCGGTTTCTGCGAGGAAAGCTGCCCGGTCGACTCGATCGTCGAGACGCAGATTCTCGAGTACCACGGCGAAAAGCGCGGCGACCTGTATTTCACGAAGGAAATGCTGCTCGCGGTGGGCGATCGCTACGAGAAGGACATCGCCGCGGCGAAGGCCGCCGACGCGCCGTATCGTTGATTGTGTGTGCAGTGCCGGCCCGGGATGAACGGGCCGAGCCGCCGCGACGGGTGCGGACGTCCCGCAAGCCGCGCCTGACTATGGCCTAACGATGAACCGGTAATCATGGAATTCACGACCGTACTGTTCTACATCTTCGCGCTGCTCCTGGTGGTATCAGGGCTGAAGGTGATCACTTCGCGCAACCCGGTGGCGTCTGCGCTTTTCCTTGTGCTGGCGTTTTTCAACGCCGCAGCGATCTGGATGCTGCTGGAAGCGGAGTTCCTCGCGATCCTGCTGGTGCTGGTGTACGTGGGCGCCGTGATGGTGCTGTTCCTGTTCGTCGTGATGATGCTGGACATCAACATCGATTACCTGCGCCGCGACTTCAAGCGGTTCGTGCCGATGGCAACGGTCGTCGGCGCGATCATCGTGATCGAAACCGCGCTGATCCTGTGGCGCGGCTACGGCGACACGCACGCGGTGCATGCAATGGCGACGGGCGCGATGGCCGACTGGTCGAACACGCGCCTGATCGGCAAGGTGATCTACACCGATTACATCTTCGCGTTTGAAATCGCCGGCCTGGTGCTGCTGGTCGCGATCATCGCCGCGATCGGGCTGACCGAGCGCAAGGGCAAGGACAGCAAGCGCCAGCGCGTGTCGGATCAGGTCAAGGTGCGCCGCGGCGACCGCGTGCGCCTCGTGAAGATGGAAGCGGACAAGCCGCAGCCGGAAACGGCGCAGAGCGAAGCCGGTACGAGCACCAACGGCTAAGCGGAGGAAAAGAAAACCATGCTGACTCTTGCTCACTACCTCGTGCTCGGCGCGATCCTCTTTGCGATCGCGATCGTCGGGATCTTCCTGAACCGCCGCAACATCATCATCATCCTGATGGCGATCGAACTGATGCTGCTGGCGGTGAATACCAACTTCGTCGCGTTCTCGCACTACCTCGGCGACGTGCACGGCCAGATCTTCGTGTTCTTCGTGCTGACCGTCGCCGCAGCGGAAGCCGCGATCGGTCTCGCGATTCTGGTGACCCTGTTCCGTAAGCTCGACACGATCAATGTCGAGGATCTCGATCAGCTCAAAGGTTAATTTCAGGCAACGCTGTTATGTCAACGACACTCAATGAAAACCTGCTGCTGGCGATTCCGCTCGCTCCGCTGGCCGGCTCGCTGATTGCGGGGCTGTTCGGGAACGCAGTGGGGCGCAAGGGCGCACACCGGATCACGATCCTCGGCGTATTGATCGCGTTCCTCCTGTCGGCGAAAGTCTTCGTCGACGTGATGGGCGGTGCGAGCTTCAACGCGACCGTCTACGAATGGATGAACGTCGGCTCGCTGAAACTCGAAGTCGGCTTCCTCGTCGATTCGCTGACCGCGATGATGATGGTCGTCGTGACCTTCGTGTCGCTGATGGTGCACGTGTACACGATCGGCTACATGTCGGAAGAAGACGGCTACCAGCGCTTCTTCTCGTACATCTCGCTGTTCACGTTCTCGATGCTGATGCTCGTGATGAGCAACAACTTCCTGCAGCTGTTCTTCGGCTGGGAAGCGGTGGGTCTGGTGTCGTACCTGCTGATCGGCTTCTACTTCACGCGTGAGAGCGCGATCTACGCGAACATGAAGGCGTTCCTCGTGAACCGCGTCGGCGACTTCGGCTTCCTGCTCGGCATCGGCCTGCTGCTCGCGTTCGCGGGTTCGATGAACTACGGCGAAGTGTTTGCGAAGCGCGCGGAGCTCGCGAGCCTGCACTTCCCGGGCACCGACTGGGGCCTGCTGACCGTTGCGTGTATCTGTCTGTTCATCGGCGCGATGGGCAAGTCCGCGCAGTTCCCGCTGCACGTGTGGCTGCCGGACTCGATGGAAGGCCCGACGCCGATCTCCGCGCTGATTCACGCGGCGACGATGGTGACGGCCGGCATCTTCATGGTGTCGCGCATGTCGCCGCTGTTCGAACTGTCTGACACCGCGCTGTCGTTCATCACGGTGATCGGCGCGATCACCGCACTGTTCATGGGCTTCCTCGGGATCGTCCAGAACGACATCAAGCGCGTGGTCGCGTACTCGACGCTGTCGCAGCTCGGCTACATGACCGTCGCGCTCGGCGTGTCCGCTTACCCGGTAGCCGTATTCCACCTGATGACGCACGCGTTCTTCAAGGCGCTGCTGTTCCTCGGCGCCGGCTCGGTGATCATCGGCATGCACCATGACCAGGACATGCGCAACATGGGCGGCCTGCGCAAGTACATGCCGATCACGTGGATCACGTCGCTCGTCGGTTCGCTCGCGCTGATCGGTACGCCGTTCTTCTCGGGCTTCTACTCGAAGGACTCGATCATCGACGCGGTGAAGCTGTCGCACCTGCCGGGTTCGGGCTTCGCGTACTTCGCGGTCGTCGCGAGCGTGTTCGTCACGGCGCTGTACTCGTTCCGCATGTACTTCCTGGTGTTCCACGGCGAAGAGCGTTTCCGCCAGCCGAAGCATCCGGAATCGCCGATGGGGATGGCCGCCGCACACGGTCACGACGATCACGGGCACGGCCATGGCCACGACGATCATGCGCACGAGCCGCACGAGACCCCGTGGGTCGTGTGGGTGCCGCTGGTCCTGCTGGCGATCCCGTCGGTGATCATCGGCGCGATCGCGATCGGCCCGATGCTGTTCGGCGACTTCTTCCAGCATGGCGTCGCGTTCGACAAGGTGATCTTCATCGGCGAAAACCATCCGGCGCTGACCGAGATGGCCGAAGAGTTCCACGGCTGGGTCGGCATGGGCCTGCACTCGGTGTCGGGCCTGCCGGTGTGGCTGGCGCTTGCCGGCGTCGTCGTCGCGTGGTTCCTGTACCTGAAGCGTCCGGATCTGCCGGCGTCGATCCGCCGCGCGTTCGGCCCGATCTACACGCTGCTGGACAACAAGTACTACATGGACAAGATCAACGAAGTGGTGTTCGCCCGTGGTTCGGTGGCGATCGGCCGCGGCCTGTGGAAGGAAGGTGACGTCGTCGTGATCGACGGCCTCGTCAACGGCAGCGCCCGGTTCATCGGCTGGTTCGCCGGCGTGATCCGCTTCCTCCAATCCGGTTACATCTATCACTACGCGTTCGCCATGATCATCGGCATGCTGGGGCTCCTGACCCTGTTTGTAACGCTCGGCGGCAAATAAGGCGGGGGACAACACTAATGCACGCTTTTCCGATTCTCAGTACCGCGATCTGGCTGCCGATCGTTTTCGGCCTCCTCGTGCTCGCGGTCGGTAACGACAAAAACCCGGGGACGGCCCGCTGGGTCGCGCTGATCGGTTCGCTGCTCGGCCTCGCGGTCACGATTCCGCTGATCACGGGCTTCGATTCGAGCACGGCTGCGCTGCAGTTCGTCGAGCAGTCGACCTGGATCGAACGCTTCGACATCTCGTATCACCTTGGCGTCGACGGCATCTCGATGTGGTTCGTCGTGCTGACCGCGCTGATCACGGTGATCGTCGTGATCGCCGCGTGGGAAGTGATCACCGAAAACGTCGCGCAGTACCTCGCGGCCTTCCTGATCCTGTCCGGGATCATGATCGGCGTGTTTTCGGCGGCCGACGGCCTGCTGTTCTACGTGTTCTTCGAGGCGACCCTGATCCCGATGTACATCATCATCGGCGTGTGGGGCGGCCCGAACCGCGTGTACGCGGCGTTCAAGTTCTTCCTGTACACGCTGGCCGGCTCGCTGCTGATGCTGGTCGCCCTGATCTACCTGTACACGGAAACGCATTCGTTCGACCTTGCGACGTGGCAGAACGCGAAGATCGCGATGACGCCGCAGATCCTGCTGTTCATTGCATTCTTCCTCGCGTTCGCGGTGAAGGTGCCGATGTGGCCGGTGCATACCTGGCTGCCGGATGCGCACGTGGAAGCGCCGACGGGCGGCTCGGTCGTGCTGGCGGCGATCATGCTGAAGCTCGGCGCCTACGGTTTCCTGCGTTTCTCGCTGCCGATCACACCTGACGCGAGCCACTTCCTGGCGCCGGTCGTGATCACGCTGTCGCTGATCGCGGTGATCTACATCGGCCTCGTCGCGATGGTGCAGGCCGACATGAAGAAGCTGGTCGCGTATTCGTCGATCGCGCACATGGGCTTCGTCACGCTCGGCTTCTTCATCTTCAACCAGCTCGGCGTCGAAGGCGCGATCGTGCAGATGATCTCGCACGGCTTCGTGTCGGGCGCGATGTTCCTGTGCATCGGCGTGCTGTACGACCGCGTGCACTCGCGCCAGATTGCCGATTACGGCGGCGTCGTGAACGTGATGCCGAAGTTCGCGGCATTCGCGATGCTGTTCTCGATGGCTAACTGCGGCCTGCCGGGTACGTCGGGTTTCGTCGGCGAGTTCATGGTGATTCTCGCGGCCGTCCAGTACAACTTCTGGATCGCGTTCGGCGCGGCATTCACGCTGATCCTCGGCGCTGCCTACACGCTGTGGATGTACAAGCGCGTGTACTTCGGCGCGGTCGCGAACGATCACGTTGCCAAGCTGAAGGACATCGGCCGTCGCGAATTCACGATGCTGGCCGTGCTCGCCGCGTTCACGCTGCTGATGGGCCTGTATCCGAAGCCTTTCACCGACGTGATGCACGTTTCCGTGGAAAACCTCCTCTCCCACGTCGCGCAGTCGAAGCTGCCGCTGGCCCAGTAATCGCGAGCGGAGGAAATCAAGATCATGAACGCTCCTATGAATGTCCTGTTGCCTGACGCGCTGGTGATGGTCGCCATCGTCGTCGCATGGCTGAACGACACCTTTACCGGTGCCGCCGGCCGCCGCCTGACCTATCTGATCGCGGTGGTTTCGTCGGTCGTCGCCGGCGTCTGGTTTGCCGTGCAGGCGCTGGACCCGCAGCCGTACTACTTCTTCTCGCGGATGGTCGTCGTCGACTCGTTCGCGAGCATGATGAAGGCCGTCGTGTCGATCGGCTTCGCGGTCTCGCTCGTCTATTCGCGCAAGTATCTCGAAGACCGCGACATGTTCCGCGGTGACGTGTTCCTGCTCGGCATGTTCTCGCTGCTCGGTCAACTGGTGATGGTGTCCGGCAACAACTTCCTGACGCTGTACCTCGGCCTCGAACTGATGTCGCTGTCGCTGTACGCCGTCATCGCGCTGCGCCGCGATGCCGCGCAGTCGAGCGAAGCCGCGATGAAGTACTACGTGCTGGGCGCGCTCGCGTCGGGCTTCGTGCTGTACGGCATCTCGATGCTTTACGGCGCGACCGGCTCGCTCGAGCTGGGCGAGGTGTACAAGGCGGTCGGCGGCAACACCGACGCAGCCGTGCTGATGTTCGGCGTGATCTTCATCGTCGCGGGTATCGCGTTCAAGCTTGGCGCCGTGCCGTTCCACATGTGGGTGCCGGACGTCTACCAGGGCGCGCCGACCGCGATGACGCTGTTCGTCGGCGGCGGCCCGAAGGTTGCCGCGTTTGCGTGGGGTCTGCGCTTCCTGGTGATGGGCCTGCTGCCGCTCGCACAGAACTGGCAGACCGCGCTCGTGATCCTCGCTGCGCTGTCGCTGATCGTCGGCAACATCACCGGTATCGTCCAGCGCAACATCAAGCGGATGCTCGCGTACTCGGCGATCTCCAACATGGGCTTCGTGCTGCTCGGCCTGCTCGCCGGCATCGTGAAGGGCGACGCGGCCGCACCGGCGAACGCTTACAGCTCGGCGATGTTCTACGCGATCGTCTATCTGATCACGACGCTCGGCTCGTTCGGCGTGGTGATGCTGCTCGCGCGCCGCGATTTCGAAGCGGAAACGATCGACGACTTCAAGGGTCTCAACAAGCGCAGCCCGGTGTTCGCGTTCGTGATGATGGTCATGATGTTCTCGCTGGCCGGCATTCCGCCGACCGTCGGCTTCTACGCGAAGCTCGCGGTGCTCGAGGCGACCGTCAACGCGGGCCTGACTTGGCTGGCCGTGCTGGCCGTGATCACGTCGTTGTTCGGCGCGTTCTATTACCTGCGCATCGTCAAGCTGATCTACTTCGATGCGCCGCAGGACACGGCCCCGATTACCGGCGACTTCTGCAAGCGTACGATCCTCGTGCTTAACGGTGTCGCGGTCGTCGTGCTGGGCCTGATCCCGAGCCCGCTGCTGACGGCCTGCCTGCAGGCGATTCGTCACACGCTGCCGCTGTAATGTCGGCAGCCGGCTGGTTCATCGTGCTGTTGGCGCTCACGGGCGCCAACGTGCCGTTCCTGAACCAACGTCTCTTCGCCGTCGTGCCGTTCGGCGCGGCGAAGAAGAGCGCGTGGATCCGGATCGGCGAGCTGATCGTCCTGTATTTCGTGGTCGGCGCGCTGGGCTTCTGGCTCGAGTCGCGCGCCGGCAACCGCTTCGAACAAGGCTGGCAGTTTTACGCGATCACGTTCAGTCTTTTCGTCGTGTTCGCGTTTCCCGGCTTCACGTTCCAGTATCTCGTCAAACGACGCTGACGGCTTCGGCCGTCGCGTGCTCACTCCTCAGGAGCCCGCCGATGGCCGAACTTCCCAATCACGACGCCGCACTGACCGAAACCTGCCTCGAAAGCGAGGCGATTTTCGAAGGCTCGTTCCTCAAGCTCAAGCGCGACACCGTTCGCCTGCCTGACGGCAAGCAGGCCACGCGCGAATACGTGCAGCATCCGGGCGCGGTGATGGTGATTCCGCTGTTCGACGACGGTCGCGTGCTGATGGAAAGCCAGTATCGGTATCCGATCGGCAAGGTGATGGCCGAATTCCCGGCCGGCAAGCTCGATCCGAACGAAGGTGCGCTCGCGTGCGCGGTGCGCGAGCTGCGCGAGGAAACCGGCTATACGGCGCGTGAATACGTGTTCCTGGCCCGGATTCACCCGATCATTTCCTATTCGACCGAATTCATCGATCTCTATCTCGCACGCGGGCTGACGGCCGGTGAACGCAAGCTCGACGAAGGCGAATTCCTCGAAACCTTCACCGCGACGCTGGCCGACCTGCTCGAATGGGTGCGCACGGGCCAGATCACCGACGTGAAGACCATCATCGGCACGATGTGGCTCGACAAGGTGCTGTCCGGCGCGTGGCCGCTGGGTCCGGTCGAGCGGCCCTGACGGGCGTCTGCAACGGGTCGGGCGCCGCGTTACAATCCCGTGACGCGGCCGCCGTGCGGTAACGCGCTCCCGGTTTAGCACGGTCGTTCACAAAAGCGCGTTTTGCGCTACACTCGTCACACGCCCTGATTCAGCATGAAGGTCCTCGATTTACAGTGCCCGCACGGTCATCGGTTCGAAGGCTGGTTCGCTTCCGCCGATGAGTTCGAAGCGCAGTTGTCCCGCAAGCTGGTCGAATGCCCGGTATGCGGAACGACGCAGATCAACCGGATGCCGTCGGCTCCGCGCCTGAACCTGTCGGGTGGGACGCAGGCGCAGCCGGCCGATCCGCGCGCGTTGCAGGCGCACGTGATGCGGGCACTGCGAGAGGTGCTGGAGAAAACCGAGAACGTGGGCGAGCGCTTCGCCGAGGAAGCGCGGCGCATCCATTACAACGAGGCGCCGGCACGGAGCATTCGCGGCGTCACGACGCCGGAGGATGCACAGTCCTTGGTCGAAGAAGGCATCGACGTGATGCCGCTGCCGATTCCTGCCGCGCTTAAAGAACCGCTGCAATGACGTACGCAGTGTGTTCGTGGCCGGGGCGGCTGCGGACAGGAGACACTGCGCATGGATCTGGATTATTCCCCCGCCGACGACGCATTCCGCGCCGACGTCCGCGCGTGGCTCGAGGCGAATCTGCCTCAAGCACTGCGCGCCAAAGTACTTGATCACAAGCGACTCGACCGCGAGGATTTCGCAAGCTGGCACCGGCTTCTCGGCCAGCGCGGCTGGTCCGCGCCTGCATGGCCGGTGGAATACGGCGGGCCGGGCTGGAACGCGACGCAGCGGCACATCTGGGACGAGGAGTGCGCACGCATCGGCGCACCGACCGTGCTGCCGTTCGGCGTGTCGATGGTCGCGCCGGTGCTGATGAAATACGGCAGCGACGCGCAGAAGCAGCACTATCTGCCACGTATCCTCGACGGCACCGACTGGTGGTGTCAGGGCTATTCGGAGCCGGGTTCCGGGTCCGATCTCGCGTCGCTGCGCACGCGCGCCGAACGTCACGGCGACTACTACGTCGTCAACGGCCAGAAGACCTGGACGACGCTCGGCCAGTATGCGGACATGATGTTCTGCCTCGTGCGCACCGATCCGGCGGCGAAGAAGCAGGAGGGCATCTCGTTCCTGCTGATCGACATGAAGACGCCAGGCATCACCGTGCGCCCGATCATCACGCTCGACGAGGATCACGAAGTCAACGAAGTCTTCTTCGAGGACGTGAAGGTGCCGGTCGACAATCTCGTCGGCGACGAGAATCGCGGCTGGACCTATGCGAAGTATCTGCTCGGCCACGAGCGTACCGGCATCGCGCGCGTGGGCGCGTCGAAGCGCGAACTCGCGTTCCTGAAGCGCGTGGCGTCGAACCAGCGCAAGAACGGCAAGCCGTTGCTCGCCGATCCGGTGTTCGCCGCGAAGGTCGCGGCGCTCGAAGTCGAGCTGATGGCGCTCGAGGTGACGGTGCTGCGCGTCGTGAGCCGCGAGACGAGCGGCCAGGGGCCGGGCCCCGAGGCGTCGATGCTGAAGATCAAGGGAACCGAGGTGCAGCAGGCGCTCACCGAGCTGATGTTCGAGGCGATCGGCCCGCTGGCCGCGCCGTTCGACGTCCCGTTCCTCGCCGGCGAGCGCGAACACAGCATCGCCGGCGACGACGATGCGGCGCCGCTTGCCGCGTACTACTTCAATTATCGGAAGACGTCGATCTACGGCGGCTCGAACGAAATTCAGAAGAACATCATCGCGCAGATGATCCTCGGGCTGTGATCAGGTAACGGAGACAACCATGGATTTCGGTTTTACCGATGAGCAGCAACAGTTCGCCGACGCGCTGCGCCGTTATCTCGGCGAGCAGTACGGTTTCGACGCGCGCCAGGCCATCGTGCGCAGCGACGCCGGCGTGTCGGACGTGCAATGGAGCGCATTCGCGGAGCTCGGCCTGACCGCGCTGCCGGTGCCCGATGCACACGGCGGCTTCGGCGGCGGCACCGTCGACATGCTGGTGGCGATGCAGGAGCTCGGC
Organism: Burkholderia latens; assembly: GCF_001718795.1. Taxonomy (NCBI): domain Bacteria; kingdom Pseudomonadati; phylum Pseudomonadota; class Betaproteobacteria; order Burkholderiales; family Burkholderiaceae; genus Burkholderia; species Burkholderia latens. Next base: position 2,345,998 of record NZ_CP013435.1, on the reverse strand, counting down.
CGCGCACTCGTCGTCGAACCGTACTGGGCGACGGCGGTCGGCATCGAGGCGCTGAGGGTCGCCGGTTCCGGCACGGGGGACGATGCGGCTCTGCTGGAAGCGGTCGCTCAGGGGCAGAAGCGCCTGGCCGTGGCGTTCCACGAACCGCGGGCGCGCTATGACCTGTACGAAATCGATACGCGTGCGCGCGAGGACGGCGGCACACATCGGCTGACCGGCACGAAATCGATTGTCCAGCATGGTGCGCAGGCACATGCGTGGATCGTGCCCGCGCGCGTCGACGGCGGCGGCATCGGCCTGTTCGTCGTCGAGCGCGACGCCGCGGGCGTCAAACTCGCCGATTACCGGACGATCGACGGCCAGCGCGCCGCAACGATCGAGCTGCATGAAACGCCCGCACGGCAGTTGACCGGCGGCGCGCGCGATGCGGCTGCGCTCGAGCAGATTGCCGACTACGCGACCTTCCTGCTGTGCGCGGAAGCGGTCGGCGCGCTCGACGAGTTGAATCGTGCGACAGTCGAGTACACGAAGACGCGCGAGCAGTTCGGCGTACCGATCGCGCGCTTCCAGGCGCTGCAGCACCGGATGGTCGACATGCTGATTCACGCGGAGCAGGCGCGTTCGCTGACGTATCTCGCCGCGGTGCGTTACGCGGGCGGCGATGCCGACGCGCGGCGCAAGGCGGTGTCCGCCGCGAAGGCGCGCGTGGGAGCGGCCGCGCGATTCGTCGGCCAGCAGGCCGTGCAACTGCACGGCGGGATGGGCGTGACCAACGAGGTCGCGGCCGCGCACCTGTTCAAGCGGTTGTCGATCATCGAGATCACGCTTGGCGACACCGATCATCACCTTGCGCGCATCGCGGCCCTGCCGGATTTCGCGCAGTTCGACGCTGCATGACGGCGACGCGCGAGCGCGCCACGGGAGACGCACAAGTGGGTATCAGCTACGAAGATCTGGAAGTCGGCAGCACGACCGAAATCGGTCGCTACACGTTCGAGTCGGACGACATCAAGGCGTTCGCGCAACGCTACGACCCGCAACCGTTCCACCTCGACGAGGCCGCCGGCAAAGCATCGCCGTTCGGCGGCCTCGTCGCGAGCGGCTGGCATACCTGTTCGGTGTTCATGAGCCTGCTCATCAAGAAGCTCGGCCCGGATTCGACGAGCATGGGTTCGCCCGGCATCGATTCGATTCGCTGGCTCAAGCCCGTGCGCGCCGGCGACACGATCACGATGTACCAGAAGATTCACGACAAGCGCGTGTCGGCCAGCAAGCCCGATCGCGGCATCGTGTCGACGGAGTGGATCGGCATCAACGAAGCCGGCGACACGGTGATCACCGTTCACACGAAAGTGATCTTCGGGCTGCGTCATCCGCAAGGAGTGGGCGCATGACCGACACGACATTGCCGCTCATCGCATCGGCGCCGGCGCTGCATGCTCTGGTCGGTGCGGAGCCGTTTGCCAGCGGCTGGATCGAGGTCGATCAGCAGCGGGTCGACCGTTTTGCCGATGCGACCGACGATCGCCAGTGGATTCATGTCGATCCCGAGCGTGCGCGGCGCGAGTCGCCTTTCGGCGGCCCGATCGCGCACGGGTTCCTGACACTGTCGCTGATTCCCGCGCTGATGACCGACGCGATGCGCTTCGAGCACAAGATGGGTGTGAACTACGGACTGAACCGCGTTCGGTTCCTGAAGCCGGTGGCAGTCGGTGCGCGCGTGCGTGCGCTGTTCGCAGTGAAGGAAACGGCGGACGCCGCGCGCGGTGGCGTACAGGTAACGTGGTCGGTGTCGGTGCAGGCCGATCGTCCCGATGCGCCGCAGCTTGTTTGCGCGGCGGAATTCATCACGCTGCACTACTTCTGACGCGTGCAGTGGCATCGCCGGATGCCGCCGCGCTCGCCGTTGCCTGCCGCATCAGTGCTTCGCGTATTGCGTTGCGCCGAACAGGATCTCGCGTGCCTTGTCGTCCTGCAGCGCCTTGCGCAGCGACGAGAGAACTTCGACGCCGCGCTGCACGGCCGGGCGCGCGGCAATCGCTTCATGCCAGCGCTTCACGTTTGGCAGTTCGTCGAGCACGATGCCCTGGTTCTGCCACGAACGCGTCCACGGAAACGTCGCGATGTCCGCGATCGTGTACGTGTCGCCCGCGAGATATTCGGATTCGCCGAGGCGCTTGTCCATCACGTTGTACAGGCGCTTCGCTTCGTTGGTGTAGCGATTCACCGCATATTCGATTTTTTCCGGTGCGTAGATGCGGAAATGGTGTGCCTGTCCGAGCATCGGGCCGACCCCGCCCATCTGGAACATCAGCCATTCGAGCGTCGCGTAGCGCGCGGCCGGATCCGACGGCAGGAAATTGCCGGTTTTTTCCGCGAGGTAGACGAGGATCGCGCCCGATTCGAACAGCGAGATCGGCTGGCCGCCCGGGCCGTCGGAATCGACGATCGCGGGAATCTTGTTGTTCGGGCTGATCTTCAGGAATTCTGGCTTGAACTGGTCGCCCGCACCGATGTCGATCGGATGCGCTCGATACGCGAGGCCGGTTTCCTCGAGCATGATGTGGATCTTGTGGCCGTTCGGGGTCGCCCAGCTGTAGACGTCGATCATCGTCAACTCCTTCGTTGCATGCGCGAAAACGGCGCCGGTACGGCGCCGCGACAGGCGGTCATTAGAGCATGGATCGCCGTGCGCTGCAGGCGGCGCGAAACCGCGCCGGCAACAGGCACATGCGTGTCGCCGCAACGCCGGTAACGCCGTTGGAGTGGTGGAGTCGCGCGGGCATCAGCGCTTGTAGCGCGGTGCCCGTTTCTCGAGAAATGCGGTAATCCCCTCGAACGCATCCGCGTGATGCAGCGACGCGACGAAGTGATCGCGCTCGGCGCCGAGATGTGCGTCGAGCGGCTGCGCGGTTGCGTCGTCGAGCAGCGATTTGATGCGCGTGAGCGCGTTCGGCGAGACGCCGGCCAGCGAGTCGGCCCACGCGAGCGCGTCGGACAACGCGGCCCCCGGCGCGGCGAGCCGGTTGACGATACCGAGCGCATGCAGGCGTTCGGCCGCGACGGGCTTGCCCTCGAACAGGATTTCCGCCGCCAGCGCGCGCGGCAGCGCACGGGCGAGGAACCAGGAGCCGCCGCCGTCCGGCGTGAGGCCGACGCGAGCGTACGACATCACGAATTTCGCGTCGTGCGCGGCGACGATCAGATCGCATGCGAGCGCAAGCGAGAAGCCTGCGCCGGCCGCCGCGCCTTCGACTGCTGCGATCACCGGCTTCGTCGACGCGCGAATCGCCGTAATCCATGCGGCGAGCTGATCGATGCTGTCAGCCTGGCAAGACGGGTCCTTCGATCGGTTGTCGAGCAGCCGGTTCAGGTTGCCGCCCGCGCAAAAGAAACGGTCGGCGCCCGTGAGCACGACGGCGCGGATCGCCGGATCGCGATCGGCGGTGGCGAGCGCTTCGACGCCGGCTGCGTACATGTCGGGATGCAGTGCGTTGCGTGCGCCGGGGCTGGACAACGTGAGGACGAGCGTCGATTCGCTTTCGGGCGGACGCGAGGCCAGCAGTTCAGCGCTCATGCGAGTGTGTCTCCATCGAATGGCGACGCTGCGGCGTCGCGCGTTGCGCATGCAGGCGAGCGTGACGCTGCAGCGGATGTAATGGCGTCGTGACGGACGTGAAACTGCTTTAGACTAGCACGAACGTGCTTTTTGGCGCGATGCATCCCGATGCGGCCGGTAGCGCTGCGGCCGCGCTTCAAGCAACGCAGGAGACTCCGATGCTACAGCTGTGCGGTATTCCGTTGTCCAACTATTACAACAAGGTGAAGTTCGTGCTGCTCGAGCACGGCATCCCGTTCGAGGAATCGACATGCGGCTTGCCGATCAGCGACCCGGCATTGCTCGCCGATTCGCCGCTCGGCAAGATTCCGTTCGTGAAGACGGAAGAGGGCGCGCTGTTCGAATCGCAGGTCATCGTCGAGTATCTGGCGGCGCGCTACCCTGAGAAGGCGATCCTCCCGCATAGTCCATTCGCGGCCGCCAAGGTACGTGAACTCGTCGAGACGCTCGAGCTGTATCTCGAATGGACGGCGCGCGAAGTTTATACGGAAGCATTTTTCGGCGGCAAGGTCAGCGACGGGATGAAGGCGCACGTCGAGAAGCGCCTGCCGCGCGCGATCGACGCATTCAAGCAAATGGCGAAGTTTTCACCGTATGTGCTCGGCGACACGTTTGGCTTGGCCGACATCGCCGCGACGGTACATCTGCCGGTGATCGGAATGGCAACGAAGGCGATCTTCGGCCGCGATTTCCTGGTCGACGCAGGCATTGACTGGAAGGCGCATGCGAAGCTGGTCGGCGAGCGGCCCGCCGCACAACGCGTGGCAGCCGATCGCAAGGCGTATATCGAAGCATCCGGCATCGCGCGTTCATAAGCGCGATGGGGCGGGCGCGGCGAGCGGCCGCGCCCGGCCGGCCCAATCCGGTTTACAAGCGCGCGAGCCGTTCTAGTGCGGATGCGAGCGTGCTTTCCTGTTTCGCGAAGCAGAAGCGCACGACGCCCGATTCATGCGGCTCGTGATAGAACGCGGACACCGGAATTGCCGCCACGCCGATTTCCGAGGTGAGCCATTTCGAGAATTCCGCTTCCGGCAGGTCGCTGATCGCCGAATAATCGACGCACTGAAAGTACGTGCCCGTGCACGGCAGCAGCCTGAAGCGCGTGCGTTCGAGGCCGGCGCGGAAGAAGTCGCGCTTCTTCTGGTAGAAATCGGGCAGCGTCAGGTACGGTGCCGGATCGCGCAGGTAGTCGGCGAGCCCGATCTGCATCGGCGTGTTGACCGTGAATACGTTGAACTGGTGGACCTTGCGGAACTCCGCGGTCAGCGCCGCGGGCGCCGCGACATAGCCGACTTTCCAGCCGGTCACGTGGTACGTCTTCCCGAAGCTCGACACGATGAAGCTGCGCGCGGCGAGCTCCGGGTAGCGCGCGACGCTCTCGTGCCGCGCGCCGTCATAGACCATGTGCTCGTACACCTCGTCCGACAGGATCAGCACGTTGGTGCCGCGCACGATCTCCTCGAGCCTGCGCATGTCCGTGTCGCGCCACACCGTGCCGGTCGGATTGTGCGGCGTGTTGATCATGATCATGCGTGTCTTCGGCGTGATCGCCGCCGCGAGACGATCGAACGGAATGGCGTAGTCCGGCGCTTCCAGCGTGACGAACACGGGCTTGCCGCCGGCCAGTTCGATCGACGGCAGATAGCTGTCGTAGGTCGGTTCGATGACGATCACTTCGTCGCCCGGATGCACCGCGCACAGGATTGCCGTCAGCAGCGCCTGCGTCGCGCCGGCGGTCACAGTGATCTCCGTGGCCGGATCGTAGCGCCGGCCGTAGACGTGCGCGATCTTGTCGGCAATCGCGTCGCGCAGCGGGGCCACGCCCGCCATCGGCGGATACTGGTTGTGCCCGTTGCGCATCGCGGCCGAGACCGCGTCGACGATGCGCGGATCGCAGTCGAAATCGGGGAAGCCCTGCCCGAGGTTGACCGCGCCTTTCTCGGCGGCGAGCGCGCTCATGACCGTGAAAATCGTCGTGCCGACGTTCGGCAGGCGCGAGGGGAAAACGGGAGTCTTGGGCATGTCGGAAGGAGCGTTCATCGATACGGTCGCAAGCGGTGTGGCGCCGGGCCTGTCAGGCCGGCGTGGAGGTGGTGGCCGACGCGGCATCGAGCGCGCAGGCTTCGGTAAACGGCGCAGGCTGTGCGATCCGGAAGCCGAAGTCGCGCGCGGTGCGCTTCGCGAGCTTGAGCAGCGCGCGATCCTTCGATACGAGCCAGTCGGCCTGCGCGGCGCGCGCGAGCTCGAGAAATTTCTGATCGTCGCGGTCCTTGCATTTCGGCAGCGGCAGCGTGTCGGCGGCGGCGATGGCCGGCGGCTCGACGAGCGTCGCCAGGCGCGCGACGATCGCGAGCGCTTTGGCCTTGTCGATCGCGCGCGCCCGGAACTGCGGATAGTCGAGCACGAGTTCGAGCTCGTTCAGGCAGCGGCCGTCGATCACGGCGCCGAGCGTACCGCGCTCGAGCGCAGCACGGATCGGGCGCGTGGCAGGGTCGTCGAACACGAGGATGTCGATCCAGACGTTCGAGTCGAGCACGACGCGAAGCGCGTCATGCGGGGCGAGGGAGCGGGTCATTCGTTACAATCGGTGGTTTTCGTCTGACCGCAAGGCACGGCGTGCCAGCGAGCCTCTATGATAATCGTTCTCTCTCCCGCCAAATCCCTCGACTACGATACGCCCGCCCACGTCCCGTCTTACACGAATCCTGCATTCGTCGAGGATGCGTCGGAACTGATCGATGGTCTGCGCAAGCTGTCGCCGCAGGACATCGCAACGCTGATGGACATCTCCGATCCGCTCGCGCGCCTGAACTTCCAGCGTTACGCCGACTGGTCGCCGAATTTCACGACGGCCAATGCGAAGCAGGCGGTGCTCGCGTTCAACGGCGACGTCTACGAAGGATTCGACGCAAAATCGCTGTCGGCTGCCGATCTCGACTTCGCGCAGCAACACGTGCGCGTGCTGTCGGGCTTGTACGGGCTGCTGCGTCCGCTCGACCTGCTGCAGCCGTACCGGCTCGAGATGGGGACCCGTTTCGCGAACGCGCGCGGCAAGGATCTGTACGCGTTCTGGGGCGACCGGATCACACGGGCGCTGAACGAGCAGCTCGAGACGCGCACGGGTGCAGCGCGCGTGCTGGTCAACTGCGCGTCCACCGAGTACTTCAAGTCGGTGAAGCCGAAACTGCTGGCCGCGCCGATCGTCACGCCGGTATTCGAGGACTGGAAGGGCGGCCGCTACAAGATCATCAGCTTCCACGCGAAGCGCGCCCGTGGCCTGATGGCGCGCTATATCGTCGAGAACCGCATCGCCGAACCCGCGGCGCTGAAGGATTTCGCGATGGAAGGTTACGCGTTCGACGCGGCTGCATCGAACGATTCGACTTACGTATATCGCCGGCGCATCGGCGAGTGACCATGCCGGCCGTTCACGAGGCGGCCGGCGCAAGCATGAGGCCGGACATGCGGCAAACCGCCCGCTCCGGTCGCAATTGGAGAGAAGGATGACCCTTTCGATCACCAGCAATTTCGATGCGGGCGCGATCGACGTCGTGTCGTGCGACAGCCCGGACGCGATCCGTCTGCGCGTGCGCGGCGACAGCCGTTCCGAGTTCGCGCAATGGTTTTACTTCCGCCTGACCGGCGCTCGCGATGAGCGTTGCGTGATGGCGTTCGAGAATGCGGCCGACTGTGCGTATCCGTCGGGATGGCGCAACTACAGTGCGGTCGCGAGCTACGACCGCGTCGACTGGTTTCGCGTGCCGACGACATTCGACGGCAAGACGATGACCATCGACCACACGCCGGAATTCGACAGCATTTACTACGCATACTTCGAGCCATATTCGGAAGAGCGCCATGCGGCGTTCGTCGGTGCGGTCCAGCAGCTGCCGCACGCGAATGTCGTCGAGCTTGGGCGCACCGTCGAAGGCCGGCCGATGTCGCTGCTGACGCTTGGCACGCCGGAAGTCGACGGCGCGCCGAAGAAGAAGGTGTGGATCATCGCGCGCCAGCATCCCGGCGAGACGATGGCCGAGTGGTTCGTCGAAGGGCTCGTCAAGCGGCTCGCCGGCTGGGGCGACTGGGCGGGTGACCCGGTTGCGCGCAAGCTGTACGACCACGCAACGTTCTACATCGTCCCGAACATGAATCCGGATGGCAGCGTGCACGGCAATCTTCGCACCAACGCGGCGGGCGCGAACCTGAACCGCGAGTGGATGGAACCCGATGCCGCGCGCAGCCCGGAAGTGCTGGTCGTGCGCGACGCGATCCATGCGACCGGTTGCGACATGTTCTTCGACATTCATGGTGACGAGGATCTGCCGTACGTGTTCGTTGCGGGTTCGGAGATGCTGCCAGGCTTTACCGAGCAACAGCGCAGGGAGCAAGCCGCATTCATTGATGCGTTCAAGGTCGCAAGCCCCGACTTCCAGACCGAGCACGGCTATGCGGCGAGCAAGTACAAGGAGGACGCGCTCAAGCTCGCGTCGAAGTACATCGGCCATCAGTTCGGCTGCCTTTCGCTGACGCTCGAGATGCCATTCAAGGACAACGCGAACCTGCCCGACGAGCGCGTCGGCTGGAACGGCCAGCGCAGCGCGGCGCTCGGCGCGGCGATGCTCGCGGCAATCCTCGCGCACGTCGAGACGTTCGCGTAAGCGCGCAGTCGTCGATATGAAAAAAAGCCGGCGCATCGTGCGATGCGCCGGCTTTCTTGCTTCTGTCGTTGCCGCTCCGTCGTATCAGGACTTCTTCGCGGTTTTCTTTTTGACGGCTTTCTTCGTACCGCTCGATTTTTTCGTCGCGACTGCCTTCTTGCCGCCGGTGCGGCCGGCTGCGTTCGCTTTTGCCTTGCCGCGGTGCGACTTGCCCTTGAACTTCTTGGTCGACGACGACGGGCGCTCGACACGGGGCTTCAACGGCGGCACGGGATCGTTCCAGCTGAACGCGAGCATTTGCTGACCGACGTAGCCGCAACGGAATTTCAACGGTGTCGGTGCGCTGCCGTCGTTGCGGACGCCGAGGCCGTCCACGGTGACGATGTTGTCGACCTTCACGCGCTGCTTGCCCTGATCGAACGAATCGTTCCACGGCGTCATTGTTGCGTTGCCGCTTTCGAACGCACTCGGCGCGAAGTCGACGCGGTCGAACGCCGACGACGTGCTCGCGATGAAGCTGCCGTGCGCCGCACAATCCGCGACGATCGGATCGGCATGCATCTCGTTGACGAATTTGTTGATCAGTTCGGAGCGCTGGTCGAGGAGGTCGGCGAATACCGGTGCCGGAAGCGCAAGCGACAGGCCCGCGACACAGGCTGCCAGCTTGCCGAGCGCCCGGAAAATCCGGAGCGAGGCAGGAGAGCTGTCCATCAGGTTATTGGTGAGAAGCAAGTGAGGCATCGGGACGTATAGATGCCCGATGAAGATCAGGAGTTCAATCTTAGCGTAAAAAAGTGGTGCGTCAGTAGACGTCGCGCTCTCCCGCGCTCCGCAAGCGGTTCGACGCACGCGTTGTTGGACCGGGACAGCTCAGGCATTCAAGCGCGCGGGCCGCCGAGACGATAGCGGCGGACATCGAACGTCGTGACCCATGCGGGACGATAGACGGCGATGAGCGCGGTCGCCATCCCGGTGAACCATGCTTCGCCGAGCGCGAGCAGCGCTGTGTTCAGCATGTAGCCGGCCGGAATCACGACGGGCACGCCATCCGCGAGCGCGAGCTGCACACCGGCCGCCGCACCGGCAACCGCGACGATCGCGATGGCCGGCGACAGGAAGCCCTGCCCGGTGATGAACGACGCGAGGTTGTGCGGCAGCCACGCGAGCGCCGCGCGCTGCAGCAGCGCGGATACCGCGACCGGCAGCGCGCCGTACACCAGATAGGTGAGACCGACGCCTTGCCACGGTGCGTCGAAAACAACTGCCGCGACGCCCGTGACGGCACCCATCGCGATCAGTGCGAGCGTCCAGTCGAACAGCGTAACGAGTAGCGTCGCGCCGAGCAGATGCATGACGATCCCGTCCTCGAGCCACGCGTTCGACGCCCACAGAACCGCGATCGCGGTGACGAGCGCGAGCCACACGTGCTGGAGCGTTGCGTCCTGCAGGCGGACGAAAGGACGATTCCAGATCGCGAGCGCGAGCAGCGCCACGGCGGCGATCCAGCCACCGACGCCTACCCAGAGCGGAAGCGGTGTGAAAAGAAAACCCATGCGTTCATATTACTCGTTGAGGATCAAAGGTGGGAATCCGCACATTCCGAGCGTCGCAATATCGAGACTGTCCGACTAGCGCTCGCGCCGAAACCGTGCCGGCGGCTCGGCCGCGAGCGGCAAGTCGCGGGTACCGGCGTTTGCCGCGGGCAACGGATACGCACGCTCTCTCCGTTGCGCGCGCAGCGGAACCGGGCCGCGCTCCCCGATGGCCGGTTTGCTGGCGCGATCGCGGTTGGCCAGAAGCACCTCGAGATGCGGCGACAACCAGCCGTTGTAGATCGCGACCGCGGCGGCGCGATTTGCCGCGCCGAGTTGCTGGAAGATGCTGGCGAGATGGATCTTCACGGTGCCTTCGCTGATTCCGAGCGTTCGCGCAATCATCTTGTTGGTGCTGCCCATGTGAACGAAACGCATGATTTGCGCCTGCCGCGGCGATAGCAGGCCGACGGGCGGCCTGCGTGGCAGGGATCCGGCCAGTTTCTGGAAATGGGCGTCGTTGCGCGCCGCGGCGGCGGACGGCAGTAGGCTCAGCGCGATCGGCGGGATGTAGTGGCCGCCGAGCAGCACGATTTCGAGTGCCCGCACGATCAGATGCGGCCGCGTGGAATGCGGGATCACGCCCGCGACGCCATAGTTGTAGAAGCGCTGGATGGCTTGCGGCGTGGACTCGTCGATCAGTACCGCGGTGGGAGTCGGCGAGCACGCGCTGGACAGCGCCTGGACTTCGCTCAGCCTGCCGACGTCCGGCCAGTTGATCGCGACCAGATCGAAACGCTGGGTGCGCAGCAGCCGGCGCGCCTGGAAGCCGTCGGGCGCATCGTTGATGCTGGCGTGACGGTCGATCTGCCGCAGCAGGGCTTTCAGTCCGTCACGCCGTTCGGCGTCTGAATTCAGCACCAGGAACCGCATATTCAACCTCCTTAAGATGAATCATTGAGCTGCCGTCGGCATGCCTTCAGTCCGATAATGACAAAAACCTTACACGATGTCTGCTTGGCTGAAAGGCTTAGGAAAAGTCTGAAATGTCGGCGGATGGTGCGATCGACGAAAAAAAAGCCGCTCCGGCTGGAACCGGGAGCGGCTTCGGGCGGGGCAGGCCATGCTGGCCTGCGACGCGGTCAGTGGAAGTGCGGTTGCGCGGGCGACGCGTCTTCCGGCATTTCGGCGTGGACGATTTCGCCGAGCGGATCCGCATAGAGCGGCACGCCGCAGTCGTCGCAATATTCGGGTTCGAAGCGTCCGGCGTGCCGCCGGACGTCCGTTACGCCGCATTCCTTCAGCAAACTCACGATTTCTTCGAGCGGCCCGTCGATCGGCGCCTCGCCTTCGAGCGTCGCGCTGTCGATCGCCACGTCGCCGTTTTCGCGGCCGTAGAGCGGCCACACGACTCCATAGATCACGTCGTTGCTGGCGCGTCGCGTGAAGCCGACGCGATACTCGTCGATCCGTCGTTCGCCGAAGCCGGCAACCACAGCACGCAGTTCCTGCGGCGCTGCACCAAGTGTGTCGAAAAGATAACGGATGGCCGTTCGGACTGTGTGCGGACGGATTCGCTCGTCCGCATCACGGCAAGCGGAGTAGTACGCGTCCGGAAGCAGGCATTCGAACTCGCAGCCCGGGAGTGCGACCGACAGATTCGGGCCGCCCTGGGCAGTCCATTGTTCCAGGCATTGGCCGCGTTCGATCCGGTTGCCGTGCTCTTCTTCCTGCCAACGGAACAGCGGTGCGCCGGCGGGGGCGGCGACGACGGCGAGCAGGAAGCGCGGATCGGCCAGAATCGGCGAAGTCTCGGGCAGGTCGCCGAAGCTCAGCTTGGCCGCGTGCTGGCCGACGGCTGCATGCGCGAGTTGCTGGGCGAGCCGGTAGGTCTCGACGTGGTGTCGCGGCAACTGATCGATGCTGTACAGGAACGGCGCGAGTCCCACGAGCGTCCCGGATGCCAGCACATGCGCGTGCAGATGAGCACGCAGCGCGTCCGCGACGTCGCCTTTCAGCGGACCGGACGGGATCATGTAGCGCGTCCATGCAAGAACGGGGACGGCGACCAGCAGTGCATCGTACGGCTGGCCTTCGTGATCGATCACCATCGATTCGCTGTGCGTCTCGGCCATGTCGGCGAGCGCGCCATATGCATCGGGATGATTCTGCTGCAGATGATCGAGTGCCGCGTCGAGCGTCGTCTGGTTGCCGTTGCGAACGATCTTGGCGAGCAGCGCATCGAGCTTCGCTTCCCAGAAGCGATCCTCAATGCGGCTGCCGGAGGCGAAGAGCGCAAGCGACAGGCCGACCAGTTTGTCGGCGTCGGGGGGGAGGCGTTTGGCGATTCGCTGGCGCATATTAAATACGTATAGAAAGAGGCGAAGAACCTCACATTCTAGTCCGTTCTTTGCACCATAAGCGCTCTCGTGCTCGGGCATGGCTGGAAGGTCGTCTGGACGGGGGGCGAAATAAATCCGCCGAACCCCTTGCGCGATCGCTGAACGATGCCTAGAATCACGCCTCTTTCGCGCTAACGGAAACGCGGCGCGGGAGAAGAAGGGAAGCGGTGCGATTGGGTCAGCGGTAGCGGCCCTGGGCACACGAAGCTGAACCCCTCGCGGTCGCAACGAAGCAGTTCAGAAAGTTGTTGACGAGCGAAGAAAGGCGGTTCATAATCTCGCTTCTCTGCTGCTGAAAACGCAGCGCTGCCGGGAAACGCGAAGTTCCTCGCAGGAATGCTCTTTAAAAATTAACAGCCGATAAGTGTGGGCGCTTGATGGCAGCGAGCTGATCCTCGGATCAGAAAGCGAAAGTATCAAGAGTCTCACACTAAAGTAAGTCAGGTTTATGAAGTGATTCATATTCCTGTCAGCTTTGAGTGAGCGACCGGTTCTTAACGGAACCGAAAACAGTAACAGGTTTGAACTGAAGAGTTTGATCCTGGCTCAGATTGAACGCTGGCGGCATGCCTTACACATGCAAGTCGAACGGCAGCACGGGTGCTTGCACCTGGTGGCGAGTGGCGAACGGGTGAGTAATACATCGGAACATGTCCTGTAGTGGGGGATAGCCCGGCGAAAGCCGGATTAATACCGCATACGATCTACGGATGAAAGCGGGGGACCTTCGGGCCTCGCGCTATAGGGTTGGCCGATGGCTGATTAGCTAGTTGGTGGGGTAAAGGCCTACCAAGGCGACGATCAGTAGCTGGTCTGAGAGGACGACCAGCCACACTGGGACTGAGACACGGCCCAGACTCCTACGGGAGGCAGCAGTGGGGAATTTTGGACAATGGGCGAAAGCCTGATCCAGCAATGCCGCGTGTGTGAAGAAGGCCTTCGGGTTGTAAAGCACTTTTGTCCGGAAAGAAATCCTTGGCTCTAATACAGCCGGGGGATGACGGTACCGGAAGAATAAGCACCGGCTAACTACGTGCCAGCAGCCGCGGTAATACGTAGGGTGCAAGCGTTAATCGGAATTACTGGGCGTAAAGCGTGCGCAGGCGGTTTGCTAAGACCGATGTGAAATCCCCGGGCTCAACCTGGGAACTGCATTGGTGACTGGCAGGCTAGAGTATGGCAGAGGGGGGTAGAATTCCACGTGTAGCAGTGAAATGCGTAGAGATGTGGAGGAATACCGATGGCGAAGGCAGCCCCCTGGGCCAATACTGACGCTCATGCACGAAAGCGTGGGGAGCAAACAGGATTAGATACCCTGGTAGTCCACGCCCTAAACGATGTCAACTAGTTGTTGGGGATTCATTTCCTTAGTAACGTAGCTAACGCGTGAAGTTGACCGCCTGGGGAGTACGGTCGCAAGATTAAAACTCAAAGGAATTGACGGGGACCCGCACAAGCGGTGGATGATGTGGATTAATTCGATGCAACGCGAAAAACCTTACCTACCCTTGACATGGTCGGAATCCTGAAGAGATTCGGGAGTGCTCGAAAGAGAACCGGCGCACAGGTGCTGCATGGCTGTCGTCAGCTCGTGTCGTGAGATGTTGGGTTAAGTCCCGCAACGAGCGCAACCCTTGTCCTTAGTTGCTACGCAAGAGCACTCTAAGGAGACTGCCGGTGACAAACCGGAGGAAGGTGGGGATGACGTCAAGTCCTCATGGCCCTTATGGGTAGGGCTTCACACGTCATACAATGGTCGGAACAGAGGGTTGCCAACCCGCGAGGGGGAGCTAATCCCAGAAAACCGATCGTAGTCCGGATTGCACTCTGCAACTCGAGTGCATGAAGCTGGAATCGCTAGTAATCGCGGATCAGCATGCCGCGGTGAATACGTTCCCGGGTCTTGTACACACCGCCCGTCACACCATGGGAGTGGGTTTTACCAGAAGTGGCTAGTCTAACCGCAAGGAGGACGGTCACCACGGTAGGATTCATGACTGGGGTGAAGTCGTAACAAGGTAGCCGTATCGGAAGGTGCGGCTGGATCACCTCCTTTCCAGAGCTTCTCGCAAAGTTGAGCGCTCACGCTTATCGGCTGTAAATTAAAGACAGACTCAGGGGTCTGTAGCTCAGTCGGTTAGAGCACCGTCTTGATAAGGCGGGGGTCGTTGGTTCGAATCCAACCAGACCCACCATTGTCTGACGTGTCGGTGATCGTTAGCGCTTTAGCGCTTACGAGCAGCCCATGCCGATGGCTGTAGTACCTGAGGCAAATCTGTACTCATGGGGGCATAGCTCAGCTGGGAGAGCACCTGCTTTGCAAGCAGGGGGTCGTCGGTTCGATCCCGTCTGCCTCCACCAATTGCGATGATCGTTAGCGCTTCAGCGCTTACGAGCATCTCACTCCCGAAGGGAGCCCAATGGATAATGTTTGATGGAGTTCGAGAGAACGAATCGAACATTACTCATTGGCGATTGAGCCAGTCAGAGCGGTACGAAAGTATCGGCTGTCGTTCTTTAACAATCTGGAAGAAGTAAGTAATTTGGATAGCGGAAGCGTCTTTGAGATGGACGTGAAAACTATCCGGGTTGTGATTGTATCGATGTATCTCAAGATGATTCGAACTTCATGTTCGGCTCCCTACGGGAGTGGGGCCAGAGTAAGCGCTAAAGCGCCAACTCTGGTCGACATCAACTTGGAATACGGCACAACGCGAGAACTCAACCTGTAACGAGACAGACTCGTTATAGGGTCAAGCGAACAAGTGCATGTGGTGGATGCCTTGGCGATCACAGGCGATGAAGGACGCGGTAGCCTGCGAAAAGCTACGGGGAGCTGGCAAACGAGCTTTGATCCGTAGATGTCCGAATGGGGAAACCCACTCCTTATGGAGTATCCATGGCTGAATACATAGGCCATGCGAAGCGAACGCGGTGAACTGAAACATCTAAGTAACCGCAGGAAAAGAAATCAACCGAGATTCCCAAAGTAGTGGCGAGCGAAATGGGATGAGCCTTGCACTCTTTATTTGTATTGTTAGCCGAACGCTCTGGAAAGTGCGGCCATAGCAGGTGATAGCCCTGTAGGCGAAAACAGTATGAAAGAACTAGGTGTGCGACAAGTAGGGCGGGACACGTGAAATCCTGTCTGAAGATGGGGGGACCATCCTCCAAGGCTAAATACTCGTGATCGACCGATAGTGAACCAGTACCGTGAGGGAAAGGCGAAAAGAACCCCGGGAGGGGAGTGAAATAGATCCTGAAACCGCATGCATACAAACAGTCGGAGCCTCGTAAGGGGTGACGGCGTACCTTTTGTATAATGGGTCAGCGACTTACGTTCAGTAGCAAGCTTAACCGTATAGGGCAGGCGTAGCGAAAGCGAGTCCGAATAGGGCGTTCAGTTGCTGGGCGTAGACCCGAAACCAGGTGATCTATCCATGGCCAGGATGAAGGTGCGGTAACACGTACTGGAGGTCCGAACCCACTAACGTTGAAAAGTTAGGGGATGAGCTGTGGATAGGGGTGAAAGGCTAAACAAACCTGGAAATAGCTGGTTCTCTCCGAAAACTATTTAGGTAGTGCCTCGTGTCTCACCTTCGGGGGTAGAGCACTGTCATGGTTGGGGGGTCTATTGCAGATTACCCCGCCATAGCAAACTCCGAATACCGAAGAGTGCAATCACGGGAGACAGACATCGGGTGCTAACGTCCGGTGTCAAGAGGGAAACAACCCAGACCGCCAGCTAAGGTCCCCAAATATAGCTAAGTGGGAAACGAAGTGGGAAGGCTAAAACAGTCAGGAGGTTGGCTTAGAAGCAGCCACCCTTTAAAGAAAGCGTAATAGCTCACTGATCGAGTCGTCCTGCGCGGAAGATGTAACGGGGCTAAGCTATATACCGAAGCTGCGGATGCGTGCTTGCACGCATGGTAGGAGAGCGTTCCGTAAGCCTGCGAAGGTGCGTTGAAAAGCGTGCTGGAGGTATCGGAAGTGCGAATGCTGACATGAGTAGCGATAAAGGGGGTGAAAGGCCCCCTCGCCGTAAGCCCAAGGTTTCCTACGCAACGTTCATCGGCGTAGGGTGAGTCGGCCCCTAAGGCGAGGCAGAAATGCGTAGCTGATGGGAAGCAGGTCAATATTCCTGCACCGTCGTTAGATGCGATGGGGGGACGGATCGCGGAAGGTTGTCCGGGTGTTGGAAGTCCCGGTCGCTGCATTGGAGAAGGCGCTTAGGCAAATCCGGGCGCGTAATTCAAGGGTGTGGCGCGAGCTCCTTCGGGAGCGAAGCAATTGGAAGTGGTTCCAAGAAAAGCCTCTAAGCTTCAGTCTAACGATGACCGTACCGCAAACCGACACAGGTGGGCGAGATGAGTATTCTAAGGCGCTTGAGAGAACTCGGGAGAAGGAACTCGGCAAATTGGTACCGTAACTTCGGGATAAGGTACGCCCTTGTAGCTTGACTGGCCTGCGCCAGGAGGGTGAAGGGGTTGCAATAAACTGGTGGCTGCGACTGTTTAATAAAAACACAGCACTCTGCAAACACGAAAGTGGACGTATAGGGTGTGACGCCTGCCCGGTGCCGGAAGATTAAATGATGGGGTGCAAGCTCTTGATTGAAGTCCCGGTAAACGGCGGCCGTAACTATAACGGTCCTAAGGTAGCGAAATTCCTTGTCGGGTAAGTTCCGACCTGCACGAATGGCGTAACGATGGCCACACTGTCTCCTCCCGAGACTCAGCGAAGTTGAAGTGTTTGTGATGATGCAATCTACCCGCGGCTAGACGGAAAGACCCCATGAACCTTTACTGTAGCTTTGCATTGGACTTTGAACCGATCTGTGTAGGATAGGTGGGAGGCTATGAAACCGGAACGCTAGTTTCGGTGGAGCCGTCCTTGAAATACCACCCTGGTTTGTTTGAGGTTCTAACCTTGGCCCGTGATCCGGGTCGGGGACAGTGCATGGTAGGCAGTTTGACTGGGGCGGTCTCCTCCCAAAGCGTAACGGAGGAGTACGAAGGTACGCTAGGTACGGTCGGAAATCGTGCTGATAGTGCAATGGCATAAGCGTGCTTAACTGCGAGACCGACAAGTCGAGCAGGTGCGAAAGCAGGTCATAGTGATCCGGTGGTTCTGTATGGAAGGGCCATCGCTCAACGGATAAAAGGTACTCTGGGGATAACAGGCTGATACCGCCCAAGAGTTCATATCGACGGCGGTGTTTGGCACCTCGATGTCGGCTCATCTCATCCTGGGGCTGTAGCCGGTCCCAAGGGTATGGCTGTTCGCCATTTAAAGAGGTACGTGAGCTGGGTTTAAAACGTCGTGAGACAGTTTGGTCCCTATCTGCCGTGGGCGTTGGATATTTGAAGGGGGCTGCTCCTAGTACGAGAGGACCGGAGTGGACGAACCTCTGGTGTACCGGTTGTCACGCCAGTGGCATCGCCGGGTAGCTATGTTCGGAAGAGATAACCGCTGAAAGCATCTAAGCGGGAAACTCGCCTTAAGATGAGATATCCCTGGGGACTAGATCCCCTTGAAGGGTCGTTCGAGACCAGGACGTTGATAGGTCGGGTGTGTAAGCGCAGTAATGCGTTCAGCTAACCGATACTAATTGCCCGTAAGGCTTGATCCTATAACAAGTCTGTTTCGCGCTACAGAGCGCGTCGGACGGTTGGATTCTCGTGTGTGATACACACAACCTAAAATTACTGCTTCTTCCCAGATTGGTTCTGTTGGCCATGCCAGCAGGACAACCCTCTTTGCCTGATGACCATAGCGAGTCGGTCCCACCCCTTCCCATCCCGAACAGGACCGTGAAACGACTCTACGCCGATGATAGTGCGGATTCCCGTGTGAAAGTAGGTAATCGTCAGGCTCCCTAAGCCAGAAACCCCCGCCCGAACAGGCGGGGGTTTTTGCATTTGCGGCGGCGGAAATGGCAGCGTGAGAGGCGCTGGCAGCCCGCGGGCGCCTGCGGGCCGCGCCACCGCAAGATCCATCATCAGTGCGGATCGCTTTACCGTCCCGACGGCAGGTCGGTCGATCCGGCTTTCACCAATGCTTCGCCAATTCCGATTGCCGTGGCACACGTCCCCTACGACATCCCGGAAGTGAACCCCGCGATTTGCTACGATCGGTTTGTCGCGCCGCTAGTCGGTGGCGATATCTGCGTTCGCGCCAATGATTGATCGAGAGAGGGTCGGGAATGAATATCGGGGACGCATCGCGCGAATCCGGCGTCAGCGCAAAAATGATACGGTACTACGAAGAGGTCGGCCTCCTTGCACCGAGCAAGCGGAGCGATGCCGGATACCGGATCTACGGCACGGACGAGATCCATATTTTGCGTTTCATCCGCCAAGCCCGCCGGCTCGGTTTTCTCGTCGAGGATATCCGTAAGCTGCTGACCCTGTGGCAGGATCGCTCTCGAGCCAGCGCCGAGGTGAAATCGATCGCCCTTGAGCACGTCGCCGAGCTGGATAAACGCATTGCGGAGTTGAGCGACATGCGGGACACGCTGGCCGATCTCGCAGCGCACTGTCACGGGGACAGCCGCCCCGAATGCCCAATTTTGGCGCGTCTGGCTGCACCTAACGATGACCCAGATTAGTGCAAGCCCTCGGGCTCCAAAACAAGCGGCGAGCTGAAACCTAGCAAGATCAACGGTTTATACGCAATGCTTCAGAATCCATTCCAATCTGGAATGCTCTCCATGCAAGCATTTCACTGGCATCTTGGTGTGGCATCGCTATAATTCGGGATAACCCTATACGGGAAATCCCTGAATCTCGATTCGCCAGGGGTCCCCCTTCCTTGGAGAACATCATGATCGCCTACATCGTCGAAAAGCTGAGCAACTGGTTCGAATCCGCAGAACGTGAGCGCCGCGAGGCCTACCTTGCATCGTCGTCGGACATCGTCCAGCTCGAGAGCCGCATTCGCTCGCTCGAAGCAAACGGCTACTCGCTGTAAATACTGCCGCCGTCAGGCGCAACGTGGCGCCGAACGAAAAGCAAGCCCCGTATTGACGGGGCTTTGTTTTTTTGTGCGATGGATCTGGCGAAATCGTTGGCGCGGCGCTATGGTATGGACCTGCTTTTCAACCGGAAGAATATGATCATGCGCTTGCGTCTCGATGTGCGTCACGTTTCCCGCGCGCGTCTGTTGTTGGGCGCCGCGGTGCTCGTTCATGGCGTCGCGGCTGTTGCCGCGACTTCGTCCCGGCCGCTGATTCTCGATACGCAGCGGGGCGTCCAGGACGGCCAAGGCGGGTTGGTGTTGCAAACGGCTCCGTTTTCGTCCGAACCGATCGTCGAACCCGCCGGCTTGCGAACGACGGCCGGCCAAGGGACCAATTCTTCGGTGCCGCTGTTTGTCGCGCCGTACATCGATGTGCCGGGCTGGAGCGCGTCACCGGCCAATCAGCACCGACCGACCGCGCGTCCGCAGCCGTAACGGCAATCGTCTCCTTCAGTTCGCTCGGTGCTCGATCTCGCACCGAGCGCCACTATCCCGCCCCAGGCGCTCCACCAGATAGGGCAGCACCTCTTTCATGCTCTGTGCGAGCGTGTACGGCGGATTCAGGATGAACATCCCGCTCCCGTAAAGGCCGAGCCCATCCGCGGGCGGGTTCGATACCGTCAACGTCAAATGCAGCCAATTATTTGGCTGCAGTCGCTTGAGCTGTTCCGGAAAACGCTGAGATTCCACTCGGGCGACCTGCGGATACCAGATCGCATAACAGCCGGTCGCGAAGCGCTTCAGGCATTCCGTCACGCACGTCACCGTGCGGGCGTAGTCCTTCTTGTCCTCGTAAGACGGATCGATCAGCACGAGCGCGCGTCGCGGCGGCGGCGGCAGTAGCGCCTTTATGCCTTCGAAGCCGTCACCGGCGAAGATCATCGCGCGTCGCCCCGCATCGCGAAAGTTGTGACGCAACACGTCGATTTCGGTCGTGTGCATCTCGAACAGACGCATCCGATCCTGTTCGCGCATCAAGCGCCACGCGAGATACGGCGATCCCGGATAGTAGTGCAGTTCGCCGTCATCGTTCAGCGCGCGCACTTCGTCGATGTAATCGCCGAGTGCTTCGGGCAGACTCTTGTCGTTCCATAGCGGGCCGATGCCCGTGTCGAACTCGCCCGTCTTGGCCGCGTAGCCGTCGCGCAGCGAATACACACCGGCACCGGCGTGCGTGTCGATGTACCAGTACGACTTGTCCTTCTTGTTCAGGTAGCGCAGCAGTTGGACGACGACGGTGTGCTTGAGCACGTCCGCGTGGTTGCCTGCGTGAAAACCGTGACGATAACTGAGCATGGCTGACTGCCTGAAACGAAAGGTGAATCGATGAAGACGGACGATCGAGCGCGGCCGTCAGGCCGGGCGCCGATGCGGTCGCGTATTGTACGCGAGTGGCCGTGAGCCGCCTTACTCGTATGCATCGCCGACGGCCTCAGCGATGCGCTGCATGATCTCTGGCGTCAGCTTCGCGGCGACGTCGACCGCTCGCATGTTGTCGCCGATTTGCTCGACACGCGATGCGCCCGTAATCACCGAACTCACGCGCGGATTCGCGAGCACCCACGCGATCGCGAGCTGGGCCGTGCTGCAGTCGAGGTCGGCCGCGATCGCGCCGATACGCTCGACCGCGTCGTTGCTGGCCGGATCCGTGAGCCGGTCGCGGAGCCAGTCGTAGCCGGGCAGTTCGGCGCGGCTGCCGGGTGGAACGCCGTTGCGGTACTTGCCGGTGAGTAGCCCCGATGCCAGCGGGCTCCACGTCGTCAGGCCAAGCCCGTAATCGTCATAGAGCCGCGCGTATTCCTGCTCCACCCTTGTACGATGGAACAGGTTGTACTGCGGCTGCTCGACCACCGGCTTGTGTAGATGATGCCGCTCGGTGATTTCGTACGCGGCGCGAATCTCGTCGGCACTCCATTCGGACGTGCCCCAATACAGCGCCTTGCCGCGCGCGATCATGTCGCTCATCGCCCAAACGGTTTCCTCTATCGGGGTGTTGGGATCCGGCCGATGACAATAGACGAGGTCGACGTAGTCGAGTTGCAGCCGGCGCAGCGAGCCATCGATCGCGTTGAGCAGATATTTCCGGTTCAGCGTGTGGTACTGGTTCGGCGCTTCTGCGAGTCCCCAGAAGAATTTTGTCGACACGATGTAGCTGATGCGCGGCCATCCGAGCGACTTGAGCGCGTGGCCCATGATTTCCTCGGATTTACCACCTGCATAGACCTCGGCGTTGTCGAAAAAATTGACGCCGGCGTCCCGTGCCGCAGCAAGGCATTCGCGCGCGACACGCTGGTCGACCTGGTTGCCGTAAGTGACCCACGAGCCAAGCGATAGCTCGCTGATCTGCAGGCCCGAGCGGCCAAGCCTTCGATAGTGCATGCGCATCTCCCGAGATTCGGAACGATCTTAAGCTTAGACGTTTTGCGAACGGTCGGCGGGGCTGATCGTGCACAATAGCGGCTGGCCCGCCAGCATGCTCACGGGACGAATGCGGCGGGATATGCTTTTTCGATCGGATAACGCAAGGAGACGGACATGGCAGCAGATCTGGGCGGCAAGACCGCAGTCGTCACGGGCGCCGCAAGCGGCATCGGCAAGGAAATCGCACTGGAGCTGGCGAAGGCGGGCGCGGCAGTCGCGATCGCCGACCTGAACCAGGACGGCGCGAATGCGGTGGCCGACGAGATCAACAAGGCAGGCGGCAAGGCGATCGGCGTCGCGATGGACGTGACCAGCGAAGAGGCGGTGAACAGCGGCATCGATAAAGTCGCCGAGACGTTCGGCTCGGTCGACATCCTCGTGTCGAACGCCGGCATTCAGATCGTCAATCCGATCGAGAACTATTCGTTCGCCGACTGGAAGAAGATGCAGGCGATCCACGTCGACGGCGCGTTCCTGACGACGAAGGCCGCGCTCAAGCACATGTACAAGGACGACCGCGGCAGCGTCGTGATCTACATGGGTTCGGTGCACTCGCACGAAGCATCGCCGCTGAAGTCGGCATACGTGACGGCCAAGCACGGGCTGCTGGGCCTCGCGCGCGTGCTGGCGAAGGAAGGCGCGAAGCACAACGTGCGCTCGCACGTCGTGTGTCCGGGTTTCGTGCGCACGCCGCTGGTGGACAAGCAGATTCCGGAGCAGGCGAAGGAACTCGGGATCAGCGAAGACGAAGTGGTGAAGAAGGTGATGCTGGGCAACACGGTCGACGGCGTGTTCACGACGGTGCAGGACGTCGCGCAGACGGTGCTGTTTCTGTCGGCGTTCCCGAGTGCCGCGCTCACGGGGCAGTCGTTCGTCGTCAGCCACGGCTGGTTCATGCAGTAACGGCTGATCGAGCGGCAGCGGTGCACGGCGCCCGTGCCGGCATAGGGTCGCAAGCCCGGCCGGAGGGCATAAAAAACGCGCTCCAAGGAGCGCGCTTTCGTTTCGGCGAAAGGACCGGCACGGCCCGATGATGGCCGCCGCCCGCCTTACTTCAGAACCGCTGCGATGGCGTTCGCGACCGCGTCGAGGTTGCGCGTGTTCAGTGCAGCGACGCAGATCCGGCCGGTGCCCACTGCATAGATGCCGAACTCTTCGCGCAGACGATCGACTTGCGCCGACGTCAGGCCCGAATACGAGAACATCCCGCGCTGTGCGTTGATGAAGCTGAAGTCGCGATCGACACCGCTCGCCTTCAGGCGCTCGACCAGACCATTGCGCATTGCGCGGATGCGGTCGCGCATTTCGCCAAGTTCCTCCACCCACGCAGCGTGCAGTTCCGGCGACGCCAGCACGGCTGCGACGACGGCGCCGCCGTGAGTCGGCGGGTTCGAATAGTTCGTGCGGATCACGCGCTTCAGTTGCGACAGCACGCGCGTCGCTTCTTCCTTGCTGGACGTGATGATCGACAGCGCGCCGACGCGCTCGCCGTACAGCGAGAACGACTTCGAGAACGACGACGACACGAACGCATTCAGATCGGCCGCGGCGAACAGGCGCACGGCAGCGGCATCGGCCTCGATGTTCTCGCCGAAACCCTGGTAAGCGATGTCGAGGAACGGCACGAGGTTGCGCGCCTTCACGACGTCGACGACCTGCTGCCATTGCGCTTCGGTCAGGTCCACGCCGGTCGGGTTGTGGCAGCACGCGTGCAGCACGACGATCGTGCCGGCCGCGTAGCCGTTCAGCGCCGCCAGCATGCCTTCGAAGTTCACGCCGTTGGTAGCCGCGTCGTAGTACGGGTACGCGACGACTTCGAAGCCGGCGGCTTCGAACAGCGCACGGTGGTTTTCCCAGCTCGGATCGCTGATCGCGACCTTCACGTTCGGGTTCAGGGTGCGCAGGAAATCGGCGCCGATCTTCAGCGCCCCCGTGCCGCCCAGTGCCTGCGCCGTGACCACGCGGCCTGCGGCGATCAGCGGCGAATCGTTGCCGAGCAGCAGCTTCTGCACGGCCGCATCGTAAGCGGCGATCCCGTCGATCGGCAGGTAGCCGCGCGGCAGGCCCGCCTCGACGCGCGCCTTTTCCGCGTCGCGAACGGCGCGCAGCAGCGGAATCTTGCCTTCTTCGTTCGTGTACACGCCGACGCCGAGGTTGACCTTGGTGGCACGCGTGTCGGCGTTGAAGGCTTCGTTCAGGCCCAGGATCGGGTCGCGGGGAGCAAGCTGGACAGCGGAGAAGAGCGACATGATGATTCGGCAGTAGTGAAAAGAGGGTCAGGCTTTCAGCCGGCGGGGCGGGCGCGGCGGACCGCGCGCCAACTGGCACGGCGCCGGAAAGCGCAGCAGCGTGACATTGTAGCGAATTCGTGCTGCCGAAGGCGGCGATTGCGCGGCGAATTGCGATTTCGAGCCCATGCAGCGCATCGCCGCGCGTCAGGATCCGTCAGCGGTCCGCAACGCCCGGAAGCGCTAGAATAGTTTTTTGCCCTTGCTCCGGCCGCACTCCATGTCCGTACATCACGCCGAAGTCGGCGACACGCTCGACGAATCGAAATTCGTGACCTTCGACGGGTCGCCGTTCCAGTTGTACCAACCGTATCCGCCCGCCGGCGATCAGCCGACCGCAATCGAAACGCTCGTCGAAGGCGTCGGCGATGGCCTCGCGTTCCAGACGCTGCTCGGCGTAACCGGTTCGGGCAAGACCTTCACGATGGCCAACACGATTGCGCGGCTTGGTCGCCCGGCGATCGTGTTCGCGCCGAACAAGACGCTCGCAGCGCAGCTCTACGCGGAGTTCCGCGAATTCTTCCCGCGCAACGCGGTCGAGTACTTCGTGTCGTACTACGACTATTACCAGCCGGAAGCGTACGTGCCGCAGCGCGATCTATTCATCGAGAAGGACTCGTCGATCAACGAGCACATCGAGCAGATGCGGCTGTCGGCGACCAAAAGCCTGATGGAGCGCCGCGACGTGGTGATCGTCGCAACGGTGTCGGCGATCTACGGTATCGGCAACCCGTCCGAATATCACCAGATGATCCTCACGCTGCGCACCGGCGACAAGCTCGGGCAGCGCGACGTGATCGCGCGGCTGATCGCGATGCAGTATTCGCGCAACGAGCAGGATTTCCAGCGCGGCACGTTCCGCGTGCGCGGCGATACGATTGATATTTTCCCGGCCGAGCACGCGGAGTTGGCGGTGCGCGTCGAGCTGTTCGACGACGAGGTCGAGACGCTGCAGCTGTTCGACCCGCTGACCGGACGCGTGCGGCAGAAGATTCCGCGCTTCACCGTATATCCGTCGTCGCACTACGTGACGCCGCGCGATACCGTGATGCGCGCGGTCGAGACCATCAAGGAGGAATTGCGCGAGCGCCTCGAGTTCTTCCATCGCGAAGGCAAGCTCGTGGAGGCGCAGCGCCTCGAACAGCGTACGCGCTTCGATCTCGAGATGCTCCAGGAGCTCGGTTTCTGCAAGGGCATCGAGAACTATTCGCGGCACTTCTCGGGCGCTGCGCCCGGCGAGCCGCCGCCGACGCTGGTCGACTATCTGCCGTCCGACGCGTTGATGCTGCTCGACGAATCGCACGTGCTGATCGGTCAATTGAACGGGATGTACAACGGCGACCGCGCGCGCAAGGAAAACCTCGTCAACTACGGGTTCCGGCTGCCGTCGGCGCTCGACAACCGGCCGCTCAAGTTCCACGAATTCGAGCGCAAGATGCGCCAGGTTGTGTTCGTATCGGCGACGCCGGCCGACTACGAGCAGCGCGTGACCGGGCAGATCGCCGAACAGGTCGTGCGGCCGACCGGGCTCGTCGATCCGGAAATCGAGGTGCGTCCGGCCAGCTCGCAGGTCGACGACGTGCTGACCGAAATCAACGCGCGCGTGGAGGCCGGCGAGCGCGTGCTGATCACCGTGCTGACCAAGCGGATGGCCGAACAGCTCACCGAGTTCCTGGCCGATCACGGCGTGAAGGTGCGCTATCTGCACAGCGACATCGATACCGTGGAACGGGTCGAGATCATTCGCGACCTGCGCCTCGGCACGTTCGACGTGCTGGTCGGGATCAACCTGCTGCGCGAAGGCCTCGATATTCCCGAAGTGTCGCTGGTCGCGATTCTCGATGCCGACAAGGAAGGCTTCCTGCGCGCGGAGCGCTCGCTGATCCAGACGATCGGCCGCGCCGCGCGAAACGTGAACGGCAAGGCGATCCTTTACGCAGACAACATGACGGAATCGATGAAACGCGCGATCGGCGAAACCGAGCGGCGTCGCGCGAAGCAGATTGCGTACAACGAGAAGATGGGCATCACGCCGCGCGGCGTGGTCAAGCGCATCAAGGACATCATCGACGGCGTCTACAACGCCGACGACGCGCGCGCGGAACTGAAGGAGGCGCAACAGCGCGCGAAGTTCGAGGACATGTCGGAAAAGCAGCTCGCGAAAGAAATCAAGCGCCTCGAAAAGCAAATGGCCGACTACGCAAAGAACCTCGAGTTCGAAAAGGCGGCGGCCACCCGCGACCAGCTTGCGTTGCTGCGCGAGCGCGTGTTCGGCGCGAACGTGGGCGACCATGTCAACGGCGGCAGGTAAATCTTTCCAAACGTCACTGAAACCTGTGGGTAACGCCGTTGTAAGCCTTGTCGGATAAGGGTTTTACACGGTGGCTCGTTTGTTCCGAAGCCGGTTCGGTGCTAAACTTCGCAAGTATTGAGAATAGTTCGCATTAACGTTCTTCATTGCGTTAGTGTTTTCGGCGAGCCGTCCGGGAGGGCGGCGCGCAGTGTGTCACACGAATAACAAGGAGTGTCCATGTTGGGTTCTTCGTTTATCCGCACGTCGGTTGCGGTGGCGGCGGCGCTTGCCGCGATGTCGGCCTCGGCCGCCGAATACCCGATCGGCAAGCAGCAGATTCAGGGCGGCATGGAAATCGGTGCCGTGTATCTGCAGCCGATTACGATGGATCCGGAAGGGATGATGCGCAAGGCATCGGATTCGGACATCCACCTCGAGGCGGACATCCATGCGGTCAAGAACAACCCGACGGGTTTCGCGGAAGGCGACTGGATGCCGTACCTGCAGGTCACGTACAAGCTGACGAAGCAGGGCGACGCGAAGTGGAAGGCGGAAGGCGACCTGATGGCGATGGTCGCGAGCGACGGCCCGCACTACGGCGACAACGTGAAACTGGCCGGCCCCGGCAAGTATCACCTGACGATGACCGTGAAGCCGCCGATGCAGTCGGGCCACATGGCGTTCGGCCGCCACGTCGACAAGGAAACCGGCGTGGGTCCGTGGTTCAAGCCCATTACGCTCGAATACGACTTCCCGTTCGCCGGCATCGGCAAGAAGGGCGGGTACTGATCGGTGGTATCACGGCGGCGTGCTTCGGTGCGCCGCCGACGCAGAGATTCCAGAATGAAATTTCCCCAGAAAATCGTCGCTGCAGCCGCTGCGCTGTGGCTCGCCGGCGCCGCACATGCCGCCGATCTGCCGACGTTCAAGCTCGAAATGACCGACGGCAAGCTGAATCCCGCCCGCATCGAAGTGCCGGCCGGCCAGCGCTTCAAGATCGAGATCCGGAATACCGGCAAGGGCGCCGCCGAATTCGAAAGCGTGCAGTTGCGCAAGGAGAAAGTGCTCGCACCGGGCGCTGATTCATTCGTGGTCGTCGCCCCGCTGTCGCCGGGCGAGTACAAGTTTTTCGACGATTTCCACCAGCAGGCACAGGGCGTCATCGTCGCGAAGTAATGCGGTTTATCTGCGTGCGTGCGCACGGTTGTGCCGCCCGCGCGTCAGGAGGGTTCTATGGGTCAGATCTTGTTCATCGTCTGGCGGGAGAGCGTCGAAGCGCTGCTCGTCGTCGGCATCCTCTATGCATGGCTGAAGAACGGCGACGACGATGCGCGTCGCGGCTTGCCCTTCCTGTGGACGGGCGTGGCGGTCGGCCTGTTGATGGCAATCGGCCTCGGCGCCGCGCTCGTCGGCTTCACCGAAGTGCTGTCCGGCGACGCGCAGGACTATTTCCAGACGGCAATGGTGCTGATTGCCTGCGTGCTGATCGTGCAGATGGTGCTGTGGATGCGCCGGCACGGGCGCACGCTGAAACGCGACATGGAGCAGTCGCTGCAGCAGAGCACGCGCGACTCGAACTGGTGGGGCGTCGCGGTGCTGGTCGCGCTCGCGATTGCGCGCGAAGGCAGCGAAACGGTGATTTTCCTGTACGGTCTCGGTTTCGGGCAGTCCGGGCATGTGGACGGCAGCCAGATGCTCGCGGTCGTGATCGGCCTGGGCCTCGCGTTCCTCACGTTCTATCTGTTGCAACTCGGCGGCAAGTACTTCTCTTGGCGGCACTTTTTCCGCGTGACCGAGGTGATGTTGCTGTTCCTCGGCGCGGGCCTGTTCCAGACCGGCGTCGACAAGCTGATCGACAAGGAGATCCTGCCGCTCGGCATCTCGCAACTGTGGGACACGTCGGCGATCCTCGATGATTCGGGCACGTTCGGTTCGCTCGTCGCGACGCTGACAGGCTATCGTGCGCACCCGGCGCTGACGAACCTGATCGCGTATGCGGTGTACTGGGCCGTGGTGTGGCTCCTGATGAAGCGCGCGAGCCGTCGTCAAACCGTTCCTGCGGGACGCGCGGCATGAGCGTCGTCGCCGCAGCCAAGCCGGGCTGGCTCGCGCAAGCGGGCCAGTGGATGCAACGCCACGGCGCGGTGATCCGCGGTATCCAGTGGATCGTGGTCGGCATCTACGCGTTCCTGATCATCGTGCCGGCCGTGTTGCCGCTGCCGGACGATTCCGCACACCTGTGGAACAACCTGACGCTCATCGCGCAGTTCGTGTTCTGGGGCATCTGGTGGCCGTTCGTGCTGCTGTCGATGGTGATGCTCGGCCGCGTCTGGTGCGGCGTGCTGTGCCCGGAAGGGGCGCTGACCGAATATGCGAGCAAGTTCGGCCGCGGCGGCGCGATTCCGCGCTGGATGCGGTGGGGCGGCTGGCCGTTCGTCGCATTCGGCCTCACGACGATCTACGGGCAGATGGTCAGCGTGTACCAGTACCCGCTCGCGGTGCTGTTCGTGCTCGGCGGCTCGACCGTCGGCGCAATTGTGATCGGCCTGCTGTACGGCCGCGAGAAACGCGTGTGGTGCAAGTATCTGTGCCCGGTCAATGGCGTGTTCGGGCTGCTCGCGCGGCTCGCGCCGATGCGTTACAAGGTGGACGAGGATGCGTGGCGCCGCTCGTACAAGAACGGCGAGCACGGGCATCGCGTGATCCCGATCAATTGCGCGCCGCTCGTGCCGTTGCGCAACATGAAGGGCGCCGCGTCGTGTCATATGTGCGGACGCTGCAGCGGGCATCGAGACGCGATCGCGCTGTCGTTGCGCTCGCCGTCCGACGAGGTCGTGAACCTCGGCGCGCAGCAGGCGAATCCGTGGGATACCGCGCTGATCCTGTACGGCCTGCTCGGCGTCGCGATCGGCGCGTTCCACTGGACCGTCAGTCCGTGGTTCGTGCAGATCAAGCAATGGCTCGCGGGCTGGCTGATCGATCATGACATCACTTGGCCGCTCGACACGAACGCGCCGTGGTTCCTGCTGACGCACTACCCGGATCGCAACGACGTGTTCTCGTGGCTCGACGGCGGGCTGATCGTCAGCTACATCGTCGGCACGGGGCTCGTGTACGGCACGGCGCTACTCGTGCTGCTGGCCGGTGCGACGCTGATGCTCGGCCGCTTCGACCGCACGCGTCTGCATCATCTTGCACAGGCGCTGATTCCGATCGCCGGTGCGGGCGTGTTCCTCGGGCTGTCGGCGACGACGCTGTCGCTGTTGCGCGCAGAGCACGTGCCGCTCAGCTGGGCAACGGACGTGCGTATCGCGATTCTCGTGTGCGCGAACGCGTGGAGCGCGTGGCTTGCATGGAAGGTGACGGGGCGCTATGCAGCGTGGCCGCGCCGGCTGGCTGCGTTCGTCTGGTTCGCCGTCGGCCTGGCGGTTGTCGATAGCGCATGGTGGCTGATGTTCTGGGGCTTCTGATCCGGCATTGGCCGCGTTACGGCTGCGCTCTGACGTAACGCGCGACGGTGCATCGCTGTCGGCGTCCGGAGCGCGCCGCAGCGGCATCGACATCGCGTGACGCTTGTTGCGCGCGGGGCCCAAACAAAAAGCGACACGTCGTTCGACGTGTCGCTTTTTTCTTCCTTGTGCGAGAGCCAAAAAAGTGGCTTGGCTTGCTGCAACGGCTGCTTGAGTGTGTTTGCACGAAGGGGTCTAGATCTCGCGTGCAAGCCGTTACGCTGGCTACTGCCCAACACCTCTCAGGGAGGTGGTCCCCACAATACGCTGTCGTTACTTCGTCAGAATCAGTTTGCCCAGCCTCGTCGCGCGTAACTGATACGTTTCGCCGTTATGCGCGATGGCGATGTGGCTGTGACCTTGCAGCAGCGCATCGCTGCTCAGGGTGCGCGTACCGGCGTCGCCATTCCCGGCGGGTTTCGCCGGCGTCGTGACCGCCGCCGTCTTCTGACGGTTGGCGCTCGCGGTGCCGGTCGTGCGGCGCAAGGTCAACGTGGTCGGGCGCATGGTGTCGGTCATTCGGTTGATCGCTAACTGTCGATACGATGGAATGAATTCTAAATGATAACTATTCCCATTTACAAAAACTCTTTATCGATCGATCGGATGAATTCGATAGCCACAGTCAAAGGCGCCAGCGGAGGCGGCCCCTCGGCCGCCGTCGCCGTCAGTGGAGCGGATCGGGGTCCTTGCGCCCCTGCGCGTACTCGCGGATCAGGCGAACCGTGTCGATGTCCGACGTGCGATACGCTTCCTTGACGATGCCATGCGTGTGGCGCGCTTCCTCGCTGTCGTCCGTGACCGTCAGCGTCGTGCGGTACTCGAAGCGCAGGAACAACTCGTGGTCGTCGCGTTCCTCGATCGTCATCGTCAACGAGCCGCCGATTTCGCCGCCGGCCGCATGGACGTCGTAGCGTACCTGCTGGTTCGGCGTGAACGTCACGCGGTCGCGCACGGTTGCATGGCCGTAATGCAGTTCGCGTTCAAGCGTGGTTTCCGTCCGCTCGTGGACGACGCAGCTGTCGAGGCCGATCACGAACAGCTGCGGCTGTTCCGCACGCAGCACGAGGCCTTCCCAGAGCTGTTCGCGGGTCAGGGACGGCACGGCCGGATCGTCGGAGTTGATCTGGATCAGATGTTCGAAGTTCAAGGGGACGAGTTCCTTCTGGTGGCGGGCAGCCACATGGTTCAAGAAGTTATTGTGACGCAAAACGCGCAGCTTCGCGGAACCTGCACCCGCGAGCAGCCGTCACGTTTCGATGCGGCCCATGCGGCCCGTCTGGTAGTCGACGACGGCCTGCCGGATCTCTTCCTCGGTATTCATCACGAACGGGCCATAGCGGACGATCGGCTCGTTCAACGGCACGCCGCCGATCAGCAGCAGATCCAGCGGCGTGTCGCTGGCCTCGAAGGTCGCCGTGTCGCCATCGTCGCCGTAGACCACCATGTGCCGTTCGTCGACGCGCTGCCTGTCCGGCCCGTAGCGGCCCGTTCCCGCGAGCGCGTACGCGAACACGCGATACCCGGCCGGCACCGGCTGCGCGACCGTTGCGCCCGGCTGCAGCGTGAAATGCTGATAGAGGATCGGCGTGCGCGTCTCGATCGCCGCGCGAACGCCGAACGCTTCACCTGCGATCACGCGGACCTGCACCCGGCCGTCGGGCGACGTGGCGTTCGGGATGCGCTCGGCCGAAATCTCCTGGTAGCGCGGTGCGATCAGCTTGTCGCGGCGCGGCAGGTTCACCCATAGCTGGAACCCATGCGAGCGTCCACCTGCCTGTGCGAACTCGGGATCCGGCATCTCGCTGTGCACGACGCCCGCGCCGGCTGTCATCCATTGCACGTCGCCCGGGCCCAGCGTGCCGGCATGGCCGGCGGAGTCGCGGTGGCGAAAACGGCCGTCGAGCACGTAGGTGACGGTTTCGAAGCCGCGATGCGGATGATCCGGCGCGCCCTTGGCCTCGCCGGGCGCATAGTTGACGGGGCCCATTTCGTCGAGCAGCAGGAACGGATCGAAGTCCATCAGCAGCCGGGTCGGAAACGGACGGTGAACCACGAAGCCGCCGCCCTCGGTCGTGCGAAGTGCCGGGTACGTGCGGTCAAGCGAGCGAGCAGTCGTCATGCTGAAGCCCTCGATATCATCGGAATAGCGTTATTTTTGAAACATGGCGCTATTATATTGGGCGTTTTACCGGCCGATTTGCGGCGGGTCGCAATGGATTGTTCTGAAATTGGAACGATGACATGAACATCGATGCACACAACCTGAACGACCTGATGTACTTTTCGCAGGTCGTCGAACACGGCGGCTTTTCGGCAGCGGAGCGCGTGCTGGGTATCTCGAAATCGCGTCTGTCGCGGCGCCTGACCGAACTCGAGGCCGCGCTCGGCGTGCGCCTGTTGCAGCGCTCGACACGCAAGCTCGCGCTGACCGAGGCGGGCGAGCTGTTCTACCAGCATTGCCAGGCAATGCTCGCCGAAGCGCAGGCCGCGATGAACGCGGTGCAGCAGCTGCGCTCGTCGCCGCGCGGCTCGGTGCGCGTGAGCGTGCCCGTGACGCTGTCGCAGACGATGCTGTCGCGGATCCTCCCCGAATTCCTCCACCGTTATCCCGAGGTGAAGGTGCACATCCGTGTGACGAATCGTGTGATCGACTTGTTCGAGGACTCGATCGACGTCGCGTTGCGCGTGCGCTCCGAGCCGCCGCAGAACGCGAACATCGTCGTGCGGCCGCTGTGGCGGACCGAGCAGATGCTGGTCGGCGCGCCGAGCCTGCTGAGCCAGAATGCGCCGCCGCTCGTGCCGGACGATCTGGCGCACTTCGAGACGCTCGATACGCCGAGTGTCGACGGACGGCACGTGTTCACGCTGATCGCCCCGGACGGCACGCGTCACCTGCATGAGCACGATCCGCGGCTCGTGACGGCCGACCTGATGACGATCCGCGAGGCCGTGCTCGATGGCCTCGGCATCGCAGCGTTGCCGGAGATGATGTACGGCAATGCGTTGCGCGCAGGGCAGTTGTCTCCGGTGATGCCGGGCTGGACGCTGCCGGTGCCGCAACTCTATGCCGTTTTCGTGTCGCGGCAGGGGATGCCGCCCGCGGTGCGCGCGTTCGTCGACTATCTGGTCGAGAAACTCGACCACGGCGAGTACAAGCAACCCGGCTGCCCCGAGCGTGCGAAGAAGGAAGCGGCAGTCGATGTTTCGGCCACCTGAATGCGGATTGCCGGTCGTGGCAAATTTGTTTTGTCATTGAAGCGGCGCCTGCAATCGCAAGTTTCAATCGTGCGGGCCTTGAATGCATACGCGCGCAGGCCTATATTGAAATCCCATTTCGCGAAGGAAGCTCTGAGTGGAATCAGGTGGCCGCACATGTTGCGAGCCAGATAGGGCAGAACGCGCAGTCCGTGCAGACCACGGTAGCCGCATTTGCGTTGCTCGAGGCGTAACCGATACCGCCGAAGAGCCCGCCGCCCGAAGGCGCCCGCGTGCGCATGAAAAAAGGCCTTCATCTGGCGATGAAGGCCTTTTACTTTGTGAGGCGCTTACGCGGCCATCGGTGCGCGCGCGACCAGTCGCGCCGACGTCATGCCCGCATTACTTTGCCTTCGCGGTCGGCTCCGTCACGAAGCCGAGCTTCGTCAGACCGCCAGCCTGCGCGTCGGACATGACTTCGGCCACGCGCTCATAGGCCACCTTGCGGTCGGCGCGCAAGTGCAACTCCGGTTGCGGCTGGTGCTTTGCCGCTTCGGCGATATGCGCCTGCAACTGCTCGCGTGTGACCGTTTGGTCGTTCCACATGATCGTGCCGTTGCCCTGAATTGCGACGTCGACCGTCTGCGGTTTCTCGTCGACGGGCTGGCTGCTCGCGTGCGGCAGGTCGATCTTCACCGCGTGCTGCATCGCCGGAATCGTCACGAGGAAAATGATCAGAAGCACGAGCATGACGTCGACGAGCGGCGTCATGTTGATCTCGCTCATCACGCCATCGTCGTCGTCATCGCTGAAGCCGGTGTTCATTGCCATGGTTCGCCTCGTCTCAGCTGGCGCGGGAGGCAAGCCGCAGGCCGTCGCGAGGCGACGACGATGCCAGGCGCGCGCCCGTCACGAAGTACGCATGCAGGCCATGCGCGAAGCGGCGCAGCTTGCTGACCACACCCTTGTTCGCGCGGGTCAGCGCGTTGTAGCCGAGCACCGCGGGAATGGCGACGAACAGGCCGAACGCGGTCATGATCAGCGATTCGCCGACCGGGCCCGCGACCTGGTCGATCGACGTCTGACCCGTCGCGCCGATCGCGAGCAGTGCGTGGTAGATGCCCCACACCGTGCCGAACAGGCCGACGAACGGCGCCGTGCTGCCGATCGACGCGAGAATCGCGAGGCCGGCCTGCATGCGCGAGATGCCTTGGTCCATCGTGTCCTTCAGGCAGCGCGTGACCCAGTCTGACACGTCCATGCGATCGTGCAGATGCGGTTGCGTCTGATGGTGGTGATCGGTGGCTTCCTTGCCCGACAGGGCGAGCGCGAGGAACGGATTGTCGGTCGGCGTCGATGCGGCGAGGCCGAGCTTCTTGATGCCGTCGTCGAAATCGTCCGAATGCCAGAACGCCTGTTCCGCATTCTTCGTCAGACGGTTCAGGCGGACCACGTTCCAGCCCTTGACGATGATCACGATCCACGACAGGACCGACATCACCAGCAATATGATCGCGATCGCGCGCGTGACGAAATCGCCTTGCGCCCAGACGTGCGCGATACCGTAGTTTTGCATGTTCGTTTCCTTTGAAGCTTCCGGAGGAGGCGGGTTAGTCGGTGAGCCCGAAGTTGTAGGGCTGTGTGCGGGCGGCGCGGATCGCCTGGCCGTTTTCGATGTACGGGCGGCAGGTGGTCGAGCGCATCGCGTCGAGCGCCGCATCGTCGAGGCGCGGATAGCCGCTGCTTTTCTGCAGTTCGACGCTCTCGATCTTGCCGGTCACGCCGACGACGAAGTGAACATAAGCGGTGCCGGATTCGCCGCGGCGGCGCGACATCGACGGGTAGTCGGGCTTCACGAAGTTGCATTGGAGCGTCGGCACGTTCTTCGGTGCGCTGACCTGCATCGTTTCGCGAGCCGGGCCGGGCGCAGCGGCCGGCGCCGCCGGTGCGGGCGCGGCCGCGGCGGGCGTCGGGTCTGCTGCCGGTGCAGGCGTCGGCGAGGGATCGGGCGATTGCGCGACCGGCTGAGGTGTCGGTTTCGCCGCCTTCTGCACCGGCTTGGGCTCGGCCTTCGGCTTCACGCGCGGCGTGGGCTTCGGCGGTGCGGGCTGGGGTATCGACTCGGCAGCGACCTGCTGCGCGACCGGCGCGGGCGTAATCAGTTGCGCGGTGATCGACTTGACTTCGACCGCCTTCGGCGGCGGCGCGTTGCGATGGAGCCACGCGGCCGTCAACATGATCGCGTGTGCGGCAAGCACACCGACCGCGACGGTAATGACCCGGGGGTTCATACGTGGGGCAGCCGGCAGAACGCCGGTGGAAGCGGATTGCGAAGCCTGCATGTTAGCTTGAAAGTACGACGTCGCACCCGGGGCGCGGCGGGTGAATCGGTATTACTTGCGGAAGATCAGCAGCGAGATGCACACGGTAGTTAGAAATCCGATCAGCAATTCCATGACAGGCTCCTGGGCAGGTAAGCCGTTGGCTCGCGCGGACAGTGGCTTGCTGACGGTCGGACGTAAAACGCGGCTCGCGCCGCATGCGCACGCTCGGCGCGGCTCAGGCCGCCTTGCGGTCGTAGAACGTTACCGGGATCGGGTGAGCGTGATGCTCGACACCACACCGGCTCGCGCAGACGCCTTGTTCGGCCATGAGGTCGCGCACCGACTCCTCGCACTTGCCGCAGCACGTGGCCACGCCGAGCTCGAACTGGAGTTCATCGAAAGAGCTCACGCCCTCCGCGAGGGACGCGCGAATCTTGCGGTCGGAAACAGACTTGCACACGCAGACGATCATGATGAGTTGCGATAGCTAACGTTAATGCGAATTATTATCATTAAATTTGCGAGCGTTGACAACCCTGGGTCCGGGTTTTTTTAAGGTCATCAGACCCTTGAAGCGAAGCGGAGCGGTGCGGCTCAAAGTAACGACGGCCGCGGGCGATGCGGTGGCCGGTGTCAGGCGGTCGCGCAGGGGCGGGCGTTCGGCGACGAAATGGTGACCGATTCGACCGATGCGTCGAGGCCGAGCAGTGTCGAAGCGAGGGCACGCAGCTGGCGGCCGTCGCTCGTCGAGCAGAATCGTGGCGGTGCGGCACGCGTGCCGGCCGGCGCCCGCAGCGCGCGTTCGTCGAGTACTCGCCCGAGCTGGCGGGCGATCGCGTCGCTGGTGTCGACGATCGTCAGGCGGTCGCCAACCAGGTCGCGAATGGTTTCAGTGAAGAATGGATAGTGCGTGCAGCCGAGTACCAGCGTGTCTGCGCCGTCGTCGAGCATTGGCTGCAGGTAACCGTCGAGCAACGCGCGCAACGCGGGCGAATTCGTGTCGCCGCGTTCGATCGCCTCGACGAGCCCGTGGCCGGGCTGGCAAATGAAGCGCCGGCCGGCGCCGTAGCGGTCGAGCAGCGCTTGGAAGCGCGGACTGTTCAGCGTCGACTGCGTGGCAAGCACGCCGGCGACGCCGCTCGCGGACAGCGCGGCGGCCGGTTTGATGCCCGGCTCGACGCCGACGAGCGGTATCGACAGGCGTTCGCGGACGGCAGCGATCGCGCGCGCCGTCGCGGTGTTGCATGCAATGACGAGCGCTTTCGCCCCTTCGCGCGCAAGCCACTCGCCGATCGCCAGCGTGCGTTCCGTAATGAACGCTTCGTCGCGCGGACCATAAGGCGCGTGATGGGAATCCGCGACGTAGATGAACGACTCGCCG
This sequence comes from Burkholderia latens, assembly GCF_001718795.1. NCBI lineage: Bacteria > Pseudomonadati > Pseudomonadota > Betaproteobacteria > Burkholderiales > Burkholderiaceae > Burkholderia > Burkholderia latens. The sequence continues at coordinate 2,309,353 of NZ_CP013435.1, read as the reverse complement.
GGCAGGTGCGCGCGCACCGCGCGCAGCACCGACAGGCCGCCGAGCCCCGAATCGAAAATTCCGATGGGCGCGGCGGCGGGGCGAGCCCCGGAATCGGCTGGCTGATTCGACATCGTGATACGGACGGCTGGGGGGCGATCGTGGTGCGCGTGGTGATTACTCGGGCGAACCCATCATCGATTGCTGGTAGTTCTGCAGACCGACCTTGCCAATCAGGTCGATCTGGGTTTCGAGCCAGTCGATGTGCTCTTCGGTGTCGTCGAGAATCTTTTCGAAGATCTCGCGCGATACGTAGTCGCGCACCGATTCGCAGTAGGCGATCGCTTCCTTGCAGGTGGACTGCGAGATCTGCTCGAGCTTCAGGTCGCACTTCAGGATCTCTTCCGTCTCTTCGCCGACGAGCAACTTGTGCAGGTCCTGCAGGTTCGGCAGACCGTCGAGCATGAACACGCGCTCGATCAACCAGTCGGCATGCTTCATTTCGCCGATCGATTCGTCGTATTCGTGCTTGCCGAGCTTGTCGAGGCCCCAGTGTTTGTACATCCGCGCATGCAGGAAGTACTGGTTGATCGCCGTGAGTTCGTTTTTCAGTTGGGCGTTCAGATATTCGATGACTTTCTTGTCGCCTTGCATGGCTGTTCCTTGTTCAGTGGGGCTTCAGAAACCGAACGATAATCGCTCGAACGGGAAAAGCCAAGCCTGGTAGCCTTGTCCGGCTTGCCTTCTACGTGCAACGAGAATCAGTCGCGTAGCAACGGCCACACTCAATAATGAGAATGAGAAGTAAAAAGGCCGGACACGCGTCCGGCCTTTCGTGCAAGCGCGGGCTTAAGCAGTTGCGACAGGAATCTTGCCGATCTTCGCCTGCCACTCCTTCGGACCCGTCTGGTGCACCGACGTGCCCGAAGAATCTACAGCAACTGTCACAGGCATGTCCTGCACGTCGAACTCGTAGATCGCTTCCATCCCGAGGTCTTCGAATGCCAGCACCTTCGCACCGCGGATCGCTTTCGACACGAGGTACGCCGCACCGCCAACCGCCATCAGGTACGCAGCCTTGTGCTTCTTGATCGCGTCGATCGCGACCGGCCCGCGTTCCGCCTTGCCGACCATCGAGATCAGGCCGGTCTGCGCGAGCATCGTTTCGGTGAACTTGTCCATCCGCGTGGCCGTCGTCGGGCCGGCCGGGCCGACCACTTCGTCACGCACCGGATCGACCGGGCCGACGTAGTAGATCACGCGGTTCGTGAAGTCCACCGGCAGCTTCTCGCCCTTCGCGAGCATGTCGGCGATGCGCTTGTGCGCGGCGTCGCGGCCGGTGAGCATCTTGCCCGACAGCAGCAGCGTCTGGCCCGGCGTCCAGCTCGCGACTTCTTCCGGCGTCAGCGTGTTCAGGTCGACGCGCTTGCTGGTTTCCGTGTTCGGTTCCCACTGGACCTTCGGCCATGCGTCGAGCGACGGGGCTTCAAGCTTGGCCGGACCCGAGCCGTCGAGCACGAAGTGCGCGTGGCGCGTCGCCGCGCAGTTCGGGATCAGCGCGACCGGCTTCGATGCCGCGTGCGTCGGTGCAGCCATGATCTTCACGTCGAGCACGGTCGACAGGCCGCCGAGGCCCTGCGCGCCGATGCCGAGCGCGTTGACCTTCTCGTGCAGTTCGACGCGCAACTCCTCGATCCAGTCCTTCGGGCCGCGCGCGATGATTTCCTGAATGTCGATCGGCTCCATCAACGATTCCTTCGCCATCAGCATCGCCTTTTCGGCGGTGCCGCCGATGCCGATCCCGAGCATGCCCGGCGGGCACCAGCCAGCGCCCATCGTCGGGACCGTCTTCAGCACCCAGTCGACGATCGAATCCGACGGGTTCAGCATCACGAACTTCGACTTGTTCTCCGAGCCGCCGCCCTTCGCCGCGACCTGCACGTCGACCTTGTCGCCCGGCACGATCTCGTAGTGGATCACCGCCGGCGTATTGTCCTTCGTGTTCTTGCGGGCGCCTTCAGGCGGATTGACGATCGACGCGCGCAGCACGTTGTCCGGGTGCGTGTAACCGCGGCGCACGCCTTCGTTGATCATGTCCGTGAGGCCCATCGTTGCGCCGTCCCAGCGCACGTCCATGCCGACCTTCACGAAGATCGTCACGATGCCGGTGTCCTGGCAGATCGGACGCTTGCCTTCCGCGCACATGCGGCTGTTCGTGAGGATCTGCGCGATCGCGTCCTTCGCAGCCGGGCTTTCCTCCAGCTCGTACGCGCGGCCGAGGGCCTGGATGTAGTCGAGCGGGTGGTAGTAGCTGATGTACTGCAGCGAATCCGCGATGCTCTGGATCAGGTCTTCCTGTTTGATGACGGTCATGGCTGAGACTCTGTGGGGACAGTGGGGAATACGTTGGCGGCGATTCAGGCCGCCGGTCGGGACGCCGCTGGCGCGTGCGCCTCGTGGAAATGGGCCGGGTGCGTGTGGGTCGTCAGGCGGTCGACCCACGCCATCACGAGCGCCGACACGAGGAACGACACGTGGATGATCACCTGCCACATGATCGCGTGCGTCGTGTGCTGGTCGGGGTTGATGAAGGTTTTCAGCAGATGGATCGACGAAATGCTGATCAGCGCCATCGACAGCTTGACCTTCAGCACGCCCGCGTTCACGTGGTCGAGCCATTCGGGTTCGTCGGGGTGCCCCTCGATGCCGAGACGCGACACGAATGTCTCGTAGCCGCCGACGATCACCATGATCAGCAGGTTCGAGATCATCACCACGTCGATCAGGCCCAGCACCGCGAGCATCACGCTGATCTCGTCGAGGCCGGTCGCATGCGACAGCAGGTGCCAGACTTCCTTCAGGAACAGAAATACGTAGACGCCCTGCGCGACGATCAGGCCCAGATAGAGCGGAACCTGGAGCCAGCGGCTCATGAAAATCAGCCCGGGCAGCGGGCGAAGCGGGCGACGGGTGGAGCCGGGCGAATGCGGGGCGGACATGATGGAGGTACGGGCGCTGTGCGCAGGTATCGGGGGTAATCTTGAAAAAGGCGCGCTATTGTAACGCGTCGGCCGGCGCGGCTGCAGCGACGCGCGGGGTTTGCCGGGGACAGATCACGACGCGCCCGCCGGCGCGCGTTTCACGCGCAGGCTCGCGAGCACGATGCCCGTGACGACGCACGCGAGCGCGATGCCGTGGGCGAGCGTCGGGCGTTCGCCGAGGAACGCGATGCCGTACGCGGCCGCCGCGACCGGCAGCACCGCGCTGAACACGCCGGCCAGGCTGCCCGGCACGTGCCGGATGCCCTTCATCCACAGCCAGAACGAGAAGATGCTGGCCGACAGCCCGTACCAGACGACGAGCGCCCACGTGCCCGCCGGCACGCTTGCGTAATCGAAGTGCCACAGCGCCGTCGCGCCGAGCGGCAGCATCAGACACAGACCGAAGAGATGCGTATACGCACAGATGTCAATCGGCGCGAGGGTCTGCGTAAGCCGTCGCGACAGGATCACGTAGATCGATTCGCAGCACACGGCGCCGAGGATCATCAGGTTGCCGGTCAGCGAGCCGGACGCCGTGCCGCCGGCGCCGTGCATGCCTTCCGCGGCGCCGTTCGCGAGGTTGATCGTCACGACGCCCGCGATGGCGAGCGCGATCGACACGAGTGCACGGCCGTTCGGTTTTTCACGCAGGATCAGCCACGCGAACAGCGCGACGATCGCCGGGATCGTGCTCGTGATCACGCCGGCCGCGACCGCGCTCGTGCGCTGGACGCCGTTGAGCATCAGCAGCGTAAACATGAAGGTGCCGAAGAACGCTTGCAGGAACAGGTTCAGCCACTCCGCGCGCCGGACCGCGCGCATCTTCAACGGGCGGAACAACGGCCATAGCACTGCGATCGCGATCACGAAGCGCAGGGTTGCGAGGATGGCGACCGGGACGAATACGACAATGGATTTGCCGATACCGACGTTGCTGCCGACGAGCACCATCGACAGAACGAGAAAGAGCGCATAGCGATTCAAGCTGGAGTCCGGGGGGCGAGTTCAGTTAGGATTGTAGGGTCGCATTTGTAACAGCGTAAAGCGGACCGCAAGGTCGCCGGCCGGAACGCGACGCGGCGTGCGAAACCGCGCGTCTGCGTAAGTGACGGGTAAGTTCGAGCGCTTATCGTGGAAAGTGCCGGACCCACCGTTCACCGACGCGTGACGTGGTGCGGCGCAGCATCGCGTGCAGCCTTCGGGCGGCGCGCGGGTGAGTGGGAGACACGGCGCAGATGCGCCGGCCAAGACGCGCGGCGCGCACGATCGCGCCGCCATGCAGAGGATTCATGTTCACCAAGGGGTAGTCGATGTCTGCGATTGAATCGGTTCTTCACGAAACCCGTCAGTTTGCGCCGCCCGAGGCGCTCGAGAAGGCGGCGACCGTCTCCGGCATGCCGGCCTACCGCGCACTGGCCGCCGAAGCCGAGCGCGATTACGAAGGCTTCTGGGCGCGCCTCGCACGCGAGGGCCTGAGCTGGCACAAGCCGTTCACGAAGGTGCTCGACGAGAGCAATGCGCCGTTCTACAAGTGGTTCGACGACGGCGAGCTCAACGCGTCGTACAACTGCCTGGACCGTCACGTCGAAGCCGGCAACGGCGAGCGCGTCGCGGTGATCTTCGAGGCCGACGACGGCACCGTCACCCGCGTCACCTACGCCGAGCTCCTCGCACGCGTGTCGCGCTTCGCGAATGCGCTTAAAAAACGCGGCATCGGCAAGGGCGATCGCGTCGTCATCTATATCCCGATGTCCATCGAAGGCATCGTCGCGATGCAGGCCTGCGCGCGCATCGGCGCCACGCACTCGGTCGTGTTCGGCGGCTTCTCCGCGAAGTCGCTGAACGAGCGCCTCGTCGACGTCGGCGCGGTGGCGCTCATCACCGCCGACGAGCAGGCGCGCGGCGGCAAGACGCTGCCGCTCAAGAGCATCGCCGACGAGGCACTCGCGATGGGCGGCTGCGAGGCAGTCAAGAGCGTGATCGTCTATCGCCGCACCGGCGGCAAGATCGACTGGTATGCGCACCGCGACCTGTGGATGCACGAACTGGTCGACGGCGAGTCCGACACCTGCGCGCCGGAATGGGTCGGCGCCGAGCATCCGCTGTTCATCCTCTATACGTCCGGCTCGACCGGCAAGCCCAAGGGCGTGCAGCACAGCACCGGCGGCTACCTGCTGTGGGCCGCGCAGACGATGAAGTGGACCTTCGACTGGAAGCCCGCCGACGTGTTCTGGTGCACCGCCGACATCGGCTGGGTCACCGGCCACACCTACATCGCGTATGGCCCGCTCGCGTGCGGCGGCACGCAGGTCGTGTTCGAGGGCGTGCCGACGTATCCGGACGCCGGCCGCTTCTGGAAGATGATCGGCGATCACAAGGTCACCGTGTTCTACACCGCGCCGACCGCGATCCGTTCGCTGATCAAGGCCGCCGAAGCCGACGAGCACGTTCATCCGAAGCGCTACGACCTGTCGAGCCTGCGCATCATCGGCACGGTCGGCGAGCCGATCAATCCGGAAGCGTGGATGTGGTATCACAAGCACGTCGGCCAGGAGCGCTGCCCGATCGTCGATACCTGGTGGCAGACCGAAACCGGCGGCCACATGATCACGCCGTTGCCGGGTGCGACGCCGACGGTGCCCGGTTCGTGCACGCTGCCGCTGCCGGGCATCATGGCTGCGGTGGTCGACGAGACGGGGCAGGACGTACCGAACGGGCAAGGCGGGATTCTGGTCGTCAAGCGTCCGTGGCCGTCGATGATCCGCACGATCTGGGGCGACCCGGAGCGCTTCAGAAAGAGCTACTACCCGGAGGAACTGGGCGGGCGGCTGTATCTGGCCGGCGACGGCACGGTGCGCGACAAGGACACCGGCTACTTCACGATCATGGGCCGCATCGACGACGTGCTGAACGTGTCGGGCCATCGGCTCGGCACGATGGAGATCGAGTCGGCGCTGGTGTCGCACGAGCTGGTCGCGGAAGCGGCGGTGGTCGGCCGCCCGGACGACACCACCGGCGAAGCGGTGGTCGCGTTCGTCGTGCTCAAGCGTTCGCGCCCGGAAGGCGACGAGGCGGCGGCGCTCGCGAAGGCATTGCGCGACTGGGTCGGCAAGCAGATCGGGCCGATCGCAAAACCGAAGGACATCCGGTTCGGCGACAACCTGCCGAAGACGCGCTCGGGCAAGATCATGCGGCGCCTGTTGCGCTCGCTCGCGAAGGGCGAAGCCATCACGCAGGACACCTCCACGCTCGAGAACCCGGCGATCCTCGAGCAGCTGGCCGAAGTGCGCTGAGCACGCCGGTTGCGCGCATTGCGCGCGCGAGCCCCTGCGCGGCAATCACCGATTGCCCGCGCAGGGGCTTTTTGCTAAATAACGGCATGACCGTTCCGTCCCGTCCGGCGCCTGTCGCGCCGCCGCCCGTACCCGAACCGCTCGCGCGTGCTCACGCGCGCTATTGGCGCTTCAATGTCGTGCTGATCGTGGTGCTGATGGCGATCGGCTTTTCCGTGTCGTTCGTCGTACCGTTTTTTGCACCCGCGCTCGCGGGCATCCGCTTTGCCGGCTTCAGCCTGCCGTTCTATGTCGGCGCGCAGGGCGCGATTCTCGTGTATCTCGTGCTGATCGTCGTGTACATCGGGCTGATGCAGCGTGCGGACCGCACGCTGCGGCGCGCGTACGACGACCATGCGGCGCAGGCGGCCGAGGTACACCATGCGCGCTGATCCATGCTGACGCATCGGCTGATTCGCGCGTACGCGCTCTATACGCTGGGCTTTCTCGGGTTCGTGCTGCTACTGTGGCGGATCGAGCGCGCGACCGGCTCCGGCGTATGGATCGGCTACGTGTTCCTGTTCGTGCCGATCGCCGTGTATGCGGTGATCGGACTGCTGTCGCGCACGTCCGACCTTGTCGAGTACTACGTGGCCGGTAGGCGCGTGCCGTCAGCGTTCAACGGCATGGCGACGGCGGCCGACTGGTTGTCCGCGGCATCGTTCATCGGTCTCGCCGGCTCGCTCTACGCAACCGGCTACGATGCGCTCGCGTACGTGATGGGATGGACCGGCGGGTTCTGTCTCGTTGCGTTCCTGCTTGCGCCTTACGTGCGCAAGCTCGCGCGCTACACGATTCCCGATTTTCTTGGCACGCGGTTTTCGAGCACCGCCGTGCGCGCGCTCGCGGCCGGTGCGGCGATCCTGTGCTCGTTCGTCTACCTGGTCGCGCAAATCCAGGGGATCGGCCTGATCGCGACGCGCTTCATCGGCGTCGACTTCGCGATCGGCATCTTCTGCGGACTCGCCGGCATTCTGGTGTGCTCGTTTCTCGGCGGGATGCGCGCGGTCACGTGGACGCAGGTCGCGCAGTACATCATCCTGATCAGCGCGATCCTGATACCTGTGTCGCTGATTGCGATGAAGAACGGGCTCGGTCCGGTGCCGCAGTTCAATTACGGCAAGCTGATGGAGCGCGTGGCCGCGCGCGAGGCGCAGGTGCGCGACGCAGCCGAGGAACAGCAGGTGAGGGCTGCGTATCGGCGGCAGGCCGCGATCATTCAGACGCAACTCGATCGTCTGCCGGGCTCGTATGCGAACGCACGCCAGCAACTCGTCGAGCAGCTCGCGGACCTGCGGCGCCACAACGGACCGCTGCGCGAGATCAATCAGCGCGAGCGCGAGCTCGCCGACTTTCCGCGCGATCCGACGGCGGCGCGCGTCGCGTGGACCCAGGCACGCGACGATCTGCTTGCGCGGGCGGAACCGCCCGTGCCGATGCATGAACCGTTTCCCGCCGCGAACGACGACGCGCGCAAGCCGCGCGAGCGGAATTTTCTCGCGTTGCTGCTTTGCCTGTCGCTCGGCACCGCGAGCCTGCCGCACATTCTCACGCGCTACAACACGACGACGTCGGTAGCGTCCGCGCGGCGCTCGGTCGGCTGGACGTTGTTCTTCATCGCGCTGTTCTATCTGAGCGTGCCGGTGCTGGCGGTGATGATCAAGTACGAGATTCTCACGAACCTCGTCGGGCGGCCGATCGCCGAGCTGCCCGCATGGGTCACGCAGTGGCATCACTTCGAGCCCGATCTGATCAGCGTCGTCGAGGTGATTCGCGACGGCATCGTCCACTGGTCGGAAATACAGATGCAGCCCGATATGGTCGTGCTGGCCGCGCCGGAGATCGCAGGCTTGCCGTATGTCGTGTCCGGCTTGATCGCGGCGGGGGCGCTCGCGGCCGCGCTGTCGACCGCGGACGGGTTGCTGCTGACGATCGCGAATGCGTTGTCGCACGATGTCTATTACTGCATGGTCGCGCCGGACGCGTCGAGCCAGCGTCGCGTGACGATCTCGAAGGTGCTGCTGCTCGGGGTTGCGCTGTTCGCGTCGTATGTGGCGTCGCTAAATACCGGGAAGATTTTGTTTCTCGTCGGCGCAGCGTTCTCGCTTGCGGCATCCAGCTTCTTTCCGGTGCTCGTGCTGGGCGTGTTCTGGAAACGCACGACGACGCGCGGTGCGATCGCCGGGATGCTGACGGGGCTCGCCGTTTGTGTGTATTACATCGTGTCGACGTATCCGTATTTCACACAGCTCACTGGGTTTGCCGGACGGACGTGGTTCGGGATCGAGCCGATCAGTTCAGGCGTGTTCGGCGTGCCGGCGGGGTTCGTGGTGGCGATCGTCGTGAGTCTCCTGGATCGCGAGCCGGATGAGTATACGCGGGCGTTGGTGGATTACATTCGGCATCCGTGAGGCCGGCCGCGCGTCGGCATGGCAGTGGAAAAACTCGTTGTCTCGCTCAAGTGAGACTCGAAATCAGAAGACAGCCACACGTTGCGCGATGACCGTGCCGCGCGATCGGGACGCCATCATCCGTCATCGACGTGTCGCCTTCCTCGATGAGGTTGGGCGACACGTCGGGATGCTGCGGGCACGACACGCGATCACCCTTGCGCGCGACGTAGCGGCCGTCAAAGCGCATCGTATTTGAGCCGGTTTCAACCTTGCCGCCGTGATCGGTGTCGTCACCGATGCGGATGAGATTCATCATTTGGTGGTCTCGCTACCAGCCGGTTGCCGCGGGGCAGTGCCAAGGCTGTTGGATCGCAGTCGGTTACTTCTTACCCAGCCGCGAACTGAGCTGGTTTTCTTCGGATTTTGGTAAGCCACAAACGTGAATCCATGATAGCTAGTGTACGCATCGACGGATTCTCCAGTCAAAATAAAAACTCCTGGGGTTTTACACGTGTAATCTGGTGCTGAATAGAACTGAAGGCGACCGCTTCCAATGACTGCCATCCCACTTTGCGATTGAGGTATGTCAATAGCAAGCTTCGAGGCCTGCTTATTGAGTTCGTCGCAGTTCAAAGCTGCTTTCGATGGCTTGTGAATACAATCCGAAATGAACTTTCGGTATTTTGACTCATTCACCTTCAGTACGTCTGGATGTTCAGGGTCTCGTGTCACATCCAACGCCTTCATCGAATTTGTATCCAAATTCACCCAGCCGATGGACACTTGCTTGTCAAGATTGTCGGGGCTATCCGCAGCAACATACAGTCTGACACTATAGATCCCATCAGACACATCCTCAATATCAGCGTGGATGTCCTTCTTGTTCATTGCAACGTGCTCAAGCGGAGGCACGACCAACTCTCTTAATTCGCTTTTGCAGATATCAGCTGAGGCGTGGACGCCGCATGAAATCAACAGAAGGAGGGTGAGTGTTACGATTTTATCAACGATTCTCATGTCGGATCACTGAAATGAATTCACGATTCGTGGTGTTATGGATTCGAGTGTTTTTCTGTAAACCGCTTGTGCATTTGCGTCGGTTGAAAACCATCGTGCGTAATTTCCGTTGTAGTGCACTATATACTTGGCCTTGAACTCCATGCCTACGCGCACCGACGAAACCACGACGAACACTTTCTTTCGATTCGTAACTTGCGCATTTCCTCCTACGCCGCTGAGGCCGGCACCTTCAAAGGCTGCCCATGTTCCAATCGGAGGTTCGCTGTAAAAATCGGGAGTCCATCCATAGTACGGCGCTGGACCATGTACTTCCATGCCGCCCGTTCCGCATCGACGATATTGACTCGATTGGAAGTGTCTCGTTTCCGTCCGATACATACGCTCAACCGTCTCGGCGATGGTACGTCCATACTTGTCGAAAATGTATTTTAGTGCGTCCCTAGCGTCTTCTTCTGTGAAGTTGTTTTCGCCAGTGACAGGCTTTGCGATGAAATTGCCGACAATCCCGATCGGATGGAAGTGCCAAGGACTGGGCTCCTTTGGGAAGCCGTCGACACTGGTGACTTGCTCCCACCACTGCAATTTTCCGATCCGCTCGATCTCAGTTTTCCACAGCCACAGTAGCTTCTTCATCAACGGCGACAATGCTTCCCACTTACCCAGGCCACCGCCCCATTCGCTTTCACACCGCACGACGAGGTGGGAGAGGGCTTCTGCTATCCACGGCGTTTCCTGCGCGTGCTTCAGTTCCTGCGCTGTCACCTTTCCGTCGTGATTCGTGTCAATCGCCTTCTCGAGCTTTGTAATGAGCGGGCTCGCATTGACCGTTGCGGCGCTCGCCTCGAATTCGGTTTTGCTTTCATCGGCCAGAAATTGTTCGGCGACGTGGATGTACCGCTTGAGCATGTCGACCGGCATGATGCTGCTGTTGTCGACCAGTTCGAAGCCCGGCCAGTCCCACGGCCCGCACATTCGCACGAGCGGATGGTCCTGCTCGCACACCCATCCGTTGCGGGTACTACCGTCCTTGGTACCGATCTCCACGTAATACCAGTGACGCCCCTTGTCATCTTTCGCGATGCTCCCCGGACCGTTCTTCTCCAAGTCGACGCTCCGGAACACGTCACGGAAATCCGCGCCAGGCCCCTTGGCGTTGGAGAAGTTCAGCGGGAAATCCTTCCAGCCCGGCACGATAGCAGTGGTGGTCGTGTTGGCGAGGCTGCCGTCCACCCAAACGGGCGCCCCGGCGTCGTTGAATACCGGCTTCGTGTGTCGGCCACCATGTACTGGTGCGGCTGTTTTCGGTTGCACCTTGACCCATTTGCCCTTTGCGTCGGCGGCGAAAGGTACAAGTTTGGTACCGGGCTGCAGTTTCTGGTCCGGTTCTGGGAGGTCGGTTACGAGCCGCGCACCCGGCGAGATTTCTAGAAATGCTTTGGATGCAGGTAACTGCTTTGCCCGCTCGCGGCTCTTCTGGATGAATGCTTCGAGTTCGGGGCCTGCGAACACTTCCAGGTGTAGCAGTGGCCGGGTTGGCTTCGCTGGCAATAGCTTCGCGTCCGGGTACCGTAGATAGTGGCCGAACTGGCCGATGACGTCGCCAGCCTTCACCGCATAAGGCTGCTTTAGCACGACGACTGTATCCAGCGGTTTCGGATCGACGATCGGATCAAGTTCTCCGAGGAAGACGTACCCGTATGGCGCGTGCGGCGATACGGACTGACCGACAACGGCCGCAGCCGGAGTGCCGGACTTGATCGCCTTGATTTTCGCCCAGCCGGGGTTCACTTTTGTTTGGTCGTCCGTGTCCGAGACGGTCAACTCTGTACCTTGCGGCAAGATACCGAGGATTTTGCTCTTGCCGTTCGGCAGCTCACGGATGCGGAGGCCCGTGACCGGCGGCGGGAGCGGTGTTGTGTCTTTCGTGTCTTCTTCCGGCTCGGGCACCTTCTTGAAATCGCTCTGGATGAACTCTCCGAGTACATCGCGATTGATCGTGTCACGCAATGATGGCACGGGCACCTTTGGCAGCGGGACCTCTTGCTTGTCTTTCGCCTTGTCGCCGACCCGATAGTAACGATCGCCTTCCCAATACGGCATTGGCCCCATGTTCAGCTTGAAGCGGTCGACCTGAGCGACTTTCGCCTGTTCTGCCGCCGACTGGTAGCTATTGTGGTCCATCGTGTGCATGTACAGGCTGAAGAACGTGAGCGTTTCGTTCTTGCCGGGTGGTGTCGTGCTCGACGTTGGGACTGGCGTCGCCGTTGCTGGCGCCGGGGATGACGTTGCCGGTTGGGCTGCAGCATTGTTGGCTGGCTCCGGCTTTGCGGACGGAGGTGGGGGCGGAGGCAGTTTCAGCCGATGACGGATGAGCACGAAGCCCGTCGAATACAACGCGTGGCGGCCGTCTTGGTAGTCCTGTTCCGGATACTTGCTGTCGAGCCTGTACGCGACGACTTCGCCATCGGCGATCGCGCGAATGCCGTCGTCGTGCTTCAACTGGGCAGCCGTGTTCTGGTCGAAGTGGATGCCGCCATGCCACATGCCATTCGCACCCAGTGGATAGAACCCGTCTTCGGCGGCTGCCAGCGCCTTCATATAGGTCATCGGGTTGGCAGGGTCATCTTTGCCGACCGGTGAGAACGGAAAGGCCCAGTTTAGCGGCGTGTACGGTGCTGTTGCAGGTGCGCTCGGGGCGGTCGCCGGCTTGGCCGGCGGCGCTGGCTTCGCGGTAGGGTGGCTATTGCTCATGTTTCTCGGAATCTCTCGTTTCTCTTTTTTGTCGCTACGGGGTTGTCGGACCGAGCGTCAGCCGGAGAAGAGCGAACCGCGGCCGCCGTCAGTCGAAACTGGCGTCGCCTTCAGCGGATCAAGCTTTATTCCGCTGCCACCGCTTGGTTTATCCCAACTCCCGCATTTTTCCAGAATCTGTCCGGTCGTCACGTTCTCGATCAGACCGCCCTTGATGCTGATGTACGAGCCGCCCGCGCCGATCCACACTTCCTTCGCGGCCGTCAGAATCAGCCGCCCGTCCGCGCTTTCGATCTTCACGTCCTGCAGCCCGACCAGCGAGGCCGAGCCGCTTTGCGCCTGAATGTCTACCGGTCCCTTTGCCGCGAAAATCTTGATGCCGAGGTTTTGTGCGAACAGGCTGATCCTGTCGAGCACGCTGACTAGTAACCCTTTACCGGCGGCCAAGTTGACGTTCTTGCCTGCAACGACGTTCGCGTGCTGGTTCGCCGTGATATGCACCGACTGCTGCGTCGACGCGGCGATGCCTTCCGGACTCGACAGCAGCATCACCGGCTTCGCAAAACCGTTCGCATTGCCCGTGCCGCCGCCCGCTGTACGGCCGCCGCTGGCAGAACCAGCGACCGTGCGCTGCGTTGCGTCGGTGAACGACTTCAGCGCGGCCTGACCGTCCTGAAGGCTGTCGGCACGGTTCGTTTCACTCGCCTTCGATACGGTCTCGAGCACGGCTTCTGCGCCGGCAAGCGGATCGGTGGCGGCCGTTACGTTCAGCGGCTGGGCGGTGGCTGGCTGCGTCGATACATAGAGCCCCTGCTCGGCGCGTACCGCGCCGTACGCGCCGGACTTCAAGTCGAATCCGTTGCCGAGGAACGAGCCGCGCGTGTTATCGGATTGCTCGATCAGGTAGCCCAAATGCAGGTGAGAACTGTAGCTCGACGAGTAGAGGTGGACCCGGTTCTGACCGGTAGCGTCGTCCATGACGAGCTGGTTGAAGCCATCACCGCCGTATTCGCGAGAACGGAAGCCGGACAGCAGGCCGTGCGTGTGCCACACCGGCATCGTCGCGCCACCGTGCAGTCGCGAGATGATTACCGGCCGGTCGCAGTCGCCATTGACGAACCCGAGGAGCACCTGATCATCTTTGCGCAACGGGAAGTAGCCGCCGCGCTTCGAGCCTGCGTCCGGCATCGCCGCGCGAATCCATGACGTGGACTTCGTATTGCGATCCTTTCGACTGTTCGACGTCCGGACCCGCACACGATTGCCGTCGTCCGTGGCAATTTCCTCGTCGCTGTCCGTCACGACGATCGCCGTCTGCAAGTGCATTTCGGGCTTCTCGTGCTCGAACGGGCTGCGGAACGGCGTCTTGCGGCGTTGCGCTTCGATCTCGACGTGAAAAAATCCGATACCGCCATCGCGGTGGCTCACGGTCGTGCCAGTTCCGGCGGCCTTGACCTGTTCGATCTCGCTGCGCAGGCTACGCGGAAATCGCGTGAGCGCGTCTATGCCGGGCAAGTTATTTTGGATCAACCAGTCGCTCGCGATGATCGACAGTTCGCGCTCCTCCTCCGGCAATGCATCGAAGAGGGGATGTCCCGACACCTTGAACCAGTAGCCGGGCAATGCATAGCGGGGACTGCCGATCGCGAAATAGCGTTTTGCTCGCGAAGCCCATTCCTCAGTGCGGATGCGGGCCTGTTGTTGTCCAGCATCGGACTCGGCCCATGTCTGTGAGCCGGTATAAAGATACTCTTCGCCCTGACCGGGTAATTCATCGAGGTCAGCCGCTGGCGTGCTCGCCTGTTTATCGAGGTCAGGCCGCTTATAGTCAACGGTGCCGAGCGTCAGCGTCGCACTTTGCGCGTCCTGCTGTTCGCTCAGCTGAGTAAGCCCGTCGAAATCCTCGTCGGTACCCGCGTGGCTGAACTTCATCTCCGAATTCGGCAGCGACGGCCCGAAATACAGATCGTCCATCATGACGACCTTGTGCGACTTGCCATCCTTCGCGAAATCAAAGCGTGGAAATACGCCGACTTCTTCCAGACTACGGTGCACGAAATTCCAGTCGGTTTCCCACTGCACACGGTGCGAATACGAGCGCATCGCAGTGCGCAGCTCCTGACCATAATTGCCCGCCGCCTGGGGATGCTTGTCGAATACGTCGGTGAGAATTTGCCACCCGCTGGCTTCCTGCCAGTCGCGTCGATCGCTGCTGAGTTTAAGGAAACTTAGCCACGAAGCGAACTGAAGCTGAAAATACGAAACGCTTCCGTCATTTCCAAGGCGGCGAGCCCGCTGCACATAGCCATGGATCGGCAGATAGCCTCCGTCGGTCTGCCGAATCCACAGCGTGACGGGTTGCAGCATCAGCGCATTGAGCTTGATTTTGTCGCCCAATGCGGATGACGCATCGACGACTACCTCGAAGTTGCGTCCGAGGCGCGCGCGAATCTGCGCGTACAGTGGTACGAGCCAGTCATCGCCGAGCGGCGTGTCGAGCTTGATGATGCGATCGAACTGCGCGTGTGCGCCACGCAGCGCCTTCAACAATACTTCCGCGCTCATGCGGTCACCCCGTTCCATGGAAAACGCGCCCGATCGTCAGCAGACACCGAAACGTCGGAATTGCGTAAGCATTTCAGCCGAATATTTCGAATAATTGACAATTAATTTCATTGTGCTTTCATAAAGACGCAACACCTCCCGGACGAGAGTCCGGTCGAATGTGCGAAAGATCATACCAAATGCAGTTCAGCCAGATAACTGTGTGGTGACGATCTTTGAAGATTTATTCCAACCTGTCGAAAGCCCGTTTTTGCAGTATTGAGTGCTTACCGATATGCCGAGCGTTTCAATAGGGCAATTGTTCGCGTATGCGACCCGGGCCGTCGTTTTTGGGGGATAAGGCAGCAATTCTTTACCACTCGGTTAATACCCGTCCTCGAGTACATCGGGGGACCAGGAAGTGCCGAAGAGCGGCAGTCCGCGGCAACGAAACTCAAGCGGCTGCTGACGCTGGAGGAAGATCCACTCCGGCATTTACCTGATTGGCACGCGCCGGATTCCGCAACATCGCGTTCCGGGGATTGCGATAACGCGTACATGGTGAGTGTGTCGGCCGATGACAAAAGTCCGCCGAATCAGACCGTACACGTGCGCGATTCTGAACGCCTCGAGGGTGAAGTATGGGCGACGGCGGGGTGAACGGACACGAGGTGACGCGTGGACATTGCCATGGCCTCGCGAAAGGGGGGGCCTCTACAACCGATCTTGATGCTGGGTGGCATGTTGCAAAAAGCCCCGCAAAATCGATCGATTTTGCGGGGCTTTTTGCACTGATTCTGGCGGAGAGAGGGGGATTCGAACCCCCGATAGGCGATTAACCTATACACGCTTTCCAGGCGTGCGACTTAAACCACTCATCCATCTCTCCGGAAGACCGAGAGTATAGCAAACTCTGGCGGCGGCTCGCCACTCCCTTCGACAATCGCCCGAACCTGGCCCGAAATCCCGCTACCGTGCGCGACCCGGCGTGCGTCCGCCGGTCACATGCAGCCCGACGACGCACGAAAGCCGGCTCCGACGCCGCGCGCCACCGAGGCCTGAACTTGCGATAACAGTGGCACGCCCGCCCGACTCTGCTATCTTCCCCGGCATTCGACCGTTTCCGCAGCCTTCCATGACCGACCGCATCGTCGCCGCATTCGATTTCGACGGCACTATCACGACCACCGACAGCTTTCGTCATTTCGTCCGCTATGCGGTCGGTACACCGCGCTTCGCGTGGGCCGGCCTGCGCGCGCTGCCGTGGCTCGTCGCGATGAAGGCCGGCTTGCTGTCGCGCGGCGATGCGAAGGCGAAGTTCGCGTGGTTCGCGCTCGGGCCGATTCGCGAGGACGCGCTCGACGCACTGGCGCGCCGCTTCGTCGACGACTATCTGCCGAACCTCGTGCGTCCGGACATGCTCGACCGCGTGCGTGAACATCAGGCGCGCCGGCACGAGGTCGTGCTGGTCAGTGCGTCGCCGTCGGTATATCTGGAGAAGTGGGCGAAGTCGGTCGGTATCGACACCGTTCTGGCGACGCGCCTCGCGTTCGAGCGCGGCGCGTTCACCGGGCGGTTGAGCGGCGAGAACTGCTGGGGGCCGCAGAAGGTGGTGCGTTTGCGCGGCTGGTGGGGTAATCGGCCGCCGGCGCAACTGTTCGCGTACGGCGACAGCCGCGGCGACAAGGAAATGGCCGAACTCGCGAACCGCGCGTGGATCCGCGGGCACGGACCGATGCTGCCCATCGGCGACTGACGAGATACGGCCCGAAGACCTGACCGCCATGGCGCGCTCGCACCCGCCCGCCATCACACGTCGACCCGCTAGCCGCCGCGCACTGCGCGCACGCGACGACCGGGGCGAACGGAATCACCGGAATCAACGGGACGATACGCGCCCCAGCGATTCGCGCGCCTGAACGTGCCGACATCATTGAACCGCACACCGACTTCCCGCAGTGCCGCATGCGCGGTGCGCGCAGTCAGCTGCCGGATATAGAACGGATCGCGCACCACGAAATGATGAATCGCATGCGTGCTGCCGAAGTTGAAGCAAAACAGCTGGAACGGCAGCATCCACCACGGATTGAGAACCTGCGTCTGCTGGATCACGTTGCGCGAATCGATGTCGCCGAAGTAATGCAGGTTCGAGCTGACGAAGTTGATGCAGAAGCTACGCAGGAAATTTGGCCCGAGCCACACGACCGCGAGGAAATCGACGACGTGCATCACCTGCTGGACGACGGCTGGCATCGTCACCGCATGGCCCAGCGCATGCAGCGCGAACAGTCCCGCGTGATAGACGATGAACGCATGCCACAGCGCGTAGTACATGTGTCCGATCGGCATGTACGACGACACCTGCTCGATGCGCAAGCGGGCGCGTTCGACGGGATCCTGCGCCGGCTGCGCGGCCACGTACTGTCTGACCTTGCGGCGCATCGCATCGGGCCGCAGCACGACGGCGAGCATCCCGTCCGCGATCATCAGCAGCCGCTTCACGCCCCAACGTTCGCCGTTGGTGATGCCGAATTCCTCGAGATCCGATTCGCCGCCCGATGCCTTGTGGTGATGCAGATGCATGCGCCGCCGCGTCCACGGGTTGATCGTGCCCGGCCGCGTGAGCCAGCACAGCGCCATCATCAGGTGATACGCCCACGGCGTCTTCTTGAAGTACATCAGGTGGATCAGGTCGTGCTCGAGCTCATGGATCAGCGACGTGACGAACGCGGCGAGCGGCAGCGCGACGTACCACGCGATCGCGCCGCGCGCATACAGCCACGCGATCGCGAGCATCGCGCCGACCGACGCCGCCATCACGGTCGCGCCGACGAGGTCCTGGTTGTCGAGCAGCGGAAAGCGCGCGCGGATCGCATCGCTCGCGGCGTTGACCTCGCGACGGACATACGCGACCTTGTCGGCATCGTGGCGCAAGGGGGTTCGTGCAGATGGGCGCATCGATTCGAGTCGGGCGGAAAGAGTGGGGCGCAATGCCGATGTGACGAGCATAGGTGCGCGCGGCAGCACACGCGAGGGCCGTCGGTGCCAATGATGGTGTCATTTCGGGTCACATCGCTTGATGCTCGGACCGGCGACGGGGCGTCGGACGGCTAGAGGCCCGCCGCGGTGTCATTGTGGGCCAGCGACGCTACAATCTGCCGAAACCGCTCCGGAGTTCGCCGCATGGCCTTGTCCGCCCCGGATGCCGCGCGCCAGTTGAACAAGGCGACGGTATCGTCCGCGTATGCACTGTTCATGCTGATGCTCGCCGAGGAGCGCGGCATCGACGCGGGCCGCATCCTCGCCGGCTCGGGCGTCGACCGTGACCGGCTCGCACAGCCGGACGCGCGCATCACGCCGCTGCAGCAGGCGGCGATCGTGTTCAACCTGCTCGACGCAACGAACGATCCGTCGATCGCGATCGAGATCGGGCTGCGCAGCAGTCTCACGAAATCCGGGCTGATCGGCTTCGGGCTGATGAGTTGCGCGACGCTTGGCGAAGCGATCGCGCTCGGCATCCGTTATCTGCCCACGCGCGTGCCGTTTTTCTCGGTGCGGCTCGCGCAGCTCGACGGGATCGTCGATATCGACGTGCTCGAGGCGTTTCCGCTAGGCCGGTTGCGCCAATTCGCGGTGGAAAACTTTCTGGTCGAGACAGCGATCCTGTTCAACTCGCTGCTCGATCCCGCACCGGGACGCACGCTGCAGTCGCGTGCCGAGCTGCATTTCGAATGGCCGGAACCGCCGTGGTTCGAGCGCTATCGCGCGCGGCTGCCGCGCTGTCATTTCAATGCGAGTGCAAACCGGATCCGCTGCGACGCCGCGCTGCTCGACGAGCCGATCGGCACCGCGAACGCGCAGACCGCGCAAATGATCGTCCAGCAGTGCGAGGCCGAACTCGCGCGCCTCGGCTATGCGGAAAGCATCGTCGATCGTGTGCGCAACCTGCTGATCTGCGGCGACGCCGGCTATCCATCGGTGGACGAGGTCGCGCGGGAGCTGCACGTGTCGGCGCGCACGTTGAAACGCAAGCTTGCGGAATTCGGCACGACCTATTCGGCGCTACTCGGCGAGATCCGGTTGCGCGATGCGCTGCGGTTGCTCGAGGGTACGCGCTTGCCGGTCGACGAGATCGCGGCGAGGGTCGGCTATACCGATCGGGCGAATTTCACGCGTGCGTTCAAGCGCTGGACCGGCGTCGCGCCGAGCGAGCGGCGCTGACGACGGGCCGGCGCGCGGGCGCGGCTCGCCGCTGCACGTTGTCCTGAGGGCATCGCTCGATCGGGAAATGCGAACGCACACGCGCTCGCTCGACCGTCGAACGATCAGAAGATTGCAACCCAGTTGGCGCCGCGCCCGCCGGCCACGCGGGCATGCAGCGCGAGCGTGCCATCGTCCGGCGCGATCGCGTAGACCGATACATATTCCGATTGCTCGCCGCATGCGACGAGCCATCGTCCGGACGGATCGATCGCGAAGCCGCGCGGTTGCGTTTCGGTGGCGCTTGCGTGTACGGGTTCGAACGAGCCGTCGGCATCGCGCCGATAGCAGAGCAACTGGCTCGACGTGCGTTCGCTGACGTACGCGAAGCGCTCGTCGGGCGTCAGGTGAAGATCGGCGGCCCAGACGGACGGTTGGCTTGGCGCGGGCGGCCGCGCATGACCTTGCGGGAGGCCGGCAACGGCCGGGTGGCGCGCGCTGACCTCGGCGTCGCCGAGGCGCCCGCTATCGATATTGCGCGTGAACGTCGCAAGCGTCGCCTGGAATTCGCTGACCGCGACGAGCACATGGCCGTCGCGCGCGAAGCGCAGATGGCGCGGCCCGAAGCCGGCAGGCACGCGCGTTTCGCCGTGCTCGACCGCACGCAGGCCGTCGGCATCCTCGACCAGCGCGAACGTCAAGATCCGGTCCGAGCCGAGCGAGCTGACGTAAGCGAACCGGTTGTCCGGCGATACGATCACCGCATGCGCGTTCGCGATGCCGTTCGCGACCTGCAGCGGCGCGCCGTCGCCGTCGCGCACGCGCGCGGCATCGTAGACGGTCAGCGAATTGCCGCCGTACGACGCGCCGAGCAGCCACCGGCCGCTGCGGTCGAGCGACAGATACGCATGGCTTGCGTCGATCGCGGTCGCGCCGATGCGGGCGAACGCGCTGGTGCTGGGCGCGACGCGGAACGCGACGATCGCCGGCTGTTCACCACGCGTCGCGACGTACAGCCGCGCACGATCGGGCTGCACGGCAATCGGCATTACGGCGTCGCCGGTCGGGTAGCGGGCGAGCGGCGCCAGCGCGCCGTCGGATGCAAGCGAGAACGTGGCGAGGTCGCCGTCGGCGGCATTCGAGACGACGACGGTCAGGCGGTCAGTGTTCGGCATGGCGGAGCATCGCGGTGTTCGTGAAGGATTCGTCGGCCGGCAGCCCGCGCGGCGGGTCGCTGCGCCGGTGCGTGCGGGCGAACAGCGCGGCGACCGCGGCGACGAGGGATGCGATCGCGAGCGCATACAAGCCGCCCGTGATCGAACCCGTATGTTGCTTCAGATAGCCGAAGGCCGTCGGCGCGACGAAGCCGCCGAGGTTGCCGATCGAGTTGATCAGCGCGATCACGGCCGCGGCGACGCGCGTGTCGAGGTAGCCTTGCGGGATCGGCCAGAACAGCGACGAGGCGGCCTTGAAGCCGAGCGCGGCGAAGCAGATCGACGCGAACGACCACACGGGATCGTGCGACGTCGACGCGAACAAGCCGCAAGCGGCCAGCACGAGCGCGCACGACAGCCAGCGCTGCGGATGCTTCCACTTTGCGGACAGCAGCGCGAAGCCGTACATCGCGCCGATCGCGATCATCCACGGAATCGTGTTGTACAGGCCGACCTGGAAGTCGGTGAGGCCGCCCATCTTGCGGATGATCGTCGGCAGCCAGAAGGTCGCCGCGTAGATCGTCAACTGAATCGAGAAATACAGGAAGCAGAACAGCACGATCTGCGGGTCGCGCAGCAGCGTCACGGCCGACACGTGCGCCTTCGAGCGCACGTCGCGCGTCGCACGTTCTTCATCGAGCGCATTCTGGAGTGCCGCGCGTTCTTCGGCAGTGAGCCACGTCGCATCGCGGATGTGCGATTTCAGCAAGAGCCAGCACGCGCCGCACAGCGCGACCGAGAACAGCCCTTCGATCAAGAACATCCACTGCCAGCCTTGCAGGCCGTAGCCATGGATCGACAGCAACGCGCCGGTCACGGGCCCCGACAGCACTGAAGCGAATGCGGAACCGCCAAGGAAGATCGCCATCGCCTTGCCGCGCTCCTGCGGCGGCAGCCATTGCGACAGGTACAGCACGACGCCCGGGAAGAAGCCGGCCTCGGCCGCGCCGAGCAGGAAGCGCAGTACGTAGAACGACGTGTCGTTCCACACGAATGCCATTGCGGCCGCGACGATGCCCCACGTCGCCATGATCCGCGCGAGCCAGACGCGCGCGCCGTAGCGCTGCATCAGCAGGTTCGACGGCACTTCGAACAGCGCGTAGCCGACGAAGAACAGGCCGGCGCCGAGCCCGTATGCGGCCGCGCCGATGCCGATCGACGCTTCGAGGTGGCGGTCGACGAAGCCGACGTTTACGCGATCGATGTAGTTCGCGATGAACATGATCAGCACGAGCGGCAACACATGCCACTTCACTTTGGATACGGCGGACGCGAGTGGGTCGCGGCCGCGCAGGGCGGGGGTGGTCAAGGGTGTCTCCGGTGGGTTTGCCAGCGGGGCGCGGCGGCCCGCGTCGGGCGTCGAAATGGCGAGCTGTGTAGTATGTCGTCGTATGACATGTTACGCTGGGCGTACGACGCTGACGTCCCGGGTTTACCCGGGATTATCCGGTATTTTTGCGGTGTGGCGAGTGGTTGTCATGTTTTAAAACATACGATGACTTATGACATAACGCAGATCGTCGTGCTACCCCGTCGCAGGCTCGCGATTCACGAGGGCATTCAGCGGCATGCAGTAGCGAGCCAGCACCCGCGCGTGGCATTACTTCCCCATCCGCTACGAAGCTGTTCGTCCGTCTTTCCCGAGCGCGGTTTGCCGCGCCGCACAGGGCTTCGTACAGGTCGCATGCGGGTAGTGTGATTCGCGATCCTGTTCGCTTGGCGTGCCGACCGTCGTGCGCGTCGAACGGACGGACGTGGTCGCGAATAGCGCATTCGTGCGCGGTACTTCGCCGAAGCGGTCGACGAAGGCGACCTCGCCGCGGGTGAGCGGGGCGCGGCACCGACGTGGCGGACAATGTGGCGCTCACGCAGGCGATCGTCCCGCACACCAAGCGACGCACGCGCGACGCGATGGTGACGATTGACACGGATGCCACTCGCAAGCCGTTTGCAGGCGAAGCGGATTACGCTGTTTCGAAAGAGACGTTGGCGGCTGCGCGTGCGGTTGCGGCACAATGCCGTGCGCGCGAACTCCGCGCCCACCGTATCCGCGTGACCGACGCTGGACACGAGCGGCGGCGCGTGCATGTGCTGACAATGGAGCAACGGATCATGCAGGGACGACCACAGGCGCGGCATTTCTTCGCGTTCAACGGCGACGCGGACGGCCTGTGCGCGCTGCAGCAGCTGCGGCTCGCGGAGGGCGAGCGCGGCACGCTGGTCACCGGCGTAAAGCGCGACATCACGCTGCTCGAGCGCATCGACGCACGGGCCGGCGATCGCGTGACCGTGCTCGACGTTTCCCACGACCGGAATCGCGACGCATGTGCGCGGATGCTGCGCGACGGCGCGGCGGTCCGCTACTTCGACCATCACTTCGCGGGCGAACTGCCCGGCGATCCGCGTTTCGACGCCCATATCGACACGGCCGCCGACGTCTGCACGAGCGCGCTCGTGAACGGCTACCTGGGCGGCCGGCACGTGCGCTGGGCGATCGTCGCGGCGTTCGGCGACGAATTGCCGGCGCTGGGCAACGCGCTCGCGCGCGAGCACACGATCGACGCCACCGAACGCCGTACGCTGGCCGAACTCGGGCTCTATCTGAACTACAACGCGTACGGCGATTGCGTCGCCGATCTGCATTTCGATCCGGCGGTGCTCGCCGACGCGATGTTGCCGTGCGCCGACCCGCTCGACTTCGTGCACGGCACGCCGGTATTCGCGGCGCTGCGCGACGGTTATCGCGCCGATCTGGCGCGGGCATGTACGGTCGCGCCTCTGCGCGACGTGCCGGGCGCGACGCTGATCAGGATGCCGGATCATCCGTGGGCACGACGTGCGACGGGGATGCTCGCGAACGAGCGAATGCGCAACGCGCCACATGCGGCGCTCGCAGTACTGTCGCCGCGTGCACAAGGCGGGCTCGTGGTCAGTGTGCGCGTGCCCGACGGCCGGCCGCTCGGCGCGGACGAATTCTGCCGCGGTTTTCCGACCGGCGGCGGCCGCAAGCGCGCGGGCGGCATCAATCATCTGCCGGAAGCCGAGTTCGACGCATTCGCCGAACGCTTCGAAGCGGCATTCCGTCTCGATTGACACGTATGTGAGTGATGTCCGCGCCGTGCTTTGACGGTGCGGTACCTGTGTGCTCGCGAAGCCCGCGCGGCGGCGCCGGGCCGCCCGCATGCGTGCATGTATGTCCACGACGCGGGCGACGGCGCGCTAGTCGCTGCATTGCTGGCTCGCCCTGCTGGCGGAACGTCGCTGCGTACGACCATCCGGCGTCGTCGCGCATTCGGACGCGCAATGCCGCACGTAGCGCTCAGTCGCAGAACGCCGCGCGCTCGAGCAACGCAAGCGCGATACCCGAATCGAAGTACGCGGCGCCGCACCACGCGACGAACGTGAGCACGCCGGCGGCGAGCAACGCGCGTATCACGCCCATGCCGGCTTGCTCGGCGCCGGCCGCGCGACGCGTGCGTCGTCGATCGGCAGATGCAGGAGCGCCGCCAGCACGCCGAGCGCGATCGAGCCGATCCACAGCGGCAGGTAGGAATGCGTTGCGTCGTACACGATCGCGCCGAGCCATACGCCGAAGAAGCTGCCGAGCTGGTGCCCGAAGAACACGAAGCCGAACAGCGTCGCGATGTAACGCACGCCGAATACTTGCGAGATCACGCCGTTCGTCAGCGGCACCGTGCCGAGCCACGTGAAGCCCATCACCGCGGCGAATACATAGACGCTGACCGGCGACAACGGCGCGGCGACGAATGCGGCCATCGCGAGCGCGCGGACCAGATACAGCACCGACAGCACATACTTGCGCCGCAGCAGGCCGCCGAGATGGCCGCATGCATAAGTGCCGGCCACGTTGGTCAGCGCGATCAGCGCGAGCGCGACGCTGGCGTGGCGAGCAGGCAGGCCGTGATCGAGCAGATACGCGGGCAGGTGGGTCGCGATGAACGCCAACTGGAACCCGCATGCGAAGAAACCGGCATTCAGCAGCCAGAACCCGCGATGCGCGAACGCCTCGCGCACGGCCGCGCCGATCGACTGTTCGTGACCTTCCACGCGATTCGCGGCTTGTGCGGGCCGGTCGCGCACCATGACGGCGAGCGGCGCGAGCATACCGGCGACGAGTGCGAGCGCGATGAATGCATGCTGCCACCCGATGTGTCCGATCAGCACCTGCGCGACGGGCACCATGCAGAATTGGCCGAGCCCCCCGATCGCGCCCGCGACGCCCAGCGCCCAGCTGCGCCGGTCAGGCGGGAACAACCGGCTAAGCGCGCCGTAGATCGACGCGAACGCCGACCCCGACAGCGCGATGCCGATTACGAGCCCCGCACCGAGTGTGAACACGCCGGCGGACGCGGCCAGCGCCATGACGAGTAGCCCGGCCGCATAGAGCAGCATGCCGGCGACGATCACGCGCACCGACCCGAAGCGGTCGGCAATCATTCCGGTGAACGGCTGCGCGAGGCCCCAGATCAGGTTCTGCAGCGCGAGCGCGAGGCCGAACGCTTCGCGCGACCAGCCGTGGTCGAGTGTAACGGGTGCGAGGAACAATCCCTGCACGTGGCGAATGCCGAGCGCGGCGCCCATGATCAGGCCGCCCGCGAGCACCGGCAGCCAGCGGCGCCTGGCGTCTTGTTCGATCGGGGTCATGCGTGTCTCCGGATGCGTGCATGCGGCGCGATGGCCGCGTTCGATCCGATTAGACGATCCGGCCCGATGTCGTTCAAGCGACGATTTGGTCGCGTTCGCATGCTCGTAGGGAATGCGACGGCGGTGATGCGCGGGGAAGCGAGAAACGCGAGAAACGTGTGAAACGCGAGAAACGCGAGAAACGCGAGAAACGAAAGCGCAGCGCGTGGCGCCCTCTACAACCCCGGGAACCGATGTGGTGCGACGGGCCCGCGAGGCAGCGGGGCGTCGCGAGATCGACGCATCGCGTGACGCGTCTCGACGTGACCCGCCGCACGCGCAGCGGCTCGACGCGGACACTTGTGCGCCGCTACCGCAGCGTCGCGCCATACTCGCGGATCGCGGTGTCGCAGTCGGCTGCCTCCGCGACGATCCAGTCGAGCACGTCGGCGACTTCACGGCGCGGCGTCCGATCGTGACGGAACAGCCAGTAACCGTATGCATCCGGCACTGCATGCGACTGCGGGCCGCGCACCGCGAGCCGGCCGTCCGCGAGCATCGGCTCGACGAGTGCGAGCCGTCCGAGCGCGACGCCCTGGCCTGCGATCGCGGCCTGAATCACCTGATCGTACTGGTTAAAGCGCAGCACGCCTTTCGGGCGCACTTCGCCGAGTCCGGCCGCGTGCAGGTACGCGTGCCACCGCAGCTGCGTTTGCGGCGGGCCGTCGAATTCGAGCAACACTTGGTCGGCGATCGCGGCCGTATCCGTGAGGAGCCGCTCGGCCAGCGCCGGGTGTGCGACCGGCACGACGATCTCGTCGAACAGATGCAGCGCGCCGGCCGGTGCGCGCTCGCGCGGACAGTAGCGGATCCCCAGGTCGATGCCTTCCGCGCGCAAATCGAGTACCTTGTCGTTCGCGGCCACGCGCAGGTCGATGTCCGGCAGGCGCGCCTGCAGCCGGCCCAGCCGTGGCAGCAGCCACAGTGCGGTGACGCCGATGCTCGCGGTGATCGTCACGGGCTGTCGTTCGCGCGCGGCGGCAAGCGCGGCGACGGTGTCCTGAAGGCTGAGCAGCGCGGCATCCGCGGCGCGGAACAGGCGCTCGCCTTCCGGCGTGAGCGCGATTTTCCGATAGCCGCGCTGCAGCAGCGCGATGCCGAGATGCGCTTCGAGCGCATGCACCTGGCGGCTGACCGCCGACTGCGTCACGCACAGATCCTGCGCGGCGAGCGTGATGCTCATGCGGCGGCCGACGGCGACGAAACCGCGCACGAGGTCCAGCGACGGGAGACGAACGAGCGGCGTTGACATGCGTGGAACTCATGCGAACGGATCAGCAAGATTGGTTGAGAACGCCGCGCTCGTCAAGTTCAATGGAGGCTGCCCGACCGGGCCGGGCGCCAAGCGATGCAGCGCGCCGGACAGGAGACAGGATGACGATTTCGAACGAAACAGGCGGCGCGGCGCGCACCGCCCGAGCGACCGATCAAGCAGCCGATCAAG
Source organism: Burkholderia latens (assembly GCF_001718795.1). Lineage (NCBI taxonomy): Bacteria > Pseudomonadati > Pseudomonadota > Betaproteobacteria > Burkholderiales > Burkholderiaceae > Burkholderia > Burkholderia latens. Next base: position 2,282,731 of record NZ_CP013435.1, on the reverse strand, counting down.
CAGCCGATCAAGCAGCCGACCAGGCAGCAGTTCGCCCCGCGGGTGCGTTGCCGCCGGAGCCCGTGACGCTGACCGCTGCCGACGGCTACCCGCTGCGCGGCTACGTGTGGCGGCATCGCGGGGGCGCCGCCGTGCGGCCCGTGACGGTCGTCAATTGCGCTACGTCGGTGCGTTGCGACTATTACTTCCGTTTCGCGGCGTGGCTTTTCGCGCAGGGCCGCGACGTGCTCGTGTACGACTATCGCGGAATCGGGGGTTCGCGCCCGGCGCGGCTGTCGACGTTGCGCGCGAACTGGCTCGACTGGGGGCGGCTCGATTGCGAGGCCGCGCTGCAGTATGCACGCGACGCGTTTCCCGGCCAGCCGCTCGACGTCGTCGCGCACAGCATCGGCGGCTGCGTGCTCGGGCTCGCCGCGTCGAATGTGCACGTGCGCCATGTGGTGACCGTCGGCGCGCAATACGCGTATTGGCGTGACTATCGGCCGGAGGAGCGGCGGCGCATGTGGTGGAAGTGGCATGTCGCGATGCCGGCCCTAGCAGCCGTGTTCGGCTACGTGCCCGCGAAGCGGCTCGGCTGGATGGAGGACACGCCGCGCGGCGTCGCGCTGTCGTGGGTGCGCGCCCAAGCGCGCTTCGAGGACGCGTACACGCGCGGCGTGCTCGCCGAGCCCGCCGCGAGCCGCGCCGCGCTGCCGTCCCGGTTCGCGCGGCTGTCGGCGCCGATGCTCGCGATTGGCATCGACGACGACGGATTCGGCACGATCGACGCGATCGAGCGGCTCGTCGGCTATTACACGGGCAGCGACGTCACGCACCTGCGGATCGCCCCGCGCGACATCGGCGTCGATGCGATCGGCCACTTCGCGTTCTTCCACAGTCGCTTCACCGACACGCTGTGGCCGGTCGCGCTCGACTGGCTGCGGCACGGCGCATTGTCGGCCGACGCGCCGGGCCGCGTGCACGCATCCCATCCGGCGCGGCGCGCGGACCGAGCGGGAAGCGACGGGCAGGGTGCCGTCGCACACGGCTGAACGGGCCTATCCCGTTCTGGCCGTCCAGCCATCGGGCGAACGCGTCGACGAAACGGCGAGTTCGCGATACGGCAATTGCGCGCGCCTGACTGGAACACGGCGATTCGCGTGCAGCGCGATCGATTAACATCGGACGCTCAACCCGACTGGCTGCTTCCCTCCGATGTCCGCTCCGCACGATTCCGAAATGTCTGCCGACCTGCGCCGTGCGTGGCGCGTACGCATGCTTGACGTGCCGCCTGCCGCGTTGCGCGCCGGCGTGCAGGTCGCGCGCATCGACTTCGACTGGCGCGTGCCGCTCGCGTCGCCAGCCTATGCAGCGCTGAGCGATGCGGAGCGCGCGCGCGCGGCGCGCTATTTGAGGCACGAGGACGCGGTGCGCAGCGCCGCGACGCGCGCCGCGCTGCGCGACGTGCTCGGCGCGGCGCTCGGCATGGCGCCGCAAGACGTCTCGATCGTCGTCGACGAAGCGGGGCGGCCGTCACTCGACCCGGCGCATCGTGCGTCGCTGGATTTCAACGTGTCGCACGCGGGCGATCATGCACTCATCGCATGGGCGTCGGCACGCGTCGGCGTCGATATCGAAAACTGCAGCCGCACGGCCGACTGGCGAGGGCTGGCCGCCGAAGTATGCGCACCGGCCGAGGCCGCATATCTCGAGAGCCTGCCGCTGGCTGCGCGCGCCGGCGCGTTCATGCGCGTGTGGTCCGCGAAGGAGGCGCTGCTGAAAGCGCTGGGCACCGGCATCGTCGGTGGGCTGCGCGCATTCGCGGTCGTGCCGCCGCGCGATGCGACGACGCCCGCGACGACGATCGTCGAGCCGGCCGCTCCGGCCGCCGGCGTGGCTGCGTTCGACGCGGGCTGGCTCGACGCGGCACCCGGCTACGCCGCGTGCGTCGCCTGGACGCGCTGAGCGGCGCGCTTGAGCGAGTGGCGCGTCGTCCAGCGCCACACGGTACGCGTTGATCGCATCGCCGATCGGGACAGCGGCTCGGGGGCGGGCGATGTGTCGCCCGCGAGCGCGCAGGTCGCGACGAGCACACCGTGGCTGAACGGGGCGGCCAACCGGAACGCGATGATCATGCCAGTGCGCCCTTTGCCGAACTACCGTGAAGCGATGATTCGTATGCTCATAAAAATCAAATAATCGCAACATATGTTAATTGGCCGGCTTGACGAACCGGCGCCGCGGGCCGATCGGGGCATCAGGGAAACTCCCGAGTCCAAATCGTGAAAACGGACTTGTCTAGACAAGTTTGGATGGCTACACTGCAATCCATCCCGAACTTGTCTAGACAGGATTGCTCACATGATTACGTTGACCCCCGGCCACCTGACCCTTCCGCAACTGCGCAAGATCGCTCGCGAATCGGTGCAGCTCCAGCTCGACCCCGCAAGCTTCGCGAAGATCGACGCGGGCGCGAAGGCCGTCGCCGACATCGCGGCGAAAGGCGAGCCGGCATACGGTATCAACACCGGCTTCGGCCGCCTTGCCAGCACGCATATCCCGCACGACCAGCTCGAGCTGCTGCAGAAGAATCTGGTGCTGTCGCACGCGGTCGGCGTGGGCGAGCCGATGGCGCGTTCGTCGGTGCGCCTGCTGATGGCGCTGAAGCTGTCGAGCCTCGGCCGCGGCCACTCGGGCATTCGCCGCGAGGTGATGGACGCGCTGATCACGCTGTTCAACGCGGACGTGCTGCCGCTGATCCCGGTGAAGGGATCGGTCGGTGCATCGGGCGACCTGGCGCCGCTCGCGCACATGTCGGCCGTGCTGCTCGGCGTCGGCGAAGTGTTCATCCGCGGCGAACGCGCGAGCGCGCTCGACGGTCTGCGCGTCGCGGGCCTCGCGCCGCTGACGCTCCAGGCGAAGGAAGGTCTCGCGCTGCTGAACGGCACGCAGGCGTCGACGGCGCTCGCGCTCGACAACATGTTCGCGATCGAAGACTTGTACCGCACCGCGCTCGTCGCCGGTGCACTGTCGGTCGACGCGGCAGCCGGCTCGGTGAAGCCGTTCGATGCACGGATCCACGAACTGCGCGGTCATCAAGGCCAGATCGATGCGGCAGCGGCGTACCGCGAGCTGCTCGAAGGTTCGCCGATCAACCAGTCGCACCGCGACTGCGACAAGGTGCAGGATCCGTACAGCCTGCGTTGCCAGCCGCAGGTGATGGGCGCGTGCCTGGACCAGATGCGCCACGCGGCCGACGTGCTGCTCGTCGAAGCGAACGCCGTGTCGGACAACCCGCTGATCTTCCCGGATACCGGCGAAGTGCTGTCGGGCGGCAACTTCCATGCGGAGCCCGTCGCGTTCGCGGCCGACAACCTCGCGCTCGCCGCGTCGGAAATCGGCGCGCTGGCCGAACGGCGCATCGCGCTCCTGATCGATGCGACGCTGTCGGGCCTGCCGCCGTTCCTCGTGAAGGACGGCGGCGTGAACTCGGGCTTCATGATCGCCCACGTGACGGCTGCCGCGCTCGCGTCGGAAAACAAGACGCTTGCACATCCGGCATCGGTCGATTCGCTGCCGACCTCGGCGAACCAGGAAGACCACGTGTCGATGGCAACGTTCGCCGCACGCAAGCTGGCCGACATCGCGGACAACACGAAGCACATCCTCGCGATCGAACTGCTCGCCGCCGCTCAGGGCGTCGACCTGCGCGCGCCGTTCCATACGAGCCCGAAGCTCGCGCCGGTGATGGAAACGATCCGCAGCAAGGTCGCGCACTACGAGCTCGATCACTACTTCGCGCCGGACATCGCGGTGATCGCGCAACTGGTCGGCGAGCGTGCGTTCGCGAAGGTCGCGCCGTTCTCGTTCGCATCGGAACAGTAAGCCCATGAGCGCGCCGGTCTACCAGGAGATCAAGGATTTCATCCTGGGCCGCATTCACGCCGGCGACTGGGCGGAGGGCGACCAGGTGCCGTCCGAGAACGAACTCGCCCGCGAGTTCAAGGTCGCGCGCATGACCGTCAACCGCGCGCTGCGCGAGTTGACGGCCGAGCAGGTGCTGACGCGCATGAAGGGCGCCGGCACCTACGTCGCACGGCCGAAGTACGAATCGACGCTGGTGGCGATCCGCAGCATCTCGGAGGAGGTCGACGCGCGCGGGCATGCGTACCGCGCCAGCGTGCTCGGCCTCGAGACGATCCGCGCCGACGAGGCGCTCGCCGACGAGATGCAGGTGGCCGTGCGTGCGAAGCTGTTTCATTCGCAGGTGTTGCACTTCGAGAATGACGAGCCCGTCCAGCTCGAAGAGCGCTGGGTGAATCCGGCGGTCGCGCCGGATTATGCCGAGCAGGATTTCACGAACACGACGCCGAACCTGTACCTGATGCGCGCGGCTCCGCTGCAGCGTGTCGAGTACCGGATCGAAGCGGCGGCCCCGGCGCCCGAGCGGCGCGAGCAGCTGCGAATGGACGACGTCGAGCCGTGTCTCGTTTTACACCGACGCACCTGGTCGCAGGGTGTCGTCGCCTCGGTGGCGAATCTGTGGCATCCCGGCAGCCGTTATCGCTTCACCGGGCATTTCTGATTCCTTGTTGATATTTATTTTCCTTCGGGAGCAGTCGTCATGAACCATCCGAAACACATCGATCCCCGTCTCGATCCGACGCGTACGATTCGCGCGCCGCGCGGCAGCGAGAAGGTCTGCAAGACCTGGCTGGCCGAAGCGGCCTACCGGATGATCCAGAACAACCTGGATCCGGAAGTTGCCGAGCATCCGCACGCGCTCGTCGTGTACGGCGGCATCGGCCGCGCGGCGCGCAACTGGGAATGCTACGACCAGATCCTCGCGTCGCTGAAGGATCTCGAGGAAAACGAAACGCTGTTGATCCAGTCGGGCAAGCCGGTCGGGGTGTTCCGCACGCACAAGGATGCGCCGCGCGTGCTGCTCGCGAACTCGAACCTCGTGCCGCACTGGGCCACCTGGGATCACTTCCACGAGCTCGACCGCAAAGGCCTGATGATGTACGGCCAGATGACGGCCGGCAGCTGGATCTACATCGGCAGCCAGGGGATCGTGCAGGGCACCTATGAAACGTTCTTCTCGGTCGCGAACCAGCACTTCAACGGCGATCCGTCGGGCCGCTGGATCCTGACGGGCGGCCTCGGCGGGATGGGCGGCGCGCAGCCGCTCGCGGCGACGATGGCCGGCTTCTCGATGATCGCGGTCGAATGCGACGAGACGCGCATCGACTTCCGCCTGAAGACGCGTTACGTCGACAAGAAGGCGACGACGCTCGACGAAGCGCTCGGCATGATCGACGAAGCGAAGCGTACCGGCAAGCCGGTGTCGGTCGGCCTGCTCGGCAACGCGGCCGACGTGTTCGCGGAACTCGTGCAACGCGGTATCACGCCGGACTGCGTGACCGACCAGACGAGCGCGCACGATCCGATCAACGGCTACCTGCCGCAGGGCTGGACCGTTGCGCAATGGCGCGAGGCGCAGAAGGTGGATCCGCAAAGCATCGTAAAGGTGGCGAAGCAGTCGATGGCCGTGCAGGTGCGGGCGATGTTGACGCTGCAGGAACGCGGCGCGGCCACGCTCGACTATGGCAACAACATCCGCCAGATGGCGCTGGAAATGGGCGTCGAGAACGCGTTCGACTTCCCGGGTTTCGTGCCGGCCTACATCCGCCCGCTGTTCTGCGAAGGCAAGGGCCCGTTCCGCTGGGTCGCGCTGTCCGGCGATCCGGAAGACATCTACAAGACCGACCAGAAGGTGAAGGAGCTGATCCCGGACGATCCGCACCTGCACAACTGGCTCGACATGGCACGCGAGCGCATCGCGTTCCAGGGCCTGCCGGCACGGATCTGCTGGGTCGGCGTGAAGGACCGCTACCGCCTCGGCCAGGCGTTCAACGAGATGGTGAAGAACGGCGAACTGAAGGCGCCGATCGTGATCGGCCGCGACCACCTCGACACCGGTTCGGTCGCGAGCCCGAACCGCGAGACGGAATCGATGAAGGACGGCTCGGACGCCGTCAGCGACTGGCCGTTGCTCAACGCGCTGCTGAACACCGCAGGCGGCGCATCGTGGGTGTCGCTGCACCATGGCGGCGGCGTCGGGATGGGCTTCTCGCAGCACTCGGGCGTCGTGATCGTCGCCGACGGCACCGCCGACGCGCACGAGCGTCTCGGCCGCGTGCTGCTGAACGACCCGGCGACGGGCGTGATGCGCCACGCGGATGCCGGCTACGAACTCGCGCAGCAGACGGCCCGCGAAGCCGGCCTGAAGCTGCCGATGCTCGGCCGCTGAGCATGACGGCGCTCGACCAGGCGCCGCTGCACGCAACGATGATCCGCGCGGCGGATCTCGTTGCGTCGCCGTGGAAGAACGGCGGCGGCGTGACGCGCGAAATCGGCGCGTTTCCCGTCGGCGCCGCGCTCGACGCATTCGCATGGCGCGTGAGCGTCGCGGACGTCGCCGCGGCCGGGCCGTTCTCGCGGTTCGACGGCGTCGACCGCACCCTCGTGCTGCTGTCCGGCACGGGCATGACGCTCGCGGAAGCGGGCGGCGTGCGCCACGTGCTCGATACGCCGCTTGCGCGCGCGGACTTCGCGGGCGAAACCGCGGTTGATGCGACGCTGCACGACGGCGCGACACGCGACTTCAACCTGATGACGCGCCGCTCGGCCGCCCGAGGCACGCTCGACGTGTGGCCCGAGGGCACGCATCGCGTCGGACCCGCCGACACCGTGCTGCTGTTCTGCGCGGCCGGTGCGGTCGGCGTCGGGATCGACGGCGCGCACCATGCATTGCAAGAAATGGACACGCTGCGGCTCGACGGGCTGCAGCGTGCGTTTGACGTCGTCGTGAGCGGAGGCGGTGCGCTGCTCGCCGTGTCGCTCGCCGTCGGCGAACGGGACTGAACGCATGAAACCGACTGTCTGGCATCACCTGAGGCTGTGTCCGCACGGCCATCCCGACGAAACGATCGACGATGCGGCGATCGCCGTCGACGAAACCGGCGCGATCGTCTGGCTCGGCGCGTTTTCCGCGCTGCCGCACGGTTATGCGCATTGGCGCCGGGAAGACCTGCACGGCGCGTGGGTGACGCCGGGCCTCGTCGACTGCCATACGCACCTCGTGTACGGCGGCACGCGCGCAGACGAGTTCGCGCAGCGCCTCGCCGGCGTCAGCTACGAGGAGATCGCGCGGCAGGGCGGCGGGATCGTGTCGACGGTGCGCGCGACGCGCGCGGCCGACGAGACGACGCTGTTCGTGCAGGCCGCCGCGCGCCTGCAGCCGCTGCTCGCCGAAGGCGTGACCGCGATCGAGATCAAGTCCGGATACGGGCTCGACCTCGCGAGCGAGCGCAAGATGCTGCGCGTTGCGCGCCAGCTGGGCGAGCGCTTTCCGGTCACCGTCTACACGACGTTCCTCGGCGCACACGCGCTTCCGCCCGAATACGCGGGCCGCGCCGACGAATACATCACCGAAGTGTGCGACCGGATGCTGCCGGCGCTGGCCGACGAAGGCCTCGTCGACGCGGTCGACGTATTCTGCGAACGCATCGGCTTCTCGCTCGCGCAGACCGAGCGCGTGTTCGACGCCGCAACGCGGCGCGGCCTGCCGGTGAAGCTGCACGCGGAGCAATTGTCGAACGCGGGCGGCACCGCGCTTGCCGCGCGTTATCGCGCGCTGTCGGCCGATCACCTCGAATTTCTCGACGAAGCCGGCATCGAAGCGATGAAGGCGGCCGGCACGGTCGCCGTGCTGCTGCCCGGCGCGTACTACTTCATTCGCGAAACGCAACTGCCGCCGATCGACCTGCTGCGCAAGCACGGCGTGCCGATCGCGCTCGCGACCGATCACAATCCGGGCACGTCGCCGCTCGAATCGCTGCTGTTGACGATGAACATGGGCTGCACGCTGTTCCGGCTGACCGTGCCCGAGGTGTTGCAAGGCGTCACGCGCCATGCGGCGGCGGCGCTCGGGCGCGCCGATCGGCACGGCGTGCTGGAGGCCGGCCGCCAGGCCGATTTCGCGGTCTGGTCGGTCGGCTCGCTGTCGGAGCTCGCGTACTGGATCGGCCGGCCGCTGTGCGAGCAGGTCGTACGCGGCGGTTCGACGGTGTTTCGACGGATGAACGGCTAGCCTTGCAAGAGACGATACTCACCATGACCGAAATGACGCTGTTCGCGGACCATGCCTACCTGCCCGACGGCTGGCGCCGCAACGTGCTGCTGCGCTGGGACGCGACCGGCACGCTGACCGACGTGACGCCCGACACCGATGCGCCGGCCGGCGTCGCGCACGCGGCCGGGCCCGTGCTGCCGGGCATGCCGAACCTGCATTCGCACGCATTCCAGCGCGCGATGGCGGGGCTCACCGAATACCGCGCGAATCCCGCCGACAGCTTCTGGAGCTGGCGCGACCTGATGTACCGCTTCGCGCTGAAGATCACGCCCGACGCGCTCGCGGCGATCGCGCGCTGGCTGTACGTCGAGATGCTGAAGTGCGGCTATACGTCGGTGTGCGAGTTCCACTACGTGCATCACGCGCAGGACGGCTCCCGCTATCCGCAGATCGCGGAGCTCGGCACGCGCGTGATCGACGCGGCGCGCCTGGCCGGCATCGGCATCACGATGCTGCCGGTGTCGTACCAGTTCGCCGGCTTCGGCAACAAGCCGCCGCGCGACGATCAGCGCCGCTTCATCAACACGCCGGACGGCTTGCTCGAACTGCTCGACGCGATGCGTCGCGTCGCGCCCGAGCACGGCGCGTTGCGTTACGGCGTCGCGCCGCACTCGCTGCGCGCGGTGTCCGAAAACGGGCTGCGCGTGCTGCTCGAAGGATTGCCGGACGACGCACCGGTACACATCCATATCGCCGAACAGACGGCTGAAGTCGACGATTGCGTGCGCGCATACGGTGCGCGCCCGGTGCAATGGCTGCTCGATCGTTTCGACGTCGATGCGCGCTGGTGCCTCGTACACGCGACGCACGTCGACGCGGCCGAAACGGCGGCGCTCGCGAAGCGCCGCGCGGTGGCCGGCCTGTGCCTGACGACCGAAGCGAACCTCGGCGACGGCGTGTTTCCTGCGGTCGACTATCTCGCGCAGGGCGGCGTGATCGGCGTCGGCTCGGACAGCCACGCATCGGTCGACTGGCGCTCGGAACTGCGTCTGCTCGAATACGGGCAGCGGCTCGTGCACCGGGCGCGCAACGTGCTCGCGAGCGACACGCAGCCGCACGTCGCGGATCGCCTGTTCGACGCATCGCTCGCGGGCGGTGCACAGGCGAGCGGCCGGCGCATCGGCGCGCTGCGCGAAGGTTGTCGCGCCGACTGGATCGTGCTCGATCCCGATCATCCGGCGATCGCGGAGCACGGCAGCGAAGCGTGGCTGTCCGGCGCGGTGTTCGCCGAGCACGGCGACACGCCGGTGCTCGACGTCTACACCGGCGGCGAGCGCGTCGTGAGCGGTCGCCGTCATCGCGACGAAACCGCGGCGTATGCCGATTACCGCGCCGCGCTGGCGCAACTGCTGCGCTGACGCGCGGCTCGCGGCGCATGCGGTCCACCTGCGCCGGCAGACTTTTACGGTGATGCGACATGACTGAACAACCGGCTGTATTAACGCTGAAGCAGGGCACGCTGCCGCTGCTGATCTCGATTCCGCACGCAGGCACCTATATCCCCGACGACATCGCTGCAACGATGACGCCCGAGGCACGCTTCGTCGACGATTGCGACTGGCATCTCGAACGGCTGTACGGGTTCGCAGCCACGCTCGGCGCGTCGATCCTCGTGCCGTCGCACGCGCGTTACGCGGTCGACCTGAACCGTCCGCCCGACAACGAGAACCTGTATCCGGGGCAGGACACGACCGGGCTCGTGCCGATCGACACGTTCGACAAGGCGCCGCTGTATCCGGCGAATACGCTGCCCGACAACGACGAGATCATGCGCCGTCGCGACCGCTACTGGCGGCCGTATCACGCCGCGTTGCAGGCAGAAATCGCGCGGCTCAAGCGCGAGCATGGCCGCGTGCTCGTGTGGGAAGCGCATTCGATCCGCTCGCACGTGCCGCGCTTCTTCGACGGGCGCCTGCCGGACTTCAACTTCGGCACGTCGAGCGGCGCGAGTGCGCGGCCCGGCCTCGCCGAGGCGCTGGCCGCGTGCGTGACTGCGCACGGCGGCTATACGGCCGTCGCGAACGGGCGCTTCAAGGGCGGCTACATCACGCGTCATTACGGCGTGCCCGCCACCGGTGTCGAGGCCGTGCAACTCGAACTGTCGCAGATCACGTACATGGAAGAGACGCGTCCGTATGCGTACGACGAAGCGCGCGCTGCCCGCATCGTGCCGCTGTTGCAGACGCTGGTCGAAACCGCGCTCGCGCATCGCTGAGCCGTCGCTGCGTGGCATGCGGCGGCGCGGCTCGGCATCGCGCGGCGGTGCGCCGGCAACCGCCGTGCACGCCGACGCAGCGCACAAAACGGCATCGACCCGGCCGGGCGATGCCGTTTTTTTTGTCCGATCGATACCGCGATCGATACCCGAAAATTTGACGCAATTTTTAGTTGATATAAGCTGAATGTCAGGAAGTCGTCACGCGCGCACCGGCCGCGACGGCGCCAATCAGCACTGCGCTGCGCCGGAATCCGCTGCGAGACCCCTTGCCGACGTGTCGCCGCGCGGCATTGCCGCCTCAGCTTCATCGCGACACGTGTTCTGCCTTCATCAGTCAGTCGAGTACGATCGTGAAAGCCGCCAGCCCTTCGATACGCCGGACCCGAAGTCCGTCGGCGGGCGCGCCGCCTCAGGCCGGGCCGATCCGGCATGCTGATCGCGGCACGCGCGCCGCCCTCATACGCGAGCCCCGTTTCTTCGCTGTGTTCCACCGCGGCCTGCGCCGCTTCAACCTCGTGACCGCGCACGTGTTCAGCGCGGTGCAGTGCGACGGCAGCGCTTCGTTGTTGCCCTAGCGTCCTTTCCCGTATTCACATCGGATCGTCCGGCCGGCTGCCGCTTCGTTCTCGCAGCATGGCCATGCATATACGCGCGCCGTGCCGGCGAGCGTACTCGTTGTATCGCGCGCATGCGTGCGGCGCGCACTCACTCCGGAGGCGATCATGCGCCCGCGCCCGATCGTAGCCGTCACCGCCGACCGCATCGTGCGCGGCGCGCATCCGAACCACACGGCAGCGGAGAAGTATCTGGTCGCGCTGGTCGACGGCGCCGGCACGCTCGCGTTCGTGCTGCCCGCGCTCGGTGTACGCCAGCCGGTCGATGCGATCGTTGCAGCGGTCGACGGGCTGCTGCTGACCGGCAGCTATTCGAACGTCGAACCGCATCGCTATGGCGGCGCGGCGAGTGCGCCTGACACGCTGCACGATCCCGCACGCGACGCGACCGCGCTGCCGCTGATTCGCGCGGCGATCGACGCGGGCGTGCCCGTGCTCGCGATCTGCCGCGGAATGCAGGAGTTGAACGTCGCGTATGGCGGCACCCTTCATCAGCGACTCCATGCGAGCCCGGGTTTCGCCGATCATCGCGAACGCGAAGGCGATCCGCTCGAGCGGCAGTACGGCCCCGCGCACCGCGTGCAATTTACGGCCGGCGGCCTGCTGCAGCGGGTCGCGCACGGTGCGCGCGACGCGATGGTCAATTCGCTGCACGACCAGGGGCTCGCGCGGCTCGGCGCGGGGCTCGCCGTCGAGGCGTGCGCGCCAGACGGGCTCATCGAAGCCGTCAGCGTGCGCGGCGCGCGCGCATTCGCACTCGGCGTGCAATGGCATCCCGAATGGCGCCATGCGGAACAGCCGCTGTCGCGCGACATCTTCGCGGCATTCGGCGCGGCGTGCCGCGCGCGAATGACGCATCGCCTTCATGCGGCCGGCGGCGCCATGCCGTCGCCGGCCGCATCCGACATCGACATCGACTAACGAGGCCGATCATGCAACCCGAACTGAGTGAATTCCTGCGTCAGCACCGCATCACCGAAGTCGAGGCGATCATTCCCGACATGGCCGGCATCGCGCGCGGCAAGATCATTCCGCGCAACAAGTTCGAGTCCGGGGAATCGATGCGCTTGCCGCAGGCCGTGATGGTGCAGACCGTCACCGGCGATTATCCGGAGGACGGCACGCTGACCGGTGTGACCGATCCCGACATGGTCTGCGTGCCCGATCCTTCGACGATCTGCCTGATTCCGTGGGCCGTCGATCCGACTGCGCAGGTGATCCACGATTGCGTGCATTTCGACGGCTCGCCGGTCGAGATTTCGCCACGCTACGTGCTGCGCCGCGTGCTCGACCTGTACCACGCGAAGGGCTGGAAGCCGGTGGTCGCGCCCGAGCTCGAGTTCTATCTGGTCGACATGAACGCCGATCCCGACCTGCCGTTGCGTCCGCCCGTCGGGCGCACGGGCCGCGCGGAAACCGGCCGCCAGTCGTACTCGATCGAAGCCGTCAATGAGTTCGATCCGCTGTTCGAGGACATCTATGAATATTGCGAGATGCAGGGCCTCGACATCGAGACGCTGATCCATGAGGTCGGCGCCGCGCAGATGGAGATCAATTTCGTGCACGGCGACGCGCTGTCGCTCGCCGATCAGGTATTCCTGTTCAAACGCACGGTGCGCGAAGCCGCGCTGCGCCACAACATGTACGCGACGTTCATGGCCAAGCCGATGGAAGGCGAGCCGGGCTCGGCGATGCACATCCACCAGAGCCTCGCCGATGCGCGCACGGGCCGCAATCTATTCGCCGACGAGGGAGGCGTCGTGTCGCCGATGTTCCATAGCTATCTCGCCGGCTTGCAGAAGTACACGCCCGCGCTGATGCCGATTTTCGCGCCGTACATCAACTCGTATCGACGGCTGTCGCGCTTCATGGCCGCGCCGATCAACGTGCAGTGGGGATACGACAACCGTACCGTCGGCTTCCGGATTCCGCAATCGGCGCCCGTTGCGCGGCGCATCGAGAACCGGATTCCGGGCGTCGACTGCAACCCGTATCTCGCGTTCGCGGCGACGCTCGCCGCCGGCTATCTCGGTCTCACGCAGCAGCTCGAGCCGACCGAGCCAATCGCATCGGACGGCTACGATCTGCCGTACCAGTTGCCGCGCAACCTGGAGGAGGGGATCTCGTTGATGGCCGCGTGCACGCCGCTCGCCGGCATTCTCGGCGACAAGTTCGTGAAGGCGTACCTCGCGCTGAAGGAAACGGAGTACGAAGCGTTCTTCCGCGTGATCAGCTCGTGGGAACGCCGCCATCTTCTGCTGCACGTGTAAGCGTGCGGCGCCGACTAGCGGAGGCAACATGACCGAACGAAACGACACCGTCGCCGGGCGCTCGACCGCCGAATACCGCGCGCTCGACGCCGCGCACCACATCCACCCGTTCTCGGACATGGGCGCGCTCAATCGCGCGGGCAGCCGCGTGATCGTGAAGGCCGACGGCGTGTACCTGTGGGACTCGGACGGCAACAAGATCATCGACGGGATGGCCGGGCTCTGGTGCGTGAACGTCGGCTACGGCCGCAAGGAGCTGGCCGACGCCGCGTATCGGCAGATCCAGGAGCTGCCGTTCTACAACACGTTCTTCAAGACGACGCATCCGCCGATCATCGAACTGTCCGCGATGCTCGCCGAAGTGACGCCCGCCGGCTTCAATCACTTCTTCTATTGCAACAGCGGCTCGGAAGGCAACGACACGGTGCTGCGACTCTTGCACCAGTACTGGCGCGTCGAGGGCAAGCCGCAGAAGAAATATGTGATCTCGCGCCGGAACGGTTATCACGGCTCCACGATCGCCGGCGGCACGCTCGGCGGGATGGGCTACATGCACGAACAGATGCCGTCGAAGGTCGAGCACATCGTGCATATCGATCAGCCGTATTTCTTCGGCGAAGCGCAACCTGGCGACACGCCCGAAGCATTCGGTCTCGCGCGCGCGCAGCAGCTCGAAGCGAAGATTCTCGAGCTCGGCGCGGAGAACGTCGCCGCATTCATCGGCGAGCCGTTCCAGGGCGCGGGCGGCGTGATCTTCCCGCCGTCGACGTACTGGCCGGAAATCCAGCGGATCCGCCGCAAGTACGACATCCTGCTCGTCGCCGACGAAGTGATCGGCGGCTTCGGCCGCACCGGCGAATGGTTCGCGCATCAGCACTTCGGCTTCGAGCCGGACCTGATCACGATGGCCAAGGGCCTGACGTCCGGCTACGTGCCGATGGGCGCGGTGGGCATCCACGAGCGCGTCGCGCGGCCGATCATCGAGCATGGCGAATTCAATCACGGCCTCACGTATTCGGGCCACCCGGTCGCGGCGGCGGTCGCGGTCGCGAACCTCAAGCTGCTGCGCGACGAAGGGATCGTCGAGCGCGTGAAGCGCGATATCGGGCCGTATTTCCAGCGCCGCCTGCGCGATGCGCTGGGCGATCATCCGATCGTTGGCGAGATCGTCGGAGCGGGGCTCGTCGCGGGCGTTCAGCTTGCGCGTGACCGTGCGCGGCGCGAGCGATTCGACGCGAGCGTCGATATCGGCACGATCTGCCGCGACTTCTGCTTCAACGGCAACCTGATCATGCGTGCGACCGGCGACCGGATGCTGCTGTCGCCGCCGTTGGTGATCCGAGAGGCGGAGGTCGACGAGATCGTCGACAAGGCGAAGCGCGCGTTTGACGCGACGGCGGAGCGGGTGGGGAGGGCAGGATAGCCGGTCGTTGCCCCACGAACCTGTTCGCGAGTGCAAGGACGCGTGCAGGGGAGGCAGCAGCGGAAAATCGGGCGCAAAACGAAAAGGGCCTGCGTCGTGAGACGCAGGCCCTTGAATTCTTTGGTGGGCGGTACTGGGATCGAACCAGTGACCCCTGCCGTGTGAAGGCAGTGCTCTACCGCTGAGCTAACCGCCCAAAGAAGCTGAAATTATGTCAGAGCTTTTGCGGTTCGTAAAGTACTTTCTTCAACTATTTTTTCAGGCCGGTGCAAAAGGTTCGTCAGGTGCCCGTGGACGGCTCGACGAGATCGAGAATCGAGCCGTCGCGCTTGAGCGTCGCGAGCACGATGCTCGAATTGATCGACATCACGCCCGTCGCACGGTGCAGCCGGTTGATCACGAAATCGGAGTAATGATCGAGGTCGCGCGCCCGCACCGTCAGCACATAGTTCGAGCCGCCCGTCACGATTTGCGCGGCGATGACTTCCGGCCATTCCTGGATCGCCTCCACGAAGCGGTCGTGCCATTCGGGCACGTCCGGCCGCATCGACACATGCACGAGCGCCTCGAATGCGACGCCGACCTTCTTCGGCTCGATCGTGCAGCGGTAGCCCGAAATGGCGCCGCGCTCCTCCAGCAGCTTCACCCGCCGCAGGCACGCGGACGGCGACAGCGCGACCGCATTCGCGAGGTCCTGATTGCTGATGCGTCCGTCCCGTTCGAGATGCCGGAGGATCCGCATGTCGGTTCGATCCAGATTCATTTCGCAGAATCCCGTAATTTTTGACGTGACAGTCGCAGACTCTACTGCAAACCAGGCGATTCGTCATCGATAAGTGAAGCTCATTCTATTTCGTCCTCGATAACATGCGCCCCATGCCTCCGACCGCGCGACCTGACTTGCTGTCACGCCGCCGGCCGCCTCGCCGCCTTCAACTTCTACCGTCATACCGCCATGTACGAACACGTTCCCGCCTATCCGGGCGACCCGATTCTGTCGCTGTTCCAGGCGTTCCAGCAGGATGCCCATCCGCACAAGGTCAATCTCAGCATTGGGCTCTACTACGACGATGCGGGCCGGATCCCCGTGCTCGAGAGCACACGTCTCGCGGCCGAGCGCGTGCGCGACGCCGGCGCGCCGCATACATATCTGCCGATGGAGGGACTCGCCATGTATCGGCAGGGCGTGCAGCGCCTCGTGTTCGGCGCCGACTGCGCGGCGCTCGCGCAAGGACGCATCGCGACGCTGCAGACGCTCGGCGGCTCGGGCGCGCTGCGGCTCGGCGCGGAGTTCGTGAAGCGCTATTTTCCCGACAGCGCGATCTGGGTCAGCGATCCGACGTGGGACAACCATCGCGTGATCTTCGCGGCGGCCGGTCTCGACGTGCACACCTACCCGTACTACGACGAATCGCGCAACGACCTGCGCGTCGACGCGATGCTCGCGGCGCTCGACGCGCTGCCGGCGCGCAGCATCGTGCTGCTGCAGCCGTGTTGCCACAACCCGACCGGCCTCGACCTCGGCCGCGACGCATGGCGCGCGGTGATCGACGTGCTCGCGCGTCGCCGGCTGATTCCGTTCCTCGACATGGCGTACCAGGGCTTCGGCGACGGGCTCGACGACGACACATGGGCCGTGCGTGCGATCGTCGAAGCGGGGCTGCCGGCGATCGTCAGCAACTCGTTTTCGAAGAACTTCTCACTGTACGGCGAGCGCGTCGGCGGCCTGTCGATCGTCTGCGCGGGCGCGAGCGAAGCGGCGACGGTGCTGAGCCAGTTGCAGGCCGGCGTGCGCCGCACCTATTCGAGCCCGCCGCTGTTCGGCGCGCAGCTCGTGTCGACCGTGCTGAACGACGACGTTCTGCGCGCGTGCTGGGAAGACGAGGTGGCGGAGGTGCGCACGCGCATCAAGCGCATGCGCGGCGCGCTGAAGGCGCGGCTCGACGCGCGCTTGCCGACGCCCGCGTTCGATGCGCTCGTCACGCAGCGCGGCATGTTCAGCTACACGGGCATCGCCGCGACCGACGTGGACCGGCTGCGCGCGGCGCACGGCGTCTACCTGCTGCGCTCCGGCCGCATGTGCATCGCGGGCCTGAACGACGCGAACGTCGATCATGTCGCGCACGCGATCGCCGACGTGCTCGGCGCCCCGTCGCGCCGGGCCGCATGAGCGGCCGGGCCGAACCGAAGGAGTACACGATGGCAGATACGATCCCTGTCGACTTGCCCCAGCTCGCGCAGCCGTTCTCGTGGGCGACCCGCGCGGGCGGGCTGATGTTTACCGGCCACGGGCCGGTCGATGGGTCCGGCGCGATCGCCGGCGACACGATGACCGAGCAGGCGCGCATCACGCTCGGCAATCTCGCGAAGGCCGTCGCGGCGGCCGGCGCGACGATGGACGACGTCGCGCAGGTGCTCGTCTACCTGTCCGACGTGAAGGCGATGCCCGAATTCGACGCCGAATACCGGCGCCACTTCCGCGAACCGTACCCGAACCGCACGTGCGTGGGCGTGCAGGGCTTCGCGCATCCGGAGATGCGCGTCGAACTCGTCGCGTACGTCGCGCTGCCGGCGGCACGCGGCTAGCCGGCACGCGACTTCGCGACGATTGCAGCACCCGCGATTAGCGACAAGTACCAACACCCCCGACGAACACAACAATTCAGACAAGGATGGAGACGAAGATGAAGCGCATTACTCGATTCGCACTACCGACGATGGCGGGCCTGCTCGCCGCCAGCGGCGTGATGGCGCAAAGCAGCGTGACGCTGTACGGCATCGTCGACCAGAGCATTCGCTACACGACGCATGCGAACGCATCGGACGACGCCAGTGTGCAGATGACCAACGGCGCGATCACCAACAGCCGCTGGGGCTTGAAGGGCAGCGAAGCGCTCGGCGGCGGGCTGCAAGCGATCTTCCGGCTGGAGAGCGGCTTCGAGCCGCAGACCGGGCAGCTCGACGGCGCGCTGTTCGGCCGCTACGCGTACGTGGGTCTCGCGAGCGACTGGGGCACCGTGAAGCTCGGCCGGCAGGCGACCGAGGCGTTCAACCTGTTCGGCGATCTCGATCCGCTGACGGTCGGCAACTACACGGCCAACATGTGGCCGTACTTTCTCACGCAGGGCCGCGCGAGCAACGTGGTCAGCTACGACGGCACGTTCGGCGGACTGAACGTCGGCGCGAGCTACGGTTTCGGCGGTGTCGCGGGCAGCCTCGGCGCGAATGCGTACTGGGGCACGCACGCGTCGTACACGCTCGGCGGGCTGATGGTCGGCGCGACCTACCAGCAGGTGCGCGACCTGACGAGCCGCGCGCAGCAGGCATGGGGCGCGGGTGCGCGCTACGCGTTCGGCGCGACGACGCTGTACGCCGGCTATCTGGGCGGGATCGACCGCACTGGCATGCTCGACCGACAGCTGCTGAATGCGCCGGGCCGCGACGTAACCTACGGTTCGTTCGGCGACAATCCGCGCCGCGACGCGATCTTCTATGCCGGCGCGAGCCTGAAGGTCACCCCGGCAGTCTCGGTGACGGGCGTTGCGTATTACGACGACATCCGCAACGTGAACGGCATCGCGGGCAACGGCGGGAAGCGCTATACGGGCGTGCTCGAGGCCGAGTACGCTCTGTCGAAGGCCACGCAGGTCTACGCGACGGTCGACTACAACCGGGTGACAGGCGGCGCGTTCACCGAAATGCCCGGACGCGGCAATCAGACGGGTATCGCGGCCGGCTTGCGCCACCTGTTCTGAGCACGTGGCGCGCGGTGGCCGGTGCGGTCCGGCGCCGGTCCGTGCGCCGTCGGCGGTTCGACCGGACACACGTTTTCGAACGAGGTCATTCGATGCAATCAGAAGGGCAATTCCAGCACATCACGGCGCGCGAGCAGGGTCTGCGCCGCACGCTTTCCGCACCGCAGATGGCGATGATCGCGATCGGCGGCGCGATCGGCACGGGTCTGTTTCTCGGCAGCGGCTTCGCGATCGGCTTCGCCGGTCCGAGCGTGCTCGTCAGCTACGCGATCGGCGCGTTCATCTCGCTGCTGCTGATGGGCTGTCTCGCCGAGATGACGGTCGTGCACCCGACCTCCGGGTCGTTCGGTGCGTACGCCGAACATTACGTGAGCCCGTGGGCTGGGTTCCTCGTGCGCTATGCGTACTGGGCGTGCATCGTGCTCGCGGTCGGCACCGAAGTCACCGCGATCGCGCTGTACATGAAGTACTGGTTCCCGGGCGTGCCGGGCTGGCTGTGGATCGTCAGCTTCTCGGCGCTGCTCGTGTTCGTCAACGCGCGCAGCGTCGACGTGTTCGGCGCGGTCGAATACGGCTTCTCGGTCGTGAAGATCGCGGCGATCGTCGGCTTCATCGTGCTGGGCGCGTACGTCGTGTTCGGCAATCCGGCGCTGGTCGGCGACGGCGCGGCCGGCGCGGGCTTCCACCATTACACCGAGCACGGGGGGTTCTTCCCGAAGGGGATGTGGGGGATGTGGGTCGCGGTGATCGTGTCGATCTTCAGCTACCTGAGCATCGAGATGATCGCCGTCGCCGCGGGCGAGGCGGAAGATCCCGAGCGCGCGGTCACGCGCGCGTTCCGCTCGACGATCGTGCGGCTCGTGCTGTTCTATCTCGTCACGCTTGCGCTGATGCTCGCGATCGTGCCGTGGACGGCAGCGGGGCGCGACGAGAGCCCGTTCGTGAAGGTGATGGAGGCGATCCGCCTGCCGGGCGCGGCCGGCGTGATCAATTTCGTCGTGCTGATCGCCGCGCTGTCCGCGATGAACAGCCAGATCTACATCACGACGCGGATGATGTTCAGCCTGTCGCGCGCGGGCTACGCGCCCAAGGCGCTCGGCGAAGTGAACGCGCGCGGCGTGCCGTTCGGCGCGCTGATGCTGTCGACGCTCGGCATCGCGCTCGCGACGGTCCTGAGCGTACTGTATCCGGGCGAGTCGTTCACGATCATGATGGCGGTGTCGATGTTCGGCGCGCTGTTCACGTGGATGATGATCTTCGCGACGCATTACTGCTTTCGGCGGCGGCGCGCGGCGCTCGGCCTGCCGGCACCCGCGTTCCGCATGCGCGGCTTTCCGCTGCTGACGCTGCTCGGCGCAACGCTGATGCTGGCAGTGATGGTGACGACCTACTTCACGGCCGAGTTCCACATGACGCTGATCTTCGGCATTCCGTTCCTGATAGCGCTGTCCGTCGTGTATGCGGTGTGGTATCGGCGCGCGCAACCGGTGCTGCAGCCGGAAGCGAAGTAGCGTGGCACTACCGGCGCGCAGCGGGCGCGCCGGCTCAGCCCACAAGCGCGGGCAGCGCGTCGATCGACGTGCGCACGTAGTCCGCGAAGCGCAGTGCGACCGGTTCGGCGGTGCCGCTGCGCTTCAGCTCCAGCGTGCGCGATTCCAGCGACGCATCCTTCAGCGGCCGGAACGCGAGCCGGTCGCTCTTCACCTGCTGCAGCACGCGCGGCACGAGCGCGATGCCCATCCCGAATTCGATCATCGACAGGATCGTCTGCCAGAGCCGCGCCTCGTGACGGATCAGCGGGCTGAATCCCGCGTTCACGCATTGCGCGATGATCAGGTCGTGATAGTGCGGCGCCGCGTCGCGCGGAAACAGGATGAACGGTTCCGCGGCCAGCGCGGCGAGTGCGACCTGCCGGCGCTGTGCGAGCGGATGCGCGGCCGGCAGGCAGCAGACGAACGGTTCCGCGTAGACGGGCGCCGATTCGACTTCGGGCGGGCAGTGGCCCCAGTGCGCGTAGCCGAGATCGATCTGGCCGCGCTGGATCGCCAGCACCTGCGCCTGCGTGTTCATCTCGCTCAGCACGATCTCGACGCCCGGATAGTCGGCCTCGAAGCGTCTCACCGCGTCGGGCAGCCCGCGATACAGCATCGAATGGACGAAGCCGATCCGCAGCCGTCCCGCTAGACCGGACGCCGAGCGTACGGTGAGCCGCTCCGCCTCGGCCGCCTGCAGCAGCAGCCGGCGCGCTTCGCCGAGCAGCACCGCGCCCGCGTTGGTCAGCGCGACCGTCTTGTTGGTGCGGGAAAAAAGCTGCACGCCGAGCGCATCCTCGAACTTGCGGATGTCGAAGCTCAGCGCCGGCTGCGAGATAAACAGGCGCTTCGCCGCGCGCCCGAAATGCAGCTCCTCGGCGACCGCCACGAAGTAGCGCAACTGCCTCAGTTCCATGGTGCGTCCTCCCCGCATCGGCATCGATAAGCATCGTTTATCGTACCGGATAAATCCTGTATTGGACGCTTATCGATCGCGCGCCTACGCTCTGTCGAACGCCTGGCACCCGCCGGCCGCGCCGCCACGGCGCGGGCACCGGCCGGCAGCCGGGCCACCATGGAGACGCATGCATGAACGACACCGCTCGCACGCCGGACACCGGTGCGGCCAACAACATCCCCGATAGCCGGGGCATCAACTTCTTCACGGCCGATCCCGATCTCGGCGCGTTGCTGAAACTGCATCTCGGCGCGACCCGCTACGCGGAACTCGAGCCGCAGCTGCACGCGCTCGGCGCGCGCGTGTCGGGCGAACTCGACGCGTGGGCGTCGCGCGCGGACAAGCATCCGCCCGTGCTCGAGCATCGCAACCGGCGCGGCGAAGCCGTGCAGCGGATCGACAAGGATCCCGCGTATGTCGCGCTCGAACGGGTCGCTTACTCGGAGCTAGGGCTCGCGGCGCTGAGCCATCAGCCCGGGGCGGTGGCGCCGCTCGTCAAATACGCGCTGACGTTCCTGTTCGTGCAGGCGGAATTCGGGTTGTGCTGCCCGGTCAGCATGACCGATTCGCTGACGCGCACGCTGCGTCGTTTCGGCGATCCGGCGCTCGTCGAACACTATCTGCCGAGGCTCGCGTCGCGCGATTTCGACACGCTGTTCCAGGGCGCGATGTTCATGACCGAGCAGGCGGCCGGCTCGGACGTCGGCCGCATCGCGACGCGTGCGGTGCGCGAAGCCGACGCGCGGGGCGGCGCGGTGTGGCGCCTGTACGGCGACAAGTGGTTCTGCTCGAACGCGGACGCCGACCTGGCGATGGTGCTCGCGCGGCCCGACGGCGCGCCGGACGGCATCAAGGGACTCGCGCTGTTCCTGTTGCCGAAGACGCTGCCGGACGGCACGCGTAATCGCTACCGGATCGTGCGGCTGAAGGACAAGCTCGGCAGCCGTTCGATGGCGAGCGGCGAGATCGCGCTCGAAGGCGCGCAGGCCTGGCTGATCGGCGAGATCGGCCGCGGCTTTCACCAGATGGCCGACATGATCAACATGTCGCGGCTGTCGAACGGCGTGCGCGCGGCGGGCCTGATGCGGCGCGCGCTGAACGAGTCGCTGCACGTGGCCGCGCATCGCGCCGCGTTCGGCCGCAAGCTGATCGAGATGCCGCTGATGCAGCGTCAGTTGATGAAGATGCTGCTGCCCGCCGAGGCCGCGCGCGCGATGTTCATGCACATCGCGCTGCTGCTGCCGCAAGCGGACGCGGGCGACGAGCACGCCGCGCGCTGCGTGCGCATCCTGACACCGCTGATCAAGTTCCGCGCGTGCCGCGATGCGCGCCGCGTGACGGGCGACGCGATGGAGGTGCGCGGCGGCACAGGCTACATCGAGGAATGGAGCGATGCGCGCCTCGTGCGCGACGCGCATCTCGGCTCGATCTGGGAAGGCACCAGCAACATCGTCGCGCTCGACGTCGCGCGCGCCGCGCAGCGCGAGCAGGCGCTCGACGCGCTGCGCACGTTCCTCGCCGACCGGCTCGGCGCGGCACCGCTGCCGGATGCGAGTCGCGCGGCGCTGCGGCGCATTCTCGCGCGTGCGTGCGATGCGCTCGCGCGGGTCGCGGCGGAAGGCGATGACGCGCGCGTGCGACAGGCCGCGTCGGCGCTTTACTACGCGAGCGCGGCCGTGCTGATGGCGTGCGAGGGCGCACAGCTCGCACCGGATTACCGGCGCCTCGCGCTCGCGCACCTGGTCGTGCGTCACAAGCTTCTGCCGGTCGACCCGCTCGCACCGGCGTCGCGCGACGACGAAGCGGCGGCGTTCGACGCGCTGCTGCGCGGCACACCGGTACCGCTCGACATGGCGCTCGACCTGCTCCCGGAGGTCGAGCGATGAGCGCGACGGAAGCGATGAACGCGCTGCGCGGCGCGCTCGACGGGCTCAAGGTCGTCGACCTGAGCCGCGTGCTCGGCGGTCCGTACTGCACGCAGGCGCTCGCGGATCACGGCGCGACCGTGATCAAGATCGAGCCGCCGGACGGCGACGAGACGCGCGGCTGGGGGCCGCCGTTCCTCGGCGACACCGCGTGGTATTTCATGGGCGTGAACCGCAACAAGGAGGGGCTCGCGCTCGATCTGTCCCGCGACGAAGGGCGCGCGATCCTGTGGCGCCTGCTGGAGGACGCCGACGTGCTCGTCGAGAATTTCAAGCCCGGCACGCTCGCGCGCTGGGGCATGGACTATGCGCGCGACCTGCGGCTTCGGTTCCCGCGCCTGATCCACTGCGCGGTGACGGGCTTCGGCGAGGACGGCCCGCTCGGCGGGTTGCCCGGCTACGATGCGGTGATTCAGGCGATGGCCGGGCTGATGAGCGTGAACGGCGAGCGCGATGGCGACGCGATGCGCATCGGGTTGCCGATCGTCGACATGGTCACCGGGCTCAACGCGCTTGCCGGCATTCTGCTCGCGCTCGCGGAGCGCGAAAGAAGCGGGCAGGGGCAGTCGATCGACATCGCGCTGTACGACTGCGGCGTGTCGCTGCTGCATCCTCACCTGCCGAACTTCTTCGGCTCGGGGCGCGTGCCCGAACGCAGCGGCAATGCGCATCCGAACATCGCGCCGTACGACAGCTATCGTACGGCGACGGCGCCGATCTTCCTCGCGGTCGGCAACGACCGGCAGTTCGCGCGCCTCGTCGCGCATCTTGGCGCGCCGGCGCTCGCGGGCGATCCGCGCTTCGCCGACAACCGCAGCCGCTGCGCGCACCGGCCCGAACTGAAGGCCGAGCTCGAGGCACGGCTCGCCGCCCATCCGTGCGAGCCGCTGGCGCGCGACCTGATGGCGGCGGGCGTGCCGTGCGGGCCGGTGCGCACGGTCGCCGACGTCGCGCGCGACCCGCATGCGCTGCACCGCGAATTGTTCGTCGAGATCGGCGCATATCGCGGCACGGCGTCGCCGGTGAAGCTGTCGCGCACGCCGGCGACCTATCGTTCGCCGCCGCCCGTGCTCGGCCGCGACACGCGCGCGGTGCTCGACCGCCTCGGCGTCGATCCCGCGCTCCAGCAACGATTGCTCGACGCCGGCGTGCTGAAGGTCGCGCCGGACCCGACGCTTTGCAGGGACAAGCCGCTCGACGCAAGGCAATGAAGGCGACGTAAAGCGACGTAAAGCACGACCGCCAGCCGGCGGCGCAAGGCCGGCCATCCGGCAAGGCGCGCGACAGTCGCGCCGCCGATCAGAATCATGGAGACATCGATGAGCCGTCCGCAATCCCCGTCCGCCGCGCAGCCGCGGCCTGGCCGTGCCGCCGTCGCGGCATTCGTCGGCACCACGATCGAGTGGTACGACTTCTACATCTACGGCACCGCCGCCGCGCTCGTGTTCGGCAAGGTGTTCTTTTCGAGCACGATGGATCCGGGCGTCGCGACGCTGCTCGCATTCGTCACGTTCTGGGCGGGCTTTGCCGCGCGGCCGCTCGGCGGAATCGTGTTCGGGCATCTCGGCGATCGCGTCGGCCGAAAGACCGCGCTCGTGATCACGCTGGTGATGATGGGGCTGGCCACGACGGGCATCGGCCTGCTGCCCGGCTATGCGTCGATCGGTGTGTGGGCGCCGGCGGGCCTTGTCGTGCTGCGCGTGTTGCAGGGCATCGCGGTCGGCGGCGAGTGGGGCGGCGCGGTGCTGATCGCGAGCGAGAACGCGCCGAAGCATCGCAGCATCCTCTATGCGGCGTTCGCGCAGCAGGGTTCGCCCACCGGCAACCTGCTCGCCACCGCCGCCTTTTTCGCGCTGAGCACGCTGCCGACGCCGTCGTTCCTGATGTGGGGCTGGCGCATTCCGTTCCTGCTGTCGGCGGTGCTCGTGATCATCGGGATGGTGATCCGGCTGCGGCTCGAGGAATCGATCGACATGCAGCGCGTGCTCGCGCGCAAGCGCACGGTGAAGCTGCCGCTGCGCGACGTCGTGCGCGACCACTGGCCCGTCGTGCTGCTCGCGGCCGGCACGTTGCCGGTGATCAACGTCACGTATTTCCGTAGCACCTTCGCGCTGTCGTGGGCGACGAAGGAACTCGGCTACGCGCAGGGCACGTTTCTCGGCATCCTGTCGCTCTCGCTCGTCGTGCAGTTCCTGATGCAGCCGGTCGGCGCGTGGTTCGTGTCGAAAGTCGACATGCGGCGCGCGATGTGCTGGATCCTGATTCCCGAGATCGTGCTGATGCCGGTGATGTTCCATGCGCTCGCGACGCGTTCGTACTGGATCGCCGTCGCCGGGATGTGCATCTCGACGATCCCGTCGGCGATGTTCTACGGCGCGGTCGGCGGCGTGCTCGCGCGCGTGTTTCCTGCCAACATCCGCTACACGGGCCTGTCGCTCGCGTATCAGTTGAGCGCGCTCGTCGTCGGCGGCGGCACGCCGGTGCTCGCGCAGGCGATCCTGAACGCGACCGGCAGCATCGTCGGCGTCGCGATCGCGTCGGGGCTGTACGCGCTCGTGTCGCTCGCATGCATGCTCGCGCTGCTGAATCGCACCGGCTACCGCGCGGACGAGTTGTCGACGGCCGAGCGCAGCGATGCGGCCGAATGGGGTGCCGAAGGCGCGAGCGCTGAAAGTCCGACCGGCGAGACCGCGCAGGCGGGCGACCGCGCTGCGTTGAAGCCGGCTGGTTGAATCCGCCGTGCCGGCGCGATTTGCCGATTCGGCGGCAGCGCACGCGCCGGCCGGATCGCATCGACCCGATTCCGCCCTCCCAAAAGCAAACGGCACCGTGCGATACACGGTGCCGTTTGCCTTGTTTCGCTTCGCAACGCGGCCGGCGCGACCGGCCCGCGCGATTCGCGGTGCTTCAGCCTTCCGTCGGCGGCACGTAACCGGACGCCTGATCCGCGCCGTCGCCGAAGAAGTACTTCTCGGTCTGCTTCATCAGATACTGGCGTGCGCGCGGGTCGGCCATGTTCAGGCGGTTCTCGTTGATCAGCATCGTCTGCTGCTTGAGCCAGCCTTGCCACGCTTCCTTCGATACGCTTTCGTAGATGCGCTTGCCGAGTTCGCCCGGCAGCGGCGGGAAATCGAGGCCTTCGGCTTCCTTGCCGAGCTTCGCGCATTGGATCATTCGAGCCATCGTGTACTTCTCCTGTAATCGGTCTGGGGGAGGGCGGGCGTGCCTGCGCTCAGAGCTGTTTCATCAGCACGAGCGACTTGCGCTGCCAGTTATAGAGTTTGCGGCGGTCTTCCGGCAGGTCGTCGACGCTGACCTTGACGAAGCCGCGCTTGAGGAACCAGTGCTCGGTGCGCGTCGTGAGCACGAAGATGTGCGTGAGGCCGCGCGCGCGGGCGCGCTGCTCGATGCGCTTGAGCAGGCGCTCGCCGTCGCCCGAGCCCTGTGCTTCAGGCGCGACCGTCAGGCACGCCATCTCGCCGATCTTTTCCTGCTGGTACGGATACAGCGCCGCGCAGCCGAACAGCACGCCGTCGTGCTCGATCACCGAGAAGTGGTCGATGTCGCGTTCGATCTGGTGCCGGCCGCGCCGCACCAGCGTGCCGTCCGACTCGAGCGGCTCGATCAGCGCGAGGATGCCGCCGACGTCGTCAGGCGTCGCCTCGCGCAGGCTTTCGAGGTTCTCGTACGAGATCATCGTGCCGACACCGTCGTGCAGGAACAGCTCGAGGAGCATGCTGCCGTCGAGCGACTGCGGAATCAGGTGCGCGCGCGTCACGCCGCCGCGGCATGCGCGGATCGAATGCTTCAGGAAAAACGCGTCGTCGCCCTGGATGTTGCCCGAATCGAGCAGTTCGGCGGCCGCGTCGAGCGACATTTCGCGAATCAGCACGCCTTCGTCGTCCACGATGCCGGGCGCTTCGGTCAGGAAGATGATCTTGTCGGCGCGCAGCGCGATCGCAGCGGCCGACGCGACGTCTTCCATCGACAGGTTGAACGCCTCGCCGGTCGGCGAGAAGCCGAGCGGCGA
The DNA here is from genome assembly GCF_001718795.1 of Burkholderia latens. Classification (NCBI taxonomy): domain Bacteria; kingdom Pseudomonadati; phylum Pseudomonadota; class Betaproteobacteria; order Burkholderiales; family Burkholderiaceae; genus Burkholderia; species Burkholderia latens. Next base: position 2,255,830 of record NZ_CP013435.1, on the reverse strand, counting down.
CAGCAGCACGAGCTTGCGGCTCGCGAGCGAGTGGCGGATCGATTCGGCGTCGATCTTGCGCACGATGCCCGTGTGTGCGAAATCGACCCCGTCGAGAATCCCCACCGGCCGTGCGGTCACGAAATTGCCGGACACGACGCTGATGTGCGCGTGCGCCATCGGCGAATTCGGCAGCCCCTGGCTGATCGCGGCCTCGATGTCGAGGCGCACTTCGCCGGCCGCCTCCTTCGCGGATTCGAGCGCGCGCGCATCGGTGATGCGCAGCCCGTGCGAAAACTCGGATTCGACTCCGTGCAGGCTCAGCTGCTCCTCGACCTGCGGCCGCGAGCCGTGCACGAGCACGATCTGGATGCCCATCGCCTGCAGCAGCGCGATGTCGGACACGAGCGCGTTCAACAGCCCCTGCTGCACCACCTCGCCGCCGAACCCCACGACGAACGTGCTGTTGCGGAACTTGTGGATATAGGGCGCGACGGAGCGCATCCAGTCGACGAACTGCGCGTGGCTGGCGGCCGAATCGTCGGCGGCCGGCGGCGTCGCGGCGCCGGTCTGGGCGGGTGGGAGGTCGGTTTGGGAATTCATGGGCGGGATTATAATGCGCCCCCATGTCGAATGTACCTAAAAGTCCCGCGCCGACGCGGGCCAACGCGCCGTCGGCGAAGCACCCGGAAGGTGCGGCCGATGCGCGCCGGCAGCACGGCGAGCCGCGCCAGCAGCAGCAACAGCAACAGCAGGCGGGCAAGCCGCCGCGCGGCGACGAACGGCGCCGCAACGACGGCGACGGCCAGCCGAGCCCGCAGGGCCGCCCGGCCGCAAAGCGCGCGCCGGAAGCTGCCGAGCGTGCGCCGCGTCGAGAGCGCCCGCCGCGCGCGGCCGTGCCGCCGAACCCGGTCCCGCCGATCACGTACCCGGAAAGCCTGCCCGTGTCGGGCAAGCGCGACGAGATCGCTCGCGCGATCGCCGCTCACCAGGTCGTGATCGTCTGCGGCGAAACGGGTTCGGGCAAGACCACGCAGCTGCCGAAGATCTGTCTCGATCTGGGGCGCGGCCTCGGCGCCGGCGGCACCGGCCTGATCGGCCATACGCAGCCGCGGCGCCTCGCCGCGTCGTCGACCGGCCGGCGCATCGCCGAGGAACTCGGCACGCCGTTCGGCGAAGTGGTCGGCTACAAGGTGCGCTTCACCGACAATCTTGCGCCCGGCGCGTCCGTGAAACTGATGACGGACGGCATCCTGCTCGCCGAGACGCAGACGGACCCGCTGCTGAAGGCGTACGACACGCTGATCATCGACGAGGCTCACGAGCGCAGCCTGAACATCGACTTCCTGCTCGGCTACCTGAAAGAGATCCTGCCGCGTCGGCCCGACCTGAAGCTGATCGTCACGTCTGCGACGATCGACGCCGACCGCTTTGCGCGCCATTTCGGCACGGACGAACGTCCGGCGCCGGTGATCGAGGTGAGCGGGCGGCTGTATCCGGTCGAGATGCGCTATCGTCCGGTGGCCGAGGATCGTCCGGCCGTCAAGAACGCCGAAGGGACGGGCGGCCGCGACCGCGTGAAGACCGCGCGCGAGGCCGAACGCGACCTGATGGATGCGATCGTGGACGCGGTCGACGAACTGTGCCGCGAAGGCCCCGGCGACGTGCTGGTGTTCCTGCCGGGCGAGCGCGAGATCCGCGAGGCGGCCGAGGCGCTGCGCAAGCACCATCCGCCGCACACCGAGATCCTGCCGCTGTTCGCGCGGCTGTCGGCCGCCGATCAGGACAAGGTGTTCAAGGCGTCGAACGCGCGCCGCATCGTGCTCGCGACGAACGTGGCCGAAACGTCGCTGACGGTGCCGGGCATTCGCTACGTCGTCGATACCGGTCTCGCGCGCGTGAAGCGCTATTCGTACCGGAACAAGGTCGAGCAACTTCAGGTCGAGTCGATCTCGCAGGCCGCCGCGAACCAGCGCGCAGGTCGCTGCGGGCGCGTGGCCGACGGCGTGTGCATCCGGTTGTACGAGGAAAGCGACTACCAGGCGCGTGCGCGTTTCACCGATCCGGAAATCCTGCGCTCGTCGCTCGCGTCGGTGATCCTGCGGATGAAGTCGCTACACCTGACGGCGATCGAATCGTTCCCGTTCCTCGAACCGCCGCCCGGCCGCGCGATCGCGGACGGCTACCAGCTGCTCAACGAGCTCGGCGCGGTCGACGACGACAACGCGCTGACGCCGCTCGGCCGCGAGCTCGCGCGGCTGCCGCTGGACCCGCGCGTCGGCCGGATGATTCTTGCCGCACGCGACCAGCAGTCGCTGCGCGAGGTGCTGATCATCGCGAGCGCGCTGTCCGTGCAGGACCCGCGCGACCGTCCGATCGACGCGCAGGAGCAGGCCGACCAGGCGCACCGCCGGTTTGCCGACGAGCGCTCCGAATTCCTGCAGTGGCTGAAGATCTGGGCGTGGTTCGAAGAAGCCGTCGCGCACAAGAAGTCGAATCGCCAACTCATCGACGCATGCCGGCAGAATTTCCTGTCGCACCTGCGGCTGCGCGAGTGGCGCGACGTCCATTCGCAGCTGCTGACGGTCGTGCGCGAGCACGGCTGGCGGCTCAACGACGCCGAGGCGACTTACGAACAGGTGCACCTGGCCCTGTTGACCGGTCTGCTCGGCAACATTGGCATGAAAGCGGACGACGATCCGCACTATCTGGGCGCGCGCGGGATCAAGTTCTACCTGTGGCCGGGCTCCGCGCTCGCGAAGAAGGCCGGCCGCTGGGTGATGGCGGCCGAACTCGTCGAGACGAGCCGGCTGTACGCGCGCTGCCTCGCGAAGATCGAGCCCGAGTGGGTCGAGAAGATCGGCGCGCATCTGCTGAAGAAATCGCTGTCGGAGCCGCACTGGGAAAAACGTCCCGCGCAGGTCAGCGCCTTCGAGCGCGCGACGCTTTACGGGCTGCCGATCTACAACCGGCGCCGCGTCGCGTTCGGCAAGCAGGATCCGGCGCGCGCACGCGAGTTGTTCATCCGCGGCGCGCTGGTCGACGGCGAATTCGACACGAAGCTGCCGTTTTTCGCGCACAACCGCAAGCTGCTCGCGGATATCGAGCAGCTCGAGCACAAGTCGCGCCGGCAGGACGTGCTGGTCGACGACGAGCTGATCTACGCGTACTACGATCACGCGATTCCGGAAGGCATCCACACGGGCGCCGCGTTCGAGCGCTGGTATCGCGACGAAGTGAAGAAGGGCGGCCAGCCGGAAGACAAAGCGCGGCTGCTGTACCTGTCGCGCGACGATCTGATGCGCCACGAGGCGGCCGGCGTGACGACCGAGCTGTTCCCGAAGCGCGCGACGATGGCCGGCGTCGAGATGACGCTCACGTACCACTTCGAGCCCGGCACGCCGCGCGACGGCGTGACGCTCGCGGTGCCGCTGTTCGCGCTGAACCAGGTCGACGCACGCCGCTGCGAATGGCTCGTGCCCGGGATGCTGAAGGAGAAGGTGCAGCTGCTCCTGAAATCGCTGCCGCAGAAGCTGCGCCGCCACTGCGTGCCGCTGCCCGAATACGCGGCCGGTTTCGTCGAGCGCACGGGCCGCGAGCGCTTTGGCGCGGGCGGCCTCGTCGAGGCGGTGATTGCCGACGTGCGCGACCAGACGCAGGTCGCGATGAAGACGGCCGACTTCAAGCTCGAAACGCTGCCCGCGCACCTGTTCATGAACTTCAAGGTGATCGACGAGCACGGCCGCCAGCTCGCGATGGGGCGCAATCTCGCGCAACTGCGCCAGGAGCTCGGCACGCAGGCGCAGCAGCAGTTCCAGAAAATCGCTGCTGCATCGACGATCGCACCCGGCGGCGAAGCGGGCGCGGCTCCTGCGTCGGCGCCCGCGGCCGCGCCGGGCGCAGCGGCGAAGGGCGGGAAGCCGGGCAAGGGCGCCGCACCGCATACGGGCGTTGCGGCGGAAGCCGGCGCGACCGCGCTGTACGAGAACCTGACGACGTGGAATTTCGGCAAGCTGCCCGAGCTGCTGGAAATACGCCGGCGCGGCCAGACGCTGTACGGCTATCCGGCGCTCGTCGATCGCGGTACGCATTGCGACGTCGAGGTGTTCGACTCGCCAGAGGAGGCCGCACGCATTCACCGCGCCGGCTTGCGGCGGCTGTTCGCGCTGCAGCTGAAGGAGCCGATCAAGTTCCTCGAGAAGAATTTGCCGGGGCTGCGCGAAATGGCGATGCAGTACATGTCGCTCGGCACTCAGGACGAGTTGCGCGACCAGCTGATCGACACGGCGCTCGATCGCGCGTGCCTGCAGGAGCCGCTGCCCGACGACGATGCGAGCTTCCACGCACGCCGCGACGAGGGCCGCAGCCGCCTGAACCTGCTCGCGCAGGAGATCGCGCGGCTCGTTGGCCAGATCCTCGCGGAATACGCGGGGCTCGCGAAGAAGCTCGCGCAGGCGAAGCCGTTCGTGCAGGCCCATGCCGATCTGCAGCAGCAGCTCGGTGCGCTGGTCGGCAAGCGCTTCGTGATCGATACGCCTTACGCGCAGCTTGCGCATTTCCCGCGCTACCTGAAGGGCATGGCGCTGCGAATCGACAAGCTGAAGGCGGACCCGGCGCGCGACGCGAAGCAGTCGGCGGAGCTGCTGCCGCTCGTCCAGCAATACCAGCGCGCGGTGTCGCAGCGCGGCGGCGTCGTGGATCCGCGGCTCGCGGAATTCCGCTGGCTGCTCGAGGAACTGCGGATTTCGCTGTTTGCGCAGGAACTGCGCACGCCGATGCCTGTCTCTGTCAAGCGCCTGCACAAGGTCTGGGAGTCGATGCAGCGCTAGCGCGGCGGCGCTCGTCCCGGCCGGTGGCGGGGCAGCGCTCTGGCCCCGCCGTGCGGCGTGCGCCGCGGCGGGGTGCACGGCCGCCGCGGCATGCGGCGAAGTGGCGCAACACGGCCCCGGGTCAACCGGAGAGGCCCGCCGAACGTTCTACAATGACTGCTGTTCCACGACGTGAGTCTTCATGCGCACTTTCCTTTCCTTCGGCCGCACGCTTGCGCTGGCCGCCGCCGTGCTGGCGCCAGCCGCACACGCGAACAACGTGATCGTCCTCAACTCGGCCGAAGCGACGCTTTCCCTGATCGACCAGCAGACCCGCGAGGTCGTTTCCACGATGCCGACCGGCAAGGAACCGCACCACCTGATGGCGACGCCCGACAATGCGTCGCTGATCGTCGCGAATTCGGTCTCGAACAGCCTGATGTTCCTCGACCCGAAGACGGGTAAGGTGCAGCGCACCGTCGAAGGGATCGACGATCCGTACCAGCTCGGCTTCTCGCCCGATCGCAAATGGTTCGCGGCGGCCGGGCTGCGGCTCGACCGCGTGGACCTCTACAGCTACGACGGCCGTGACCTGCACCTCGCGAAGCGTGTGCCGCTCGCGGTGATGCCGAGCCACCTCGCATTCACGAAGGACAGCAAGACGCTGCTCGTGTCGCTGCAGGTATCCGGCGAGATCGCGGCGATCGATCTGCCGACGCAGACGGTCAAGTGGAAGATGAAGGTCGGCAAGGTGCCGGCGGGCCTGTGGCTCACGCCGGACGACAAGTTCCTGCTGGTCGGGATGACCGGCGCCGATTACGTCGCAGTGGTCGACTGGCGCAACCAGAAGGTCGTCAAGGAAATCTACACGGGCAAGGGCGCGCACAACTTCCGCTCGCTCGCCGACGGCACGCATGTCGCGGTCACGAACCGGGTCGCGAACACGATCAGCATCATCGACGAAAACACGCTGACCAACGTCGGCGACATCACGGGCCTGCTGCCGGGGCCGGACGACATGGAGTTGTCCGCCGACAAGAAGACGCTGTGGGTGACGTTCCGCTTCGCGAAGAAGGTGGGTATCATCGATCTTGCATCGCGCAAGCTGGTGCAGACGATCGCCGTCGGCCGCTCGCCGCACGGGATCTACTTCTACGACCGCGCGCCGTGGAAGGCTGCGAACGGCGCGTGACCGGCGGAGGCGGACGATGCTGCACCTGATCGATGCGTTCGTGTCGGACATCCAGACCTGGCTGTACGTCGACGTCGTGCAGCCGCTCCTCTTCAAGTTCAACTTGATGGACTATGACGAGGACACCTACGACGCGCTGTATTGGGTAATCGTCGGCGCGCTGCAGATGGTGCTGATGTTCGCGCTGCTGCGCCCGCTCGAGGCGCTCGCACCGGTCGAGCGGTGGAAGAACCGCCGCGCGGTGCGGGTCGACGTGATCTACACGGCAATCTCGAAGCTCGGCATCTACACGCTGTTCTTCTTCTTCGCGCTGCAGCCGGTGTTCGACCGGTTCCAGGCGTGGCTGCGCCTGCACGGCGTGTCGAACTTCAACCTCGACTATCTGTGGCCGGGCGTGACGTCGCAGCCGATCGTCGCGTTCGCGATCTACCTCGTCGTGCTCGATTTCGCCGGCTACTGGTATCACCGCTGGCAGCACAAGTTCGGCATCTGGTGGGAGTTGCACGCGGTGCATCACAGCCAGCGCCAGATGTCGCTGTGGTGCGACGACCGCAACCACCTGCTCGACGACGTGATCCAGTCGTGCTTCTTCGCGGCGATCGCGCTCGTGATCGGCGTGACGCCGTCGCAATTCGTCGTGCTGACCGCGGTCACGAACTTCCTGCAAAGCATTCAGCATACGAATGCGCGGCTGTCGTATGGCCGGCTCGGCGAGCGTCTGCTCGTGAGTCCGACCTTCCACCGACGCCACCACGCGGTCGGCTACGGCCACGAAGGCACCAAGTACGGCTGCAACTTCGGCGTGCTGTTCCCGTGGTGGGACATGATGTTCGGCACTGCATCGTGGAACCGCACGGTCGAGCCGACCGGCATTCGCGAGCAGGTCGAAGGCGTGTCCTACGGCGACGGCTTCTGGGCGCAGCACTGGCTCGCGTTCGTGCGGATCTTCCGCCGCCTTGTGCCGGCAAAGCGCGGCGCGGCGTCGGCCTGAGCCGGTCCCTTCTTCCCGTTGAACGCCTTTCCGACACGGCCCGCCTGCGCTTTGGCGCACGCGGGCCGCGTGGTTTATCCTTTCCCCGTTTTTCTTCCTCGATACAGGTCCGCATGAACGACTTGCTGCGCTCCTTCGTCCGGGCATTCGCCAGCGCGCTGCACCCGCGCATGCTGTGGCTGACCCTGATGCCATTCGTCGTGTCGGCGCTGCTATGGGGCGTCGTGCTGTGGTTCTCGTGGCAGACGCTGATCGACGTCGCGCGCGGCGCGCTCGACGGGTTCGTGCTGACCGCCGCGCTGTATCGCGCATTCGACGCGCTTGGCATGTCGCAACTGCATGCGGTCGTCGCGCCGTTCGTCGTCGTGTCGCTCGCGATTCCGCTGATCGTGCTGACCGTGCTGCTGCTGATCGCGACGATCTCGATGCCGGTCGTGATCAAACACCTGTCGAACCGCCAGTTCGTCGCGCTCGAAGCAAAGCGGGGCGGCACGTTCGTCGGCAGCGTGTTCAATTCGCTCGGCGCGGCGATCGTCGGCGTCGTGCTGCTCGTCGTCACGATTCCGCTGTGGCTGATCCCGCCGTTTTTCGCGCTGCTGCCGCCGGTGATCTGGGGCTGGCTCACGTACCGCGTGATGACCTACGACGCGCTCGCTCAGCATGCGAGCCGCGACGAACGCCGCGCGCTCGTGCGCCAGCATCGCTGGCCGTTGATTGCGATCGGCGTCGCGACCGGCCTGCTCGGCACCGTGCCCACGTTCGTATGGGTGTCATCCATCTGGATGATGGTGCTGTTTCCGTTCGTGGCAGCAGCGATGATCTGGGTTTACGCTTTCATCCTCGTCTTCTCGGCGCTGTGGTTCGGGCACTATTGCCTGCGCGCGCTCGACGACCTGCGCGCGAGCTCGCGCGCCACCGCAATCGACATGGGGCAGGCATGAGTATCGGCATCATCATCATCGGCGACGAAATCCTTTCAGGCCGCCGGCAGGACAAGCATCTGGCGAAGGTCATCGAGCTGCTCGGCGCGCGCGGCCTCGCGCTCGACTGGGCCGAATACGTCGGCGACGATCCGGCGCGCATTACCGCGACGCTCGCACGCGCGATCGCGTCCGGCGACATCGTGTTTTCCACCGGCGGAATCGGTGCGACGCCGGACGACCACACGCGCCAGTGCGCGGCCGCCGCGCTCGGTGTGCCGCTCGAGCTGCATCCGGAAGCGAAGGCGCTGATTTCGGAGCGCATCCGCGAGACGCATGCCGATCCGGCCACGCCGGTCGACTTCGAGTCGCCGGAAAACCGGCACCGCTTCAACATGGGCGTGTTTCCGGCCGGGGCGACGATCATCCCGAACGGCTACAACCGGATTCCGGGCTTCTCGGTCGGCGATCTCCATTTCGTGCCGGGCTTCCCGGTGATGGCGTGGCCGATGATCGAATGGGTGCTCGACACGAAGTACCGCCATCTGCATCACGCGACGCCGCATGCGGAGCGCTCGCTGTACGTGTTCGAACTGCCGGAATCGACGCTCACGCCGCTGATGGAAAAGATCGAGCGCGATTTTCCCGGCGTGCGCGTGTTCAGCCTGCCGAGCGTCGGCGACGCCGAGCGCGGCGGGATCTACGCGCGCCGGCATATCGATCTCGGTGTGAAGGGCGAGCCGGAAGCGGTCGCGGCCGCGTTCGTGAAGCTGCGCGAAGGCGTGCATCTGCTCGGCGGCGACGTCGTCGAACCGGACGCGCCGCGCGCGTGAGCGGCGCGCGCATCGTTCTCGCATGCGTGCCGCAACCGCGGCTGCGGAAACAACACGGGCCGCGCAACGCGGCCCGTCATCGGGATGTCATCGCCCGGCTCGACGATGTCGCAGGCGGGAGTGACTGAGCGGACGCGCGCTCAGGCGCCGATCCACGGCAGTTTCCGGAAGCACCAGCCGTCGACCGTCTTGCGGTGGCCTTCGGCGTCCTTGCCGCCTTCGAAGCCTTCGAGCAGGTCGAACGCCTTCGTGAAGCCGGCCTGCGCGGATGCGACCGCGGCGAGCTTCGAGCGCGCGGCGCTGCGGCACAGGAACAGGATCGGCGTATCGGCAGGCACGGCCGCTTTCAGTTCATTGATGAATTCGGCATTCGGCACGCCGCCCGGATAACGCGTCCATTCGATGTGCAGATACTGGCCGTCGCCGACAAGCGGGCGGCCGATCCAGTCCAGCTCTGCACGCGTGCGCACGTCGACGAGGCGCGCCGACGGATCGAGCTGCAGCAGTTCGAATGCCTCGACCGGCAGCAGTGCGCCGGCATAGTCGAGTGCGCCTTGGGCGCGGCGTTCTTCGGCCTTCGCGTAAAGCTGGTCGAGCGTACTCATGGCGGGAGGTCTCCATATCGTTAAACAAATATTCTAGCGCGGCGCCGGCGGGCGGATGTCCGCATGTCCGCGCGCGCATGCACCGCGCACGGTTTCACCAAAAGCGTGCAGAATGACTGGCGTGCACCAAAGATGTGTTCGTGTGATGGTGGAGGGAACCAAGTGCACCATGGTGGTGCCGGCGTGCAGCCGATAGTGCGGCGCTTGGCCCCGGAATTGCGCAGCGGAGCCCCGCTGCGGCGCGGCCTGGCACGATTCGCGTCGGTTTTGCGATGACTGGCACGGAAGCTGCTATATAGAATTCGGTCGACCCGGGGCACGCTGCGCCAAGCAAGACTCCGGGCAGCTCGATAAACGAGGCGGTTCCCAGTCCGCCGGAATTGTTCAATCAGGAGAAGAGGTTATGAGTAAAACCGTCGCCGACGTCATGCAGCTCGTGAAGGACGAGGACGTCAAGTTCGTCGATTTCCGCTTCACGGATACGCGCGGCAAGGAACAGCACGTGTCGGTGCCGGTTTCGGCGTTTGACGAAGACAAGTTCGAGAGCGGCCATGCATTCGACGGTTCGTCGATCGCCGGCTGGAAGGGCATCGAGGCGTCGGACATGCTGCTCATGCCGGACCCGAGCGCCGCGTTCATCGACCCGTTCTACGAAGAGTCGACCCTCGTGCTGACCTGCGACGTGGTCGAGCCGGCAGACGGCAAGGGCTACGAGCGCGACCCGCGTTCGCTCGCGAAGCGCGGCGAAGCGTACCTGAAGAGCACGGGCCTGGGCGACACCGCCTACTTCGGTCCGGAACCGGAATTCTTCATTTTCGACTCCGTCCAGTGGAACACGGACATGTCGGGCTGCTTCGTGAAGATCAACTCGGAAGAAGCGCCGTGGTCGGCTGGCAAGGAATTCGAAGGCGGCAACACGGGCCACCGTCCGGGTACGAAGGGCGGCTACTTCCCGGTCGCGCCGGTCGACACGTTCCAGGACATGCGTTCGGAAATGTGCCTGCTGCTCGAACAGCTCGGCATCCCGGTTGAAGTGCACCACCACGAAGTCGCGGGCCAGGGCCAGAACGAAATCGGCACGAAGTTCTCGACGCTCGTGCAACGCGCGGACTGGACGCAATGGTCGAAGTACATCATCCATAACGTCGCGCATTCGTACGGCAAGACGGCGACGTTCATGCCGAAGCCGGTCGTCGGCGACAACGGTTCGGGCATGCACGTTCACCAGTCGATCTGGAAGGACGGCCAGAACCTGTTCGCGGGCAACGGCTACGCCGGCCTGTCGGAATTCGCACTGTTCTACATCGGCGGCATCATCAAGCACGCTCGCGCGCTGAACGCGATCACGAACCCGACGACGAACTCGTACAAGCGCCTGGTTCCGCACTTCGAGGCGCCGGTGAAGCTCGCGTACTCGGCACGCAACCGTTCCGCGTCGATCCGCATTCCGCACGTGTCGAACCCGAAGGGCCGTCGTATCGAAACGCGCTTCCCGGACCCGATGGCCAACCCGTACCTGTGCTTCACCGCGCTGATGATGGCCGGTCTCGACGGCGTGCAGAACAAGATCCATCCGGGCGAAGCAGCGGACAAGAACCTGTACGACCTGCCGCCGGAAGAGGATGCAAAGATCCCGACCGTCTGCGCAGGCCTCGACCAGGCACTGGAAGCGCTCGACAAGGATCGCGAGTTCCTGACGCGCGGTGGCGTGTTCACCGACGGCATGATCGACGCGTACCTCGCGCTGAAGGAGCAGGAGCTGGCGAAGTTCCGCATGACGACGCATCCGATCGAGTTCGAGATGTACTACTCGCTGTAATCGGCGATGGCGCTTCCGATCAGCGCCGTCATGCCGGTTCGTTCCCGTCGTGCGGCTTGCGGCGGGAACCGCGGAGTCTGAAAGGGGACGGCGTCCAGCCGTCCCTTTTTTGTTCCGAAAATTTTCATTTTCCGGCCCGGTGGGGCGCGACGACACGCAAGATGGCTCTGAAGAATCTGATCAAGGCGAAGACGGGGCACCTCGAGCGACTGACGGACGACGAGCGGCTCGCACGCTCGGGCCTGCTTGCAGGGCTGGAAGCGCTGCCGACGGTCGTGATCGTGCTCGACCGCAAGACGCTCAGGATCGCATTCGCGAATCCGTCCGCGGAGGCGATGCTCGACATCTCGCGCCGGCAGCTCGCGCAGCGGCCGTGGGGCGAGATTTTCCCGAACGCGAACGAACTCGCGTCGACGATCACCGCGATCGGCGAGGAGCGCTTTCACGCGACGCATCTCGACACCGTGCTCGACCGGCCGGGCCGAGAGGCGCTGCACGTGCATGCGATCGTGGGTTTCCTCGAGACGGCGCCCGATTTCGTGCTCGTCGAACTGTTCGAGAACGAGCGGCAGTCGCGCACGGATCGCGAGGAGCGTATCCACGACCTGACCGCGGTCAACAAGCAACTGATCCGCAACCTCGCGCACGAGATCAAGAATCCGCTCGGCGGCATTCGCGGCGCAGCCCAGCTGCTCGAATTCGAACTGAGCGAGCTCGAGCGCGGCGAGTTGCGTGAATACACGCAGGTGATCATCAAGGAGTCCGATCGCCTGCAGACGCTCGTCGATCGCCTGCTGGAGCCGCATCGGCATCCGCACATCGTCGGCGACGTGAACATTCATGAAGTGTGCGAGCGCGTGCGCGCGGTGATGCTCGCGGAATTTCCGCGCGGCCTCACGATCGAGCGCGACTACGACGTGAGCGTGCCGGACCTGCGCGGCGACAAGGAGCAGTTGATCCAGGCGCTGCTGAACATCGTGCGCAATGCCGCGCAGGCACTGCGCGAACGGATCGCCCAAGGCGATGCGAAGATCGAGCTGCGCACGCGCGTTGCGCGCAAGGTGACGATCGCGAAGCGCCTGTACAAGCTGGCACTCGACTTGCACGTGGTCGACAACGGGCCCGGCATTCCGGACGAGATTCGCGACCGAATCTTTTATCCGCTCGTGTCCGGGCGCGACGACGGCAGCGGCCTTGGCCTCACGCTCGCGCAGACGTTCGTGCAGCAGCACGACGGGATGATCGAGGTCGAGAGCCGGCCTGGACGTACCGAATTTCAGATCCTGCTGCCGCTCGACCATTGAGCGGCAGCAGGACGATTCACCGGATTCACCAATATCTGACCGACCTATGAAGCCGATCTGGATAGTAGACGACGATCAATCGATCCGCTGGGTGCTCGAAAAGGCGCTCGCCCGGGACAGCTTCGCGACCAAGAGCTTCGCGAACGTGCGCGATGCGCTGGCCGCGCTCGATCACGAGACGCCGCAGGTGCTCGTGTCCGACATCCGGATGCCGGGCGGCTCCGGCCTCGAGCTGCTGCAGGCGATGCATGAGCGGCTGCCGGGGCTGCCCGTCATCATCATGACGGCGTTCTCCGATCTCGACAGCGCGGTCGCGGCGTTCCAGGGCGGCGCGTTCGAGTATCTCGCGAAGCCGTTCGACGTCGACAAGGCCGTCGAGCTGATCCGCCGAGCGGTCGAGGAAAGCCTGCGCGGCGGCGCGCCGCAGGACGAGCGCCTGGCCGAAGCGCCCGAGATGCTCGGCCAGGCGCCCGCGATGCAGGACATGTTCCGCGCGATCGGCCGGCTGTCGCATTCGGCCGCGACCGTGCTGATCACGGGCGAATCGGGCACCGGCAAGGAACTCGTCGCGCGCGCGCTGCATCGTCACAGCCCGCGTGCGAACGGCCCGTTCATCGCACTGAACACCGCGGCGATTCCGAAGGACCTGCTCGAATCCGAACTGTTCGGCCACGAGCGCGGCGCGTTCACCGGCGCGCAGACGACGCGCCAGGGCCGCTTCGAGCAGGCCGAGAACGGCACGCTGTTCCTCGATGAAATTGGCGATATGCCGTTCGATCTGCAAACGCGGTTGTTGCGCGTGCTGTCGGACGGGCAGTTCTATCGCGTCGGCGGCCACAATCCGCTGCGCGCGAACGTCCGCGTGATCGCCGCGACGCACCAGAATCTCGAGGCGCGCGTGCGGCAGGGGTTGTTCCGCGAGGACCTTTACCATCGGCTCAACGTGATCCGGCTGCGGCTGCCGCCGCTGCGCGAACGCAGCGAGGACATCGCGCTGCTCACGCGTCACTTCCTGCAGAAGAGTGCGCGCGATCTCGGCGTCGAGCCGAAGCGCGTGTCCGACGAGGCGCTCGCGTACCTGACGTCGCTGCCGTTTCCCGGCAACGTGCGGCAGCTCGAGAACCTCGCTAACTGGTTGACCGTGATGGCGCCCGCGCAGACCGTCGAAATCAAGGACCTGCCACCCGATCTCGTGCCGACAGGCGCACCGGGGGCGGTGCCGACCGATGGCGCGGATGCGAACGGCGCGGTAAACGGCGGCGGGGCCGGCGACGCTGCGCGCGCGCAGCCGCCGGCCGGCGCGGCCCCGCTGACGGCGGCGCCGGTCGCGGCCGCACCGAACGGTGCGCCCGCCGGCTATCCGATGTGGGAAAGCGGCTTGCGCACCGAAGTCGCGCGGCTGCTGCGCGAGAATTCGGCCGACGTGATGGACGAACTCGCGCGCCGCTTCGAGGCCGCGGTGATTCGCGAGGCGCTCGACTTCACGCGCGGCCGCAAGGTCGAGGCGGCGGAGCGGCTTGGCATCGGCCGCAACACGATCACGCGCAAGATCCAGGAACTGCACCTGGAGCCGTAAGCCACCGTCGCGGCATGCGCGAGCATCGCGCATGCCGCGATCGGACATAATCGCGGTTTGCCGCCACGCGCACTTCCGTCATGTCCGATTTCTTTCGCTGGCCCGCCGGGGCCGATCCCTTCCGTTTCCTCGAATCGCTCGACAGCAAGCGCGCTCGCGCGTGGGTCGACGAGCAGAATGCGCGCACGCGTGCAGCACTGCGCGACGACGATGCGTATCGCGCGCTCAGCGCGCGGCTCGCGCACGCGTATTTGCCGCGCGAGCGCCCGGTGATCCCGACACGCTGGCGCGACTGGGCGTACGACCTGTGGCAGGACGATCTCCATCCGAAGGGCCTGTGGCGTCGCGCACGCTGGGACGACTGGCGCGCCGGGCGGCCCGACTGGGAAACGCTGCTCGACGTCGATGCGCTCGGTGCGCAGGAGGGCGAGTCCTGGGTCTTCGAGCAGGACGCGATCCTGTATCCGGACGGCGACCGCGCGCTGCTGTCCCTGTCGCCGGGCGGCGCAGACGCGGTCGTCGTCCGCGAGTTCGACCTGGTGGAGCGCTGGTTCGTCGACGACGGATTCACGATCGACGAGCCCGGGCATCACACGATCGGCTGGATCGATCGCGATACCGTCTACGTGAGCTGGGATCGCGGCGAAGCGCACGCGACCGCTGCCGGTTATCCGTACGACGCCCGCCGGTGGGTGCGCGGCACGCCGCTCGCCGACGCGCCGGTCGTGTTTCGCGGCGAACCCGACGACATCAGTGCGGGCGCGTGGTTCGACCCGATCGACGGCCGCCACGTCGCGTGGCGCAGCGTCGACTTCTTCGACGCGCATGCGTACCGGCTGACCGAAGCGGGCGAGTGGGCGCGCTACGACGTGCCGACGCACGTCGAAGTCGGCTTCTGGGAAGGCTGGCTCGTGCTCGAGCCGCGGCTCGACTGGGACTGCGGCGGCACGCGTCACGCGGGCGGCTCGCTGCTCGCGATTCGCGAGCAGGCGTTCCTCGCCGCGTCGCGCGCGTTCACGACGCTGTTCGAGCCGCAGCCGTCGACGTCCGCATGCACGTGGACACACACGCGTACGACGCTGATCGCGAGCTGGCTCGACGACGTGCACAACCGCACGATGCTGTGGCAGCCGCGCCAAGACGACGGCGGCGCGTGGACGTGGGACGCGCGGCCGTTCGAGTGGGCAGGCGATGCGCAGGTCGACGTCGAGCCGGTCGAGCCCACGCTGAACGACGACGTGTATGTGGACGTCGATACCTATCTCGATCCGCCCGAATGCTGGCTCGCCGATCTCGGCGATCGCGCGGCCGATGCGCGGTCGCGCCGCGTATTGCTCGACCGGCCGCCGGTGCGGTTCGCCGCGGACGGGCTCGTCGTGCGTCGTGCGAATGCGCGCTCGCTCGACGGCACGGTCGTGCCTTATACGCTGATCGGGCCGCGCGATGCGCTCGATGGGTCCGGCGGCTCGAGTCGCGTTGCGCGGCCGTGCCTGCTGTCGGGCTATGGCGGCTTCGCGATTCCGAACCTGCCGGGCTACAGCGATGCACTCGGCATCGGATGGCTCGAGCGCGGCGGCGTCGCGGCATTCGCGCACATCCGCGGCGGCGGCGAATTCGGGCCGCGGTGGCACGTCGACGCCCAGCGCGAGCATCGTCAGCGCTCGTTCGACGACTTCATCGCAGTGGCGGAGGACCTGATTCGCACCGGTGTGACGACGGCCGCGCAGCTCGGCATCGAAGGCGGCAGCAACGGCGGGTTGCTGGTCGCCGCGTGCATGATGCAGCGTCCGGAGCTCTTCGGCGCGGTGCTGTGCCGCGTGCCGCTGCTCGACATGCAGCGCTACCCGAAGCTCCATGCCGGTGCCGCGTGGCTCGACGAGTACGGCGATCCGGACGATGCGCGCGAGGGCGCGGCGCTTGCGGCCTATTCGCCCTATCACCGTGTGCGCGAAGGTATCGTGTATCCGCCGCTGCTGCTGACGACGTCGACGCGCGACGACCGCGTGCATCCGGCGCATGCGCGCAAGATGGCCGCGCGCATGCATGCGCTCGGCCACGAACGGGTGTGGTACTGGGAGAATACCGACGGCGGCCACGGCAGCGCCGACGATCTCGAACGCGCGGAAGCGGATGCGGCGGAGTTCGGCTTCCTGTGGGCGCATCTCGGCCCTGCGCCCGCGCGCGGGTGAGCGCGGGCGGGCGCCGAGCGGCGTTAGCTGACGACCGCGACGACCGGCGTGTGGTCGGACGGCTGGTCCCATGTGCGCGGCGCGCGGTCGACTTCGCACGACGTGCAGGTATCGGCGAGCGCCGGCGACAGCAGCACGTGGTCGATGCGCAGCCCCGCATTGCGGCGGAACGCGAACATCCGGTAGTCCCACCACGTGAAGGTCTTCTCGGGTTGCTCGAAGCGCCGGAACGCATCGACGAAGCCGAGCTCGATCAGCTTCGCGAAGTGCGCGCGCTCCTGCGGCGACACGAGGTTCTGGCCGACCCATTTCGCCGGGTCGTGCACGTCGCGGTCTTCCGGCGCGATGTTGAAGTCGCCGAGCAGCGCGAGCTTCGGATAGCGCTGCATTTCGGCGGCGAGCCATGCATGCAGCGCGTCGAGCCACTGCATCTTGTAGACGAACTTGTCGGAGTCGGGCGCCTGGCCGTTAGGAAAATACGCGGACACGATGCGCACGCCTTCGACCGTCACGGCGACCACGCGTTGTTGCGGATCGTCGAAGCCGGGGATGTTGCGCACGACGTCCGATTCGTCGACGGTGAGCGTGTCGCGGGCGAGGATCGCGACGCCGTTGTAGGTCTTCTGGCCTGCGAACCAGCTGCGGTAGCCGATGGCCTCGAGATCGGCGCGCGGATACTTCTCGTCCGGCAGCTTCAGCTCCTGCAGGCACAGCACGTCGGTGCCGCTTTGCGCGAGCCAGTCGAGCACGTGCTGTTTGCGGACGTTGAGCGAGTTGACGTTCCAGGTGGCAATTTTCATGAACGGGAATGCGTGCGGGGTGAGTGCGAAGGCCGCCATCTTACCGCGAGCACGGGGCACGAACGCGCGCGGCGCGCGATGCACCGCGCATGCTTCCCGTGCGGTGTCGCGCTGGCTTCCGAAGAAATTGTGACAAAAGTGTTGACGTGAGTGCTCCCTCACCCTATAATTTATTTCTCTGACGCGGGGTGGAGCAGTCTGGCAGCTCGTCGGGCTCATAACCCGAAGGTCGTAGGTTCAAATCCTACCCCCGCAACCAAGCACACCAGACGATGTGCAGCGCAAGTGACCGATGCGCGCTTCGTCGACAAGAACCCGGCTCCGTGCCGGGTTTTTTGTTTTCAGCGTGCCGCCCACTCGACCGCCGCCTGCGCATGCAGGGCTGTCGTGTCGAACACCGGCAGCGGCGAGTCGTTCTGTCCGATCAGCAGCGTGATCTCCGTGCAGCCGAGAATCACCGCCTGCGCGCCGCGTTGCGCCAGTTCCTCGATGATCGTCACATAGGCCGCGCGCGATCCCGCATCGATCACGCCATGACACAGCTCGTCGTAGATGATCCGGTGCACGTCGCCGCGCGCGGATTCGTCCGGTATCAGCACGTCGAGGCCGAACCTGTCGCGCAAGCGTTCCGCATAGAACGGGAGTTCCATCGTATAGCGCGTGCCGAGCAGCGCGACGCGCTCGACGCCGGCGGCGCGCAGCGCGGCGCCGGTCGGGTCGGCAATGTGCAGGAACGGTAGCGATACCGCCGCCTCGATCGCGCCGTACACGCGGTGCATCGTATTGGTCGTCAGCACGATGAGATCGGCGCCGGCCGCTTCGAGCCGGCGTGCGGCATCCGCCATCCGTTCGCCGAGCGCAGCCCAGTCGTGTGCACGCTGCAGCGCTTCGATCTCCGCGAAATCCACAGTGACGAGCACGCTCTTCGCGTTGTGATGGCCGCCGTGCAGCGCCTTCGAATGGCGGTTCACCATCCGGTAATACTCGGCCGACGATTCCCAGCTCATCCCGCCGATCAGTCCGATCGTCTTCATCCGTCACCTGTGCGTTTCGTATGTCGTGGCGGACAAGTATAGGGACCGGCCCGTGCGCGCGGCGGTACGATCCGCGCGAAGCCGGCCGGTACGGCGCCGCCGCGTGAAGGTGGCCGGCGGCGGGCGGTGGGACGCCGCGCGTGCGGCGACGGCGGCACGGCGCAGCACGCAGCAGTTGAAACGGGCACTGTGTTTTTGTACAGTATCGGCACCGTGAACCCGACCATCATTTCGCCAGCCGATCCGGGCGCGCCGCAAAACGGCGACGTGCCGCCGCGCGTGCGCAAGATCATCCACTGCGACTGCGACTGCTTTTATGCGTCGGTGGAGATGCGCGACGACCCGTCGCTGCGCAACCGGCCGCTGGCCGTCGGCGGCCGGCCCGACCAGCGCGGCGTGATCGCGACCTGCAACTACGAGGCGCGGCGCTACGGCGTGCATTCGGCAATGTCGTCGGCGCTGGCGATGCGCAAGTGTCCGGACCTGCTGATCCTGCCGTCCGCGATGGACAAGTACCGCGCGGCGTCGCGGCAGATCATGGCGATCTATCGCGATTACACGCACGACGTCGAGCCACTGTCGCTCGACGAGGCGTATCTCGACGTCACCGGTTCGCAACTCTGCCAGGGCAGCGCGACGTTGATTGCGCGCGAGATCCGCCAGCGCGTGTACGACACGGTCGGCGTGACGGTGTCGGCCGGCGTCGCGCCGAACAAGTTCATCGCGAAGATCGCGTCCGACTGGAACAAGCCCGATGGTCTGTTCGTCGTGCGCCCGCATGAGGTCGATGCGTTCGTCGCGGCGCTACCGGTGCGCAAACTGCACGGGGTCGGCAAGGTGACGGCCACGCGGCTCGACCGGCTTGGCATTCAGACCTGCGCGCAGCTGCGCGACTGGTCGCTGATCGATCTGCATCGCGAATTCGGCGCGTTCGGCCGCCGTCTGTACCAGCTCGCGCGCGGCATCGACGAGCGGCCGGTGCAGGCCGATCAGGAGCGCAAGTCGGTCAGTGTCGAGACGACCTACGTGACCGATCTGACGACGCTCGAACAATGCGCGGACGAAATCCGCCGCCTCGTCGTGCAGCTCGATGCGCGGATCGCGCGCGCGGGCGCGACACGCTCGATCCGCAAGCTCTACGTGAAGATCCGCTTCGCCGATTTTCAGCGCACGACCGTCGAATGCGTGGCCGACGCGACGAATGCGCAGACGGCCGTCACGCTGCTCGCGAAGGGGCTGCAGCGGCGCGCGCAGGCGGTGCGGCTGCTCGGTGTCGGCGTGCGCATCGACGAGGACACCGCCGAGCGCCGCGGGCAGTTCTCGCTGTTCGACGACGAAGCCGATCGCGTAGGCGTTTCAGCTCACGCGGGCACCAGCCTGAACGAGCCGCGCAACGCCGGTTACGCCGGCGACGCGGGCGACAAGGACGACAAGGACGACAAAACGCCGGCGCAATGAAAAAAGGCACCGCCGAAGCGGTGCCTGTCGATGCCGCCGGGCGTCCGGCGCTGCGCGCTCAATGCGCGGGGGAGGCCATCCCGTTGTGGCGCAGCAGCGCGTCGATTTCCGGCTCGCGGCCGCGGAACGCCTTGAACGAATCCATCGCCGGGCGGCTGCCTCCGACTTCGAGGATCTCGCGGCGATAGCGCGTGCCGGTCGCCGCGTCGAGCACGCTGCCGCCGGCGGCGGCCGCTTCCTCGAACGCCGCGTACGCGTCGGCCGACAGCACCTCGGCCCACTTGTAGCTGTAGTAGCCGGCTGCATAGCCGCCCGCGAAGATGTGGCTGAACGTGTTCGGCCAGCGCGAGAACGCGGCTTGCGGGATCACGTGGTAGCGCTCGTTGATCTCGCGCGCGAATGCGTTCACGCCGGTCGTGCCGGCCGGGTCGAAGTCGACGTGCAGCAGCATGTCGAACATCGAGAACACGATCTGGCGCAGCGTGCCGAGGCCGCTCTGGAAATTCTTCGCGGCGATCATCTTGTCGAACAGCTCGCGCGGCAGCGACGCGCCCGTATCGACGTGAGACGACATCGACGACAGCACGTCCCATTCCCAGCAGAAGTTTTCCATGAACTGCGACGGCAGCTCGACCGCATCCCATTCGACGCCGTTGATGCCCGACACGCCGAGCTCGTCGACGCGCGTGAGCATGTGATGCAGACCGTGGCCGAATTCATGAAACAGCGTGATGACTTCGTCGTGCGTGAAGCACGCGGGCTTGCCGCCGACCGGCGCCGAGAAGTTGCACGTGAGGTACGCGACCGGCGTTTGCACGGTGCCGCCGCGCTTCGCACGCGCACGCGCATCGTCCATCCACGCGCCGCCGCGCTTGCCTTCGCGTGCATACAGATCGAGATAGAACTGCGCGACGAGCGAGCCGTCGCGATTCTCGACGCGGAAAAAGCGTACGTCCTTGTGCCACACCGGCGCGTCGTCGGGCTTGATGCGCACGCCGAACAGCGTTTCGGTGACGGTGAACAGGCCCTTCAGCACGGCCGGTTCCGGGAAGTACTGCTTGACCTCGTTTTCCGAGAACGCGTAGCGTTGCTGGCGCAGGCGTTCGGCCGCGAATGCGACGTCCCAGGGCGCGAGCTCGGTCAGGCCGAGTTCCTTTGCCGCGAACGCGCGCAGCTCGTCCCAGTCCTTCTCCGCATGCGGGCGCGCGCGCGTCGCGAGATCCTCGAGAAACGCGATCACCTGCTGAGGCGATTCGGCCATCTTCGGCGCGAGCGACACTTCGGCGAAGTTTCGGTAGCCGAGCATCTGCGCTTCTTCGCGACGCAGCTTCAGTTCGTCTGCAACGATCGCCGTGTTGTCCCATTCCGCTTTGCCGCCACCGTATTGCGGCCCGAGTTCCGATGCGCGCGTCGCATACGCGCGGTACAGCGTCTCGCGCATCGCGCGGTTCTCCGCGTACTGCAGCACCGGGAAATAGGACGGGAAGTGCAGCGTGAATTTCCAGCCTTCCTTGCCGTCCTTCTGGGCGGCTTCGCGAGCCGCTTCGATCGCGTCGCCGGGCAGGCCGGCGAGTTCGGCTTCGTCCTGCGCGAAATACGCATACGCGTTCGTTGCATCGAGCACGTGGTCGGAAAATGCCTTCGACAGCGCGGCCTGCTGCTCCTGCAGTTCGGCGAAGCGCGGCTTCTGCTCTTCCGGCAGCTCGGCCCCGGACAACCGGAAATCGCGCAGCGCGTTGTCGAGGATCTTCTTGCGTTCGGTGGACAACGTCGCGTATTCGGCGCTCGCGGCGATCGCCTTGTACTTTTCGTAGAGCGCGAGGTTCTGGCCGACGCTCGACCAGAATTCGGTCACGCGCGGCAGGTTCTCGCCGTACGCGGCGCGCAGCTCCGGCGTATCGGCGACCGCGTTCAGATGGCCGACGACGCCCCACGCACGCCCGAGCGGCTCGGTCGCCTGCTCGACCGTCTCGACGATCGCGGCCCACGTCGCCGGCGTCGCGGACGCGCTTGCCCTCTCGACCGCGCGGTTGGCGGCTTCGAGCAGCGTATCGAGGGCGGGCGTCACGTGTTCGGGGCGAATCTCGCCGAAGCGGGGCAGGCCGGAGAAATCGAGGAGCGGATTGGTATTGGCGCTGGCGGACATTAAGACTCCCTGTCTGTTGCCGGATGAACCGGGGTGAAAAGGGTGGGGCGCGATGCGACGACGCCCGATACCGACATTATTGGGGCGCATCGCGCGGTTTCCAATCGTTAGTTTCTAACGGGACGATTGGACACGCCGGGCGCGGGGTCGGATGCGTGCGGCAGGCAGCATGACGCGGGATGGTGTGACAGCGTTGCGACGCGGCCGCGATGACGGCCGGCCGGGCGCCGGCGCACGAACGCGCGCCGGCTGGACGGAAAGTGGGCTTGCGTGCCGCTTACGCGCCGGCGGCGGCGCGCTCGGCCGCTTCGATCGTGTTGATCAGCAGCATCGTGATGGTCATCGGGCCGACGCCACCCGGCACCGGCGTGATGTGGCCGGCAACTTCCTTCACGCCCGCGAAGTCGACGTCGCCGCACAGCTTGCCCGCGTCGTCGCGGTTCATGCCGACGTCGATCACCGTCGCGCCGGGCTTGACCATGTCGGCCGTCAGGATGTTGCGCTTGCCGACGGCGGCCACCACGATGTCGGCCTGCCGCGTGTGCGCAGCGAGATCGCGGGTCTTGCTGTGGCAGATCGTCACCGTCGCACCGGCTTCGAGCAGCAGCATCGCCATCGGCTTGCCGACGATGTTCGAGCGGCCGATCACGACCGCGTTCGCGCCCTGCAGCGGAATGTCGTGCGCTTCGAACATCTTCATCACGCCATACGGCGTGCACGGGCGGAACAGCGGCTTGCCCGTCATCAGCGCACCGGCGTTAGCGACGTGGAAGCCGTCGACGTCCTTCTCGGGCGCGATCGCCTCGATCACCTTGTGGCTGTCGATGTGCGCCGGCAGCGGCAGCTGGACCAGGATGCCGTGGATTTTCGGATCGCGGTTCAGTTCGTCGATGCGCGCGAGGAGATCGGCTTCCGACAGCGTGTCCGGGTACGCGTCCTTCTGCGAGAAGAAACCGTTGTCTTCGCACGCCTTGATCTTGTTGCGCACGTAGACTTCGCTCGCCGGGTTCGCGCCGACGAGAATCACCGCGAGACCGGGCTGGTGGCCGCGTGCGGTCAGGGCGGCGGCACGCTCGGCGGCCTGCGCGCGCAAGGTCTTCGAGAGGGCGTTGCCGTCGATGAGGAGGGCTGTCATGGTGGTGGTCCTGCCGGGAAGTTGGAATGCGGGCGTGCGACGCACGAAACGCCGCAGCAAAGCACGCAATTATACCGGTCGCCTGCCGTCGTCCGACAGCGAATACAAGGAAAGCGTCATGGCGACGCTGCCGGCGCCCCGGGAGGAGACGCCGGGCCGTGCCGCGCGAGGGGGCCGCATCGCGCGGCGCGGCGGTGCGGTGACGCGGCCTGGCCGGGGCCGGCGCCCCGCGGCCGCCCGCGATGCTCAGGCCTGCTTCTTCGACAGCGCGAGGCGCAGCAGATCGGCGACCGTGTTGACGTTCAGCTTTTCCATGATGTTCGCGCGGTGCGCTTCGACCGTCTTGATGCTGATCCCGAGATCGTCGGCGATCTGCTTGTTCAGGCGGCCGGCGATGATCCGCTCGAGCACTTGCTGCTCGCGCGCGGTCAGCTTCGACAGGCGTTCGCTCGCGGCGCGCTGTTCCTGAACGCTCTTGCTTTCGCTTCGGGCCTTGTCGAGCATCCGCTCGACGAGCTTGCGCAGCTCGGCCTCGTCGAACGGTTTCTCGATAAAGTCCATCGCACCCTTTTTCATCGTCGAGACCGCCATCGGCACGTCGCCGTGGCCCGTGACGAAGATGATCGGCAGCGCCGCGTTGTCGGCGATCAGGCGTTCCTGCAGTTCGAGGCCGCTCATGCCCGACATCCGCACATCGAGGATCAGGCACGCGATCTGGCCGGCCTGCTGGGCCGGCTGATACGCATCGAGGAACTGTTCGGCGCTCGAGAAGCATTGCACGCGATAGCCGTTCGCCTCCAGCAGCCAGCGCAGCGAATCCCGTACGGCCTCGTCGTCGTCGACGACGAAGACAGTTTCCTGAGTAGTGGTGACAGGGCTATTCATAGTTCTCCCGTAACGGTATGTGATGCCGATGCCTCGCGCCCCCCTTGGCGGAGCTCAGCGGGTTCCCCAATGGGCAGGCTGCAGTGGAATGTCGCGCCGGAAATGCGGCCGTCCGGTTCGACATTGTTGACCACCCACAGACGCCCCCGATGCGATTCGATGATCGAACGGCAGATGTTCAGCCCCATGCCCATGCCGTCGGACTTGGTGCTGTAAAACGGTTCGAACAGGCGTTCGGCGGTCGCTTCGTCGACGCCCGGACCCTGGTCGATTACGCGGATGTCGACGAAACCCGCGTCGATGTCGGCGACGACTCGGATCACGCCGTCCGCCGACGCCGGCTTCACGTCGGCCATCGCCTCGGCCGCGTTCTTCATCAGGTTCACGAGCACCTGTTCGATCAGCACGGGGTCGACATAAATAATAGGCATTCTTGCGAGGATTTCCGTGACGATCCGGATCCTGCGCTTCCTGGCCTCGATTTCGGCGAGCCCGACCGCGTCGGCGACGATGTCCGCGACCCGCGCCGGCTGGCGCTTCGGCTCGCTGCGCTTCACGAATTCGCGTATCCGCTTGACGATCATCCCCGCGCGCAGCGCCTGCTGCGCGGTCTTCTCCAGCGCGGGCTGCAGCGTCTCCGGCGTGCCGCGGCCGCTCTTCACGAGCGCGAGCGTACCCGAGCAGTAGTTGTTGATTGCGGCGAGCGGCTGATTCAATTCGTGAGCAATCGACGACGCCATTTCGCCCATCGTCATCAATCGACTCGTGAACTGCAGCTTCTCTTCCTGTTGTTGCGCGAGTTCCTGCGCCTTCTTGCGGGTCGTGATGTCGGTCGCGATCTGCATCTGCGCGAGATGGCCGTCCACCCACTGGATGTACTGGCGACGCACCTCGAACCACTTCTGGATGCTCTCGACGTATACCTCCTGCGCGTCGGCCGTGCTGCTCGTCAGCGCGGCTGCCGGCAGGCCCGCGAACGCATCCACCATGTCGATCGAGTCGGACGATGCCTGCGCCCGATCGAAGCCGCCGCCCGACAGTTCGAGATGGCCGTCCGGGCGGATCCCGAACAGGTGGCGGTAGTAGCGGTTCGCGAACAGCAGCTCGGCCTCGTCGGCCGCGAGCACCGACACCGCGGCGTCGAGGCTTTCGAGCACCGTCGTGAAGCGTTCGTGCGCGGCCGCGAGTTCTTCGCGCGCGCGCTTCGGCTCGGTGATGTCGGTCATCGACGACATCCACCCGGTCTGGCGTCCGGAGCTGTCGATCAGCGGCGACACGTAGAGGCGCGCATGGAACAGCGTGCCGTTCTTGCGCCGTACGCGCAGCTCGAAGCCCGAGCTCGGCGCCTTGCCGCGCAGCGTCATGTCGAGCTGGCGCTGCATTTCCGGGTACGCGTCGCGCGGCCAGTACGGGAACGGCGCGACCTTGCCGACGAGGTCCGTCTCGTCCCAGCCGGTCATTCGGCAGAAGGCCGGATTCACGTGCGTGATGCGGCCGTGCATGTCGAGCACGCGCATGCCGATCAGCACCGAGTTTTCCATTGCGCGGCGGAAGAACGCTTCCGCGTACAGCGCCTGCTGTGCCTCGAAACGCTGGCGCGTGTGCTTCCACAGGCTCCAGAGGCTCCACAGCACGAAGCACGACAAGCCGGCCACGAGCCACACGAGCGTGTTGTTCGTCAGGTTCGTGAGCTGCGGAAATGCGTAGACACGCACGGTCAGCCCCTGGCCGGGCGGATCGAGCGGGAGGTCGTAGTGGGAGTCGCGCGGCAGGCGCGGGCGTGTCGACGTCGACGACAGTTCGCGATTGTTCGAGTCGGTGATCGAGATCTTGTACTTCGACGACAACTCCTGGGGGATGTCGTGCTTCAGGATCCCTTCGACCGAGAACACCGCGGCGATCGAGCCGAGATATTCGCGGTCGCCGCGCATCACGGGCGTCTGCAGCGTGATGAAGCCGTTGCCGAAGTCGTCGTAAAGCAGCGGCGAATACGCCTGGCGGCGCGTGCTGCGCGCTTCGTCGTACGCGCCGCGCACTGCGTCCTGCATTTGCGCGTCGCCGGGCTTCGCGAGCCGCTGGCCGAGCAGCGGCGGATGCACCGTCGGCCAGCGCTGCACGCCGGGCGCGGTGTACCAGTTCAGATAGAGGATTTCCGGATGCGTCTGCATCACGTCCGCGACGGCCATCTGGAAAGCGTTCTGGTCGAGGCGGCCGGACGCGAGATCGCGCGACAGCGCCTGCAGCTGCTCCTGCGCACCCGTCATCGACAGGCGGATCTGCTGCTGCGCCCATGCGACGTTGCGGAACAGCGTGTCTTCCTGCTGCTGCTGTTCGCGGCGATTGAGGCTCCATAGAATGAGGCTCATCACCACGAGGAACACGAGGATCGACAGCAGGGGCGTCAGCAAATAGGAATTGGACCACCACGGTCCGTGGTGCCAGCGGGACGGCTGCGACTCTGCCGGCGGGCCCGACGGTCGCGCCGAGCGTGCGAAAAGCCGATCGGTCAACATGGCAGGATTGTAGCGCAGCGCAATACATGGAAAACCCATGCCGGATATGTTGAACGGAAACGAATTTGTGCGCGCGCCGCGCGCCTCGGAGCCCCGCCGGATGGGTGCAGCGCAGCAATATTCCGCATTACGAGAAAAGATCTCATAATTCGAAAATTTTGTTGCGCGTGTCCGGGCACGCTCATTACAATCCGTCGGAGCTTGCCCGCAGCCGGTCGCGTCGCGTCGTCTGCACGAGAGCGATCCTCACATTCCAGGACCCAGGAGACGAGAATGTCCGCTGTACCGAACGAAGTGATGAAATATGTCGCCGCCGAACGTGACGACGACCCGCAAGAAACCGTCGAATGGCTCGAGTCGCTCGATGGCGTGATCTCCTCCGTGGGCACCGGCCGCGCGCACTACCTGATCGAAAAGCAGATCGAATTCGCGCGCATGCATGGCGAACACCTGCCGTTCTCCGCCAATACCCCGTACATCAACACGATTCCGGTCGAAGCCCAGGCGAAGATTCCGGGCGACCAGGACATCGAGCACCGCATCCGTTCGTACACGCGCTGGAACGCGCTCGCGATGGTGCTGCGCGCAGGCAAGGACACGAACGTCGGCGGCCACATCGCATCGTTCGCCTCGGCCGCGACGCTCTATGACGTCGGCTACAACCATTTCTGGCACGCAGCGTCCGATCAGCACGGCGGCGATCTCGTGTTCGTTCAGGGCCACTCGTCGCCCGGCGTCTACTCGCGCGCGTTCCTGCTCGGCCGCCTGTCGGAAGAGCAGCTCGACAACTTCCGTCAGGAAGTCGACGGCAAGGGCATCTCGTCGTATCCGCACCCGTGGCTGATGCCGGACTTCTGGCAGTTCCCGACCGTGTCGATGGGTCTCGGCCCGATCATGGCGATCTACCAGGCGCGTTTCATGAAGTACCTGGAATCGCGCGGCATCGCGAAGACGGAAGGCCGCAAGGTCTGGGCATTCCTCGGCGACGGCGAGACCGACGAGCCGGAATCGCTCGGCGCGATCGGCATGGCGAGCCGCGAGAAGCTCGACAACCTCGTATTCGTGATCAACTGCAACCTGCAGCGTCTCGACGGCCCGGTGCGCGGCAACGGCAAGATCATCCAGGAACTGGAATCGGAATTCCGCGGCGCCGGCTGGAACGTGATCAAGGTCATCTGGGGCAGCCGCTGGGACGCGCTGTTCGCACGCGACAAGTCGGGCGCGCTGATGCGCCGGATGATGGAATGCGTCGACGGCGAATACCAGACGTACAAGTCGGAGTCGGGCGCATACGTTCGCGAGCACTTCTTCAACACGCCTGAGCTGAAGGCGCTCGTCGCCGACTGGTCGGACGACGACATCTGGGCGCTGAACCGCGGCGGCCACGATCCGCACAAGATCTACGCGGCATTCCACGAAGCGACCAACACGAAGGGCGCGCCGACCGTCATCCTCGCGAAGACCATCAAGGGCTACGGGATGGGCGAGTCGGGCCAGGCGATGAACATCACGCACCAGCAGAAGAAGCTGCCGGTCGAGCAACTGAAGAAGTTCCGTGACCAGTTCCGCCTGCCGATCACCGACGAGCAGATCGCTGACGTGCCGTACCTGAAGTTCGAGGAAGGCTCGAAGGAACTCGAATACATGCGCCAGAAGCGCATGGACCTCGGCGGCTACCTGCCGCACCGGCGCGAGAAGGCGACGTCGCTGCCGGTGCCGGCGCTCGACGCGTTCGAGCCGCTCCTGAAGGGCACGGGCGAAGGCCGCGAGATCTCGACGACGATGGCGTTCGTGCGGATCCTGAACATCCTGCTGAAGGACAAGGCGCTCGGCAAGCGCGTCGTGCCGATCGTCCCGGACGAATCGCGTACGTTCGGCATGGAAGGCCTGTTCCGCCAGATCGGTATCTGGAACCAGGAAGGCCAGAAGTACGTGCCGGAGGATTCCGACCAGCTGATGTTCTACAAGGAATCGCAAACCGGCCAGATCCTGCAGGAAGGCATCAACGAAGCGGGCGGCATGTGCGACTGGATCGCGGCGGCGACGTCGTACTCGACGCACGGCGAGATCATGGTGCCGTTCTACATCTTCTACTCGATGTTCGGCTTCCAGCGGATCGGCGACCTCGCATGGGCGGCGGGCGACATGCGCTCGCGCGGCTTCCTGCTCGGCGGCACCGCCGGCCGCACGACGCTGAACGGCGAAGGCCTGCAGCACGAAGACGGCCACTCGCTGCTGTGGGCGGCATCGGTGCCGAACTGCGTGAGCTACGACCCGACGTTCGGCTACGAACTCGCGGTGATCATCCAGGACGGCCTGCGCCGCATGGTGCAGGACCAGGAAGACGTGTACTACTACATCACGGTGATGAACGAGAACTACGAGCACCCGGCGATTCCGCAGGGCGAGCACGTGGCGGCCGACATCATCAAGGGCATGTACTCGTTCAAGAAGGCCGACGCCGACAAGAAGGCGCCGCGCGTGCAGTTGCTGGGCGCGGGCACGATCTTCAACGAAGTAATCGCCGCCGCCGAGCTGCTGAAGAACGACTGGGGCGTCGCCGCCGACCTTTGGAGCGTGCCGAGCTTCACCGAGCTCGCGCGCGAAGGCCACGACGTCGAGCGCTGGAACCTGCTCCATCCGACCGAAGAGCGTCGCCTGTCGCACGTGCAGAAGTGCCTGAAGGACACGCAAGGTCCGGTCATCGCATCGACCGACTACGTGCGTGCGCTGGTCGACCAGATCCGCGGCCAGATCGATCGCCGCTTCGTTGTGCTGGGCACCGACGGCTTCGGTCGTTCGGACACCCGCGAGAAGCTGCGTCACTTCTTCGAAGTCGACCGTCACTGGGTCACCGTCGCCGCGCTGAACGCGCTGGCCGACGAAGGCACGATCGAGCGCAAGGTTGTCGCGGATGCGATCGCCAAGTACAACCTCGATCCGTCGAAGCCCAACCCGATGACCGTTTAACGCACACGCCCGTGTGATGCCGCGCGCCGCTTCCCGGAGAGGCGCGCGCGGCCATGGAGACACAAAAAGATGAGTCAAGCGATCGAAGTGAAGGTGCCGGATATCGGCGATTACAAGGACGTGCCGGTGATCGAGATCGGCGTGAAGGTGGGCGATACGGTCGAGCCGGAGCAATCGCTCGTCACGCTCGAGTCGGACAAGGCGACGATGGACGTGCCGAGCCCGGTTGGCGGCGTGGTGAAGGAGATCAAGGTCAAGGTCGGCGACTCCGTGTCGGAAGGCTCGCTGATCGTGCTGCTCGAAGGCAGCGCAGCCGGCCAGGCGAACGGCGCGGCCGCGCCGGCCGCGGCGCCGGCACCTGCAGCAGCGCCGGCACCGGCCGCAGCGCCCGCGGCCGCACCTGCCGCATCCGGCGGTACGCTCGAAGTGAAGGTGCCCGACATCGGCGACTACAAGGATGTTCCGGTTATCGAAATCGGCGTGAAGGTGGGCGACACGGTCGAGAAGGAACAGTCGCTCGTCACGCTCGAGTCGGACAAGGCGACGATGGACGTGCCGAGCCCGGCCGCCGGCGTCGTGAAGGACATCAAGGTAAAGGTGGGCGATTCGGTGTCGGAAGGCACGCTGATCGTGCTGCTCGAAGCCGCCGGCGCATCGGCTGCGGCCGCACCGCAGGCGAGCGCACCGGCGCCCGCCGCAGCCGCTGCGGCGCCTGCCGCTGCACCGGCACCGGCGAAGGCCGCACCGGCTCCGGCACCGGCTGCCGCTGCACCGGCCGCTGCGCCGTCGGGCGAATACCGCGCCAGCCACGCATCGCCGTCGGTGCGCAAGTTCGCGCGCGAACTGGGCGTCGAAGTCGCGCGCGTGCAGGGTACCGGGCCGAAGGGCCGCATCACGAAGGAAGACATCACGGGCTTCGTGAAGGGCGTGATGACGGGCCAGCGCGCGGCGCCGGCTGCGGCAGCCGCGCCGGCAGGCGGCGGCGAACTGAACCTGCTGCCGTGGCCGAAGGTCGACTTCTCGAAGTTCGGCCCGTTCGAGGCGAAGCCGCTGTCGCGCATCAAGAAGATCTCGGGCGCGAACCTGCATCGCAACTGGGTGATGATCCCGCACGTCACGAACAACGACGAAGCGGACATCACCGAGCTCGAAGCGCTGCGCGTGCAGCTGAACAAGGAGCACGAGAAGGCGGGCGTGAAATTCACGATGCTCGCGTTCGTGATCAAGGCAGTCGTCGCCGCGCTGAAGAAATTCCCGACTTTCAACGCGAGCCTCGACGGCGACAACCTGGTGTTCAAGCAGTACTACCACATCGGGTTTGCCGCCGATACGCCGAACGGTCTCGTCGTGCCGGTGATCCGCGACGCGGACAAGAAGGGACTCGTCGACATCGCGAAGGAAATGGCCGAACTGTCGAAGGCTGCGCGCGACGGCAAGCTGAAGCCCGACCAGATGCAGGGTGGCTGCTTCTCGATTTCGTCGCTCGGCGGGATCGGCGGCACGCACTTCACGCCGATCATCAACGCGCCGGAAGTCGCCATCCTCGGGCTGTCGCGCGGTCAGATGAAACCGGTGTGGGACGGCAAGCAGTTCGTGCCGCGGTTGACGCTGCCGCTGTCGCTGTCGTATGACCATCGTGTCATCGATGGCGCGGAAGCCGCGCGGTTCAATGCGTATCTCGGCGCGTTGCTGGCCGATTTCCGCCGCATCATTCTTTGATGAGCGTGGGAGTGGCTCGCGCGGGCGTGGTCTTTTTGTCAGTGATCCGCGCCTCGTCGTTGAACCTGTTGCGCTAACGGTCTACCAGTGTCGCCCCTGCGCGGGGCGGCGGTTACTTTTCTTTGTCCCACAGGGACTACCTTCGGGTCGTCTTCCAAAGAAAAGTAACCAAAAGAAAGGCGCGTCCTTGGGCGGACGGCAAAGGTGGTACTGCCCAGGTTCGTGTTCTTTGGTCGGGCCGTAGTCGCGGGTTTTTCTCTGCGGGCTTCTCCCCCTCTGTCTGCAGCCAATCAAGAAGGGGACAGTAATGAGTCTCATCGAAGTCAAGGTTCCGGATATCGGCGATTTCAGCGGCGTCGATGTCATCGAAGTCAACGTCAAACCCGGCGACGTGATCGAAAAAGAGCAAACGCTCATCACGCTCGAATCCGATAAAGCCTCCATGGAAGTGCCCAGCGACGTCGCCGGCACCGTGAAGGAAATCAAGATCAAGGCCGGCGACAAAGTCTCGCAAGGCACGGTCATCGCCATCGTCGAAGCATCGGCAGGCGCTGCCGCACCCGCGAAGGCACCGGAGCCCGCGAAGGCCGCAGCACCGGCTCCGGCCCCTGCGCCCGCCGCTCCGGCGGCCGCGCCGCAAGCCGGCAGCTACGGCGGTGCCGCCGACATCGAGTGCGACATGCTCGTGCTCGGCGCCGGCCCCGGCGGCTACTCGGCCGCGTTCCGCGCCGCCGACCTCGGCATGAAGACGGTGCTGGTCGAGCGCTATTCGACGCTCGGCGGCGTGTGCCTGAACGTCGGCTGCATCCCGTCGAAGGCACTGCTGCATACGTCGCTCGTCGTCGAGGAAGCGGCGGCGCTTGCTTCGCACGGCATCACGTTCGGCAAGCCGCAAGTCGATCTCGACAAGCTGCGCGACTTCAAGGGCGGCGTCGTCAAGAAGCTGACGACGGGCCTCGCCGGCATGGCCAAGGCACGCAAGGTCGAAGTGGTCACCGGCGTCGGCGCATTCGTCGATCCGTACCACATGGAAGTGCAGGGCGAAAACGGCAAGAAGGTCGTCAAGTTCAAACAGGCGATCATCGCCGCCGGCTCGCAAGCGGTGAAGTTGCCGTTCATGCCCGAAGATCCGCGCGTCGTCGACTCGACGGGCGCACTCGAACTGCGCCAGTTGCCTAAGCGCATGCTCGTGATCGGCGGCGGCATCATCGGCCTCGAAATGGCAACGGTCTACTCGACGCTCGGCGCCGAGATCGACGTCGTCGAAATGATGGACGGCCTGATGATGGGCGCCGATCGCGATCTCGTGAAGGTCTGGGAAAAGTACAACGCGAAGCGGTTCGGCAACGTGATGCTGAAGACCAAGACGGTCGGCGCGGAAGCGAAGGAAGACGGCATCTACGTGAAGTTCGAGGGCGAGAAGGCGCCGGCGGAAGCGCAGCGCTACGACCTCGTGCTCGTCGCGGTGGGCCGTAGCCCGAACGGCAAGAAGATTGGTGCCGACAAGGCCGGCGTCGCCGTCACCGACCGCGGGTTCATCGAAGTCGACAAGCAGATGCGCACGAACGTCCCGCACATCTTCGCGATCGGCGACATCGTCGGCCAGCCGATGCTCGCGCACAAGGCCGTCCATGAAGGCCACGTCGCGGCGGAAGCCGCACACGGCGAGAAGGCGTACTTCGACGCGCTGCAGATCCCGTCGGTCGCGTACACCGATCCGGAAGTGGCGTGGGCTGGCAAGACGGAAGACCAGTGCAAGGCCGAAGGCATCAAATACGGCAAGGCCGTATTCCCGTGGGCCGCGTCGGGCCGCGCAATCGCAAACGGCCGCGACGAAGGCTTCACGAAGCTGATCTTCGACGAGGAAACCCATCGCGTGATCGGCGGCGGCATCGTCGGCCTGAACGCGGGCGACCTGATCAGCGAAGTGTGCCTCGCCGTCGAGATGGGCGCGGACGCGGAAGACATCGGCAAGACGATCCATCCGCACCCGACGCTCGGCGAATCGGTCGGCATGGCCGCCGAACTGTACGAGGGCGTCTGTACCGACCTGCCGCCGCAACGCAAGAAGTAACGGCATCGGCACGGCCCGCCGCGCGCCGGCCGCAAAAACGCCGCCGCCCGGAATTTCCGGACGGCGGCGTTTTGTTTCGGACGGCCGACTGCAGCCGCGCCAACAATCTGACGGTGCCCGATAAGCACGTTCGGGCGCCGGAAACGAAAAAGCCGCGCATGGCGCGGCTTCTTCAGGAGCAGCGGACGCTTACGCGGCCGGCTTGCTCGTCGTACGGCGCGAGGCAGCGGCCGTCGCGGCCTTCGTCGCGACAGCGGCAGCCGCGTTGAAGTTCGTTTCCGCGATCTCGACCGCTTGCTTCGCAGCCTTCTGGACCGTTTCGTACGTCGTGTTCGCGGCGTTCAGCGCCGACTTCAGCGCGGCGACAGCCGTTTCCGAACCGGCCGGCGCGTTCTTCGCGACGTTGTCCACGAGCGCCTGGACCTTCTTGTTCTGCTCTTCGAACTGAGCTTCGGCGACCTTCGCGAACTCCGCTTGCGTCGACGACGCGATTTCGTACAGGTGACGGCTGTACGACAGCACCTTTTCCGCGACCGGCTGCGACAGGCTTGCCTGCAGCGCGATCAGCTCCTGCGCATCTTTCACCGACAGCAGACGCTGCGCGTTTTCCTGGCTTTCCGTCAGCGTCGACTTCACGACCTGCAGATTCAGTTCGATCAGCTTTTCGACGCCTTCGAACGCCTTGGTCGTCAGACCGAACAGGCTCTCGAGGTTGGCTTTCTGTGCGGCGGCGATTTGCTCGGGGGTCAGCAAGGACATGTCAAGCTCCTGAAAAGCGATCGCGTCGATCGCAGGGATAAAGGGCACTACGACGGGGAACTTCGGTGCGCGCGCTTTGTGCAACGCAGCAATGAGCCATATTTTAGGGCACCGAAAACTGTTGTCAAGCACTTTTTGTGCGTTGCACAATCGCGACAAATTATCGACAAAACAACAAGTTATCGTGGTCGTTCGGAATCGGTTTCAGGCGTGATCCCAGATGGTGCGCACGCGGGCGGGGCACACGCATCGCACCATGATCCAGCACAGGTAAACCTGACAGGCACGTGGAACGTTATGCTTCTGTTCCTGTCGAAAAGCGCGCCGTTTCGATGCGTACGCCGTGGCGACGTGCCGCCGCCACGGCTGTGACCGGTGCCATTGGCACACCGAGCGCCGGATACGTACTTTCCCGCTTTACGTACTTTCCCCGCTTTAACTTGTCGCCGAAGTGACGTTATCTCAATTAACCGCGTGGTAATCGGGAGACGGGTACTGTCGGGCCGCGCTCTCCATCAATTTTTTCGATGGGAGCGGGAGGGTCGATCGATGGAAGGTCGGTCGATTCTTACATTCCGGTTTAAAGACGATCGGTAAGTGCCTAATATTGCTCTTTTTTTCAGCTTTAACTACACTTGCGGAAACCTCCCGCCCGCTTTGTCCAGACCCCAATGAAAGCCGAATCGTTTTCACCACGCAGATTGTTGCAGAGCATGACGCTCGGCACGGCTGTGTCGGTCGCCGTCGCGTTGCTCGCGACCGCCGTGCCCGCTGACGCAGTTGCCGCCACTGCGAAGACCCACCAGGCCGCCAAGAAAGCCGCTTCCGCTTCGTCCGCGAAGAAGAAGACCGCGAAAGCCGCCTCCGCCAACGTCGCGTCGGCCGATGGGCCTCGGGCATCGCGCAAGCGCGTGACGCTCGCGTCGAACGTGCACGGCCATCGCGGTGCGGTGCGCAAGGTTGCGTTCCAGCCGCGCCGCCCGACGGTCGGCCAGGCCTTCGGCCTGCACGACACGCCTGACGCGCTCGCGCTGCGCTCGAGCGTCGCATACGTCGTCGACCAGAATACCGGCGAGCCGCTGTTCGACAAGAATTCGCACGCGGTCGTGCCGATCGCGTCGATCTCGAAGCTGATGACGGCGATGGTCGTGCTCGACTCGAAGGCGCCGATGACCGATCAGCTCGAAGTCACCGACGAGGACCGCGATTACGAAAAGGGCACGGGCTCGCGCCTGTCGGTCGGCTCGGTCCTGTCGCGCGAGGACATGCTGCACATCGCGCTGATGGCCTCGGAAAACCGCGCGGCGGCCGCGCTGTCGCGGTACTACCCGGGCGGGCGTCCGGCGTTCATCGCGGCGATGAACGCGAAGGCGAAGGCGCTGGGCATGAACGACACGCACTTCGAGAATTCGACGGGTCTGTCGAGCTCGAACGTGTCGAGCGCGCGCGACCTCGTGAAGATGGTCAATGCGGCGTACCAGTACCCGCTGATTCGCCAGTTCTCGACTGATCGTACCTACGATGTCTATACCGGCAAGCGTAACCTCGTCTACAACAGCACGAATGCGCTGATTCGCGGCAACGGCTCGTGGGACATCGGTCTGCAGAAGACGGGCTTCATCAACGAGGCGGGTGAATGTCTCGTGATGCAGGCGACGATCCATGGCCGGCCGATGGTGATGGTGCTGCTGGATTCGTTCGGCAAGTATTCGCGCTTTGCCGACGCGGCGCGCCTGCGCAACTGGCTGGATGCCGGCGGCGGCGAGCGGCTGACGGCGGCCAACACCGCGAACGGCGGCACCTGATCGCACCGCGGCGGCGCGCCGCCGCGTACCGGTCGCAAAAGAAAAAGCCCCGCGACAGCGGGGCTTTTGCGTTGGTGAACAGCGAACGCGCGGCTCACGCGTGCCGTTGCAGCCCTTCCGTGTCTTTTTCGGGGGCGGGGCGGTAGCCGAGCGATTCCGAGATGGTCAGTGCGGTGCGGCTCAGCTGGCCGAGCCATGCGTCCTGCAGCCGGTCGGCCGGCGCCGACAGCGACAGGCCCGCGACGAGCTTGCCCGAGTCGTCGTAGATGCCGGCGGCGATGCAGCGCACGCCGAGCTCCAGCTCCTCGTTGTCGCGTGCACACGATTGCTGGCGCACGATCGTCAGTTCGCGCTCGAGCTTCGCGATGTCGGTGATGCTGTTCTGGGTATGTCCGGACAGCCCGGTGCGCGTCGCATACGCACGCACGCGCGCCGTTTCGTCGGCCGCGAGAAACAGCTTGCCGACCGACGTCAGGTGCAGCGGCGCACGTCCGCCGATCGCGCGGACAACCTGCATCCCCGAACGCTCCGAATAAGCGCGTTCGATATAGACGATTTCGTCGCCCTGGCGCACCGACAGATTCACCGTCTGCCCGGTGAGGCGGTGCAGTTCGCGCATCGGCATCAACGCTGCGTCGCGCACCGACAGGCGCGCCTTCACGAGGTTGCCGAGCTCGAGCAGCCGCATGCCGAGCCGGTAGGTGCCGGGATCGGAGCGGTCGACGAGGCGGCACGTCACCATGTCGTTGAGGATGCGGTGCGCGGTCGACGGATGGAGATCCGTGCGCTGCGCAAGTTCCTTCAGGCTGACGGGGTCGCTGTGCGCGGCGAGCGCGTCCAGCAGCCGCATCATGCGTTCGATCACCTGGATCGATGTTTTGGAATCCGGGGCGGGTTGGCTCATGTCGGGGGGAGAATCGGTTGACGCGTCAAGCGGTGTTGCGACGATTGTATCTCGTATTGTGAAAAAAGCGAACGCCGTTCGAGGAAGTCCTCGCTTGGGATGGCTGTCGGCGGTTGTACACGCGCCGGCGTTGGTCCCGCCGGCCAAACGGCGGATAATGAGGGCCGTTTTCTCGAAGGAGCGCATATGCGAGTCGGTTTGTTCGTGACCTGCCTGGTCGACCTGATGCGTCCGGAAATCGGCTTTTCGGCGCTGAAACTGATTCGCGATGCCGGCTACGAGGTATTCGTGCCGCCCGCGCAAACCTGCTGCGGCCAGCCGGCCTACAACTCGGGCGACCGCGCGCTCGCACGCGACCTCGCCGAAAAGACGCTGCGCGAGTTCGAGCAATTCGATTACGTCGTCGCGCCGTCGGGTTCGTGCGGCGGCATGATCCGCGCGCACTACGGCGACCTGTTCCGCGACGACCCCGAACTGATGGGGCGCTATGTGCGGTTCCAGCAGAAGGTCTACGAACTCACCGATTTCCTCGCGAACGTTGCAAAGGTCACGCTGCCGCCCGGCGAATTCGCCGGCCCCGTCACGTATCACGATTCCTGCTCCGGCCTGCGTGAGCTCGGCGTGAAGGCGCAGCCGCGCGCGCTGCTCGCGCAGCGCGGCGTTGCCGTCACCGAGATGAAGGACTGCGAGCACTGCTGCGGCTTCGGCGGCACGTTCGCGGTGAAGTACGGCGGCATTTCGGCGGCAATCGCCGACGAAAAATGCGCGAACGTGCGCGCGTCCGGCGCGGGTGCAGTCGTGCTCGGCGACCTCGGCTGCATGCTGAACATCGAAGGGCGGTTGCGCCGCATCGGCGACCGCGACACACGCGTGCTGCACGTTGCGCAGGTCCTGGCGGGCGACGTTTGACGACGCCCGGTTCCGCTCACATTTCTCCCGATACCGCGATGCAAGTCCAATCGATGCATTTCAAGGCGCGTGCCGGCCAGAAGCTCGCCGACCAGCGTCTGCAGCAGAACCTGAAGAAACTGTCGACGAAGTTCGTGTCAGCACGTGCGGACGCGATGACGGCGATCGACTTCCCGGCGACGCGCGC
Organism: Burkholderia latens; assembly: GCF_001718795.1. NCBI lineage: Bacteria > Pseudomonadati > Pseudomonadota > Betaproteobacteria > Burkholderiales > Burkholderiaceae > Burkholderia > Burkholderia latens. The sequence goes on along the minus strand of NZ_CP013435.1, from coordinate 2,218,316 downwards.
CGCGCTCAAGGCGCGCCGCAATCGTGCGCTGGAAAACCTCGATGTATGGCTCGACGCTTTCGAGCGCGAGGCGACGCGGCGCGGCACGACGGTGCTGTATGCGGAAACGACGGCGGATGCCGCGCGGCTCGTCGCCGATATCGCTCGGCGCCACGACGTGAAGAAGGTCATCAAGACGAAGTCGATGGTCTCGGAGGAAATGCGCCTGAACGCGGTGCTGGCCGAAATGGGCGTGCAGTCGATCGAGACGGACCTCGGCGAATACATTCTGCAGATCAACGACAACGAGCCGCCGAGCCACATCATTGCGCCCGTCGTCCACAAGGACAAGGACGAGATCGCCGACCTGTTCGCGCGCACGCACCAGCGCGAGCGGCTGACCGAGATTCCGGACATGACGCGCGAGGCGCGCGAGGTGCTGCGTCCGCATTTTCTGTCGGCCGACATGGGTGTGACGGGCGGCAACTTCGTCATCGCCGAGACGGGCTCGGTTGCGATCGTCACGAACGAAGGTAACGAAGGGATGTGCACGGTGATGCCGCGCGTGCATGTCGCCGTGACGGGCATCGAGAAGGTGCTGCCGACGCTCGAGGATCTCGCGACCGCGATGCGCCTGCTGCCGCGCTCCGCGACCGGGCAGAAGACGTCGAACTACTTTTCGCTCCTCACCGGCCCGCGCGGCCCGGGCGACGAAGACGGGCCCGAGCACAACTACGTGGTGCTCGTCGACGGCGGCCGCACGGGCCTGCTCGGCGGCGAGTTCCAGGAGATGCTGCGCTGCATCCGCTGCGGCGCGTGCATGAACCATTGCCCCGTGTACCAGAAGGTCGGCGGCCACGCATACGGATGGGTCTATCCGGGCCCGATGGGATCGGTGTTGACGCCCAGTTACGTCGGCGTCGATCACGCGCTCGACCTGCCGCAGGCCGCGACGCTGTGCGGCGAGTGCGACAGCGTGTGCCCGGCCGGGATCCCGCTGTCGCACCTGCTGCGCACGCTGCGCGAGAAGCAGGTCGAGCGGCACCTGCGGCCGTGGCGCGAACGGGCCGCGCTTGCGGCCTGGGGCTTTTTCGCGCGCCGGCCGATGCTCTACGCGTTGACGACCAAACTCGCGGTGCGGATTCTCGAGCGGCTCGGCGGCAGCGGAGGCACGCTGCGGCGCCTGCCGATGATGGGCGGGTGGATGGACACGCGCGACATGCCGACCCCGACCGGCCGCACGTTCCGCGAACTGTACGCAGCATCGCAAACTCACCTCGGCTGACGACTGTTCATCGAGCGGCAACAGAGCGTTCGCTATTTACATATTTATCCTGATAGATGCGGTCTATAGAATGTGGCTTGTAGTCCCCGAAAGTGGCTTCGGGGAATGAGGTCAAGGAGCCGCATCATGAGAAAGACAATATCGATGTACTGGCCGCTGGCAATCGTCGTCCCGCTCGCCGCGGCCGCTTATCTGCACGCGATCGGCGATGCGCCGTCGCGTGGCCCGATCGCCGTGCATCAGGCATCGGCCGAACTGGCGCGCGCGGTATCGTTCGGGCTCGTCGGCGACGCGGCGACGCCGTTGCCGGCCGCTTCCGGCGATGTCGTGCTCGCTGCACCGAAGGCGCTGTAATGCACGCGGCCGTCGCTTTGCGCGGCGGCGCGATTCCGCACGCCTTTGTATAATGGCGTGTTGTTCTCCGTCGCGGTTCGCCGCCCCTTTCCGATAGAGCGATGACCCGCGTTGCGATCTGTTTTGTCTGTCTCGGCAATATCTGCCGTTCGCCCACCGCAGAAGGCGTGATGCGTCACCAGGTGGACGCGGCCGGGCTGGCCGACCGGATCGCGATTGATTCGGCGGGCACCGGCGACTGGCACGTCGGCGAGCCGCCCGACACGCGCGCACAGGCCGCTGCACGCACGCGCGGCTATGACTTGTCTGCGTTGCGGGCGCGACAGGTGAGCGCGGCGGATTTCGAGCGGTTCGACCTGCTGCTGGCGATGGATGAAGCAAACCTCGCCGAGCTGCGCCGGCGCTGCCCGGCCGAGCATCGCGACAAGTTGCGTCTGCTGATGGAGTTCGCGCCGGGCGCGGCCGAGACCGAAGTCGCCGATCCTTATTTCGGCGGTGCGCAGGGTTTCGAGCAGGTGCTCGATCAGGTCGAGCGCGCGTGCGCGGGCCTGCTGGAGACGCTGCGCAGCCGCGCGGCACGCTGATCGCGGCACGGTATTCAGCGCATTGCGAATACCCTGCCGTAGACATGGATACTTGACTAAAAACGTCAAATATTTATACTTGACCAAAATCGTCAAGATTGCAGTCCCCTAGACACCATGAGACTCACCACCAAAGGCCGTTTCGCCGTCACGGCGATGATCGACTTGGCACTGCGCCAGGAGCAGGGCCCGGTGACGCTTGCAGGCATCAGCCAGCGCCAGCGGATTTCGCTCTCGTATCTCGAACAGTTGTTCGGCAAGCTGCGCAGGCATGAAATCGTCGAATCCGTGCGCGGCCCGGGCGGCGGTTACAACCTCGCGCGCCGCGCGCAGGACGTCACCGTTGCCGACATCATCATCGCAGTCGATGAGCCGCTCGACGCCACGCAGTGCGGCGGCAAAGGCACGTGCGACGGCTCGAAGCAGCCCGACGGCCATTGCATGACGCACGAGCTGTGGTCGACCCTGAACCAGAAAATGGTCGAATACCTCGATTCGGTATCGCTGCAGGATCTCGTCGATCAGCAGCGTGCTCGCGAGGGCGCACCGGCGGTGCTGCGCGACCGGCGCACGCCGGAGCCCGTCGCGGCGCCGGCCGAACCCGTGCGCACGATGCCGCTCGGCCCCAATTCGGTGTTCAACATCGCGAGTTCGTGAACGCGAACGCGCCGTACACCCCATAACGCACATAGTCCCTGCACAGAATCCCCGGAGCGACAGATGACCCAAGAGACTCTCCACCTGCCCATCTACATGGATTACAGCGCGACGACGCCGGTCGATCCGCGGGTGGTCGACAAGATGGTGCCGTACCTGCGCGAGCAGTTCGGCAACCCGGCATCGCGCAGCCACGCGTACGGCTGGGATGCCGAACGCGCGGTCGAGGAAGCGCGCGAACAGGTGGCTGCGCTTGTGAATGCGGATCCGCGCGAAATCATCTGGACGTCTGGCGCAACGGAATCGGACAACCTCGCAATCAAGGGTGCCGCGAACTTCTACAAGGGCAAGGGCAAGCACATCATCACGGTGAAAACCGAGCACAAGGCCGTGCTCGACACCTGCCGCGAGCTCGAGCGCGACGGCTTCGAAGTCACCTATCTCGACGTGAAGGAAGACGGCCTGATCGATCTCGACGTGTTCAAGGCCGCGCTGCGCCCGGACACGATCCTCGTGTCGGTGATGCACGTGAACAACGAGATCGGCGTGATCCAGGACATCGAAACGATCGGTGAGATCTGCCGCGAGAAGGGCATCGTGTTCCACGTCGACGCCGCGCAGGCGACCGGCAAGGTCGAGATCGACCTCGCGAAGCTGAAGGTCGACCTGATGTCGTTCTCGGCGCACAAGACGTACGGCCCGAAGGGCATCGGCGCGCTGTACGTGCGCCGCAAGCCGCGCGTGCGCATCGAAGCGCAGATGCACGGCGGCGGCCACGAGCGCGGAATGCGTTCGGGCACGCTGCCGACGCACCAGATCGTCGGCATGGGCGAGGCGTTCCGCATCGCACGCGAAGAAATGGCGACCGAGAACGAGCGTATCCGCATGCTGCGCGACAAGCTGCTGCGCGGGCTGTCGCAGATCGAGGAAACGTACGTGAACGGCGACATGGAGCACCGTGTCCCGCACAACCTGAACATCAGCTTCAACTTCGTCGAAGGCGAGTCGCTGATCATGGCGATCAAGGACGTCGCAGTGTCGTCGGGCTCCGCATGCACGTCGGCGTCGCTGGAGCCGTCGTACGTGCTGCGCGCGCTGGGCCGCAACGACGAACTCGCGCACAGCTCGATCCGCTTTACCGTCGGCCGCTTCACGACCGAGCAGGAAGTCGACTTCGTGATCGAACTGCTGAACAGCAAGATCGCGAAGCTGCGCGAACTGTCGCCGCTCTGGGAAATGCACCAGGAAGGCATCGATCTGTCGACGATCGAATGGGCCGCACACTGAACACCGCATTGAATACATTCGCGGGCGGATTTGCGCACGCAGACGTAACGAGTCAAGGAGTCTGAGTCATGTCATACAGCAACAAGGTTCTGGATCACTACGAAAACCCGCGTAACGTCGGTTCGTTCGCGAAAGACGACGACGCGGTCGGCACGGGCATGGTCGGCGCGCCGGCCTGCGGCGACGTGATGAAGCTGCAGATCCGCGTCGGCGCGGACGGTGTGATCGAAGACGCGAAGTTCAAGACGTACGGCTGCGGTTCCGCCATCGCGTCGAGCTCGCTCGTGACCGAATGGGTGAAGGGCAAGACGCTCGACGAGGCGCTGTCGATCAAGAACACGCAGATCGCCGAGGAGCTTGCGCTGCCGCCGGTGAAGATTCACTGCTCGATTCTCGCGGAAGACGCGATCAAGGCAGCCGTGGCCGACTACAAGAAGCGCCACGACACCAAGGAAGGCGATCAGGCAGCGGCCTGACCGGCATCGAGCGGTTTCTCGATAATACGCCGGGTCGCCCCAAGTTTCATTGACCCCCTCGGGGGAGGTCCGGCGCGAAGCGACGGGTTTGTGGGGCGCTTGGAAGGGAACGCGGCGGGCTCCTGCGGCACGCTGCGGCAAGGACATCATGGCAATTACACTGACCGAAAAAGCAGCACAGCACGTCCAGAAGTACCTCGTCCGTCGCGGCAAGGGTGTGGGCCTGCGGCTTGGCGTTCGCACGACCGGGTGCTCGGGGCTCGCGTACAAGCTCGAGTATGTCGACGAGCTGGCCCCCGAGGATCAGGTGTTCGAGAGCCATGGCGTGAAGGTCGTCGTCGATCCGAAAAGCCTTGCGTACATCGACGGCACCGAGCTCGATTTCGCCCGCGAAGGCCTGAACGAAGGGTTCAAGTTCAACAACCCCAACGTGAAGGACGAGTGCGGCTGCGGCGAATCGTTCCGCGTGTGATGCGGGCTTCCGCGCGATGCGGGCAAGAGGCGGCACGGGCCGCCTTTTTAATGTGCGGCGTTTGCCGCGCGACGAACCGGAATTGAACGCGACGATGGTTTCGCTGAAAGACAGCCACTTCGATCTGTTTCACCTGCCGGCGCAATTCGCGCTTGACGAGGCGGCGCTCGACAACGCGTACCGCACGGTGCAGACGCAGGTGCACCCGGACCGCTTCGCGGCGGCCGGCGACGCGCAAAAGCGTATTGCGATGCAATGGGCGACGCGCGCGAACGAGGCGTACCGCACGCTGCGCGATCCGCTGAAGCGCGCAACCTACCTGCTGTCGCTGCGCGGCGTCGACATCGGCGCGGAAAACAACACCGCGATGGAGCCGGCGTTCCTGATGCAGCAGATGGAGTGGCGCGAGGGCATCGAGGATGCCGCGGCGGCCCGCAACGTCGACGCGCTCGATGCGCTGCTCGCAGAGCTGCGCGACGAAAAGCGCGTGCGTCTCGAGCGCCTCGGCACGCTGCTCGACAGCGGCGCGGACCAGGCCGCCGCCGAGGCCGTGCGCCAGCTGATGTTCATCGAACGGGTCGCGTCGGAGGTGGGCGCGCAGATCGAACGTCTCGAAACTTAACCGCGTGCCTCGCGGCACGCGCAGCAAACGGGCCGAGCGCCCGAACGAACCAAGATGGCTTTACTGCAAATTTCCGAACCGGGCATGGCGCCGGCGCCGCATCAGCGGCGACTCGCTGTCGGGATCGATCTCGGCACGACGAATTCGCTGGTCGCGGCCGTGCGCAACAGCGTGCCCGAAGTGCTGCCGGACGAAGCGGGCCGCGTGCTGCTGCCGTCGGTGGTCCGTTATCTGGAGAGGGGCGGCCGCCGTATCGGCTACGACGCGAAGGAGCAGGCGGCGACCGATCCGCGCAACACGATCGTGTCGGTCAAGCGCTTCATGGGCCGCGGCAAGGCCGAAGTCGAAGGCGCCGCGAACGCGCCGTACGAATTCGTCGACGCGCCGGGCATGGTGCAGATCCGCACGATCGACGGTGTGAAGAGTCCGGTCGAAGTGTCGGCCGAGATTCTCGCGACGCTGCGTCATCGTGCGGAAGACACGCTCGGCGACGAACTGGTCGGCGCGGTGATCACGGTGCCCGCGTATTTCGACGATGCGCAGCGCCAGGCGACGAAAGACGCCGCGCGTCTCGCGGGCCTGAACGTGCTCCGCCTGCTGAACGAACCGACGGCAGCCGCGATCGCGTACGGTCTCGACAACGCGGCCGAAGGCCTGTACGCGGTGTACGACCTTGGCGGCGGCACGTTCGACCTGTCGATCCTGAAGCTGACGAAGGGCGTGTTCGAAGTGCTGGCCGCGGGCGGCGATTCCGCGCTCGGCGGTGACGATTTCGACCACGCCTTGTTCAACCACGTGCTCGCGCAGGCCGGTCTCGACGCGAAGGCGCTCGCGCCGGAGGACGTGCGCCTGCTGCTCGATCGCGTGCGCGTGCTGAAGGAGGCGCTGTCGTCCGCGCCCGACGCGTCGCTCGACGTGACGCTGTCGAACGGCGCACATCTCGTGCAGACGATTTCGCACGACACGTTCGCGTCGCTCGTCGAGCCGCTCGTGCAGCGCACGCTGACGCCGACCCGCAAGGCGCTGCGCGATGCGCAGGTGACGCCGGCCGACATCAAGGGTGTCGTCCTCGTCGGCGGCGCGACGCGCATGCCGGTGATCCGCGATGCGGTCGCGAAATATTTCGGCCAGCCGCCGCTCGTCAATCTCGATCCCGATCAGGTCGTCGCGCTCGGCGCGGCGATCCAGGCGGACCTGCTCGCGGGCAATCGCGGCAGCGGCGACGACTGGCTGTTGCTCGACGTGATTCCGCTGTCGCTCGGTGTCGAGACGATGGGCGGCCTCGTCGAGAAGATCATTCCGCGCAATTCGACGATTCCGATCGCGCGTGCGCAGGAATTCACGACGTTCAAGGACGGCCAGACCGCGATGGCAATCCACGTCGTGCAGGGCGAGCGTGAACTCGTTGCAGATTGCCGGTCGCTCGCCCGATTCGAGCTGCGCGGCATTCCGCCGATGACGGCCGGTGCGGCGCGCATTCGCGTGACGTACCAGGTCGACGCGGACGGCCTGTTGTCCGTGTTCGCGCGCGAGCAGCATTCGGGCGTCGAAGCGTCGGTCGTCGTGAAGCCGTCGTACGGCCTCGCCGACGACGACATCGCGAAAATGCTTGAGGACAGCTTCAAGACCGCCGAAATCGACATGCGCGCACGTGCGCTGCGCGAAGCGCAAGTCGAGGCCGAGCGGATGATCGAGGCGACGCAAGCCGCGCTCGCGGCCGACGGCGAACTCCTCGACGACGCCGAACGCGCGCAGATCGACACGCTGGTCGCGGCGCTGCGCACGGTCGCGCAGGGCGAGGAGGCGGACGCAATCGAAGCGGCGACGAAAACGCTCGCCGACGGCACCGACGAATTCGCTGCGCGCCGGATGGACAAGAGCATCAAGCGTGCATTGTCGGGTCGACGCCTCGACGAGATCTGAGAACGAGCGACTTGCACGCGGGCCGATGACGGCCCGCGCGATATTGAACCGTGCGGCGCCAGCCGCCGCACTCTGACTGACGGAACGGACATGCCTCAACTGGTGGTGCTGCCTCACGTCGAACTGTGCCCGGACGGCGCAGTGATCGACGCGACGCCCGGCAAGAGTATTTGCGACAATCTGCTCGACAACGGGATCGAGATCGAACACGCGTGCGAGAAGTCGTGCGCATGCACGACGTGCCACGTGGTGATCCGCGAGGGTTTCAACGATCTCGAGCCGTCCGAGGAGGACGAAGACGACCTGCTCGACAAGGCGTGGGGCCTCGAGCCGACGTCGCGCCTGTCTTGCCAGGCGATCGTGAAGGAAGATTCGGACCTGGTGGTCGAGATTCCGAAGTATTCGATCAACCACGCGAAGGAAAACCACTGACGGACGGGCGGGGCGGACTCGCAGCGTACACGGGAGAGCAGGCCATGAAATGGACCGATTCGCGCGAAATCGCCATCGCGCTGGCAGACAAGCATCCGGACGTCGATCCGCAGCGAATCAATTTCGTGGATCTGCGCCAATGGGTGATCGAACTCGACGGTTTCACCGACGACCCGGCTCACTCGGGCGAGAAGATCCTCGAAGCGATTCAGGCGCACTGGATCGACGAATCGGACTTCGACGACGAGGACTGACGATCGTCCGGCGCCTGAGCGAACATGCTCGATGGCGCCCGCCAAAGGAAAAGGCTCGTGATGCATGCATCGCGAGCCTTTTTTTCATTGCCGGTGCCGGGCAAGGACCGCCCGGCATTTCGTGATCCGTCAGACGCCGACCAGCGTGCCGTTTTCGATCCGCACGCGCTGGCCCTGACCGAACGGCGGCGGGTTGTGGTACGTGAACGTGCGCGTTGCACCGCTTTCCATCTGGACCTGCACCTGATAGTCGGTTTCCGCGCGCACCTGCTTCTCGACCTGGTTGCCCGCGAGGCCGCCGCCGAGTGCGCCGATGATCGTCATCGCGGTGCGGCCGTTGCCGTGACCGAACTGATTGCCGAGCAGGCCGCCGGCGGCCGCGCCGCCGACCGCGCCGATCCCCGAGCTCTGGCCGGGCGTGCGCGTCTGCGTGATCGCGATAATCGTGCCGCAGGTCTGGCAATACGCCGGCTGCGCGGGCGTGGACGGCTGCTGCGCGTATTGCGGCGGTTGCGGTGCCGGCGTGTGCCGATGGTGCGTGGCGGCCGGCCGCGGCGCGGGCTTCGGTTCAGCTTGCGCGACGGCCTTTTGCTGCGCAGCCCGCTCGGCTGCTTCCTGCTGAGCCTGCGCGGCGCGCGCGGCACTCGCGGCCGCTGCCGTGTCGACGGCCGGCTGCGACGCAATCAGCGCGGCTTGGGTCTGGCCGTTCTCCGCGTTATTGCTGCTGGCCTTGGGGAAGATGCCCGTAATCGCAGCGGTGGCCGCGAGGCTTGCGACGATGACGGCGCCGGCCGCGGTCGCGATCAGCGGATGGAGGCGTTGCTTTTGCGGCGTGGTCTGATTCTGGTTGTCCATTTTTTTCTCCTGTGTCGATCCGGCCCGGCACGGTGGCGCTGGCTGGATCCCACGCTCGGGAGCGATCAGACTCGGCGTTCCGGCGCCTCGTTCTGGTCCCGTGATCATGCGTGGTGACGCAACAGGAGTGTCGTCCACGCGCTGGCGTCGCACCGTATCAAGGTGTAACGAATTGCAGCGCAGGATTGACGCCCGGTACCGGGAAAACCCGTAGCAACGCGTCGCGGCAAGGAGAATAAACGGGGATGGATCGTGCGCCGGCGGACGCCGGCAGGCAGGATTTACGCGCGGTTACAAAGCCGTAGTGTGCGCCGCAGGGCGCGGCGCACACGCAACCAGCCAGCCGTCAGTCTTCGCGGCGCAGATGCGGGAACAGCAGCACGTCGCGGATCGTCGGGCTGTCGGTCAGCAGCATCACCAGACGGTCGATGCCGATCCCGCAGCCGCCCGTCGGCGGCATCCCGTGTTCAAGTGCGCGGATGTAATCGGCGTCGAAGTACATCGCTTCCTCGTCACCGGCATCCTTCTGCTCGACCTGCTTCTTGAAGCGGGCGGCCTGATCTTCCGGATCGTTCAGTTCCGAGAAGCCGTTCGCGATCTCGCGGCCGGTCATGAACAGCTCGAAGCGCTCGGTGATGCCCGGCACCGTATCCGATGCGCGCGCGAGCGGCGACACTTCGACCGGGTAGTCGATGATGTAAGTCGGCTCCCACAGCTGCGATTCGGCGGTTTCTTCGAACAGCGCGAGCTGCAGCGCGCCGATGCCGGCGTTCAGGAAGGCCGGCTGCAACACGTCGACGCCCAGGCGCTTCAGTTCGGAACGCAGGAACGCGTCGTCCGACAGCTGGCCGTCGGTGTACTGCGGCGCGTATTTCTGGATCGCCTGCGTGATCGTCAGACGGTGGAACGGCTTCGCGAGGTCGAGCTCGCGGCCTTGGTACTGGATCGTCGCGGTGCCGAGCGCATCGATTGCCGCCTGACGGATCAACTGCTCGGTGAAGTCCATCAGCCAGCGGTAATCGGTGTACGCGGCGTAGAACTCCATCATCGTGAATTCCGGGTTGTGGCGCGGCGACACGCCTTCGTTCCGGAAATTGCGGTTGATTTCGAACACGCGCTCGAAACCGCCGACGATCAGGCGCTTCAGGTACAGCTCCGGCGCGATGCGCAGGAACATCTGCATGTCGAGCGCGTTGTGATGCGTGACGAACGGCTTGGCCGCCGCGCCGCCCGGGATCGGATGCAGCATCGGCGTCTCGACTTCCATGAAGTCGGCGTTGTCCATGAACTTGCGGATCGACGCGATGGTCTTGGTGCGCGCGCGGAACGTATCGCGCGTTTCCGGCGTGACGATCAGATCGACGTAGCGCTGGCGGTAGCGCATTTCCTGGTCGGCGAGGCCGTGGAACTTGTCAGGCAGCGGACGCAGCGCCTTCGACAGCAGGCGCAGCTCCTTGCACTGGACCGACAGCTCGCCCTTGTTGGTGCGGAACAGCACGCCGCGGGCGGCGATGATGTCGCCGAGGTCCCACTTCTTGAATGCGTCGTAGGTTTGCGCGCCGACGTCGTTCGGCGTCACGAAGAACTGGATCTGGCCCGAACCGTCCTGTACCGTCGCGAAACTCGCCTTGCCCATCACGCGCTTGAGCATCATGCGGCCGGCGATCGACACCTCGACCGGGTTCGCTTCGAGCGCGGCCTTGTCCGAGTCAGCGAATTTCGCCTGCAGATCGGCGGCGTGATGCGTCGGCCGGAAGTCGTTCGGATAGGCGACGCCTTGCTCGCGCAACGCGCGCAGCTTCTCGCGGCGCTCGGCGATGATCTGGTTTTCGTCCGCCGCGACGGCGGGCTGCGTTTGGGTCGGTTCGGTCATGATGGTCGGAATTCGGAGTGGGGGCGGCAACGCAACGGGGAGGGCGGCGCGACCGGACAGGCCGCGCCGCGGCGCTTACACGCCCTGTTTGAGGCTCGCGCTGATGAAGTCGTCGAGATCGCCGTCGAGCACGGCCTTCGTGTTGCTCATTTCGACGTTCGTACGAAGATCCTTCACGCGGCTCTGGTCAAGCACGTACGAGCGGATCTGGTGGCCCCAGCCCACATCGGTCTTGCTCGATTCGAGCTTGTCCTGCTCGGCCTGGCGCTTGCGCATTTCGGCTTCGTACAGGCGCGACTTCAGCATGGCCATCGCTTCGGCACGGTTGCGGTGCTGCGAGCGGTCGTTCTGGCACTGCACGACGATGCCGGTCGGCATGTGCGTGATCCGCACGGCCGAGTCGGTCTTGTTGATGTGCTGGCCGCCCGCGCCCGATGCGCGGTACGTGTCGATGCGCAGGTCGGCGGGGTTCACCTCGACTTCGATCGAATCGTCGATTTCCGGATACACGAACACCGACGAGAACGACGTGTGACGCCCGCCCGACGAGTCGAACGGCGACTTGCGCACGAGGCGGTGGATGCCGGTTTCGGTGCGCAGAAAGCCGTACGCGTATTCGCCCGACACCTTGATCGTCGCGTTCTTGATGCCCGCGACGTCGCCGTCGGATTCTTCGAGCACTTCGGCCTTGAAACCCTTGCGCTCGCAATAGCGCAGGTACTGGCGCAGCAGCATCGAGGCCCAGTCGCACGCCTCGGTGCCGCCGGCGCCGGCCTGGATGTCGATGAAGCAGTTGTTCGGATCGGCCGGGTTCGAGAACATCCGGCGGAATTCGATGTCGCCGACGCGTGCTTCGAGCTTCTTCGCGTCTTCTTCGGATGCGACGAGGGTGTCTTCGTCGCCTTCCTCGCGGGCAAGCTCGAACAGGTCGAGCGCGTCGCGCAGATCGCTATCGAGCGCCGTCAGCGTCGTGACGACGCCTTCGAGCAGCTTTTTCTCGCGGCCGAGTGCCTGGGCGTTCTTCGAATCGTTCCAGACGTTCGGGTCTTCGAGTTCCTTGTTGACTTCGGTCAGACGCGCAGCTTTGGCGTCGTAGTCAAAGATACCCCCGAAGCTCGCCCGCGCGGTTGCGCAGGTCGAGCAGGGAGCTTTCGATCGCGTTGAGACGTTCCGCTTCCATGATCGTTCGCTGTTCTTGCGTCGTAAAAAAGCGGAATTATAGCCGATCGGCGGGGTTTCCCGGTGACGCCGAGTGTGCTTGCATCGGCGCCGCGCGCCAGTCCGGCGCGGCGCGCATGCGGGCGCCGAGCGCCGCCGGCGCTCAGCCTGCGGCGTGCTCGACGACCAGCTGCACGCGCGTCACGCCGTTCCACGTGTCGGCCACGAGGCGGTACGCAATCAACGCGCTCGCCGGCAGCGGGTCGGTGTGGTTGAACCAGATGGCGTTGAAACGCTGGCGGCCGCGTGCCAACTGCAGCTTCAGGTGCTTTTCCTTCACGAGCGACTGCGACACCACATCGAATTCGCCGGAAAAAAGCGGGGCCGGAAAGCCCTGGCCCCAGACCGCTTCGTCGAGCAGCCCGACGAACTGCGGCGTGAAATACGCTTCCTCCAGCTCGCCGTCGGTCTCTATTACGCGCGCGAGCGCATCGTCGGACAGCCACTCGCGCGCAACCGCCTCGAACGCGGCTGCGAAGCGCGGTACGTTGGCGGTGTCGAGCGTGAGGCCCGCGGCCATCGCGTGGCCGCCGAACGCGACGATCAGGTCGGGCTCGCGCTTGGACACGAGGTCGAGCGCATCGCGCAGGTGGAAGCCGGGGATCGAGCGGCCCGAGCCCTTGACCCGCGCGCCGGCGTCGTCCGCATGCGCGAACGTGAACGACGGGCGGTGGAATTTCTCCTTGAGCCGCCCGGCCACGATGCCGATCACGCCCTGGTGCCATGCGGGATTGAACAGCGTGATCGTGCATGCGTCGGCCGGATCGACGGCGGCGAGATCGGCGAGCGCCTGCTGCTGCATGCCGGCCTCGATCTCGCGGCGCTCGCGATTCATCGCGTCGAGCTGCTGCGCGAGCTCCCACGCACGACCGATGTCGTCGGTGATCAGGCATTCGATGCCGAGCGACATGTCGGAGAGCCGCCCGGCGGCGTTCAGGCGCGGGCCGACGCCGAAGCCGAGGTCGAAGCCCGACGCGGTGCGCGTTTCGCGGCCGGCGGCGCGGAATAGCGCGGCCACACCCGGTTGCATGCGGCCGTTGCGGATGCGCTGCAGCCCTTGCGCGACGAGCACGCGGTTGTTGCCGTCGAGCCGCACCACGTCCGCGACGGTGCCGAGCGCGACGAGGTCGAGCAGCCCGTCGAGGCGCGGTTCGGCTTCCTTGCTCGCGAACGCGCCGCGGCGGCGCAGCTCGGCGCGCAGCGCGAGCAGCACGTAGAACATCACGCCGACGCCCGCGATGTGCTTGCTCGGGAACGTGCAGCCGGGCTGATTCGGGTTGACGATCGCGCGCGCGGCGGGCAGCGCGTCGCCGGGCAGGTGGTGGTCGGTCACGAGCACGTCGATGCCGCGCGCATTCGCGGCTTCGACGCCCGCGACGCTCGCGATCCCGTTGTCGACGGTAATGAGCAGATCGGGCTTGCGCGCGGCGGCCAGTTCGACGATTTCGGGCGTGAGCCCGTAGCCGTATTCGAAGCGGTTCGGCACCAGGTAGTCGATCTGCGCGCCGAACATGCGGAGCCCCCGCACCGCGACCGCACACGCGGTGGCGCCGTCGCAGTCGTAATCGGCGACGACCAGCAGGCGGCGGCGGTCCGCGATCGCATTGGCGAGCAGCGTTGCGGCGTCCGCGCAGCCCTTCAGCTCGGTGGGGGGCAACAGGCGTGCGAGCGCGATTTCGATGTCGGCCGGGGATTGCACGCCGCGCGACGCATACAGGCGCGCGAGGACAGGGTGCAGCCCGTGGCGTGCGAGCGCTTCGGCGTCGGCGGGCGCGACGGGGCGGGTAACGATCCGGGTCATACAGGTGTGGTTATTCGAACAGGGACGCCAGCGCGCGGCGGCGCCAGAACTTGCGCAGATCGCCGCGCGTTGCGTGCAGCGTGACGGAACTCGTGTCGCCGCACAGCGTTAAGCCGACACCGGCCAGCTCGCCGCTTTGCAGCGCCGCGAGCGACGGTGCGAACCAGTCGCGCTCCAGCGCGGCGAGCGCATCGTGCCAGCGCGCCCAGTCCTGTTCGATGAACGGGGCGGTCAGCGCCGGCAGTTCGACGAGCGTCGCGCCGGCGGCCGCCGGCAGCGCACCGTATGCGGCCGGCACCGCGCCGGCGTCCGCGTGCGCGGCGCGCGCGAGGCCGAGCGCCGCGGGCGACGCGGACAGCACGCGCCCGAACGGCTTGCCGACCGGCTTCAGCGTGCCCTGCGCATGGAACCAGATCGAGTTGACGGCCGGCAATCCGCGCGCCTCGCGCGCTTCGTTGACCGGATGCTGAAACCACGCCATCTGTACTTCGTTCTGCAGCTTCATCCACATCCGCGAGCGTTCGCCGGTGTGCGCTTCATGCGGCAGCCAGATCTCGATGTTGCGGCCGCTCGCGCGCAGCGGCGCGGCGCCGGCGAGGCGCGCCAGCTGCTCGCTCGACAGATACCAGCGCGCGGGTTGCGGCGCTTCGAGCCGTACGCCGAGCTCCTCGATCAACGGGCGCGCGACTGCCAGTAGCGCGGCGGCATCGCCGTCGTCGAGCGCGAGGCTGGCCGGATCGACGAGCACGAGATGATCGTGCGCGATTTCGACGTGGACGGGCTCGACGCACGCCCATGCGTGCGTGCCGGGGTCGCCGCCGTCGGCCAGCAGCATATACGGTGCGAGCGGCGCCTCGTCGGCGGCATTGCCGTGGGTCGCGCCGAACTGGCGGGCCAGCCAGCGCTCGTGCGGCAGCGTGCGCTGGAAGTCCTCGCCGGTCACGCGCTCGGCGAGGCTCGCGCGGGCGAGCAACTTTTCGAGCGCGGGACTGTCCAGCGTGTGCAGGGACGAGGCCGCATCGGCCGCCGACGGCAGCGCGAACGGAACGAGAAAATGGAGGCGTCGGTCGTGCATGATGGTGCGCATTGTATGGCAAACTGCGCGCGTGATCGGGCCGGCCGACGGTCCGGGCGGGTCCGAACTCGTCCGGCGACGTTTTTTTGACCGCGCCCGGGCGGCCGGCCGCGGGCCGCCTTCCCCGCCGTAACCAGCAGAAAGGATTCGCTTGAAACTTCCGTACGAATGGCAGATCGGCTGGCGCTACACGCGCGCCGGCAAACGCACGACCGGCAACGGCTTCATTTCCTTCATCGCGCTCGTGTCGATGCTCGGCATCGCACTCGGTGTCGCCGCGCTGATCGTCGTGCTTTCCGTGATGAACGGCTTCCAGAAGGAAGTGCGCGACCGCATGCTGTCCGTGCTCGCGCACGTCGAGGTTTTCTCGCCGACAGGCTCGATGCCCGACTGGCAATTGACCGCGCAGGAGGCGCGCCGCAATCCGTCGGTGATCGGCGCGGCGCCGTACGTCGACGCCCAGGCGCTGCTCACGCGCCAGGACGCGGTGAACGGCGTGATGCTGCGCGGCGTCGAGCCGTCGCTCGAGCCGCAGGTGTCGGACATCGGCAAGGACATGAAGGCTGGCCAGCTCGCCGCGCTCGTGCCCGGTCAGTTCGGCATCGTGCTCGGCGATGCGCTGGCCGGCAATCTCGGCGTGACGGTCGGCGACAAGGTCACGCTGGTGGCGCCCGAAGGCACGATCACGCCGGCCGGGATGATGCCGCGGCTCAAGCAGTTCACGGTCGTCGGCGTGTTCGAGTCAGGACACTACGAATACGACAGCACGCTCGCGATGATCAACATCCGCGACGCGGAGGCGCTGTTCCGGATGTCCGCGCCGACCGGCGTGCGGCTGCGGCTCACGGACATGCAGAAGGCGCCGCAGGTCGCGGTCGAGCTGTCGCACACGCTGTCGGGCAGCCTGTACATCCGCGACTGGACCCAGCAGAACAAGACCTGGTTTTCGGCCGTGCAGATCGAGAAGCGGATGATGTTCATCATCCTCACGCTGATCATCGCGGTCGCGGCGTTCAACCTCGTGTCGTCGCTCGTGATGACGGTGACCAACAAGCAGGCCGACATCGCGATCCTGCGCACGCTCGGCGCGCAGCCGGGCTCGATCATGAAGATCTTCGTCGTGCAGGGCGTGACGATCGGCTTCGTCGGCACCGCGTCCGGCGTCGCGCTCGGCTGCCTGATCGCATGGAGCATCCCGTGGCTGATTCCGATGATCGAGCATCTGTTCGGCGTGCAGTTTCTGCCGCCGTCCGTCTACTTCATCAGCGAGCTGCCGTCCGAGCTCGTCGCGGGCGACGTGATCAAGATCGGCCTGATCGCGTTCGCGCTGTCGGCCGTGGCGACGCTCTATCCGAGCTGGCGCGGCGCGAAGGTGAAACCGGCGGAGGCGCTTCGCTATGAATGACCGCGCGACCGCATTCGCGGATTCACGACAACCCATCAGACAGGATTCGGCAGGTATGCAGGAATACGTGCTTCAGGCGCGCGGGATCACGAAGGCGTTCGTGCAGGGCGGCTTCAACGTGCAGGTGCTCAACAACGCCGAGCTGACGGTGCGGCGCGGCGAGAAGCTCGCGGTCGTCGGCGCGTCGGGCTCCGGCAAGAGCACGTTGCTGCACGTGCTGGGCGGCCTCGACGAGCCGAGCGCCGGCGAGGTGTCGCTGCTCGGCAAGCCGTTCACGCAGCTCGCCGAGCGTGAGCGCAACGAACTGCGCAACCGGGCGCTCGGGTTCGTCTACCAGTTCCATCACCTGCTGCCGGAATTCACCGCGCTGGACAACGTCGCGATGCCGCTGCGCATCCGCCGGATGACGACCGACGACGCGCGCGCGCAGGCACAGGCGATGCTCGAGCGTGTCGGTCTCGGCCCGCGTGCGAAGCATCGGCCGGGCGAGCTGTCGGGCGGTGAGCGGCAGCGCGTCGCGATCGCGCGCGCGCTGGTGACGAAGCCGGCGTGCGTGCTTGCCGACGAGCCGACCGGCAACCTCGACGGCTCGACGGCCGACACGGTGTTCAACCTGATGCTCGAACTGTCGGAGACGCTCGAAACGAGCTTCGTGATCGTCACGCACGATCCCGAGCTTGCCGCGCGCTGCGACCGCATCATGCGCTTGCGCGACGGCGTGCTCCACGAGGAGCCGGCGCTGCCGGTGTGAACGAAGGCGTTCGCCGCGCCGCCCGGTGAAGCCGGGTGGCGCGGCGGGCGCGCAGGAAAGCCGCCCATGTGGATCGATACGCATTGCCATCTCGATGCAGCCGAATTCGACGCCGACCGCGACGCGGTCGCCCACGCGGCGCGCGCGGCCGGTGTGTCGTGCATCGTGATCCCGAGCGTCGGGCGCGACAATTTCACGACGGTGCGCGAACTGGCGCAGCGCACGCCGGGCGCGGTCTATGCGCTCGGCATTCACCCGATGTTTACGCCGCACGCGCGCGACGAGGATCTCGACCGCTTGCGGATGGAAATCGAGGCGAGCCTCGACGATCCGCGTTTCGTCGCGATCGGCGAAATCGGTCTCGATTACTTCGTGCCGGGCCTCGACGAAGGCCGGCAGCAGTTTTTCTATCAGGGGCAGCTGCGGCTCGCGCGCGAATTCGATTTGCCGGTGCTGTGCCACGTGCGCAAGTCGCAGGACCGTGTGCTCGCCGGGCTGCGCCGCTTCGGCGTGCGGCGCGGCATCGCGCACGCGTTCAACGGCAGTTTCCAGCAGGCCGACGCGTATCTCGCGCAGGGGCTGCATCTCGGCTTCGGCGGCAACGTGACGTTCGAACGCGCGCGGCAGATTCGCCGGCTCGCGGAACAGTTGCCGCTCGATGCGATCGTCGTCGAGACGGATGCTCCCGACATCGCGCCCGAATGGGCGTACAAATCGCGCAATGCGCCCGACCAGGTGCCGCGCATCGGTGCCGTCCTCGCGGAACTGCGCGGGATCGACACGCACGCGCTATCCCTATCCACAACGGCTAACGCGCGCGCCGCGCTGCCGCGCCTCGCACTTTCGTCCGCATAATCGTTGCCGGAATGCGCCGCCCCGACCACGGCGGCGCCGGGTCGACGAGGAGGCGCGATGCGCGTGGGCTGGATCGCGTTCGCACTCGGCGTCGTCGTGCTGCAGCGGCAGGCGGCGTTGCCGGGCGTGGGCGCTTGGGCATGCGGTGCGGTGATGCTTGCGGGATGTGGCGTGTTGCTCGCAGGGGGTGCGCGGCGCCCGCGCACCCGCACGATCGTCGTGCTGCGCTGGATGCTGTGTGCAAGCGCCGCGTGCGCGATCGGATTCGGCTATGCAGCCGCGCGCGCCGAATGGCGGCTCCGCGACAGCCTGCCCGTCGAACGGGAAGGGCGCGACATCGTTATCACTGGAGTGATTCGCGGATTGCCCGCCATCGACGACGCCGGTGCGCGAATGCTGTTCGCGGTCGAATCGAACGAGGCCGGGCTGGCCCGCTTTCCTCCGCTGATCCGCTTGTCGTGGCGCACGTACGGTGCATCCGCCGCTCGCGATGCGATGCCGGATTTGCGAGCGGCCCAGCGCTGGCGTCTGGTCGTGCGCCTGAAGCGTCCGCATGCAGAGGCGAATCCCTTCGTGCGCGACAGCGAGGCAGCGTGGCTTGCCGCCGGAATCCGGGCGACCGGCTACGTCGTCGCACCCGAGCGGGCGCAACTGCTCGACGCGCGCGCATCGGGATGGCGTGCGTCGATCGATCGGTCGCGCGACGTGCTGCGCAGGCGCATCGGCGCAGCGCTCGGCAGCGACGCGCCTCATCGCGGCATCGTGGCCGCGCTCGCGGTTGGCGATCAATCCGGGATCGGCGACGACGACTGGCGCGTGCTGCGCAATACGGGCACCAGTCATCTGGTCGCGATCTCGGGGCTGCATGTCGGGCTCGTCGGCGCGCTCGCCGGCGGGATCGCATCAATGGCCTGGCGGCGCCTGCGCTGGCGTGGACATGCAGCGGCGTTGCTGATGCCGGCGCCTTATGTAGCCTCAGTCGCCGCGCTGACGGCCGCTGCCGCGTACGCGGCGCTCGCCGGCTTCAACGTGCCGGCGCAGCGTGCATGGTGGATGATCGCGGCCGGTGCGGCCGCTTATCTGGCGGGGCGCAGCGTGCCGACGTCCGCGGTGCTGTGCGCGGCCCTTGGCGGCGTGCTGCTCGTCGATCCGTGGGCGGTGTTGTCGGCCGGGTTCTGGCTGTCGTTCGGCGCCGTCGCGGTGATTCTGATGGCGGTCGCGGGCTGGCGTGCGGTGCGCGAATTCGACGGAGACCATGTGAGCGACGGCAGCGAGCGTCCGGACGGCGCCGCCGCAGATGCCCGCCGCAAGCGGCTGACAGCATGGTGCGCGCATGCCGGGCGTCGAGTCGCCGACGCGACGCGCGTGCAGTACGCAGTGACGATCGGTCTCGCGCCGCTCACGGCCGCGTGGTTCTCGCAAATTTCGGTGTCGGGGCCGCTCGGCAACGCGTTCGCGATTCCGTGGGTCAGTTCCGTCGTGACGCCGGTCGTGCTGGCCGGTATCGGATTGCCCGCGCCGTTGGACGGTTATGCGTTCCGGCTCGCGCATGCGGCGCTCGAACCGATGATGGCGCTGCTGCGGCACCTGGCCGACTGGCCGGCCGGCGTGTTCTGGCTGCGCATGCCCGGCTGGCCCGCGCTGGCGCTGGCCTGCGCGGGTGCCGGATGGGCGCTGATGCCGCGCGGCTGGCCGCTGCGCTGGGCTGCGCCGCTCACGTGGCTGCCGCTCGTTGCGCCAGCACCCGATACGCCGCCGCACGGCGGCTTTCGCTTGACGGTGCTCGACGTCGGGCAAGGCGCGTCGGTGCTGGTCGAGACCGCCAATCGGACGCTGCTGTTCGACGCGGGGCCGGGGGCGGAATCGACGCATGCCGGTACGCGGATCGTCGCGCCGTCGTTGCGTGCGCGCGGAATCCGCACACTGGATTCGCTCGTGCTCAGCCACGCGGACGCCGATCACGCGGGCGGTGCGCAGGCCGTTTATGCGGCGGCCGACGTACGCCAGCTGCTTGCCGGCATTGCGCCGCGGCACCGGCTGTGGCGCGCCGCGGAAGCGGCCGGCGTGGCCGATCGGCTCCCGTGCGCGGCCGGGCAGCGGTGGACGTGGGATGGCGTCTCGTTCACGATGCTGTGGCCGCCGCGCGCGTCGGCGGGTCGGTCGAATGAACGATCGTGCGTGCTTCGCATCGACGCAGGCGGTACGTCGGCGCTGCTGACAGGCGACATCGACGCGCGCGCCGAGCGGCAGCTCGTGGCCGACGCACGCGATGCGCTGGCCGCGCAGATCCTCGTCGTCCCGCATCACGGCAGCCGCACGTCGTCGGTCGAGCCTTTCCTCGATTCGGTCGGGCCGCGCGTCGCGGTATTTCCTGTAGGCTATCGCAATCGCTTCGGGCATCCGCACCGGACGGTCCTCGCGCGCTACGCGGCGCGCGGGATTCCGCTGCCGCGCACCGATCGCGACGGCGCCGTGCGGTTCGACGTCGCGCCCGCAGGCGGCGGTTTCGCGTTCGAGCGTTATCGGCATGCGCAGCGGCGCTACTGGATGGACCGGTGACGGCTGCGCTGGCGCTGCGGAATAACCGACGGCGGGCTCGGGATTGCGCCAGCGGCATTCGACCAACCGCGAAGCATGCGGCGGGAGCCATTACCGGCACGCGGTTCCGCCGACAAAGGAGACACCGGCGTTTGAAGGACATCATCCATTTCTCGCATGCGAACGGTTTTCCGGCGTCGACGTACCGGACGATCTTCGCCGAGCTGGCAGACGATTACGAGCTGCGCTACATCGAGCGGATCGGCCACGATCGCCGCTACCCGGTGACGCGCGACTGGCCGCATCTCGTCGACCAGTTGCTCGACGACATCGGCCGCCGCTACGAGCGTCCGGTGTGGCTCGTCGGCCATTCGCTCGGCGGCTACCTGTCGCTGATGGCCGCGCTGAAAAAGCCGCAGTGGGTGCGCGGCGTGGTGATGATCGATTCGCCGATCATCGCGGGATGGCGGGCGCGCGCGCTGCGCGCGAGCCAGTGGGCTGGGCTCGACGAACGGTTGTCGCCGGCGGCGGCGACACGCAACCGGCGCACGCGCTGGACGAGTCGCGACGAAGCCTGGCGGCACTTCCACGAGAAGCCGGCGTTCGCGCGCTGGGACGAGCGAATGCTGTCCGACTACATCGACCACGGGATTCCGCAGGCCGGTGCGGACGGCGCGCGCGCGCTCGCGTTCGACCGGCAGGTCGAGTACCTGATCTACCGGACGCTGCCGCATACGCTCGGTCCGCGGCTCGCGCACGGTGCACCGGTGCCGCTCGGCTTCCTGGCCGGCACGCGTTCGCGCGAGGTGCGGCAGGTCGGGCTCGATGCGACGCGCCGCGCCGCGCGCGGGCGCATCGAATGGATCGAGGGCAGTCATCTGTTCCCGATGGAGCGGCCGATCGAGACGGCCCGCGCATTGCAGCGGATGCTGAATACGCTGAAGGCGGCCGAGGCCGGCGTGCCGCGCGACGGCGCCGTGTTCGCGCAGCGGGCGTGACAGGGGTGCGAAGCGGCGCCCGGTGCGCCGCGTCAACCGGCGCGCGGTTGCAGCCGCAGGTCGGCCGGTTCGCCCCGGCCGCGCAAGGCTGACGCGGCACGGTGCGAAAGGGCGCGATCATCGCGTCAATTGCTGAGAGAAGGGCGGGCTTTACGGTATAATCCGTTTTTCCCGCGAGCATCCAGCGATGACCAAATATGTTTTCGTCACCGGCGGCGTAGTTTCTTCCCTCGGCAAGGGTATTGCCGCCGCCTCTCTCGCCGCGATCCTCGAATCGCGCGGTCTGAAAGTCACCCTCCTCAAACTCGATCCCTACATCAACGTCGACCCCGGCACGATGAGCCCGTTCCAGCACGGCGAAGTGTTCGTGACGGAAGACGGAGCGGAGACCGACCTCGACCTCGGCCACTATGAGCGCTTCATCAGCACGAAGATGCGCAAGGCCAACAACTTCACGACCGGCCAGATCTACGAATCGGTGATCCGCAAGGAACGCCGCGGCGACTATCTCGGCAAGACCGTGCAAGTGATTCCGCACATCACGAACGAAATCCAGGCGTTCATCGAGCGCGGGGCGGCATCGGCCACCTGCGGCGAACCGGACGTCGCGATCGTCGAGATCGGCGGCACGGTCGGCGACATCGAGTCGCTGCCATTCCTCGAGGCCGCGCGCCAGATGAGCCTGCGCCTCGGCCGCAACAGCGCGTGCTTCGTGCACCTGACGCTCGTGCCGTACGTCGCGACCGCGGGCGAGCTGAAGACGAAGCCGACCCAGCACAGCGTGCAGAAACTGCGCGAGATCGGCATCCTGCCGCACGTGCTGCTGTGCCGTGCGGACCGCCGCATCCCGGACGACGAATCGAAGAAGATCTCGATGTTCTCGAACGTGCCGGAAGACGCGGTGATCTCGGTGTGGGACGCCGACAGCATCTACAAGATTCCGCAGATGCTGCACGATCAGGGCCTCGACCGCATCATCTGCGAAGAACTGAAGCTGTCGCCGAAGGACGCCGATCTCGGCATGTGGTCGGAGCTCGTCGAGAAGCTGGAAAACCCGAAGCACGAAGTCACGATCGGCATGGTCGGCAAGTACGTCGACCTGACCGAGTCGTACAAGTCGCTGATCGAAGCGCTGCGCCATGCGTCGATCCACACATCGACCAAGGTCAACATCGAGTACATCGATTCGGAAGAACTCGAGGCGAACGGTGTCGACAGTCTGAAGCATCTCGACGCCGTGCTGGTGCCGGGCGGTTTCGGCCGTCGCGGCACGGAAGGCAAGATCGCTGCGATCCGCTATGCGCGCGAGTCGAAGGTGCCGTACCTCGGCATCTGCCTCGGCATGCAGCTCGCGGTGATCGAATTCGCACGCGACGTCGTCGGCCTGAAGCAGGCGAACAGCACCGAGTTCGATCCGGACACGCCGGAGCGCGTGGTCGCGCTGATCACCGAATGGTACGACCGCGAAGGCAAGGTCGAGACGCGCAGCGAGGAGTCCGATCTCGGCGGCACGATGCGCCTCGGTTCGCAACGCTGCCCGATCAAGCCGGGCACGATGGCCGAAGAGATCTACGGCAAGGACGTGAACGAGCGCCATCGCCACCGTTATGAAGTCAATAACCGCTTCGTGCCCCAGCTCGAAGCCGGCGGCCTTATCATCAGCGCCCGTACCCCGAGCGAGGATCTGCCGGAAATGATGGAGCTGCCGCGCTCGATGCACCCGTGGTTCGTCGGTGTCCAGTTCCACCCGGAATTCACGTCGACGCCGCGTGACGGTCATCCGCTGTTCAAGTCGTTCGTCGAAGCGGCGCTCGCCAACCAGCAAGCGCGCGGAGCAAAAGCATGAAGCTGTGCGATTTCGAGGTCGGTCTCGACCAGCCTTTCTTCCTGATCGCGGGTACCTGCGTCGTCGAATCGGAGCAGATGACGATCGACACGGCGGGCCGCCTGAAGGAGATCTGCGAGAAGCTGAACGTACCGTTCATCTACAAGTCGTCCTACGACAAGGCGAATCGCAGCTCGGGCAAGTCGTTTCGCGGCCTCGGAATGGACGAAGGGCTGCGGATCCTCGGCGAGGTGAAGCGGCAGCTCGGCCTGCCGGTGCTGACCGACGTGCATTCGGTCGACGAGATCGAGCAGGTCGCGTCGGTCGTCGACGTGCTGCAGACGCCGGCGTTCCTGTGCCGTCAGACCGACTTCATCCACGCATGCGCGCGCTCGGGCAAGCCCGTCAACATCAAGAAGGGCCAGTTCCTTGCGCCGCACGACATGAAGAACGTGATCGACAAGGCGCGCGACGCCGCGCGTGAAGCCGGTCTGTCGGAAGACCGCTTCATGGCGTGCGAACGCGGCGTCTCGTTCGGCTACAACAACCTCGTGTCCGACATGCGTTCGCTTGCGATCATGCGCGAGACGGGCGCGCCGGTGGTGTTCGACGCGACCCACTCGGTGCAGCTGCCGGGCGGGCAGGGCACGAGTTCGGGCGGCCAGCGCGAGTTCGTACCGGTGCTCGCGCGTGCAGCGGTGGCGACGGGCGTCGCGGGCCTGTTCATGGAAACGCATCCGAATCCGGCCGAAGCGAAGTCCGACGGTCCGAACGCGGTGCCGCTGAACCGGATGGGTGCGCTGCTGGAGACGCTCGTCACGCTCGACCAGGCGGTGAAGCGCAATCCGTTCCTGGAAAACGATTTCAATTAAAGACCGAATGAACCTTGCGGCGGCTTCGCGCGTCAGTAGCGAAAGCGGTTGCGGCACGCGTGCCGCCGCAGTTTGAAGAATCCATCGTCATTCTCAGAGGAAACCCATGAGTGCAATCGTAGATATCATCGGCCGCGAGATTCTGGATTCGCGCGGCAACCCCACCGTCGAATGCGACGTGCTGCTCGAGTCGGGCACGATGGGCCGCGCGGCGGTGCCGTCGGGCGCGTCCACCGGCTCGCGTGAAGCGATCGAACTGCGTGACGGCGAAGCCGGCCGCTACAACGGCAAGGGCGTGCTGAAGGCCGTCGAGCACATCAACACCGAGATCTCCGAAGCCATCATGGGCCTCGACGCGTCGGAACAGGCGTTCCTCGACAAGACGCTGCTCGAGCTGGACGGCACCGACAACAAGTCGCGCCTCGGCGCGAACGCGATGCTGGCCGTGTCGATGGCCGTCGCGAAGGCAGCCGCTGAAGAAGCCGGCCTGCCGCTGTACCGCTACTTCGGCGGCTCGGGCGCGATGCAACTGCCGGTTCCGATGATGAACATCGTCAACGGCGGCGCGCACGCGAACAACAGCCTCGACATCCAGGAATTCATGATCGTCCCGGTGAGCCAGCCGACGTTCCGTGAAGCACTGCGTTGCGGCGCGGAAGTGTTCCACGCACTGAAGAAGATCCTGAGCGACCGCGGCATGAGCACGGCAGTCGGCGACGAAGGCGGCTTCGCACCGAATTTCGGCAGCAACGACGAGTGCCTGTCGACGATCCTGCAGGCGATCGAGAAGGCCGGCTATCGTGCGGGCGAAGACGTGCTGCTGGCGCTCGATTGCGCGGCATCCGAGTTCTATCACGACGGCAAGTACCAGCTCGCTGGCGAAGGCCTGCAACTGTCGTCGGCCGAATTCACCGACTACCTCGCGACGCTCGCCGACAAGTTCCCGATCGTGTCGATCGAAGACGGCATGCACGAAGGTGACTGGGACGGCTGGAAGCTGCTGACCGAGCGCCTGGGCAAGAAGGTTCAGCTCGTCGGCGACGACCTGTTCGTCACGAACACGCGCATCCTGAAGGAAGGCATCGAGAAGGGCATCGCGAACTCGATCCTGATCAAGATCAACCAGATCGGTACGCTCACCGAAACGTTCGCGGCGATCGAAATGGCGAAGCGCGCGGGCTACACCGCCGTGATCTCGCATCGCTCGGGCGAAACGGAAGATTCGACGATCGCGGACATCGCGGTTGGCCTGAATGCCGGCCAGATCAAGACGGGTTCGCTGTCGCGCAGCGACCGTATCTCGAAGTACAACCAGCTGCTGCGCATCGAGGAAGATCTCGGCGACATCGCGAGCTACCCGGGCAAATCGGCTTTCTATAACCTGCGCTAACGCGCTACTATCGGGTTCGTCATCTCGACGCCGCTCTGTGCATGTCGCGCGGAGCGGCGCTTCTTATATCTGCGTCTCCTACATGCGGCTTGTCACTGTCGTCCTGATTGCCTTGCTGGCGCTCATTCAGTACCCCCTATGGTGGGGACACGGCGGCTGGCTGCGGGTGCACGAATTGCGCCAGCAGCTCGGCGATCAGTTGCAGAAGAACGCGGACGAGAAGCTGCGCAACGAGCGGATCGCTGGCGAGGTTCAGGATCTGCAGAGCGGTACCGCCGCGATCGAGGAGCGCGCACGTTACGAGATGGGGATGGTGAAGGACGGCGAAGTATTCGTGCAGTTCGTGTCGCCGAATGCGCCGGCTGCGCCGCTGAGCAACACGCCGTCGAATACGTCGACGCGCGGTGCAGTGTCCGCGGCGCCCGTGCGCGTCGTGCCGAACCCGCAATCGATCGCGAAGCCGTCGCGGCATCACGGCGGCGACAAAGGCAAGACCGCGCATCACTGAGCGGCAGTCCGAACCATTCAACGAGCGCGGGAAATACCGCGCTTTTTTATTTCCTCGCAGTCGTCAATCGGATCTGCCGACGCGGCGGCGCATCACCACCACCAGCCCGGATAGCCATAGCCGATGCCGGTGCCCCACCGGTTGCCCCAGCCGCCGCTGTAATAACCGCCGTATACCGTCACCGGCGGCGGCGCGTAATACGACCATGCGCGCGCGGCAGCTTCCGCCGCCATCGCATCGTTCTGCTCGCGCAGCACCTGCCGGTCGATTTCGTCGTAGCGTTTGCGCTCGGCGCTCGACAGGGCGGGCGGCTGGCCGCCCGACGTACCGGCTTCGGGCAGGCGGCTCAGGATCGTCGACGAAGGCGGCTGCACCGCGCAGCCGGTGAGCGCCAGCATGCCGGCTGCGACGCTGGTCAGGACGAGAGTGCGGAACGGGCGATTCATCTGTTTCTCCAGCAGCGCGCCGCCAGCGCGAAGCGGCTTGCGCCGAAGGCCGGGCCCGCGGCGCGCAAGCCGTACGTGCGACGCTTGTGCGCCATTATGCGCCCGCGCCAGCTTCGCGACACGGGCGCGCGGCTCAATGGCGCTGATCGGTCGCGGGCGTGATCCCGGTCGCGAGTTCCGGTGCGGCGAACAATTGCGCGACGTCGACGGGATCGAACTCGTAGCGCTGGTTGCAGAACTCGCAGTGGATCTCGACATGACCGCGCTCGACGATCACGCTGTCGACTTCTTCGCGGCCGAGCATGCGCAGCATCGCGCCGACCTTCTCGCGCGAGCACGAGCACTGAAAACGCGTACCGGCGGGATCGAAGTGCTGCACGTTTTCTTGCCAGAAGAGGCGGCGGAACACGACTTCCGGCTCGACCTCGAGCAGTTCCTTCGCGGACAGCGTGCTGCCGAGCGTGCAGACGCGCTCCCAGGTGTCGGCGTCGGTCTCGGCGTTGCGCGGCACGATGCCGCCGTCGCCCGGCAGCTTTTGCAGCAGCATGCCGACCGCACGGTCGCGGTCGGCCGCGAGCCACAGGCGGGTGTCGAGCTGCTCGGAATGGTGCATGTAGTGCTCGAGCACCTGCGACACCGACTCCAGCGGCCCGTCCACGCCGTTCAGCGGCACGATCCCCTGATATGGCTGCTGGCCCGGCAGCTTTTCCGCCGGGTCGAGCGTAATCACGCAACGGCCGTGGCCGCTCGCGTTGACGAGCGTCGCAAAGTGCGTATCGTCGCCGATCGTCTGCGCGGCATCGCCGGCGAACTTGGCCGTCGCGCGCATCGACAAGTCCGAGTTGCACTGGACGACCAGCATCTGGACCGGCCCGTCGCCGAAGATCTGCATGATCAGGGTGCCGTGAAATTTCAGGTTCGCCGACAGCAGCGCGCACGCGGCCATCATCTCGCCGAGCACCGTGCGCACCGGAGCAGGGTAGTCGCGGCGGGAAAGCACCTCTTGCCACGTGTTGCGCAGCGACACGATCTCGCCGCGCACGGGTGCCGAATTGAACATGAATTTCTGTAACTGGTCGCTCACTCTTGTTCCTTGAAATCCGCGCGAATCATCCGATCCGCACGAGTTGCTCCTTGAAATGCGCACGCCGCTCGACGTACGTCTTTGCGTTTGCGCGCAGCCGCGCGATGTCGTCGGCCGACAGCTCGCGCACGACTTTCGCCGGGGCGCCGAGAATCAGCGAATTGTCCGGGAACGTCTTGCCTTCCGTCACGACCGCGCCGGCACCAACCAGACAGTTGCGGCCGATCACCGCGCCATTCAAGACCACCGCCTGAATTCCGATCAGCGACCCCTCGCCGATCGTGCAGCCGTGCAGCATTGCCTGGTGCCCGATCGTCACGTTTTCGGCAATCGTCAGAGGAAACCCGGGGTCCGTGTGCAGGACTGCGCCTTCCTGGACGTTGCTGCCCGCACCCACCGTGATCGTCTCGTTGTCGCCGCGAATCGTCGCACCGAACCATACGCTCGCGTTTTCGTCGAGCACGACCTTGCCGATGATGGCCGCCGTATCGGCGACGAATACGCTTTCGTGGATCGTCGGGGCCGTATCGCCCAGTTTGTAGATCGTCACGGAGTCTCCTGGTCTCTTCGATGGTGGGCGCCGGTAGAATGGCGCGTCTGGCGTGCCGTGCGCATCGCGTTGCGGCACAAACGCATATTGTAAACCGTCGCGTGCATGCGTTCCCGCGAGGCGCGCGCGGTGTCACGTTCGATGAGCATGGAGTCTTCTTCTTTCCCTGCCGTGCAGGTGTGCGTGCGGCGCGCCGCGCTCGACGCGCTGCGGATGTCGGCGCCGGCCGCGAAGGCCGCACAGGTGCGTGCGCTGTACGACGCATGGCTGGCCGGGCAGGCCGCGATTGCGCCGGCGCTCGGGCTGGACGAACCCGCGGGGCTGCCGGGGCGGCCGATACGCCCGCCGCTCGTCGAACCGCGCCAGCTCGAGCGGCGCAGCATGCGTTCGCCCGCGGGGCGGGCGGTGCTGCTGCACGCGCTCGCGCATATCGAATTCAATGCGATCAATCTCGCGCTCGACGCGGTGTGGCGCTTCGCGGGCATGCCCGAAGCATTCTATGCAGACTGGCTCAAGGTCGCGGCCGAGGAGGCCTATCACTTCACGCTGCTGTCCGATCGACTCGCCGACGGGTTCGGCCACGCATACGGCGATTTTCCCGCGCACAACGGACTGTGGGAAATGTGCGAGCGGACCAAGGGCGACGTGCTTGCGCGCATGGCGCTCGTGCCGCGAACGCTGGAGGCGCGCGGGCTCGACGCATCGCCGCCGATCCGCGCGCGGCTGTTGCAGGCAGGCGACGATGCGTCCGCGGCGATCCTCGACGTGATTCTGCGCGACGAGATCGGCCACGTCGCGATCGGCAACCGCTGGTTCCGGTATCTGTGCGACGCGTCGGGCCTTGATCCGGTATCGACCTACCGTCAGCTTGCCGAGCGATACCACGCGCCGCGGCTGCGCGGCCCGTTCAATTTCGATGCGCGCCGCACGGCAGGATTCGAGCAGGCGGAACTGGACGAACTTGCTGCGCAGGACGCGGCCGACGGCAAAGCGGCGGATTAGGCCGCCGAGACGCTGCGGTCTCGACGTGCCGGCACACGCCCGCGATACCGCCGTTCGGGCGCTGCCTCGCCTCGGCGTGGCTTGGTCCGCTCGACGCTCGCGCCCGCCGTGTCGCCGAGTCGCCATGGCTAGAGAGCGCTCTCGACTCTCGGACGCCGGATCGCCTGCGCCGCCGCTATAATCGAACGACCATTCTTTTTTTGGCGGCTGCAAATGAGTGCCTCGAGTTCTGTTTCCGATTTCGTCACGGTGCGCGGCGTGAAGCTGCATGTGCGCCGCTGGGGCCGGCCCGATGCGCCGACGCTGTTCATGCTGCATGGCTGGATGGACGTCGCGGCGTCGTTCCAGTTCGTCGTGGACGCGCTCGCGGGCGACTGGCAGGTGGTCGCGCCGGACGCGCGCGGCTTCGGCCTGTCCGACTGGCCGGTCGCACGGCGGGGCGGCGGGCATTACTGGTTTCACGAATATCTCGGCGATCTCGACGCGCTCATCGATCACTATGCGCCGACCGGCGAAGTCAATCTGGTCGGGCACAGCATGGGCGCGAACGTCGTGTGCCTGTACGCGGGTGCGCGGCCCGAGCGCGTGCGGCGCGTGGTGGATCTCGAAGGATTCGGGCTTGCGCCCGCCAAGGCCGAGCAGGCGCCGCGACGGCTGCGCGGCTGGCTCGACGAACTGCGCGAGCCGCCGGTGCTGCGTCCGTACGCGTCGCTCGACGACGTCGCGGCGCGGCTGATCAAGACCAATCCGCGGCTCGCGCCGCACCGGGCCGAATTTCTTGCCGCGCACTGGTCGAAGCGGGGTGACGACGGCCAGTACCATCTGCTGGCGGACCCGGCGCACAAGATCGCGGGGCCGCAGCTGTACCGGCTCGACGAGGTGATGGCCGTGTGGAAGCAGGTGCGCGCGAAGGTGCTGCACGTCGAGGCGGTCAATTCGCCGACGCTCGCGTACCTCGCGGGCGACATTCCGCTGCCGGAGTTCAAGGCCCGCTTCGCGGTGTTCCCGGACTGGCGCGAAAAGCTCGTCGAGGATGCCGGTCACATGGTTCATCACGATCAGCCGGAACAAATCGCCGCGCTGATCGAGGCGTTCTGCGCTTGAGCCGGCGGCGGCAGCAGCGGCGGGGCGGGCGGCGCAATTGCCGCATTGCAGTAGAATGAAGCTTCACCTGCCATACTGACGATGAACGCCGATCTCCACTGCCATTCGAATGTTTCCGACGGGTTGCTGTCGCCTGCCGACGTCGCGCGCCGCGCCCATGCCGGCGGCGTGACCCTGTGGGCGCTGACCGACCACGACGAAATCGGCGGCCAGGCGGCGGCGCGCAGCGAGGCGGAAGCGCTCGGCATGCGCTACCTGAGCGGTGTCGAGATTTCGGTTACATGGGCGTCGCGCACGG
Source organism: Burkholderia latens (assembly GCF_001718795.1). NCBI lineage: Bacteria > Pseudomonadati > Pseudomonadota > Betaproteobacteria > Burkholderiales > Burkholderiaceae > Burkholderia > Burkholderia latens. Next base: position 2,187,543 of record NZ_CP013435.1, on the reverse strand, counting down.
TGCACATCGTCGGGCTGCACATCGATCCGTCGAACCCGACGCTCGTCGACGGCCTCTATCGCACGCGCCACGGCCGCGCGGCCCGCGCGCAGGCGATCGGCGCGCAACTCGAGACGCTTGGTATTCCCGGCGCGTACGAAGGCGCGCTGAAGTATGTTTCGAATCCCGACCTGATTTCGCGCACGCACTTCGCGCGATTCCTGGTCGAGAACGGCCACGCCGCATCCACGTCGGACGTGTTCGATCGCCTGCTCGGCGACGGCAAGCCCGGTTTCGTTCCGCACCGCTGGGCGACGCTGTCGGATGCCGTCGGATGGATCCGCGCGGCGGGCGGCGAGGCCGTGGTCGCGCACCCGGGCCGCTACCGCTACACGCCGGTCGAATTCGACGCGTTCTTTGGCGAATTCATCGATCTCGGCGGCCGCGCGATCGAGGTCATCACGGGCAGCCATACGCCCGACCAGTATCGCGAATACGCGGACGTCGCGCGCCGCTTCGGCTTCGAAGTGTCGCGCGGCTCGGATTTCCATGCGCCGGGCGAGGGCCGCGTCGAACTCGGCGGCCTGCCGCCGTTGCCGCCCGAGCTGAAACCGGTCTGGGAGCGCTGGCTCTGACGCGTCGAGGCCGCTGGCCGTTCGCGTCGGCGCCCGCGCGCGCATCCGACTTTCCCTTCTTTACGTGCCTCCATGTCCCAGTTCTTCAGGATTCATCCGGATAATCCGCAGCCGCGCCTGATCAAGCAGGCAGCGGACATCGTCAGCAAGGGCGGCGTGATCGCGATGCCGACCGATTCGAGCTACGCGCTCGCTTGCCATCTCGACGACAAGGACGCGGTCGAGCGCGTGCGCCGCATTCGCGGCCTCGACGAGAAGCAGCACCTGTCGCTGCTCGTGCGCGACCTGTCGGAACTCGCGAACTTCGCGATGGTGGACAACCGCCAGTACCGGCAGATCAAATCTGTGACGCCGGGCCCGTACGTGTTCATCCTGCAGGCGACGAAGGAAGTGCCGCGCCGGCTGTCGCATCCGTCGCGCAAGACGATCGGGCTGCGCGTGCCCGATCACGCGATCACGCTCGCGCTGCTCGAGTCGCTCGGCCAGCCGCTGCTCGGCACGACGCTGATCCTGCCGCCGGACGACGAGCCGCTGAACGATCCCGAGGAGATCCGCGCGCGGCTCGAGAAGCAGGTCGATCTCGTGATCGACGGCGGCGCGTGTCCGCGCGAGCCGTCGACGGTGATCGACCTGACGGCAGACGTGCCGCAGCTCGTGCGCGCGGGGCGCGGCGCGCTCGAACCGTTCGGATTGTCGGTTGCGTAAGCGCCGTTCATTTTTGCGCGAGTGCGCTTGTTACAATAACGCGATATGGATGCTTCCCTGATACAGACCATCGCCGTCTACGCGCTGCCCGTGATCTTCGCGATCACGCTGCACGAGGCCGCGCACGGCTATGCCGCACGCCTGCTGGGCGACAACACCGCGTACATGATGGGACGCGTATCGTTCAATCCGATGCGCCACATCGACCCGCTCGGCACGATCGCGATTCCGCTCGCGATGTATTTCCTGACGGGCGGCGCCTTTCTGTTCGGCTATGCGAAGCCGGTGCCGGTGTCGTTCGGCAACCTGCGCGATCCGCGCTGGGGCAGCCTGTGGGTGTCCCTCGCGGGGCCGGCCTGCAACTTCGTGCAAGCGCTGGTATGGGGCGTGTTGACCATCGTGCTGCCAGTCGTCGGCATCGACGAACCATTCTTCACGCGGATGGCCTATGCGGGCGTCAGCGCGAACCTGGTGCTCGGCGTGTTGAACCTCTTTCCGCTGCCGCCGCTCGACGGCGGCCGCATCCTGGCGGCGCTGCTGCCGCCGAAGCAATCGATCGCGCTGTCGCGCATCGAACCGTACGGTTTCATCATCGTCCTCGTGCTCGTCGCGACGGGCATGCTGACGAACTTCTGGCTGCGCCCGCTTGTGAACGCCGCGGCCGGCGTGCTGAGCGCCATCCTGTCCCCCTTCGCCTCGCTTTTCTAACGACAATCATGTTCCCAGATCGTATTTTCTCCGGCATGCGACCCACCGGGTCGCTGCACCTCGGCCACTACCACGGCGTGCTGAAAAACTGGGTGAAGCTGCAGTCCGAGTACCCGTGCTTCTTCTGCGTGGTCGACTGGCATGCGCTTACGACGCACTACGAAACGCCCGAGGTCATCGAGAAGAACGTGTGGGACGTGCTGATCGACTGGCTTGCGTCCGGCATCGATCCGGCGCAGGCAACGCTATTCATCCAGAGCAAGGTGCCGGAACACGCGGAACTCGCGCTGCTGCTCGGCATGAGCACGCCGCTCGGCTGGCTCGAACGCGTGCCGACGTACAAGGAGCAAATGGAGAAGCTGAAGGACAAGGACCTGTCGACCTACGGCTTCCTCGGCTACCCGGTGCTGATGGCGGCCGACATCCTGCTGTATCGCGGCTCGCTCGTGCCGGTCGGTGAAGATCAGGTGCCGCACGTCGAGATGACGCGCGAGATCGCCCGCCGCTTCAACTACCTGTACGGCCGCGAGCCGGGCTTCGAGGAGAAGGCGCTCGAAGCCGCGAAGAAGCTCGGCGGCAAGCGCGCGAAGCTCTATCACGAGTTGCGCAACGCGTACCAGCAGGACGGCGACGACGAAGCGCTCGAGCAGGCGCGTGCGATGCTGCAGGAATCGCAGAGCCTGTCGATGAGCGATCGCGAGCGGCTGTTCGGCTATCTGGAGGGCGCCCGCAAGATCATTCTGGTCGAGCCGCAGGCGTTGCTGACCGAAGCGTCGCGGATGCCGGGCCTCGACGGCCAGAAGATGTCGAAGTCGTACGGCAACACGATCGGGCTGCGCGAGGACGCGGAGACGATCACGAAGAAGGTCCGCACGATGCCGACCGATCCCGCGCGCGTGCGCCGCACCGATCCGGGCGACCCCGACAAGTGCCCTGTTTGGCAGCTGCACCAGGTCTATACCGATGAAGCGACGCACCAGTGGGTGCAGAACGGCTGCCGCTCGGCGGGCATCGGGTGCCTCGACTGCAAGCAGCCTGTCGTCGAAGGAATCCTGCGCGAACAGCAGCCGATGCTCGAACGCGCGCAGAAGTACATGGACGACCCGTCGCTGCTGCGTGCGATCGTCGCAGACGGTTGCGACAAGGCGCGCAAGCACGCGGTCGAGACGATGCGCGACGTGCGCGAGGCGATGGGCCTGTCGTACACCTGAGCGGACGGCATGCGCGAACCCGTCATTACCGCCGCGGGCGGCCACGTCGCCCAGACCGAACCGTCGCGCTGGGTTGCGCGCTGGTCGCGGCTCGTCCCCGCGGGCGGCGCGGTGCTTGACGTCGCCGCGGGCGGCGGCCGCCATGCGCGCTGGTTCGCGTCGCACGGGCACCCGGTTGTCGCGCTCGATCGCGATCCGGCCGCACTCGGCGCATTGCGCGCGATTCCCGCTGTCGACGCGCGCGACGCGGATCTGGAAGGCGCACCGTGGCCGTTGCCGGCGGGCGTGTCGTTCGCGGCCGTAATCGTTACCCATTATCTGCATCGACCGCTCTGGCCCCATCTGCTCGATGCGGTCGCCCCGGGCGGCGTGCTGATCTACGAAACCTTCGCGCAAGGAAACGAAACGGTCGGCAAACCGTCCAATCCCGCGTTCCTGCTCGCCCCGGGCGAGCTGCTGGACGCGGTGCGCGGCCATCTGCGGGTAGTCGCATACGAGGACGGATTTGTCGCCGCGCCACGCCCGGCGTTCGTGCAACGCATCTGCGCGGTACGCGAGGGCGCGACCCCGACGGCGGGGGCGGGAATTCCACGTTACGAACTGCCCGGCTAATCCGTTACAATCCCAACGTTTACCGGTACATCAATCAATCGCGTTTCATGGCTAACGGCACCCAAGACGGCATTCAAATCCGCGGCAGCATCCCCGCGATCGTCACCCCGATGCTCGAAGACGGCAGTCTCGATCTGCCGGCGTTTCGCAAACTGATCGACTGGCACATCGAGGAAGGCACCGACGCGCTCGTCGTGGTCGGCACGAGCGGCGAGTCGGCAACGCTCAACGTCGAAGAGCACATCCTGATGATCCGCACGGCCGTCGAGCATGCGGCGAAGCGCATTCCGATCATCGCGGGCGCAGGCGGCAATTCGACTGCCGAGGCGATCGAGCTGTCGAAGCACGCGAAGGCGGTCGGCGCCGACGCGACGCTGCAGGTCGTGCCGTACTACAACAAACCCACGCAGGAAGGGATGTACCGTCATTTCAAGACGATCGCGGAAGCGGTCGATCTGCCGGTCATCCTGTACAACGTGCCGGGCCGCACGGTCGCGGACATGACGCACGAGACCACGCTGCGCCTGGCGCAGGTGCCGGGCATCATCGGCGTGAAGGAAGCGACCGGCAACATCGACCGTGCCGCGCACCTGATCAAGGCCGCACCGAAGCATTTTGCGATCTACAGCGGCGACGATCCGACCGCGATCGCGCTGATGCTGCTCGGCGGCCACGGCAACATTTCGGTGACGGCGAACGTCGCGCCGCGCGCGATGAGCGAACTGTGCCGCGCCGCGCTGGCCGGCGACGTCGCGACGGCGCGCGCGCTGCACATGAAGCTGCTGTCGCTGCACAAGAATCTGTTCATCGAGGCGAACCCGATTCCGGTGAAATGGGCGCTGCAGACGATGGGCAAGATGCAGGGCGGCATCCGCCTGCCGCTCACGCCGCTCGACGAGCGTTGCCACGATGTCGTGCGTTCGGCTCTCGTCGAGGCCGGCGTCCTCGCCTGATGCACGGGCGGCCGCGTTCTGCGGCCGCCGGCTCGACCCCTGATCAACCCGCACCGGCCGGCTCCGTCCGGCGCCGCTCCTGACGAGCGTTCTAGCAAGACGAAGGATTTCATGAAACGTTTCGCCTTTTCCTCTCGCGCCATCCAGGTTTCGGTGATGGCGCTGGCGCTGGGCGCGCTCGCCGGCTGCGATACGCTGAACGATTATCTGGCCCCCGACAAGGTCAACTACAAGAACACGGGCTCGGCACCGCCGCTCGCAGTGCCGAGCGACCTGAAGCCGGTGCCGACGACCCAGCAGTTCGTCGCACCGCCGAGCAACGCCGGCCTCGGCACGCTGCCGCCGCGGGCGACCACCGCCGCCGGCAATGCGACCGACGGCGTGCCGAGCGCGCAGGATCCGCTCGGCATGCACATCGAGCGCGACGGCGATCGCCGCTGGCTCGTCGTCGATGGCCGCACGCCCGAGCAGCTGTGGCCGATCCTGAAGGAATTCTGGCAGGAGAACGGCTTCTCGCTGAAGACCGACGCACCGTCGACCGGCATCATGGCTACCGACTGGGCCGAGAACCGCGCAAACATTCCGGACGACTGGTTCCGCCGTACGATCGGCAAGGTCATCGACTTCGCGTACTCGTCGGGCACGCGCGACCGCTTCCGTACGCTCGTGAACCGGACGCCGGACGGCAACACCGATATCTCGATCACGCACAGCGCGATGGAGGAAATGATGGTCGGTCCGCAGGGCGGCACGTCGTCGCGCTGGGAAGAGCGTCCGCGCAACCCGGTGCTCGAGGCCGTGTTCCTGTCGAAGCTGATGCAGAAGTTCGGGCTGAGCGATGCGCAGGCGAAGCAGCTGCTGGCTGACGCGCGTCCGGCGACGGCGCCGGCGCAGGTCCGCGACACGAGCGGCGGCGCCGCGACGCTGCAACTCGCGGAATCGTTTGACCGTGCGTGGCTGCGCGTCGGTCTCGCGCTCGACCGCACCAACTTCGCGGTCGACAACCGCGACCGCGAGAAGGGTCTGTACACGGTGCGCTACGCGAACACGATGGAGGAGCTGAAGCGCGACGGCCTGTTCGGCAAGCTGTTCTACGGCGGCCCGTCGGCGGCCAAGCCCGGCAAGGAATATCTGGTCAACGTGCGCGCGCAGGGCACTGGCGGCACGCAGGTGGCGGTAGTCGACGCGAACGGCCAGATCGACAACTCGTCGGACGCGCAGCGGATCATTTCGCTGCTGCACGCCCAACTGAACTGATCGCGTGCGCTTCGCCAGCCTCGGTAGCGGCAGCGAAGGCAACGCGCTGGTCGTCGAGGTGTCGAGCGGCACGACGACCACCCGCGTGCTGCTCGACTGCGGTTTTTCTGCGAAGGAGGTCGAGCGCCGGCTCGGCCGACTGAATCTTGGCATCGACGATCTCGATGCGATCCTCGTCACCCACGAACACAGCGACCACGTCGGCAGCGCGTTGACGCTCGCGCGGCGCGGCTCGCTGCCGCTCTACATGAGCTGGGGCACGGCCCGAGCCGTCGGGGCGGATGAAGCCGACGTCGACCTGCACGTACTGTGGGGCGACGAGACGGCCGCGATACGCGATCTGGCCGTGATCCCCTACACGGTGCCCCACGACGCGCGGGAGCCGCTTCAATTCGTCTTCATGGACGGCTGCCGCCGGCTCGGCGTGCTGACCGACGTCGGCATGGCCACGCCGCACATCACGGCCGTGCTGAGCGGCTGCGACGCGCTCGTGCTGGAATCGAACCACGATACCGCGATGCTTGCCGGGAGCCGCTACCCGCAGTCGCTGAAGGCGCGCATTGGCGGCACGCACGGCCATCTCAGCAATGACGCCGCGGCCGGTATCCTCGCATCGCTCGAACGCAGCCGCCTCCAGCACCTCGTGGCGGCTCACCTGAGCCAGCAGAACAACCGGCCGGAGCTGGCCCGGCAGGCATTTGCCGGCGTGCTGGGAACGGACGGGGAGGAGGTAGTCGTCGCCACGCAGGATACGGGTTTCGACTGGCTTACGCTCGGCTGAGCGGGCGTGGAAGAGGGCGGTCGGCGTGGCCGGCCGCCGTGGCGGCATCGCGCGGTGCGCGGAACCGACAGACGTAAAAAAACCGGCCTCGCGGGCCGGTTTTTTTTCAGCTGATGCTGAGGCTTACTGGCTTGCGCCCGAAGCCGGAGCAGCCGTCGCTGCCGAAGCAGCCGACGCCACAGCAGCAGCTGCATCGCTCGCAGCAGCCGAAGCCGACGAAGCTGCAGCCGATGCGTCGCTCGCAGCACCAGCAACTGCCGAAGCAGCCGACGAAGCAGCAGCAGCAGCGTCGCTAGCAGCCGACGAAGCAGCTTGATCAGCGCTCTTGTTGCAAGCAGCCAGTGCAACAGCAGCCAACAGGGAAGCTACGAGGAGGGATTTCTTCATGATCACGTCCTTTTATGGTTAAAGGTAAGCAACAGCGCGAAACAATACCGGTAATGTGCTCCAACACCGACCTGGGCCGCTGGTGGAGACGCACTTCTAGAGCGTGAATCTTCCCTACGGCTTGGGCGGAAATTATATGCACTTTCCTATCGACCGTCGACAAATGCGGGGTCAATACGTTGTCTTTCCCATACAGAATTTGATCTGCACGGGCATACGGGGCGATTCACTAAATCCGGCTTCCGACCCGTATCCAGCCCGCACAATACCACTCGTGCAGCAAGGCTGTCATTGAGGGAACCCGGGATAGTGTTACAAACCGTTTCGCCTCCATCCGACGCCGATTCGCCAGCTCCGGCAGCCATTCACCGGCCTGCTCGAGCGGTTCTTCTTCGCCATTAATGAAGTACGAGCGCGCGTTATACATCAATGCGGCCCTTCTGTCGAGATATACGCCGCGACGTGATGCCTGCGCGACGAATGCGGCCTCGGACAGCGGGCGCGCCGGCGGCTCGAATACGACGTTGGATTTAGGTTCGCTCAGGTAGCAGCCCAGGAATTGCGCGACGTCGCGCTTGCGCCAGCGTATCGCGTCGACGATCTCCGCGACGCGATCGACCATCGCAGGCGGCAGCTGTGCGGGTGTGTCGACGGCCGGCTGCTTTGGATCGCGGTAGAGTGCGTCGCCGCGGTCATCGCGCAGGCCGCCGCGTTCCGCGAGGTAGTACAGGAACTGCGCGCCCAGTTCGCCGGCCGACGGCGCCCTGAAGCCGATCGAGCAGGTCATGCATTCGCCCTCGGCCACGCCGTCGTGCGCGATGTGCGGGGGCAGGTACAGCATATCGCCCGGCTCCAGCACCCACTCGTCGCTCGGCTCGAAATGCTCGAGGATCTTCAGCGGCACGTCGGGCCGCAGCGACAGGTCCGTCTGCGCGCCGATTCGCCAGCGGCGCCGGCCTTCGACCTGCAGCAGGAATACGTCGTACGAGTCGAAATGCGGGCCCACGCCGCCGCCGTCGGTCGCATAGGAAATCATCAAGTCGTCGAGCCGCGCGTCCGGCACGAAGCGGAACCGGTCGAGCAGCGCCCGGGCGGCGTCGACGTGCAGGTCGAGCCCTTGCACGAGCAGGGACCACGACTTGCGCGACACGGCCGGCAGTGCGCCCGGTTCGAACGGACCGTGCGCCAGTTGCCACTTGTTACGAAAATGGGTGATGAGTCGCGATTCGGCGTCATAGTCGGCTGCCAGCTCGAACAGCGCATCGCGCGTGACCGGTGGCTTCACGCCGGGGATCGCCTGACGGATCAGCAGCGGTTTCTTTTGCCAGTAGCGGCGCATGAATTGCGCGGGCGTGAGGCCGCCGAGCAGCGGTGTGGGATGATCGGGGGGCGGCGCGCCGAGCGGGGCGGCAGCGGCGTCCCGCGGTTCGGCTTGAGACCGGTTGCGCATCGTATAATGAGACTTGTATTTGGGAGAATTGGATGAAAATCGCAAAAAACACCGTCGTGTCGGTCGCTTACAAGCTGTCGGATGCGCAAGGCAATCTGATCGAGGAAAGCGACGAGCCGATGGTTTATCTGCACGGCGGCTATGATGGCACGTTCCCCAAGATCGAGGAACAGCTCGACGGCCAGGAGCCCGGTTACCAGGCGCAGATTCAGCTCGAGCCGCAGGACGCGTTCGGCGACTACGATCCCGAACTCGTGAAGATCGAGCCGCGCGATCGTTTTCCCGAGCCGCTCGAAGTGGGCATGCAGTTCGAAGGCACGCCGGAAGACGGCGACGAGGAAGTGGATTCGCTGATCTATACGGTCACCGACATCGCCGACGACAAGGTCGTGCTCGACGGCAATCACCCGCTCGCAGGCATGGCGCTGCGTTTCGCGCTCACGGTGAAGGACGTGCGCGAAGCGACCGACGACGAGATCGAGCATGAGCATGCGCACGGCGCGGAAGGCCTCGAAATCGTCGACGAGGACGAAGACGACGACGGCGACACGCCGTCAGGGCGTACGCTGCACTGAACTGGCGGGCAGGCCCGGCGCCGGCCCCGAAGCAGCGGGCGGCGCGGGCCACGCAGCACCGCTCGGCGGCGTACCGTCGCCTTGCAGCGGCGGCGCAACCGACGACGAGTCCGGCAATGCAGGCAGCGCAGGGATCTCGGGCATCTGGGGCAGCGGCACGTCGTCGCGCGGTACGGCCGGCAGCGCGGGCGGAACCGGCAGGTTCTTCGGTACCTCCTGCAGGCTCACGTTGAAGATCGTCTGCCGTGCCGGCGATACGTTCACCTTCACCCATTGAGTCGCCGGATGACGCGGTCCGATGGCGACCCGCGTCACATTCCCGACCAGCACACCGTCGTCCGCATGCAGCGGCCGATCGATCAGAAAACCGTTCGGCAGCGGCACGCTGCTCGCGTGCATCACCAGTATCGGGCCGCGGAACGTCGCCGCTGCCTTCACCAACGTACGTTTGAGCTCGCGAAAGCCGTCGCGCACGCGCGGCCGGTTAAAGCGCAGCCACGCAAAACGTTCGGCGCGTTCGTAGCGATCGAATTGCGGATCGCCTTCGAAAATCACCACCATCGCACGCGCATCGCGCCGCTTCGCAAATTCGGCTGCATGGTCGATCCAGAAGCCGTTTGCGACCACGCGGTCCTCGAACTCGCCGTTGCGGCCGCCGGCCGTCAAAAAATGATTGTTCGGCGCCGGTGCGTTAAGTGCGACGTAGACGACGTCGTCATGCATCCAGCGCGCGTTTTCGCGATACGGCCGGAAGCGCGCGACCTCGCTTTCGCGCGTGATCGGCAGTGCGCCGGGATCGGGCAGCGCCGCGTCGGCAAGCAGCGACTGCCGCACGAAATCCAGCCGCTCGACAGGATCGTAGCCGCCGCCGGCCGTCGTGCCGCAGGTCACCCAGTCATCGTGGCCGGGCACGAACACCAGCGGCGCGCGCGCCGCGTTCAGGATTGCGCCGCGCTGCGTGTATAGCGCGTCGCGGCATGCTTCCCTCGCACCCTTGAGGTCGCCGGCATAGACGACGAACGCCAGGCCACGCTCCCGCGCGATCGCATCGAGCAGCCGCTGGGCAGTCGGCTCGTCAGCCGGTGCGTCGATTACGCCGGACACGACCGCGAACGAGTAGGGCGCGGCCGAGCGCTTCGGCGGTGCGGCCAGCGCTTCACCCTGGGCCAGTGCGAGCGCCGCCGCGATCAGCGCGGCGGCGGCGGCGCGGGCGGGTACGCCCGACGCGACGCGTTTATGCGTGCCCGTCGGCATCGTGCGAGCGAACCAGCGCGCGCAATTCATACAGCAGGTCGAGCGCGTCGCGCGGCTTGAGGTCGTCGGGATCGATGCCTCGCAGCTTTTCGAGCGCAGGATGCGGGGTGGGGGATGCCGCGGGCGCATCCGCGCATTCGAACGCGTCGCCCGCCACCGACGGCGCGCTGAACAGATCGAGCTGCGGCGTGTGCTGCGTGGCCGACTGCTGTTCCAGATACGCGAGATGCTTGCGCGCCGCGCGGATCACGGGCGCCGGCACGCCCGCCAGCTGCGCGACCTGCAGCCCGTAGCTCTGGTTCGCGGGACCTTCGTTCACCGCGTGCAGGAACACGATGCCGTGGCCGTGCTCGACCGCCGACAGGTGAACGTTTGCCGCTTGCGGGAATTCGGCCGGCAGTTGTGTCAGTTCGAAGTAGTGCGTCGCGAACAGCGTGTAGCAGCCGTTCTGCGCGAGCAGATGGCGCGCGATGGCCCACGCGAGCGCGAGGCCGTCGAAAGTCGACGTGCCGCGGCCGATTTCGTCCATCAGCACGAGGCTTTGCGGGGTCGCGTCGTTCAGGATCGCCGCGGCTTCGGTCATTTCGACCATGAAGGTCGAACGGCCGCCGGCGAGGTCGTCCGCCGCGCCGATTCGCGTGAAGATGCGGTCGATCGGGCCGAAGCAGGCCGATTTCGCGGGCACGTAGCTGCCGACGTACGCCATCAGCGCGATCAGCGCCGTCTGGCGCATGAACGTCGATTTACCGCCCATGTTCGGGCCGGTGATCAGCAGCAGCTTGCGCTCGGCGCCGAACCGGCAATCGTTGGCGATGAACTGCTCGACCTGCGCTTCGACGACCGGGTGGCGGCCCTGTTCGATCTCGATGCCGATCTCGTCGGTAAACGTAGGCGCGACCCAGTCGAGCGTGCGCGCACGCTCGGCGAACGCGGCGAGCACGTCGAGTTCCGCAAGCGCGGACGCGACGCGCTGGCACTCGGGAATGAACGGCAGCAGCGCCTGCAGCACGCCGTCGTACAGCGCGCGCTCGCGAGCCAGCGCGCGTTCCTGCGCGGACAACGCCTTGTCCTCGAAGGTTTTCAGTTCGGGCGTGATGTAGCGCTCCGCGTTCTTCAGCGTCTGGCGACGGCGATAGTCGTCGGGCACCTTGTCGGTCTGGCCGCGCGTGACCTCGATGTAGAAGCCGTGAACCTTGTTGTATTCGACGCGCAGGTTCGCGATGCCGGTGCGCGCACGTTCGCGTGCTTCGAGATCGATCAAAAACTGCCCGCAGTTCTCGGAGATGTCGCGCAACTCGTCGAGGTCCGCATCGTAGCCGCGCGCGATCACGCCGCCGTCACGGACCATCGCGGCGGGCTCCGGGGCAATCGCGCTCGTCAGCAGGTCCAGGCATTCCGCGGGTGGCGCGAGCGCCGCGTCGATGCGGGCAAGCGCGTCCGCGTTTGCAACGATCGCACCGATGCGTTCGCGCAATGCCGGCAGCGCGGCGAACGTGTCGCGCAGGCTCGAGAGGTCGCGCGGCCGCGCTGACAGCAGCGCGAGACGCCCGGTGATCCGCTCGACGTCGGCGATTTGGCGCAGCGCGCTGCGCAATGCATCGAGACTCGCATTCGCGGGCGCATCGAGCAACGCGCCGATCGCTTGCTGGCGCGCCTGCGCGGCGACCGATGCGCGCGGCGGATGATGCAACCAGTGACGCAGCAGCCGGCTGCCCATCGTCGTGCAACAGGTGTCGAGCAGCGAATACAGCGTCGGCGATTCGGTGCCGCGCAGCGTTTCGGTCAATTCGAGGTTGCGGCGTGTCGCCGGATCGAGCCCGATATATTCGGTTTCGTTTTCTACTTTCAGGCTGCGCACGTGACGCAGCTGCTGGCCCTGGGTGGCCGCCGCGTACAGCAGCAGCGCACCGGCTGCGCCGCATGCGCTCGTCAGCGAATGGGCGCCGAAGCCGTCGAGGCCCGCGACGTCGAGCTGGTCGCACAGCCGCTGGGTGCCCGATGCGATGTCGAAGTGCCATGCCGGTACGCGCTTGATTGCGCCAGCGCCGGCGGGCACGGTGTCGGTTGCGCCGTCCGCGGTCAGGATTTCGGCGGGGCGGATGCGCTCGAGCGCGGCGCCGAGCTGGTCCGGCTCGATTTCTGCGAGCCGCAGTGCGCCGCTTGCGAGGTTCAGCCACGCGAGGCCGATGTTGACCGCGACGCCGCGCTTGTTGTGGCCCGTGCACATCGCGAGCAGGTAGACGTCGCTCTTGTCGGACAGTAGTGCCGCATCGGTCAGCGTGCCGGGTGTGACGACGCGCACGACTTTGCGTTCGACGGGACCCTTCGACGTGGCCGGATCCCCGATCTGCTCGCAGATCGCGACCGATTCGCCCATCTTCACCAGCTTTGCCAGGTATTGCTCGACCGCGTGATGCGGAACGCCGGCCATCTTGATCGGGTTGCCCGCCGATGCGCCGCGCTGCGTGAGGGTCAGGTCGAGCAGGCGTGCCGCTTTCTCGGCATCCTCGAAGAACAGCTCGTAGAAGTCGCCCATCCGGTAGAAGACGAGCGTGTCGGGGTGATCGGCCTTGATGCGCAGGTACTGCTGCATCATTGGAGTGTGGCCAGCAAAGGCCTCGGGCGACAGCGTGGTCATAGATCCGGCGTAAAGTTGCTTGAGTTGCCCGAGTTTACCAGCGGCGTCGACGATGGCGTTCCGGATTGGTCGATTGGCCGACCGTTGCGGCGCTCGAACGCCAACGCACGTGCGTGGAAAATGCACACCGCGCATCGTCCCGCGTCAGACGTCGACGGCCCGTGCCGCATGAAGCGGACACGGGCCGTTGAATTGCGCGCCACGCACGGCGGCGATTGCCGGGCTACCGGATGTGCGCGGCGGTAGCGGTTCAGCGATCGTCTGCGCGTCGATCTTCGGGTTCGCTGCGACGATCTCGTGGCGATGCAGAAAGCGAGCTTCGCCGATGAGGCTGCAAGCCTCGGCGTTCGAGGATCGACAACGGACTATTGTTTATAGGCCGCGCTTAAGACGCCCTGCATAATCATGGGCAGCTTCGTCCAGTGAACGGCTGGCGTTGGCTGTTGCGATCAGGTCTTGCACGAACCACGGAAGGACGAGCGTCGTTTCTGCGCTCGACAAACCGACTTTTACGCGTTGCGAAGTGTAGTCAGGTTGAGGCACGGTTACTGGAAGGGCGCCATTGGATTGGGGTGCGTCAGCCGCGATGGCTTGCGAGTGCGAAAGTTGTGCGCTCATCAAAAGCGTAAGCGCAGTGGCCGCATGTCGGACAGATGTGTTCATTTTTCATTCATTCCTTCCGAAAAATTGAATCAGCAAAGCAGGTAATCATCCTAGTGAATTCGTTGCACGCAAAGTATGTGAAATTTGTCAATATCTGTGCGTGAAGCTCACGCCGAGTGCTCGCGTGAGCAAGCGCGCGTTATCACACGGCTTTACCGCCGCGACCCGCGTCTGACGGTAACAAAGACCAGACGTACTGAGGCGTGCGGTTCAAGAACGCGGATCGAGCCATTTACCGATGAGGCGGGCAACCTGCCGCCGGCGCTCGATCATCACCATATGCCCTTCGCCTGAGAGCGTGTGACGGGTCGCAGCCGGCACCCACGCGGACGTTTCATGGATTGCGTCGGCGAAGATCGGATCCGAGGCGCCACAGACGATTAACGTATCCGCGCGGATTTTCTGCGGCCAAGGCGAATCGTCGTCCGCATCGTCGCGCAACGCGCGCAAGGTACGCACAATGACGTCTCTTTCGTTCACCAACGATGCGATGTCGTGGCGTCGACCGAACAACGCCGCACGGAGGAGCACATTGCGCCAGCATGCGCGGAAGCACCCGGACATCGTTTCGAGCAGCCTCACGTAATCGGAGCGAGCCGCGTGGACGATCTGCTGTTCGACGAGCCGGCAGCCTCCAGCGGACAGGCGGTGCGCACTCGAGACCAGCGCGAGTCGGGAAACGAGCGTCGGGTGGGAAGCCGCGAGGCGCGCCGCGACGACACCTCCGAACGAGATGCCCATGAGCGTCGTGCACTTCCAATGCGCGGCGATGCCGCGGGCAATTTGCTCTGCGATGTCGGCGATCCGGTATTGAGTACCGGGCGCGTCAGGATAGCCGAGCAATACGAACGGTGTGCCGGCAGGCAGAATACCGGCAACGCGGCGCACGTCGCGCCGCAACCGCCGCAAGGTCGTCTTCGCGACGAAGGCTTGTCCACCGTTTAGCACGACGACGGCGGGCGGTTCGTTTCCTACCTGTGTGGCGAGAATGCCGCCTTCCAGCCGCTTCGATCGAACGGGGCGAGCACCGATTCGGAACGCGAGTCGATCGTCCGGGATGGGGTTCATGCGCTTTCTCCGTTGAAAGGGAGCCAGCATGAACCCTGACGTTCACGTGAGGGTCAAGCTCCGGGCCCATTATTGGCATGTTCGGCGTCAACTGCTTCTTGGCGTTGCAGCCACGTGAGTACGTCGGGGCTCATCGGATGGCCCGCTTGCAGCATGGGCTCTTCAGACAGGGCATCCAGCAGCTTGCGTCGCAGCGCTGCGTCCCCACGTGTCGTTCGGTCGAGCAGCGAGCGCCAGCGGCTCACGAGCGCGGATGAATCGGCGGTGGCGTCGCAAGCAATCGCCAGTTCGACATCTGCGCCTAGCGTGAGCCATTCTGCCGACAGCGTCTTGTCCAGGCGTTGCAAATCATCATCGGTGAGGTGACGCCTCAAGGCCGCCAGATGCAGACGAGTCGCCGGTTCGATGTAGGCGATCAGCGTATGGTCAAGCCCCGCATGGTCCGGAGCTTGCGCTGCTTCGCCGTGCAGTTTCCGCCAGCGCCGCGTAATGGTGACGTCGCCGTCCATCCATTGCATCGCGGCGCCTAACCAGCGATATGCGAGCCTCTGCGCTTCGTGGGCATCGGGCGGCACACGTCGATCCATTGCGTCGCGCACGTCGGTGAACAACTGCGACAAGGTGGCTTCCATGCCTTTCCAACGCGCGAGGATCTCCGCGATTTCGGCCGTGTTGAAGTGTTCCCGATATCGATCGAGCAAGGCGAGGGTGTCTGGCCAGTCGGTGTCACGCCAAGTCATGCCTGAATCGGAGGCGGCTTGCAGGACCGCGAGTCGCTCGTTCAGCGTATTCAATCTTGTCAGCTCCGCGGCGATCGCCCGGCGGCTTTCGACGATCACTTCCGCCAAAGCAATCTGCCGGGTGTGCAGCATTCGTGCAATCGCGTCTAGTGTAAGGCCCAGACCGCGCAGTGCTTGGATCGTCTTGATTGTCGAAACGCTGGCTTCGTCATACAACCGGTAGCCTGCAGTGGAGCGTCCGATCGGCTTCAATAAGCCTGTCTGATCGTAGTAGTGCAACGCACGAACAGTAATGCCGCAACGCCGGGCGAGCATGCCCACGGTTAATGGCATAGCGACTCCGTCAACATTGCATAACGGTGCATGTTTTGGCGCAGGTTTTGATTTTTGCGTTGTCAGACACGGCGCAGATACTGCTGCATTATCTCGAGCCCGGGTGCAGGTGCTGCGGTGGCTTGCATACTCATGTGGCCGCGAAAAGTTGCTTTGGCCGCCAGAGTTTACCAGCGGCCCTGACGCGCGAGCGCGAAGTTCGCCTTTCGGCCGGAAGGCGCCATGCGCGGTCTCGGCGACACGGCCCTGCGGGCGACCGCTCTGTCCGATGACTCGACAGGAGCTTTCGGATTGCCGCTACTCGGACTATGGTTCCCTTGTATTCCTGTCCCGCTTCGGGGCAGTAGACGATCTGACGGAAACGTCATACGAAGTGTCAGGGCAGAGGCGACTCGCCCGGATGTTCCGTGTTTCACCTTGTCGCATGCATCGGATGACGCTGGTCGGCGAAATGCGTACGTCGTTCCCGCCGCCGGGCCGCCAGATCGGCTGCAAGTGCTTCCGGGCTTCACCGCCGGCCGGCGCGTGCAATGCGACATCGGCCACCGCAACGAACCATTTGAAAGGATCGATCATGCCTGCATTGGTGGAAGCGACCAAGGGCGCCGTGGAAAGCCTCTTGCCCGAACTCGAAGCGATCTACAAGGATCTGCATGAGCATCCCGAACTGTCGATGCAAGAAGTGCGCACCGCACGTATTGCAGCCGATTATCTCGAGAATGTCGGCTATGACGTCACGCGGGGTGTCGGCGGGACTGGCGTCGTGGCAGTGTTACGCAACGGCGACGGTCCGACTGTAATGCTGCGCGCCGACATGGATGCGCTGCCGATGGCAGAAGCGACCGGATTGCCCTATGCCAGCACGGTGACGGCGAAGGACGAGGATGGCCTCGAAGTGGGCGTCGCGCACTCGTGCGGCCACGACATGCACGTGACGTGGCTGATGGGTGTATCGCACCTGATGGCCGCGCACCGGCACGCGTGGCGCGGAACGCTGATGGCGGTCTTTCAGCCGGGCGAGGAAGTGGCGCGCGGCGCCCGCAGCATGATTGACGACGGCATGGCCGAGCGCTTCCCGAAGCCTGACGTGATCCTTGGTCAGCACGTCATGGTTGGCGCAGCGGGCACGGTCGGCTACCGGAGCGGCACGATTCTTTCGGCGGCAGACAGTTTGAAGGTACGGCTGTTTGGGCGCGGTTCGCACGGATCGCAGCCACAAACCTCGATCGATCCGGTCATCATGGCGGCGTCGACCGCGCTCCGCCTGCAGACAATCGTATCGCGGGAAATCTCCCCGCGCGATAGTGCGGTGCTGACGATTGGTGCGCTACAGGCTGGAACGAAAGAGAACATCATCCCCGACGACGCGACGCTCAAGCTCAACATGCGCACATTCGATGAAGACGTGCGCGAATACATGCTGGGGGCTATCCGGCGCATCTGCTGTGCGGAGTGCATGGCGTCCAACGCACCACGCGAGCCCGAATTCACGACGCTCTCGAGCTATCCGCTGACGATCAACGACGCGCAGACAAGCGAGCGTGTGCAGGCGGCGTTCGAAGCGCACTTTGGCGAACGCGCCTACGAAACGCCCCCGGCGGCGGCGAGCGAGGACTTCAGCGTATTCGGCCGCGAATGGGGCGCGCCATATGTGTTCTGGTTCATCGGCGGAACCGATCCGGATACATTCGCAAAGGCGTTGGCAGAGAAAAAGCTCAACGAAATTCCCAGTAACCATTCGCCGAAGTTCGCGCCGGTACTCGACCCGACGCTGCGTACGGGGCTGGAAGCGATGCTATGCGCGGCCGGCGCGTGGCTCGACAAGCGAGATCCGTCGGCGTGAATTCGCACGCGGCGTACTTCGCTCTCGATCTGGTCGGGACATTCGTATTTGCCATGAGCGGCGCGGTGGCTGCTCGCCAAAAGCGGCTGGACCTGTTCGGCATCTTGTCCATCGCGTTCATGGTGGCATGCGGCGGCGGAATCGTGCGTGACGTCTGCATTGGCGCGATCCCGCCGGCGGGGCTTTCAAACTGGAGATATCTGGCGGCTTCCGTGCTCGCGACCGCAGTCGCAATTTTCGCGTATGCGCCGGTACGCCGTCTGCGGCAGCCCGTCCTCTTCTTCGATGCGATTGGCCTCGGCCTGTTCGCCGTGGCCGGTGCGCAAAAGGCGCTGAGCTTCGGACACAATGCGGAGCTCGCCATTGTGCTCGGCATCGTGACTGCGGTCGGCGGCGGTGTCATGCGCGACGTCGTGCTTTCGCGCCTGCCGGCCATTTTGGACCGCGAGGTTTATGCGACGGCTGCGCTCGCCGGTGCGGGCACGCAGGTTCTGTTCTCGTCCGCGCATTGGACGCAGTGGTGGACTCCATGGTGCGCGACGATCGTCTGCGTCGCCATTCGGCTCGCTTCGCTTCGGTTTGGCTGGCGCCTGCCCACGTTTCGGGTGCAGCGCGCCAGCGAGCTGCCCGGCAAAAAATAGCCCGTGTCGACATGCGAATGTGACAACGCCCGGTTTTCACCAGTGCATGTTTGCCGCGCGCAGGTCGGCCCAAGGAAGGTGCGAATTTGTGCCGCCCTTGCAACTGCAATTCGAAGCACGCGATGGGTGTTACCGATCACCCGCCGACACTGCATGCTGCGCCGTCGTAACCCGGTCCAGGCAAACAAGCTCCATCGTGGATTGCCGGGGAGCGTCCGAGACGAACGTCGGGGTTCGGTGGCAGTCCATCGCCAAAATTATCGGCGTAGCTCTTGACGTAGCTTTCTACGCCGACCTTTGTCCAATAACGAGCAGGTACCGCTGCATCGTTTGAGTGTGGCGAGCAAAGGGCTCGGACGACGGCGTGGTCATAGGTCCGGCGTAAAGTTGCTGCCCGGGTGCTCCGAATTTACCAGCCGCTTCGATGCACAAGCGCGAAGATCGCCGTGTAGCGAGGTGCAGCAGATCGCAGCCGACGGCACCCGGCGATCCATTCGCGTCGCCGCTCGGGCGTTGAAGGGCCGGTATCTCCCGGCGCACGCCACTGCGCGCGCCGGGCGGGTCGAACCGATCAGGACTTTTGCGCCGACACCAGATCGAGCGCCACCGCCTGCGCGACCTCGATCCCGTCGATAGCTGCCGAGTAAATGCCGCCCGCATACCCGGCGCCTTCGCCCGCCGGATACAGCCCTTCGACGTTCAAGCTCTGGTAGTTGTCCTTGCGCCGGATCCGGATCGGGGACGACGTGCGCGTCTCCACGCCGGTGAGCACCGCATCGTGCATCGCAAAGCCGGCGATTTTGCGGTCGATCTGCGGCAGCGCTTCACGAATGGCTTCGATCACATAGTCGGGCAGGGCGGTGCTGAGGTCGGTCGGGCGCACGCCCGGCTTGTACGACGGCACCACGGAGCCGAGCGACGTCGACGGCCGGCCCGCGATGAAATCGCCGACCAGCTGGCCCGGCGCGCTGTAGTCGCCGCCGCCGAGCTCGAACGCGCGCTCTTCCCATTTGCGCTGGAACGCGATACCCGCGAGCGGGCCGCCCGGATAATCTTCCGGCGTGATGCCGACGACGATGCCGGCGTTCGCGTTGCGCTCGGCACGCGAATACTGGCTCATCCCGTTGGTGACCACGCGCCCCGGCTCGGACGTTGCCGCGACCACCGTGCCGCCCGGGCACATGCAGAAGCTGTAGACCGCACGGCCGTTGCTGCAGTGGTGAACCACCTTGTAGTCCGCCGCGCCGAGCTGCTTGTGGCCCGCGAACTTGCCGAAGCGGCTGCGATCGATCACGCCCTGCGGATGCTCGATCCGGAAACCGAGCGAGAACGGCTTGGCTTCGACGTAGACGCCGCGATCGTGCAGCATCTGGAACGTATCGCGCGCGCTATGGCCCACGGCCAGCACCACGTGATCGCAGCGCAACGTTTCGCCGTTCGACAGCTTGAGCGCGCGCACCTTGCCGTGTTCGATGTCGATATCCTCGACGCGGGTTTCGAAGCGCACTTCGCCACCCAGTTCATGGATGCTCGCGCGCATCTTTTCCACCATGCTGACGAGGCGGAACGTGCCGATGTGCGGCCGGCTCAGATACAGGATGTCCTCGGGCGCGCCGGCCTTCACGAATTCGTCGAGCACCTTGCGGCCGTAGTGGTGCGGATCCTTGATCTGGCTGTACAGCTTGCCGTCGGAGAACGTGCCGGCACCGCCTTCGCCGAACTGCACGTTCGACTCCGGATTGAGCACGCTCTTGCGCCACAGGCCGAACGTGTCCTTGGTGCGCTCGCGCACGGCCTTGCCGCGCTCGAGGATGATGGGGCGAAAGCCCATTTGCGCGAGGATCAGCCCGGCGAACAGCCCGCACGGGCCCATGCCGATCACGACCGGACGCAGAAAGTTGCCGTGCTCGGGCGCCTTCGCAACGAAGTGGTACGTCATGTCGGGCGTCACGCCGCAATGCGGCGTGCCGGCGAGCCGCGGCAACACGGCGGCTTCGTCCTTGACCTCGACATCGACGATATACGTGAGCTTGATGTCGGAGCGCTTGCGCGCGTCGTGCGCACGGCGGAACACCGTGTAACGGAGGAGCCCGTCCGCGGCCACGCCGAGCTCCTTGAGGCGCGCGCGAATCGCGGCTTCAAGGGCGCTCTCGGGATGGTCGAGCGGGAGTTTGATTTCGCTTAGCCGTAACATGAGTAGTCGGATACGGTCGCCACGAAGCCGTGGCGGTGTTGAAACGGGCTGCGGCCGGCATGCCCGCGGCGGCGTCCGTCGCGCGCGCATGTCGCGAGCCGATCGTCAGGCGACGGAAAGCGCGCGACGCGCGGCGGCACGCCGGACCACTCGGGCAAGCTCGGCACGGGCGCCTGAAGCGACTCCCGCGAGAAGAAGAGTACTTCGCGCTCCGGACGACCGGAAGGCGGCAGGCGCTTCATCATGACGGTGCCAGCGAGTGGTTGACGCAAAAGCCGCGCCGCACGGGCGCGGGCTTATTCCGCTGCCGGATGCAGCCGGCTGTAGCGGTTCAGGATCGGGATCATCTGCGCGTAGATCTTCGGGTTCGCCGCGACGATCTCGTGGCGATGCAGGAAATCGGCGTCGCCCGTGTAGTTGCCGACGAGACCGCCGGCTTCGGTGATCAGCAGACTGCCGGCCGCCATGTCCCACACGTTGATGCCCTGCTCGAAGAACGCGTCGAGGCGGCCCGCTGCGACGTTCGCGAGGTCGAGTGCGGCCGCGCCCGGGCGGCGCAGGCCCGTGCAGGCTTGCGTCATTTCAGTGAACAGGCGCGCGTATGCGTCGAGGCCATCCTTTTCGCGGAACGGGAAGCCCGTGCCGACCAGTGCATCGGCCAGGCGGTCGCGCCGGCCGACGCGGATGCGGCGGTCGTTCAGGTAAGCGCCGCGGCCGCGCGTGGCCGTGAACAGGTCGTTCTTGTTCGGATCGTAGACGACGGCCTGCGTAACGATGCCCTTGTGTTCGAGCGCGATCGATACGCAGTAGTACGGGAAGCCGTGGATGAAGTTCGTCGTGCCGTCGAGCGGATCGATGATCCACTTGAATTCGGATTCGTTCTCCGATTCGCCCGATTCTTCCGCAAGGATCGCGTGGTCGGGGTAAGCGGTTTTCAGCGTCTCGATGATCGCCTCTTCGGCGGCCTTGTCCACTTCGGTGACGAAGTCGTTCTGCTGCTTCTTGCGAATCTCGATCAGGTCGAGATCGAGGGATGCACGATTGATGATCTGTCCGGCGCGGCGCGCAGCCTTGACAGCAATGTTGAGCATGGGATGCATGAGCCTGGATCCTGTAGCCGACGGCACGGGCCGCCACGAAGTGGAACATACCGCCCGGAGCAGCGCGAACGTGCCGGGCGAAATGAGACGCGAATTGACAAAGAGCGGGGTACGACCCGCGCCGCGCGGTGTGCGACGCGTAAGCGCATGATTTTACCCGATTTTCGAACGTTTCGGGGGCTCCGAATACGGGGAAACCCCACTGGCCGTCCGGACGAGTGGGTTTGTCGCGACGATGGCGATACCATACTGCCATTCCGATGAACCGAGCCGTATGTAGTGGAAACTCCGCAGAACCCCACCGCGCCGTCCGAATCGGGTGGCGCCTCGTCTCCGCCGCCGTCCGGCGGCTTCACATCAATCCGTTTCGTGCTCGTCGAGCCCAGCCATCCCGGCAATGTCGGGGCGGCCGCCCGCGCGCTGAAGACGATGGGTTTCTCTCGCCTTGTGCTGGTGGCGCCGCGCGTGCCGCACGTGCAGAGCGATCCCGACGCGATCGCGATGGCGAGCGGCGCCGACGACGTCCTCGCGTCCGCGCATGTCGTGCCCACGCTCGGCGACGCGTTGGCCGGCGTCCACTGGTCGATCGCGCTGACCGCGCGCACGCGCGAATACGGGCCGCCGCGCCTCGCGCCGCGCGCGGCCGCCGAGCACGCGTGCACGCAGGTGGGCGGCGGCGATATCGCCCTGGTGTTCGGCAACGAGCGTACGGGTCTCGCGAACGAGCACGTCGAGCAATGCAGTGCGCTTGCCCATATCCCGGCAAATCCGGCCTACAGCTCGCTGAACCTCGCGCAAGCGATCCAGGTGCTCGCGTACGAACTGCGCGTCGCGTTCCTGGCGCAGGCAAGCGAGGCGTCGCCCGCGGCGCACGTCGACGTCGGCACGCTCGCGCAGAGCGACGAGATCGAGCGGATGTATGCGCACCTCGAAAACGCGCTGATCGCGCTGGATTTTCTCGATCCGCGCAACCCGAAGAAGCTGATGCCGCGGCTGCGGCGCCTGTTCGCGCGCACCGGTCTCGAGCGCGAGGAAGTCAACATCCTGCGCGGCATCGCGAAGCACATCCTGCTGAAGTCGGGAACGGCCGAAGGCGACGCGTAGGCGTCCGGCGCGGCGGCTGCCGCGCGCTTTCGCGTTCGACGGCTGTGATGGGGTGGCGCCGCTTGCGTCCGTCGCGGTGCACTGGTTGGCGGGGATGGCGGCCCATGCATCTTGCGGTGCCTGCAAGCAGTCATTGTCGGGCCGCCGGAACGGTCGTTTCCGTCGAATACCCGTGCCGCCGGCGGGTGAACGCGCGACGCCGAGCGGCCGCTCGCGAGTGGCCCTACAATCGCCGGACGTCATAAGCAAATTACCCGGCAAGATAACGACCGGCCATTGCCGGCGGCGCCCGCCGGCCTTTTCCTCAGCCCAGATCCGATCATGTTCACTAGACTGCGCGAAGACGTTGCGACGATACGCGAGCGGGATCCCGCCGCTCGCAGTGCCTGGGAAGTGCTGACCTGTTATCCGGGCCTGCATGCGCTCGTGCTGCATCGGTTTGCGCATGCATGCTGGCGCGCGAAACGCTACTGGCTCGCCCGTTTCGCGTCGCAGGTCGGCCGCTTCCTGACGGGGATCGAGATCCATCCGGGCGCGACGATCGGCAGGCGCGTGTTCATCGATCACGGCATGGGTGTCGTGATCGGCGAGACCGCGATCGTCGGCGACGACTGCACGATCTATCAGGGCGTGACGCTCGGCGGCACATCGCTCACGCGCGGCGCGAAGCGCCATCCGACGCTCGAACCCGGCGTGATCGTCGGCGCGGGCGCGAAGGTGCTCGGCGGTTTCACGGTTGGCGCGGGCGCGAAGATCGGTTCGAACGCGGTCGTGGTGAAGCCGGTGCCGGCGGGTGGCACCGCGGTCGGCAATCCGGCGCGCATCGTGATGCCGGCGCAACCGAAGCCGCAACCCGAGCGTGCCGCATTCTGCGCATACGGGATCACGCCGAACGCGGACGACCCGATGTCGCTCGCGATCCACGGGCTGATCGATCACGCGGCGAAGGAGAGCCGGCGCGTCGACGAGATCGTCGCGGCGCTGGAGCGGCTCGGCACGCATCTGGAAACGCTGCAGGGTGCCGACGCAGCGCGACTCGACCTGCGCCGGCTGTCGGCTGTGCTGGAAGGCAACGCAGTCGAACGGCAGTCGTAACCCGCCGCATGCCGGCGGCGCCAGACGCGTCGAGCGCCGTCAGCGGAATGCAGTCGAATGCGTTACTCGAGCGGCATCGCGTGGATGCCTTCCGCATCGACACGCAAGTAACCGCCGCGCGGCGTGCCGTGATCCAGATCCCAGTCGGGCAGCACCCAGCGAATTCCGCCCGGTTCCAGATGGCGGGCAGGGCGATGCGTATGGCCGTGAATGATCACGCTCGCGCGGCTTTTCCGGAATAGCGCGGCCACGCCTTCACGCGTGACATCGTAGATGGACGAAGCAGCGCGCATCCGGCCCGCTTCGCTGTTCGAGCGCATCCGCTGCGCGAGCGCGCGACGCCAGCGGAACGGCCATGCGAGGAACAGCGCCTGCGCGACGCGATTGCGCGCAAATCGCCGAAACACCTGGTAGCCGCGATCGGCCGTGCATTGCGCATCGCCGTGCGCGAGCACGATGCGCTGGCCGAATGCCACGATCAGCGCCGGGTCGGGCAGCAGGATTGCACCGGCCGCCTTCATGAAGCGCCGCCCGAGCAGAAAATCGCGGTTACCGTGCATCACGTAGAGCGCAATGCCGCGTTCGGAGAACGTATGCATCAGCGCGGCCATGCGGGCCGCGAACGGATCGTCGTCGAGCACGTCGTCGCCGATCCAGTATTCGAACAGGTCGCCGAGAATGAACACCGAGTCGGCGCTGTCGGCGGTGTATTTCACGAAATGCTCGAACGCGGCGACCGTCTTCGGAATCGCCTCGCTCAGATGCAGATCGGAGAGAAACAGGAACGGGCGTGCGGCTTGCGCGTATTCGCGCTCGCCCGGCACGCCCGCGGAGACGCTTCGCGGCGGACTCTCCTGCAACATCGAAGTGCCTCCGTTACGGCTGGTGCGTTAGACCACCACGGCCTTTTCGATCACGACGTCGTCAGTCGGCACGTCCTGATGGAAACCCGCGTTGCCCGTCTTCACGGCCTTGATCTTGTCGACGACGTCCTGACCTTCGACGACCTTGCCGAACACCGCGTAGCCCCAGCCTTGCGGCGTCGGCGACGAGTGGTTCAGGAAGTCGTTGTCGTTGACGTTGATGAAGAACTGGGCGGTCGCCGAATGCGGATCGTTCGTGCGCGCCATCGCGATCGTGTAGTTGTCGTTCTTCAGGCCGTTGTTCGCCTCGTTGTCGATCGGCGCGTCGGTCGGCTTCTGCTTCAGGCCCGGCTCGAAGCCGCCGCCCTGGATCATGAAGCCGTTGATCACGCGGTGGAACACCGTACCGTCATAGTGGCCCTTCTTCACGTAGTTGAGGAAGTTCTCGACCGTCTTCGGTGCCTTCGCGGCGTCCAGCTCGAGCTTGATCACGCCGTGGTTCGTATGCAGTTCAACCATGATGAATTCCTTCGGTATGGCGGTTTAAATGGCACGCGGCCGGTCGTACGACGCGGCCGCGTGTGGCGCCGGACGTGCCGGCAGGTGCTTACTTCGAGACGATGCTCGCGGATTCGATCACGACCGGCTGGGCCGGCACGTCCTGCATCGGGCCGCGCGAGGTCGTCGCCACGCCTTCGATCTTCTTCACGACGTCGAGGCCAGACACGACCTTGCCGAACACCGCGTAGCCGTTGCCGTCCGGGTTCGGGTAGTCGAGGCCGTTGTTGTCAACCGTGTTGATGAAGAACTGCGCGGTGGCCGAGTTCGGATCGCTGGTGCGCGCCATCGCGATCGTGCCCGTCAGGTTCTTCAGACCATTGCGGCTTTCCAGCGGGATCGGCGCGCGGGTCGGCTTCTCCTCGAAGTTGGTCTTGTAGCCGCCGCCCTGGATCATGAAGCCCTTGATCACGCGATGAAAGATCGTGCCGTTGTACTGGCCGGCCTTCACGTAATCGAGGAAGTTGGCGACCGTCTTCGGCGCCTTCTCCGGGTAGAGCTCGACGCGGATGTCGCCCTGCGAGGTCTTGAGCTGCACGATCGGGTGCGCGGTGGCCGATTGCGCGAAGGCAGGCGCGGTCGCGAGAAGGGCGGCGCCGCCAAGCGCCAGCAACAGACGTTTCATTGCGATCCTCAGGTTGGGAGGGAGGGAAGGTTGCGCCGCTTTACTGCGACGGCGCGACGTACGGCGCCGCCAGCGCACCGGACGGACCGTTGAACTGGAACGTCGGCGACATCGGCAGCGTGGTGGTGCTCACGTTTGCGGCGGCACGGTCGGTGTACGCGCGCGTGGCGGGCGTGACGTTGTGCGCGCCGGCGGCCGGCTTCGGCGGCGACACGATCTTCTGCACGTCGGCGAGGCGCTGTGCGGTCGCGCCGCTCGTGTGGCCGAGCGATTGCGCGCGCTTGTACGACTCGGCCGCGAGCCGCAGGTACAGGTCGCCGAGGTTCTCGTACGCGAGCGAGTAGCTCGGGTTCGCTTGCGTCGCCGTGACGAGCGCGCTGCGCGCTTCGTCGTAGCGGCCGTGCTTCGCGTAGAGCGCCGCGAGGTTGTTGTAGGGCTCGGGCAGTTCGGGGTAGGCCTGCGTGATCGCGACGAACTGCTGGATCGCGTCGTCGTCGCGGTTCAGGCGGGCGAGCACGGTGCCGCGCTTGAACTGCGCCTGCACGTCGTGCGGATTCGCCGCGATGCGCGCGTCGAGTTGCGCGAGCGCCTGCTTCCATTGCTTGCCGGCGATCGACGCGTCGATTTCGGGCGTGCCGTCGGCGGTGGCCGGAGCCTTTTGCGCATGCGCCGCGGGGGCCGCGAAAAGCGTCAGTGCGACGCCCACGACGGCGGTCGCAACGAGGGTCGCAGCGCTCGGCGCACGGCCGCGATGAGGTTTCATAGGCGTAAATCGGAATGTTATACTCCGACCCATTCTAACAAAACGTCTGCGCGTTCCGGCGAGCCGCAGACAGTCTTTCTTTGCCTCTCGTGGCCGTCACCGCTGTGCTTGCAGCCTGACCGCCCCATGTGATATCGAGGACGCGCGGCGTCGTGCCGTAACAGGCGGTCCGTCCGTGTCGCATGCTGGGCGAGCTTCGCCAGGGCGGTTTCCTTCGGCTCACGGTTCATCTCTATGGAATCACTGCGCATCTACAACACGCTCGCGCGTGACAAGCAAGTTTTCGTGCCGCGCCAGTCCGGCGAAGTGCGGATGTACGTATGCGGGATCACCGTCTACGACTATTGTCACGTGGGCCACGCGCGCATGCTGGTCGTGTTCGACCTCGTCCAGCGCTGGCTGCGTGCGATCGGCTATCGGGTCACGTACGTGCGCAACATCACCGACATCGAGGACAAGATCATCCGTCGCGCGGTCGAGAACGGCGAGACGATCAAGTCGCTGACCGACCGTTTCATCGACGCGATGCACGAGGATGAGGCGGCGCTCGGCATTCAGCGGCCCGACATCGAGCCGCGCGCCACGCAGTTCATTCCGCAGATGCTCGGAATGATCGAGAAGCTCGAGGCGAACGGCTACGCGTATCAGGCGGGCGACGGCGACGTCAATTATTCGGTGCGCAAGTTCGCGAACTACGGGAAGCTGTCGGGCAAGTCGCTGGACGACCTGCGCGCGGGCGAACGCGTCGCCGCGAACGATGCAAAACAGGATCCGCTCGACTTCGTGCTGTGGAAGCGCGCGAAGGAGGGCGAGCCTGAAGGCGCGTCGTGGTCGTCGAAGTACGGGATGGGCCGGCCGGGCTGGCACATCGAGTGCTCCGCGATGGGTTGCACGCTGCTCGGCGAGCATTTCGACATTCACGGCGGCGGGCAGGATCTGCAATTCCCGCACCACGAGAACGAAATCGCGCAGAGCGAAGGCGCGACCGGCCAGACGTTCGTCAATTACTGGATGCACAACGGCTTCGTGCAAGTGGACAACGAGAAGATGTCGAAGTCGCTCGGCAACTTCTTCACGATCCGCGAAGTGCTCGAGCGGTACGACGCCGAGGTCATGCGCTTCTTCATCGTGCGCACGCACTACCGGTCGCCGCTCAACTACAGCGACGTGCACCTCGACGATGCGCGTGCGTCGCTCACGCGTCTGTATACGGCGCTGAAGGATGTCGAACCCGACACGCTCGCGCTCGACTGGAACGAGCCGCATGCGCAGCGTTTCGCGGCCGCGATGAACGACGACATCAATACGCCGGTCGCGGTGGCGACGCTGTTCGAGCTGGCCGGCGAGGTCAACCGCACGCGCGATGCGTCGCTCGCGCGGCAGCTGAAGCAATTGGCGGGTCTGCTGGGCCTGCTTGGCCGCGAGCCGCGCGCGTTCCTGCAGCAGGGCACCGGCGCCGCGCAGGCGGGTGGGCTCGCAGCCGATGAAATCGAGGCGAGGATCGCCGCGCGCGTCGCGGCGAAACGAGCGAAGGACTATGCCGAAGCGGACCGGATTCGGGCGGAACTGCTCGATGCCGGCATCGCACTTGAAGACAAACCGGGCGGATCGACCGAATGGCGTCGCGTATGAGCGCGGTGCGTTCCACTGACCGATCCGTCAGGTAGGAGGCAAGATGGCAACGGCCAGAAAAGCGCCGGTCAGGCGTGCGACTCCGCTCGCCGCGCGTCCGGCAGCCAAGCGCTCGCCAACGGCAAAGGCGGACGCTGCGCGCGCCATGCCGAACGGCGCGATGAACGGTCATGCGAAGCCCGCCCGCGCGAAGGGCGCGGATGCGGCGCAGCCGGAGGTCGCGATGGCGGCTGCGGACCCGGCGCGCAAGTCGCGCGCATCCGATCCGGCAGCCGACGCCGCGGATGGTATCGTGCGTCCCGCATATTGGGACAAGGCGTGCGCAGATCTCGTCAAGCGCGACCGGATCCTGAAGAAGCTGATCCCGAAGTTCGGCCCGGCGCATCTGGTGAAGCGCGGTGATCCGTTCGTTACACTCGCGCGCTCGGTCGTCGGGCAGCAGATTTCGGTGCCGTCCGCACAGGCGCTGTGGGCGCGCATCGAGGATGCGTGTCCGAAGCTCGCGCCGCAGCCGGTGATCCGGCTCGGTGCGGACAAACTGATCGGATGCGGGCTGTCGAAGCGCAAGACGGAATACATTCTCGACCTTGCGCAGCACTTCGTGTCCGGTGCACTGCACGTCGACAAATGGACGTCGATGGACGACGAGGATGTGATCGCGGAACTTACGCAGATCCGCGGCATCAGCCGCTGGACGGCCGAGATGTTCCTGATCTTCAACCTGTCGCGACCGGACGTCCTGCCGCTCGACGATCCGGGCCTGATCCGCGCGATCAGCGTCAATTACTTTAGCGGGGAGCCCGTCACACGCAGCGAGGCCCGCGAAGTGGCCGCCAACTGGGAGCCGTGGCGCACTGTCGCGACCTGGTATATGTGGCGCAGTCTCGACGTGCCCGACACTGACGCAGACTGACGGCTATCAGGTTTTAAACATCAATAGTTGAGAGCCGGTTTTGCACATCGCCCGCGCGGGTAGAATACGCGCTGCCGCAAGACCCAAGGATTCGAACACATGAAGACCACGTTTCTGGATTTCGAACAGCCGATCGCCGAACTCGAGGCCAAGATCGAAGAGCTGCGATTCGTGCAGGACGACTCGGCTGTCGATATTTCGGAAGAAATCGAGCGGCTGTCGAAGAAGAGCCAGCAACTGACGAAGGATCTGTACGCGAACCTGTCGCCGTGGCAGGTCTCGCAGATCGCCCGGCATCCGCAGCGTCCGTACACGCTCGATTACGTCGCGGAACTGTTTACCGATTTCCACGAACTGCATGGCGACCGCGCGTTCGCGGACGATCTGTCGATCGTCGGCGGTCTCGCGCGCTTCGGCGGCCATCCGTGCATGGTGATCGGCCACCAGAAGGGCCGCGACACCAAGGAACGCGCGGCGCGCAACTTCGGGATGCCGCGCCCGGAAGGCTATCGCAAGGCCGAGCGCCTGATGCGCCTCGCCGAGAAGTTTGGTCTGCCGATCTTCACGTTCGTCGACACGCCGGGCGCCTATCCGGGCATCGGTGCGGAAGAGCGCGGCCAGTCGGAAGCGATCGGCCGCAATCTGTACGTGATGGCGGAGCTGAAGACGCCGATCATCACGACGGTGATCGGCGAGGGCGGTTCGGGCGGCGCGCTCGCGATCGCGGTGGCCGATACGGTGATGATGCTGCAGTTTTCGACCTACTCGGTGATCTCGCCGGAAGGTTGCGCGTCGATTCTGTGGAAGAGCGCCGCAAAGGCGCCCGAGGCTGCCGAAGCACTCGGCCTCACCGCCCATCGCCTGAAGGCGCTCGGGCTGATCGACAAGATCGTCAACGAACCGCTCGGCGGCGCGCATCGCGATCCGAAGGGCATGGCTGCGCTGCTGCGCCGCGCGCTTGCGGATTCGCTGCGCCAGTTCCAGGGCATGAGCATCGATGCGCTGCGCGAGCGTCGCTTCGAGCGCCTGATGGCCTACGGCAAGTTCAAGGAAACCACGCCCGGCGCGTGACCGGCATGTGCACCTCGCGCGCCATCCGGCGCGCGTTTCGATCGTGATCCCTCCGACCCAACTCAGCGCCGATCGCGTCGTCCTCGACGCGATCGGCGTTGCGCTTTCCGACATGCCGTCAGATGCTCAGATCGCGATTGCGTACAGCGGCGGCCTCGACTCGACGGTACTGCTCGACGCGGCCGTGCGCGTCGCGGGCGCAGAACGTTGCATCGCGCTGCACGTGCATCACGGACTTAGCGCGAACGCCGACGCCTGGGTCGCGCATGCGCAGGCGACGGCCGAACGGCTTGGCGTCGCGTTCGAATCCGAGCGTGTCGACGTGCCGCACGACAGCGGCCTCGGCGTCGAGGCGACCGCACGCAAGCGCCGATATGCTGCGCTCGATGCGATGTGCGAGCGTCGCGGCGTGGCGGCGCTCTGGATCGCGCAGCATGCGGACGATCAGGCCGAGACCGTGCTGCTGCAATTGTTGCGCGGCGCGGGGATTGCCGGTCTGGCCGCGATGGCGCCGCGCTATCGTCCGGATGGTGCAAGCGTCGAGCGCGTGCGGCCGCTGTTGCGATTGTTGCGTGCGCAACTGGAACGCTACGCGGTTCAGCGCGGGCTCGCCTGGATCGACGATGAATCGAACGGCGACACGCGCTATGCGCGCAACGCGTTGCGCATCGACGTGCTGCCGACGCTGGCTGCGCACTTTCCGGGCTTTCGCGATGCGCTCGGTCGCGCGGCCCAGCACGCGGCTGCCGCGCAGCGGCTGCTCGACGATCTGGCCGAACTGGATTTCGCCGGCGCCGCGCGCGACGAAGGTCGTGCGCTGTCGCGCGATGCACTCGTGGCGTTCGACGACACGCGCGGTGCGAACCTGTTGCGTTTCTGGATGCGCCGGCTCGGGTTGCCGGGCGCGTCGGCAGCGCGGCTCGCGAACATGATGCGGCAACTGCGCGCCGCGCACGACGCGCATGCGCTGCGCGTCGACCACGCGGGGCAGTGCCTGCGGCTCTATCGCGACATGGTTTACTGGGAAGCCGGCGACAGCGCCGATCCGGCCGACGACGGTACCGGCACGCCGCATCCAGAGTCCTCGTTGGCGTGGGATGGCCAGGAAGTCTGGCACGTGCCGGCATGGCGCGGCACGTTCGTGTTTGCGCCGGCCGACGCGGACAGCGCCGGCGCGGTGCCGGAGGCGCTGTTGCGCAGCGCCGCGCTCGTCGCACGCGCCCGTGCGGGCGGCGAGCGGCTGCGGACGTCGCCCGGCGGGCCCGGGCGCACATTGAAGAACCTGTTCCAGGAGCGCGGCGTGCCGGCATGGCAACGCGACGTGCCGCTGCTGTTCGCGGGCGACCGGCTCGTGTACGTGCCGCAGCTCGGCGTGAATCATGTCGATGGGCTCACCGGCAACGTGCTTTCCGGCGACGCCCGGTGGCGCCGGATCGAATGGCGTCCCGACGTGCTGATCGCGTAGCGCCGATATGCGCTGCGGCGCGTGATCGAACGCTGGTTTTCACCATTTGGTAAACGGCGCCGGAACGCTTGCCAACGGGCGAGCGGCTTGTCAAGCCGCCCTCTATCGGGTACGCTCGGTCGTTTGCTCGGCTCGATTTTTGAGCGATTTGTGCAGGTTTTCCGCGTGACGTACCCGGTTTGCGCGGCCTGATCGGCCTTCCGGGCAAAATCCGTCACGCTTGCGTGTTGCGTCCCAGCCGTCCCCCTCGTCGTCCGTCCACAGCCACAAGCCGCGTGACCGAACGGCAACGCGGCCTGCCCAGCGCGCCCGTGCGGCTTCTCCTTCAGTTCAGAACGACAATGGCACTCATCGTACACAAATACGGCGGCACTTCGATGGGCTCGGTCGAGCGCATCAAGAACGTCGCGAAACGCGTCGCAAAATGGCATCAGGCCGGGCACCAGATGGTGGTCGTGCCGTCCGCGATGTCCGGCGAAACCAACCGCCTGCTCGGTCTCGCGAAAGAGATTTCGAGCCAGCCGAGCCCGCGTGAGCTCGACATGATCGCGTCGACCGGCGAGCAGGTCAGCGTCGGCCTGCTGTCGATCGCGCTGCAGGAAATCGGCGTCGAGGCCGTGAGCTATGCCGGCTGGCAAGTGCCGATCAAGACGGACAGCGCATTCACGAAGGCGCGCATCCACTCGATCGACGACGAGCGCGTGAAGGCCGATCTGAACGCCGGCAAGGTCGTGATCATCACGGGCTTTCAGGGCGTCGATCCGGACGGCCACATCACGACGCTGGGCCGTGGCGGCTCGGATACCTCCGCGGTGGCGGTGGCGGCCGCGCTGGATGCCGAAGAGTGCCTGATCTACACGGACGTCGACGGCGTCTACACGACCGATCCGCGCGTGGTCGAAGAGGCGCGACGCCTCGATCGCGTGACGTTCGAGGAAATGCTGGAAATGGCAAGCCTCGGCTCGAAGGTCCTGCAGATCCGCTCGGTCGAATTCGCCGGCAAATACCAGGTGAAGACGCGTGTGCTGTCGAGCCTGACCGATCCGCTGATTGCGCTCGACGAAGAAATGCGCTCGGGCACCCTGATTACTTTTGAAGAAGACGAGACCATGGAAAAGGCAGTCATTTCCGGCATCGCGTTCCAGCGCGACGAAGCACGCATTGCGGTGATGGGTGTGCCCGACAAGCCGGGCATCGCGTATCAGATCCTCGGCCCGGTCGCCGATGCGAACGTCGACGTCGACATGATCATCCAGAACCAGAGCGTCGAAGGGAAGACGGACTTCACGTTCACGGTCGGGCGCGGCGACTACCAGAAGGCAATGGACATCCTCACGAACCAGGTGCAGGGCCATGTGAGCGCCGAGCGCGTGCAGGGCGACCCGAAGGTGTCGAAGGTGTCGGTCGTCGGCGTCGGCATGCGCTCGCACGTCGGTGTCGCGAGCAAGATGTTCCGTACGCTGTCGGAAGAGGGCATCAACATCCAGATGATCTCGACGTCCGAAATCAAGATTTCGGTGCTGATCGACGAGAAATACATGGAACTGGCCGTCCGCGCGTTGCACAAGGCATTCGAACTCGACCAGGCCGCGTGAGTTTTCCGTGATGCATTGAAGAAAATGCATCACGGAAATTGACGCGCGGTTCGAAACCCTATATTATCTCGTTCTCGTCGCACTGCCTCCTTGGTGCGAGCGAAAGTTTGGGAGACGTGGCCGAGAGGTCGAAGGCACTCCCCTGCTAAGGGAGCATCTGGGCCAAAACCTGGATCGAGGGTTCGAATCCCTCCGTCTCCGCCAAAAGCGGTGACAAAGCCCCGCAAGTTCTCGGACTTGCGGGGCTTTTTCTTTTTCTCGCTTCGTTTCCCCGTCTTTTCCGATTTGCATCGATGCGCCGCTCGGCGCCGCGCTTCGTCCGGACAGCCAATCAATGCTCGACTTCAGCGATGCCGATGGGCTAAATACGCGTATCGCCTCGCATGGCTCACGTCGGAGTTCCGGCACGCATGCATTCCGTCCTGACCATCATTTCGCATCGGCCTGTCGACGGGCTCGTCGCAAATCATGCGTGCTACGCGCAAGAGCACGGCTACCGGCATGCGATCGTCGACGGCATGCACGTGTACGGCGAGCGCCAGCAGGTGCTGCACAAGTATCACGCGATCATCGCGCAGCTCGTCGCGATGGAGGAGGGCGCGCTGCTGCTCGTGCTCGATCCGTTTTCGGTCGTGTTCGGCCGGCATGCGCTTGCCGATGTCGCGGCCGGTTACGATGCGATCGTCACAACGCAGACGCCGAAGTCGGCGCTGCCTGCGGCGAGCGGCATGATCTTTCGCAATGTCGCCGACGTGCGCGAGCGCTTGCGTGCGCTGGCCGTGGAACTCGGCCAGTGGGCAATGCATCTGCCCGAGCGACAGCGCGAGTGCGAGGCGACGCTCCTTGCCGTGCACTTCCCGCCGTTGCCGTTCGACCGGCCGCTTGCGAACGGCCATTACGCGTCGGCCCAGACAGTGTGGGGTGACGGTCATGCGATCGACGTGGTTGTCGGCGCGCAGCCGCTCGTCGCACATCAAGCGCCCGAATGGCGGCAGATCGACGGCGTCTGGACGCCGACGCCCGACTACGACTTTCGCTACGTGCTCGCGCTCGTCCACGATGCCGGGCGCCTCCGGTACGGCGAGCAGCCGCGCGCGATGGACGACTGGCGCGCCGCGCAGCAACGCACGCGCGAGCCGGCGCGCCATCTGAACCCGCACGCCGACATCGCGTTCGTGAGCCTGCACACGTCGCACATCGCCGGTTACGGCGATATTCACGAAGACAACTTCGTTCGCTATTGCATGCGACACGGCTACGCGTATCACGCGTACCGCGAGCCGCCTGCGTTCGTGCCGGCCGGCGTCGATGCGAACTGGGCGAAGCTGCACCTGATCCGCGAACATTTGCCGGACCACGCATTCGTGTTCTGGGTCGACGCCGACATACTCGCGATCGACCAGCGCCAGACGGTCGAGCGCGTGGTCGACGGGCGGGATTTCGTGATCGGGACCGACCACACCGCGTGGGCGATCAACTCGTGCATGATCGGCGTGCGCAACGTCGCGCCGATGCGTGAACTGGTCGACCGCATTTGCGCACGCATCGAGCATCTCGACGACCGGTCGTCCGTCTATGCGAGCGGCGGCGACCAGCAGGCGATCTATGTGGAACTGCTGCACGCCGGCATGATCGACGCGCGCTACGTCGTCGACGCGATGTCGCTCGCATGCTCGCCCGTGTATGCGACCCGCGACAGCCGCTTCGTCCATTTCCCTGCGCAGCACAACCACTATCGTGCAGTCACGATGCGCGTATGGGACAGGCTCAGCCGCGAGCGCTGACGCGCGGTTGGCGTGGCGGCCGACGTGCGTCCCGATCGTAACGATCGTATGCGATGAAATAACAATGAAAGCATCGATGTAAGGAAAGATGCGCGCGCGACTATCGTTCCGTTCGCTTTGTTCTTGCGCGTCGCAACGGCGACATTTCGTCAAAAATGCGGCGTCGCGTCGATTCGGGCCGTCTGCTCCGCACAGCAATACAAAATATTACGCAGAAAAATCAACTGCCTATCGAAGTACGGCGAAACACGGCTCTGCTGCGCTGCAAAAAATATTCAATCGCCGTATGCTCGTTAACCCGATAGCGCTTGAGCGGCGTCAAGCATCGTCCTGATTCCGCTTTACATTTTGCCAACATTGGCGATCCACGAAATCTATCTGTCGATTTGATTTCGTTCCCTTCGTCACGCCTGTTTCCCGATGCAGTGCGCGACCTTCTCAAGGCTGTTGACATGCAAGACTTTCCCTTTCTGAGCCTGGCGATCTGGGCTCCGATCCTGTTCGGCGCGTGCCTGCTGCGCGCCGGTTCCGACCGTCATCCGAATCGCACGAGACTGATCGCGCTCGTCGGCGCGCTGGCGGGGTTGGCCGCCGTCGTGCCGCTCGTGGCCGGCTTCGATTCGCACTCGGCCGCGATGCAGTTCGTGGAAACGCGCGACTGGCTGGCCGCGTTCAATGCCGGCTGGCGTGTCGGGATCGACGGCGCGTCGCTGTGGCTCGTCGTGCTGACTGCCTTCACGACGCTGGTCGTCGTGATCGCGTCGTGGGAATCGGTGACAGTGCGCGTCGCGCAGTACTACGCGTCGTTCCTGATCCTGTCGGGGCTGATGGTCGGCG
This sequence comes from Burkholderia latens, assembly GCF_001718795.1. Taxonomy (NCBI): domain Bacteria; kingdom Pseudomonadati; phylum Pseudomonadota; class Betaproteobacteria; order Burkholderiales; family Burkholderiaceae; genus Burkholderia; species Burkholderia latens. The sequence continues at coordinate 2,151,511 of NZ_CP013435.1, read as the reverse complement.
TGTTCGTCGCACAGGACGGGCTGCTGTTCTTCATCTTCTTCGAGGCGACGCTGATCCCGCTGTACCTGCTGATCGGCACATGGGGCAGGGAGCATCGCGTGTACGCGGCCGTGAAGTTCTTTTTCATCTCGTTCGCGGGTTCGCTGCTGCTGTTGATGGCGATGCTGTACCTGTTCGCGAAGTCGCATACGTTCGACATGAACGCATGGCGCACGCTGCAGCTGGGCTTCGCGCCGCAGTTGCTGGTGTTCTTGGGCTTCTTTGCAGCGTTTGCGGTGAAGGTGCCGATGTGGCCCGTCCACACGTGGCTGCGCGACGTGTACACGGACGGCCCGACCGGCGCTGCGCTGATGCTCGCGATGCTCAAGCTCGGCGGCTATGGCTTCCTGCGCTTTGCACTGCCGATCACACCGGACGCGAGTCACTTCTTCGCGCCGGCCGTGATCGCGCTGTCGCTGTTCGCGATCGTCTATGCGAGCCTGATCGCGCTCGCGCAGACCGACCTCGGCAAGCTGCTCGCGTATTCGACGGTCGCACACATGGGGATCGTCACGCTCGGGCTGTTCCTGTTCAACCGGATCGGCGTCGAGGGCGCGATCGTGCAGCTCGTGTCGTACGGTTTCGTCGCCGGTGCGATGCTGTTGTGCGTGAGCGTGCTGGTCGATCGCACGAAGCAGCGCGAGATTGCCGCATACGGTGGTGTGGCGGGGGTGATGCCGCGCTTCGCGATGTTCTCGGTGCTGTTCGCGATGGCCAACGTCGGCCTGCCGGGCACGTCCGGTTTCGTCGGCGAGTTCATGGTCATCATGGGCGCGATTCGCGTGAACTTCTGGATTGGCGCGATTGCGGCGCTCACGCTGATCCTCAGCGCGTCGTACACGCTGTGGATGATCAAGCGCGTCGTGTTCGGCAAGGTCGCGAGCGCGCATGTTGCGAAGCTCGCCGATCTCAGCCGCCGCGAGATCGTGATGTTTGCGTCGCTCGCACTGATCGTGCTGATGGTCGGCGTCGATCCGAAGCCGTTTACCGACGCGATCGATCCCACGGTCGGCCGGTTGATTCAGGATGCCAGCCATTCGAAGTTGCCGGCCGACGACGGCGGCGCGCCCGCGCAACCCGCATACATGGCATCGGCGCACGGCTGATCGCGCGACACGGTGCGGCAGCCCGCATCGCGAGACGATGCGGGCCGTCGTTGCGCGCACATCCATCGGTGTAGCGACGCACGCGATCGCAAGCCGGCGGCCACTCTCCCGGTGGTTCGCAGCCATCTTCCGGTCGCGTGAATTGCCCCGCGACAATCTGTCTCACAACAGATTTTGCAATGATGATTTGCCGTCATCGCCGGTTTTTCATCGCGCCCGCGCGACGTATGATTCGGCCACTTTCGTGGATCGGATGCGCATCGGGCATACGCAACGGATTCAATGACCCTCGGGCTGTGTGATGAATAGAAAAGCTTCAAAAGGCTGGACGGCGCTGATATCGATCGGCGCGGCATTGAGCCTGTCAGGCTGTAATTTAGATGTACTAAATCCGAAAGGAAGCGTGGGCGCTGCCGAGAAGGCGCTGATCGCGACGTCGACTTGGGCGATGCTGATCGTCGTCGTGCCGGTGATCCTGCTCACGCTGTGGTTCGCGTGGCGTTACCGCGCATCGAACCGCAACGCCACGTATGCACCTAACTGGTCGCACTCGACCGCGATCGAGGTCGTGATCTGGACGGTGCCGACGCTGATCATTCTGTTTCTCGGCGTGCTCACGTGGAAAACCACGCACGAGCTCGATCCGTACAAGCCGCTTGAGTCGTCGGTGAAGCCGATCGACGTCGAGGTCGTCGCGCTCGACTGGAAATGGCTGTTCATCTATCCGGAACTCGGCATCGCGTCGGTGAACCAGCTTGCGATTCCGGTCGGCACGCCGGTTAATTTCCGTATCACGTCGGATTCGGTGATGAACTCGTTCTTCATTCCGCAGCTAGGCGGCCAGGTCTACGCGATGGCCGGCATGCAGACGCGCCTGCACCTGATCGCCGACGAAGCCGGCGACTACGCAGGCACGTCCGCCAACTTCAGCGGGCGCGGCTTCTCCGACATGAAGTTCCGCACGCTCGCCGAGCCGCGCGAGCAATTCGACGCGTGGGTGCAGAAAGTGAAGGCATCGCCCGAGCGGCTCGACGCAACTGCGTACGGCACCGTCGCGCAGCCAAGCGAGAAGGCGCCCGTACGCTACTTCTCGTCGGTCGATCCGCGGCTCTTCCACAACATCATCGCGAAATACAACGATGGCCACGTCCTCGACCTGAAGGACGCCGCCTGCGGCACGAAGGGGTAACGCATGTTCGGCAAACTCACACTTTCGGCGATCCCGTTCGATCAGCCCATCATCATGGGGGCGGGCGCCTTCATGGGGCTGGTCGTGCTGGGCATACTCGCCGCACTGACGATCACCGGCCGCTGGAAGTGGCTGTGGACGGAATGGCTGACGACGGTCGACCACAAGAAACTCGGCGTGATGTACATCATCGTCGCGATGATCATGCTGCTGCGCGGCTTCGCCGACGCGATCATGATGCGCATGCAGCTCGCGCTCGCGTACAACGCGCCCGGCTATCTGCCGCCGCACCACTATGACCAGATCTTCACGGCACACGGCGTGATCATGATCTTCTTCATGGCGATGGTGTTCATGGTCGGCCTGATGAACCTGGTCGTGCCGCTGCAGATCGGCGCGCGCGACGTCGCGTTCCCGTTCATCAACTCGCTGTCGTTCTGGATGACGGCGGTCAGCGCGATCCTGATCAACGTGTCGCTCGTGATCGGCGAATTCGCGCAGACCGGCTGGCTCGCGTATCCGCCGCTGTCGGAGCTGCAGTTCAGCCCGGGGGTAGGGGTCGACTACTACCTGTGGGCGTTGCAGATCTCGGGCGTCGGCACGCTGCTGACGGGCGTGAACTTCTTCGTGACGATCATCAAGATGCGCGCGCCCGGCATGACGCTGATGAAGATGCCGGTGTTCACGTGGACGGCGCTTTGCACGAACGTGCTGATCATGGCGTCGTTCCCGATCCTGACTGCGACGCTCGCGCTGCTCGGCCTCGACCGTTACCTCGGCATGCACTTCTTCACGAACGAAGCCGGCGGCAACGCGATGCTGTATCTGAACCTGATCTGGGCGTGGGGCCATCCGGAGGTGTACATCCTGATCCTGCCAGCGTTCGGGATCTTCTCGGAAGTCATTGCGACGTTCGCGAAGAAGCCGCTGTTCGGCTACAAGACGATGGTGTACGCGACCTGCGCGATCATGGTGCTGTCGTTCCTCGTGTGGCTGCATCACTTCTTCACGATGGGCTCGGGTGCGAACGTGAACGCGTTCTTCGGGATCATGACGATGATCATTGCGATCCCGACCGGCGTGAAGGTGTTCAACTGGCTGTTCACGATGTATCGTGGCCGGATCCAGTTCACGACGCCCGTGCTGTGGACGATCGGCTTCATGGTCACATTCACGCTCGGCGGCATGACGGGCGTGATGATGGCGATCCCGGGCGCGGACTTCGTGCTGCACAACAGCCTGTTCCTGATCGCGCACTTCCACAACGTGATCATCGGCGGCGTGCTGTTCGGTTATCTCGCTGGCTTCAATTACTGGTTTCCGAAAGCGTTCGGCTTCAAGCTGAACGAGAAGCTCGGCAAGGCGGCGTTTTGGTTCTGGCAGGTCGGCTTCTACGTCGCGTTCGTGCCGCTCTACGTGCTCGGCTTCATGGGCATGACGCGTCGCCTGAACCACTACGACAACCCGGCGTGGCATCCGTGGCTGCTCGTCGCCGCGTTCGGCGCGGTGCTGATCGCGATCGGCATTGCGTGCCAGCTGTTGCAACTGGTGGTCAGCATTCGCAACCGCAACCTGCCGGCCTATCGCGATACCACGGGCGATCCGTGGGGCGGCCGCACGCTGGAATGGGCGACGTCGTCGCCGCCGGCTGACTACAACTTCGCGGTGATTCCGCAGGTGCGCGCGCTCGATGCGTACGCGGACATGAAGGCGCGCGGCGACGGCCGCCCCGACCCGGCAGCGATCCGCGACATCCACATGCCGTCGAACACGTGTGCCGGTCTCGTCGTCGCGGTCTTCAGCCTGGTGCTCGGCTTCGCGCTGGTGTGGCACATCTGGTGGATGGCGATCGGCGGGCTGGCGGGTATCGTCGCGACGCTCGTGATCTACAGCTCGCGTGACAACGACGGCTACTACATCCCTGCGACGAAGGTGCGCAAGATCGAAGAGAAGCAACCGGCGGCGCGCGTGGCCACGCGCGTCGACGACGTGGAACTGGAGGCCAACTGATGTTGCAGAAAACCTTGAGCGCGACCCTGGTCGAGCACGACGACCATCCTCCGTCGCATTCGGTGTTCGGCTTCTGGCTGTACCTGATGACCGACTGCGTGATCTTCGCGGCGTTGTTCGCGACGTTCGCGGTGCTCGGCAACCAGTACGCGGGCGGCCCGACCGCGAAGGACCTGTTCGACATTCCGGGCGTCGCGGTCGAAACCGCCGCGCTGCTGCTGTCGAGCATCACGTACGGCTTTGCGATGCTGGCCGCGTACAAGCAGCGTCGCGGCGCGCTGCTTGCGTGGCTCGCGGTGACGTTCGTGCTCGGCGCGGCGTTTCTTGCAATGGAGCTGCGCGAGTTCTCGCACCTGATCGCGCAAGGCGCGGGCCCGCAGCGCAGCGCGTTTCTGTCAGCGTTCTTCACGCTGGTCGGCACGCACGGGCTGCACGTAACCGCAGGCCTCCTGTGGATGATCGTGCTGGCCGGGCAGATCGTGTTGCGCGGCGGCGATCTGACCGACCGCGACCTGCGGCGTCTGACGTGCCTGAGTCTCTTCTGGCACTTCCTCGACATCGTGTGGATCTGCGTGTTTTCCTTCGTCTACCTCGCGAGCGTGATCTAAATGGCCCATTCGCATTCGTCTCAACTCGGAGAAGGGCACGGCAGCGTCGGCGGCTATGTCGCCGGTTTCATCCTGTCGGTGCTGCTCACGGCCGCGTCGTTCGGCCTCGTGATGGGCGGCGTGCTGTCGCCGCACGCGTCGCTGATCGCGCTCGCCGCGCTCGCGTTCGTGCAGATCGTCGTGCACCTCGTGTACTTCCTGCACATGAACGGTTCGTCCGGTCAGCGCTGGAACGTGATGGCGTTCAGCTACACGGTGCTCACCGCGGCGATCCTGATCGTCGGCACGCTGTGGGTGATGCACAACGTCAGCATGAACATGATGTCGCGTTGAGCAGCATCGCGGCGCAGTGCGCCGGCCACGGAGAAGCGGCACGCGCGTGCCGCTTTTTTTTTCGCCTGCCTGCCGCCGATTGCCATCGGCCATCTGCCGTCGGCCACGTTCGGCGTTGTCCGGCGGACTGCACCGGCGCGCACGGGAAGCAGTATGATTGCGCGCACCCTGCGTGCGCTGCGGCCGCGTATCCGGCGCGATAGCGGCGCGCAAGCCGCGCGCGGGCAGGCCGGCCAAGCCACGACCGCCCGCTGAGGGCCGTCAATTGTTACAAGACGTTAGCGAGCCGTCCCCGGCGCGATGCCGCGCATCAGTTCTTACAAACTTGAAATATGCGGAGATGGCGCCGGCCGTTATAGTCGAATCACACATGAAACAACTCGAAGAGGAATCCATGAAGACTTTGCGTGTTGCCTCGCTCTTGACCGGTGTGACAGCCTTGCTCGTGTCGGGCGCAGCAATGGCGGGAGTCAATGTCGGGATCAACGTCGGCGTGCCGGCTCCGGTCTACGTCGCACCTGCGCCCGTGTACGCGCCGCCGCCTCCGCCGCCGGTCGTCTACCAGCCGGCGCCTGTCTATGCACCTGCGCCCGTGTACGGGCCGGCACCGGCTATCGTGATCGGCTGGCACGGCGATCGCTACTGGGACGGCCGCCGCTACTGGGCGCGCGACGAGTGGTACCGCCATCATGGCCGCGGCTGGGATCGTGGGCATGGTCACTGGGATAACGGCCGTCACAACGGCTGGCGCTGATCGAACTGCGACGCACGCGCGATGCGCGTGCCCCGAAAGAAGAACCGCCCGCGTGGCGGTTTTTCTTTTGCGCCTCCAACGTACACGCGATCGGCGCGACGCTCCGGCGCCACGCATGGAAAGCCGCGGTCTGGCTCGACGTCGAGTTCAATGGGTAGAATCGACCCTCGTTCCATTCCACAATCGACCGACAGGGCCACTATGACGAAGGGTTCGCCCCGGGCCACGGCCGCGCGCATCCGCTTCGGCGCCGCGCAGGCGGTACGGGCCGCCGGCCGCGCGGCGGCAGTATGGGCAATACAGGCGCTGCTGGCCGCGACGGCCGCGCACGCGGCCTATGCGATTGCACAGTACGGCGAGCCGAAATATCCGCCGGGCTTCAAGCATTTCGACTATGTGAACCCGGATGCGCCAAAGGGCGGCACGCTGGTGCTCGCGAACCCGAACCGGCTGACGTCGTTCGACAAATTCAATCCGTTCACGATGCGCGGCAACCCCGCGCCGGGCATCGACATGCTGTTCGAGAGCCTCGCGACCGGCAGTTCCGACGAGCCGGCGTCCGCGTACGGCCTGCTCGCCGACGACATCGACATCGCGCCGGACCGCCGCTCGGTCACGTTCCACCTGAATCCGCGCGCGCGCTTTTCGAACGGCGATCGCGTCACGGCCGACGACGTCAAGTTCTCGTTCGACACACTCAAGAGCAAACAGGCCGCGCCGCAGTTCGGCGCGTACTTCGCCGAAATCACGAAGGCCGTGGTGGTCGATCCGGCGACCGTGCGCTTCGAATTTCATAGCGCGAACCGCGAGTTGCCGCTGATTGCCGGCGGCGTGCCGGTGTTCTCGCGCAAGTGGGGGCTGCGCGCGGACGGTTCGCGCATTCCGTTCGACCAGCTTGCGTTCGAGCAGCCGATCGGCAGCGGCCCGTACCTGATCGATCATTACGACAACGGCCGCACGATCACGTACCGGCGCAATCCCGCGTATTGGGGCGCCGACTTGCCGGTGCGGGTCGGCACCAACAATTTCGAGCGGATCGTCTACAAGCTGTACGGCGACGGCGTCGCGCGGCTCGAGGCGTTCAAGGCCGGCGAGTACGACGTGCTGGTCGAGTACATCGCGCGCAACTGGGCGCGCCGCGACGTCGGCAAGCGTTTCGACAACGGCGAGCTCGTCAAGCGCGAATTCCGCCAGCACAATGGCGCGGGCATGCAGGGCTTCTTCATGAACCTGCGCCGACCGCTGTTTCGCGACGTGCGCGTGCGTCAGGCGCTTGACCTCGCGTTCGACTTCGAATGGCTGAATCGCCAGCTGTTCTACGGCGCGTACACGCGCCTCGACAGCTATTTCGCGGACACCGACCTGCAGGCAACCGGTACGCCGGGCCCGGGTGAACTGAAGCTGCTCGAGCCGCTGCGCGCGCAGCTCGACCCGGCCGTGTTCGGTCCGATGGTTACGCAACCGAGCACGAATCCGCCGGGCTCGCTGCGCGCGAACCTGTTGAAGGCTCGCGCGCTGCTCGCGCAGGCAGGCTGGACCTATCGCGACGGCGCGTTGCGCAATGCGAAGGGCGAGCCGTTCGCGTTCGAGATCCTCGACGATTCCGGCGGATCGATGCAGGGCGTCGTGACCGCCTATCAGCGCAATCTCGCGAAGCTCGGCATCGACGCGCGCTTTCGCACGGCCGATTTCGCGTTGCTGCAAAAGAGGCTCGACGCATTCGACTACGACATGACGACGATCCGCCTGCCGGGCGTGCAGGTGCCGGGCGCCGAACAATATTCGCGCTACGCGAGCAAGTTCGCGGACGAACCGGGCTCCGACAACCTGATCGGCCTGAAGTCGCCTGCGGTCGACGCGTTGCTGCACGCACTCGGCACCGCGCAGACGCGCGAAGAACTGCTCGACGCGACGCATGCGCTCGACCGCGTGCTGATGCATGGCTACTACGCGGTGCCGCAGTGGTACAGCGGGACGCACCGGATCGCGTACAAGCGCACGCTTGCCTATCCGCAGACGCTGCCGCTGTACTATTCGGCCGAGGGCTGGGTCGTATCGACCTGGTGGGCCAAGCCCGATCACTGAAGCCGCCTGCTTTCATTCAATCCAGCCTGACGATCGCGAGTCGACGCCTTATGTGGAGCTACATCCTCAAACGCCTGCTGCTGATGGTCCCGACGCTCGTCGGCGTGCTCACGCTCACGTTCGCCGTGATTCAGTTCGTGCCGGGCGGGCCGGTCGAACAGGCCGTGCAGGAGCTGCGCAAGGGCGCGACGGAGCAGGGCGCGACACCGTTCGGCATGCGCGCGCATACGGGCGTCGACGCGCAGCAGCTCGCGCAGCTCAAGGCGCTGTATGGTTTCGACAAGCCGCCGCTCGAGCGCTATTGGCTGATGCTGAAGCGCTTCGCGCGCTTCGATCTCGGCGAAAGCTACTTTCGCCATCAAAGCGTGTGGTCGCTGATCGTGCAGAAGCTGCCGGTGTCGATCAGCATCGGGCTGTGGACGTTCTTCGTCACGTACCTGATCTCGGTGCCGCTCGGCATCGCGAAGGCCGTGCGCAACGGCTCGCCGTTCGACGTCGCGACGAGTCTCGTCGTACTGGTCGGCTATGCGATTCCGGGCTTCGTGCTCGGCGTGCTGCTGCTCGTGCTGTTCGGCGGCGGCTCGTTCTGGCAGCTGTTCCCGCTGCGCGGGCTCACGTCGGACAACTTCGCGCAGCTATCGCTCGGCGGCAAGGTGCTCGACTACCTGTGGCACATCGCGCTGCCGATCACCGCATCGGTCGTCGGCAGCTTCGCGGTCGTCACGATGCTCACGAAGAATGCGTTCCTCGACGAAATCCGCAAGCAATACGTGCTGACCGCACGCGCGAAAGGGCTCGCCGAGCGCACCGTGCTGTGGAAGCACGTGTTCCGCAACGCGATGCTGCCGCTGATCGTCGGGTTCCCCGCCGCATTCATCGGCGCGTTCTTCACCGGCAGCCTGCTGATCGAGACGCTGTTCTCGCTCGACGGCCTGGGGCTGCTGTCGTACGAATCGGTCGTGCGGCGCGACTATCCGGTGGTGCTCGGCACGCTGTACCTGTTCACGCTGATCGGGCTCGCAACGAAGCTTGTCTCCGACCTCTGCTACGTGTGGGTCGACCCGCGCATTCAATTCGACAACCTGGAGCGCTGACATGAAACCGTCCGTCCGCACGCTGCCTGCCCGCGCATCGGCCTGCGTACCCGCGCTCGCCACACGAGGTGCGCGATGAACCGGGCCGTCGTGTCGTCCCGCATCGACGCCGCGCGGGCGCGCGTGTCGCCATCGCCCGCACGCCGCGTGTGGCGGCGTTTTCGCCAGCAGCGCCTCGGCTACTGGAGCTTCGTGATCTTCGTCGTCGCGTTCGCCGCGAGTCTCGCGGCGCCGCTGTGGTCCAACGACAAGCCGCTCGTGGTGCGCTATGACGGCCACTACTATTTCCCGATGTTCCATGCGTACCCGGAGACGACTTTCGGCGGCGACTTCCCGACGCCGGCCGACTATCTCGATCCATACGTGCGCAAGCGGCTCGATGCGCCGGGCAACTTCGTCGTCTACCCGCCGAACCGCTATTACTACGACACGTTGAACTACTTCTCGGACGTGCCGAATCCGGCGCCGCCGTCGCGCGCGAACTGGCTCGGCACCGACGCGCAAGGGCGTGATCTGCTCGCGCGGCTCGTGTACGGGTTCCGTGTGTCGGTCGAGTTCGGATTGATCCTTACGGCCATCGGCACGCTGCTCGGGATTGCGGCGGGCGCGGTGCAAGGCTTCTTCGGCGGACGCATCGACATCGTCGGGCAGCGGTTGATCGAAATCTGGAGCTCGCTGCCGGAGTTGTATCTGCTGATCATCTTCGCGTCGATCTTCGAGCCGAGTTTCCTGCTGCTGATCGTGCTGCTGTCGCTGTTCGGCTGGATCGGCCTCGCCGACTACGTGCGCGCCGAGTTCCTGCGCAACCGCACGCAGGACTACGTGCGCGCGGCACGCGCGATGGGCCTCACGAACTGGCAGATCATCTGGCGCCACGTGCTGCCGAACAGCATGACTCCCGTGATCACGTTCCTGCCGTTCCGGATGAGCGGCGCGATCCTCGCGCTCACGAGCCTCGACTTTCTCGGGCTCGGCGTGCCGCCGCCGACGCCGAGCCTCGGCGAGCTGCTGGCGCAGGGCAAGGGCAATCTCGACGCGTGGTGGATCTCGCTATCGACGTTCGGCGTGCTGGTCGCGACGCTGCTGCTGCTGACCTTCATGGGCGACGCGCTGCGCAACGCGCTCGACACGCGGATCGCCGACTCGGTGCGCGCGGCGGGAGGGCAGCGATGAGCGATACGGTCGTATCGAATACGGACGAACCGCTGCTGTCGCTCGAGCATCTGCACGTGCGCTTCGGCGACACGGTTGCCGTCGACGACGTGACGCTCGCGATCGGCCGCGGCGAGCGCATCGCGCTCGTCGGCGAGTCGGGGTCGGGCAAGAGCGTGACCGCGCTCTCGATCCTGCGGTTGCTGCGCGACGCCGACGTGAGCGGCACGATCCGCTTCGCCGGCCAGGACCTTGCCGGCAAGAGCGAGCGCGAGATGCGCGGGCTGCGCGGCTCGGACATTGCGATGATTTTCCAGGAGCCGATGACCGCGCTGAACCCGCTCTACACGATCGGCGCGCAAATCGGCGAGACGATCGTGCTGCACGACGGCGTGTCCGCGGCCGAAGCGCGCAAACGCGCGGTGGCGCTGCTCGCGCGCACCGGTATCGGCGAGCCGGAGAAGCGCGTCGACAGCTATCCGCACCAGCTGTCGGGCGGCCAGCGCCAGCGCGCGATGATCGCGATGGCGCTCGCGTGCCGGCCGCGCCTGCTGCTCGCCGACGAGCCGACTACCGCGCTCGACGTGACGATCCGCGCGCAGATCGTCGATCTGCTGCTCGAACTGCAGCGCGAGGAGGCGGAAAAGCGCGGCATGGCGATTCTGCTGATCACGCACGACCTGAACCTGGTGCGGCACTTCGCGCAGCGGGTCGCGGTGATGGAACGCGGTCGGCTGGTCGAAAGCGGGCCGGTCGAGCGGATCTTCGCGGAGCCGGAGCATCCGTATACGCGGCGGCTCCTGAACAGCCGGCCGCAGCGCGCGGTCGCGCCGGTCATGCCGATTGCGCCCGTCGTGCTCGATGCGCGCCACGTGAGCGTGCAGTTCGCGCGCAAGCGGCCGGGTTTCGCGGGATGGTTCGGCACGGCGCCGGTGACGGCGGTCGCGGACGTGTCCGTATCGGTGCGCCAGGGCGAGACGCTCGGTATCGTCGGGGAATCCGGCTCCGGGAAGTCGACGCTCGCGATGGCGCTGCTCGGACTGCAAAAGACGACGCACGGCGAGATCGAGTTTCAGGGGCGCGCGCTGTCGAGCTACCGCGGCCGCGAGCAGACCGCGCTGCGCTCGAACATGCAGGTCGTCTTTCAGGACCCCTTCAGCTCGCTGTCGCCGCGTCACACGATCGAGCGCATCGTCGGCGAGGGGCTCGAGCTGCATCGGCCCGAGCTGACGCCCGATGCGCGCCGCGCGAAGTCGCTCGCCGTGCTGCGCGAAGTCGGCCTCGACCGGACGGTGCTGCATCGCTATCCGCACGAATTCTCCGGCGGCCAGCGCCAGCGGATCGCAATCGCGCGCGCGCTCGTGCTCGAGCCGCGCATCCTGATTCTCGACGAACCGACGTCGGCGCTCGACGTGTCGATCCAGCAGCAGGTGCTGAAGCTGCTCGCGAATTTGCAACAGAAATACAACCTCGGCTATGTATTCATCAGCCACGACCTCGAGGTGATCGGCGCGATGGCCCACCGCGTCGCGGTGATGCAGGGCGGGGCGATCGTGGAGTCCGGCGAGGTCGCCGACATCTTCACGAGGCCGTCACATCCTTACACACAAAAGCTGTTGAAAGCGGTCTGGAAAGCGTGATAGGCGTCCAATGGTCTGACCATCTCGATTGTATTTTTTAATTTGTTTTGACAAACGATTACGCGCTGGCTAGTATCGACCGAAATTTTCCGCCAATCAGCTGATTTTTAAGCAAATTCCATCGACCAATGCAGCATCGATCCCTGACCCAGGCATGCGCGCGCACCGTCGCCGGGCTGTTCATCGGCGCCCTGTTCGCAGCAGCTCCCGGCGCGTTCGCCGATGAAGTCAGCAGTTTCAACCAAAATGTCACGAATTCGACTCAAATCGGGTCGACTTCCGCCACTCAGCAGACCACCGCGCAGCCGTCGGGCGGTGCGAAGTCGTTCCTCGCCGGCATGGCGGGGAAAGCCGGCGACGTCGTCGTCGGTGCGCTCAACATGATCGGGGTGCGCTATCGCTGGGGCGGCAACTCGCCGGATTCGGGCCTCGACTGCAGCGGCTTCGTCCGCTACGTGTTCCAGGACACGCTCGGCATGTCGCTGCCGCGCCGCGCCGAAGAGATGAGCCGCGTCGGCGAGAAGGTCAGCATGAGCAACCTGAAACCGGGCGATCTCGTGTTCTTCAACACGATGCGCCGCACGTTCTCACACGTCGGCATCTATATCGGCGACAACAAGTTCGTGCATTCGCCGTCGACGGGCAGCACGATCCGCGTCGACGATCTCGACAGCGGCTACTGGGAAAAGCGGTTCACCGGCGCACGCCGGCTCGAGTCGGAGTTTCCGATGAAGGCCGACGACCTCCGCCAGCGCGTGCGCGCGACGATCGGCGACGACTCGTCGAACGGCAGCAACTGACACATTCGCCGGCGCTGCGCCGGAGCGACGAAACCCTGTCACCGGAAGGCGGCAGGGTTTTTTGTTTTCAGGGCACGGGAAAAGGGTGCGCCGCCGGCGGCGTGCACGGTCGCGCACCGCCCGCCGCGATGCGTGTACCTTACGCGGCCGCAACGCCGCGGGCTGCCGCGAGCTTGCGTTGCAGTTCCGGCATGATCCGCGCGACGGCTTCCTCGCCCGCGAGTATCGCCGCGTTGCGCTGATTGAAATCGCTGCCGCCCATCGCCGCGAGGTTCGGGCGGACCACGACGTCCGCGTATTTGTCGAGCTCGTAGGTCTTGATCGTCTGGCCCATGATCGTGAAGGTTTGCAGCAGCATATCGATCGGGTTGTTGGTCGCCGCGCCGTCCGGCCGCGACGAGATGTCGACCGCGATCACGAAGCTCGCGCCCATCCTGCGCGCGAACGAAGCCGGCACCGGGCTCACGAGGCCGCCGTCGACATATTCGCGACTGCCGATCTTCACGGGCTCGAACACCGACGGTACGCTACACGACGCGCGCACCGCGAGCCCCGTATTGCCCTGCTGAAACAGGATCGGCTGGCCGTTCTGCAGGTCGGTCGCGACGATGCCGAGCGGCTTGGCCATCTTCTCGATCGGCCGGTTGTTGAGCGTCTTGTTGAGGAAGTTCTGCAGCGCGACGCCCTGCAGCAGCCCGCGCGAGCGGAACGGCAGCGCCCAGTCGCTGATCGCCGCCTGGTCCATGTCGAGCGCGATCTTGTTGATCTGCAGGCCGGTCATTCCCGATGCGTACAGCGCGCCGACTACCGAGCCCGCGCTGGTACCCGCGACGATCTCGACCGGGATGCCGCGTGCTTCGAGCGCTTTCAACACGCCGATGTGCGAGAAGCCGCGCGCGGCGCCTCCGCCGAGTGCGATGCCGATCTTCACGGGCTTCTCGTGCGATTGCGCGGAATTCACGGCGTTGCCGGGACGGGACTTGTCGCCGAACGACGTGCAGGCGGCGAGGCTGGCGGACGCGCATGCGATCGTGAAGTGGCGGCGCGACAGGCGAGGGGACGACATCGAATGGTTCTCCGGCGGCTTGGCGGCGAGCGGGGGAGCCCGCGGCGGCGATAGTTTCCGAGCGGCCGCGCGGCGGTATCCGTGCGGCCGGCGCGGCGCCTGCTGGCAGCCGCGGCGCGCACATCATAAAGCAAGCGGTGCGCTTGGCGCGAAGGCGGGCGCGAGTATAATTCCGGCTTCTTTCCCGTTCCGGGCGCGGCCGGCCCCGTTGCAGTCCGGGCTGCCGCCGTCGATCCCGCGTCGAATCATTCATGCGCCCCAGGCGTTCGAGTTACCGTTTATGACCCGTCCTGTCCGTACCCGCTTCGCGCCGAGTCCCACCGGCTTCATCCATCTCGGCAACATCCGCTCTGCGCTCTATCCGTGGGCGTTCGCCCGCAAGATGAAGGGCACGTTCGTGCTGCGTATCGAGGACACCGACGTCGAGCGCTCGTCGCAGGAAGCGGTCGACGCGATCCTCGAAGGGATGCAATGGCTCGGGCTGGATTTCGACGAAGGCCCGATCTACCAGATGCAGCGGATGGATCGCTACCGCGAAGTGCTCGCGCAGATGGTCGACCAAGGTCTCGCTTACCCGTGCTACATGTCGGCCGAGGAACTCGACGCGCTGCGCGAACGCCAGCGCGCGGCCGGCCTGAAGCCGCGCTACGACGGCACGTGGCGTCCGGAGCCGGGCAAGGTGTTGCCCGAACCGCCGGCCGGCGTGAAGCCGGTGCTGCGTTTCCGCAACCCGCTGACCGGCACGGTCGTGTGGGACGACGCGGTGAAGGGCCGTGTCGAGATCTCGAACGAGGAACTCGACGACCTCGTGATCGCGCGTCCGGACGGCACGCCGATCTACAACTTCTGCGTGGTCGTGGACGACATGGACATGAACATCACGCACGTGATCCGCGGCGACGACCACGTCAACAACACGCCTCGGCAGATCAACATCCTGCGCGCGCTCGGCGGCGAACCGCCCGTCTATGCGCACCTGCCGACCGTGCTGAACGAGCAGGGCGAGAAGATGAGCAAGCGGCACGGCGCGATGAGCGTGATGGCCTATCGCGACGCAGGCTTCCTGCCGGAGGCTGTCGTCAACTATCTCGCGCGTCTCGGCTGGTCGCACGGCGACGCGGAAATTTTCTCGCGCGAGCAGTTCGTCGAATGGTTCGACCTCGAGCATCTCGGCAAGTCGCCTGCGCAGTACGACCACAGCAAGCTGAGCTGGCTGAACGCGCACTACATCAAGGAAGCCGACAATGCGCGCCTCGCCGGCCTGGCGAAACCGTTCCTCGATGCGCTCGGCATCGATGACGCGGCGATCGCAACGGGCCCGGCGCTCGATGCGGTGGTCGGTCTGATGAAGGACCGCGCGACGACGGTCAAGGAAATCGCGGAAGGCGCCGCGATGTTCTACCGTGTGCCGGCGCCGGAGCCCGATGCGCTCGCGCAGCACGTGACCGACGCGGTGCGCCCCGCGCTCGCCGATCTCGCCGGCGCGCTCAAGGCGGCCGACTGGACGAAGGAGGCGGTATCCGCGGCGCTGAAGGCGACGCTCGCGACGCACAAGCTGAAGATGCCGCAACTCGCGATGCCGGTGCGCCTGCTCGTGGCGGGCACCACACATACGCCGTCGATCGACGCGGTGCTCGTGCTGTTCGGTCGCGATGTCGTGGTATCGCGTATCGAGGCCGCGCTGGCTTGAGGTCGCGGTAGCGCGAAGCCGGTTGCGCGTGACGTCGCGGCGGCTTCGCAAAAAATTTCGCTCGAATCGCAAAAAGGGTATTTACAAGTTCAAATTCGGTCCATATAATCTCATTTCTGTTCTGCAAGGGGGTATAGCTCAGCTGGGAGAGCGCTTGCATGGCATGCAAGAGGTCAGCGGTTCGATCCCGCTTACCTCCACCATCAGAACAAAATGATTGATTTGTGAAGCAGTGCTAGTGGTAATAAATGCTTCACAAAATGATTTAAAGCAGTTAAAATTTCGGCCTTCGCTGTTGACGATGAGTGAATAGCGAAAGTCAGACAGGTCTGAAAAGATCATGTCCCCTTCGTCTAGAGGCCTAGGACATCACCCTTTCACGGTGAGTACAGGGGTTCGAATCCCCTAGGGGACGCCAGATTCAGCGGCGTTTCATGGAAGTGTCGCGAGGCTTGCAGGAACGTAACCGACGTCCTGCAGGTAACGGTGCAGAAAGTTGGAGCGGTAGTTCAGTCGGTTAGAATACCGGCCTGTCACGCCGGGGGTCGCGGGTTCGAGTCCCGTCCGCTCCGCCAGAACGAAGCCCGTTCAAGACGTTTTTGAGCGGGCTTTTGTATTAAAGATGTAAGCAGTACGTTGTCCCCTTCGTCTAGAGGCCTAGGACATCACCCTTTCACGGTGAGTACAGGGGTTCGAATCCCCTAGGGGACGCCAGATTCAGCGGCGTTTCGTAGAAGTGTCGCAACGCTTGCAGATCGTGAACGTGGTCTGCAGGTGGGGTAAGAAAAGCTGGAGCGGTAGTTCAGTTGGTTAGAATACCGGCCTGTCACGCCGGGGGTCGCGGGTTCGAGCCCCGTCCGCTCCGCCAGAACGAAGCCCGTTCAAATGAACGTTTTGAACGGGCTTTTGCGTTAAAGATGTAAGCAGTACGTTGTCCCCTTCGTCTAGAGGCCTAGGACATCACCCTTTCACGGTGAGTACAGGGGTTCGAATCCCCTAGGGGACGCCAGATTTCGGCGTCGTTCGAACAAACGATGCGCCGGCAGGAAGTAACCGACGCCTGCCAGGCAAGAAGCAAGACTGGAGCGGTAGTTCAGTCGGTTAGAATACCGGCCTGTCACGCCGGGGGTCGCGGGTTCGAGTCCCGTCCGCTCCGCCAAAAATGAAGAAGCCCGCCTCGTGCGGGCTTTTTCATTTGTATCGTCGGAGGCGCACGCCGTCGGCTTCTCAACTGCGTCGCTGGCCCGTACGCCGCTACGAGAAATTCGTGATTGCATCCGCTCGCGACTGCGCTATCGTGGCGGGATGCGTTCTCGACCCTTGCGCGATGCTCGATCCGACCGACCTGCGACTCCTGTATCAGCTCCGGCCCGCGGAGCCCGGCGATTTTCCGTTTGCCGAGGCGCTGACCCACGGCAACATGGGCGGCTATTACAAGCGACACGGGCTTGTCTGGCGCAGCGACCTCTTCTATGCGAGCTGGCGCGAATCCGAGAACTTCATCCTGGAAGCGGACGGCGAGCGCATCGGCGTGCTGCGCGTGACAGAAGAGGGCGATTCGCTGCACATCCGCGACGTGCAGATCGCCGCCGGCCATCGCGGGCAGGGCGCCGGCACGTACATGCTCGACATGTCGCACCGCTGGGCGCGTGCCCGCGGGCTGCACGAACTGCAATTGCGCGTATTCGTCGACAATCCGGCCGCGAAGCTTTACGAGCGGATGGGCTATCGTGTCACGGGGCCGAGGCTCGCGCAGCTCGGATCGATTCGTCACATGGTGCGTCCGGTCTGAGCGCCGGGCGGGACAACGCCGCGTCCGCCGCCGCGGTGGTCAGCGGGTGACGCCGGTCGCGTCGTCGCCGGCCGTTTCGTCGCCCGCGGCGCGGCTTCCCGCGCTGCGGGGTTCGTAGCCGCGCAGCATGAACGCGCGCGGGCTTTCGCCGAATGCGCGCCGGAACATCGCCGAAAACGCGCTCTGGCTCTGGTAGCCCAACTCGCGGGCGATATGCGACAGCGGACGACCCTGGTTCAACAGCGGGATCGCACGCGCGAGCAGCGCCTGCTGCCGCCATTGCGAGAAACTCACGCCCAGTTCCTGCCTGAACAGCCTCGATATCGTCCGCGTGCTCGCACCGACTTCGCTCGCCCAGTGTTCGAGCGATTCCGCGTGCGCCGGCTGCGCGAGCACCGACTCGCACAGCATGCGCAGCCGTTTCTCGTCAGGCATCGGTACCGCAAGCGGCAGCGGCTCGGCGTGACTCAGTTCGTCGAGCACAAGCCCGCATAGCAGCCGCTCGCGCGCATCACTCAGTTCACGCGCGTCGAGCGCGATGATCAGCTCGCGCAGCAACCCCGTCACCTCCACCACGCGGCACGCATCGAGTCCGTCCGGCACGATCGATTCGTCGATGTACAGCGTGCGCAAATACGCGTCCTCGACGATCACCACCTCGTGCGTCACGTGCGGCGGCACCCAGATCGCGCGGGACGGCGGCACCATCCACGTCGTTCCGGTCGTGGCGACGCGCAGCACGCCGCGCGACGCATACGCGAGTTGCGCCCACGCGTGCGTGTGCAGCGGAATCCGGCGCCCGGCATCGACCTGCCGCGCCCGCACACGCATCGGATGGACGCGGGTCGGCGCGAACTCGGGCGGGATGTCGATGACGTCGTAAGGGTTCGATGCGTCGGCTTGGTCAGGCGGATTCATGGGCGATTCGGTCGGCGCGGGCGGCGATGCCGTCATTTTAGAAGGCGCCGCGCACGCGCATGCGGCGGTTTTTCGGCCGATAATGCACCGTTCAAATGAACTTTATATGGGGCCGCGCGTATGCCGGCTCGTGCGAGCCGTATTCAGACTGCGCGGCTTGTGCGGACGCAATGAACCATCGGGCCGCGATTTCGATCCGCCAAGGTGGGCGCGGTGTCGCGCGAGCGGTGCTCCGGCCGCGACGGCCCTGGCTTGGCATCGGCTGAATCGAAGAGGAGAACCAAGATGCGTTACGTATTCGTCTACGGCACGTTGAGGGCAGGAGAAGCGAACGACATCGCCCGTGCGGCCGCACGGCACGGAATCGCCGCGCCGACGTTGCTGGGTGCGGCAGCGCTGCCCGGCGAACTATACGATTTCGGTACGTACCCGGGGATGATCGCCGGGTCGGACAGCCAGTCGCTCGTATGGGGCGACGTCTACGAAATCGACGAGCAACTGGTGCCCGTGCTCGACGAGATCGAGCGCATCTATCCTGGCGTCGACACGTTGTTCCGGCAAGAGCCGGTTACCGTCGAACTCGGCGGGCGCTCGTATGCGTGCGTTTATTATCCGGTCGCCGCGCATGCGGCGGCCGACCGTCCACGGATCGAATCGGGCGATTGGGTGCAGCATCGGCGCGAGCGGGAAGCCGCCTGAGCGATTCGGCGGCCGTCCACGCCGACGAAGAAAAAGCGCCCGCCGGGCGCTTTTTTTCATGTCGCCGGGACCGGGCCGCGCGACCTGCGGCGAGCAAGGCTGCGACGGCCCGTTCGGGGAAGACTGCCCTCGCGCTCAGATTTCCTCGTACAGCGGCAGCGTCAGGAATTCGGTAAAGCCTTCCGACGTCGACATCTGCTCGAAAATCGCCGCGGCACGCTCGTACGGCTGCGTGTTGCCGCCGACCGAGCGCTTCACGTTGTCGAGCTCCGCCTTCGCGAATTCGCGCACGAGTTCGGCGGTGACCTTGCGGCCGTCGTCGAGCACGCCCTTCGGCGAGCGGATCCACTGCCACACCTGCGAGCGGGAGATCTCGGCGGTCGCTGCGTCTTCCATCAGATTGTGGATCGGCACGCAACCGTTGCCGTCGAGCCATGCGCCGAGGTAGTGAATGCCGACGTTGATGTTGTTGCGCAGGCCCGCTTCGGTGATCGGTGCTTCAGGCTGGAAGTCGAGCAGGTTAGCGGCTTCGATCTGCACGTCGTCGCGCTGCTTCGAGATCTGGTTTGGCTTGTCGCCGAGCACCTTGACGAATTCCTCCATCGCGATCGGCACGAGGCCCGGGTGCGCGACCCAGCCGCCGTCGTAGCCGTCGGTCGCGTCGCGCTGCTTGTCCGAGCGCACGCCGCCCATCGCTTTCTCGTTCGCTTCCGGATCGTTCTTGATCGGAATCAGCGCGCTCATCCCGCCGATCGCCGGCGCGTTGCGTTTGTGGCAGGTCTTCAGCAGCAGCAGCGCATACGCACGCATGAACGGCACCGTCATCGTGATCTTCGAACGGTCGGCCAGGCAGAAGTCGCGGTCGTTCTTGAATTTCTTGATTGCCGAGAAGATGTAGTCCCAGCGGCCGGCGTTCAGGCCCGAGCTGTGTTCGCGCAGTTCGTACAGAATTTCGTCCATCTCGAACGCGGCGAGGATCGTCTCGATCAGAACCGTCGCGCGAATCGTGCCGCGCGGCACGCCGACCGCCTCCTGCGCCGCGACGAAGATGTCGTTCCACAGACGCGCCTCGAGGTGGCTTTCCATCTTCGGCAGGTAGAAGTACGGGCCCGAGCCGCGTGCGATCAATTCCTTCGCATTGTGGAACAGAAACAGCGCGAAATCGAAGATGCCGCCGGACACGCGCTGGCCGTCGACCGTCACGTGCTTCTCGTCGAGGTGCCAGCCGCGCGGACGCACGATCAGCGTCGCGACCTTGTCGTTCAGCTTGTACGACTTGCCGTTCTGTTCGAGCGAGATCGTGCGGCGCACTGCGTCCTTCAGGTTGATCTGGCCGTCGATCTGGTTCGTCCAGTTCGGCGCGTTCGAATCCTCGAAGTCCGTCATGTACGAATCGGCGCCCGAGTTCAGCGCGTTGATGATCATCTTGCGCTCGACGGGACCGGTAATCTCGACGCGGCGGCACTGCAGGTCGGCGGGCAGCGGTGCGACCTTCCAGTCGCCTTCGCGGATCGCTTTCGTTTCGGCGAGGAAGTCCGGACGTTCGCCGGCGTCGAGGCGGCGGGTGCGTTCGACGCGCGCCTGCAGCAGCGCCTGGCGGCGCGGTTCGAACGCGCGGTGCAGCGCCGCGACGAGCGCAAGCGCGTCGGGCGTCAGGATCGCTTCATAACCCGGCTTGATTTCGCCGGTGATCGCCATGCCTTGCGGCAGCGTGATCGGGGTGCTCATGAGTCTCATCTCCTTGGTCGGTCAGTTGCGGTTTCGGTGAAGGGGTAAGGCGGCAGCGCCGCGGTCGTCATGCGCCCGGGCCGGGGCGCGTGCGGTTTGCGGGTTTGCCGGACGGAGCCGGGGTGGCGAGGAATGCGAGCAGATCGGCCATGCCGCTGCCGGTGCCGTCGGGCGGCACGCCGAGTTCTTCGGCGGGCGCACCCGTGCGGTTGAGCCAGAACGTCGTGTAGCCGAACCACGCGGCCCCAGCGACGTCCCACGCGTTCGACGACACGAACACGATCCTGCGCGGGTTCGGGCCGAAGGCGGCGGTGCCGAGCGCGTACGCGACCGGGCTCGGCTTGTACGCGCGCACCGCGTCGGCCGACAGCACGCGGTCGAACAGGCCGATCATGCCGGCGCTCTTGATCGCGATGTCGAGCATGTCCGGATTGCCGTTCGACAGGATCGCGAGCGGCGGCCGCGGGTCGAGCGCGCGCAGCGTGCGCAGCGCGGGCACCGTGTCGGGATAGGTGGACAGGCACGCATATTCGTCCATCAGCCGCTTCTCGGCTGCGCTGTTCAGCGTAAGCCCGAGCCGGCGCGCGGCGAAGCGCAGCGCATCGAGCGTGATGTCGCG
The DNA here is from genome assembly GCF_001718795.1 of Burkholderia latens. NCBI lineage: Bacteria > Pseudomonadati > Pseudomonadota > Betaproteobacteria > Burkholderiales > Burkholderiaceae > Burkholderia > Burkholderia latens. Next base: position 2,130,189 of record NZ_CP013435.1, on the reverse strand, counting down.
AAACGGGCGATAACGGGCGCCGGACGGATCGGCGAGCGTGCGCAACTGCGAGTATTCGATTTGCTTGCGTCGCCACAGCTGCGACAACCGCTCCCCGTGACCGGGAAACATCTGCTCCGCCGCGGCCACGACCGCATGCACGTCGAACAACGTGCCGAATGCGTCGAAGAGGATTGCGTCGGGAGAGGAGAGTGTCGTTGTGGCCGACATAGCCTTGCGCTCCAGTTTCAGAGGTCAAGTCGATTCTATTAGTGATCACAGGTGCTAAAAAAGACGCTAATCATCACTTGATCTTTTACTTTCATATACCTAATCTTGAGCGGCTTTAGTCAATATGCGGGGCGGGCACGCCGTCCTGTCGATTCATGGACCGGTTCAAACAGATCGAAACGTTCGCCGCGGTCGCGGCGAAGGGCAGCCTGTCGGCGGCCGCGCATGCGGAAGGCGTCGCGCCGGCGATCATCGGCCGCCGCCTCGATGCGCTGGAGGAGCGGCTCGGCGTCAAGCTGCTGGTGCGTACCACGCGCAAGCTCACGTTGACGTTCGAAGGCTCGGCGTTCCTCGAGGATTGCCAGAGGATCATCAACGACATGCAGAACGCGGAGGCGAGCGTGTCGGCCGGCGGCGTGAAGGCGAGCGGTCACCTGCGCATTTCCGCGCCGGCCGGCTTCGGGCGGCGCCACGTCGCGCCGCTCGTCCCCGAATTCAGCGGTGCGCATCCGGACGTGTCGGTGACGCTCGATCTGTCGGACCGGATGGTCGACCTCGTCAACGAAGGGTTCGATTGCGCGGTGCGGCTCGGCGAGCTGCCCGATTCGTCGCTGGTGTCGCTGAAACTCGGCGAGAACCGGCGCGTGTGCGTCGGCTCGCCCGCGTATCTCGCGCGGCGCGGCACGCCGGTCACGCTCGCGGAGCTCGCGCGCCACAACTGCCTCGCGCTCGCCGCGAACGCGAACCAGCAGCGCGGCTGGTCGTTCCAGGAGGACGGCAAGGTCGTGTCGATCCGCGTGAACGGCACGATGGAGTGTTCGGACGGCGCGGTGCTCCACGAGTGGTGTCTCGCCGGTTATGGCCTGGCGTGGCGATCCTGGTGGGAGGTCGGCGAGGACATCGCGGCCGGCCGCCTCGTCAGCGTGCTCGACGCATTCGCCGCGCCGCCGATCGGCATCCACGCGGTGTTTCCGCAGCGCCGCCACTTGCCGCTGCGCGTGCGGCTGTTTCTCGATTACCTGAAACACACGTACGAGCGGCCCGGATACTGGGGCGAGTAAGCGGCGCTCGCCCGCGTGTTTCCGATATGAGGACGAACCCGCTGCCGGCGCCGGCCGGCGTGTTTCGCGCACTACAATCGAAACAGGCATGCGCGACGCGCCGGGGCCGGCCCGATGGGTTCGCGGCGCGCGCGGTGCGACTGACGAAGGAGGGCGCGATGTTCAGGCACATCCTCGTTCCAACCGACGGTTCCGAACTGTCGCAGAAGGCGATCGACGGCGCGATCGATCTCGCGCGCGCGGTCGGCGCGCGGGTCACAGCCTATGCGTGCCTGCCGCAGTATCCGTATTCGCCGTTTTCCGAAGTGATCATCGAGCCGCCCGCCGATTTCCGCGCGCGCAGCGAACGCGAGGCGCGTGCGCACCTCGACGACGTACAGGCGGCCGCGACGGCCGCCGGCGTCGTCTGCGACAGCTGGACGAGCGTGCATCCGTCGCCGTACCTCGGCATCATCGAGGCGGCCGAGCGCGGTGGCTGCGACGTGATCTTCATGGCGTCCCACGGACGCCGCGGGCTCGGCAGCCTGCTGATCGGCAGCGAAACGCAGCGCGTGCTGACCCATACGAAAATTCCGGTGATCGTCTATCGGTAGTCGTGGCGGCGTCCGGTGCCGCCCGGGCGGCGGCACGGCTGTGCCGCTGAAAAAAGGGCGCGCCGGACGAAGCCGGCGCGCATCGTTGCAGGCGGCCGCAGCCGCGCGCGGCCGGTCGCGCGCCGTTCGCCGCGCGCCTGCCGTCTCCTCCCTGATTGTTGTCCGGTGCTGCCGATGCCGCGCGCCCCGGTGACGCGCGCGCAGCGGCGTCGCGCTTGCACGCGTTACGCGACCTTCTTGCCGTCGAAGAACTGCTCGTCTTCGGTCGAACCGTGCAGCGCGGTCGTCGACGCTTCGCGCTCGACCGTCTGCGTCACCGCGTCGAAGTAGCCGGTGCCGACTTCGCGCTGGTGCTTGACGGCCGTGAAGCCCTTGTCGGCCGCCGCAAACTCGGCCTGCTGCAGTTCGACGAACGCGCTCATCTGCGTGCGGGCATAACCGTGCGCGAGGTTGAACATCGAGTAGTTCAGCGCATGGAAGCCGGCCAGCGTGATGAACTGGAATTTGTAGCCCATCGCGCCGAGTTCCTTCTGGAACTTCGCGATGGTCGCGTCGTCGAGGTTCTTCTTCCAGTTGAACGACGGCGAGCAGTTGTACGACAGCATCTTGTCGGGGAACTGCTTGTGGATCGCCTCGGCGAACTTCTTCGCATACTCGAGATCCGGCTTGCCCGTTTCGCACCAGACGAGGTCGGCGTACGGCGCATACGCGAGCCCGCGCGAGATCGCCTGCTCGATGCCGGGCTTCGTGCGGAAGAAGCCCTCGACCGTGCGCTCGCCGGTCAGGAACGGCTTGTCGTTGTCGTCGATGTCGGACGTGATCAAGTCCGCCGCTTCCGCGTCGGTGCGCGCGACCAGCACGGTCGGCGTACCCATCACGTCGGCGGCCAGACGTGCGGCCGTCAGCTTCGCGACCGCTTCGCGCGTCGGCACGAGCACCTTGCCGCCCATGTGGCCGCACTTCTTCACCGACGCGAGCTGGTCCTCGAAGTGAACGCCCGATGCGCCGGCCTCGATCATCGCCTTCATCAGTTCGAACGCGTTCAGCACGCCGCCGAAGCCGGCTTCCGCGTCGGCGACGATCGGCGCGAAGAAGTCGACGTAGCCTTCATCGCCCGGATTCTTGCCTTCCGACCACTGGATCTGGTCGGCCCGGGTCAGCGTGTTGTTGATGCGCTTGACGACGAGCGGCACCGAGTTGGCCGGGTACAGCGACTGGTCGGGGTACATTTCGCCCGCGACGTTCGCGTCGCCGGCCACTTGCCAGCCGGACAGGTAAATTGCCTTCAGCCCGGCCTTCACTTGCTGCATCGCCTGGTTGCCGGTCAGTGCGCCGAGCGCGTTGACGAACGGCTCCTCGTTGATGAGCGCCCACAGCTTTTCCGCGCCGCGCTTCGCGAGCGTGTGTTCGACGGCGATCGAGCCGCGCAGGCGGACCACGTCCTCAGCCGTGTAGTTGCGCTTGATGCCCTTCCAGCGCGGATCCGTTTCCCATTGCTTTTGCAGTTCCTGTGCCTGTTGCTGTCGCGACATGATGAGCTCCTTGATGCGGTGTGTTGCCTGTGAGTCGAATCGGACGGTGATGATGCCGTTCTCGAAGCGGGTGCAATGCGTTTCCGTTTCGTGAAGTCTTGTATAAGAGTCTAGGCAAACCGCAGGGAGCGAAACAGGGGGGTGGTTCAGGGATATCGAGATTTTTTATTGATTTAAAATCAATTACTTATGTAGTGTGTTTCACAATAAGAAACGCACTTTCCCATCCCGCAATACGCACCCTTGTGCCACGCAGCATGGTTTTTTACGACGCAAAAAAATTTTTTGCATCGTGAAATTTGGCGAGAGGCGAAAAAAACCGGCGCGGAGGCGCCGGTTTGCCGGATGGGCTGGGCGGCCGAGCCGCCCGCGCGTACTTACGACGCCGAATTGCTGCGGCGCGGGCCGCTGCTGCGCTGGCCATCGCGACGCGGGCCGCCGTCGCGGCTGCCGCCCGGCTTGCCGCTCCAGCCACCGCCATTGCCGCTGCCGTAGCTGCGGCCGCTGTTGCCGCCGTAGCCACCGCCCGGCTTGCCGCCGAAACGACGACCGCCGTTACCGCCGCCCGGACGGCCGCGGCCGCCTGCGCGCTCGTTGCGCGGCGGCGCCTTGCGCGGCTCGAAGCCTTCGATCACGTTGACCGGCAGCGGCGAACGCACGAAGCGCTCGATGCGCTTGAGCGCACCTTGTTCGGCGTGGTGCACGAGGCTCACCGCGGTGCCCGAACGGCCGGCACGGCCGGTACGGCCGATACGGTGCACGTAGTCTTCCGCGAACTTCGGCAGGTCGTAATTGAACACGTGCGTGATGCCGGGGATGTCGATGCCGCGGGCTGCGACGTCGGTCGCGACCAGCACGCGCACGCGGCGCTCGCGCAGCGCACGGATCGTGCGGTTGCGTGCGCCCTGCGGCAGGTCGCCGTGCAGCGCGGCCGACTGGAAGCCGGCGTCGGCGAGGCGGCCGGCGAGCTGGTCCGCATCGATCTTGGTCGCCGTGAAGATGATCGCCTGGTCGAGCGCGTTGTCGCGCAGCAGGTGATCGAGCAGGCGGTCCTTGTGGTCGCGGTCGTCGACATAGTGCACCGTCTGCGCGATGTTCGCGCGCGATTCGATCTTGGCGGTGATCTCGATGCGTTCCGGATCCTTCAGCAGGCGGCTCGTCAGCGAACCGATCTTGCCGTCGAGCGTAGCCGAGAACAGCATCGTCTGGCGCGACTCGGGCGTTGCCGCGACGATCGTCTCGATGTCGTCGATGAAGCCCATGTCGAGCATGCGGTCGGCTTCGTCGAGCACGAGCATCTTCAATTCGGACAGGTCGATGCGGCCGCGCTCGAGGTGGTCGAGCAGACGGCCCGGCGTGGCGACCAGGATTTCGGGGTTCTTCGCGAGCAGCATCAGCTGCTGGCCGTATGCGACGCCGCCGAGAATGCTGACCGTGCGCAGGCGCTTCAGATGCTTGCCGTACGTCGACGCGGCCGTGGTGACCTGCATCGCGAGTTCGCGGGTCGGCGTCAGCACGAGCAGGCCCGGACGCGCGACGGGTTGCGGGCGGCGCGCGCGACGATCGCCCTGGTTCGGTTCACGCGGCGCGCGCGGCTGCTGCGCCTGCGCCTTTTGCAGCTGCGCGAAACGCTCGATCGCGGGCAGCATGAATGCGGCGGTCTTGCCCGAACCGGTCGGGCTCGATACCAGCAGGTCGCGGCCGGCGATGCCGGCCGGAATCGCGCGCTGCTGAACCGGCGTCGGCTTGGCGTAGCCGGCGGCCTCCAGCGCGGAGACGATCTCCGGCGACAGCCCGAGCGACGCGAAAGTCGGTTCGTCCGACGCCGGTTCGACCGCGGCCGGTGCGGCGGCGTCGTCGAGACCGAGCGCCTGGTCGGCGATCGCGTTGAGCGGGCTGGTGTTGATGCTCGAAGTCATAACAATCCTTGAAACACAGTGGGTGAAACGTCGGCGCCAATCGCGCATACCCAAGTCGTCGGATTCAGCGAGCAAATCGGGAAACGGGTGCAATCCGCCGAACCTTCGGCGGATGAGGCATTAGAAGCTGTTTTGGGTGCGGCGCGCTTCTGGAGCGGGGCCGCCAGCCTAGTTGACGACCGCGAGGGTCGAAGCAGGAGGGGACAGGTTCTAAACCGGATTGGAGCTTAACGCTACGAGGCGTCGGGCCGGAACGGCTTGCGAGCCGAGCGCGGAGATGACGCAGCCAGTATTATAGAGAAATTTGCTGCGCTGCGCCACCGATTTGATTACATCTTACGGCGAGCGGCGGGCGATCAGGACGCCGTGCCGTTCTTCAACGATTCGACGAGCTCGATGTACTGCTGTTTGGCTGCATCCGGCGGCGTCCCCTTCAGCGCTTCCCACGCGTCGTACTTGTACTTGCCGACGATGTCGGTGAAGCCCGGCTTGTCGCCGTGCGCGTCGCCGTCGGTCGCCTGCTTGAAGAGCGCGTACAGGCGCAGCAGGGTCAGGTTGCCCGGTCGCTCGGTCAGTTGCTTGACGTCGACCTGAGCCTGGTCGAAGCGGGCGGCGAGTTCGCTCATCGTGTGTCTCCGTGACGGTTTCAGATCGGCCGATCTTAACAAGGGGCGCGCCGTGCGGGGTCGAGCGATCCTTCCAAACCGCCGGCCGGCCGGCGCGTGCGTCGCGATCGGGGCCGATCGCCCGTCAGAGCGGGGCGCCGCATTACAATGTCGGCCATGACGCAAACAGTGCTCCTCGCCATCGATACGTCGACCGAATACTGCTCGGTCGCATTGCTGCGCTCGGCTTCGGCCGGTGACGCCGTTTCCACCCCGCAAACCTGGGTACGCCACGAACTGACGGGCGCCGTGTCGAGCACGCGCGTGCTGCCGGCGATCCAGGAACTGTTCGCCGAATCCGGCCTGACGTTCGCCGACTGCGACGCGATCGCATTCGGGGCCGGCCCCGGCTCGTTCACCGGGCTGCGCACCGCGACCGGCATCACGCAAGGTCTCGCGTTCGGACGCGGGCTGCCCGTCGTGCCGATCGGCACGCTGCTCGCGTGCGCCGAGCATGCGCGGCTGCGCGCGCCCGGCACGACGCGCGTGCTGGCGGCGCTCGACGCGCGGATGGACGAAGCGTACTGGGCCGACTTCGGATGGGACGACGACGCGGGCGACTGGCGCACGCTCCATCCCGCATCCCTCGATGCGCCGGGCGCCGTCGGCGTGCCCGACGTGCCGTTTACGCTTGCGGGCAACGCGGCGGCCGCGTTCGGCGCACAACTGCCGGCCGCAGCCGCCGCGGCCGTGATCGACGGCGACGCGCTGCCCCATGCGCTGGCGGTCGCGCATGCGGCGCTGCGTGCGTTCCGCGCCGGCCGTACGGTGCAGGCCGATCAGGCCGCGCCCGAGTACGTGCGCGACAAGGTCGCGCAGACGACCGCGGAGCGGGTCGCGGCACGCGCCGCGCAGACGGGCGGAGCGACAGGATGACGGGCGTACTGTTGAGCGATCGTTATCTGTCGCCGATGACCGATGCCGATCTCGATGAAGTGGTCGCGATCGAGCAGGTCGCGTACGAGTTTCCGTGGAGTCGCGGAAACTTCGAGGATTCGCTGCGCAACGGCTATTTCGGCGTATGCCTGCGGCACGTGACGGGCGCGCTCGTCGGCTATTGCGTGCTGATGCCGGTGATCGACGAGATGCACTTGCTGAACCTGTGCGTTGCGCCGGCCGCCCAGCAGTCCGGCGCGGGGCTCGCGCTGCTGCGCGAAGCCGTGCGCATCTCGCGCGCGGAAGGGCTCGACGGCGTGCTGCTCGAGGTGCGGCCGTCCAATCCGCGGGCGATTCATTTATACGAGCGCTTCGGCTTCGTGACGATCGGCCGGCGCAAGAATTACTATCCGGCGCGGCATCGCAGCCGTGAAGACGCGCTGGTGATGCGTCTGACGCTGAACAAGGACGAAGGGGATGCGCATGGCGTGGGCTGAAGCAGCGCTCGAGGAACTGGGGCTCGCGCAGATCTGGGTGCGGCGCGGACAGCACGCGCCGCGCGAGGAAGCTGCGCACGTGTCGGCTGCGGAAACGGGCGCGACCGACGAATTGCCGGCCGTCGCGGCGGCGCCGGAGCCGGCGCGCCCGCACGGCACGCAGTTGTCTGCACGCACGTTGTTACGTGACGATACCCCGCCGGTTGGCGCGGCCGCACCCGCTGCGGCGCCGGCCGGCGAAGCGGTCTGGGCGACTGCACGCAGCGCGATGGACGGCGATCGCGGGTCTGCCGCTACCGCGGACGATATCCCGCCGCCTGCCGAAGACGATTTCGCGTGGTTCGACGCAGCGCCGCCCGGCGATCCGCTTCCGCCTACGGAATCGCGCGCCAGCGCGACGCCGGTCGCGATGCTCGACTGGGACGCGCTCGCCGAGCGAGTGGCCGGCTGCACGAGCTGCCGCCTGTGCGAAAAGCGCACCAACACCGTGTTCGGCGTCGGCGATCGCGAAGCGGACTGGATGCTGATCGGCGAAGCGCCGGGCGAGAACGAGGACAAGCAGGGCGAGCCGTTCGTCGGCCAGGCCGGGAAGCTGCTCGACAACATGCTGCAGTCGCTCGCGCTCAAGCGTGGCAACAACGTCTACATCGCGAACGTGATCAAGTGCCGCCCGCCGGGCAACCGCAACCCGGAGCCGGACGAGGTCGCGCGCTGCGAGCCGTATCTGCAGCGCCAGGTCGCGCTCGTGAAGCCGAAGCTGATCGTCGCGCTCGGCCGCTTCGCCGCGCAGACGCTGCTGAAGACCGATTCGAGCATCGCGTCGCTGCGCGGCCGCGTGCACACGTACGAAGGCGTGCCGGTGATCGTCACCTACCACCCGGCGTACCTGCTGCGCAGCCTTCAGGACAAGTCGAAAGCGTGGGCAGACCTGTGCCTCGCGCGCGACACGTTCGAGCGGGCCGGCGGCGCCGATCCGAACGGGCCGGCCGGGCCATGACGCACGGCGCGGCGCTCGCGTTCGTCGATACGCTGCGCGACGCCGCGGTGCGCGATCTGGGCTGGCTCCTCGCGAGCCCGAGCCTGCTGACCGCGGCGCCTGGCGCGCCGCTCGCGCGTCCGTGGGCGGACGCGGTCGAACGCGTGGCCGCAGAAGCGTGGCTCGTCGCGCTCGATGCCGCGCCCGAGCCGCTGCACCGCGCGCTCGACGCAGTGAGGCCGGTGCGGCTCGGCCGTTACGCCGAATGCCTGCTCGAATATTTCCTGATACACGGGCCGTCGCTGCGGCTCGTCGCCGCGAACCTGCCGCTGCGCAGCAACGGCAAGACGCTCGGCGAAGTCGATTTCCTCGTCGATGCGCCGGGCGGCCAGCGCCTGCACTGGGAACTGGCGGTGAAGTGCTATTTATGCGCGCCGGTGCCGGGCGACGCTTCGCTCGCCGACTTCGTCGGCCCGAATCTCGTCGACCGGCTCGACCGCAAGCGCAGCCGCCTGCTCGACCATCAGTTGCGGCTCAGCGATCGCCACGGGTTCGCGCTGCTCGGCTACGGCGCGCCGTCCGATGCGCAGATGTTCATACGCGGCTGGCTGTTCTATCCGCATGGCGTGCCGCTGCCGCCGGTGTCCGCGGAAATCGCCGCCGACCATTCGCACGGCTTCTGGCTCACGCATGCGCAATGGCCGCGCTGGGCGTCCGCACAGCCCGGCGGCGCCGCGTGGAGCGTGCTGCCGCGGCTCGCCTGGCTCGCGCCGCGGCGCGCGGGCGCCGACGCCGCGCTGGAACCTCTCGCGCATTCGCTGACGCTGCCGTCGATATTGAATGCTCGGCAGGCGCCCGCGCTGATTGGCGTGTATCGCCGGTACGACGACGGCGTATGGCGGGAGACCGCGCGCGGCTTCATCGTGCCGGACGACTGGCCGGCCCGTGCGCAGGCGTTCGCCGCGCAGGACCGTTGAGCGTGCAGCGCGCGTCAGACGCGCGCTACCACCAGCGATGAAAGTGATGGACCGGGCCGACGCCGCGGCCGACGTCGAGTTCGCCGCTTGCGGCGATCGCGCCGGTGAGGTACGCCTTCGCTTCGCGTACCGCGCTGTCGAGATCGGGCTGCTGTGGCAGCAGTGCGGCGATCGCCGACGACAGCGTGCAGCCGGTGCCGTGCGTATTGCCGACCGGCACGCGCGTGCCGTCCAGTCGCACCGCGTGCGCCGCATCCACGAGCCAGTCGGGGCTCGCGGCCGTGTCCGGCAGATGGCCGCCTTTCATCAGCACGGCGCGCGCACCCGTGTTCAGCAGCGCGCGGCCTTGCCGGACCATGTCGTCTTCGGTGGTTGCGTGCGCATCGCCGAGCAACGCGGCCGCTTCCGGCAGGTTTGGCGTGACGACGGTCGCGAGCGGCATCAGCGCGTCGCGCAACGCGTCGACTGCATCGGGCGCGAGCAGCGCATGTGCGCTCTTCGAGATCATCACGGTATCGAGCACGACGAAGCGCGGCGCATAACGGCGCAGCGCGTCGGCCACCGCGTGTACGATCGCCGCGTTCGCGAGCATGCCGATCTTGACTGCGTCGATGCGGATGTCGTCGAACACCGCGTCGAGCTGCGCGGTCACGAACGCGGCGTCCGGCGCGTGCACGCCGGTCACGCCGCGCGTATTCTGCGCGGTCAGTGCGGTGATTGCGCTCGCACCGTACGCGCCGAGCGCGGAGAAGGTTTTCAGGTCGGCTTGGATGCCTGCGCCGCCACCGGAATCGGAGCCGGCGATCGTCAGGATGTTGGGGATCGAATGCGTCATGATGGCAGCGCGCCGGCGCACAGACCGGCGCCGGCGGGCGGAAGCGAAATGAAACGCAAGTGTAGCGTCAGTGGCGCGACTCGCCGATCAGCGCAACCGAGTCGAACTGCCGCTGGTTCGCCTGGTGGCGGCGCATCACGAGCCACATCGTCAGGCACACGAACGTGCCGAACAGCACGATTACGACGCCGACCGGCACGTCGAGCCAGACGAGCACCGCATACAGGCACAGCATCACGAGCACCGACAGGTTCTCGTTGAAGTTCTGAACCGCGATCGAGTGGCCGGCCGACAGCAGCACGTGGCCGCGATGCTGCAACAGCGCATTCATCGGAACCACGAAGTAGCCGGACAGCGCGCCGACGCAGATCAGGAAGATGTACGCGACGATCAGGTAGACGGGCAGGCGCAGGTGGCCGAAGTGCACGGCCCAGTGTGCCGGGAACAGGTCGCGCGTGTAGAACGCCATCAGCATTACCGCGATGCCCATGATGATCCCGACCGGCAGCACGGTGAGCGATTTCTTCAGCGGAATCCGCGCGGCGGCGGCGATCGCGCCGCCCGCGACGCCGACCGCGACCACCGCCTGCAGGATCGCGCCCTCCGACAGCGACATGTTCAGCGAGACTTCGGCCCACTTCAGCACGATGAACTGCAGCGTCGCGCCGGCCCCCCAGAACAGCGTCGTGACCGCGAGCGAGATCTGGCCGAGCTTGTCGCGCCAGAGCACCATGAAACAGTCGGCGAAATCGGTGAGCAGCCTGACCGGGCCGCGCTCCTGCTTCGGATAGCGCGCGCCGGTATCGGGGATTCGCAGGTTGAAGATCGCGGCGATCACGTAGATCGCCATGATGATCGCCATCGCGGCTTCGGCCGGCGTGCCGATCCACGCGGGCGTGTGCGCGATCACGTGCGACGCGATGTGCGGGCTGATCAGCGCGCCGCCGAGCACGGTGCCGAGGATGATCGAGCTGACGGTCGTGCCCTCGATCCAGCCGTTCGCGGCGACGAGCCGGTCGGCCGGCAGCAGCTCGGTCAGAATCCCGTATTTCGCTGGCGAGTAGGCGGCGGCGCCGAACCCGACGATCCCGTATGCGATCAGCGGATGCGCGCCGAACAGCATGATCAGGCAGCCGACGACCTTGATTGTGTTGGTGATGAACATCACACGGCCCTTCGGACGCGAATCCGCGAACGCACCGACGTATGCCGCGAGCACCACATAGGACAACACGAAGAACAGCTTCAACAGCGGTGTCATCCAGTTCGGGGCGTGGAGGTCTTTCAGCAGGGCGATGGCGGCGATGAGAAGCGCATTGTCGGCCAACGACGAGAAAAACTGCGCGGCCATGATGGTGTAAAAACCTTTTTTCATCTGATGCGATGCTTTCGTCGCTGCGGCAGGGCCGCGTAGGCCGCCTGGTATGCGATCGGCTTATTCCGTTCGAAATGGGTTGTGCGCACGGCTTTATAACACGAAAATACGGCAGTTCGGACTAGCAAGATTCCCCGATCGTTCCGCAAATTGTCGGCTTCGGTGCTCAAAAGGCGCGGTAAGCTGATGATTCGCAAGCGTCTTTACGTAAATTTCCCATGCCGCGCCCGATCTCCGCCACCATCCATACCGCCGCTCTCGCGAACAATCTCTCCGTCGTCCGCCGCCTTGCCGGCCCGTCCAAGGTCTGGGCGGTCGTCAAGGCCAATGCGTACGGCCACGGTCTCGCGCGCGTGTTTCCGGGCTTGCGAGGTACCGACGGCTTCGGCCTGCTCGACCTCGACGAGGCGGTGAAGCTGCGCGAGCTCGGTTGGGCCGGCCCGATCCTGCTGCTCGAAGGGTTCTTCCGCTCGACCGACATCGACGTGATCGACCGTTACAGCCTGACGACGACCGTCCACAACGACGAGCAGATGCGGATGCTGGAGACGGCGCGGCTGTCGAAGCCCGTCAACGTGCAGCTGAAGATGAACAGCGGGATGAACCGGCTGGGTTATACGCCGGAAAAATATCGCGCGGCGTGGGAGCGCGCCCGTGCGTGCCCGGGCATCGGGCAGATCACGTTGATGACCCATTTTTCGGATGCCGATAACGAGCGCGGCGTCGCCGAGCAGCTTGCGACGTTCGAGCGCGGTGCGGAAAACATTGCCGGTGCGCGCAGCCTCGCGAATTCGGCCGCCGTGCTGTGGCATCCGGATACGCACTTCGACTGGGTGCGGCCGGGGATCGTACTCTACGGCGCATCGCCGTCGGGTGTGTCGGCCGATATCGCGGATACGGGCCTGAAGCCGGCGATGACGCTCGCGTCGGAGCTGATTGCCGTGCAGACCATCGCGAAGGGGCAGGCGATCGGCTACGGCTCGACGTTTCTCGCGCAAACGCAGATGCGCATCGGCGTCGTCGCGTGCGGTTACGCGGACGGCTATCCGCGCGTCGCGCCGGAGGGCACGCCGGTGATCGTCGACGGCATCCGCACGCGGATCGTCGGCCGCGTGTCGATGGACATGATCACTGTCGATCTGACCCCGTGCCCGCAGGCCGGCATTGGCGCGCGCGTCGAGCTGTGGGGCAACGCGCTGCCGATCGACGACGTCGCGCGGCATTGCGGGACCATCGGTTATGAACTGATGTGCGCGGTCGCCGCCCGCGTACCGGTGCGCGCGGAATAACGGAATAAGGGCAGCACGCGTGGCCAAACAGAAAACCGTGTACGTCTGCAGCGAGTGCGGCGGACAAACTCCGAAGTGGCAGGGCCAGTGCCCGTCATGCCAGGCGTGGAACACGCTCGTCGAATCGGTCGCCGAGTCGCCGGCCGCCCATCGATTCCAGTCGCTCGCGAAACGCGCGCCGGTGCAGCGCCTCGTCGACATCGAGGCGGCCGACGTGCCGCGCTTCTCGACCGGCATCGGCGAATTCGATCGCGTGCTGGGTGGCGGGCTGGTGCCGGGCGGCGTCGTGCTGATTGGCGGCGATCCGGGCATCGGCAAGTCGACGCTGCTGCTGCAGTCGCTGGCCGACATCGCGAGCGAGCGGCGTGCGCTCTATATCAGCGGCGAGGAATCGGCCGCGCAGATCGCGTTGCGCGCGCAACGGCTGGCACTGCTCGACGGCGGCGCGCCGGCGGCAGAGCTGAAGCTGCTCGCTGAAATCCAGCTCGAGAAGATCCAGGCCGCGATCGACGCCGAACGGCCGGACGTCGCCGTGATCGACTCGATCCAGACCGTCTATTCCGATGCGCTGACGTCGGCGCCGGGCTCGGTCGCGCAGGTGCGCGAGTGCGCGGCGCAGCTCACGCGCATCGCGAAGCAGTCGGGCACCGCGATCATCATGGTCGGGCACGTGACGAAGGAGGGCAACCTCGCCGGGCCCCGCGTGCTCGAGCACATCGTCGACACGGTGCTGTACTTCGAGGGCGATACGCATTCGTCGTTCCGGCTCGTGCGCGCATTCAAGAACCGTTTTGGCGCCGTCAACGAACTCGGCGTGTTCGCGATGACCGAGCGCGGGTTGCGCGGCGTGGCAAACCCGTCTGCGCTGTTCCTGTCGCAGCACGAGCAGGTAGTGCCGGGTTCGTGCGTGCTTGTCACGCAGGAGGGTACGCGTCCGCTGCTCGTCGAAATCCAGGCGCTCGTCGATACGGCCCACGTGCCGAATCCGCGCCGGCTCGCGGTCGGGCTCGAGCAGAACCGGCTCGCGATGCTCCTCGCGGTCCTGCACCGGCACGCGGGCATCGCCTGTTTCGACCAGGACGTGTTCCTGAACGCGGTCGGCGGCGTGAAGATCACCGAGCCGGCCGCCGACCTCGCGGTGCTGCTCGCGATTCATTCGTCGATGCGCAACAAGGCGCTGCCGAAAGGGCTGATCGTATTCGGCGAAGTCGGGCTGGCGGGCGAGATCCGGCCGTCGCCGCGTGGCCAGGAGCGGCTGCGCGAGGCGGCGAAGCTCGGTTTCACCGCCGCGCTGATCCCGAAGGCGAACGCGCCGAAGCAGCCGATCGACGGGCTGAACGTAATGGCCGTCGAGCGGCTCGAGCAGGCAATCGACCGCGTGCGCGATCTCGAATGACCGCAGGCGGGCGGCTGCACCGCGCTCCTGCCGGGGGTGTTCTATCGCGTAATTGGCTGTAAAGAATATGTAGGCTGCTGTAACCCGCCGGACATCGCTTTTCCCTATCCTTTGCCGGATTGTCGAACCGCGCAATGCGAAGGGAACCTATGTTGAAACAGTATGGGGAAACGCCGGGCGGACGCCTTTACAACCTGCGCGGCTGCCGCGTATCCGAACCGATCGTCCAGCCGTGGGGCGGTGGATGCCGGATCGTCGAGTGGATCGACGACGACGGGCGTCTCGCGCGCCGCGTCGTGTCCGAGGACGTGACTGAAGCCGAGGTCGTAGCGGTAATCCGCCGGCCGACCGAAGGGCGGCGTCACCTGATGGGTGACGACGAGCAGATGCCGCGCGATACGTTGCCGCGGCGCTAAGCGCATCGCGGGCCGCTGTATCGGCGAAGCAACGACGACAAGGCCGGGCCAGGGCGCCCGGTCTTGTCGTTTCCGGGTTTGGCGCCGTGTCGGGCGCGAGCGGCCCCGCTTGCCGCCGCCGACGCACCGGCGAGCGCGCCTACGCCAATCGCGCGCCGGCCGACCGTGCCCGGGCCAGGATCAGCCGATCTGCTCGAGTTCTTCCTGCACCGCGAGCCAGTCGGCCTCGACCGTTTCGAGCCGCGTATTGACCTCGCCCAGCTTGCGGATCGCTTCGGTCAGTTCCGTCTTGCGCGCGGCGTCGTAGCTCGCCGGATCGGCGACGAACGCGTCGAGTCGCGCCTTCTCCGCGTGCAGCGTTTCCATTTCCTTCTCGAGCTTCGTAATCCGGTTCTGCAGCGGCTTCTTCAGTTGCGACAAGCGCTGGCGCTCCTCGGCCGCCTGACGCTTCTGGTCCTTGCGGTTCACCGCCGGGTCGGCGCCCGCGGACACGCTGTCGGCCTTCGCGGCCGCGCGCTGCTCGGCCGCATGCTGCAGCAGCCAGTCGCGGTAGTCGTCGAGGTCGCCGTCGAACGGCTGGAGACGATGCTTCGCGACGAGCATGAACTGGTCGGTGGTCGCACGCAGCAGGTGACGATCGTGCGACACGAGGATCAGCGTGCCTTCGAATTGCGCGAGCGCCATCGTCAGCGCGTGGCGCGTTTCGAGGTCGAGGTGGTTGGTCGGTTCGTCGAGCAGCAGCAGGTTCGGCTTCTGCCAGATGATCAGCGCGAGCGCGAGCCGTGCTTTCTCGCCGCCGGAGAACGGGCCGACCGGGCTCGTCGCCATGTCGCCCGAGAAATTGAAGCCGCCGAGGAAGTCGCGCAACTCTTGTTCTCGCGTGTCGGGTGCGAGCCGCGCAAGATGCGCGAGCGGCGAATCGTCTTCGCGCAGTGTTTCGAGCTGGTGCTGCGCGAAATAGCCGATCGTCAGGCCCTTGCCGTCGCGCACATGCCCCGACAGCGGCGCGAGCGTGCCGGCCAGCGTCTTGATCAGCGTCGACTTGCCCTGGCCGTTCGCACCGAGCAGGCCGATGCGCTGGCCGTTCTGGATCGACAGCGTGACGCGCTCGACGATCGGGATCTCGGTGCCGTCGTCGGCATGGTAGCCGCAGCGCACGTCTTCCATCACCATCATCGGGTTCGGCGCGGCGTCGGGCGTGCGGAACTCGAACGTGAACGGCGACGCGATGTGCGCAGGCGCGATCAGTTCCATCTTCTCGAGCGCCTTCATCCGGCTCTGTGCCTGCTTGGCCTTGGTCGCCTTGGCCTTGAAGCGGTCGACGAAGCTCTGCAAGTGCTCGATCGTCTTCTGCTGTTTTTCGTACGCGCTTTGCTGGAGCGCCAATTGCTGCGCACGCAACACCTCGAATTGCGAGTAGTTGCCGCCGTAGCGCTTCACCTGGCGGTTTTCCAGATGCAGCGTGACGTTGCAGATCGAATCGAGGAATTCGCGGTCGTGCGAGATCACGACGAGCGTGCCGGGATAGCGGTGCAGCCAGTCTTCCAGCCAGACGATCGCGTCGAGGTCGAGGTGGTTGGTCGGCTCGTCGAGCAACAGCAGGTCGGAGCGGCACATCAGCGCTTGCGCGAGGTTCAGCCGCATGCGCCAGCCGCCGGAGAAACTCGCGACCGATTCGCGCGTCTGCGCGAGCGTGAAGCCGAGGCCGAGCAGCAGCGCTTCCGCGCGCGCCGGTGCGGTATAGCCGTCTGCATCGGCGAACGCCGCATGCGCGTCGGCTTCGGCGGCGCCGTCATGCGCGGCAGAAGCGGCGGCGATGCGCGCCTCGATCTCGCGCAGGGCAGTGTCGCCGTCGAGCGTGTAGTCGAGCGCCGAGCGGTCGACGGCGGGCGTTTCCTGCGACACGTGGGCGATCCGCCACGACGGCGGCATCGAGAAATCGCCGCCGTCGGAATGCAGCTCGCCCCGCAGCACCGAAAACAGCGTCGATTTGCCGGCGCCGTTCGCGCCGATCAGGCCGGCCTTCTCGCCGGGATTGAGCACGAACGAGGCCGACTCGAACAGCGGCTTGGTGCCGCGCGCAAGGCTGAACTGATTGAAACGGATCACGGCGGGGATGACTGGCCAAAACCGCTATTCTAGACCGCGCGCGGGTCGCGCCGGATATCGGCCGTTCGGCCGATCCCGCGACGGCGCGATTTCGCCTAGACTCCACGTCGATCCGGTTTCGTAAAAGGAGTGCCCGATGTCCACCCTGTATTCGTTCACGGCCGACACGCTCGCCGGCCAGCCGGCGTCGCTCGATGCGTATCGCGGCAAGGTGCTGCTGATCGTCAACACCGCGAGCGAGTGCGGCTTCACGCCGCAATATGCGGGCCTGCAGAAGCTGTACGACCAGTACGCTGCGCGCGGCTTCTTCGTGCTCGGCTTCCCGTGCAACCAGTTCGGCAAGCAGGAGCCGGGCGATGCCGCGCAAATCGGCGCGTTCTGCCAGCGCAACTACGGCGTCACGTTCCCGATGTTCGCGAAGATCGACGTGAAGGGCGAGCACGCGCATCCGCTGTACCGCTACCTGACCGACGAGGCGCCCGGCATCCTCGGCCTGAAGGCGATCAAGTGGAACTTCACGAAATTCCTGGTCGACCGCGAAGGGCGCATCGTCAAGCGCTATGCGCCGTCGACGAAGCCCGACGAAATCGCCGCGGACATCGAGAAGCTGCTTTGAGCGTTTGAAACGGCGCGCGCGGTGACAGAGCCGGGCGGGGCAGGCGTGCCGCGCTCGCCTCGTACGATTGCAGCGCATTCGAGCGTGCGCCGCGGTGCCGGCCGCGGGGGCGAATCCGCGGCTTGGGCCGGTGCTACAGGATCGGCGCGAACAGGCGGGCGACGTGCATCGCGATGCGCCGCCACGCCGGCGAGAGCCGGTACTCGCTCGCATCGACCTCGTAGGCCTGCGCGAAATCGGCATCGAGCATCGCTGCGACCTCGTCGGCAAACGCACGGTCGACGGTCAGCACCATGATCTCGAAGTTGAGGCGGAACGAGCGATTGTCGAGATTCGCGCTGCCGACCGCGGCCGCGCTGCGGTCGATCAGCACGACTTTCTGGTGCAGGAATCCGGGCCGGTAGCGGAACACCTTCACGCCCGCGTCGACGAGGTCCCGTGCGTACAGCTTCGACGCCTCGAACACGACGTAGTGATCGCGCCGGCTCGGGATCAGGATGCGCACGTCGACGCCGCGCATCACCGCAAGCTTCAGTGCGGCGATTACCGCCTCGTCGGGTACGAGATAAGGTGTCGTGATCCACACCCGTTCGCGCGCGGCATTGATCGCCTCGACGAAGAACAGCGAGCCCGTTTCCTGTTTGTCGGCCGGCCCCATCGGCACCGCAAGGCAATGCATCGTGTCGTCGGGGAGCGCCGGCGGCGGTCCGGCGAGCGGCGGCAGCGTTTGCGTGGCCCAGTGCCAGTCTTCGGCGAACACGTACTGGATGCTGGCGACCGCGGGGCCGCGAATCTCGATATGGGTGTCGCGCCACGGCGACAGGCGCCGGTTCGCACCGAGATACTCGACGCCGACGTTGTGGCCGCCGACGAACGCGCGATTACCGTCGACGACGACGATTTTGCGATGGTTGCGGAAGTTCAGCTGGAAGCGGTTGACGAACTTGCGGTGGGTCGCGAACGGCGACACTTCGACGCCGCCGCGGCGCAGCGTATCGACGTAGCTGTGCGGCAGGTCGAAGCTGCCGATGCTGTCGTACAGCACGTAGCAGCGTACACCCGCCGCCGCGCGCGCGAGCAGCGCGTCGCGCAGCATCTGGCCGAGTGCGTCGTCGCGCACGATGAAAAACTGGACGATCACGTAATCGCGCGCGGCATCGATCGCCGACAGGATCGCCGAGAAGGTCGCATCGCCGTTCACCAGCGTGCGCACCGCATTGCCGCCGACGAACGGCATGCCGCCGAGCCGCGTGAGCGCGAGCACGGCGGCGCGGCCGATCGCGTCGGCGGCCGGCCCGTCGGTTGCGCCCGCATCGAGCCACGGTGCGCGCGGCGTGTGCGTGCGCAGCGCCTTCGTTTCCTGGCGCCGCGCGTCGACGTAGCCGGAGAACTTGCTGCGGCCAAGGAACAGGTAGGGGATGAGCGTCAGGTACGGCATCGCGGCGAGCGACACGGCCCATGCGATCGCGCCTTGCGACGTGCGCGTGTTCATGAGCGCGTGACACGCCGCGACGATCCCGAGCACGTGGATGGCCAGGATCAGGGTGCCCAGATGTAGCCAGTCGAGGGTCATAGGCGCGTGACGGACTCCTGAAGTCAGGCGGCGCGGCGGCCGCTCACGCGCATCTTACCGAACCGTGCGGGACAGCGGGGCGCCGTGCCGCATGGTTCGGTCGCAGCGTGCCGGTCAGGCCTTGCGCGGCAGGTCGGACGCCTGGATCAGGAATACGGTGTCATCGCCCGCGCTGGTGGGCAGCCACGTGAGTTCGAGGCCGCCGAACGCGGCTTCGACGTTCTCGCGCTCGTTGCCGATTTCGACGACGAGCACGCCGTCGTCGTGCAGCCACTTGTGCGCTTGCGCGATGATTCGCCGCACGATGTCCATCCCGTCGTCACCGCCGGCGAGTGCCATTTCGGGCTCGTGCCGGTACTCGGCCGGCAGCGCCGCCATCGACGCCGCGTTCACGTACGGCGGGTTCGTCAGGATCACGTCGTAGCGTGCGCCGGGTTCCGTGCGGAACGCGGGCAGCGGTGCGTACAGGTCGCCGCGGTGCAGCGTGATGCGATCGTCGAGGCCGTAGTCGCGCACGTTGATTTCTGCGACTTCGAGCGCCTTGTCCGACAGGTCGACCGCGTCGATCTCGGCGTTCGGGAACGCGCTGGCCGCGAGGATCGCGAGGCAGCCGGAGCCGGTGCACAGCTCAAGTACCGCGCCAACTTGCTCGGGGTCGGCGACATACGGCTGCAGCCCGTCGTCGAGCAGCTCGCCGATGAACGACCGCGGCACGATCACGCGCTCGTCGACGTAGAAGCGGTGTCCATGCATCCACGCTTCATGCGTGAGATACGCGGCCGGCACGCGCTCCGTCGCGCGTCGTTCGATCACCGCGAGCACGGCGTCGATTTCGTCGGGCAGCAGGCGGGCATCGAGGAATGGCTCGAGCGTGTCGAGCGGCAGGTCCAGCGTATGCAGTACGAGGTATGCGGCTTCGTCGTACGCATTGTCCGAGCCGTGACCGAACGCGAGCTTCGCCTTCGAAAAACGGGTGACCGCGTAGCGCAGCAGATCGCGAACAGTTGCAAAAGGTGTGGTCATGCAGGGCTCCGTCAGGCGATCAGTTGTTCGAGCACGCCGCGGTATATGTTCTTCAGCGGGTCGATGAAGCGCACGTCGATGTGCTCGTCGATTTTATGGATGCTGCCGTTCGGCGGCCCGAATTCGATCACCTGCGGGCAGATACGTGCGATGAAGCGTCCATCGGACGTGCCGCCTGTCGTCGACAGCTCGGTCGTGAGGCCGGTCTCCGCGCGGATCGCGTTTTCGAGCGCGTTCGACAGTTCGCCGCGCGGCGTGAGGAACGGCAAGCCGCTCACCGACCACTTCAGCGAGTATTCGAGCGCGTGCTTGTCGAGGATCGCATGCACGCGCGCCTGCAGGCCCTCGACGGTGCTCGCCGTCGAAAAGCGGAAGTTGAACATGAGCTCCGCATGGCCGGGGATCACGTTGGTCGCGCCGGTGCCCGCGTGCAGGTTCGACACCTGCCACGTGGTCGGCGGAAAGTATTCGTTGCCTTCGTCCCACTGTTCGGCGGCGAGCTCGGCGAGCGCCGGTGCGAGCAGGTGGATCGGGTTCTTCGCGAGGTGCGGGTACGCAATGTGGCCCTGCACGCCCTTGACGATCAGTTCGCCCGACATCGAGCCGCGGCGGCCGTTCTTCACGACGTCGCCGAGGGCGGCGGTCGACGTCGGCTCGCCGACGATGCAGTAGTCGAGACGTTCGCCGCGCGCTTCGAGCAGTTCGACGACCTTCACGGTGCCGTCGGTGGCCGGGCCTTCCTCGTCGCTCGTGATCAGGAATGCGATCGCGCCGCGGTGGCCGGGGTGGGCCGCGACGAATTCCTCGGACGCGACGACGAACGCCGCGAGCGACGTCTTCATGTCTGCCGCGCCGCGGCCGTACAGCTTGCCGTCGCGATGCGCGGGAATGAACGGCGGCGATGTCCACTGTTCGAGCGGGCCGGTCGGGACGACGTCGGTGTGGCCCGCGAACGCGAGCAGCTTGCCATCGCGGCCGTCGGTGCCGCGCTTGACGGCCCACAGATTGGTCACGCCATGCGACGCGATGGTCTCGCATTCGAAGCCGAGCGCCTCGAGGCGTTCGGTCATGATCTGCTGGCAGTGCTGATCGTCGGGCGTGACGGACGCACGGGCAATCAGCTGTTCGGTAAGGGCTAGGGTGGCGGACATGGTTCGGACCACTTTCGATAAAAAATGCCGGCGCGGGGCCGGCAGCGATGAGGCGTCTTGCGCGGCCGCGCAGCGCGCCCCTAGGCGGCAAACAGCGCCGCGTACTGGTCGGCGACGAAGCCGAGCGATTTCACGCGACCGTTGACGACGAGAACGGGCCGCTTGATGACCGACGGCTTGTGGATCATCAGCGCGACTGCGCCGGACTTCGTTTCCGCGGCCGCCTTCATGGCGTCGTCCAGGCCGCGCCACGTCGTGCCGCGCTTGTTCACGAGCGCGTCGAGCGACACGTCCTTCAGCCAGTCTTCGACGAGCGGTGCACTGACGCCGAGCTTCTTGAAGTCGTGGAACTCGAACTCGACGCCGTGCTCGTCGAGCCACACGCGGGCCTTCTTCACGGTGTCGCAGTTCGGGATGCCGTAGACGACCACGGTGCGCGGCTTGGCCATCAGTCGCCTCGCAGCAGCTCGTTCAGGCCGACCTTCGCGCGGGTCTTCGCGTCGACCTTCTTCACGATCACCGCGCAGTACAGGCTGTGCGAGCCGTCCTTCGACGGCAGGTTGCCCGCGACGACGACCGAGCCGGCCGGGATGCGGCCGTAGCTGACTTCGCCGGTTTCGCGATCGTAGATCTTCGTGCTCTGGCCGAGGTACACGCCCATCGAAATCACCGAGTTCTCCTCGACGATCACGCCTTCGACGACTTCCGAGCGCGCGCCGATGAAGCAGTTGTCTTCGATGATGACGGGGTTCGCCTGCAGCGGCTCGAGCACGCCGCCGATGCCGACGCCGCCCGACAGGTGCACGTTCTTGCCGATCTGTGCGCACGAACCGACCGTCGCCCACGTGTCGACCATCGTGCCTTCATCGACGTACGCGCCGATGTTGGTGTACGACGGCATCAGCACGACGTTCTTCGCGATGAACGAGCCGCGGCGCGCGATGGCCGGCGGCACGACGCGGAAGCCGCCCGCGGCGAAGTCTTCGGCCGTGTAGTTTGCGAACTTCGACGGCACCTTGTCGTAAAACTGCGAGTAGCCGCCGGCCGGCATCGGTGCGTTGTCCTCCAGGCGGAACGACAGCAGCACGGCTTTCTTCAGCCACTGGTGCACGGTCCAGTTGCCGTCGATCTTCTCGGCGACGCGCAGTGCACCTTTGTCGAGCTGCTCGATCGCGTGAGCGACGGCTTCCCGGACTTCGGCGGGCGCGGCCTTCGGCGACAGCTCGGCGCGGTTTTCCCAGGCGGTATCGATGATTTGCTGAAGTTGTTGCGACATGTTCGTTTTCGCAGGAGATGGATGGAATTGATCGGGATGGACGTCTTACCGCGCGAGTGAGCGGCAGAAATCGACGATGCGTTGCGCGCCCTCGACGCATTCGGGGGTGCCCGCGACGAGCGCGATCCGGATGAAATCGCGGCCCGGATTCGTGCCGCGCGCGTCGCGCGCCAGGTACGAGCCGGGCAGAACCGTCACATTATAGTCGGCGTACAGTCGGCGGGCGAACTCGGTGTCCGACAGGCCGGTGCGCGCGACGTTGGCCCACAGGTAGAACGCGGCGTCGGGCAGCTTCACGTCGATCACGTCGGCGAGCATCGGCGTGACCGTGCTGAACTTCTGCAGATACAGCGCGCGGTTGTCGCGCACGTGCGCCTCGTCGTTCCACGCGGCGATGCTCGCGTGCTGCCACACCGGCGACAGCGCGGCGCCGTGATACGTGCGGTACAGCAGGAATTTTTTCAGCAGCGCGGCGTCGCCGGCGACGAAGCCCGAGCGCATGCCGGGCACGTTCGAGCGCTTCGACAGGCTCGACAGCATCACGAGCCGCTCGAAGCCGCGGCCGAGGCGATGCGCGGCCTCGAGCCCGCCGAGCGGCGGCGCCGCTTCGTCGAAGTAGATTTCCGAATAGCATTCGTCCGACGCGATCACGAAGCCGTGACGGTCCGACAGCGCGAACAGCTCGCGCCAGTCGTCGAGCGTCAGCACGGCACCGGTCGGGTTGCCGGGCGAGCACACGTAGAGCAACTGTGTGCGCGCCCACACTTCGTCGGGCACGGCCGCGTAGTCGCACGCGAAGTTGCGCGCCGGGTCGCTGTTCGCGAAATAGGGTTCGGCACCGGCGAGCAGCGCCGCGCCTTCGTAAATTTGATAGAAAGGATTCGGACAGAGTACGATCGCTTTCTTGCCGTCGGTGCGCGCCCGCGCGTCGATCACCGTCTGCGCGAGCGAGAACAGCGCCTCGCGCGAGCCTGACACCGGCAGCACCTGCGTGGCCGGATCGATCGCCGGCAGCCCGTAGCGGCGTTCGAGCCACTGCGCGATCGACGTGCGCAGCGCGTCCGAGCCGGCCGTGGCCGGGTACGACGCGAGGCCGTCGAGCGCGGCGACCACGGCGTCGCGGATCAGCGCGGGCGTCGGGTGCTTCGGCTCGCCGATGCCGAAGCTGATCGGTTTGAGTTCGCCGGAAGGCGTCACGTCCTTGAACAGGGCGCGCAGCTTTTCGAAGGGATAGGGCTGGAGCGAATCGAGTCGAGGGTTCACGGGCGAAGCGGCCATCGCGGCCGGTTGGAGCGAAAGGGGCGGCGCGGGTGCCGCACGTCTGCGAGCAGGCGCCGGCGGCGCGCAGGTCGCAACGGACGATTATAGCGTGATGCAATGCGGTCACGGCCCGCCGCAACGGCGGCCGGGCCGGTCGAATAGAGGGTATCGAATCAAATGAACAACGCGGTACGCGGCAGCCTGCCGACGCTGGCCATCCTGATCGGCGCGTCGGTATGGGGCCTGATCTGGTATCCGCTGCGGATTCTCGCGTCGCTCGGGCTGACCGGCACGCTGGCCAGCGCGCTGACGAGCGCGGTCGCGTTCCTGTTCGTGATCGTGGCCCGGCACCGCACGATCGCGACGCTGCGCTGGCACTGGGTGCTGCCCGGCATCGCGATCACGGCTGGCGTGACCAACCTGGGGTTCGTGTGGGGCACGATTCACGGCGAAGTGCTGCGCGTGATGCTGCTGTTCTATCTGACGCCGGCTTGGACCGCGATCTATGCGCACTTCCTGCTGCGCGAGCGGCTGACGTGGGCCGGCGCCGGCCTCGCGGCGCTGTCGATCGGCGGCGCGATGCTGATGCTGTGGTCGCCGAAGCTCGGCGTGCCGCTGCCGGCCAATCCGGCCGAATGGGCGGGCCTTGCTGCGGGCCTCAGTTTCGCGATGAGCAACGTGCTCGTGATCAAGGCGAGTCGCGAGCTTCCGGAGATGCGCGCCGAGATGCGCACCGCGACGCTGTTCGGCGGCGCGGCGGTGTTCGGCGCGGCCGCGTCGCTGGTCGAAGGACTGCCGGCGGCGCCCGCCAGCGGGCAAGTCGGTCCGGCCGCGCTGATCATCGTCGCGATCGGCGTGACGATGGCCGCAAATAATCTGCTTGTGCAGTACGGGCTCGCGCGCGTGCCCGCGAACCGCGCGTCGATCATCATGTTGTTCGAGATCGTGATCACCGCGCTGTCCGCGTGGGTGTTCGCGAACGAATTGCCGAGCGCGCGCGAGTGGGCGGGCGGCGCGTGCATCGTGCTGGCGACGCTGCTGTCGAGCCGGGTCCATCGCGCCGCGCCCGCATCGGGCAAACCCGGCGGCGGTCGGGACGGCGCACGCGCGATGGTATGATGGAAGCCGTTTGCGGGGCCCAACGCTTCAGATGCGCGCGGCCCCGTTTTTGAATTCCGGGGCGCATCGCGCGTACGGGCCGCTCGGCCCCGCGCGACGCGGCCCCGTCCGTTTCACACCTTCTTCACATCCGATACCGCCGTGCGTCTGAGCTCGATCAAACTCGCTGGCTTCAAATCCTTCGTCGATCCCACGCATTTCCAGGTTCCGGGCCAGTTGGTCGGCGTGGTAGGCCCGAACGGGTGCGGCAAGTCCAACATCATCGATGCCGTGCGCTGGGTGCTCGGCGAGTCGCGGGCGTCCGAGCTGCGCGGCGAGTCGATGCAGGACGTGATCTTCAACGGCTCGACCGCCCGCAAGCCCGGCAGCCGGGCGAGCGTGGAACTGATCTTCGACAACTCCGACGGCCGTGCGGCCGGACAGTGGGGGCAATACGGCGAGATCGCCGTCAAGCGCGTGCTCACGCGCGACGGCACGTCGAGCTACTACATCAACAACCTGCCGGCGCGCCGCCGCGACATCCAGGACATCTTCCTGGGCACGGGGCTCGGGCCGCGCGCCTACGCGATCATCGGGCAGGGCATGATCGCCCGGATCATCGAGGCGAAGCCGGAAGAGCTGCGCGTGTTTCTCGAGGAAGCCGCGGGGGTGTCGAAGTACAAGGAGCGCCGCCGCGAGACCGAGAACCGCCTGCACGACACGCGCGAGAACCTGACCCGCGTCGAGGACATCGTTCGCGAACTCGGCGCGAACCTCGAGAAGCTGGAGGCGCAGGCCGTCGTCGCGACCAAGTACAAGGAACTCGTCGCCGACGGCGAGGAGAAGCAGCGCCTGTTGTGGCTGCTGCGCAAGAACGAGGCCGCGGGCGAGCAGCAGAAGCAGCAGCGCGCGATCGAGCAGGCGCAGATCGACCTCGACGCGCAGACGGCGAAGCTGCGCGAGGTCGAGGCGCAGCTCGAAACGCTGCGGGTCGCGCATTACTCGGCGAGCGACGCGATGCAGGGCGCACAGGGCGCGCTGTACGAAGCGAACGCCGAAGTGAGCCGCCTCGAGGCCGAGATCAAGTTCATCGTCGAATCGCGCAACCGCGTGCAGGCGCAGATCGCCGCGCTGAACGCGCAGCGCGAGCAATGGCGTGCGCAGGCGGAGAAAGCGCAGGACGAGCTCGAGGAAGCCGAAGAGGCACGCGCGATCGCCGACGAGAAGGCCGCGCTCGCGGAAGACGCCGCCGCCGCAAAGCACGACGCGCTGCCGGCGCTCGAAGCGAAATGGCGCGACGCGCAGGCGCAGCTCAACGATGAGCGCGCGCGGATCGCGCAGACCGAACAGTCGCTGAAGCTCGAAGCCGCGCACCAGCGCAATGCGGACCAGCAGCTCCAGCAGCTCCAGCAGCGCCACGAGCGCCTGAAGGCCGAGGCGGGCGGCCTCGACGCACCCGATGAAGCGCAGCTCGAGGAACTGCGCATGCAGCTCGCCGAGCAGGAGGAAATTCTCGCGGAAGCGCAGGCACGTCTGAGCGATGCGCAGGAGGCGCTGCCGCGCCTCGACGGCGAGCGCCGTGCCGCGCAGGAGCGCGTGCAGGCGGAAAGCGCGCAGATCCACCAGCTCGAGGCGCGGCTGGCCGCACTCAAGCAACTGCAGGAGAACGTGCAGACCGAAGGCAAGATCCAGCCGTGGCTCGACAAGCACGAGCTCGGCGCGCTGCCGCGCCTTTGGAAGAAGCTGCATGTCGAAGCCGGCTGGGAAGCGGCGCTCGAAGCCGTGCTGCGCGAGCGCCTCGCCGCGCTTGAAGTGTCGAATCTCGACTGGGTGAAGGCATTCGCGACCGATGCGCCGCCGGCGAAGCTTGCGTTCTACGCGCCGCCGATGGCCGGTGAGGCGCCGGCCGCCCCGGCGGGCCTGCGCCCGGTGCTGTCGCTCGTGCGCATCGACGATGCGGGGATTCGCGCGGTGTTGAACGACTGGCTCGGCAACGTGTACGTCGCCGACGACGTCGCGCAGGCGCTCGCGACGCGTGCGCAACTGCCGGCGGGCGGCGCGTTCGTCGTCAAGGCCGGCCATATCGTCACGCGTGTCGGCGTGCAGCTGTACGCGGCCGATTCGGAGCAGGCCGGGATGCTGGCCCGCCAGCAGGAAATCGAAAACCTGACGCGCCAGGTGCGCGCGCAGGCGTTGCTCGCCGACGACGCGCGCACGGCAGCCGTGCGCGCGGAAGCCGCGCACACGCAGGCCACGCAGGCGCTCGGCGATCTGCGTGCGCAGGCCGAACGCGCGACACAGCGCGTGCACGCGCTGCAGATGGAGGTGCTGAAGCTCGCGCAGGCGCACGAGCGTTACACGCAGCGCAGCACGCAGATCCGCGAGGAGCTGGAGGAAATCGGCGCGCAGATCGACGAGCAGCGCGCGCTGCGCGCGGAATCCGAAGCGAACTTCGAGCGTTTCGACGGCGAGCTCGCGGAACTGCAGGCGCGCTTCGAGGACAACCAGCTTGCGTTCGAGGCGCTCGACGAATCGCTGACGCAGGCACGTCAGGAAGCGCGTGACCTCGAGCGCGGCGCGAACGACGCGCGTTTCGCCGCACGCAACGCGGTCACGCGGATCGACGAACTGAAGCGCAGCATCCAGGTCGCGCACGAGCAGAGCGAACGTGTGGCCGCGTCGCTGGAAGATGCGCGCGCGGAGCTTGAAACGATCAACGAGCAGACCGCGCACACGGGCTTGCAGGATGCGCTCGAAATTCGCGCGGTGAAGGAGGAGGCGCTCCAGGCCGCGCGGATCGAACTCGACGACCTGACCGCGAAGTTGCGCGCGTCCGACGAACAGCGTCTCGTCGCCGAACGTTCGCTGCAGCCGCTGCGCGACCGCATTACCGAGCTGCAGCTGAAGGAGCAGGCCGCGCGCCTGGCCGTCGAGCAGTTCGCCGAGCAGCTCACCGCCGCCGAGGTCGACGAGGAAGCGCTGCGCGCCAAGCTGACGCCGGACCTGAAACCGTCGTACCTGCAGGGCGAGGTCACGCGCCTGAACAACGCGATCAATGCGCTTGGCCCGGTGAACATGGCTGCACTCGACGAGCTGAAGGCCGCGAGCGAGCGCAAGGTGTTCCTCGATGCGCAATCCGCCGACCTGACCGACGCGATCACGACGCTCGAGGACGCGATCCACAAGATCGACCAGGAAACTCGTACGCTGCTGCAGGGCACGTTCGACGAGGTCAACCGTCACTTCAGCGATCTGTTCCCGCGCCTGTTCGGCGGCGGTCAGGCGAAGCTGATCATGACGGGCGACGAGATCCTCGACGCGGGCGTGCAGGTGATGGCGCAGCCGCCGGGCAAGAAGAACGCGACCATCCATCTGCTGTCGGGTGGTGAAAAGGCGTTGACCGCGACCGCATTGGTGTTCGCGATGTTCCAGTTGAACCCGGCGCCATTCTGTCTGCTCGACGAGGTCGACGCGCCGCTCGACGACGCGAACACGGAGCGTTTCGCGAACCTCGTGCGCGCGATGTCCGACAAGACGCAGTTCCTGTTCATCTCGCACAACAAGATCGCGATGGAGATGGCGCAGCAGCTGATCGGCGTGACGATGCAGGAGCAGGGCGTGTCGCGGATCGTCGCGGTGGACATGGAAACCGCCGCGGGTTTTGCCCAGAATTGACGTTTGACGAAACCGGACCGCGTTCGCGCGGCGCATGGGCGCCCGTTCGCGGTTCCGACGACAAAGAATTGCTGATGGAGCATGCATGGACGAGTTGACACTCGGATTGATCGGCGCCGGCGCCGTCGTGGTGGGCGGCGTCGTGGTCTACAACGCATGGCAGGGCGCGAAGGTGCGGCGCAGGATGCCGCGCCCGATGCCGGAGGAGGCGGCTGAGGCGATGAATCGCCCCGAGCGCGACGACGAGCTGCCGTTCATCGAGCCGGTGCGCCAGCCCGTGCGCCGCGAACCGGCGGCGTCGGCACCGGCCGCCGCGGCGGCTGCATCGGCCGAAGCCGCACGCGTCGAACCGACCTTCGGCGGCTCAGCGTCAAGCGGTGCGGCGCCTGCCGACACGCCGGCCGATCTGCAGGCCGAGGCCACCGGCACCGACGTGCCGTCGGAGTCCGCCGAGTCCGCCGGGCAGGCCGTCGGCGAAGGTACGGTCACTGCAACGCAGGAAGCACCGGCCGACGTGGCGAGCGAGCCGGCCGAACCCGTGCTGCCGGCCGCGACGACGATTTCGTCGGCGCCGCCGGCGATCGTCGACCGCCGGATCGACTGCATCGTGCCGATCCGCCTGGGCGCGCCGCTGCCGGGCGACAAGATCCTGCCGATCGCGCAGCGGCTGCGCCGCGCGGGCACCAAGCCCGTGCACATCGAGGGCAAGCCGGAAGGCGGCCATTGGGAGTTGCTGCAGAACGGCGTGCGCTATGAAGAGCTGCGCGCGGCCGCGCAGCTCGCGAACCGCAGCGGCGCGCTGAACGAGCTCGAATTCTCGGAGTTTGTCACCGGCGTCCAGCAGTTCGCCGACGCAATCGACGGCGCGCCCGAATTCCCGGACATGATGGAGACCGTCGCGATGGCGCGCGAGCTTGACGGCTTTGCCGCGCAGTGCGACGCGCAGCTGTCGATCAACGTGATGTCGGACGGTGCGCCGTGGTCCGCCAACTACGTGCAGGCCGTCGCGTCGCAGGACGGGCTCTTGCTGTCGCGCGACGGCACGCGGTTCGTGAAGCTCGACGCGAAGCAGAATCCGGTGTTCATGCTGCAGTTCGGCGACACGAACTTCCTGCGCGACGATCTCACCTACAAGGGCGGGAACATGATCACGCTGGTGCTCGACGTGCCGGTCGCCGAAGAGGACATCCTGCCGTTCCGGCTGATGTGCGACTACGCGAAGTCGCTGTCGGAGCGAATCGGCGCGCGAGTCGTCGACGATTCGCGCCGGCCGCTGCCGGAATCGACGCTGGTCGCGATCGACCAGCAACTGATGAAGCTGTACGCGAAGCTCGAGGAAGCGGGCATCCCGGCCGGGTCGCCGGTCACGCGGCGGTTGTTCAGTCAGTAACGCGTGTCGCGTGCGGGGGCTACGCTGCCGCACGTTGCTGCTGCAGTGCACACACGCTGTGCGCGCACTGCAGCAGGCCCGCGTAACGCACATCGCGTGCCCCGCCGCGGCGTCAAACTGAGATAATCGGAAATCCGATTTTTCAGAACGAATCCGCCGCCAGCATGGCCCGAACCCAAGCCGAACCGCCAGCCAGCCAGCCCGACGCGCGTGCCGCGTGGCTGCGCGATCAACTCGAGCGGGCGAACTACGCCTATTACGTGCTCGATCAGCCGGATCTGCCCGACGCCGAATACGACCGGCTGTTCGGCGAGCTGCAGCAACTCGAAGCCGATCATCCCGAACTCGTGACCCCCGATTCGCCGACGCAGCGCGTCGGCGGCGAAGTGGCGAGCGGGTTCACGCCGGTTGTCCACGACGCGCCGATGCTGTCGCTGAACAACGGCTTTGCCGATGAGGACATCGTCGCGTTCGACAAGCGCGTCGCCGATGCGCTCGCGAAGACGACCGATCTCGCCGGCTCGGTGATGGACCCTGTCGAATACGCATGCGAGCTGAAGTTCGACGGTCTCGCGATCTCGCTGCGCTACGAGCGCGGCGTGTTCGTGCAAGCCGCGACGCGCGGCGACGGCACGACCGGAGAGGACGTGACCGAGAACGTCCGCACGATCCGCTCGATCCCGCTGAAGCTGAAGGGCGCACACGTACCCGCCGTGCTCGACGTGCGCGGCGAAGTGCTGATGTTCAAGCGCGATTTCGCACGCCTGAACGAACGCCAGCGCGCGGCCGAGCAGCGCGAATTCGCAAACCCGCGCAACGCCGCGGCCGGCAGCCTGCGCCAGCTCGATCCGAAGATCACCGCGCAGCGTCCGCTGTCGTTCTTCGCGTACGGGATCGGCGTGCTTGACGGAATGCCGATGCCGGACACGCACAGCGCGCTGCTCGACTGGTACGAGTCGCTCGGCCTGCCGGTGAACCGCGAACGTGCGGTCGTGCACGGTGCCGATGGCTTGCTCGGCTTCTTCCGCAAGGTCGGCGAGAAGCGCGATTCGCTGCCGTACGACATCGACGGCGTCGTCTACAAGGTGAACCGGCGCGACGAACAGGATCGGCTCGGCTTCGTATCGCGTGCACCGCGTTTCGCGCTCGCGCACAAGTTCCCCGCACAGGAAGCGCTGACGAAACTCGTCGCGATCGACGTGCAGGTCGGCCGCACCGGTGCGATCACGCCGGTTGCGCGCCTCGAACCGGTGTTCGTCGGAGGCGCGACGGTGACCAACGCGACGCTGCACAACGAGGATGAAGTGCGCCGCAAGGACATCCGGATCGGCGACACCGTGATCGTGCGGCGGGCGGGCGACGTGATTCCGGAAGTGGTCGGCGCGCTGCTCGACCGACGTCCGGCGGACGCGGCCGAGTTCGTGATGCCGACCGAGTGCCCGGTGTGCGGCTCGAAGATCGAGCGTCTGCCGGACGAAGCGATCGCGCGCTGCACTGGCGGCCTGTTCTGTCCGGCGCAGCGCAAGCAGGCGTTGTGGCACTTTGCGCAGCGCCGCGCGCTCGACATCGACGGGCTCGGTGAGAAGATCATCGATCAGCTCGTCGAGTTGAATCTCGTGCGCACGCCGGCCGACCTGTTCAATCTCGGCTTCGCGACGCTCGCGGAGCTCGACCGGTTCGCGGAGAAATCCGCCCAGAACCTGCTCGACTCGCTCGAGAAGGCCAAGCACACAACGCTCGCGCGCTTCATCTACGGGCTCGGCATTCGCCATGTCGGCGAGTCGACCGCGAAGGATCTTGCGAAGCACTTCGGGTCGCTGAATCCGATCATGGATGCGTCGATCGACGAACTGCTCGAAGTAAACGACGTCGGGCCGATCGTCGCCGAGTCGATCCATCAGTTCTTCGCGGAAGAGCACAACCGCACCGTGATCGAGCAACTGCGCGCGCCCGGCAAGGTCACGTGGCCGGAAGGCCCGCCCGCACCGAAGGCGCCGCAGGGCGTGCTGGCCGGCAAGACCGTCGTACTGACGGGCACGCTGCCGAACCTCACGCGCGACGCGGCTAAGGAGATGCTCGAAGCGGCGGGCGCGAAGGTCGCCGGGTCGGTATCGAAGAAGACGGATTACGTGGTCGCGGGCGCCGAAGCGGGCAGCAAGCTCGCGAAGGCGGAGGAACTCGGGATCCCCGTACTGGACGAAGACGGACTGCATCAACTCCTGGAGGGCAATACGCCATGATTCGCGAGATCCTGAAGATGGGCGATCCGCGCTTGCTCGAAGTCGCGAAGCCGGTCGAGCGATTCGATACGCCCGACCTGCACGAGATCGTCGCGGACATGTTCGAGACGATGCACCACGCGAACGGTGCGGGGCTCGCCGCGCCGCAGATCGGCATCGGGCTGCAGATCATCATTTTCGGCTTCGGCAGCAACAACCGTTACCCGGACGCGCCGCCCGTGCCCGAGACCGTGCTGATCAACCCGAAGATCGAGTACATGCCGCCGGACATGGAGGAGGGCTGGGAGGGCTGCCTGTCGGTGCCTGGCATGCGCGGGGTCGTGAGTCGCTATTCGAAGGTGCGGTATAGCGGCTACGACCAGTTCGGCGCGAAGATCGATCGCGTCGCCGAGGGCTTCCACGCGCGCGTGGTCCAGCACGAATACGACCACCTGATCGGCAAGCTGTATCCGATGCGGATCACCGACTTCACGCGGTTCGGCTTCACCGAGGTGCTGTTCCCGGGGCTCGATCCGACCGGCGACGACTGACCGGACGCCGGCGGCGCGCGGCGTCGAGCGTCGCCGTTGTCCCCGCCGTTGTCCTGTAAACGAAAGAAGCCCGCTGGCGCGGGCTTCCTCACTGCGTGGCACGTACTGCGTGCCGGCAATCAGAACGATTCGTCGGCTGACAGGTAGCGCCATTGGCCTTGCGGCAGCGCGCCGAGCATCACCCGACCCATCCGCACGCGCTTCAGGCCGATCACTTCGAGTCCGACCAGTTCGCACATCCGGCGGATCTGGCGCTTCTTGCCTTCGCGCAGCACGAAGCGCAGCTGCTCGCCGTTCTGCCAGCTCACCATCGCCGGCTTCAGCGGCACGCCGTCGAGTTCGAGACCATGGCGCAGTTTCGCGAGCGATTCGGCGGGGAAGTGCTGGTCGATGTCGATCAGGCGATCGCCGAAGCGCACGCGCACCAGGTATTCCTTGTCGATGTCCGATTGCTCGCCGATCAGCTGTTTCGCGATCACGCCGTTCTGCGTGAGCACGAGCAGGCCCGTCGAGTCGATGTCGAGCCGGCCGGCCGGCGCAAGCGCGTGCAGGTGTTGCGGCGAGAACCGGATCTGCGAGCGGTCGCCGCTCCACTGGTTCGCGCGCGTGATCAGCACCGATGCGGGCTCGTAGCCGTCTTCGGCCTGCCCCGACACATAACCGACCGGCTTGTGCAGCAGGATCGTCACTTGCGCAGCCTGCGCAGCGCTAGCGCGCTCGTCGATCTCGATCTTCTGGTCGGGACGGACCTTCGTGCCGAGCGTGTCGATGCGTTCGCCGTCGACCAGCACCCAGCCCTTTTCGATCCATTCGTCGGCTTCGCGGCGCGAGCACAGGCCCAGTTCGGACATCCGTTTCGACAGGCGCATCAGGCCCGTTTCGTCGCCGTGATCGACGTCGGCGGCGCGGCGCTTGACCGGTTGGGCGGTCTTTAGCGCAGTGCCGGTCGGGCGGCGCTCGGTGCTGCTGCGTTCGCCGAAGCTGCGCTTCGCGCCTTCGCCGGCCGGCTTGTCACGGTACGGCGCGCGTGTGCCGCCTTCGGTGCCTGCGCGGCGCGGGCGAGCATCGTCGCCACTGCGGCGGGCGGGACGATCGGACGGGGCGCGGCGTTCGCCGAAGCTGCGCTTCGCGCCGTCGCCGGCCGGCTTGTCGCGGTACGGGGCGCGTGCCCCGCCTTCGGCGCCTGCGCGGCGCGGGCGTGCATCGTCGTCGCTGCGGCGTGCGGGGCGATCGGACGATGCGCGGCGTTCGCCGAAGCTGCGCTTCGCGCCTTCGCCGGCCGGTTTGTCGCGGTACGGCGCGCGTGCGCCGCCTTCGGCGCCTGCGCGGCGCGGGCGAGCATCGTCGTCGCTGCGGCGTGCGGGACGATCGGACGATGCGCGGCGTTCGCCGAAGCTGCGCTTCGCGCCGTCGCCGGCCGGCTTGTCGCGGTACGGCGCGCGTGCGCCGCCTTCGGCGACTGCGCGGCGCGGGCGTGCATCGTCGTCACTGCGGCGTGCGGGGCGATCGGACGGGGCGCGGCGTTCGCCGAAGCTGCGCTTGTCGCCGTAGCCGTCGGCCTTGTCGCGATAGGGCGCGCGTGCGCCACCTTCGGCGACTGCGCGGCGCGGCCGAGCGTCGTCGCCGCTGCGATACGGACGCGCGTCGCCACGTTCGGCACCACCGTCACGCGGCACACGTTTCGCCGGCGCGCGGTCCGCACCGGGGCGGTCCGTGCCGCGCGGCTTGAACGCGCGTTCCCCGGCAGCTGCTGGCGCGGCGGCCTTTTTGGGGCGCGGAGGCTTGTCGGCTGCGGGCGGCGCGGCGGCGCGCACCGGCTTGCGGGCGACGAGGCTGCCGGAGCGGACAGGGGCGCGGGTCGGCGATGCCGGCTTCGGATTCTTGACGGTGAGTTTGGTGCGCATAAACGCTGGAATTCATTCAGACTGCGATCGCGCGCAGCAATTCGGTTTCGAGCTGGATCTGCAGGCGGTTGTCGGACAGGCCGGTACCGTCGAGCAGGAAAATGTCCTCGACACGTTCGCCGAGCGTGTTGATCCGCGCCGCGTGGACGCCGACCCGATGCTCGGCCAGTACGCGCGCGATCGAATAGAGAAGGCCCGGCCGGTCGTTGGCGGACACGGACAGGATGTAGTACTGGCCGCGCTCGTCGGCCCGGAGGTCGACGCGCGGCGTGATCGGAAACGTCCGCGACAGCCGCGACAGGCGGCCCTTGGACGGCTCCGGCAGCGGGGCGGTTTCAGCGAGGCGCGCCGCGAGCTGCTGTTCGACGAGATTCGCGATGTCGCGATAGCGCACGTCGTGCTCTGTCTGCGTGACGATGAAGTTGTCGAGCGCATAGCCGTGCCGCGTCGTGCTGACGCGCGCATCGAGCACCGACAGCCCGTTGCGGTCGAAGTACGCGCAGATGCCCGCGAACAGGTCAGGGCGGTCCTTCACGTATACGAGCACCTGCAACGCGTCGCCGATCGGCGACGGCCGCGCCCGCACGATCGCGGTTTCGGCGTTTACGTGCCGGTACAGTACGCGCGTCTGCCATGCGATGTCGGCCGCGTCGTGACGCAGAAAGAAACCTACGTCGAGCTGATCCCACAGTGCGCGGTGCGCGTCGTCGGGCACGGTCTCGAGGCGCAGCAGTGCGAGCGCCTGCTCCTGCCGCGATTTCAGTTCCGAGTGCGCGTCGGGCTTCGCACCGCCAAGCACCGCGAGCGTGATGCGGTAGAGATCCTCGAGCAGCTTGCCCTTCCACGCATTCCATACCTTCGGGCTCGTGCCGCGGATATCGGCGACGGTCAGCAGGTAGAGCGCGGTCAGATACCGTTCGTTGCCGACGACTTCCGCGAAGCGCTGGATGACTTCCGGATCGCTCGTGTCCTGTTTCTGCGCGACCTGGCTCATCGTCAGGTGATGCTGGACAAGCCACACGATCAATGCAGCATCGTCGCCTGCGATCCCGTGCTCGCGGCAGAAGCGCCGCGCATCGGCCATCCCGAGCGTCGAATGATCGCCGCCGCGGCCTTTCGCGATGTCGTGGAACAGCGCCGCGACGTAGAGCACCCACGGCCGCTCGAAGTTGCCGATCAGCTGGCTGCAGAACGGGTACTCGTGCGCATGCTCGGCCACCGCGAAGCGGCGAATGTTGCGCAACACCATCAGGATGTGCTGGTCGACCGTGTACACGTGGTACAGGTCGTGCTGCATCTGGCCGACGATGCGGCGGAAGTTCAGCAGATAGCGGCCGAGCACGCTCGTCTGGTTCATCAGCCGGAACGCGTGCGTGATGCCTTCGGGCTGCTGCAGGATCTGCATGAACGTGCGGCGGTTCTGCGGATCGCGCCGCCAAGTGTTGTTCATGATCTCGCGCGAGTTGTACAGCGCGCGCAGCGTGCGGGCCGACAACCCCTTCACGCCGCGGGTCGTTTCGTACAGCAGGAACGCCTCGAGGATCGCGTCCGGATGACGTTCGAACACGCCGTCGTCGACGATCTCGAGCATGCCCTGCTTCTCGACGAAGCGATCGGGCGACAGCACCCGCGTGATGCCGCTCGTTGCGGGGAACAGCTGCGCCTCGATGTTCTGGATCAGGATCGTCGCGAGCTGCGTAACCGCTTTCGCGGCCCAGTAGTAGCGGCGCATCAGCTGCTCGCTCGCGCGCTTGCCTTGCGTCGACTGATAGCCGAAGCTCTCGGCCGCCTGCGTTTGCAGGTCGAACACGAGCATGTCCTGGCGGCGGCCGGCGATCACGTGCAGCCGCGCGCGCAGTGTCTTCAGGAACCCTTCGTTGCGGCGCAGCTCGCGCGCTTCGCGCTCGGTGATGAGGCCGCGCGTGTCGAGCTCGCGCCAACTGCTGCCGAAGCCGGCCGCGCGCGCGATCCACAGGATCGTCTGCAGGTCGCGCAGCCCGCCGGGGCTTTCCTTCACGTTCGGCTCCAGGCTGTACGGCGTGTCCTGGAACTTCGCGTGGCGCTGCCGCATCTCGAGCACCTTCGCGGTGAAGAATGCGCGCGCGTCCAGCGCCTCGTGATAGCGCACGGTGAAGCGCTCGAACAGCGCGGTGCTGCCGACGATGCGCCGCGCCTCGAGCAGCGAGGTCTGCACGGTCACGTCCTGCGACGCTTCCTCGATGCATTGCGCGACCGTGCGCACGCTGCTGCCGATCTCGAGCCCGAGATCCCATGCCATCCCGATGAAGCGCTCGATCCGCGCGTCGAGCGCTGCATCGTGCGCATCGGGCAGCAGCACGAGGATATCGACGTCCGAGTGGGGCGCGAGCTCGCCGCGCCCGTAGCCGCCGACCGCGACGAGCGCGAGCGTCGCCGGCAATCCGCAGTCGTCCCATACGCGCTTGAGCGCGTCGTCGGTGAGTTTCGACAGCGCGTGCATCAGCGATGCGACGTTCGTCGCGCTGCGAAAGCGCTCGAGCATGTCGGCCTTGGCGGCCTTG
The DNA here is from genome assembly GCF_001718795.1 of Burkholderia latens. NCBI lineage: Bacteria > Pseudomonadati > Pseudomonadota > Betaproteobacteria > Burkholderiales > Burkholderiaceae > Burkholderia > Burkholderia latens. The sequence goes on along the minus strand of NZ_CP013435.1, from coordinate 2,093,187 downwards.
AATTCGGCGCGCCGCGACAGCGCTTGGGGCGAGGGGGCGGCGTGAGCGCTCATGGGCGGCCGTTCAGGTCAGGTGCGGGTGGACGGGAGTGACGAGTAACGCGGCGGCGCTCAGACCGCGGCGGCCGGTTGCGCGAACACCGGCCGCGCCGGCGTGCCGGCGGACACGGTCAGCACTTCGTAGCCGGTGTCGGTGACGAGCACCGTGTGCTCCCATTGCGCGGACAGGCTGCGGTCGCGCGTCTTGACCGTCCACTGGTCGGGCATCGTGCGGATGTCGCGCTTGCCGGCGTTGATCATCGGCTCGATCGTGAAGATCATCCCGGCCTTCAGTTCGATGCCGGTGCCCGGCCGGCCATAATGGACGACCTGCGGATCTTCGTGGAAAACGGTGCCGATGCCGTGGCCGCAGTACTCGCGCACGACGCTGTAACCCTGCGCTTCCGCATGCTTCTGGATTGCATAGCCGATGTCGCCAAGGTGCGCGCCGGGCTTGACCTGGTCGATCCCGAGCCACATGCACTCGTAGGTAGTCTGCACGAGGCGCTTCGCGAGGATCGAGCCCTCGCCGACGATGAACATCCGGCTGGTATCGCCGAAATAGCCGTTCTTGATGACGGTGACGTCGATGTTCAGCGCGTCGCCGTTCTTCAGCACCTTCTCGCCCGGAATGCCGTGGCAGATCACGTCGTTGACTGAAATGCAGGTCGCTTTCGGGTACGGCGGATAGCCGGGCGGCTGGTAATTCAGCGGCGCGGGGATCGTGCCCTGCTCGTTGACCATGAATTCGTGACAGAGCCGGTCGAGCTCGGCGGTCGTGATGCCCGCGACGACGTGCGGCGTGATGAAGTCGAGCACTTCGCTCGCGAGACGGCAGGCGACACGCATCTCGGCGATGTCGTGTTCGTTTTTGAGCGTAATAGCCATCGAGGTATGCCTGGAATGCGGTGAATTAAAGGATTATCGCACCTTATGGCGGGTATCGCAGCCCCTGCGGCTCGCCCTGGTGCGGGTTTTCGCGGATTGTCCGCGGGGCTCGCGGGCGGCAGTCGGAAATGGCGAGCGACTTGAGAGCCGACAAATCGGCGTGCTATACTCTCTGGCTAAGTCGACATCCAAATGCCGAACATGCTCCATCCGGGGTGATGTGGGGCGGTATCGCGATGAAAGGCTTGCGGCACGCGCATTTTCGCACGTGCCGAATCGCAAGCCGGCGCAACCAGGGTGCCGGCCGCGCGGAACGAAGGCCTCACGGCGCGTTCGCGCGGCGGTACGGCAGCCGGCTTAAGACCCAACCCTCGTGGAGAATTTACATGGCAGTTACGATGCGCCAAATGCTGGAAGCGGGTGTCCACTTCGGTCACCAGACGCGCTTCTGGAACCCGAAGATGGCTCCGTTCATTTTCGGTCACCGCAACAAGATTCACATCATCAACCTCGAAAAGACGCTGCCGATGTTCACGGACGCACAGAAGTACGTGCGCCAGCTGGCAGCGAACCGCGGCACGATCCTGTTCGTCGGCACGAAGCGCCAGTCGCGTGACACGATCGCCCAGGAAGCGCAACGTGCGGGCATGCCGTACGTCAACGCACGCTGGCTCGGCGGCATGATGACCAACTTCAAGACGCTGAAGGTATCGATCAAGCGCCTGAAGGACATGGAAGCCGCAGTCGAGGCGGGCGAGCTCGAGAAGATGAGCAAGAAGGAAGCGCTGCTGTTCGAACGCGAAATCGCCAAGCTGCAGAAGTCGATCGGCGGCGTGAAGGACATGGGCGGCATTCCGGACGCAATCTTCGTCGTCGACGTCGGCTACCACAAGATCGCCGTCACGGAAGCGAACAAGCTGGGCGTGCCGGTCATCGCCGTGGTCGACACGAACCACTCGCCGGAAGGCGTGGACTACGTGATCCCGGGCAACGACGACTCGAGCAAGGCTGTCGCGCTGTACGCTGAAGGCGTGGCCGACGCGATTCTGGAAGGCCGTGCGAACGCGGTCAACGAAGTGGTCCAGGCCGCGCGCGGCGACGACGAATACGTCGAGGAAAACGCGTAACTGGCCCCGAGCCGGCGCAAAAAGGGGGCTCTCAACAGGCCCCCTTTTTTTAAGCTTGTGCGCCGGACCTGATCGCGCGGAATCTGCGCGGGTCCGGAAACGATTTTCGGCCGTCCGCGTCCAAGCGGGCGGCGTTGTGAATACAGACTCAAGGAGCGAATGATGGCGGCAATTACCGCAAGCATGGTGGCAGAACTGCGCGCAAAGACGGACGCACCGATGATGGAGTGCAAGAAGGCGCTGACGGAAGCCGACGGCGATCTGGCCAAGGCTGAAGAGCTGCTGCGCGTCAAGCTCGGCAACAAGGCGAGCAAGGCGGCATCGCGCGTGACGGCCGAAGGCGTCGTCGCATCGTTCGTCGGCGGCAACGCAGGTGCGTTGGTCGAGCTGAACTGCGAAACCGACTTCGTCGCAAAGAACGACGACTTCCTCGCGTTCTCGAAGACGGTTGCAGAACTCGTTGCGACGAAGAACCCGGCCGACGTGGCCGCGCTGTCGGCGCTGCCGCTCGACGGCAAGACGGTCGACGAAGTGCGTCTGGCACTGGTCGGCAAGATCGGCGAGAACATCTCGATCCGCCGTTTCGTGCGCTTCGAAACCGCGAACAAGATCGCGACGTACCTGCACGGCGCACGCATCGGCGTGATCGTCGAGTACACGGGCGCGGACGAGCAGGTCGGCAAGGACGTCGCGATGCACATCGCCGCGATGAAGCCGGTCGCGCTGTCGTCGGCCGACGTGCCGGCGGAACTGATCGAAACGGAGCGCCGCGTCGCCGAACAGAAGGCTGCCGAATCGGGCAAGCCGGCTGAAATCGTCGCGAAGATGGTCGACGGCAGCGTCCAGAAGTACCTGAAGGAAGTGTCGCTGCTGAACCAGACGTTCGTTAAGAACGACAAGCAGACGATCGAGCAGATGCTGAAGGCAGCGAATGCGGCAGTGCAGAAGTTCGCGCTGTTCGTCGTCGGCGAAGGCATCGAGAAGCGCCAGGACGACTTCGCCGCCGAAGTGGCCGCGCAAGTCGCAGCAGCAAAGCAGCAGTAAGCAGTCAGGCAGTATCCGCGGCGGGCGTCCGCTCCGCCGCGGCCGGCGGCGCCGCCGGCCGGCCGGGAACCCCGGTCCGGTCGCCGGCGCTTGCCCGAATCAGTATTTCGCCCCTACAGTTCGTGGTTGTCATCCTCTCGTCGCTCGGAAGCCCCTATGTCCAATGCCTATAAACGCGTCCTCCTCAAACTCTCCGGCGAAGCGCTGATGGGCGACGATGCCTTCGGCATCAATCGCGCGACGATCGAGCGGATGGTGGCGGATATCGCCGAAGTCGTGGGTCTCGGCACGCAGCTCGCGGTCGTGATCGGCGGCGGTAACATTTTCCGCGGTGTCGCGGGCGGTGCGGCCGGCATGGACCGCGCGACGGCCGACTACATGGGGATGCTGGCGACGATGATGAACGCGCTGGCGCTGCAGGACGCGATGCGCCACGCCGGCATCGTCGCGCGCGTGCAGTCCGCGCTGCGCATGGATCAGGTCGTCGAGCCGTATATCCGGCCGCGCGCGATCCGCCAGCTCGAGGAAGGCAAGGTCGTGATCTTCGCGGCCGGCACGGGCAACCCGTTTTTTACGACGGACACGGCCGCCGCGCTGCGCGGTTCGGAAGTGGGCGCCGAGGTCGTATTGAAGGCGACCAAGGTCGATGGCGTATATTCTGCCGATCCGAAGAAGGATCCGTCGGCCACGCGTTACACGACGATCAGCTTCGACGAGGCGATCAGCCGCAATCTGCAGGTGATGGACGCGACGGCCTTCGCGCTGTGCCGCGACCAGAAGCTGCCGATCCGCGTGTTTTCGATCAACAAGCCGGGCGCGCTCAAGCGCATCGTGCTGGGCGAGGACGAAGGTACGCTCGTCCACGTGTAAACTCCCGCGGATGCGGGCAAGCGGCGTGGGTCGTCGGCCGCGGCGCGTGGCGCGCCGGGCGGGGCCCGCGTTCATTGAAGGTTTGAAGGTTCGGAGGTTGAAATGAGTGTCGCTGATGTCAAGAAGGGCGTAGAGCAGAAGATGCAGCGCTCGATCGAAGCGTTCAAGAACGATCTGGCGAAGATCCGCACGGGCCGTGCGCATACCGGTCTGCTCGATCACGTGCAGGTCGACTACTACGGCTCGATGGTGCCCATCTCGCAGGTCGCGAACCTGACGCTCGTCGATGCGCGCACGATCGGCGTGCAGCCGTGGGAAAAGAACATGGTCGCGAAGGTCGAGAAGGCCATCCGCGAAGCCGATCTGGGCCTGAACCCGGCCACGGCCGGCGACCTGATCCGCGTGCCGATGCCCGCGCTGACGGAAGAGCGCCGCCGCGAGCTGACCAAGGTGGTCAAGAGCGAAGGCGAAACGGCCAAGGTCGCGATCCGCAACCTGCGCCGCGACGCGAACGAAGCGCTGAAGAAGCTCGTGAAGGACAAGGAAATCTCCGAAGACGACGAGCGCCGCGCGAGCGACGACGTGCAAAAGCTCACGGACAAGCACGTCGCCGAAGTCGACAAGCTCGTGCAGACCAAGGAAGCCGAGATCATGACGGTCTGACGACCGTCGTCTCGCGCGCCGCCTTCTTCCCGCATCACTGTCTCAACGGCCATGACCTATACCAGCTCTACCGTTCGCGTGCCTGACGTCGGCGCCGTGCCGCGTCATATCGCGATCATCATGGACGGCAACGGCCGTTGGGCGACCGAACGCCGCTTGCCGCGCGTCGCGGGGCACACCCGTGGCGTGGACGCCGTGCGGGCGGTGGTCGAAGGCTGCGCGCGCGCCGGCGTCGAATACCTGACGCTGTTCGCATTCAGTTCGGAAAACTGGCGCCGCCCGAGCGACGAAGTGTCGTTTCTGATGCGCCTGTTCATCACCGCGCTCGAGCGCGAGATCGGCAAGCTGCACGCGAACGGGATCCGCCTGCGTGTGGTCGGCGATCTCGAGCGCTTCGAGCCGCGCATCCGCGAGCTGATCCGCCGCGCCGAGACCAAGACGGCGCGCAATACCCGCCTGACCCTGACGATCGCCGCGAACTACGGCGGCCGCTGGGACATCCTGCAAGCGACGAAGAAACTCGTCGAACAGGCCGTGCGCGAGGGGCGCGAGGTCGACGTGACCGAAGAAGCGTTCGCGCCGCACCTGGCGATGGCCTATGCGCCTGAGCCCGACCTCTTCATCCGCACCGGCGGCGAGCAGCGCGTCAGCAATTTCCTGCTGTGGCAGCTCGCGTACGCCGAGTTCTACTTCACGGACAAATACTGGCCGGACTTCGACGGCGCGGCGCTCGCCGACGCGATCGCGTCGTACACCGAGCGCGAGCGTCGTTTCGGACGCACCAGCGCCCAGCTCGAACCGCAATCGCAGAACGCCGACTCCCTTTCATGCTGAAGACCCGCGTGATCACGGCGGTCGTGATGCTGGCAGTGCTGCTGCCGGTGACGCTGTTCGCGCCGCTTGGCGGTTTCGGCGCGCTGATCGGCGTCGTACTCGTGTTCGCCGCATGGGAATGGGCGCGCCTGTTGAAGCTCGGCGCCGCCGGCTCCGTCATGTACGCGATCGTCGCGGCACTCGCGCTGGCAGCCACCACGCCGCTCGGCGTCGGTGCGACTTCGTCCCGTCCCCTTTTCATGGCGGCCGGCGTGTTCTGGCTACTCGTCGGCCCGTACTCGTTGCGGCGCAAGCCCACGCTCGCCGGCGGCGTGTGGCGGCCGTTCCTGCTCGCGGCCGGTGTCGTCGTGTTCGCGGCCTGCTGGCACGCGCTCGTCGCGGCGCGTGCGCAGGGCGTGCCGTTCGTGCTGTCGCTACTTCTCGTCGTGTGGCTCGCCGATATCGGCGCATACTTCGCGGGCAAGGCGTTCGGAAGGCGTAAACTGGCGATCACGATCAGTCCCGGCAAAAGCTGGGAAGGCGCCGTGGGCGGCTGGCTGGCTGTGATGATTGTCGCCGGTGTCGCCATGGCCGCGCACTGGTTCGAACCGACCCTGTTTTCTGCGTTTGCCGCGCGCTACGGGATGCCCGGCGCATGGGCCGCGCTGACGCTGCTGGTCGTCTACAGCGTGATCGGCGATCTGTTCGAATCGCTGCTCAAGCGTCAGGCGGGCGTGAAGGACTCGAGCGGCCTGCTGCCCGGTCACGGCGGCGTGCTCGATCGCGTCGACGCGCTGCTGCCCGTGCTGCCGCTCGCGATGCTGCTGCTTGGTTAAACCACTATTTCTGTTATGCAAAAACGTCTGACACTGCTCGGTTCCACGGGCTCGATCGGAGACAGCACGCTCGACGTGGTCGCGCGCCATCCCGAGCGTTTCTCGGTCTACGCGTTGACCGCGCACCGTAATGGCGACAAGCTCGTCGAGCAGTGCCTGCGCTTCGCCCCCGAAGTCGCGGTCGTTGGCGATGCGGCGACGGCCGCGCACGTCGAAGCGCGGCTGCGCGCGGCAGGCAGCAAGACCGCGGTGCTGTACGGGCCGCAGGCGCTCGTCGACGTGTCGAAGAGCGACGGCTGCGACACGGTCGTCGCGGCGATCGTCGGCGCGGCCGGCCTTGCGCCGAGCCTTGCGGCCGCACGCGCCGGCAAGCGCATCCTGCTCGCGAACAAGGAATCGCTGGTGATGTCGGGCTCGATCTTCATGGACGCGGTGCGCGATCATGGCGCGATCCTGCTGCCGGTCGACAGCGAACACAACGCGATCTTCCAGTGCATGCCGCGTGACGGGAACGAGCACGGCGGGATCTCGAAGATCATTCTGACCGCGTCGGGCGGCCCGTTCCGCACGCGCGAGCCGGCGACGCTCGCCGACGTGACGCCGGACGAGGCGTGCAAACACCCGAACTGGGTGATGGGCCGCAAGATTTCGGTCGACTCCGCGACGATGATGAACAAGGGCCTGGAGGTGATCGAGGCGCACTGGATCTTCGGCCTGCCTGGCGACCGGATCGACGTGCTGATTCACCCGCAGAGCGTGATCCATTCGCTCGTGTCGTACCGCGATGGCTCCGTGCTCGCGCAGCTCGGCAATCCGGACATGCGTACGCCGATCGCGCACGCGCTGGCATTCCCGGAGCGCGTCGACGCGGGCGTCGAGCAGCTCGATCTTGCGCAGATCGCGCAGCTGTCGTTCGAGAAGCCCGATTACGCGCGCTTCCCGTGCCTCGCGCTCGCGCTGAAGGCGCTCGAAGAGGGCGGTATCGCGAGTGCCGCGTTGAACGCCGCGAACGAAATCGCGGTCGAAGCGTTTCTCGAGCGCCGAATCGGCTTCATGGCGATCGCGGCAACGGTCGACGCAGTGCTTAACGCATTGCCGAACCGCGAGCCGAACGGGCTCGACGACGTCCTGGCGGCGGATGCCGAGGCTCGCCGCCTCGCCGCCGAGATCATTGCGAAAGCGCCTGCGCCACGCGTGGAGCGTACTGTCTGAATGAGGTGCTCATGAACGTGCTGGTCGAACTGATCGCGTTTGCGGTGGCGATCGGGGTGCTGGTCGTCGTGCATGAGTACGGACATTATCGCGTCGCGCGCTGGTGCGGCGTGAAGGTGCTGCGTTTTTCGATCGGCTTCGGCCAGCCCGTCGCGCGCTGGGTCAGCCGCAGGACCGGCACCGAATGGACGCTTTCCGCGTTGCCGCTTGGCGGGTACGTGAAGATGCTCGACGAGCGCGAGCCGGGGCCGGGCGTGAAGCCAGAGGAACTCGACCAGGCGTTCAACCGGCAGTCGGTGTTCAAGCGTATCGCGATCGTTGCCGCCGGCCCGCTCGCGAACTTCCTGTTGGCAATCGTCCTCTTTTCCGCCGTATTCGCGACTGGCGTGACCGAGCCGGCCGCGGTCGTCGCGCCGCCGGCCGCCGGCACGGTGGCGGCTCGCGCGGGCTTCGACGGCGGCGAGACGATCGTGTCGATCCGCGACGCCGACGGCGGCGATGCCGCGCCGGTTCGCTCGTGGTCGGACCTGCGCTGGAAGCTGCTGGCTGCTGCGTTCGATCATCGCGAGGTCGTGCTCGGCGCGCGCGACGGCGGTTCGTCGACGTTCGATTTCCGCGTCGACCTGCGCAATGTGCCCGAAAGCCAGCTCGACGACGATTTCATGATGCACCTCGGCTTCGAGACCGGAGGCGGCACGCTGTCGATCGCATCGGTGCAGCCGGGCAGCGCGGCCGAGCAGGCAGGCCTGAAGGCCGGCGACAAGCTGCTTGCGCTCGACGGCAAGCCGATCGGCGGCGCATCGCGCTTCATCGATATCGTGAAGCACCACGCGGGCCGGGCGGTCGACCTGCAGGTCGACCGCGGCGGTTCCACGCAAACCGTGCAGATCGTGCCGCAGGTGCAGCGCGACGACGAGACGGGGCAGCAGATCGGCCGCATCGGCGCTGCGCTGTCGATGCACACGCCGTCGGTCGACGTGCGATACGGCCCGCTCGAAAGCCTGCGGCTGGGCGCGCATCGCACGTGGGACATCGCCGTCTATTCGCTGAAGATGTTCGGTCGGATGATCACGGGCAACGCGTCGTTGAAGAACCTGTCCGGCCCGGTGACGATCGCCGACTACGCGGGCAAGAGCGCGCGGCTCGGTCCGTCGGCCTTCCTGTCGTTCCTCGCCCTTGTCAGCATTAGCCTCGGGGTGTTGAACTTGCTGCCGATTCCCGTTTTGGACGGGGGGCATCTGTTATATTATCTGGTTGAAGCCGCGACCGGGAAAGCCGTCTCGGAGCGCTGGCAGCTGATTCTGCAAAGAGCCGGGTTGATCTGCATCGTCGCGTTGTCGGCGATCGCGCTGTTCAACGACCTGGCTCGGTTAATCCATTTCTGAAGCGTCAGGCGGCGGCCGGTCGGCCGCCGCCTGATTTGATGCAGCTAAATATTGGGGATGCACGTTGTTCAAACCTCATCGCTTTGTACCTAAGACAGTTGCAGCGGCCGCGCTCGCCGCGCACGGCCTCGCGGCGCATGCAGCGGCACCGTTCGTGGTGCAAGACATCAAGATCGAGGGGTTGCAGCGCGTCGAAGCGGGTTCGGTGTTCGCGTACCTGCCGATCAAGCAGGGCGATACCTTCACCGACGACAAGGCATCCGAAGCAATCCGCGCGCTGTACGCGACGGGCTTTTTCAACGACGTGCGCATCGCGACGCAAGGCAACGTCGTGATCGTGCAGGTGCAGGAGCGTCCGGCCATCGCGTCGATCGACTTCACCGGCACGAAGGAATTCGACAAGGACAACCTGACGAAAGCGCTGCGCGCGGTTGGCCTGGCCGACGGCCGCTACTACGACAAGGCGCTCGTCGACAAGGCCGAGCAGGAGCTCAAGCGTCAGTACCTGACTCGCGGTTTCTACGCGGCCGAGGTGAAGACGACGATCACGCCGGTCGACGCGAACCGCGTGTCGATCCTGTTCGCGGTCGCGGAAGGGCCGAGTGCGAAGATCCGCCAGATCAACTTCATCGGCAACAAGGCGTTCAGCACCAGCACGCTGCGCGACGAGATGCAGCTGTCGACGCCGAACTGGTTCTCGTGGTACACGAAGAACGACCTGTACTCGAAGGAAAAGCTGACGGGCGACCTCGAGGCCGTGCGCTCGTATTACCTGAACCGCGGCTACCTCGAGTTCAATATCGAGTCGACCCAGGTGTCGATCTCGCCCGACAAGAAGGACATGTACCTGACGGTCACGCTGCATGAAGGCGAGCCGTACACGGTGTCGGGCATCAAGCTGTCGGGCAACTTGCTCGATCGCGAAGCCGAACTGAACAAGCTGATCAAGATCAAGCCGGGCGATCGCTTCTCGGCCGAAAAGCTGCAGCAGACGACGAAGTCGATCGTCGACAAGCTCGGCGAATACGGTTACGCATTCGCGACCGTCAACGCGCAGCCGGACATCGACCAGGCGAACCACAAGGTGAACCTGAACCTCGTCGTCGATCCGAGCCGCCGCGTGTACGTGCGCCGCATCAACGTGGTCGGCAACACGCGCACGCGCGACGAAGTCGTGCGCCGCGAAATGCGCCAGCTCGAAAGCTCGTGGTTCGATTCGAACCGCCTCGCGCTGTCGAAGGATCGCGTGAACCGTCTCGGTTACTTCACCAACGTCGACGTGACGACGGTGCCGGTCGAAGGCACGAACGACCAGGTCGACGTGAACGTGAAGGTCGACGAAAAGCCGACCGGCGCGATCACGCTGGGCGCGGGCTTCTCGTCGACGGACAAGGTGGTGCTGTCGGCCGGCGTGTCGCAGGACAACGTGTTCGGCTCGGGCACGAGCCTGTCGGTGAACGTGAACACCGCCAAGAGCTACCGTACGCTGACCGTCACGCAGGTCGATCCCTACTTCACGGTCGACGGCATCAAGCGGATCACCGACGTGTACTACCGCACGTACCAGCCGCTTTACTACTCGACGAGCTCGAGCTTCCGGATCATCAGCGCGGGCGGCAACCTGAAATTCGGCATTCCGTTCTCGGAAGTCGACACCGTCTATTTCGGCGCGGGCTTCGAGCAGAACCGTCTTGATGTCGACTCGAACACGCCGCAGAGCTACCAGGATTACGTAAACGAATTCGGCCGCGTGTCCAACACGGTGCCGCTGACGGTCGCGTGGTCGCGCGATGCGCGTGACAGCGCGCTGATCCCGAGCCGCGGCTACTTTACGCAGGCGAACGTCGAATACGGCGTGCCGGTCGGCAAGATTCAGTACTACAAGGCAGACCTGCAGGCGCAGTACTACTATTCGTTCTCGCGCGGCTTCATCCTCGGCCTGAACCTGCAGGGCGGCTACGGTAACGGTATCGGCAACCCTTACCCGATCTTCAAGAACTACTACGCGGGCGGTATCGGCTCCGTGCGTGGCTACGAGCCGAGCTCGCTGGGCCCGCGCGACACGAAGACGAACGATCCGATCGGCGGCTCGAAGATGGTGGTCGGCAACATCGAGCTGACGTTCCCGCTGCCGGGCACCGGTTACGACCGCACGCTGCGCGTGTTCACGTTCCTCGACGGCGGTAACGTGTGGGGCAACGCGCCGGGCGGCACGAGTACCGGCGCGAACGGCCTGCGCTACGGCTACGGTGTGGGTCTCGCGTGGATTTCGCCGATCGGGCCGCTGAAGCTGAGCCTCGGTTTCCCGCTGCAGAAACACGAAGGCGACCAGTATCAGAAATTCCAGTTCCAGATCGGGACGGCGTTCTGATCGAACGCATGACAACAGCAACGAGAGGGTAATTTTGCTAACCGGTAAGTTTTCGAAACGAGTGATGTGTGCGCTGACCGTTGCGCTGGCCTTGGGCGCGGCGACAGCACACGCTCAGGACGTCGCCCGCATTGCGGCGGTCAATTCGGATCGGATCCTGCGCGAGTCTGCGCCCGCCAAGGCGGCGCAGACGAAGCTCGAAGCCGAGTTCGCGAAGCGCGACAAGGATCTGCAGGATCTCGCGGCGCGCCTGAAGTCGATGTCCGACTCGCTGGACAAGAACGGAGCGTCGCTGTCGGCGGCCGATCGTGCACAGAAGCAGCGCGATCTCGCACAGCTCGACACCGACTTCCAGCGCAAGCAGCGCGAGTTTCGCGAAGACCTGAACCAGCGCCGCAACGAGGAACTCGCCGCGGTGCTCGAGCGAGCGAACAAGGTCATCAAGCAGATCGCCGAGCAGCAGAATTACGACCTGATCGTGCAGGAAGCCGTGTACGTCAGCCCGCGCATCGACATCACCGACAAGGTGCTCAAGGCGCTCGCGTCCGGCTCGACGAACTGAACGGAGCAGACGACGAATGGCATTGACGCTTGAGGCACTCGTAAAGCGGTTCGGCGGCGAGATCGCCGGCGACGCCCAGTGCACGGTCAGCGGCCTCGCGCCGCTCGACCAGGCAGGCCCTCAGCAACTCGCGTTTCTCGCGAATCCGAAGTACCTGTCGCAGGTCGAGACGACCCGCGCCGGCGCGGTGCTGATCGCACCGAAGGACCTCGAAAAGCTCGGCGCGGCGGCCAGCGGCCGCAGCTTTATCGTGACGCCGAATCCATACGCGTACTTCGCACGCGTCGCGCAGATGTTCATCGATCTCGCCGCGCCGCCGCGCGCGGCCGGCGTGCATCCGAGCGCGACGATCGATCCGGCCGCACAGGTTGCCGCAACCGCAGTGATCGGTCCGCACGTGACGGTCGAGGCCGGCGCGGTGATCGAAGACGGCGTGCAACTCGACGCGAACGTGTTCATTGGCCGCGGCACGACGATCGGCGCGGGCTCGCACCTGTATCCGAACGCATCGGTGTACCACGGCTGCAAGATCGGCCCGCGCGCAATCATTCATTCGGGTGCCGTGATCGGTTCCGACGGTTTCGGGTTTGCGCCGGATTTCGTCGGCGACGGCGACGCGCGCACCGGCACCTGGGTCAAGATCCCGCAGGTCGGCGGCGTGACCATCGGCCCGGACGTCGAGATCGGCGCGAATACGACGATCGATCGCGGCGCGATGGCGGACACCGTCATCGACGAATGCGTGAAGATCGACAACCAGGTGCAGATTGCCCACAACTGCCGGATCGGTGCCTACACGGTGATCGCCGGCAAGGCGGGCATCGCGGGCAGCACGACGATCGGCCGCCACTGCATGATCGGCGGCGCGGCCGGGATCGCCGGCCACGTGACGCTCGGCGACTATGTGATCATCACCGCGAATTCGGGCGTGTCGAAGTCGTTGCCGAAGGCCGGCATCTACACGAGCGCGTTCCCGGCCGTCGACCACGGCGAGTGGAACAAGAGCGCCGCGCTCGTGCGCAACCTCGACAAGCTGCGCGACCGCATCAAGGCGCTCGAAACCGCGCTGGCCGCCCACGGCGGCACGGACGCCTGACCGACACCATGCGAGACCACGAATCGGGCACGGCCAGCGCTACCGGCCCGGTTCGCCAGACTGGGCCGCGCGGCGGCCCGCTCCAGCCTTTGCATCACCACCGCGCAGCCTCTGCGTGAGACGAACCATCATGAGCACTGAAAAAATCAATCTCGACATCCACAAGATCCTCACGCTGCTGCCGCATCGCTATCCGATTCTGCTCGTCGATCGCGTGCTCGAACTCGAGCCGCACAAGGGGATCAAAGCGCTGAAGAACGTGTCGATCAACGAGCCGTTCTTCCAGGGGCATTTCCCGAAGCGGCCGGTGATGCCGGGCGTGCTGATTCTCGAGGCGCTCGCGCAGGCGGCCGCGCTGCTGACGTTCGCCGAAGAGCAGCCGAAGGATCCGGAAAACACGCTGTACTACTTCGTCGGCATCGACGGCGCGCGCTTCAAGCGTGTCGTCGAACCGGGCGATCAACTGATTCTGAACGTGACGTTCGAGCGCTACATCCGCGGTATCTGGAAGTTCAAGGCGGTGGCGGAAGTCGACGGCAAGGTCGCGGCGGAAGCCGAACTGATGTGCACGGTCAAGACGGCCGACGCGGCGCCCTGAGCGACGCGGCAAGCATGAATAACGCAACGCGACACATCACATCGAGAGGCAACGGCGCATGACCAGGATTCATCCCACCGCGATTGTCGAACCGGGCGCGCAGATCGACGAGTCCGTCGAGATCGGGCCGTACGCAATCGTCGGGCCGCACGTCACGATCGGCGCGCGCACGACGATCGGCTCGCACAGCGTGATCGAAGGTCACACGACGCTCGGCGAAGACAACCGCATCGGCCATTACGCGTCGGTCGGCGGCCGTCCGCAGGACATGAAGTACAAGGACGAGCCGACGAAGCTCGTGATCGGCAACCGCAACACGATCCGCGAATTCACGACGATCCACACCGGCACGGTGCAGGACGCCGGCGTGACGACGCTCGGCGACGACAACTGGATCATGGCGTATGTGCACATCGGCCACGACTGCCGCGTCGGCAACAATGTGATCCTGTCGAGCAACGCACAGATGGCCGGCCACGTCGAGATCGGCGATTTCGCGATCATCGGCGGAATGTCGGGCGTGCACCAGTTCGTGCGCATCGGCGCGCACGCGATGCTGGGCGGCGCATCGGCGCTCGTGCAGGACGTGCCGCCGTTCGTGATCGCAGCGGGCAACAAGGCCGAGCCGCACGGCATCAACGTGGAAGGCCTGCGCCGGCGCGGGTTCTCGCCCGACGCGATTTCCGCGCTGCGCAGCGCGTATCGGCTGCTCTACAAGAACGGCCTGTCGCTCGAAGAAGCGAAGGTGCAGCTGCGCGAGCTGGCGGCGGCGGGCGGCGAGGGCGACGCGGCAGTGACCGCGTTTGTCGAGTTCATCGACGCGTCCCAACGCGGCATCATCCGCTAAGCGATGTCGCTCCCGACCAATCAGCTCAGGCTCGCGATGGTCGCCGGCGAGCCGTCCGGCGATCTGCTCGCGGCATCGCTGCTCGGCGGGCTTCACGAGCGGCTGCCCGCGTCGACGCTGTATTACGGGATCGGCGGCCAGCGCATGCTCGCGCACGGCTTCGACTCGCACTGGCAGATGGACAAGCTGACGGTGCGCGGCTACGTCGAGGCGCTCGGCCAGATTCCCGATATCCTGCGGATTCGCGGTGAGCTGAAGCGCCAGCTGCTCGCGGAGCGGCCCGATGCGTTCATCGGCGTCGACGCGCCCGACTTCAACTTCAACGTCGAACAGGCGGCGCGCGACGCGGGCATCCCGTCGATCCACTTCGTGTGTCCGTCGATCTGGGCGTGGCGCGGTGGACGGATCAAGAAGATCGCGAAGTCGGTCGATCACATGCTGTGCCTGTTCCCGTTCGAACCTGCGATCCTCGACAAGGCGGGTGTCGCGTCGACGTATGTCGGCCATCCGCTCGCCGACGAGATTCCGCTCGAGCCCGACACGCACGGCGCGCGCATCGCGCTCGGCCTGCCGGCCGACGGCCCGGTGATCGCGGTGCTGCCGGGCAGCCGGCGTTCGGAGATCGCCCTGATCGGCCCGACGTTCTTCGCGGCGATGGCGTTGATGCAGCAGCGCGAGCCCGGCGTGCGGTTCGTGATGCCGGCGGCGACGCCCGCACTGCGCGAACTGCTTCAGCCGCTCGTCGACGCACATCCGCAACTTGCACTGACGATCACCGACGGCCGTTCGCAGGTCGCGATGACGGCCGCCGACGCGATCCTCGTGAAGAGCGGCACCGTCACGCTGGAGGCCGCGCTGCTGAAAAAGCCGATGGTGATCTCGTACAAGGTGCCCTGGCTGACCGGCCAGATCATGCGCCGCCAAGGTTATCTGCCGTACGTCGGCCTGCCGAACATCCTGGCCGGGCGTTTCGTCGTGCCCGAGTTGCTGCAGCATTTCGCGACGCCCGAGGCGCTCGCCGATGCAACGCTCACGCAACTGCGCGACGACGCAAACCGCCGCACACTGAACGAGGTCTTCACGGAAATGCACGTGTCGCTGCGGCAGAACACGGCCGCGAAGGCAGCCGAGGCGGTCGTGCGTGTGCTCGAGCAACGCAAGGGGCGCGCATGACGGTCGCACGTGCTCCACGCGGTCGCGCGTTCGACGACGTGCAGGGCGGTTTCGACTTCACGCGGCCCGACGAGATCGTCTGCGGCGTCGACGAAGCGGGCCGCGGCCCGCTCGCGGGGCCGGTCGTGGCCGCCGCGGTGATCCTCGATCCCGCGCAGCCGATCGACGGGCTCGACGATTCGAAGGCGCTGTCCGCGAAAAAGCGTGATGCGCTGTACGAGCTGATCGTCGCGCGCTCGCGTGCGTATTGCGTCGCATCGGCCAGCGTCGACGAGATCGATACGCTGAACATCCTGCACGCGACGATGCTCGCGATGAAGCGCGCGGTAGAAGGCCTGTCCGTCGTGCCGACGCTCGCGCAGATCGACGGCAACCGCTGCCCGACCCTGATGGTCCGAGCCGAGGCGATCGTCAGCGGCGACGCGCTCGTGCCGAGCATCTCGGCCGCGTCGATTCTCGCGAAGGTCACGCGCGACCGGATGCTCGTCGAGCTGCACGAACGCTATCCGGTGTACGGCTTCAACGTGCATGCCGGCTACGGTACCGAGAAACATCTTGCCGCGCTGCGCGAGCACGGCCCGTGCGAAGCGCACCGGCGCTCGTTCGCGCCCGTGCGCGCGGCCCTTGACCTGATTCGATGAAGAGCATCACTTCCCGCGACAATCCGCTGTACAAGCGCCTGAAGGCGCTCGCGGGCTCGACCTCCCAGCAGCGCCGTGGCGGCCACGCGCTGCTCGAAGGTTTCCATCTTGCGAGCGCATATCTCGACACGGGCGCCGTGCCCGAGCTGTGCGTCGCGACCGAAGGCGCGCTCGCGCATGCCGAAGCGCAGGCGATCGTCGCGCGCATCGACGCGCAGCGCGTTGTCACACTGCCCGACACACTATTCGGGCAACTGTCGAACGTGGTCAGCGGCGTCGGTTTCCTGCTGCTCGTCGACCGGCCGGCGCAGCCGCTGCCCGAGCGCGTCGCGCATACGTCGGTCGTAATCGACGGCGTGCAGGATGCCGGCAACGTCGGCTCGATCCTGCGCAGCGCGGCGGCGGCCGGCGTGCGGCACGTGTTCTGCGCGCCGGGCACTGCGTATGCGTGGTCGTCGAAAGTGCTGCGATCGGGCATGGGCGCACACTTCCTGCTGTCGATCCACGAGGACGTCGAACCGCAAGGACTTGCCGAACGTCTCGACGTGCCGGTCGCGCTGACCGATTCGCACGGCGCACAGCCCGTCTACGATTGCGACCTGTCCGGCCCCGTCGCGTGGGTGTTCGGCAATGAGGGCGCGGGCGTGTCGGCGTTCTGGCGCGATGCGGCCACGCATCGCGTGACGATCCCGCAACCGGGCGGCATGGAGTCGCTGAACGTCGCGGCCGCGGCGGCGGTGTGCCTGTTCGAGCAGGTGCGGCAGCAGCGGCGCGCATGACGGAGTGGCGGCGCGCACTGCGTGTCCGCCGATCTGCCCGTACGATAAAAAAGGCCGCGTTCGACGCGGCCTTTTTGCTGCCAGCGGCCTCGCAGCCGCGCCGTCGCGCGCGTCAGTACGACTGCCGGTCGAGACGGATTTCCTGCAGGATCGTCGTCGCGATCTCCTCGATCGATTTGTGCGTCGACGACAGCCACTTGATCCCTTCGCGGCGCATCATCGCCTCGGCTTCGTTGATCTCGTATCGGCAATTCTCGAGCGCCGCGTACTTGCTCCCGGGGCGGCGCTCGTTGCGGATCTCGGACAACCGCTGCGGGTCGATCGACAGCCCGAACAGCTTCTCGCTGTATGGCGACAGCGCCGACGGCAGCTTGCCGCGCTCGAAGTCTTCCGGAATCAGCGGATAGTTTGCCGCCTTCACGCCGTACTGCATCGCGAGATACAGGCTCGTCGGCGTCTTGCCGCTACGCGACACGCCGACCAGGATCACGTCCGCTTCCGACAGGTTGCGGTTCGACTGGCCGTCGTCGTGCGCGAGCGAGAAGTTGATCGCCTCGATCCGAGTTTTGTATTCCTCGGTATCGGCGTTCTGGTGGCCGCGGCCCATCGCGTGGCTCGACTTCAGTTCCAGTTCCTGCTCGAGCGGCTCGACGAAGCGCTGGAACATGTCGAGCACCAGCGCGTTCGAGCGCTTGACGATGTCGTTCGATTCGCTGTCGACGAGCGTCGTGAACACGATCGCGCGGCGGCCGTCATGCACCGCGGCCTCGTTGATCTTCTCGACCGTCGCGAAGGCCTTGTCGAGCGAGTCGACGAACGGCACGCGCACGAGGCGGAACTTCTGGTCGAACTGGGAGAGGATCGAGTGCGCGAAGGTTTCGGCAGTGATCCCGGTGCCGTCGGAGACGATGAAAACGGTAGGCAGCATGAACAGGGCGTCGAACGTGAAGGGCGGTTGCGCGGCGCGCTGGAGGTTCGCCTCCACACGCAGTGACAAGGTCGCGCCACATCCGGCAGCCGGCACGGTAGAATAGCGGCAACCTGTTGGATAAGCAATTGCGGGAGCGCGGTGCGAACGGCACCTTCGGCTTGTCGCCATTGAACGAAAACTCCCGGCAAGTTCGGCGATTCATCTGAATATATCGCCCTTCTGCCGGGATTTTTTCAAATCGGGTCGGAAGCTTTTCAGCTGCTGCGATTGTTTCTCCAACAGGTTGCGCAAGACGCGCCGCGCCTTTTTGCAAGCGCCCGCGTTCGAGCCCACTTGCGCAATCGAGCATTTTTTTCACACTTAGGGGCTTGTATGACTAACGCAGCAAACGTCGCAAAGGACCAGGCGTATGTAATCCCGTTCGAGCAGTTGCGGATGACCGATGTGGAGATCGTGGGCGGCAAGAATGCGTCGCTCGGCGAGATGATCAGCCAGCTTTCCGAGGCAGGCGTTCGTGTACCCACCGGTTTCGCCACAACCGCGCTCGCATTCCGCGATTTCCTGAAGCACAACGATCTGACCGATCGCATCGCGAAGCGTCTCGAGTCGCTCGACATCGACGACGTGAAGGCGCTCGCCGAAGCCGGTGCCGAAATCCGTAAATGGATCGTCGACGCGCCGCTGCAGGCACGCCTCGAGCAGGAAATCCGCGCACAGTTCGAAATCCTGAAGAGCGGCTCGCCGAGCGAGCTGTCGTTCGCCGTTCGCTCGTCCGCAACCGCGGAAGACTTGCCCGACGCGTCGTTCGCCGGCCAGCAGGAGTCGTATCTGAACGTCGTCGGCATCGAAGACGTGCTCGACCGCATGAAGCACGTGTTCGCGTCGCTGTACAACGACCGTGCGATCTCCTATCGCGTGCACAAGGGCTTCACGCACGCCGAGGTCGCGCTGTCGGCCGGCGTGCAGCGCATGGTGCGCTCGGACGTCGGCGCGGCCGGCGTGATGTTCACGATCGACACCGAATCGGGCTTCAAGGACGCCGTGTTCATCACGTCGAGCTACGGCTTGGGCGAGACCGTCGTGCAGGGCGCGGTGAACCCGGACGAGTTCTACGTGTTCAAGACGACGCTCGCGCAGGACAAGTACCCGATCATCCGCCGTTCGATCGGCTCGAAGCTGATCAAGATGGAATTCACGCAGCCGGGCGAGCCGGGCCGCGTGAAGACGGTCGACGTGCCGCACGAGCAGCGCAACCGCTATTCGATCACCGACGACGACGTGATCGAGCTCGCGAAGTACGCGGTCATCATCGAGAAGCACTACCAGCGTCCGATGGACATCGAGTGGGGCAAGGACGGCCGCGACGGCAAGATCTTCATCCTGCAGGCGCGTCCGGAAACGGTGAAGAGCCAGGCGAGCGGCAAGGCCGAGCAGCGCTTCAAGCTGAAGGGCCAGTCGCAGGTGCTGGCGACGGGCCGCGCGATCGGCCAGAAGATCGGCGCGGGCCCCGTGCGCGTGATCCAGGATCCGTCGGAAATGGAACGCGTGCAGCCGGGCGACGTGCTGGTGGCCGACATGACCGACCCGAACTGGGAGCCGGTGATGAAGCGTGCGTCGGCGATCGTCACGAACCGTGGCGGGCGCACCTGCCACGCGGCGATCATCGCGCGTGAGCTTGGCGTGCCGGCGGTGGTCGGCTGCGGCGACGCGACCGACGTGCTGAAGGACGGCGCGCTCGTCACCGTATCGTGCGCGGAAGGCGACGAAGGCAAGATCTACGACGGGCTGCTCGAGACGGAAGTCACCGAGGTGCAGCGCGGCGAACTGCCGGAAATCCCGGTCAAGATCATGATGAACGTCGGCAACCCGCAGCTCGCGTTCGACTTCTCGCAGTTGCCGAACGCCGGTGTCGGCCTCGCGCGTCTCGAGTTCATCATCAACAACAACATCGGCGTCCACCCGAAGGCGATCCTCGAATATCCGAACATCGACCAGGATCTGAAGAAGGCGGTCGAGAGCGTTGCGCGCGGTCATGCGTCGCCGCGTCAGTTCTACGTCGACAAGCTGACCGAAGGCGTCGCGACGATCGCCGCCGCGTTCTATCCGAAGCCCGTAATTGTGCGCCTGTCCGACTTCAAGTCGAACGAGTACAAGAAGCTGATCGGCGGTTCGCGCTACGAGCCGGACGAGGAAAACCCGATGCTGGGCTTCCGCGGCGCATCGCGCTACATCGCCGAAGACTTCGCGCAGGCGTTCGAGATGGAGTGCCGTGCACTGAAGCGCGTGCGCGACGACATGGGCCTGACCAACGTCGAGATCATGGTGCCGTTCGTGCGGACCGTGAAGCAGGCGGAGCGCGTCGTCGGTCTGCTCGAGAAGTTCGGCCTGAAGCGCGGCGAAAACGGCCTGCGCCTCGTGATGATGTGTGAAGTCCCGACCAACGCGATCCTCGCCGAAGCGTTCCTCGAGCACTTTGACGGTTTCTCGATCGGTTCGAACGACCTTACGCAGCTCACGCTCGGCCTCGACCGCGACTCGGGCATGGAGCTGCTGGCCGTCGACTTCGACGAACGCGACCCGGCCGTGAAGTTCCTGCTCAAGCGGGCAATCGACACCTGCCGGAAAATGGGCAAGTACGTCGGTATCTGCGGCCAGGGCCCGTCCGATCACCCGGACTTCGCGCAATGGCTGACCGACGAAGGCATCGTATCGATCTCGCTGAACCCGGACACGATCATCGACACGTGGCAGGCGCTCGCCAACCGCAAGTAACGATCGGTCATCCAGCTTCGACGAAAGGGCGGCTCGCCGCGCTTTCGTTGAAGGCAAAATGCAAGGTTCATGCTATAAACACCCCGGTAAGCACCGGGGTGTTTTTTTTCGTCGGTCCGTGGGAGGCCGCGTCGCGAGCATCGACCGCTGCGCACAGCGGCGAGCGCGGCGAATATAGTGAGCGTCGAGGACGTTCTTCTGGAGACCACAATGATGTCGGGGCATTTGTTCTGGTGGGTCGGGGTCGGCGTGCTGGTCGTCGCCGAATTGCTGACTGGCACGTTCTATTTGCTGATGATCGCGCTCGGCTTTCTCGCAGGCGGCGTGTTGCAGCTCGCGGGCGTCGCGCCGCACGTGCAGATCGGCGCGGCCGCAGCGGTCGCGATCGTCGCGATGATCGTGCTGCGCCGTTCAGGGCTCGGGCGCAAGCAGAAGCGCGACACGTCGACGAATCCGGACGTCAATCTCGATATCGGCGCGACCGTCACGGTCGATGCGTGGCACGACGGCCGTGCGCGCGTGCAGTATCGCGGCGCCGACTGGGACGTCGAACTCGCGACCGGCGAGCGCGTCGATGCGCGCGTGTATCAGGTGCGTGCCGTTCGCGGCAACTGTCTCGTCGTCGTCGCGAAACCCGCGGGCTGATCGTCCACCGATAAAACAAGGAGGGAATATTTCATGGATTCGCTGATCGTCTGGATCGTCCTGCTCGTCATCGCCATCGTGATCGTGTCGAAGACGGTGAAGATCGTGCCGCAGCAGCATGCATGGGTGCTCGAACGCTTCGGGCGCTATCACGCGACGCTGTCGCCGGGGCTGAACATCGTGCTGCCGTTCGTCGACCGGATCGCGTACCGGCACGTGCTGAAGGAAATTCCGCTCGACGTGCCGAGCCAGGTCTGCATCACGCGCGACAACACGCAGCTGCAGGTCGACGGCGTGCTGTATTTTCAGGTGACCGATCCGATGAAGGCGTCGTACGGGTCGAGCAATTTCGTGCTCGCAATCACGCAGCTCGCGCAAACGACGCTGCGCTCGGTGGTCGGCAAGCTCGAGCTCGACAAGACCTTCGAGGAGCGTGACTTCATCAACCACAACATCGTTTCGGCGCTCGACCAGGCCGCCGCGAACTGGGGCGTGAAGGTGCTGCGCTACGAGATCAAGGACCTGACGCCGCCGAAGGAGATCCTGCATGCGATGCAGGCGCAGATCACCGCCGAGCGGGAAAAGCGTGCGCTGATCGCCGCGTCGGAAGGCCGCAAGCAGGAGCAGATCAACCTCGCATCGGGTGCGCGCGAGGCGGCGATCCAGAAGTCCGAGGGCGAGCGGCAGGCCGCGATCAATCAGGCCCAGGGCGAGGCGGCTGCGATTCTCGCGGTGGCTGAAGCGAACGCGCAGGCGATCCAGAAGATCGCAAACGCGATTCAGTCGCAGGGCGGGATGGACGCGGTGAACCTGAAGGTCGCCGAGCAATATGTCGGCGCGTTCTCGAATCTCGCGAAACAGGGCAACACGCTGATCGTGCCGGCGAACCTGTCGGACCTCGGCACCGCGATCGCGTCGGCGCTGACGATCGTCAAGAACGCGGCGCCGGCCGCGGGCGCGAAGGGCTGAATGCGGCGTACTGGTCGGCATCCTCGCGGTGGCGGCGCGGACTGGCGGTGCAGCGGCGCCGCGCCCGGCATGCGTCGAATCGTCGCGTGCCTCGGCATGAGCGCCAGTTGCATTGCCACAAGTGCGCGACGCAGACGCGCATTCGTGGCGGCGGAGAGGGACGATCCGCGTGACGCTCGCATGCATCGCACAAAGCAATACGGCCCGCTCGAAGCGGGCCGTATTGCTTTGTGATGAGGATCGTGCGTGTCAGGTGCCGGCGCGCATGATCCGCGCCTTTTCGCGTTCCCAGTCGCGCTTCTTCTCGGTTTCGCGCTTGTCGTGCAGCTTCTTGCCCTTCGCGAGCGCGATGTCGCATTTCACGCGGCCGCCCTTGTAGTGGAAGTTCAGCGGTACTAGCGTGTAGCCGCGCTGCTCGACCTTGCCGATCAGCTTCTTGATTTCCTCGCGATGCAGCAGCAGCTTGCGCGTGCGCACCGGGTCGGGCTTGATGTGCGTCGAGGCTTCGGGCAGCGGGCTGATGTGGGTGCCGATCAGGAAGATCTCGGCGTTTTTCACCACGACGTAGCCTTCCTTGATCTGGCCGCGCCCGGCGCGCAGCGCCTTGACTTCCCAGCCCTCAAGCACGAGCCCCGCCTCGTAGCGTTCCTCGATGTGATAATCGAAGTGCGCTTTCCTGTTGTCGATGATGCTCATGAAAGGATCGGGCCAACTCGTTTAAAATCACGATTTTAGCAAAGCGGGGCGGGAATCGCCCGGCTTGGCGTTCCCACCTCAAGCGATGCCGCGCGATTTATGGCAGATGTCCAGAAAACCGTATTGATCCGTCATTCGGCGGAACAGATGTTCGACCTCGTCACCGACGTGGCCGACTACCCCAATTTCCTGCCCTGGTGCGGCGGCGTCGAGATTCGACGTCAGGACGACAGCGGGATGGAAGCGCGCATCGACATCAACTTCAAGGGCATCAAGCAGCATTTCGCGACGCGCAACATCCAGCAGCGTCCGACGCGGATCGACATGGAGTTCGCGGACGGCCCGTTCAAGAAGTTCACGGGCTCGTGGCGCTTCATCCCGCTGCGCGCCGATGCATGCAAGATCGAGTTCGCGCTGCACTACGAGTTCTCGAGCATCCTGCTCGAGAAAATCATCGGGCCGGTGTTCAGCCACATCGCGAACACGTTCGTCGATTCGTTCGTGAAGCGCGCCGATCAGCGCTACGGAAAGGGGTGACGCGATGTTGTCGATCGAAGTCTGCTATGCGCTGCCGGATCGCCAGACGCTGATTCCGGTGTCGCTGCCCGAAGGCGCGACCGTGCGCGCGGCCATCGACGCTAGCGGCGTGCTCGCGCTGCACCCGGAGATCGATCTCGCGCACGTGAAGACGGGCGTATTCGGCAAGCTCGCGCCGCTCGACGCGCCGCTTGCCGACCACGACCGCGTCGAGATCTATCGTCCGTTGATCGTCGATCCGAAGCTCGCGCGCCAGCGGCGCGTCGACAAGACCCGCCGCGAAGGCTCCATCGAGGGCCGCAAGTGGATGCACAAGGACGCGCGCTGACGCGTCGCGCCCGCGCCGCACGACCTGATCCGTTCCGATTCGTCAGACCGCGCGCCCGCGCTAGTGGGCCGTGACGTTCGCGTTCGCGGGCGCGTCGCTGCGCGTGTCGCCGTGGCGGCGCACCGACCCGTAGACGCCCGCGAGCAGCAGCGCGAGCGCCGCGATCTCCAGCATCCGGGGCATCCGATGATCGTAGACGAACGCGTAGAGCATCGCGAACACGGTCTCGAACACGATCAGTTGGCCCGACAACGTCAGCGGCAGCCGCTTCGATGCCGCATTCCACAGCCCATTGCCGAGCCACGACGCGCCGACCGCGAGCCCGAGGTTCAGCAGCCAGAACAACTGCCACCGCGATGCGGGCACGGCCGCCTGCAGCGTGCCGGCCGGCAGCGCGAGGATGACGAGCCAGCACATGCCGCCGATCGCGCCGGTCACGACACCCCACAGCACCGACCACTCGTTGCCGCCGAAATGGTGATGGCGTTGCAGGTAGCGCGCGTTCGCGACTGCGTACCAGGTCCAGCTTGCGAGCGCGCCGCACGCGCACGCGACGCCCGCGAGCTTCTGGCCGAGCGTCGTCGCGTGCGCGGCTTCCGATGTGAACAGATCGACGTTGATGCACGCGATGCCGGCGATCACCAGCGCGAGCGGGGCGGCGAGGCGCCGCAGCGGCACTGCGCCGTGGTCGCCCAGGCCCACGAGCGTGACGGTCACGGGCAGCACGCCGACGATCAGCGAACTCGGCCCAATGCCGACCAGATGCACCGCAGCGGACAGCAACATGTAGTACGCGACGTTGCCGATCAGCGCGAGCCGCGCGAGTGCGACGAGATCCTCGCGGGTCAGCCGCGCGAGCAGCGAGCGCGCGGCGGGCAGTGCCGCGGCCAGCGACACGAGGCCGTACATCGCATAGCGGCCGGCGCTCAGCAGCAGCGGCGAGAAATCGGTCAACAGCCGCGGCACGAGAAAGACCATCCCCCACAACGCGCCCGCAAGGACGCCATACACCACACCGCGCTGCATCGACCGCTCCAAACAAATGACTGACGAGCGCGCATCTTAGCGACGGCGGCGGGCTCACGTCTTGTTCATTCCTGCACTCGAAGCGGGTCGCGTTCGATCGGGCTGGGCTGATGGCGCCGTCGCGATTCAGTTTCGCTATCGGCTGGAAGCCCCCTGTCGACGATTGGCGGCTCAGCGCTCGGCCGTCGTCCGCGCTCGCGCAGGGCGGCGGACCGCGCGCAGCTTGCCGCTGTTGCCGCCACCGCAGTAGAACGTGTCGCGGCCGTCGGATTCCAGCCCTGACACGCCGACACCGGCCGGCATGTCGAGCTGTTCGAGCACGTCGCCGGTGTGCGGGTCGATCCGCCGCAGTTCGCTTTCATCCGCTTCCCATGTGCCGTGCCACAGTTCGCCGTCGACCCACGTGACGCCGGTGACGAAGCGGTTCGATTCGATCGTGCGCAGCACGGCGCCCGATTGCGGGTCCACCTGATAAATCTTGCGCTCGCGGTACTGGCCGACCCACAGCGTGCCCTCGGCCCACGCGAGGCCGGAATCGCCGCCGCTGCCGGGTGCGGGGATCGTCGCGAGCACGCGTCCGGAGTCGGGATCGATCGTCTCGATCCGGTCCTCGACGATCTGATACAGATGACGCCCGTCGAACGCGGTGCCCGCGTGCGCGGCGACGTCGAGCGTGCGCACGGTCGCGCCGCGTTCGGGATCGAGCGCGTTCAGCTTGTCGCCGGACGCAAACCATACGTGCGTGCCGTCGAACGTGACGCCGTGCACGCCGTTGCCGCCTGGAAACGGGCCGTATTCGCGAAGGATGTCTGCGGTGGAGCGTTTCATGTTTGTCACCTCGTCGTGGGTGTACCCATCCTAATCGCCGGGCAGCGGTGCGGGGAGTAACAAGGTCGTCGCGAATCCGGGCAGCGGCGGGGTCATCCAGCGGCGCGCGCGGCCGCGTCCGAGCGCTTGCACCTTGTTCGCGCCGGCGAGCGCGTCGAGTGCGCGCTGCACGGTGCGCTGGCTCGCGCCGAGCGCGAGCGCCAGTGCGGAGCTCGACCACGCCTCGCCGTCCGCGAGCAGCGCCAGTACCGCGGCGTGACGATCGTCGACCGGGCGCGCGAGCACGACGGCTTCGCGCAGGCCGAGCGGCTCGAGCGCGAAGCCGCCGGGCGTCGCGGTGATGTTCGCGAGCGGCCGCACCATCGCGCGCAAGCGGCCGATCTCGACGCGCAGCCGCGCGCGATGCGATTCGTCCGCATGCTTCGCGCGAAACGCGGCGGCGACCAGCGCGCTTCGCGACACGTCGCCGGGCCACGCCTCGCCGAGCATGCGCGCGAGTATGAACAGCACCGGGCGGCGCGCGAGCGACACGGTCGTGCGCGCGTCGCGCACCGCGTGACGGCATGCGTCGACGATCAGCGCGTTCGACGCCAGCAGCGCCTCGACGTCGTCGAGCAACACAAGCCGCGACGTGCCGCGCGCGATCAGTCGCGCCGCCGGTGTATCGAGCACGCGCGCGGCCGTCTCGACTTCGGCCGTCAGTGCGGCGATGCCGGCGTCCCGTGCGGCTGCGCGGGCGCGGACGAGGGCCAAGCGCGCTGCGTGCGGGCGGATGCGGCGCATCGCGATTCCGGCGGCGATCAGCTCGTGCGCCGCGCGCGATGTGGCAGGCAGCGGCGCGGGATCGAGGCTCGCAAGCCGCTGCTCGGCCTCGTCGAGATGCCCGATCAACAACATTCGGCGCACGCCGAGATAGCGCGCATGCGCGGCGTTCGCGCGGTCGCCGTGCGCGTCGAGCGTCGCGCATGCGGCATCGAGCGCCCGCGACGGCCAGCCGAGATCGCGCGACGCCAGCGCGATCTCGGCTTCCGCGACCACACAGCGCGCCCGCGCGACGGCTTCCTTCGCGCCGAATGCGCGCGCCGCGCCGCGCACGAGCGTCCGTGCGCGCTCGAAGTCGCCAAGTTGCGCCATCGCGATGCCGCGCAACGCAAGCGCCGGTGCGTCGTTGCGCAGCGCGACGCGGTTCAGTGCACCGAGCGGGTCGCCCGCCGCGAGCGCCCGCGCGGCGGCCGTGATCAGCGAATCCATCCGAATCCCGACACAGTTGTCACTCCCTTCGGTTCGATGCCCGGCCCTAATCTAGCACCACGCACACGGCGGATGTGCCGTGCCCGAATCCCTGTCCGAAGGAGGACCTCGCAATGACGAACCATCTCACCGGAACACGCGACGAGTGGCTCGCGGCGCGCCGCGCGCTGCTCGATGCAGAAAAGAACTTGACGCGGCAGAGCGACGAGCTCGCGCGACGCCGGCAGGCGTTGCCGTGGGTTCGTGTCGACAAGATTTACCGGTTCGAGACCGAGAACGGCGTCGCGACGCTCGGCGATCTGTTCGAGGGCCGCTCGCAACTGCTCGTCTATCACTTCATGTTCGGCCCCGATTACAAGGCCGGTTGCCCGTCGTGCTCGGCGCTCGCCGACGGCTTCGACGGGTTTGCGGTGCATCTGGCGAACCACGACGTGACGCTCGCGGCGGTGTCGCGCGCGCCGCTCGCGAAGCTCGTCGCCTACCGGCAGCGAATGGGGTGGCGCTTTCCATGGGTGTCATCGGACGGCGGCGAATTCAACTTCGACTTCAACGTGTCGTTCACCGAAGCGCAGCAGCGCGCGGGCGACGTCGAGTACAACTATGCACGCGCCGGCCACGCGATGGACATGGAGCCGCCGCCTGCCGCCGTCGCGCAGTTCGCGGCGACCTGCGGCACCGACGCCGCCACGTATGCACGCGACCGGCCGGGAATGAGCGCGTTCGTGCGCGAGGACGGTGTCGTCTATCACACGTATTCGACGTACGCGCGCGGGCTCGACGGGCTCTGGGGGATGTATCAGTGGCTCGACCGCGCGCCGCTCGGGCGCAACGAAACGGGTGTGTGGTGGCGTCGCCATGACGAGTACGCGCGCGGCTGAGCGCAAGCCGGCCGCCGGCGGGGAGCGGGCGATGAGGACGGCGACAGACGTGGACGATGAAGCCGTCGCGAAAGCGGCAGACTGCAGTGCTACGGGCGGCGGCCGGCGGTCGTTCGGCGCCGTGCTCGGTGCGGTGTTCGCCGCCGCCGTTTGGGCGATGCTTGCGCAGCACGCTTCGATGGGCGCGCTGGCCGGAGTGCCGATGGCGGACGGCCGGACGCTGTCGGCCGGTTGGCTCACGCCATGTGGATGGCGGCCGGCACACGCATTCTTCGCATTTGCCGGCATGTGGGGCGCGATGGTCGTGACGATGATGCTGCCGGTGCTGGCGCCGGTGCTCTGGCGATATCGGCAGCGTATCGGCGTATTGAGCGGCGCGCACGCGGCATGGCGGGTCGCGGTCGTGGGCGTCGGCTATTTCTCCGTATGGATGGCGTTCGGCGCGTTGCTGTTTCCGGCCGGCACGGCGTTGGCGGCCGCGGCGGCCCGGTCGCCCGCACTGGCGGCCGCGATCCCGGTTGCCGCTGGCGCCGTCGTGTTCGGTGCGGGCGTGCTGCAGTTTTCCGGCTGGAAGATGCGGCGGCTGGCTTGCTGCCGGCACGCAGGTGGCGAACGGTGCGTGCGGCGGCCGGAGCTTGCAGCCGCGAGCGCGTGGTGGCACGGCGTGCGCGCCGCGCTGTGGTGTGCCGCCTGCTGCGGGAACCTGATGGCCGTCTCGCTGGCGGCCGGCATGACGGATCTGTGCGTGATGGCGATCGTGACCGTGGCGATTGCAGCTGAACGGCTGCCGGGCGGCGAACGCGTCGCGCGGATCGTAGGGGGCGTCGCGATCGGCGCCGGCGCGGTCATGACCGCGTGCGCGGCGGCTGCGGCGATCTAGCGCGGCTGGGACCGCAGGCGTGCGCGGCGCGGTGCCGATGCCGCAGACGGTGTTGTGGTGCCACGACACGCGGGCGGCGCCGATCCCGGCCGATTCCAGCCGATTTCGCCCGGTTGCGCGAATGGGGCGATGGCGGCGTGAAACGAAAGGCGATCGAAAACGATCCGAACGGCGATCCGAACGATTCGGCCCCTCTACGCGCGGAGACGTCTAACCCGTTGTTCGTGTTGTGAAAATTCGCGGCGCTTCGCGTATAATTCGCTTTTGCGCCCATAGGATTTGCCATGCGTCTGATCCAAAAAGCACTCACTTTCGATGACGTGCTCCTCGTTCCCGCCTTCTCCGACGTTCTCCCGCGCGACACCAGCCTGAAAACCAAGCTGACCCGCAACATCTCCCTGAACATGCCGCTCGTGTCCGCCGCGATGGACACGGTCACCGAAGGTCGCCTCGCGATCGCGATGGCGCAGCAGGGTGGGGTGGGCATCGTCCACAAGAACCTCACGCCGGCCGAGCAGGCCCGCGAGGTCGCGAAGGTCAAGCGTTTCGAATCGGGTGTCGTGCGCGACCCGATCACGGTTCCGCCGCAGATGAAGGTGCGCGACGTGATCGCGCTGTCGCGCCAGCATGGCATCTCGGGTTTCCCGGTCGTCGAAGGCCCGCAGCTCGTCGGCATCGTCACGAACCGCGACCTGCGCTTCGAGACGCGCCTCGATGAACCGGTCAAGTCGATCATGACGCCGCGCGAGCGTCTCGTTACGGTCAAGGAAGGCACGCCGCTCGCCGAAGCGAAAGCGCTGATGCACAGCCACCGCCTCGAGCGCGTGCTGGTCGTCAACGACGCGTTCGAACTGCGCGGCCTGATGACCGTCAAGGACATCACGAAGCAGACCGAACATCCGGATGCGTGCAAGGACGAACACGGCAAGCTGCGCGCGGGCGCCGCCGTCGGTGTCGGTCCGGACAACGAAGAGCGTGTCGAGCTGCTGGTGCAGGCCGGCGTCGACGTGATCGTCGTGGATACCGCGCACGGCCACAGCAAGGGCGTGCTCGAGCGCGTACGCTGGGTCAAGCAGAACTTCCCGCACGTCGAGGTGATCGGCGGCAACATAGCGACGGCCGCGGCCGCGAAGGCGCTCGTGGAATACGGCGCGGACGCGGTCAAGGTCGGCATCGGCCCGGGCTCGATCTGCACGACGCGGATCGTCGCGGGCGTCGGCGTGCCGCAGATCAGCGCGATCGCGAACGTCGCGGAAGCGCTGAAGGGCACCGGCGTGCCGTGCATCGCCGACGGCGGCGTGCGCTTCTCGGGCGACGTGTCGAAGGCGCTCGCGGCCGGCGCGAACGCGGTGATGATGGGCAGCATGTTCGCGGGCACCGAAGAGGCGCCGGGCGACGTGTTCCTGTACCAGGGCCGCCAGTACAAGTCGTACCGCGGCATGGGTTCGGTCGGTGCGATGAAGGACGGCGCGGCGGACCGCTACTTCCAGGACAACTCGGCGAACATCGACAAGCTCGTGCCGGAAGGCATCGAAGGCCGCGTCGCGTACAAGGGCTCGGTCAACGCGATCCTGTTCCAGCTGGTCGGCGGCGTGCGGGCGAGCATGGGCTACTGCGGCTGCCGCACGATCGACGAGCTGCACGAGAAAGCCGAATTCGTTCAGATCACTGCGGCGGGCATGCGCGAGTCGCACGTGCACGACGTGCAGATCACGAAGGAAGCGCCGAACTACCACGTGGACTGATCGCCGATGAAACCGCTGTTGCGCGCCGTGCTGATCGTCGATGCCGTGCTGTTGCTGGCGTTCGGCGTGCTGTTCGTGCTGACGCCGTGGCAGGCGCTGTTCGACGCGCTGCGGCTCGCGAACATCCAGCCGGCGATGCTCGGCCAGGCGTTCGGCATTGCGCTGCTCGGGCTCGCGTGGCTCGCGTTCCATGCGGCGGTCAACGGCGACCTCACGGCGCCCGTCGCGCGCGCGGTCGGCCATGTGAACTGGCTGATCGGCGTACTGACGGTCGTATGGTCGCTCGGCACCGGCAACGGCCCCGCGCTCGCGGCCGCCGGCCGCGTGCTGTCGGCGATGGCGGGCATCGTGCTGATCGTGCTCGGGCTCGGCGGCGTGCGGCTCGCATCGGCCGTGCGGCGGCGCGAGCGGGCGGAACGCGCACAGGCGCTCGAGATTCGGGACGCGAAGCGTCCGGCCGAGCCGGTGCCGTCCGCAGCGCGGCCGCAGCGGGTCGAGCCGGCGGTCGGCCGTCCGGCGCCGGCCGCGCCGGCCACGGCAGCTCCGTCGGCAGCATCCGACCGAGCGTCAGGCAGCGTTGCGTTCGACGCGCGCCCGCCGTCGCAGGATTGACCGGCATGCGTCGCGCGAGCCGCCTGCCGCGCGCCGCCGCTGTCCATGCTTTTGACGCAGCGCTTCGTGCGCTGCTTTTCTTATCATCTTCATCCCGTCCGCAGCCATGCACGACAAAATCCTGATTCTCGACTTCGGTTCGCAAGTCACCCAACTGATCGCGCGCCGCGTGCGCGAAGCGCACGTCTACTGCGAAATCCATCCGAACGACGTGTCCGACGAGTTCGTCCGCGAGTTCGCGCCGAAGGCGGTGATCCTGTCGGGCAGCCACGCAAGCACGTACGAAGACCACCAATTGCGCGCGCCGCAGGCCGTGTGGGATCTCGGCGTGCCGGTGCTCGGCATTTGCTACGGCATGCAGACGATGGCGGTTCAGCTCGGCGGCAAGGTCGAGTGGAGCGATCACCGCGAATTCGGCTATGCGGAAATGCGTGCGCACGGCCATACGCGCCTGCTTGACGGCATCGAGGATTTCAAGACCGCCGAAGGCCACGGCATGCTCAAGGTGTGGATGAGCCACGGCGACAAGGTTGCCGAGCTGCCGCCGGGCTTCGCGCTGATGGCGTCGACGCCGAGCTGCCCGATCGCCGGCATGGCCGACGAGGCGCGCGGCTACTACGCGGTGCAGTTCCACCCGGAAGTCACGCACACGGTGAAGGGCCGCCAGATCATCGAACGCTTCGTGCTGCAGATCGCAGGCGCGAAGCCCGACTGGATCATGAAGAACCACATCGAGGAAGCCGTCGCGAAGATTCGCGAACAGGTCGGTGACGAGGAAGTGATTCTCGGCCTGTCGGGCGGCGTCGATTCGAGCGTGGCGGCTGCGCTGATCCATCGCGCGATCGGCGACCAGCTGACCTGCGTGTTCGTCGACCACGGCCTGCTGCGCCTGAACGAAGGCAAGATGGTGCTCGACATGTTCGAGGGCCGCCTGCATGCGAAAGTCGTGCACGTCGACGCATCCGAGCAGTTCCTCGGCCATCTGGCCGGCGTGACCGATCCCGAGCAGAAGCGCAAGATCATCGGCCGCGAGTTCGTCGAGGTGTTCCAGGCCGAGGCGAAGAAGCTGTCGAAGGCGAAGTGGCTCGCGCAGGGCACGATCTATCCGGACGTGGTCGAGTCGGGCGGCACGAAGACGAAGAAGGCGACGACGATCAAGAGCCACCACAACGTCGGCGGCCTGCCGGAAACGCTCGGTCTGAAGCTGCTGGAGCCGCTGCGCGACCTGTTCAAGGACGAAGTGCGCGAACTGGGCGTCGCGCTCGGCTTGCCGCCGGAGATGGTGTACCGCCATCCGTTCCCGGGCCCGGGCCTCGGCGTGCGGATTCTCGGCGAAGTGAAGCGTGAATACGCGGACCTGCTGCGCCGTGCGGATGCGATCTTCATCGAAGAGCTGCGCGGCACGACCGCTACCGCGCAAGACGCGGCGGCGGGCCTGTGCGGCGAAGCCGACGTCGGCAAGACGTGGTACGACCTGACGAGCCAGGCGTTCGCGGTATTCCTGCCGGTGAAATCGGTCGGCGTGATGGGCGATGGCCGCACGTACGACTACGTGACGTCGCTGCGTGCGGTGCAGACCACCGACTTCATGACCGCGCACTGGGCGCACCTGCCGTACGCGCTGCTCGGCCGGGCGTCGAACCGGATCATCAACGAAGTGCGCGGCATCAACCGGGTCGTGTACGACATTTCGGGCAAGCCGCCGGCGACGATCGAGTGGGAATGATCCGGCGCCGAGCCGCGCACCGGTAGGCGGTCGCGGCGTCGAACGCTGCAAACGCCCGGCAGGGAAACCTGCCGGGCGTTTTTTTGCGCGATGCGCAGATTCGTCCGATTAATCATAATGAACGTTCGTTCATCGGCGTATTCACCATGCTGCCGTGATTCAGCTGACCCTTCCCGGCCTTGATGTGCCGCCTCCCGTTGCCGAGCACCGCTTTTTCTTCGCGGCGATGCCGGACCCGGACACTGCCGTGCGGCTCGTCGGCATCGCGCAGCGGCTCCATGGCGAGAATGCGGGCACGCGCGGGCTGCTGCACGCCGGGCGGCTGCACGTGACGCTGTATTCGCTCGGCGATTTTGCTCGTCTGCCGGGCGCCACGCTCGCCCGCGCGTGCGCCGCGGCTCGCCGAATCGATGCGCGGTCGTTCCGCGTCACCTTCGATCAGTTAGTCAGTTTCAACGGACGGCCCGGGCATTGCCCGCTGGTGCTGACGGGCGACGCGGGGCTCGACCAATTGGTTGCGTTTCGGCAACGGCTTCGCGGCGCGCTCGGCGAAGCGGGGCTGCGCGTGTCGCGCGCGCGTTTCACGCCTCACGTGACGTTGCTGTACGGGCAGCGACGGCTCGGCCGCTACAGGATTGAGCCCATTTCCTGGATCGTGTCCGAATTCGTACTGATCCAGAGCTGGCTCGGCCGAACCCGCTACGACATCGTCGAGCGCTGGCCGTTGGCGGGTGCGGGGTCGTCGCGGTCATCGCCGGATTGATGCCGCGCTTTCGCATCGTTGCGGGAATCACTGCGGCGCCGGCTCCCGAGAAGCCGGCGAGAGCCCGTCGATCTGCCGGTTGTCGGCCGCACCGATGGGGCGACGAGCGGATTTTTGCGTCGGCGCACGCCGAGCGTGTCGATTTTTCGACATGTGGTGCGTCGTATCGGTATCGACGGCAGATTGCGAACCGAGCGCAATTCGCCCTTTCGTCATCCAGCCCGCGGCAGACCGGGAGAAAGGAGATGCCAGATGCGTGATTCCCGCTACCGTTGGGTGATCGTCGCCGCGGGCGGCGTGCTGAGCTGCGTCGCGATCGGTGCGATGTTTTCGCTGCCCGTGTTTCTGCGGGCCATCGCACGCGACACCGGCTGGTCGATGACCGGCATCTCCGCCGCAATGACGCTCGGCTTCGTCGCGATGGCGTTCGCGAGCATCGGCTGGGGCAGCCTGTCGGACCGGATCGGCACGCGCGCGGTGGTCATCACGGGCGCCGTGCTGCTGTCGGCGAGCCTGGCGCTCGCGAGCCGCGCGCCATCGCTGCTCGCGTTCCAGCTGATGTTCGGGCTGGCCGTCGGCAGCGCAACGGCAGCGATCTTCGCGCCGATGATGGCGTGCGTGACCGGCTGGTTCGACACGCACCGCAGCCTCGCGGTATCGCTCGTGTCGGCGGGTATGGGGATGGCGCCGATGACGATGTCGCCGCTCGCCGCGTGGCTCGTGTCGGCGCACGGCTGGCGCACGTCGATGCTGCTGATCGCCGTGCTGGCAGCGGTTGTGATGATTCCTGCATCGTTGCTCGTGCGGCGCGCGCCCGCGCTGGATACGGCGCACGCCGAACCGGCGAACGCAGGCGGGCCGGCGGCCGTGCCGCTGTCGGCAGGCGCCGCGCTGCGCTCGCCGCAGTTCATCGTTTTGCTGCTCACCAACTTTTTCTGCTGCGCGACGCACTCGGGCCCGATTTTCCACACGGTCAGCTACGCCGTCAGCTGCGGGATTCCGCTGATCGCCGCGGTGTCGATCTACAGCGTCGAGGGGCTCGCCGGCATGGGCGGGCGGATCGCATTCGGGCTGCTGGGCGACCGCGTTGGCGCGAAGCGCATGCTGGTCGCCGGACTGCTCGCGCAGGCGCTGGGCGCGCTCGGCTACTACTTCGTACGCACGCTCGACGGCTTCTACGCGGTCGCGACGCTGTTCGGCTTCATCTATGCGGGCGTGATGCCCCTCTACGCGGTGCTCGCGCGCGAGAATTTCCCGCTGCGGATGATGGGCACCGTGATCGGCGGGTGCGCGATGGCCGGCAGCCTCGGGATGGCGGCGGGGCCGGTCGCGGGCGGGCTGATCGTCGATGCACTCGGCAGCTACGGCTGGCTTTACGTCGGATCGTTCGCGATCGGTGTCGGCGCATGCGGCGTGGCGACGATGTTCCGGCCGTTCCCGCGCGAGCGCCGGCGGCCCGTTGCCGCGTGATCGGGCCGTGGTGAGCGACGAGTTCCGCGGGATGACGACCGCCGGTCCGGCATGACGAAAATAAAAATATCGCGCCCGACATCGCGCGCATGCGCGGCATCGAATTCGCGCGTAGCCCGCTGCGTCGCAGCACAGCGGCAAGTCGCCGCGATCGGCACGCATGCGCGGCGATTCGTGCCCTAAAAACGCAATGTCGAGCATGCATTCGAAGGGCCTGTCATACGCACGTCACCCTGCTAGAATTCGCCTGCCGCATTTGCTCCGATTGACTGATGAGATTGCTTGACGCACTGGTCGAACAACGTATCGCCGCCGCCGCCGCGCGGGGCGAGTTCGACGATTTGCCGGGTACCGGCGCGCCGCAGGCGCTGGATGACGACCTGCTCGTACCCGAGGAGGTACGCGTGGCCAACCGTATCCTCAAGAATGCGGGGTTCGTGCCACCGGCCGTCGAACAACTGCGCGCGCTGCGCAACCTGCAGGACGAATTGCAGGCGGTGAGCGACCGGGCCGCACGCTGCCGGCTGCAGGCGAAGATCCTCGCGCTCGACATGGCGCTCGAATCGCTGCGCGGCGGCCCGATGGTGATGCCGCGCGATTATTGCCGGCGCATCGCGGAACGTCTGTGCGAGCGCGGGCTCGACGATGCGTCCGCCGAAGCGGGGACGATGTGAGCGCCGACACGCTGCCTGACGCGGCCGCTGCATCTGCTGTCCCTTCCGACTCTCCCGTTCCCGAGGCCGCGCCGGTGTCGGCGCGCGACGTGCATTTCATGCGGCTCGCGCAGGCCGCCGCGGAAGAGGCG
Source organism: Burkholderia latens (assembly GCF_001718795.1). Lineage (NCBI taxonomy): Bacteria > Pseudomonadati > Pseudomonadota > Betaproteobacteria > Burkholderiales > Burkholderiaceae > Burkholderia > Burkholderia latens. The sequence continues at coordinate 2,057,382 of NZ_CP013435.1, read as the reverse complement.
CGGGCGGCCGGCGAAGTGCCGGTCGGCGCCGTGCTCGTGCGCGGCGACGAAGTAATCGCCCGCGGTTTCAATCACCCGATCGGCGGTCACGATCCGTCTGCCCACGCGGAAATGGCTGCGCTGCGCATGGCCGCGCAGCATTTGCAGAACTACCGGATGCCGGGCTGCGAGCTGTACGTGACGCTCGAGCCGTGCCTGATGTGCGCGGGCGCGATCATGCACGCACGGATCGCGCGCGTCGTCTACGGTGCCCCCGATCCGAAAACCGGCGCATGCGGGAGCGTAATCGATGCGTTCGCGAATCCGCAGCTCAATCACCATACCGAAGTGGCTGGCGGCGTGCTCGCCGACGAATGCGGTGCGGCGCTGAAGTCGTTCTTCGCCGAGCGCCGCCGCGCGCTGCGTGAGGCCCGGCTTGCCCGCGACGCCGAAGCCGGCGCGGCATGACCGTCCCGGCCGCGGCCGTGGCCCCGAGCGGGCGGCGCGTGCGCTTCGATGAACCCGTGACGGTTCAGGCCCTCTAAGCAGGTTTGACGAACCCGATACCTTCCGCCATGTCCTTCCAGTCCGCCGCGTCGTACACCATCCGCCTGCTGGCGCCGTCCGGTTATCCGCATGATCCCGACGCGATCAATCGCGCGCTGGAGCGCCTGAGCGTGGCGCAGCATCGCATCGAGAACCTCGAGGCGACGCAGCGGCGCTTCCAGCGCTTCGGCGGCACCGACGGCGAGCGTGCCGGCGACCTGAACCGTCTGGCGGACCCGGAGCGGCCGCTGCCGGACATCGCGCTCGCGGTGCGGGGCGGCTACGGGGCCGCGCGGATCCTGCACGGCCTCGACTATCGCGGGCTCGAGCGCCGGTTGCGAGACCAGCCGATCGCGCTGGTCGGGCACAGCGACTTCACCGCAATCCAGCTCGCGTTGTACGCGAAGGCGCGCATCAAGACGTTCGGCGGCCCGATGCTGTCGGCCGACTTCGGCGCGGAGACGCCAAGCGACTTCACGATGCGGCATTTCTGGCAGACGCTGTCGCAGCCGACCACGACGATCGTCGCCGACGCGCCGCAGGTGCAGACGGCGAACGTGACGGGCACGCTGTGGGGCGGCAACCTCGCGATCCTGACGTCGCTGATCGGCACGCCGTACATGCCGGACATCGACGGCGGCATCCTGTTCATCGAGGACGTGAACGAGCAGCCGTTCCGGATCGAACGCATGATTTACCAGCTGCACCTGTCGGGGCTGCTTGCGCGCCAGCAGGCGCTCGTGCTCGGGCAGTTCACGGGTGCCCGGCCGTTCGAGTACGACAACGGCTACGACATGCAGGCGATGATCGACCAGGTGCGGTCGGTGGTCGGAATTCCCGTCGTCACGGGGCTGCAGTTCGGTCATGTGCCCGATCTGCTGACGCTGCCGTTCGGCGCCCAAGCGCAGCTCGTCGCGAACGCGCACGGTTTCCGGCTGACGCTGTCGGACTATCCGCATCTCGGTTGAGCCGGATTGGCGGATACCATCGAAAGGCGGGACTTCCGCCTTTTTCTTCAATACGATACGCAACTAACGGTCCAAAATTTCGATCCATCCAAACTGGGTCGACTTCGTGGTGTGCACCAATTTTGTCAACAAAATAACGGGCGGGTATACACCATGAACGGCCATGGACAAGCATCAAAGGCTTGTCGTGCCTGGATTTCGTGCATTGCGCACCCATTTCGTACGACCGGATGCACGCTGATTGTGCGCAATAAGCCAAAAGAATTGTTGACAATCTTTATGTCCGTCCTAGGATGAGGACCATCACACGATGCATAACATGAACGCGCCCGATTCCCCTCCGTCCGGCACGCCCGGCCCCGAAGCGATCGCCGAGCGGATCCGCACCGCGATCCTCGAGCATCGGCTCGCGCCCGGCGCGAAGCTGACGGAGGCGCAGCTCTGCGAAGTATTCGGCGTGAAGCGCGGGACGATCCGGCAGGCACTCGCGCAGCTCGCGACCGACAAGCTGGTCGATCTCGAACCGAACCGCGGTGCGTTCGTCGCGAGTCCGACGCTGCAGGATGTGCACGAGGTGTTCGAGATGCGCCGGATCATCGAACTGGCCGTCGTCGAGCGGCTCGCGACAGGGCCGGGCGCGAAGCGGCTGAAGGGCGTCGCCGCGTTGATCGAAAAGGAACGTCGCGCGTTCGAGCGGCACGACTTCGCGGCGTGGATCCGCCTGTCGGGCGAATTCCACACGGCGCTCGCCGCGCTGGTCGGCAATGCGACGCTCTGCGAGTGCCTCGACGGGCTCGTCGCACGCTCGACGCTGATGTCGGCACTGTACGAATCGCACGGCCGCAGTCCGTGCTCGTTCGACGATCACAACGAGATCCTGGCCGCGCTGGAAGCGGGGGACGCGAAGCGGGCGGCGGCGCTGATGGCGCACCACCTGCAGCATGTCGAACTGAAGATGCTGGACCGGCCCGCGCAAGGGCAGGTCGATTTGCGCGAGGTGTTCGGCGGCGCCTGAGCGGCGACGCGAACCGGCCGCGCGCCACACGACAAGAGCAATCCAGGCCGGCGGTTTGCGCCGCCGGCCGCCAGTCCGACTCCGGGCGACGATCCGGAGCGATATCGATGACGGTGGAGCGGCCGCACGGCCGCATCAAGGAGAAATCATGGCTCAGTTCAGTGTGGCGCACGACAGCGCGTATCCGGCGGAAGAAGGCGGCGAGGGCGGCGGCCCCGCGTTGCCGGACGGTTACAGTCCACGTCTGTACAACGAAGATTTGGCACCCCTGAAGAATCAGACATGGGGGGCATACAACATCTTCGCGTTCTGGATGTCGGACGTGCACAGCGTCGGCGGGTACGTGTTCGCGGGCAGCCTGTTCGCACTCGGTCTGACAAGCTGGCAGGTGTTGATCGCGCTGATCGTCGGCATCACGATCGTGAACCGCCTGTGCAACCTGATCGCGCGGCCGAGCCAGCAGATCGGCGTGCCTTATCCGGTCGCATGCCGCGCAACCTTCGGCGTGCTCGGCGCGAACGTGCCGGCCGTGATCCGCGGGTTGATCGCGATCGCGTGGTACGGCATCCAGACCTATCTCGCGTCCAGCGCGCTCGTGATCGTCGTGCTGAAGTTCTTTCCGCAATGGATGCCTTACGCGGACGTCCATCGCTACGGCTTTCTCGGGTTGTCGGCGCTCGGGTGGGCCGGCTTCATGCTGCTGTGGGTGCTGCAGGCATTCGTGTTCTGGAACGGGATGGAGACGATCAAGAAGTTCATCGACTTCGCCGGGCCGGCGGTCTACGTCGTGATGTTCATTCTGGCGGGCTACATGGTGTGGCGTGCGGGCTGGCGCAACATCGGGATCAACCTCGGCGGCGTCAAATATCACGGTGCGGAAGTGATTCCGGTGATGATCACGGCCGTATCGCTCGTCGTGTCGTATTTCTCGGGGCCGATGCTGAATTTCGGCGACTTCTCGCGCTACTGCCGCACGTTCGGCGACGTGAAGCGCGGCAATTTCTGGGGGCTGCCGGTCAACTTCCTCGCGTTCTCGCTCGTCACGGTGATCACCACGGCCGCGACGCTGCCGGTATTCGGAGAACTGATCACCGATCCCGTCGCGACGGTCGGCCGCATCGACCATCCGACCGCCGTGATCCTCGGCGCGCTGACCTTCACGATCGCGACGATCGGCATCAACATCGTCGCGAACTTCGTGTCGCCCGCGTTCGATTTCTCGAACGTCGCACCGCGGCTGATCAGCTGGCGCGCGGGCGGCATGCTCGCGGCCGTCGCGTCGATCTTCATCACGCCGTGGAACCTGTTCAACAATCCGGCGGTGATCCACTACACGCTCGACGTGCTCGGCGCGTTCATCGGCCCGCTGTACGGCGTGCTGATCGCCGACTTCTATCTCGTGAAGCGGGGCCGCCTCGTGCGCGACGACCTGTACACGATGTCGGAGAGCGGCAGCTACTGGTACACGGGCGGCGTGAACCGCCGCGCGCTCGCCGCGCTGTTGCCGGCCGCGGTGATTGCCGTGATCTGCGTGATGATGCCGGGCTGGGAGGCGCTCGCGAACTTCTCGTGGTTCATCGGCGCGGCGCTCGGTTTCGCGTTCTACCGGCTGCTCGTTAGCACGAAGTCGTGAGGAGCGCGCGATGAAGATCAAGCTGATCAATCCGAATACGACGCAGCGGATGACCGATGCGATGGGCCGCTGCGCGCGCGAGGTCGCGGCCGCGGGCACGGCGATCGTCGCGGTGAGCCCGCCGATGGGGCCGCCGTCGATCGAAGGCTATTACGACGAGGCGCTCGCGACGCCCGGGCTGCTCGCCGAGATCGCGCAGGGCGAGCGTGACGGCTTCGATGCGTACGTGATTGCGTGTTTCGGCGATCCCGGACTGTACGCGGCGCGCGAGGTCGCCCGCGGGCCCGTGATCGGGATCGCGGAGGCGGCGATGCACGCGGCGAGCGTGCTCGCGCCGGGCTTCTCGGTCGTCACGACGCTTGCGCGCACCTGCGGGATGGCGTGGCATCTCGCCGAACGCTACGGGATGAAGCGGTTCTGCCGCAACGTACGCGCGACCGACGTCGCGGTGCTCGAGCTCGACCGGCCAGGTTCGGCCGCACGGCGGATCATCGTCGACGAATGCCGGCGCGCGCTCGACGAGGACGGCGCCGACGCGATCGTGCTCGGCTGCGCGGGGATGGCCGAATTCGCGCACGAGATCGAGCAGCAGATCGGCGCGCCGGTGGTCGAGGGCGTCACGGCAGCCGTGAAATGGGCCGAGGCGCTCGTGTCGCTGCGCCTCGCGACCGCGAAGCGCGGCGATTATGCGCGGCCGCTGCCGAAGCGCTATGACGGCGAATTCGCACGCTTCAGCCCGCCGGACGACGCGTCGGCAGCCGTGCCGCCGGACGCCGCCGCGCGCAACGGCAACGGCGCGGGGGAACCCGGGCCGGATTTGCCGCAGCCGCACATACACTCCGTCTGACACGCACTATCTGCGCGGCTGTATGGGCGCGTATGAACCTTTTCGCTACACTGGGCCGTCATCGCATCGGCCCGCGCGGCCGGCCTCCGGCGCCTGCGCCGGCCGATGCGAACCCATTATTTCAGCGCGCTTTCGCCGCATTTCGAACCCATGTCACTCGATCCCAACTATCCTCGCGACCTGATCGGCTACGGCCGCCATCCCGTGCAGGCGAACTGGCCCGGGCGCGCCCGTGTTGCCGTGCAATTCGTGCTGAATTACGAGGAGGGCGGCGAGAACTGCGTGCTGCACGGCGATCCGGGCTCCGAACAGTTCCTGTCCGAAATCGTCGGCGCGGCCGCGTATCCAGACCGCCACATGAGCATGGAATCGATCTACGAGTACGGGTCGCGTGCGGGCGTGTGGCGCATCCTGCGCGAATTCGAGAAGCGCGGGCTGCCGCTGACGGTGTTCGGTGTCGGCATGGCGATCGAACGTCATCCGGAGCTTGCGCGTGCGTTCGTCGAACTCGGTCACGAGATCGCGTGCCACGGCTGGCGCTGGATTCACTACCAGAGCATGACGCCCGAGCTCGAGGCCGAGCACATGCGACTCGGGATGGAAGCGATCGAGCGCGTGACGGGCGAGCGTCCGCTCGGCTGGTACACCGGCCGCGACAGCCCTAACACGCATCGTCTCGTCGCCGAATACGGCGGCTTCCTGTACGACTCCGACAACTACGGCGACGATCTGCCGTTCTGGATGGACGTCGAAGTGTCGGGCGGCGGTACGACGCCGCAGCTGATCGTGCCGTACACGCTCGACACGAACGACATGCGCTTCGCGACGCCGCAGGGCTTCAACACGGGCGATCACTTCTTCCAGTATCTGCGCGACGCGTTCGACGTGCTGTACGCGGAGGGCGACGATGCGCCGAAGATGCTGTCGATCGGCATGCACTGCCGGCTGCTGGGCCGGCCTGGGCGTTTCCGCGGGCTGCAGCGTTTCCTCGATCACATCGAGAAGCACGATCGCGTATGGGTGACGCGCCGTGTCGATATCGCGCGTCACTGGCGCGAACATCATCCGTATCAGCCCAATCATCGAAACGAAGGGAAAGCATGAAGGCGATGCGTTACACGTTGGAGCAACTGAACACGATGGCGCCGGGCGCATTCGTCGCGGCGCTGTCCGGGATCTTCGAACATTCGCCGTGGGTGGCCGAGGTTGCGGCGGGCAAGCGGCCGTTCGCGAGCATCGACGCGCTGCACCGGACGATGTCGGACGCGGTCGAAACCGCAGGCGACGCGCGCCAGCTCGCGCTGATCAACGCCCACCCGGAACTGGCCGGCAAGGCCGCGGTGCGCGGCGAGCTGACGGCCGAGTCGACGCGCGAGCAGAGCGGCGCGGGCCTCGACCAGTGCACGCAGGAAGAGTTCGACAAGCTGTTGACGCTGAACCGCACGTATCGCGAGAAATTCGGTTTCCCGTTCATCCTCGCGGTGCGCGGCTACGACCGCCACGGCATCATCGCGAACTTCGAGTCGCGCGTGAATCATTCGCGCGACGAGGAATTACGCGCCAGCCTCGACCAGATCTACCGGATCGCACGCTTTCGCCTCGACGACCTGATCGACGCGTGACACCGTAACGCGGGCTGCTGCGTCGCAGCGGCCCGATCGCATCACTGAAACAAGGAAACATCATGGCTGTTCCGCTTCTCGATCCCGATGCCCCCGATTTCACGCGGCGCTACGTGAACCTTGCCGACCCGCGTCTCGGCGCGCAGGCGCTCGAGGCGAGCGACGACTTCTTCGCGCCGAAGGAGCGGATGCTGAACCCGGAGCCGGCGGTGTTCATCCCGGGCAAGTACGACGACCATGGCAAGTGGATGGACGGCTGGGAGACGCGCCGCAAGCGGACGACGGGCTACGACTGGTGCATCGTCAAGCTCGCGCGGCCGGGCGTGATCAAGGGTTTCGACATCGACACGAGCCATTTCACCGGCAACTTCCCCCCGGCCGCATCGGTCGAGGCCGCTTTCGTGGCCGACGGCGCGCCGACGCACGCGACCGAGTGGGTCGAGATCGTGCCGTCGACGACGCTGCAGGGCAACAGCCATCACTACGTCGCGGCAAGCGACGCACGTGCGTTCACGCATCTGCGCGTGAACATCTACCCGGACGGCGGCATCGCGCGCCTGCGCGTGTACGGTCAGCCGCAACTCGACTGGGCGGGCGCGAGCGCGACCGAGCTGTTCGACCTCGCAGCGATGGAAAACGGCGGCTACGTGGTGGCCGCGAACAACCAGCACTTCGGCGTCGCGTCGAACCTGCTGCTGCCCGGCCGCGGCGTGAACATGGGCGACGGCTGGGAAACGCGCCGCCGCCGCGAACCGGGCAACGACTGGGCGATCATCGCGCTCGCGCAGCCGGGCGTGATCCGCAAGATCGAAGTCGATACCGCGTTCTTCAAGGGCAACTATCCGGACCGCTGCTCGATCCAGGCGGCGTATGTGTCCGGCGGCACCGACACCTCGCTGATTACGCAATCGATGTTCTGGCCGGTGCTGCTCGGCGAGCAGAAGCTCCAGATGGACAAGCAGCATTACTTCGAACAGGACATCGCATCGCTGGGCCCGGTGACCCACGTGCGCCTGAACATCATTCCGGACGGCGGCGTGTCGCGCTTGCGTCTGTGGGGGACGCTGGACAAATGAAGACGCTTGCAATCGAACCGCTGACCAAAGCAGCATTCGCACCGTTCGGCGACGTGATCGAGACCGAAGGCGCGAAGCAGATTCCGATCAATCTCGGCACGACGACCCGCTTTCACGATCTCGCGAACGTCGACGTGGCGGATGAAAACGGCCGCACGCTCATCAACCTGTTCCGCGGCCAGCCGCGCACGCTGCCGTTCGAAGTGAAGATGCTCGAGCGCCATCCGCTTGGCAGCCAGGCGTTCGTGCCGCTGAACGACCAGCCGTATCTGGTCGTCGTCGCGCCCGCCGGCGATCTCGATCCTTCGAAGATTCGCGCGTTCGTGACGAGCGGGTGGCAGGGCGTCAACTACGCGAAGGGCGTGTGGCATCACCCGTTGATCGCGCTGGGCGGCGTCAGCGACTTCATCGTCGTCGATCGCGGCGGCGACGGGTTGAACCTGAACGAGCAGGACCTGCCTGAATCGCTGTGGCTCACCGAGGACGCGCTCGATGCAGTGACGGCCTGAGTTTGAACCTGCGTTGTCCGGCGAGCCCGCGCATGATGCGCGGGCTTTGTTCGTTTTGGGGCCGCGCGCCGAGACTTGGCATATTCCGTATCGTTGGTTCGCCGCGAAGGCCGGGACCGGTATCTTGAGCGCTTTGTCGGCCCGTCGAGCCGATGTGTTCCGGATCCTCCAACGTCGTCCTCGCCCCACGAACATCCCGACATGAACGGAAGAATCCCGATCGTCGCGGCCGCTGCAATGGCGGCGGCCGTGCTGACGCTCGCCGGCTGCGGCGGCAGCGACGGCGACGTCTTCGCCGCGACAGGCACGAACGCAGCGCGCAGCGCGAATCCGCTCGCGACACCCGACCAGATTGCCGCAGAAAAGCTCGCGCTCGAGCTGGTGAACGCGCCTGCGGTCGTGCAGGCGAAGGCGACGCTGAAGGCGCAATGGCTGGCCGCCGCCCAGGCGGTCGGCGGCGTACCGGACGAGTCGCTCGCCTATCTGCAGACGGCTGTCGATGAATCGGCGATGTCGAGCGCACTTGCGATCACGAACCAGGACCCGAATGCACCGAAGATGATCTCGGGGCTTGCCGCGCCGCACAAGTGGTTCGGCATCGACGTACCCGGCTCGCGCACGACGTTCGACAATCCGGACACGATTTATCGGAGCTTTCCGGTCGACCCCGCGCTGCGTTACGTGATTCGCGGCAGGGTGCATCGCGACGGACCGGTCGACAGCAACGTCAGCCTGTGGGATGGCCGTCACACGACGCTGTCGAATCTGAGCGGCGATCAACTGCGCGTCGAAGCGGACGGCGGCTTCGTCATCACCGCCGATTCGGGCGCGGCGGACGGCACCGGCAATCACGTTACGTTGCCGACGACGGCGTCGTCGTTTTTCATTCGCGATACCGTTGGTGAATGGGGCGTGCAGCAATTCGACGATCTGTCCGTCGAACGCGTGTCAGGCGCTTCGACGGCAGCGGCGCCGACCAGGGACGACATGATCGCCAGGTTGGCCGCGCAAGTCGCCAATGGCGGCACGTTCGCCGGCTACAACGCGCTCGCGAACGCACAGCCGGTCAATACAATTCCGCCCGTGTCGCTCGGCGGTTCCGCCGGACGCCTGTCGACGCAGGCGGCCACCTACAGCGCATTCCGGATTGCCGACGACGAAGCGCTGGTGGTGCAGGTCGACCTTGGCGGCGCGAAGTACTTCATCGCACCCGCATACGGCCGCTGGCTGATCACGACCGACTACGTCGATCACACGCAGTCGTTGAACAATCGCCAGGCGGTGGCGAATCCGGATGGTACGTTCACGTTCGTCGTGTCACCGACCGATCCGGGCGTCTACAACTGGGTGGATACGGTCGGCATCCACGCAGGCTTTCTGAACCTGCGCTGGCAGGGTGTGCCCGCGGCGTCGACCGGCGCGGCGCCGTCCGCGCATGCGACGCTCGTGAAGCTGGCGAACCTGCGCTCGGTCCTGCCTGCGACGATGCGTTATGTCACGCCGGCGGAGCGGGCCGCGCAGCTTGCTGCACGCAAGGCAAGCTACGCGTCGCGCTATGCGGCGGGCTGACCGTGCGGCTCGACGTTGCCGTCGGGGCGGCACGACCACGTAAAAAAAAACAGGCCCGCCGAAGCGGGCCTGTCGTTCAGGCGACGTGCAAACGTAGCGCTTACTTCGCCGCGCCACCCTCGAACCACGCGGCGAGCTTCACGCGCTCGTCGTCGGTCATGCGCGTGACGTTGCCGATCGGCATCGCCTTCAGGCGCACGGCCTGTTCGTAGATTCGCTGCGCGTTTTTCGATACTTCGTCGGGCGTATCGAACATCACGCCGGCGGGCGCACTGCCCATCAGCGTCGGCTTCGCCGAGTGACACTCGACACAGCGCTGCTGCAGGATCGGCATGATGTCGTTGATCGCGACCTTCGGTGCGTTCGCCGCCTGCGCTTCCGGCGCGACCGGCTTCGGCATCGTCCACACCAGCGCGCCCGACAGCAGCGCGACGCCGCCGATCGGCAGGTACCACAGCTGCTGACCGCGGTGACGCATCACGAAGAACTGGCGGATCAGCGCGCCGGCCAGCATGATCAGCACGAGCACGACCCAGTTGAACTTGTTCGTGTAGGTCATCGCATAGTGGTTCGACAGCATCGCGAACACGACCGGCAGCGTGAAGTACGTGTTGTGCACCGAACGCTGCTTGCCGCGCTTGCCGTAGATCGGGTTCGGCTCTTCGCCCTTGAGCATCTTGTCGACCATCTTGCGCTGGCCGGGGATGATCACGAAGAACACGTTCGCCGACATGATCGTCGCGAGCATCGCGCCGACGATCAGGTACGCCGCGCGGCCAGCGAAGATGTGGCAGGCGAGGTAAGCGGCGATCACGACGTAGACGCCGACGCAGATGCCGAGCACGCGATCGTTGGTGCCGAGGATCCGGCACAGCGAGTCGTAGACGATCCAGCCGGCCGCGAGGAAGCCGAGTGCGGATGCGACTGCGACGACGGGGCCCATGTCGAGCACGCTCTTGTCGATCAGGTACGTGTTCGGTGCGAGCAGGTACAGCACGAAGAACAGCGAGAAGCCCGACAGCCACGTCGTGTACGACGGCCACTTCGACCAGTGCAGGTCCTCGGGCATTTCCGGCGGGGCGACCGTGTACTTCTGCATGTTGTAGAAGCCGCCGCCGTGCACGTGCCACAGCTCGCCGAACACCCCGCGCTTGCGCTGGTTCGCGTCGGTCGGCGGTTTCAGGCTGTTGTCCAGTGCGACGAAATAGAACGACTCGCCGATCCACGCGATGGCGACGATGACGTGCAGCCATCGCAGCGCGAGGTTCAGCCAGTCGGTGATGAAGCCTTCCATGAAACTCCTCCAGACTCAATTCGTTGTGTTTGATGCGGGGCGCCGATGCGTGTGTCAGCTGCCGCGATAGGTGCTGTACGACCACGGCGACACGAGCAGCGGCACGTGGTAGTGCGATGCAGTGTCCGCGATGCCGAAGCGCAGCACGACGCGGTCGACGAAGCGCGGTTCCGGCACCTTCACGCCGAGCGACGCGAAGTAGTCGCCGGCATGGAACACGAGTTCGTATTCGCCGGCGGCGAGTGCCGCGCCTTCGAGCAGCGGTTCGTCGCAGCGGCCGTCGCTATTGGTCAGCACGGTCTTGATCGCGCGGCGCGATTCGCCGTCGAGCGCGTAGAGGTCCACCTTGATGGCGGCGCCAGGGCGACCGTGTGCCGTATCGAGTACGTGGGTAGTGAGCTTTCCCATTCGCAGTTGTCCTTGTGTGAATGCGAGGTTCGGCGGCAGCTCGATCCATTGACTGTGCGGCGGATCGAGGCTCCACGTCACGTGGCTACATACCCGTCGGCGAGATTGAAGCGAGCGCCGTGCAGGCATTGTAAAAAGGTTCCCCGCGCAAATACGGGCGCGATATCAAAGATAATGCGCCGCGCATGAACGGCTGTCGACGGTCGCCGGGCATCCGGTTGCGGCAGCGGATCGCCTCGCATTACCGCGGCTGGCGCGGCCTGCGCGCGGCGTAACATATCGGATCCGTGAAGCGCGGTATTCCGGATCGCGCATTGTGCGCGGCGCGCGCTTGCGCGATGCTGCGGCCGTGCGCGTCGGGCTCAAGTCCGCGCGTACCCCGAAGACGGCATGCACGCCGGGTAACCGGGCCAGCGCGTTCGAACGGACGCAGGCACCGGGGCGTGCCGCGAATCAGCGTTCGAACGGCTTTGTGATGGCCTCCGGGAGCGGTTCCCGGGGGCGGAACGACGCGGAGAACGCATGAACCTCGAGCAGCACGCCGGCGCACGCGCGCCGCACCCATCCTCATCCCGCCCGAAAACCCTGCTGGTCAAGCACGCCGACGTGCTCGTGACCATGGACGACGCGCGTCGCGAACTGCGCGATGCCGGGCTGTACATCGAAGACAACCGGATCGTCGCGGTCGGCTCGAGCGCCGAGCTGCCGGACACGGCCGACGAAGTGCTCGACCTGCGCGGCCACCTCGTGATCCCCGGGCTCGTGAACACGCACCACCACATGTACCAGAGCCTCACGCGCGCGGTGCCGGCGGCGCAGAACGCGGAGCTGTTCGGCTGGCTTACGAACCTGTACCGGATCTGGGCGCATCTGACACCGGAGATGATCGAAGTGTCGACGCTGACCGCGATGGCCGAGCTGCTGCAGTCGGGTTGCACGACGTCGAGCGACCATCTGTACATCTATCCGAACGGCAGCCGCCTCGACGACAGCATCGGCGCCGCGCACCGGATCGGCATGCGCTTTCACGCGAGCCGCGGCGCGATGAGTGTCGGCCAGCGCGACGGCGGGCTGCCGCCGGATTCGGTCGTCGAGCGCGAGCCCGACATCCTGCGCGACGCGCAGCGCCTGATCGAGACCTATCACGACGAAGGCCGCTACGCGATGCTGCGTGTGGTCGTTGCGCCGTGCTCGCCGTTTTCGGTGAGCCGCGGCCTGATGCGCGACGCGGCCGTGCTCGCACGCGACTACGGCGTGTCGCTGCACACACATCTGGCCGAGAACGCCAACGACATCGCGTACAGCCGCGAAAGGTTCGGGATGACGCCCGCCGAATACGCGGAAGATCTCGGCTGGGTCGGCCACGACGTGTGGCACGCGCACTGCGTGCAACTCGACGATGCGGGCATCGGGCTGTTCGCGCGCACCGGCACCGGCGTCGCGCATTGTCCGTGCTCGAACATGCGGCTCGCGTCCGGTATCGCGCCGGTGAAGAAAATGCGGCTTGCGGGTGTGCCCGTCGGCCTCGGCGTCGACGGTTCCGCGTCGAACGACGGCGCGCAAATGGTCGCGGAAGTGCGTCAGGCGCTGCTGCTGCAACGGGTCGGCTTCGGGCCCGATGCGATGACTGCACGCGAGGCGCTCGAGATTGCGACGCTCGGCGGCGCGAAGGTGCTGAACCGCGACGACATCGGCGCGCTGAAGCCCGGCATGGCTGCGGACTTCGCCGCATTCGACCTGCGCCAGCCGCTGTTCGCGGGCGCGCTGCACGATCCGGTCGCGGCGCTGGTGTTTTGCGCGCCGTCGCAGACGGCGTACACGGTGGTGAACGGGAAGGTGGTGGTACGTGAAGGGCGCGTCGCGACGCTCGATCTGCCTCCGATCATCGAACGTCACAACGCGCTCGCGCACGCGCTGGTGGAAGCGTCGCGCTGATGCATCGGCGGGGCGGTCCCGCCGGCCGTTGCGCGGCGCGCGCGCACCGCGGGCCGCCGACTGCGGCCGCCACCGGCCGCGCAGCGCACCGGGTCATCGCGCGACCGCACGACCGGTGCGCGCGGCGCGCGCCGTATGCGATTACGCCTCGATCAGCGTGCGGGTCGCTTCCGCGACGAGGCCGCGCAGCCAGCGCACTTCGTCGGAGTAGTGGCAGCGTTCGTGCCACAGCTGGTAGTACTGCATCGGCGGGAAATCGAGCGGGGCCGGCACGACCGACAGCGGCAGGAACTTCGCGTAATGATCGGCGAACAGGCGCGTCGTCGTGAAGATCAGGTCGGACTTCACCAGCACGTACGGTGCGAGGTTGAAGTACGGCAGCGTGACGACCACGTGGCGCTTGAGCCGTTCGCGCGCGAGGTGCACGTCGATCGCGCCGCGCTGGCCGACCGAGTACGGCGTCGGCGCGAGATGCGGCGCGTTCAGGTACTGGTCGAGCGTGAGCCCGCCGCGCTTCGCGAACGGGTGCGTATTGCTCATCAGGCAGACGATTTCGTCGACGAACAGATTCGACAGGTGCAGTTGCTCGGGCGGCTCCGGCCAGTTGCCGACGACGATGTCGAGCTTGCCGTCTTCCAGCGCGAGCTCGTAGTCGAACGCGGGGCCGAGCGAGTGAAACTCGAGCGTCGCATTCGGCGCGGCCTGGCGGAATCGTTCGACGACCGTCGGCACGAACAGCACGTTCAGGTAGTCGGGACAGCCGATCCGATAGCAGCGGATCGACGTGGCCGGGTCGAAATTGTGCTGTTGAAACTTGATGCGCTCGATTTCGCGCAGCGCATTCTGCACCGGCTCGAGCAGGCGCAGTCCGTATTCGGTCGGGACCATGCCGGACTTGCCGCGCACCAGCAGCGGGTCGCCGGTGATGTCGCGCAGGCGCCGCAGTGCGGCGCTGATCGCCGGCTGCGACTGGTTCAGTTTGACGGCCGCGCGCGTGACGCTGCGCTCCATCAACAAGGTGTGCAAGACGCGCAAGAGGTACGTGTCGATCGCCTCGCGTTGCTGACTCATGGTTTCTCCAGTTTATATGTCCGGGCTGATCGAGGGGGGAGGTGGGTATATGGTTTTTAATATGAACGAAAACCAGCGTCAAGAGATGGATACCCGCAGACGCTCACCGGCCGGGCCTCGCGAAGAAGGCCGAACGGGTGGAATGCAGGCGGACGCGACGTCGTGCGGATGCGCGTTGCACGCATCCGGCAGGTCCGGCGCCGCGCGTGACGCGCGCGGCGCGTCAGTCGTCGATGCGCATGCCGACCTTCAGCGTGACCTGCCAGTGGATCACCTGGTCGCCTTCGATGTGGCCGCGCGTTTCGGTCACCTGGAACCAGTGCAAGTTGTGCAGCGTCTTGCCTGCTTTCGAGATCGCGTTGCGGATGGCGTCGTCGCACGATTGCCGCGACGAGCCGGTCAGTTCGATCAGCTTGTAGACGTGGTCGCTCATGATGCGCTCCCTGTGATGTCGACGTGTGTCGATGTGTGCAGCCGGTGCAAGGTGCGGGCCCGCAGCGGCGCCGCGCGTGTCCGGCTTCTTGAGTGATAGGTATGATGGGCGCCAAGTGCAACCCAAATTGGAGACGAGGACGATCGTGGAAGTCGGATTTTGCGGACCGGGATTGATGGGCGCGCCGATGATTCGGCATTTGCTGGCCGCGGGCCATCGGGTCAGCGTATGGAACCGCACGCGCGGCAAGGCCGAAGCGCTGGAACAGGACGGCGCTCAGGTGGTCGATACGCCGCGCGAACTGGCCGAGCGCGTCGATACGGTGTTCGTATGCGTGCTCGACGGCCGTGCGGTTGGCGATGTCGTATTCGGCGAACATGGCCTCCTTGCCGGCGATGCGGATGCGCGCCGGCTGACGCGCATCGTCGACCATTCGAGCATTGCGCCCGCCGCGACGCGCGACTACGCGGCGCGCGCGGCCGCACTGAACGTCGGCTGGATCGATGCGCCGGTGTCGGGCGGTGTGCCCGGCGCGCAAGCAGGCACGCTCGCGGTGATGGCGGGCGGCGCTGCGGCCGACCTCGACGCGGTGCGACCGTTGATCGACACGTACGCGTCACGCATTACGCACATGGGCGGCGCCGGCGCGGGCCAGACCGCGAAGCTGTGCAACCAGGCGATCGTCACCGCGACGGTGACCGCGATCGCCGAGGCGGTCGGGCTCGCGCAGGCAAGCGGCATCGATGCCGCTCGCCTGGCCGATGCACTCGCGGGCGGCTGGGCGGATTCGGTGCTGTTGCAGACGTTCGTGCCGCGGATGACGTCGGGCGGCCACTCGTCGATCGGCGCGCTTGCCACGTTTCAGAAGGACGTCGATGCAATTGCCGACGCGGCGCGGGACACGGGCGCGGTGATGCCGGTATCGGCGACGGTGCAGCAGGTATTGCGGCTGGGGGCGGCGCAAGGACTGGCCGGTGCCGATTTCGCCGCGTTCATCGACATCGTGCGGCCAGGCCACCGGCGCGGCGGGGCGTGATGATCGCGGCAACGGCGAAACGGGAAACCTGAATGGCCGATGGGCCGCGCGGAGGCGGCCCATCGTGTCGGTATCGTCAGCCGAGTGAACGCGGTGTCGTGTCGCCTGCGTTCTGACGCCCGAGGCCGCCGCGCAGGCTCGCCTTCGTGCCTGCACCAAATTCGGGCAGGATGCGCGCGCGGGCGCGGCTCGCGAATACGAGGAAGCCGAAGCCGTTCGCCTCATACCAGTAGCCGCCGTTCTCGAGGCCGTCGAGCGGCTGCTCGAGTGCGTTGGCGATCGATTCGATGCAGCGTTTGCGCAATTCGGCGATGGCCGGGTAGGGCGGCTGCGCGCCGCGCACGCTGCACAGGAGCACGTCGAGGCCGGGCAGCACATGCGCGTAGAGGACGGGTTCGTCCTGCGCACGAGCGCGGGCAATCTTGGTGTCGAGCTGTGCGAACGGTTTCGAGTGACGCAATACCGCGAGGAATGACTCCTGGCCATCCTGTTGCGCACGTCGACGTTTTTTCGGGAAGGACATAAACACTCGCCTCAAAAACAATTGCAAGAAATGCGGCACTTTCATGCGACCCACTCCCGGCTATGTACGCCGCATGTCGATCCTTTATAGCACACGAAAATGCTGCACTCGTGCGGTACGACGATCAATGTCTCCCGTCGACCCGCCTGCCACGATGATCGACACAGCCAGCGTCTTGGCGCCCGTACTGTCGTTTAGTCTCCATCATAGACCTGCTTTTCCCGCGCGTGCATTCGCGCGTCACAAAAAAGTGTGAAGGCCCGCTTGCGGCGACGCACGATGCGTGCCCGTGAAAAACGAAAAGGCCCGCACGTGGCGGGCCCGGCGACTGCGGCGTGGCGCGATGCTCAGCGCTGCTTGAGCGAATCGCGGATCTCGCGCAGCAGCAGCACGTCTTCCGGCGTCGCGGCCGGTGCGGCTGCTTCCGGCTTGCGCAGCTTGTTGATGAATTTCACCATCAGGAAAATGATGAACGCCAGGATCACGAAGTTGATCGCCACGGTGATGAACGAGCCGTAGCCGAAGACGGCGACGC
The DNA here is from genome assembly GCF_001718795.1 of Burkholderia latens. Classification (NCBI taxonomy): domain Bacteria; kingdom Pseudomonadati; phylum Pseudomonadota; class Betaproteobacteria; order Burkholderiales; family Burkholderiaceae; genus Burkholderia; species Burkholderia latens. The sequence goes on along the minus strand of NZ_CP013435.1, from coordinate 2,040,383 downwards.
CCGCGGCCTGCAGGTCCTTGAACGAATCGGGATTACCCTTGAACGACGGCGGGATGGTGCCGAGCAGAACGAACTTGTTCGAGAAATCCAGACCGCCGGTCAGTACGCCGATCACCGGCATGATCAGGTCTTTTACGACCGAGTCGACGATCTTCGAGAATGCGCCACCGATGATCACGCCGACGGCGAGATCCATCACGTTGCCTTTGACGGCGAACTCCTTGAATTCCTTGATTATGCTCATGAGCGGCTTTCTCCTGGTTGGGCGACGGGAGGCGTGCCGCGACGCGCAGGGCTGCGAAGCGTCTGGTGGGATCGGAGGCACGCCGATGTGCCGCATGATAGCGAACGTGCCCCATTGCCGGTAGCCCATCTTGAAATGATTGACAAATCAGGGGGGCGGCCCGAGCGGAATTGACAGGAAGCGCGGAGTACACGACAGCGGGCGCCGTGCGACAGGCCGGCGCCCGCAGGCTCGATGCTCAGGTGTTGTCGTCGGTCCAGCCGTCGTCGTTGCTGCCGAGATCGACGCCGCCGCCGTTGCCGTCGCTCCAGTTCGAATCGTCGCCGCGGCCGAGGTCGAAGCCCGGATCGTTGCTTTCCTGGCGCCGGCGCTGATCGTCGACGATCACGTCGCGTTCGACCACGCGCTCGCGGCCGCCGGACATCGCTTCGCCGAGCAGCACGCCGGTCAGCAGCCCGCCCATGCCGCCACCGAAACCACCGCCTTGCTGGATTACGACAGGCGGCTGCTGTTGCGGATACTGCGGCGGATATGGCTGTTGCGGGTACGGTGGCTGCTGATACGGCTGGCCTTGCGCGCCGGTCACGCGATCTGCTTCCTGCGCGTACACGGAGCCGCTGCCGCTTGCAGTCGCCGCCGGTTGCGCGGCCGGATCGGGCCGCCCTTCGACGCGCGCCTTCACGCTCGCATGACGCTGTTCGAGTTCGTCGAGCCGATAGGGCGGCACCGGGTTCTTCCCGTTGGAAAGCGTTTCGACGAGCGTACGTGCGTCGTTCTCGATGCCTTCGAGCTCGCCGGTCAGCGCGGCGGCGCCGGGCGCCGTCGACAGCTTCGCATCGAGCTTCAGCGGACGGATGTCGTTCAGTACGTCGGTCGCGCGCTTTAACTGCGTGCGGCGTTCGTCGTCGGCGCGGCCGTCGTCGGCCTTGCGCGCACGCCGCAGCGTCCAGCGCAGCACCAGCGCGACGATCGCGACGATCAGCCCGAGGCCGATCCACATGCCGGTCGACGGGCCATGTTTAGCCGGCGGCACCGTCGGCGCGAGCGACGATTGCAACGCACCGCTCTGTGTCGCGGCCGGCGCGGTGCCCGCGATGCGCGCGGCATCCGCGCGAATGCGCGATTCGGTCTGCGCGAAGCGCGTCGCGTCGGTGAAGCGCAATTGCGGATCGAGCGACTTCGCTTTCTGCAGCTGTGCGAGTGCGTCGGATGCGCGGCCTTCACGGTCCAGCACCTGCGCGTACAGGTAGCGCGCATGCGCGTTGTTCGGATGGGCGTCGATGACTTGCGACAGCTGCGTGTCGGCGCGCTGCCAGTCGCGTTGTGCGATCGACTGCTCGACTTGCTGCAGCGACGGGACCGCAAATGCGGCGGACGACAGCAGCATCAGCGAGAAGCCAAGTGCGGCGAGAGATTTCTTCATGGTCGAACCGGGCGCGAGCGCCCGTCTCCTGACGATCGGTGCGCGCCGCGGCCCCAATGGGCAGCGGCGCGGTGGCCGTTACTGCGCGGGCGTGTCGAGCTGCTTCTTCAGCGCGGCGAGGCGGTCCTCGACCGACGGGCCCTTGTTCAGCGCGGCGAGCTTGTCGTCGAGCGCCTTGCCGCTCGACGTGTCGGCCGAATTCAGGCGTGCGTCCGAGCGTGCGTTCTGCAGCGCGACCTTGTCCTCGAGCTTCTGGAAGTCTTCTGACAGGTTCTTGCCGCCGATGCCGCCCAATGCGCTTGCCGCGACGTCCTTCGCCTGCGCGATTTCCTGCTTCGCCTGCAGGATGTTCGAGCGTGCGTTCAGATCGTTGCGGCGCTGACGCATGTCGGCGATCTGCCCCTTCAGCTTCTCGACCGACGGTTCGAGGGTGGCGAGTTCGGCCGCGAGCGCGTCGCGTTCGGCTTCGGCGTTAGCCTGTGCGGCGAGCGCCTCGCGCGCGAGCGCTTCGTCGCCGGCCTGCAGGGCGCGCTTGGCGCCGTCCTCGTACTTCTTCACCTTGTCGTCGGCTGCATCGCGCTTGCTGCGCTGGGTCGCGACCTGTGCTTCGATCTCGATCAGCGAATTCTCGGCGCGGCCGATGCTGTCGTCGAGCTCCCGCACGATCTGCCGTGCGTCGCGCGACGGATCCTGTACCGAGTCGGCCGCGTCGTTCAGCAGGCCTTTGATCGTGCGCGAAATAGAGTCGAAAAGCGACATGAAATCCTCCGTGGTTGAAAGGCGCCGCGTGAGCGGCAGTGCCCGTCGCGAATCGGATCCGACCCGCGTGAGCTGGCGGATATTACACCGCCGGCCCCTTAAATACGGCTTAAGCGCGGCAGTTCAAGCGGTGCGTGCACCGCGCATGCGAACCTTTCGCACCTGAAAGAAACGCCGCCGCGTGCGCACGGTTGCGTGTCCATCATAGGCCGAGCAGGCGGCCAATACGTTCGACCCTTCACGCTCGCGCGGGAATTTTTACAAAAAATCGCGAAGCCGCCCGGTCGATTTCATTAAAATGCGCTGTCACGTCGCGGGAACGGATCGCCGCGCGGCGCGGTCTGTCGACGTGACAGTTTCCAGATGCACCCACTCTGATTCATCCGCTTGCATTTCCGCATGCGTCCGAGGGCACCTCGTCTGCCCGCCATTCCGACATGCCAATTATCAAACGACCGTCTTCTCCTTCCGACCGGAACGAACCTCACTACACGTTGCGCCGTTCGCCGTCGGGCGCCTATTACCCCGATGACGACCACGGCGACGATCGCGGCGCGCAGCAGCGCCGCGCGAGCGGGAGCGGCGGCCGTCGCTCGTTCGGCTCGCGCGTCGCGCTGTGGTTCGTCGGCCTGTTCGCGACGCTCGCGGTCGTCGGCGCGCTGATCGTCGGCTACGCGCTCGTCGTGATGGCGCCGCAACTGCCGTCGCTCGATGCGCTGACCAACTATCAGCCGAAGGTGCCGCTGCGCGTGTTCTCGGCGGATCACGTGCTGATCGGCGAGTTCGGCGAGGAGCGCCGCAGCCTCGTGCGCTTCCAGGACATCCCCGACGTGATGAAGAAAGCGGTGCTCGCGATCGAGGACTATCGCTTCTACGAACACGGCGGCGTCGATTTCCTCGGCATCCTGCGCGCGGGCGTGGCCGACCTGATGCACGGCGGCGCGCGCCAGGGCGCGAGCACGATCACGATGCAGGTCGCGCGCAACTTCTTCCTGTCGAGCGAGAAGACCTACACGCGCAAGATCTACGAAATGCTGCTCGCGTACAAGATCGAGCGCGCGCTGACGAAGGACCAGATTCTCGAGCTGTACATGAACCAGATCTATCTGGGCCAGCGCTCGTACGGCTTCGCGGCCGCAGCGCGCGTGTATTTCGGCAAGGACCTGAAGGACATCACGCTCGCCGAAGCGGCGATGCTCGCGGGGCTGCCGAAGGCGCCGTCCGCGTATAACCCGGTCGTCAATCCGAAGCGCGCGAAGGTGCGCCAGGAGTACATCCTGAAGCGCATGCTCGAAATCGGCTACATCACGCAGCCGCAGTACGACCAGGCTGTGAAGGAAGAGATCCACGTGCGCACGCCGGGCAACCAGTACGCGGTGCACGGCGAATACGTCGCCGAGATGGTGCGGCAGATGATGTACCAGCAGTACAAGGACGAAACCTACACGCGCGGGCTGACCGTCACGACGACGATCAACTCGGCCGACCAGGAAGCGGCATATCAGGCCGTGCGCCGCGGCATTCTCGATTACGAGCGCCGCCATGGCTATCGCGGGCCGGAAGGTTCGATCAACCTGCCGGCGGCCGGAGACGAGCGCGACGAGGCGATCGACGACGCGCTCGCCGATCACCCGGATAACGGCGACCTGCAATCGGCGGTGGTGCTGTCGGCGTCGCCGAGCGCGGTCGACGTGCAGTTCGTCGGCGGCGCGACGACGACGATCGGTCCGGCCGGGCTGCGCTTCGTGTCGGGCGCGCTGAGCCCGCGCGCGAACGCGACGCTGCGCATCAAGCCGGGCTCGATCGTGCGCGTGATGAAGGATGGCAAGACGGGTTGGCAGGTCGTGCAGCTGCCGCAGGTCGAAGGCGCGCTCGTCGCGATCGCGCCGCAGGACGGTGCGATCCGCTCGCTCGTCGGCGGCTTCGATTTCAACAAGAGCAAGTTCAACCATGTGACGCAGGCGTGGCGCCAGCCGGGTTCATCGTTCAAGCCGTTCATCTATTCGGCGTCGCTCGACAAGGGGATGGGGCCGGCGACGATCATCAACGACGCGCCGCTGTACTTCCCGCCGAGCGTGCCGGGCGGCACTGCATGGGAGCCCAAGGACGACGACCAGCCTGACGGACCGATGTCGATGCGCACCGCGCTGCAGCGGTCGAAGAACCTCGTATCGATCCGGATTCTCGCGTCGATCGGCACGCAGTACGCGCAGCAGTACGTGACGCAGCGCTTCGGCTTCGATCCGGCGAAGACCCCGCCGTATCTGCCGATGGCGCTGGGCGCCGGGCTCGTCACGCCGCTGCAGCTCGCGGCCGGCTACGCAGTGTTCGCGAACGGCGGCTACAAGGTCGATCCCTATCTGATCGCGGAGGTGGACGACGCGCGCGGCCAGCCGCTGCAGAAGGCGCAGCCGGTCATCGCAGGCGGCACCGCGCCGCGCACGATCGAAGGGCGCAATGCGTACGTGATGAACAGCCTGCTGCATACGGTCGCGACGGCCGGCACGGGCGCCGGCACCAACGCGCTCGGTCGCAGCGACCTGCAGGGCAAGACCGGTACGACGAACGACGCGAAGGACGGCTGGTTCGCGGGTTACCAGCAGTCGCTCGTCGCGGTCGCATGGATGGGCTTCGACCAGCCGAAGACCCTCGGCAGCCGCGAATTCGGCGCGCAGCTCGCGCTGCCGATCTGGGTGAACTACATGCGCACTGCGCTCAACGGCGTGCCCGAGCAGCAGATGCCGATGCCGGACGGCCTGACGACAATCGACGGCGAGCTGTACTACTCTGACCGCACGCCGGGCAACGGCTTCGTCGGCAGCGTGGACATCAATCCGGCCGACAACGCAATCAGCGCGAACGATGCGCTCGGCTCGGCCGGCGCCGCGGGCCTCACGCCGCCGCCTGTCACGCAGCAGGAGAAGCAGCAGATCATGGACATGTTCGAGAGCAAGTAAGCGGCACGCGGATTGGTCTGATACGACGGGCGCCTTCGGGCGCCCGTTTTTTTTTGCGTGTCGCACACGCGTGGCGGATGAGCCGCCAAGGCGGCGGACGCCGCATCAGGACGACGAACAGGGCGGGATGAGGGTGATGCCGACCGGGGCGCGCCTGCCGAGCGCGTGCCGCATTGCACGTTGCCGTGCCGCGATACGCGCATTCGGCGGCGGCATCTGCCTATTTCGCGGCCTGCGCGCCGTGCGCGCATAAAACGCTGCGCACTCAATCACTTGCGTGCTTGTGCGCGGGGTTATCAACAGGGCTGTCAACATAAACTGGGGATAACCCTCACCGGCGTGCGGGGCGTCAGCGCTGCCGCGTCGCGTGCGCGAGATGCATGCCGAGCGTCGCCGGATCGGTGTTCGTGCCGGACAGCAGTATGCCGACCCGCTTGCCCTGCAGCGTTTCGCGCAGCGGGCCGAGCAGCGCCGCGAGCGGCGCCGCGCACGCCGGTTCGACCGACAGCTTCAGATGCGTGAACAGGAACAGCATCGCCGCACGCAACGCGTCGTCGGATACGGTGACGATGCGGTCGACGTGGCGCCGGCACAGCTGGTAGCTGTATTCCTCGGTGTGCGGCGCCATCAGCGAATCGGCGATCGTTTGCATCGCGCTCATCTTGATCGTGTGATTCGCCGCAAAGCTGCGGCTCATCGCGTCGGCGCCTTCCGGTTCGACGCCATATACGTGCACGCGCGGATTCGCGAGCCGCAGCGCGGTCGCCATGCCGGCCGCGAGGCCGCCGCCGCCGATCGGCACGATCACCGCGTCGAGATCGGGCGTCTGCGTCGCCCATTCGTAGCCGAGCGTCGCGGTGCCGAGAATCGTGTGATAGCCGTTGAACGGATGAATGAAGAAGCGGCCTTCCTCGGCCTCGATGCGCCGCACGAGGTCGAAAGCCTGCGATGCGCTGCCGGCGAGCACGACTTCCGCGCGGTACTGCTTGCACTGCGCGATGCGCGTGGGGCTCGCGGTATGGAACATCACGACCTTCGCGCTGCTGCCGAGCCGCATCGCCGCATACGCAACGGCTGCCGCGTGATTGCCCGCCGACACGCAGGTGACGCCGGCGTTCTTGCGCGCCTCGTCGAGCGCGAGCAGGTGCGTGAACGCGCCGCGCGCCTTGAAGCTGCCGCTTGCCTGCAGCAGCTCGAACTTGAAGTTGACGTGCGTGCCCTCGAGGGACGGCAGGTCGGCGCGCTCGAACACCGGCGTGCGTGCGACCCACGGCGACAACGCGAAGTGCTGCGCGGCGATTTCGTCGAGCGTCGGGATCGGCTCGCCGTCGATCGTCGTATGGGCAGTGCCCTGTTGTTCGTTCGACATGACGTGGCGGGTGGGGGCGGGAGGGAGCCTGCCCGCGCACGCGGGCAGGCGGCGGCGCGGGCAGTCAGTGTGCGTCGACCGACATGCTGCGGATGAATTTGCGCAGAAACTGCTCGCATGCGGCGAGCTGCGCGAGCTCGACGTATTCGTTCGGCTTGTGCGCCTGCTCGATGTTGCCGGGCCCGCAGACGACGCTCGGGATCCCCGCGCGTTCGAACAGCCCGGCCTCGGTGCCGTACGCGACCTTGCGCTTGTCCTGGTCGGCCGTCAGCGCGCGCACGAGCTGCGTGATTGCGGCCTGTTCGGTCGCGTCGAGCCCCGGCGCCGCGGCGATTTTCGAGAATTCGATCGCCGCGTTCGGGTGCTCGCGCCGCATCTGCGGCAGCAGCGTTTCCTGCGCATACGCTTCGATGCGCGCGAAGATCTGTTCGGGGTCGAGCGTCGGCAGGTTGCGGAATTCGAAGTCGAACCGGCATTCGGCCGGCACAGTGTTGATTGCGTTGCCGCCCTGGATCGTGCTCGTCTGCGCGGTCGTGAACGGCACGTCGTACAGCGCGTCGAACGGCCCTTCGGCGCGAAAGCGCTCGGCGATGTCGCGGATGTGGCAGATCAGCCGCGCCGCGTATTCGATCGCGTTCAACCCCTTCGGCGTCAGCGACGAGTGTGCCGCGTGGCCGCGCACGCAGCAGCGGTACGCATTGATGCCCTTGTGCGCGATGATCGGCCGCATGCTGGTTGGCTCGCCGACGATGCAGCCGGACGGCTTCACGCCGCGCTTGACGAGATCGGCGATCAGCAGCGGTGCGCCCGCGCAGCCGATTTCCTCGTCATAGGACAGCGCGAAATGGATCGGCTTCGCGAGCTTCGTCGCCTGCATGTCGGGCAGCAGCGCAAGCGCCGCGCCGATGAAGCCTTTCATGTCGCAGGTGCCGCGGCCGTACAGGCGGCCGTCGCGCAGCTCCGGCGCGAACGGGTTGCTGTCCCACTGCTGGCCGTCAACCGGCACGACGTCGGTGTGGCCCGACAGCACGATGCCGCCGTCGGTCGAGCCGTCGTGCGCGGGCACCGTCGCGAACAGGTTCGCCCAGCCTTCGCGCGAATCGTGCGTGAGCGTCGACTCGATACCTTGCGCGGCGAGCGCGTCGCGCACCGTTTCGATCAGGCCGAGATTCGGCACGCGGCTCGTCGTGTCCATCGACACCAGCTGCTTGATCCAGGGCAGGCTGACGAGCGAAGCGTCGCCTTGGTCGGCGGCGGACGGCGCCGGCGCGTCGAGAGTGGACATGGCAAAACTCCGTCTGAGGAATGGGAAAATCATACTCAAAAACGCGTCTGCACGCCTTCGCCGGCCGCGATGCGGTGCAGCATCGCGGCCGTGAGGTCAACGTGCTGCGCTCGCCACATCCACGCGCGGTGCGAGCGCGCGCAACGTTTCCTTGATCGTCGACACACGGATCGCGAGATCGGGCGAGCGCGTTTCGATGCGCAGCTTGTCCTGCCCCGCGAGCTTGATGTGGCGGTGCTTCTGCACCATCTCGATGATGCGCATCGGATCGATCGGCGGACTCGGCTCGAACTGCAGCCCGATCGCGGCTTCGCTCGCGTCGATCTTCACGATGCCAAGCGGCTTCGCGGCGAGCCGCAGCCGATGCGTCTCGACGAGTGCGTGCGCCTGCGGCGGCAGCTTGCCGAAGCGGTCGATCAGCTCTTCCTGGATGCTGTCGATCGCGTCGCCGTGCTCGCAGTTCGCAAGCCGCTTGTACAGCGACAGCCGCTCCTGCACGTCCGCGCAGTAGTCGGCCGGCAGGATCGCGGGCGCGTGCAGGTTGATTTCCGTCGTCGCGGCGAGCGGTGCGGTGAGGTCGGGTTCCTTGCCGTTCTTCAGCGCCTTCACCGCGTCGTTCAGCATGTCGGTATACAGTTGGAAGCCGATCTCGTGGATCTCGCCCGACTGCTTGTCGCCGAGCACCTCGCCGGTGCCGCGGATCTCGAGGTCGTGCATCGCGAGATAGAAGCCCGAACCGAGTTCTTCCATCTGCTGAATCGCCTCGAGCCGGCGCTGTGCCTGTTTGGTGAGCGACTGCGGATCGTGGACCAGCAGGTACGCGTACGCCTGGTGGTGCGAACGGCCGACGCGGCCGCGCAGCTGGTGAAGCTGCGCGAGGCCGAACTTGTCCGCGCGGTGCATGATGATCGTGTTCGCGCTCGGCACGTCGATGCCGGTTTCGATGATGGTCGTGCACAGCAGCACGTTCGCGCGCTGCGCGACGAAATCGCGCATCACGCGTTCGAGTTCGCGCTCGTGCATCTGGCCGTGCGCGATCACGATGCGCGCTTCGGGCACGAGTTCCTCGAGCTTCGCCTTGCGATTCTCGATCGTCTCGACCTCGTTGTGCAGGAAGTACACCTGGCCGCCGCGCTTCAGTTCGCGCAGCATCGCCTCGCGGATCACGCTTTCTTCCTCGCGACGCACGAAGGTCTTGATCGCGAGCCGCTTCTGCGGCGCAGTCGCGATCACCGAGAAATCGCGCAACCCTTCGAGCGCCATCCCGAGCGTGCGCGGGATCGGCGTCGCGGTCAGCGTCAGCACGTCGACTTCCGCGCGCAGCGCCTTCAGCGCTTCCTTCTGGCGCACGCCGAAGCGGTGCTCCTCGTCGATGATCACGAGGCCGAGCCGCTTGAATTGCACGTCCGACGACAGCAGCTTGTGCGTGCCGATCACTATGTCGACGCTGCCTTCGTTGATCTGCGCGATCGCCGCGTTCACTTCCTTCGTCGTCTTGAAGCGCGACAGCTCGACGATACGCACCGGCCAGTCGGCGAAACGATCGGCGAAGGTCTGCGTGTGCTGCTCGGCGAGCAGGGTGGTCGGCGACAGCAGCGCGACCTGCTTGCCGCCCATGACCGCGATGAACGCCGCGCGCAGCGCCACCTCGGTCTTGCCGAAGCCGACGTCGCCGCACACGAGGCGGTCCATCGGCTTGCCGCTCGTCATGTCGCCGATCACGGCCGCGATCGCCGCGGCCTGGTCGGGCGTTTCCTCGAAGCCGAAGCTCTCCGCGAACTTCACGTAGTCGCGCGGCTCCAGCGCGAATGCATGGCCTTCCCGCGCCGCGCGGCGGGCATACAGGTTCAGCAGCTCGGCGGCCGTGTCGCGGATCTGCTGCGCGGCCTTGCGCTTCGCGCGCTCCCACTGGCCGGAGCCGAGCGCGTGCAGCGGCGCGCTGTCGGGATCGGCGCCGCTGTAGCGCGAGATCACGTGCAGCTGCGCGACCGGCACGTACAGCTTGCTTTCGCCCGCGTATTCGAGGTGCAGGAATTCGGTCTCGCCTTCGCCGAGATCCATCGACACGAGGCCCATGTAGCGGCCGATCCCGTGCTGCGCGTGCACGACGGGATCGCCGACCTTCAGCTCCGACAGGTCGCGCACCATCGCGTCGACGTTGCTTGCCTGTTCCTGCCGGCGGCGTCCGGCGCGGCGGCCGAGCGCGCCGTACAGCTCGGTTTCGGTGACGACCGCGTAGCCTTCGCCCGGGATCGCGAAGCCGTTCGCGAGCGGCGCGACGCCGAGCGCGAACGGCGCGTCGCTTTCCAGCCAGCCTGCGAAGTGGTCGTTCGACGCGGGGCGCAGGCGATGCTCGGCGAGCAGTTGCAGGATCGTTTCGCGGCGGCCGGCAGATTCCACCGTCAGCAGCACGCGCTTGCCGGACGATTCGACGAACGTGCGCAGCGCGGCGAGCGGGTCGTCCGCATGACGATCGACGGTCAGCTCGGGCAGCGCCGTCGCCCAGCCGCCGGCCGGCTGCGCGGGCAGCACGACGCGCGCGAACGGCTTCGCGAACGCGAAGAAGTCCTCGTCCGACAGGAACAGGCGCTGCGGCTCGAGGATCGGCCGTTCGCGATCATGCGCGAGGAACGCGTGGCGCTGCTTCGTGTCGGCGGTGAAGCGGCGGATCGACGCTTCCAGATCGCCGGCGAACACCAGATGCGCGTCCTGCGGCAGGTAGTGGAACAGCGTAGCCGTTTCGTCGAAGAACAGCGGCAGGTAATACTCGATACCGGCCGACGGCACGCCGTTGCCGATGTCCTTGTAGATCGGCGCGCGGCTCGGGTCGCCCTCGAAGGTTTCGCGCCAGCGGCTGCGAAATGCCGTGCGCGCTGCCTCGTCGAACGGAAATTCGCGACCCGGCAGCAGGCGCACGTCGCGGACCGGGTACAGGCTGCGCTGCGTATCGGGGTCGAACGCGCGGATCGAGTCGACCTGGTCGTCGAACAGGTCGATCCGGTACGGCAGCGGCGAGCCCATCGGATACAGGTCGATCAGCGACCCGCGCACGCAGTATTCGCCGGGCCGCACGACCTGGCTCACGTGCTCGTAGCCGGCGAGCGTGAGCTGCGCCTTCAGCTTCGCTTCGTCGAGCCGTTCGCCTTGCGCGAACGCGAACGTGTACGCGGCCATGAACGACGCGGGCGGCATCCGGTACAGCGCGGTTGTCGCGGGCACGAGCAGAATGTCGCAGCGGCCCTCGCCGAGGTCGTGCAGCGTCGCGAGACGCTCGGACACGAGATCCTGGTGCGGCGAGAACGTGTCGTACGGCAGCGTCTCCCAGTCCGGCAGCAGGCGCACGCGCGCGTCCGGCGAGAAGTAGCGGATTTCCTGCGACAGCCGCTGCGCGTCGACCGCGTTCGCGCAGATCACCGCGAGAAGCGGGACCGCGTCGCGGTTGTCGGCGAGATAGCGGGCGATGGCGAGCGCGTCGGCGGAGCCGTGCGCGCCGTCGAAGGCGAACCGCTGGCCCGGTTTGACGCGGGCGACGGGCGAGGCGAACGGGATGGAAGCGTTGTCTGGCATAGGGACGGCAGGGTGGCGGGCACGGGCGCGGCACGGCGCGCCGGTCGAGACGAAAGACCTATTATAAAATCCGCTTCTCGATTTCACCTTTCCGGCGTTTTCTTTCGTGACTCCCCGACTTTTCGCCCTGATTCCCTGCGCCGGCACGGGCAGCCGCTCCGGTTCGGCCGTGCCGAAGCAATATCGCACGCTGGCCGGTCGCGCGCTTCTGCATTACACGCTCGCCGCGTTCGACGCGTGCAGCGAATTCGCGCAGACGCTCGTCGTCCTCGCGCCCGACGACACGCACTTCGATGCGCGCCGCTTCGCGGGCCTGCGCTTCGCGGTGCGCCGCTGCGGCGGCGGCTCGCGCCAGGCATCGGTGCTCAACGGGCTGCTCGAGCTGGCCGAATTCGGCGCGACCGACCAGGACTGGGTGCTCGTGCACGACGCCGCCCGGCCCGGCATCACGCCCGAGCTGATCCGCACGCTGGTCGCGACGCTGAAGGACGATCCGGTGGGCGGAATCGTCGCACTGCCGGTCGCCGATACGCTCAAGCGCGTGCCGGCCGGCGGTGACGCGATCGCGCGCACCGAATCGCGCGACGCGCTGTGGCAGGCGCAGACACCGCAGATGTTCCGCATCGGCATGCTGCGCGACGCGATCCTGCGCGCGCAGCGGGAAGGGCACGACCTGACCGACGAGGCCAGCGCGATCGAGTGGGCGGGCCATACGCCGCGCGTCGTGCAGGGCAGCCTGCGCAACTTCAAGGTCACGTACCCGGAAGATTTCGCGCTCGCGGAAGCGATTCTCGCGCGCCCCGCGAACGCTTCCTGACATTCATCTCATCTCAATCGGAATACGCATGGATTTCAGAATCGGACAAGGCTACGACGTGCACCAGCTCGTCGAAGGGCGCACCCTCATCATCGGCGGCGTGACGATCCCGTACGAGCGCGGCCTGCTCGGCCACTCGGACGCCGACGTGCTGCTGCACGCGATCACCGATGCGCTGTTCGGCGCGGCGGCGCTCGGCGACATCGGCCGTCATTTCTCCGACACCGATGCGGCGTTCAAGGGTGCGGACAGCCGCGTGCTGCTCCGTGAGTGCGCGGCGCGCGTGAAGGCGGCCGGCTTCGCGATCCAGAACGTCGACAGCACCGTGATCGCGCAGGCGCCGAAGCTCGCGCCGCATATCGACGGGATGCGCGCAAACATTGCTGCCGATCTCGGGGTGCCGCTCGATCGCGTGAACGTGAAGGCGAAGACCAACGAGAAGCTCGGCTACCTCGGCCGGGGCGAGGGGATCGAGGCACAGGCCGCGGCGCTGCTGGTGAAGCAGCACGCGTGAGCGCCCGAGGCCGGCTCGACGCCGGCCGCAAACGGCGCCCGGCGTTCGGGCCATTGCGTCGCCGGAATGAAAAAATGCCACGCGCTTGCGTGGCATTTTCGTTTGGCGCGCCGGCCGGTACGGCGACGCGCCGCCGCTTATTCGCCTTCGGCGGCGATCACCTGCGCGGCGGCGTTGATGACCGACGCAATGCGGCCGACGTCGCGCAGCTGCGTCGTCGTCATGCCTTGCTCGTTCTTCAGCAACGCGTAGTGCGACTTCACGCAGAAGTGGCACTTGCCGACGATGGACGCGGCAAGCGCGTACATTTCGAACCGGCGCTTGTCGACGCCGCCGTGCGACGCATACGCGCCCATACGCAGCTCGGCGCGCTGTGTTTTCAGATCGGCGTCGTCGGCCATCTCGACATACGGATACCAGGTGTTGTTCATCCCCATCAGCGCAGCGGCCGTCAGCGCCGCGTTTGTCTCTTCGGGCGACAGCACGCCGGCTTCGCGGATCGCCTTCACGAGGACCGTGCTCTTCGCCGCAACGGCCGCCGCCAGCGCCACGCCGACCGCATCGTTGCCCTCGAGCGACGAACGCGAAATCGTGCCGTCGAGGTTCAGGCGAATGTCCTTCGCGTAGTCGGGGATACGTGCCTTAATCGAGTCGATGAATTCCATTGATATCTCCTATGGGTTGGCCGTTAAAAAAGCCCGCAGGCAGAAGGTACGCCGCGGGCTTCGTGCATCGATGCGCTTACAGCGTTGCGCCGCCGACTGCGCGGTTGCACGGGCACAGTTCGTCCGTTTGCAGGCCGTCCAGAATGCGCAGCACTTCTTCCGGGCTGCGGCCGACGTTCAGGTTGTTCACCGAAACGTGCTGGATCGTGTTGTCCGGATCGACGATGAACGTCGCGCGCAGGGCCACGCCGGCTTCCTTGTCGCGCACGCCGAGCTGGTCGATCAGTTCGCCCTTGACGTCGCCGAACGAGTAGTGGTTCAGCTTGTCGAGATCCTTGTGCTCACGGCGCCATGCGAGCTTCACGAATTCGTTGTCCGAGCTGCCGCCGAGCAGGACGGCGTCGCGCTCTTCGAACTGCTTCGCGAGCTTTGCGAATTCGACGATTTCCGTCGGGCACACGAACGTGAAGTCCTTCGGATAGAAGTAGATGATCTTCCACTTGCCCGGGAACGACGCTTCGGTGACGGTCTCGAACGCCGACTGGCCGTTTTCCTCGTGATTGTTGAAGCCCGGCTTCGCGGCTACGACGGTGAATGCTTCGAGTTTATCGCCCACGGTTTTCATGCGGATACTCCTGTGTGAGTTGGGAAGAAGACTGAATCAAGCTACCTCGGTGCTGCAACGTTGATGTGACAGCATGGGTCAGACTATAACACTATTACCAAAACGATTCAATAGATTTTGACTAAGGAAACTCATAGTTTTTTTCAACCGCGCCGATAGTGTGGCGCGCAAGAAGCGTGCGCGAGCGCGTCACGCCGCCGCACGCGCCTTGCCGGCGCCGGGGAATTCCAGCGTGACTTCGAGGCCTGCTTCCGGGCTGCGGTTGCGCAGGCGCAGCGCACCGCGATAGCGGCCGACAAGGCGCAGCACGATCGCCATGCCGAGGCCGGTGCCGTCCGCCTTGGTCCGCGCCGTGTCGACGCGGTAGAACGGCCGCATCACGAGCGGCAATTGATCTTCGGGAATCCCGGGACCTTCGTCGCTCACCGACAGCTCGACGCGCGCGTGCGTTACGCGCGTCTCGAGCGTGATGCGCGAAATCCCGTCGTCGCGGCTCTGCCCGTATTTGCGCGCGTTCTCGACGAGGTTGCCGATCACGCGGCGCATGTCCGTTTCGTCGGCTTCGATCACGGCGCTCGGCGCGAGGCGCGTGCGGATCTCGACACCATCCTCGCTCGACACGCGCGCGGCGACTTCATGCGCGATCGACGACAGGTCGACCGGCTCCGGCTTGCGCTGCGTCGGCCGCGCGTAGTCGATAAAGGCGGCGATGATGCGGTCCATCTGCTCGATGTCGTCGACCATCGCGTCCTTCGTCGCCTGGTCGGATGGGCTCATTTCGGTTTCGAGCCGCAGCCGCGCGAGCGGCGTGCGCAGGTCGTGCGAGATGCCGGCGAGCATCAGCGCGCGATCGGCCTCGAGCTGCTCGAGGTCGCGCACCATCTGGTTGAAGCTGCGATTGGTCTCGGCCGCGACGCCCATCCCGCGCTCGGGCAGCGGATCGGGTGCCTGGCCGGAACCGACCTGGCGCGCCGCGAGCGCGAGTCGCGAGAACGGCCGGTTCACGAGGCTCGTGATGAACGCCGAGCCGAACAGCGACAGCGCGAGCGCGAACAACCCCCAGCCGGCCCACTGCAGGCCAGTGACGTTGTCCAGTTGGTCGCGATCGAGCGCGACCCAGTAATCGTCGTCGTCGATCTTGAAGCTGATCCACACGCCCGGGATGTCGTTGACCGACTGCGCGATCACGGTATCGTCCCCGAGCCGGCTGCGGATGTCGTGTTCGATCAGACGGTTCAGCGATTCGTCGGGCTGGAGCTTGAACTTGTCGGTTTTCTCGCGCGGGTACACGCGCACGCCCTCGTTGCTCTCCAGATCCTGCAGCAGCGCGCGCCGCAAGTCGGGATCGGAATAGAGCAGGGCGGTGCGCGTGAGTTTCACGACCGCGACGAGCTGGAGCGCGACGCGCTGCGCGCGCGGCTCCCGCTCGATCACGCGAAAGCTCTGGAACCACGCGGCGAGACTGACCGAGATCAGCAGCGCGATCAGCAGGAAGGTGCGCCAGAACAGCCCGCCGAACGCGAGCTGCAGAAGGCGCCGGTCGATACGCATGGGACGGGCCGTGGGCGGGCGAAACCGGAAAGAAGGGAGATCAGGCAGCGCCGTCCGGGATGAACACGTAGCCGAGGCCCCAGACGGTCTGGATGAAACGCGGGCTGCCCGGATCGGGTTCGATCAGTTTGCGCAGGCGCGAGATCTGCACGTCGAGGCTGCGGTCGAACACTTCGTATTCGCGGCCGCGCGCAAGCTCCATCAGCTTTTCACGCGACAGCGGCTGGCGCGGATGACGTGCGAACACCTTGAGCACCGAGAATTCGCCGGTGGTCAGCGGAATCTCCTGGCCGGACTTCGTCAGCGTGCGCGTTGCGAGGTTCAGCGAGAATTCGCCAAACTCGAACACCTCGGTGGTTTCAGACGGCGCACCCGGCAACTCGGCCGGCGCCTGGCGGCGCAGCACCGCATGAATGCGCGCGACCAGTTCGCGCGGGTTGAACGGTTTCGGCAGGTAGTCGTCGGCGCCCATCTCGAGACCGACGATTCGATCGACATCCTCGCCCTTCGCGGTGAGCATGATGATCGGCGTGCGGTCGTTGCTGCCGCGCAGGCGGCGGCAGATCGACAGGCCGTCCTCGCCGGGCAGCATCAGATCGAGCACGAGCAGGTCGAAGCGCTCGCGCACCCAGAGCTTGTTCATCGCCGTCGCGTTCTCCGCGACGTATACGTTGAAACCCTGCTCGCCGAGATATCGGCGCAGCAGATCGCGCAGGCGCGGGTCGTCGTCGACGACGAGAATCTTGGAGGGGTTTTTCGTTTCCATGAGCGGCATCTTATCGCGAATGGGAAATTACGCACGGTCGCGTATTTTCGCGCGTTACAGTCCGTTACAAAATTTACCCGTAGTGTCGCGCGGAGTAAAGGCACGCTATAGAGATTCCTTTACTCGAAGCCGAAATTCGGTAGATACTCCCCTGCACTCCATCTTTCATCTTTGTACGCCCGAATTCCGCAGGGTTTTTCAAGTACCAGAGGTAACCGGTTGCCGCGTGACGAAGGGAACAAATCGACCAGAGAAGCGAGGACGGTCATGCGATCTGCCCGGATTGCACTGATGCTGACGATCGCACTTGCCGGTCCATATGCGTCGAACTTCGCGTATGCGCAGCGCCCGGAGCCGGGCGCCTCGTCGCGCAAGCTGCAGCGCGGCAAGGCGCCGCAATCCGACCGTGCTGCGGACGCGGCGGTCCGTTCAGCGGTGCCCCCCGATCTCGAACAGCGCCGCCGCGACGGACACATGACCCCCGAGGAGCGCCACCTGCTGCGCCAGCACATCGAGGACGCCGTTCGCGAGCTGTACAAGCGCTGATCCCTGCGCGCGTTCCGCTGCCGCGGAAAGATTCCGTAGCAATTTTTCGGTCAACTTTCGCATGCGTCCCGCCGTTGAACCGGCATCCGCACCGCCGGTGCGTTCCGGGAGCCCACGACGATGAAAGCGAACGCCGCCGCCGCGGCATCGCGCGCGATGCAGACGCCGCTCGACGCCGACGATGCGTTGTTCTTCCTGAGCCGTACCGGCTTCACTCCCGCACCGGCCGACGTCGCTCGCATCGTCGGCATCACGCGTGCGCAGGCCGTGGCCGACGTGCTCGGCGACGTCCGTCGCGAGCCCGTGACGACCTGGCCCGACTGGGTCGCGGAGCTGCCGCCCACCCGTGCGCAGCGGCAGGCAATGACGCCCGACATGCGGCGCGACGAGCAGCGCGAACGCAATCGCCGCTACGATGCGTTGCGCGCGGCGTGGGTCAACGAAATGATCGCGACGCCTTCGCCGCTTACCGAACGCATGACGCTGTTCTGGCACGGGCATTTCACGTCCGGGCAAGACAAGGTCCCGTATCCGCAGACGATGGCCGCGCAGCATGCGCTGTTTCGCCGCGAGGCGCTCGGCAACTTCGGCACGCTGCTGCATGCGGTCGCGAAAGATCCGGCGATGCTTCAGTATCTCGACGGTGCGAGCAACCGCAAGGGGCGGCCCAACGAAAATTTCGCGCGCGAAGTGATGGAGCTGTTCACGCTCGGCGAAGGTCATTACACGCAGCACGACGTGACCGAAGCCGCGCGCGCGATGACCGGCTGGAGCGTGGATCCCGACACGCTTCGTTTCACGGTGCGGCCCGAATGGCACGACGCGGGTGACAAGACGATACTCGGCGAGATCGGCGCGTTCGACGGCGACGCATTCCTCGACATCCTGTTGAAGCAGCCCGGCACCGCGCGCTTCATCGCCGGCAAGCTGTGGCGCGAGTTCGTGTCCGATACGCCCGATTCCGACGTGCTCGACGGCGTGGCCGAACGGTTTCGCACGAGCGGCTACGACATTCGCGCGGCGCTCGCCGCACTGTGGTCGACCGACGCATTCTGGGATCCGCGCAACCGCGGCGTGCTCGTCAAGTCGCCGGTGGAGTTCGTCGTCGGATCGGTGCGGCTCTTCGACGTCGCGTACGGCGATCCCCAGATGCTTGCAAACACCGTGCGCACGCTCGGGCAGAACCTTTTCTATCCGCCGAACGTGAAGGGCTGGCCTGGCGGCGCGATGTGGATCAACAGCACCACGCTGCTCGCGCGCAAGCAGTTCGTCGAACAATTGTTTCGCGCGACCGAGACGGTCGGCATGCGGGCACCCGCGCATGCGATCGCGTCCAGTGCGCCGCATGCACCGAATGCGCGGCCGCACGTGACGCCGGTACCGGTGGCGGATACTGCTCCGGTCGTCGGTATGCAGGCTGCGCCAACCAGGCCCCCCCGCGGCGGCTTGCGGTTCGACCTCGAGCGCTGGCTCGCGCAGTATCGCGCGCGACCGCAGGCGATTGCAGGGCTGTCGACCGAGCTGCAGCTTCAGCACGCGGTGCTGCCGGTGTCGCCGGTCGCGGCGATCGATACGGATTCGACCGGCAGTGCGTATCTGGAGGCGTTGCTGATGGATCCGGCCTATCAACTGAAATGACGGAAACGACGATCGACCGTCGCGTTGCAGCAGCGACGCTCGCGCATGGCGAACCGAAGGATGCACGATGAACCGACGTGATTTTCTGACGCTGACGGGCGCTGCCGCCGCGGCCGGCGTATCGTTGTGGCAGCCGCCCGCGCGAGCGGCGGCCGTGACGGACGTGACTGGGCGGCAACCGGCAGCCGGGTACGCGAACGTGCTGATCCTCGTCGAGCTGAAGGGCGGCAACGACGGTCTCAACACGGTCGTGCCATATGCGGATCCGCTTTACTACGAGGTCCGGCGCAGCATCGGCGTGAAGCGCGACCAGGTGCTGCAGCTCGATGCGCAGACGGGGCTGCACCCGGCGCTGGCGCCGTTGATGCCGCTGTGGCGCGACGCCCAGGTCGCGATCGTGCAGGGCGTCGGCTATCCGCAGCCGAACTTGTCGCATTTCCGTTCGATCGAGATCTGGGATACCGCTTCGCGCGCCGATCAGTACCTGCACGAGGGCTGGCTCACGCGCACGTTCGCGCAGGCGCCCGTGCCGCCCGGTTTCGCCGCGGACGGCGTCGTGCTCGGCAGCGCCGAGATGGGACCGCTCGCGAACGGCGCACGCGCGATCGCGCTCGTCAATCCCGCGCAGTTCATCCGTGCGGCCCGGCTGGCCGAACCTTCGTCGCTGCGCGAGCAGAATCCGGCGCTTGCGCACATCATCGACGTCGAGAACGACATCGTGAAGGCGGCCGACCGGCTGCGCCCGCGCGGCGGGATGCGCGAGTTCAGGACGGCCTTTCCAGCGGGCACGTTCGGTACGTCGGTGAAGACCGCGATGCAGGTGCTGGCGGCCTGCGAAGCGTCCGGACCGGGCGCGCAGGATGGCGTCGCCGTGCTGCGGCTCACTCTCAACGGATTCGACACGCACCAGAATCAGCCGGGGCAGCACGCCGCGCTGCTCAAGCAGTTCGCAGAAGGGATGAGCGCGATGCGCGGCGCGTTGATCGAGCTCGGACGCTGGAACCAGACGCTCGTGATGACGTATGCGGAATTCGGGCGGCGCGTGCGCGAGAACCAGAGCAACGGTACCGATCATGGCACCGCCGCGCCGCATTTCGTGATGGGCGGGCGCGTCGCGGGCGGGCTGTACGGCGCACCGCCCGCGCTCGCGCGTGTCGACGGCAATGGCAACCTGCCGGTCGCAGTCGATTTTCGGCAGCTCTATGCGACCGTGCTTGGGCCGTGGTGGGGGCTCGATGCGACGCGCGTGCTGCAGCAGCGCTTCGATACGCTGCCGTTGCTCCGGGCGTGACGGGCGGGGGCGTCGCGCTGCGTTGCCGGTCAGCGGCGGCGCGCGGCGCGCCACGCGATCCACAGCTTGCGGATCGGCGTCAACGCGATGCGTTGATGCAGCACCTGATAGCCGTCGCGCTCGATTTCGTCGAGCAGTGCGCGGGCCAGTGCGATCTGCGCGCGCAGCGTGCGCTGTGCGCGGCGTTCCGATGCGGGAATCGCCGCGTCGGCGGCCGCGAGCGCGTCACGGGCGCGTGCGGTCTGAAACCGCAGCAGCTCGGTGAAGGCGGGGCTGTAGCGACGGTTCAGCAGGTCGGCAGCGGTCACGTTGTAGCGCTGCAGTTCGTCGATCGGCAGATAGATGCGGCCGTGGCGCGCATCGTTGCCGAGCTCTTGCACGAACTGCGCGAGCATCAGCGCGTGGCCGGCGTTCGCTGCCCACGGTTGCGGCTCTGCCGGATTCGCGGCGCTCGCGCGCGCGACGAGCGACGCGAACGTGCCGCCGACCTGCGCGATGTAGCGCTGCAGGTTCGCAAAATCCAGATAGCGCGCCTGTTCGAGGTCCATTCCGTAACCGTTGACGAGCGTGCGCAGCGCGTCGGCTTCGGTGGCGATCGCCGGATGGTGGTGCGCCAGCGCCTTCGTAACGGGGTGCGATGGTTCGCCGGCGGCGAGCGCCGCGAGTTCCTTGTGCCACCACGCGAGCTTCGTGTGTCCGACGGTCGGATCGCTGGTTTCCTTGACGGTTTCCTCGAGTTCGCGACGCAGCGCGAATAGCGCGGTGACGCGCGCCTGCGTCGCGAGCGGCGCCTGGCGCAGCGCGTAGTAGGCGCTTGAGCCGGCGGGGGCGGCCTTTTGCTGACAGTAGTCGTCGAAGTTCACGGATGGGATCGTCGCGGACGGGTTCGGGGGACGCGGGCGGGCGCGTAGCCGGCACGTTGAGCGCGGCATTCTAGCACCGCGCTTTCGCGCGTGCCGGCGGGACGAGACAATGCGGCGGAGATCGGGTAGAATCTCGCGCTCGCCTGATCGGGCATGCCGGTTTCGTATCGGCATGGCGCCGCGGGCGCGTGGAGAGCGCATCTTGCGTGCCGCGCGGTCGGGTGACGGAAATCGCGTGAGTGGCGAAATTGGTAGACGCACCAGGTTTAGGTCCTGACGCCCGCAAGGGTGTGCCGGTTCGAGTCCGGCCTCACGCACCAGGAAATCGGAAAACCCGTAATGGGCGTCCGTGTAAAAGCGCTGCCGGTCGGCTGACCGCAGCGCTTTTTCGTTTTCCGCCCCCGTCATGCGACCACGCTCGCCTAATCCCAGAAACTCCGCACCGCGACCGCCACGATCACCGGCACCGAGAACACCAGCGGTATCGCGAAGTACTGCGCTTCGCGATCGACGATCCAGCTGTAGATCAACCACCCCGCGCCGATCGCGAACGTGATGAGGCCGACCAGCACGGCCGCGATATTCAGTGCCAGCCTGGACGGCTGGCGGCGCGCTTTGTCGTTGGTGTCGGGATCGCGCTGAGACGAGTTCATCTGAGGAGGGACAAAGCCTGACGTATTTAAAGGCACAGGAGACCCCATCCGCACGAATCGCGCAAGAGCCGCGGCGTCCCGTACCGGCTGCCGCACGCGTTCTTCAGCGACTGGAAGCGCGTGTGCGATCGCGGTCCGCTCGCGGATCGCGCGCTGCTCGGCGCGCACGGCCGCGCGGTGAGCTGGTTGGTCAGCGAGCCGGGCGTCGACGCACGGCTTCGGGCCCGGTGTGTGAAATACGGGCTCGGGCAACTGATGTGCGCGTGCGCGCTCACGTTCATGTCGATTTACCGGCGGGCCCTGAATCGCCGATTCAGCGACGTCGACGCGAGCCGTTTCGAAGAAGTGATCCCGCATCTGGCGGCCGCGCCGCCGATCGATCGCGCCGCCCAGGCTGTCCGCGGCCGCGCCGGGTGCCGCGACTCGCGACGAACCGGCAAAGGCGAGCGGTATGTCACGCTGAATCGGTCGTACGGCAGCGTGGCAGAAACGCCGTGCATATGCGCGTGCCGCACGTCGATGAATAGTTGTATCCGCAACCATTGGGCGCTATGCTCGTCATCTCCCGGTGGACGGATTTTCATCATGAACGACACGAATTCAGGGTCGGTGCGCGCGGCGGTGGTCGGTGTCGGCGCGATCGGCGGATTGCTGGCGTCCGCGCTGTCGCGGGCTGGCATGGCGGTGAGCGCGTACGCACGCGGCGCGACGCTCGACGCACTGAACGCGCACGGTGTGCGCGTAATCGACGAGGCAGGGACCGTGTCATCCGTTCCGGTGCGCGCGACCGACGACGCGCGCGCGCTCGGCGTGCAGGACTACGTCGTGATCGCGCTGAAAGCGCACGCACTGCCGGCGTTGGCCGCGCGTATTGCGCCGCTGGTTGGCCCCGACACGGTGATCGTCGCCGCGATGAACGGGCTGCCGTGGTGGTTCACGCACGGGCTCGCCGGCCCGGTCGACGGTGTGCCGCTGGACGCGGTCGATCCGGGTGGCGCGGTTTCGGCGGCGTTGCCGCCCGCGCAGGCGATCGGCTGCGTCGTGCATCTGTCGTCGAGCACCGATGCGCCGGGCGTCGTGCGGCGGGGCCGCGGCAACCGGCTGATCGTGGGCGCGCCCGCTGCGCGGCTCGACGCGCCGGCCGCGCGGTTCGCGACGGCGCTCGCCGCAGGCGGCTTCGACGTCGAATCCACGTCGGCGATTCGCACCGAGATCTGGGCCAAGCTCTGGGGCAACATGAACATGAATCCGCTCAGCGCTTTGACGGGGTCGACGGCCGAACAACTGCTCGACGATCCATTCACGCAGGCGCTCGCGCTGCGGATGATGGAAGAGGCCGCAGCGATCGGCGCGAAACTCGGCCTCGATACGGGCATGAGCGGCCCCGAGCGAATCGCGGTCACGCGCAAGCTCGGCGCGTTCAAGACGTCGATGCTGCAGGATTTCGAAGCCGGCCGAGCCCTCGAGATCGGGCCGATCCTCGGCGTGTTTCCGGAACTCGGGCGCAAGCTCGACGTGCCGACACCGTACTGCGATGCGGTGCTGGGGCTATTGCGTCAGCGTGCGGCGAACAGCGGGCTATAGTGGAAGCGCGGCGCAGCAGCGGAAATCGCCTGAACGGCGGGCAGGGATTCGTTGCGTGCGCTGCGGTGGAAGATCGCCGCGCTCGCGCCGTCATGCTGGCGTCCGATGCCGGTGATCTGCAGGATTCGTCTGAATAAAAAGAAAGTAGCCGAGTCGCACGACAGTGCGTAAAACGTTTGCGGCGGGTGGTTCCACACCGGTGCGACGCGGTCGCGGCATGAACCGCGCGCCGTGCGCCGCGTCACTCGTCGCGTTCGACCGCGTGCGCGACCACCTTGTCGAGCAGCCGCTCGAACGTCTGGCGCTCGCTGTCGGACAGACACGCGAGCAAGCCTTCATTCCATTTGCGCACGATCGGCATGATCTTGCGATGCAGCGCACGGCCGTCGGCGGTCAGCGCGATCAGCACGATTCGGCCGTCTTCGTCGCTGGCGCTGCGCCCGAGCAGCCCCTGGCGCAGCAGCGCCTCGGCCGCGCGGCTCGCCTGGCTCTTGTCGAGGTTGGTGTGGCGTGCGAGATCCATGATCGAAAACGGCCCGAACGCGCCGACGGCGGCGATCACGCGCGCCTCGGGCAGCGAAATGTCGAGCTTGCGCCGATAGACATCAGCGATCCCGCGGTCGGATCGCTTCGTGAGCGCATGGAGGCGATAGGTCAGAAACTGATCGAGCCCGGCTTGACGGCCTTTCATGTCGAATCCTGAAGAAAAAGGGCGGGCCCGATTGTTCCTGTATCGCGCGCTCGGGTCAACGGTCAGTGTGCGCCGTACTTCAGCCGTGTCAACTGTTCCGCTTCGTTCGCAAGGAGATTCGCGGCGTCGCGGATCGCGACGTCGAGCGTGATCGGCCCCGGCGCCGGCGAAAAGCAGCCGGAAAAATGTTCGGTCAGGCGCGGCAGCGCGGCCGGGTCGACCGCGCCCGACAGCAGCGACGCCGGCACGCCCGCTGCCCGCGCGTGGCGGCATGCGATGAACGGTGCCTTGCCGTGCAGCGTCTGCACATCCGAGCGGCCTTCGCCGGTGATCAGCCAATCGGCGCCCGCGAGCGCCGCATCGAGCCCGACCTGCCGCGCGACGACCTCCGCACCGGCCTCGAACTGCGCGCCCAGCATGTGGAGCGCGAATCCTAGCCCCCCCGCGGCACCTGCGCCTGGCAAATCGCGGCCGCGCCGGTCGAGCGCGGCCTCGAGCAGGTCGGCGAAGCGGCCGAGCGCAGCGTCGAGCGTCGCGACCTGCGCCGGCGTCACACCCTTTTGCGGGCCGAACACCGCGGTCGCGCCGTGCGATCCGGTCAGCGGATTGTCGACGTCGGACATGCCGATGAATTCCGCGTCCTTCAGGCGCGGATCGAGCGCCGACACGTCGACTCGTGCGATATCGGCGAGCCGCGCGGGCACCGGTTCGATCGGCTTCCCGGCCGTGTCGAAGCACCGCAAGCCCAGACCGGCGAGCAGGCCCGCGCCCGCGTCGTTGGTGCTGCTGCCGCCGAGCGCGACGAAGAAGCGGCGCACGCCTTCGTCGAGCAGCATGCGGATCGCCTCGCCCATCCCGCGCGTGCTGCGCGCATCGACCGGCACGCTCATGCCGATCGGATCCGTGATCCCGACGATCTCGGCCGTCTCGACGATCGCACTGCGCGCGTCGATCACACCGACCGCCGCGTCGCGCGCCGCGAGCGATGCGCCGGCGACGCGCAGCGTGCGCCGCGTGCCGCCGCCGGCCAGCATCGCGTCGAGCGTACCTTCGCCGCCGTCGGCCATCGGGCAGCAGCGCACGATCGCGTCGGGGCGGGCGCGGCGGATGCCGGTGGCGATCGCGTCCGCGACCTGCTCGGCGGAAAGCGAGCCTTTGAACGAATCGGGCGCGATGACGACGACAGGCGCGGACGGATGGTGCGGCATGGTGTCTCCGGAAGGCGTGATTGGTGTGGGCAATGTGCGCCGCGCGCGCGGCGCACCGTCATTTGGAGCTTACAGGATGACGGGGCCGCGGAGGATACGGTGTGCGGCATAGCGGCGATCCGCGCGCGTGGTCGCTAAAAGGGGCCGGGCGGTAAGGCGGGTATGTGCGTACGTCGAGCCGATCTGGCGGTACGAGGAAAATTGTTTGCTAGAATAGTCGATTCTTCCGGCCAAAGCCGTGCTCCGAGCCGCTTGCGCTAGCCATCCGGCGCGTGCAGGGATGGCGTGGCGCTCCGGCGCGGCGTGTGAACGTGACCGTCACTTCACGCCGCAGGCAGGCACGGCAAGGAAAACCCGATTCGCTCGAATAATTTTAGGACGATTGAAGCCATGGCTAACGTTGTTGAGAACCTCGGCAAGCTTGAACGCCGCGTGACGATTTCCCTGCCGAAAGACACCGTGCAGAAGGAAATCGACGCCCGTATCCAGAAACTCGCGAAGAACGTTCGCATGCCGGGTTTCCGCCCGGGCAAGGTGCCGCTGAAGATGGTTGCCCAGCAATACGCGGGTCAGGTCGAAGCGGAAGTGCTGAGCGACAAGATCGGCCAGGAATTCTTCACGATCAGCCGCGCGGAAAACCTGCGCGTCGCCGGTCAGCCGAGCTTCGAGCCGAAGCAGGAGCAAGCTGACGATGCATACGCATTCAACGCGACGTTCGAGGTCTACCCGGAAGTGAAGATCGGCGATCTGGCGACGGCTGAAGTCGAGCGCTCGACGACGACGATCGGCGATGCGGAAATCGACCGCACGCTGGACATCCTGCGCAAGCAGCGCGTGCACTACCACGCACGCGGCGAAGCCGGCGAGCACGGCGACGGCGGCGCGGACACCGCGGCGAAGAACGGCGACCGCGTGACGGTGGACTTCGTCGGCAAGATCGACGACGTCGCGTTCCAGGGCGGCACCGCCGAAGATTTCCCGTTCGTGCTCGGCGAAGGCCGCATGCTGCCGGAATTCGAAACGGCGGCGCTCGGCCTGAAGGCCGGTGAATCGCGCACGTTCGACCTGAAGTTCCCGGACGATTATCACGGCAAGGACGTGGCCGGCAAGACGGCGCAGTTCACGGTCACGATGAAGAAGATCGAGTGGCCGCACCTGCCGGAAATCGACGCCGAATTCGCGAAGTCGCTCGGCATCGAAGACGGCGATCTGACGAAGATGCGCGCCGAAATCAAGGAAAACCTCGAGCGCGAAGCGAAGCGTCGCACGCAGGCGATCGTCAAGAACCAGGTGATGGACGCACTGCTGAAGATTTCCGAACTCGACGTGCCGAAGGCGCTGATCGAGCAGGATCAGCAACGCCTCGTCGAAATGGCTCGCCAGGATCTGGCGCAGCGCGGCGTGCCGAACGCGAAGGACGCACCGATCCCGGCCGAAATGTTCGCCGAGCAGGCCGAACGTCGCGTGAAGCTGGGCCTCGTGCTGGCCGAACTCGTGAAGGCGAACGGTCTCGAAGCGAAGCCGGAGCAGATCCGCGCGGAAGTCGACGAGTTCGCGAAGAGCTACGAAGACCCGAAGGAAGTGGTCCGCTGGTATTATTCGAACCAGCAGCGCCTCGCCGAGATGGAAGCGTTCGTCGTTGAAAGCAACGTCGTCGACTTCGTGCTGGGCAAGGCAAAGGTGACGGACAAGGAAGTGAGCTTCGAGGCACTCGCGAGCGCATCGGCGCAAGCGTAAGTGTCGCTCTAGCGGCGTGCCGGCTGTCGGAGCGACGGCCCGCACGCCGTTTTTACGTCAAGCGCACGGTTGCCATTAATATGGCGATTGAGCGGGCGGCTTCCCTCCGTTCAATTTTCCATTCGAACAAGGTTCATTGAATGATCACTCGCGCTGAATTGCTGGACATGCTTGCTTCGAACGCGCCGCAGGGTTTCGAGGCGCAAGCGCTGGGGC
Organism: Burkholderia latens; assembly: GCF_001718795.1. Lineage (NCBI taxonomy): Bacteria > Pseudomonadati > Pseudomonadota > Betaproteobacteria > Burkholderiales > Burkholderiaceae > Burkholderia > Burkholderia latens. The sequence continues at coordinate 2,013,414 of NZ_CP013435.1, read as the reverse complement.
TGGTGCCGATCGTCGTCGAAACGAGCGGCCGCGGCGAGCGTTCGTACGATATCTATTCGCGTCTCCTGAAGGAGCGCCTGGTGTTCATGGTCGGCGAAGTGAACGACCAGACCGCCAATCTCGTGGTCGCGCAATTGCTGTTCCTCGAGAGCGAGAATCCCGACAAGGACATCAGCCTCTACATCAACAGCCCTGGCGGCTCGGTGTCGGCGGGCATGGCGATTTACGACACGATGCAGTTCATCAAGCCGGATGTGTCGACGCTCTGCATGGGTCTCGCGGCCAGCATGGGCGCGTTCCTGCTCGCATCGGGCGCGAAAGGCAAGCGTTTTGCTCTGCCGAACTCGCGCGTGATGATTCACCAGCCGCTCGGCGGCGCACGCGGCCAGGCGTCCGACATCGAGATCCAGGCGCGCGAAATCCTTTACCTGAAGGAACGGTTGAACAACCTGCTCGCGCAGCACACGGGCCAGGACGTCGAGCGCATCGCGCGCGACACCGACCGTGATAACTTCATGTCGAGCGAGGACGCGAAGGCGTACGGGCTGATCGACCAGGTGCTGCTGAAGCGCCCGTGAGCTTAAGTGGGGTGCCGCCCCGATTTGCGCGGTGCCCCGGCAATGTCCCGAGTGCCCTGAGCATCTGCGGCAAGCGCATCCAGCCGGCTCCGGTCGCGCCCTAGGCGCGGCGTTCGGAGCAATCGGCGTATCATGTCATTTACCTGTCCGGAGGCTCTACATTCATGGCGGACAAAAAAGGTTCGAACAGCGAGAAGCTGTTGTATTGCTCGTTTTGCGGGAAGAGCCAGCATGAGGTGAAGAAACTCATCGCAGGCCCGTCGGTGTTCATCTGCGATGAGTGCATCGATCTCTGCAACGAGATCATTCGCGACGAGGCGGCTGCCGCCGGCGTCGAGGCCAGCCTGTCCCGGTCCGATCTGCCGAGCCCGCAGGAAATTCGCGACATCCTCGATCAGTACGTGATCGGCCAGGAGCGCGCGAAGAAAATCCTCGCGGTGGCCGTGTACAACCACTACAAGCGCCTGAAGCATCTCGACAAGAAGGACGACGTCGAGCTGTCGAAGAGCAACATCCTGCTGATCGGCCCGACGGGCTCCGGCAAGACGCTGCTCGCGCAGACGCTCGCGCGGTTGCTCAACGTGCCGTTCGTGATCGCCGACGCGACGACGCTGACCGAAGCCGGCTATGTCGGCGAAGACGTCGAGAACATCATCCAGAAGCTGTTGCAGAACTGCAACTACGAGGTCGACAAGGCCCAGCGCGGGATCGTCTACATCGACGAAATCGACAAGATCAGCCGCAAGTCCGACAACCCGTCGATCACGCGCGACGTGTCGGGCGAGGGCGTCCAGCAGGCGCTGCTGAAGCTCGTCGAAGGCACGATGGCGTCGGTGCCGCCGCAGGGCGGCCGCAAGCACCCGAACCAGGACTTCATCCAGGTCGACACGACCAACATCCTGTTCATCTGCGGCGGCGCGTTCGACGGCCTCGAGAAAGTAATCACCGATCGTACGGAAAAGACGGGCATCGGCTTCGGCGCGACGGTCAAGAGCAAGCAGGAGCGCGACGCGGGCGAAGTGCTGCGCGAAACGGAACCGGAAGACCTGATCAAATTCGGTCTGATCCCCGAATTGATCGGCCGCCTGCCGGTGGTCGCGACGCTCGGCAAGCTCGATGAAGCCGCGCTGATGAAGATCCTCGTCGAGCCGAAGAATGCGCTCGTCAAGCAATATCACAAGCTGTTCGCGATGGAGCGCGTCGAGCTGGAAATCCGGCCGGGCGCGCTGCAGGCAGTCGCACGCAAGGCGATCCGCCGCAAGACCGGCGCGCGCGGTTTGCGTTCGATCATCGAACAGGCGTTGCTCGACGTGATGTACGAACTGCCGACGATGAAAGGGGTCAGCAAGGTCATCATCGACGAGAACGTCATCGATGGCGACGGCAAACCGTTGTTGATCTACGAGGACACGCCGAAGGTGGCGGGTTCGAACTGACCGGCTTGCCGACGATGTTCTGCGAAAAAGGCCGTTCATGAGTCCGTGGGCGGCTTTTTTTCGTTTATCTTGTGGGTAACTCTGACTCGACACGCGGTGGTTACTTTCTTACCGAATATTTCCCGCACTTGAAGGCTTGCAATTCGTTGTGGCGGCCTCAATTACCGAACAATTGATTCCACTCATGGGGAAATGAAATGTCAGGCACCCAACTTCTCCCGCCGGAACGCATTACGCTCCCGCTGCTGCCGCTGCGGGACGTCGTCGTTTTCCCGCACATGGTGATTCCGCTCTTCGTGGGCCGGCCGAAATCGATCAAGGCCCTCGAAGCAGCGATGGAAGGCGGCAAGCACATCATGCTCGTCGCCCAGAAAACCGCGGCCAAGGACGAACCGACCGAAAAGGACATGTACGAGGTCGGTTGTATCGCCAACATTCTGCAGATGCTGAAGCTGCCGGACGGCACCGTGAAGGTGCTGGTCGAGGGGCTGCAGCGTGCGAAGGCGTTGTCGATCGAAGAACAGGAGACGCAGTTCTCCTGCGAAGTGATGCCGCTCGAACCCGACCATGCCGACAGCGCTGAAACCGAAGCGCTGCGCCGTGCGATCGTGTCGCAGTTCGACCAGTACGTGAAGCTGAACAAGAAGATCCCGCCGGAGATTCTCACGTCGCTGTCGGGTATCGACGAAGCAGGCCGCCTCGCCGACATGATCGCCGAGCGTCTGCCGCTGAAGCTCGACCAGAAGCAGCACATCCTCGAGATGTTCCCGGTCATCGAGCGCCTCGAGCACCTGCTCGCGCAGCTCGAAGCCGAGATCGACATCCTGCAGGTCGAAAAGCGCATCCGCGGGCGCGTGAAGCGCCAGATGGAAAAGAGCCAGCGCGAGTACTACCTGAACGAACAGGTCAAGGCGATCCAGAAGGAACTGGGCGAAGGCGAGGAAGGTGCGGATCTCGAGGAACTCGAGAAGCGCATCAACGCCGCGCGCATGCCGAAGGAAGCGAAGAAGAAGGCCGATGCCGAGCTGAAGAAGCTGAAGCTGATGTCGCCGATGTCGGCGGAAGCGACCGTCGTGCGCAACTACATCGACACGCTGATCGGCCTGCCGTGGCGCAAGAAGAGCAAGGTCAACAATGATCTGTCGAACGCCGAACAGGTGCTCGACGAGGATCACTTCGGCCTCGAGAAGGTGAAGGAACGCATTCTCGAATACCTCGCGGTGCAACAGCGCGTGGACAAGGTCAAGGCGCCGATCCTGTGCCTCGTCGGGCCTCCGGGCGTCGGCAAGACGTCGCTCGGCCAGTCGATCGCGCGCGCGACGAACCGCAAGTTCGTGCGGATGGCGCTCGGCGGCGTGCGTGACGAAGCCGAGATCCGCGGTCACCGCCGTACGTACATCGGTTCGATGCCGGGCAAGATCCTGCAGAGCCTCGCGAAGGTTGGTGTGCGCAATCCGCTCTTCCTGCTCGACGAAGTCGACAAGATGGGCATGGATTTCCGCGGCGATCCGTCGTCGGCGCTGCTCGAAGTGCTCGATCCGGAACAGAACCACACGTTCGCCGACCACTACATCGAAGTCGACTTCGACCTGTCGGACGTGATGTTCGTCGCGACGTCGAACTCGCTGAACATCCCGCCGCCGCTGCTCGACCGGATGGAAGTGATTCGTCTGTCGGGCTATACGGAAGACGAGAAGGTCAGCATCGCGCAGCGTTACCTGCTGCCGAAGCAGAAGAAGAACAACGGCCTGAAGGACGGCGAGATCGAGGTCACCGAGCAGGCGATCCGCGACATCATCCGTTACTACACGCGCGAAGCCGGTGTGCGTTCGCTCGAGCGGGAAGTGTCGAAGATCTGCCGCAAGGTCGTGAAGATGCTGCTGCTGAAGAAGGCATCGGGCGCGATCAAGGTCGACGGCGAGAACCTCGATACGTTCCTCGGCGTGCGCAAGTACGATTTCGGTCTTGCGGCGAAGGAGAACCAGGTCGGGCAAGTGACGGGCCTTGCATGGACGGAAGTCGGCGGCGACCTGTTGACGATCGAAGCCGCGGTGATGCCGGGCAAGGGCAACGTGATTCGCACGGGTTCGCTCGGCGACGTGATGAAGGAGTCGGTAGAGGCTGCGCGTTCGGTCGTGCGCTCGCGTTCGCGGCGTCTTGGCATCAAGGACGAAGCGTTCGAGAAGCAGGACATCCACATCCACGTGCCGGAAGGTGCGACGCCGAAGGACGGTCCGTCCGCCGGTGGTGCGATGACGACCGCGCTGGTGTCGGTGCTGACGGGCATTCCCGTGCGTGCCGATGTCGCGATGACCGGCGAGATCACGCTGCGTGGCGAAGTGTTGCCGATCGGCGGGCTGAAGGAAAAGCTGCTGGCTGCGCATCGCGGCGGCATCAAGCTCGTGCTGATCCCGGAAGAGAACGTGAAGGATCTCGCGGACATTCCGGACAACGTGAAGAACGCGATCGAGATCGTGCCGGTCCGCTGGATCGACAAGGTTCTCGAGCTCGCGCTCGAACGTACGCCGACGCCGCTGCCGCCGGAAGAAGAGGCGAAGGCTGCGGCACCGGTTGGCGATGCGGCGAAGGATGCCGGCTCGACCGAAGTGGTCAAACACTGAGAGCCTGAACGCCGTCGTTGACGGTCGTTGACGAAAACCCGCGGTGCGTGCCGCGGGTTTTTTTTATGTGCATCGACGTTCGGTGTTCTCGCGTGTTCGTCGGTGCATAAAAAAATTTGCGTGCGGGCTTGGCAAATTGATCGGGGATGAATTAAACTTGCGGGCTCGCTGGTTGTTGATGCCGAAACGCAGATCGCAGCCAGAACGAATCGGAAACGGGTGCTTAGCTCAGCTGGTAGAGCGGCGCCCTTACAAGGCGTAGGTCGGGGGTTCGAACCCCTCAGCACCCACCAGTTTCACGATTCAGCCAGACCAAGGAGCGGTAGTTCAGTCGGTTAGAATACCGGCCTGTCACGCCGGGGGTCGCGGGTTCGAGTCCCGTCCGCTCCGCCAGAAAATGAAGAAGCCCGCCTCGTGCGGGCTTTTTCATTTGTATCGTCGGAGGCGCACGCTTGCGTGCGCGTGACCGCGGAGCGGAGGAAGCCGCCTGCGCGGCTTCCGGCGGGACTCGAAGGGTTGCGCGTGCACGCGCAACCGCGGCCTGCGGGATGTAGGCGAGTCCCGTCCGCTCCGCCAGAAAATGAAGAAGCCCGCCTTGAGCGGGCTTTTTCATTTGTATCGTCGGAGGCGCACGCTTGCGTGCGCGTGACCGCGGAGCGGAGGAAGCCGCCTGCGCGGCTTCCGGCGGGACTCGAAGGGTTGCGCGTGCACGCGCAACCGCGGCCTGCGGGATGTAGGCGAGTCCCGTCCGCTCCGCCAGAAAATGAAAAAGCCCGCGTTACGCGGGCTTTTTCATTTGCGTCGTCCGTTGCGTACCGCGTTTTTTCCCGTCCCATCCCGTATGTTGTAATATCGGTCGTTTTGTCCAATTTTCCCGTCACGCATGCTCGATTTCTTCCGTAATCACCAGCGCCTGATGATGGCGCTCCTGCTCCTGATCGTGTTGCCGGGGCTGGGTTTCGTCGGGATCCAAGGTTTCCGCGGTTTCTTCGACGACAGCGCGAACGTCGCGGCGGTCAACGGGCACAAGATCACGCGGGTCGAATTCGACGGCGCGTTCCGTCAGCAGATCGACCAGGCGCGCCAGGCGCTCGGTGGGCAGTTCGACATCAAGATGTTCGATACGCCCGAGCATCGCAAGCAAGTGCTCGACGGCCTGATCCAGCAACGCGTGCTGGCCGACGAGACGCAACGCCTGCACCTCACTGCGTCCGACAATGCGGTGCGCGACGCGCTGATGAGCGACCCGATGATCGCGTCGTTGAAGAAGCCCGACGGCTCGATCGACGTCGAACGCTATGCGCAGCTGCTGTCGTTCCAGGGGATGACGCCCGAGCAGTACCAGGAGCGCGTGCGTTACAGCCTCGCACTGCAGCAGATCCCGGCGAGCATCGTCTCGAGCGCTTTCACGCCGAAGGGTCCGGCCGAACGTCTGTCGGCACTCGCCGCGCAGCAGCGCGAAGTGCAGGCGCTCGTGCTGAAGGCGAGCGACTACGCGGCGAAAGTGCAGCCGACCGACGCGCAGCTCGCCGCATACTATGACGCGCACAAGCAGAGCTTCGCGACGCCGGAAACGGCAACGATCCAGTATCTCGTCTATTCGCCGGCCGCTGCCGCTGCGAGCGCGCAGCCGACCGATGCCGACATCAAGAAGTTCTACGACGACAACCCGACGCACTTCCGTTCGGAAGCACAGGTGCGCATCAGCCACATCTTCATCGCGGCAGCCAGCGACGCCAGCGCCGCCGACAAGGCCGCGGCAAAGGCGAAGGCCGAGCAGCTGCTGGCTGACGTGAAGGCTCACCCGGACCAGTTCGCGCAGATTGCACAGAAGAACTCGCAGGACGCGCCGTCGGCAGCGAAGGGCGGCGATCTCGGCTTCATCACGCGCGGCTCGACGGCAGGCGGCAAGGCGTTCGACGGTGCGGCATTCGCGCTGAAGCAGGGCGACGTGAGCGGTGTCGTACAGTCGGATCTCGGCTTCCACATCCTGAAGGCCACGGAAGTGAAGCCGTCGGTGGTCAAGCCGTTCGCGGACGTGAAGGACCAGATCGCGGCGCAACTGAAGCAGCAATACGCGGCGAAGGCGTTCTCGGACAATGCGGAAGGCTTTACGTCGACCGTGTATGAAAAGGCGAAGTCGCTGCAGCCGGCGGCGGACAAGTACAAGCTGACGATCCAGACGGCCACCGTCACGCCGACGCCGAATCCGCAACTGCCGCCGACGAGCCCGCTGAACAATCCGAAATTCCTCGCTGCGGTGTTCGCGAGCGACTCGGTGAAGAACCAGAACAACACGCAAGCGATCGACGTGGGCAACAACACGCTGATCTCCGCGCGCGTGACCGATTACAAGCCGGCCGCCGTGCCGGCACTGGATGCGATCAAGGACGCGGTGCGTCAGAAGGTCGTCGCCGAGCAGGCCGCCGCACTCGCGAAGAAGGACGGCGCGGCGAAGCTGGCCGAACTGCAAAAATCGAAGTCGACCGACGGCTTCGCGGCCGTCCAGAAGGTATCGCGCACGCAATCGCAAGGACTGACGCCGGCTGCGCTGAGCGCCGTCTACAAGGTTGACGCGAAAACGCTGCCGGCATACGTCGGCGTCGACCTCGGCGCAGACGGCTATGCGATCTATCGCGTGAACGCGGTGATCGCGGGTACGGCCGTCGATCCGCAGCAACTTGCGGCCGCGCAGCAGCAGATGGCGCAGGTCGAAGCGCAAAGCGAAGGCGAAGCGTATCTCGCCGCACTGCGCGACCGCTCGAAGGTGAAGCTGTACGGCACCACGCAGAGCCAGTCGCAGGACGGCGGCAGCTAAGCACGGCACCGCTTCCGGTTTCGCGCGCAACGATAGAAAGCCTCGCTCGACGCGGGGCTTTCTGCTTTCAGGGGGGCGCCACGCGTGCGGCTCAACCGCGCGGCTTGCCGAGCAGCGGTTTCAGCGCGGGCCAGACGTTGTCGAGGAGGATGTGCTGTGCCTGTTGCGCGGGATGCATCTGATCCGGCTGGAACATTTCCGGCTTGTTTTCGATGCCGGCCAGCAGGAACGGCACGAGCGGGACGCCCAGCTCCTTCGACAATCTCGTATAGACCGCGTGGAATTTCTGCGTATAGTCGGGCCCGTAGTTCGGCGGCACGTACATGCCGACCAGCACGACCTTCGCGTGTGCGTTGCGCGCGTCGGCGATGATGTCGCGCAGGTTCTGCTCGGTCGTCGCAAGCGGTACGCCGCGCAACGCATCGTTCGAACCGAGCTCGACGACGACGATCGACGGCTTGAGCCGCTGCAGCACCGCAGGCAGCCGCGCACGGCCGCCGCTCGTGGTGTCGCCGCTGACGCTCGCGTTCGCGACGCTATAATCGATTCGCTCGGCCGCGAGCCGCTGCCGCAGCAGCGCAACCCAGCCGGTGTCGCGCGGCAGTCCGTATTCGGCCGACAGGCTGTCGCCGAGCACGACGAGCGCGGGCTGACCCGATGCCGCGGTCGCGGCGCGCGCAGGCATGGTTGCTGCGAGCGCGGTGCCAAGCAATGCGGCCAGCGCCGCGCGTCTTTTCCAGCGGAATGTCGTGTCCATGTTCAAGATTACCGATCCGATCATCGAAGTCCATGACGTATGCAAGCAGGTTGCCGATGCAACGGGCGCGCTGACGATCCTCGACGGCATCTCGTTTGTCGTACGCGCGGGCAGCAGCCTCGCGATCGTCGGGGCATCGGGGTCCGGCAAATCGACGCTGCTCGGCCTGCTTGCGGGATTGGACAGCGCGACGAGCGGCACGGTTCGCTTGCTCGGCCGCGCGCTCGACCAGCTCGATGAGGACGAGCGCGCGGCGCTGCGCAACGGAGCGGTCGGGTTCGTGTTTCAGTCGTTCCAGTTGATGCCGCACCTGACGGCACTCGAGAACGTGATGCTGCCGCTCGAACTGCAAGGCGGCATCAGTGCGCGCGAAGCGGCCGATCGCGCGAGGGCGCTGCTCGTGCAGGTCGGGCTCGGCGAACGCACCGCACATTATCCGAAGCTGCTCTCGGGCGGCGAGCAGCAGCGCGTTGCGCTCGCGCGCGCGTTCGTCACGCATCCGGCGATTTTGTTTGCCGACGAACCGACCGGCAGCCTCGACGCGGCAACCGGTCATGCTGTCATCGACCTGATGTTCGAATTGAACCGCACGCACGGCGCGACGCTTGTGCTTGTCACGCACGACACCGAACTCGCGCGGCGCTGCGCGACGACGATCACGATCGATGCCGGACGCATCGTTGCGCCGCACGCGGTGTAGCAGTCACGGGGTTTTCGTGCCGGCCGCACGGCACGGAAGGGCAGATTGCCTCGTGCGGCCGGTGTTCGCATGACGCCGTCGCGTCAGCGCTTGAGCGCCGCGCGGGCGCGCTCGATCAGCGCGGTCGTCGACGAATCGTGCTTCGCCGGATCGACCGACTCGGCCGACAGGTCCGCTTCCACGACCTTGCCGAGAATCTTGCCGAGCTCGACGCCCCACTGGTCGAACGGATTGATGTCCCACACCGTGGCCTGTACCAGCACCTTGTGTTCGTAGAGCGCGATCAGCGCGCCGAGCGCGCGCGGCGTCAGCGCGTCTACCAGCAGCGTCGTCGTCGGGCGGTTGCCGGGGAACGTCAGATGCGGCGCGAGCGCTTCCTTGCCGGGGCCGGCGACCTCCCGTGCTTCTTCCAGCGTGCGGCCGAGCATCAGCGCTTCGCTCTGCGCGAAGCAATTCGCCAGCAGCTTCGGATGATGGCTGGCGAGCGGATGTTCGGGCGTCAGCACCGCGATGAAGTCGATCGGCACGATCGTCGGGCCCTGGTGCAGCATCTGGAAAAACGCGTGCTGGCCGTTGGTGCCCGGCTCGCCCCACGTGACCGCCGACGTCGGGTAGTCGACGAACGAACCGTCGAGCCGCGCGGACTTGCCGTTGCTTTCCATCTCGAGCTGCTGCAGGTAGGACGGCAGGTAGTGAAGCGCTTCCGAATACGGCGCGACGAGGTAGCTCTGCGAGCCGAAGAAGTTGCGATACCAGATGCCGATCAGGCCGAGCAGCACCGGCAGGTTGCGCTCGAGCGGCGCTTCGCGGAAATGGCGGTCCATGTCGTTCGCGCCGGCGAGCAGTTCGTCGAATTGCTCGGGCCCGATCGCGATCATGATCGACAGGCCGACCGCCGACCACAGCGAATAGCGGCCGCCGACCCAGTCCCACATTTCGAACACGTTGTCGGCCGCGATGCCGAACTTCACGACTTCGGCCGGATTCGCCGACACGCCGACGAAGTGCTTCGCGAGCGCATCCTCCGGGCAACCGCGCGCGACGAACCAGTCGCGCAGCGAGCGTGCGTTCGTCATCGTCTCGAGCGTCGTGAAGGTTTTCGACACGATGATCGCGAGCGTTTCCTCCGGATCGACCTGCTCGAGCACGCGCGCGAGATCGGCGCCGTCGACGTTCGACACGAAGTGCGTCGAGATCTCCGGCGTCGCGACGTGGTGCAGCGCGTGCGTAACCATCTTCGGTCCGAGATCCGAGCCGCCGATACCGATGTTGATCACGTGGCGGATGCGCTTGCCGGTGTAACCGGTCCACACGCCGCTGCGCACGGCGCGCGCGAAGGTCGCCATCTTCGCGCGCTCCGCGCTGACCTGCGCATGGAACGGCGCGTGCGGGTCGGTCGCGCGCAGTGCGGTATGCAGCGCTGCGCGGCCTTCGGTCGGGTTCACGATCTCGCCGGCGAACATCGCGTCGCGGCGCGCTTCGACGCCCGCTTCGCGGGCCAGTTGCACGAGCAGGCGCAGCGTGTCGTCGTTGATGCGGTTCTTCGAGAAATCGGCCGCGAGGCCGCCGCCCGGAATCGTGAAGCGTTCGGCGCGGGTCGGCGCGCGGTCGTTTTCCGGCGCGAACCAGTCGCGCAGCCGCGCATGGCGGATTTGTTCGAAGTGGGATTGAAGGGCAGTCCAGGCGGGGAGCGAATTCAGCGTCATGGCGGTTCGAGTGAAGCGTGAATCGGGAGGAATGCCGCGCCGGCGCATCGGGAGCGTAAAGCCGGCGGACGAGCGGGCCCGCCGTGCGGCGGGGCACTCAGTATAGCGGCGTTATATGTCGGCGCGCCGCGACGGGTAAAAAAGGCGATTGACCAGCGTGCGCACCATCGGCGCGAGTTCGCCCGCGGTGAGGCCGACCGGCCCCGTGCCTTTCGCGGTCAGCGTGTCGGCCGCGAGGCCGTGCAGGTAGACGCCCGCGAGCGCTGCTTCGTACGGGGCCACGCGCTGCGCGAGCAACGCGCCGATCAGGCCGCCGAGCACGTCGCCGGTGCCGCCGGTCGCGAGCGCGGCATTGCCGGTCGGATTGATCGTCAGGCGCCCGTCGGGCGCCGCAATCACCGTGCCCGAACCCTTCAGCACGACGATGCTCGCGTAGCGCGTGGCGAGCGAGCGTGCAGCGGCCAGGCGATCGTGCTGTATCGCCGCGGTGTCGCAGCCGAGAAGGCGTGCGGCCTCGAGCGGATGCGGCGTCAGCACGCACGCATGGCCGCGCGCGCCGCGCGTGGCGACCGCTGCCGCGAGGTCGGCGTGCGTGGCGACGAGATTCAGCGCATCGGCATCGAGCAGCGTCGCGATGTCGTGCGCAAGCACGTCGCGCACGAGCGCCGCGGCGGCGTCGCGCGTGCCGAGGCCGCAGCCGGCGGCGATCGCGGACATCGCATCGAGCGTCAGACTGCCGGCCGGATGCAGCATCAGTTCGGGAAACGGCGGATCGTACGGCGGCGCGCCGGAGCCGAGACAACCGACATGCACCTTGCCGGCACCCGCAAACAGCGCCGCGCGCGCGGCGAGAATCGGCGCGCCGCACATGCCGGTGTCGCCGCCGAGCACGGCGAGGCTGCCGAACGTGCCCTTGTGCGACGCGAACGCACGCGCGGGCAGCGCCGCGGCGAACAGTGCGGGCGCGTTCAGCACGACCGCAGGCGCGGCGGGCGGCGCAACGTCGAGCGTCGCGATGTCGATGTGGCCGGCGAGGTCGCGGCCGTCGCCGGTGTACAGGCCCGGTTTCGCGCCGATGAAGGTGAGCGTGTGCGTGGCCGCGACCGCAATGCCCGCGCCGACGACCCGGCCCGTATCGCTGTCCAGCCCGCTCGGCACGTCGAGCGCGAGCACGCGGCCGCCGCCGCGCGTGTGCGCGGCGATGCGCGCGGCCTGCTCGGCAAACGGGCCGTCGAGCGGGCGGCCCAGGCCGATGCCGAACAGGCCGTCTACGACCCACGCGTAATCGTCGAGCGACGCGGGCGGCTCGGCCGACAGCGGTACGCCGGCGGTGCGCGCGAGTTCGAGCGCCCATTGCGCATCGTCGGGCTTGACCGGCACCGGCATCCACGCCTGCGTGGCTACGCCGAGCTGCTGCAGCTGCACCGCGGCCACCAGCGCATCGCCGCCATTGTTGCCGGGGCCGACCGCGAACCACACCGCGCGGTCGTCGCCGGCCACACGCTCGGACAGCCAGCGCGCGGCCGCCGCGCCTGCGCGGCCCATCAGCGTGTGCGGCGGCAGTCCGGCGGCTGCGGCGGCTTCGGCCGCCCGCAGGTCGGCGACGCGCAGCAGCGGCAGCGGAGCGGTGGAGTCGGGAAGCGGGCGGGTGTTCGTCATCGCGGGATCATGGCGGCGGGAAGAGGGGGCCGCCCCGGCAAGCGCCCGCGGCGGTCAGGTCGCGAAGCGCGCGGCGCTCAGTGCGGCCAGCGTATCGGCGGGCCACTGCTGCGTGTCGCCGCCGACGTAATCGGTCACCACTCTAGCAGAGCCGCATGCGAGCCCCCAACCCGCCGGACCATGGCCGAAATTGACGAACACGCGCGGATGCGGGGTCGGACCGACGACCGGCAGGCCGTCCGGCGACAGCAGCTGCGTGCCCTGCCACGACAGCGCGGCGGAGATCCGCGCGGCGCCCGGCACCCAGTCGTGCACGGCCTGGCTCAGCAGCGCGAGCGTGGTCTCGGATAGGTGCTCGGGCAGGGGCTTCGCGGTGTCGGCTGCGCTCTGCAGCACGGCGGCGCCCCCGATACGCAGCCGCTGGTGGCTCCGCGTGATCGAGATCCGCTTGATCGAATCGACGACGCTCAGGTGCGGTGCATGTTCTTCGTACGCAACGGGCGCGGTCAGCGTATGGACGCGCACCGGATGCAGCGGCAGCTGCCAGCCGAGCCGCTCGAGCAGCGGCAGGCTGCCTGCGCCTGCCGCGACCACGATCGCATCGGCCGCAATCACGTCGACTTCGTGTGCCTTCGCCGTGTGCCGGCCGCCGCCGGCCGGCGCGAGTTCGACCGCCACGCGGCCGTGGTCGACGCGAATCGCGGCGACGTCCGCGCCGAAACGGAACTGCACGCCGTGCTCGTCGAGCGCCTGTCTGACCAGCTTCGCGAACAACGGGCCGTTGCCGGTGCGTTCGGCGTCGAGCAGCACGCCGCCGGCGAAGCCGGGCTCGGCCGGCACCGACGGTTCCAGCGCCGCGCATTCGTCGGCGGTGAGCACGCGGTACGGCTGGTCGAGCGTGCGCAACAGGTCGAGCGCCGGCTGCAGTGCATCCCAGTCGCGCGGCTCGCGCACGACGTGCAGGATGCCGGGCTTCTGCTCGAATTCGAGCCCGAAGCGCGCCTCGATGTCGGCGAGGGTGTCGCGCGACGCATCGATCAACGGGCGCAGCCGCGCGTACTGCGCGGCGAAGGCGTCGGGCTCGCGCAGCGTGGCGAGCTGCTTGACGAAGCGGCGCACGCCGCCGTTGAAGCCGGGCTTGTAGACGATGCCGGTGTCGCGCGGCTGGCGCCCGCGCATGAAGGTCGGGCCGAACCAGACGTCGAGCGGGCTCGGGAGCAGCATGCCGCCGTCGCCGTAGGTTGCGCCCTGCGCGACGGTTGCGTGGCGTTCGACCACGCACACGCGATGGCCGGCCGCGCGCAGCTGGTAGGCGGTGGCGACGCCGCTGATTCCGCCGCCGATGACGATGACATCCATGGATTGCTTCGATGACGGGCGGCGTGCGCCGCCCGGTGAGAATTCGCTGACGGGCCGCTGGCCCGGTGAACCGCGAATGATAGCGCCAAAATCGCGCCGGCCGGCGTCGCGCACCCACGCCGGTCGCGCCGTCGTGCGGCCATGGGCTGCGATCGCCGCGCGTGCCGGCCCGGGCGGCGGTTTCCCGGAGCGGCGTCGCGCGGCCGGCGCGCTGCACCGTCGCGGTGCGCGACGGGTGCGGATCGACCGGTCTGGGACGACCGACTTCCGGGTATAATTACGGCCTTCCTTTCGCCCCACGTCGCCACCTCGCGCGACTCATCGACGTCAGTCCAGCCCATGGCTCACTTCTCGTGTTTTCCCGGCGCTTCGGCCCTCTCCGATTTCCGTCAAACCCGCCTGCTCGACACGCTCAGGCAAATCGACGCCAACATCGTCGCGGTGCGCGGCCAGTTCCTGCACTTCGTCAATGCGGCCGAGCCGCTGTCGGCTGACGACAACGCCCGCATCGACGCGCTGATGCACTATGGCGCGCCGTTCGAGCCGGCGGCCGAAAAGGGAACGGCCGAGACCTTCGTCGTACTGCCGCGTTTCGGCACGGTCTCGCCGTGGGCGAGCAAGGCGACCGACATCGCGCAGCACTGCGGCCTCACGCAGGTGCGCCGTATCGAGCGCGGCATCGAATTCACGGTCACGCTGAAGTCGGGCCTGCTCGGCGGCAAGAAGGCGCTGTCCGACGACGCGCGCGCAGCGGTTGCCGCCGCGCTGCATGACCGGATGACCGAGAGCGTGGTCGCCGCGCGCGACGATGCGAAGCACCTGTTCGACGAACTGCCGGCCAAGCCGTTGTCGACCGTCGACGTGCTGGGTGTCGGCCGCGCCGCGCTCGAGCAGGCGAACGTCGAGCTCGGCCTCGCACTCGCCGACGACGAGATCGACTATCTGGTCGACGCGTTCCGCAAGCTCGAACGCAACCCGACCGACGTCGAGCTGATGATGTTTGCGCAGGCGAACAGCGAGCATTGCCGCCACAAGATCTTCAACGCGCAGTGGACGATCGACGGGCAGGAGCAGGACATGTCGCTGTTCGCGATGATTCGCAACACCGAGAAGGTGAGCCCCCAGGGCACGATCGTCGCGTATTCGGACAACTCGTCGATCATGATGGGCGCCGAAGCCGAGCGCTGGTTCCCGCGCAACGCGGGCGCGGCGGGCGAGCCCGGCCAGCGCTACGGCCGCCACACCGAGCTCACGCACACGCTGATGAAGGTCGAGACGCATAACCACCCGACCGCGATCTCGCCGTTCCCCGGCGCGGCGACCGGCGCGGGCGGTGAAATCCGCGACGAAGGCGCGACGGGCCGCGGTGCGCGTCCGAAAGCCGGCCTCACCGGCTTCACGGTGTCGAACCTCGACTTGCCGGATGCCCGCCAGCCGTGGGAAAACGACCGCGACGCCGCGCAGCCGATCGCCGAGCGCAACCCGAACGAGCAGCACGGCCCGTACGGCCGCCCGGACCGCATCGCGTCGCCGCTGCAGATCATGATCGACGGCCCGCTGGGCGGCGCCGCGTTCAACAACGAATTCGGCCGGCCGAACCTCGGCGGCTACTTCCGCGTGTACGAGCAGAACGTCGGCGGCCAGGTGCGCGGCTATCACAAGCCGATCATGATCGCGGGCGGCCTCGGCAACATCGCGGATCAACACACGCACAAGCATGACGTGCCGGCGGGTTCGCTGCTGATCCAGATCGGCGGCCCCGGCATGCGCATCGGCATGGGCGGCGGCGCGGCGAGCTCGATGGCGACCGGCGCCAACACGGCCGAACTCGACTTCGACTCGGTGCAGCGCGGCAACCCGGAAATCGAGCGGCGCGCGCAGGAAGTGATCAACGGCTGCTGGCAGCTCGGCGCGGAAAACCCGATCCTGAGCATTCACGACGTCGGCGCGGGCGGCCTGTCGAACGCGTTCCCCGAGATCGTCGACGGCGCGGGCAAGGGCGCGCGCTTCGAATTGCGCAAGGTCGCGCTCGAGGAATCGGGCCTGTCGCCGCGCGAGATCTGGTCGAACGAGGCGCAGGAGCGCTACGTGCTGGCGATCGCGCCGGCCGACCTGCCGCGTTTCGAAGCGATCTGCGCGCGCGAGCGCTGCCCGTTCGCGGTGGTGGGTGTCGCGACCGACGAACGCCAGTTGCGCCTCGTCGACGACGAAGCGACGGGCGCGGATGAATTCCCGGTCGACATGCCGATGGAAGTGCTGCTCGGCAAGCCGCCGCGCATGCACCGCGACGTCACGCGCGTCGCGGTCGAGCGCGCGCCTGTCGACGTGACGGGCATCGCGCTGTCGGAAGTCGCGGTCGACGTGCTGAAGCATCCGACGGTCGGCAGCAAGTCGTTCCTGATCACGATCGGCGACCGTTCGGTCGGCGGCACGTCGGTTCGCGACCAGATGGTCGGCCCGTGGCAGGTGCCGGTGGCCGACTGCGCGGTGACCGCGCTCGACTACGCGGGCTTCAAGGGCGAGGCGATGACGATGGCCGAGCGCACGCCGCTCGCTGTAATCGACGCACCGGCGTCGGGCCGCATGGCCGTCGGCGAGGCGATCACGAATATCGCGAGCGCGCCGATCGCGTCGCTCGACAAGCTGAAGCTGTCGGCGAACTGGATGGCTGCGTGCGGCACGGCCGGCGAGGATGCCGCGCTGTTCGACACGGTCAAGGCGATCGGCATGGAGCTGTGCCCGGCGCTCGGAATCGGCATCCCGGTCGGCAAGGATTCGCTGTCGATGAAGACCAAATGGGACGAGCAGGGCGTCGCGAAGGAAGTGGTGTCGCCGGTGTCGCTGATCATCTCCGCGTTCGCGCCGGTCGACGACGTGCGCCGCCATCTGACGCCGCAACTGCGCCGCATCGCCGACGCGGGCGACAGCGTGCTGATCGCGATCGATCTCGGCCGCGGCAAGAACCGGATGGGCGGCAGCATCTTCGCGCAGGTCACGCAACAGGTTGGCGACGAGACGCCGGACGTCGACGACCCGGAAGACCTGAAGCGGTTCTTCAACGCGATCCAGTCGCTGAACGCGCAGGGCAAGCTGCTTGCGTACCACGACCGCTCGGACGGCGGCCTGTGGGCGACGGTGTGCGAGATGGCATTCGCGGGCCATGCAGGCGTGTCGCTCAACGTCGACATGCTGACGCTCGACCCGAACCACGAATCCGACTACGGCGACGCAAAAGACTGGGCAAAGCAGACGAGCGGCCGCCGTGAGGATCGCACGCTGCGCGCGCTGTTCTCCGAAGAACTCGGCGCCGTCGTGCAGGTGCGCGCGGCCGACCGCGACGCGGTGCTCGCCGCGCTGCGCGAATTCGGCCTGTCGGCGTGCTCGCACGTAATCGGCACGGTCAACGATCGCGACATGATCGAGGTGTATCGCGATGCGAAGAAGGTGTTCGATGCGCCGCGCGTCGAACTCCATCGCGCGTGGAGCGAAGTCAGCTGGCGCATCGCGCGCCTGCGCGACAACCCGGCCTGCGCGGACGCCGAATACGACACGCTGCTCGACGCGGCCGACCCGGGCATTTCGCCGGTGCTGACCTTCGACCCGGCCGACGATGTCGCCGCGCCGTTCATCGCGACGGGCGCGCGCCCGCGCGTCGCGATCCTGCGTGAGCAGGGCGTGAATTCGCACCTCGAAACGGCCTACGCGTTCGACCGCGCGGGCTTCGACGCGCACGACGTGCACATGAGCGACCTGCTCGCGGGCCGTGCGACGCTCGCCGATTTTGCGGGCGCGGTCGCGTGCGGCGGCTTCTCGTACGGCGACGTGCTGGGCGCCGGCGAAGGCTGGGCGAAGACGATCCGCTTCAACGCGAACCTCGCCGACATGTTCTCCGCGTTCTTCGCGCGCCCCGACACGTTCGCGCTCGGCATCTGCAACGGCTGCCAGATGCTGTCGAGCCTCGCGTCGATGATCCCGGGCGCCGAAGCGTGGCCGAAGTTCACGCGCAACAAGTCCGAGCAATTCGAAGCGCGCTTCTCGTTCGTCGAAGTCGAGAAGTCGCCGTCGATCTTCTTCGCCGGGATGGAAGGCTCGCGGATTCCGGTTGCCGTCGCGCACGGCGAAGGCTATGCGGACTTCTCGCAGCAGGGCGACATCGAGCGCGTTGCGGTCGCGATGCGTTATGTCGACCACCGTGGCGAAGCGACCGAACGCTATCCGTTCAACCCGAACGGCTCGCCGGCCGGCATCACGTCGGTCACGACGGCCGACGGGCGCTTCTCGGTGCTGATGCCGCACATGGAGCGCGTGCACCGCACGGTCACGATGAGCTGGCATCCGGAAGGCTGGGATGACGCGAGCCCGTGGATGCGCGTATTCCGCAACGCACGCCGCTGGATCGGCTAATGTTCGATCCGCACGCGCCGGTCGACATCGTCACGCTGCGCGACGAGCGCGCGAGCGACGTCGATGCGATCGGTCGCGTGATCGTTGCCGCGTTCGCGGACGCGCCGCAGCAGGGCCAACTCGAGCGGCAGATCGTCGACACGCTGCGCGCGGACGGCGCGCTGAGCGTGTCGCTCGTCGCGGAGCGCGATGAGCGCGTGATCGGCCACGTTGCGTTCTCGCCAGTGTCGATCGGCGGCGAGCCGGCCGGCAGTCACGGCTGGTACGGGCTCGCGCCGCTCGCGGTGCGGCCCGAATGCCGGCGGCAGAGTGTCGGTGCGGGGCTCGTGCGCACGGGGCTCGACGCGTTGCGGCGGCTCGGTGCACGCGGCTGCGTCGTGCTCGGCGAGCCGTCGTACTACACGCGTTTCGGTTTCGTGCCGTCCGGCGATCTCGTATTCACGGGCGCGGCGCGCGCGTATTTCCAAGCGCTTGCATTCGATGAAACCGCGCCGCAGCCGTCGGGCGCGGTTCGTTACCACGACGTGTTTCATCGGGTGTAGCGGGCCGCAGCGCCAATCCGCTTGCCGTGTCACCGTTCACAAAAGCCGCGTCGAGCGGCTTTTTTCGTTTCCCGACCGATGCGTCGACGTGCCGCATGCCCGCAAGTCGGTCGTGCTCGTCGCCCCGTGCGAGTCGCTCCATACGCGAGCCGGTACGAAAAACAAAAAGGCCGCTCACACGGAGCGGCCTTTGCGCGGGCGAGCTTCGCCGGCGTTACTGGATCTTCGCCTGCTGACGCAGCCCTTCCTCGAACGCCTGCAGCTTCTGCTGCACGATTTGCTGCGCGATCTGCGCCTTCACCTGGTCGAACGGCGGCGGTGCGATGTCGCGGATGTCGTCGACGCGGATGATGTGCCAGCCGAACTGCGTCTTCACCGGCGCATCGGTCATCTGGCCTTTCTGCAGTTTCTGGGCGGCCGCCGCGAATTCCGGCACGTACGCCTTCGGGTCCGACCAGTCGAGGTCGCCGCCGTTCTTGCCCGAGCCCGGATCCTTCGAGTACTGCTTCGCCAGATCCTCGAACTTGGCGCCGCCCTTGATCTTCGCGATCAGGTCCTTCGCCTGTTGCTCGCTTTCGACGAGGATGTGGTGCAGGTGATACTCGCGATTGCCGCCGGCGCCTTTGACGAGATCGTCGTAGCGCGCCTTCACTTCGGCGTCGGTCGGCTGGTTCTTCTTCAGGAAGCTCTCGATCATCGAGCGCAGCACGACCGTCTGCTGCGCGACGGCGACCTGTGCCTTCACGTCCGGACGGTTCGGGATGCCTTCGCGGATCGCTTCCTGCATCAGGATTTCGCGGTTCACGAGTTCCTGGCGCACGGCCTGCTGAAGCTGCGGGCTGTCGGTCTGTCCTTGCTGGACGAGCTGCGCAACCATCGCGTCGGCGCGCGACTTCGGAATCGGCGTGCCGTTGACGACGGCGATGTTCTGGGCAAATGCCGGTGCCGCTGCAAAAGCAGCCGCCGCGACCCACAGGCGGGGAGATTTCAGGATCATCGGGAATTCCTGTTGAGACTAGATTGAAGATTCGTTGAATTCTTCGGGCGTGTACGCCACGATCGCGAGCGCGTGAATGCCGCGCTGCATCGCATCAGCGAGCGCATCATACACCAGCCGGTGGCGTGCGACGCGTGGCTTGCCAGCGAAGGCGGCCGACACGATGGTCACCGTGTAATGGCCGCCGGCGGCGGCGCCGGCGTGACCGGCGTGCTGCGCGCTGTCGTCGCGCACCGCGAGCGACAGCGGCGCGAGCGACGCGGTGAGGCGCGCTTCGATCAGTGCGATGCGCTCGTCCGGCGAGGCGTTCAAAAAGACGTCGGCCATGTCATTCGTCCTTCAGGTACTTCGTGAGCCACAGGCTCTGCAGGATGATGAACACGACCATCGCGCCCGTCGTGCCGAACAGCTTGAAGTTCACCCACTGAGATTCGGTGAAGTTGTGCACCACGTACAGGTTCGCGACGCCGAGCACCGCGAAGAACAGCGCCCATGCGACGTTCAGCTTGTCCCACACGGGGTGCGGCAGCGTGAGCTGCTTGCCCATCATCTTCTCGATCAGGTTGTTCCCGAACGCATAGCGCGCGGCGAGCAGCCCGATCGCAAACAGCCAGTACAGCACAGTCGGTTTCCATTGAATGAATTTCTCGTCATGCAGGACGAGGGTGGCGCCGCCGAACACGACGATCACGCCAAGGCTGACCCACAGCATCGTGTCGACTTTCCGGTGCCGGAAGGCGACCCATGCGACCTGGGCCAGCGTCGCGACGATCGCGACCGCGGTGGCGGTGAAGATGCCCCAGACCTTGAAGGCGGCAAAAAACAGGATGATCGGAAACAGATCGAACAGGAATTTCATGGCGCTCGCAGCTGCGTGAAAGGCCGCATCGCGCGGCCTTTCACCGTTGTGGGGACCCGCCAGGCGTCACCGTCCGGGATCGGGGCAGCCGGCAACGCTGCCCGACCGATCCGTCCGGCGCCGCTCATTCGTTTTCGGGTCGGGACTCGAAGTTTAACGCAGCCGAATTGATGCAGTACCGCAAACCGGTCTTGTCGCGCGGGCCGTCCTCGAACACGTGACCGAGGTGTGCGCCGCAATGGTTGCAGCGGACTTCGACACGCACCATCCCGTGCGAGCGGTCGATCTTCTCGTCGATCACCTCGCCGTTCAGCGGCTTGAAGTAGCTGGGCCAGCCGCAGCCCGAATGGAACTTCGCGCCCGACTCGAACAGCGGCGTGCTGCAGACCACGCATTTGTAGATGCCCGGATCTTCGGTGTCGGTGTATTCGCCGGTGAACGCACGCTCGGTCGCCGCATGCTGCGTGACCTCGTACTGCATCGGCGTGAGGCGCCGGCGAAGTTCGGCGTCGTCTTTCTGATACGGGTAGGTTTTGTCGTCGGAATCGTGTGACATGTGAGGGTTCTCCTGATCGGTCGGTCGGGTCGGACGAGTCGTGGTGTCACGACGAGCAGCTCACTTCGAGCGACCCGGCCCAGTCGGGCGGCAATGCCGCATACGCTTCATGTTCCGGTTGTTCGTCGAACGGCCGGCGCAGCACCTGCGCGAGCCGCTCGACCTCGGAAAAATCCTTCTCCTTCGCGCGCCGGATCGCGACTTCGGCGAGATGGTTGCGCAGCACGTATTTCGGGTTCACGCGATTCATCGCGGCCGCGCGGGCCGCGTCGTCGCGCGTCTCGTCGGACAGCCGCGCGCGGTAGAGGTTCGCCCATGCGTCGAACGCATCGCGGTCGATGAACAGGTCGCGAACGGGCGCATCGCGGCTCGCGTCGTGCTTCGAGATCTGCGCGAGCCGGCGGAACGTCAGCGTGAAATCCGCGCGGCTTGCGTGCATCGTCTCGAGCAGCTTGTTCGCGAGTTCCGCGTCGTTGTCGCGTTCGAGCTCGAGGCCGAGCTTCCCGCGCATCGCGCGTTCGAGTGCAGGGCCGAAGCGCTCCGGAAATTTCGCGAGCACGGTCTGGGCGTCTTCGACCGCGCGCTCGGCGCGCGCATCGTCGTCGGCGATCCCGTGCTGCAGCCCGATCAGCGGCAGCAGCGCCTGCGCGAGACAGTAGCAGTTCCAGTGCGCAATGCGCGGCTGCATCCGGTATGCGTAACGGCCGCTCGTGTCGGAGTGGTTGCAGATGTGGTTCGCGTCGAACGCGTCGATGAAGCCGAACGGGCCGTAGTCGATCGTCAGGCCGAGGATCGACATGTTGTCGGTGTTCATCACGCCGTGGCAGAAGCCGACCGCCTGCCACTGTGCGACGAGCTCCGCCGTGCGCAGCGTCGCGGCTTCGAGCAGCGCGAGATACGGATCGTCTGCATCGCGGCAGCCCGGATAGAAGCGCTCGATCACGTGATCGGCAAGCTGGCGCAGCAGATCGGGGCGGTCGTTCGAGAAGAAGTGCTCGAAGTGGCCGAAGCGCACGAAACTCTCCGACACCCGCGTGACCACTGCCGACGTCTCGATCTCCTCGCGTACGACCGGCTGGTCGGAGCCGATCACCGTGAGCGCGCGCGTGGTCGGAATGCCGAGGTGATGCATCGCTTCCGAACACAGGAATTCGCGGATCGACGAACGCAGCACTGCGCGGCCGTCGCCCATCCGCGAGTACGGCGTGCGGCCGCCGCCCTTGAGCTGCAGTTCGTAGCGCCGGCCGTCGGTGCCGGGCAGTTCGCCGATCGTCAGCGCGCGTCCGTCGCCGAGCTGGCCGGCCCACACGCCGAACTGGTGGCCGGAATACACGGACGCATACGGCAGCGCGCTCGCGGGCCAGTCGCGCGTCGGATTGCCGGCGAACAGCTCGGCGAAATCCGCTCGCGCCGCGGCCGAGGCAGGCAGCGCGAGCAGCCGCGCGACTTCATCGGAAAAGCCGACGACGTACGGCGCGGGCAGCGGCGCGGCCGGCAATCGCGTATGAAACGCGTCGCCGAGCGTGACGAACGCGCCGGCGGCCGGCGCGCCGAGCGTCGCGGCGAGGTCGGGGAGGGTGTCAGCCGCATCGGCTGCGCTTCGGGAAAACGACATGTTGAGCGCCTCTGGGTAAGCCGATATTGTAAGGCGGCGTCGCGCCGCCCGCATGGCGGCCCGCACGCGCCGCGCAACGCCGGTCCCGGCCGTGGACGGGCTGCAAGCCGGCGCACCGCTTCGAGGCTGGTCACCGATTCGCGTCGTTCAGGGAGAACAAGACGATGGGTAAGCCGTTGCTGGGCCAGATGATGGACATGCCGTTGCTGGTGTCGTCGCTGATCGCGCATGCCGCGCGCTACGCAGGCGACACGGAGATCGTGTCGAAACGCGTGGAAGGCGACCTGCATCGCTATACGTACCGCGACTGCGAGCAGCGCGCGAAACGCGTTGCGCAGGCGCTCGCGCGGCTGGGCGTCGAAACGGGCGAGCGCGTCGGCACGCTGGCGTGGAACGGCTACCGGCATCTGGAGGCCTATTACGGAATCGGCGGAATGGGCGCGGTGTGCCACACGATCAACCCGCGCCTCTTTCCCGAGCAGATCGCCTACATCGTCAATCATGCGGAAGACCGCTACGTCTTCTTCGACATCAATTTCGCGCCGCTCGTCGACGCGATCGCTCCGCAGTGCCCGCACGTGAAGGGCTGGATTGCGATGACCGACGCCGCGCACCTGCCGTCGGGCGCGACGCCTTACCTGTGCTATGAAACGCTCGTCGACGCCGAGGACGGTCGCTATGACTGGCCGCGCCTCGACGAGCTCCAGGCATCGGGCCTCTGTTACACGTCTGGCACCACCGGCAATCCGAAAGGCGTGCTGTACTCGCATCGCTCGACGGTGCTGCACGCATACGGCGCCGCGCTGCCCGATGCGATGAATCTGTCGGCGCTCGACGCGGTGCTGCCCGTCGTGCCGATGTTCCATGTGAACGCGTGGGGGCTGCCGTACGCGGTGCCGCTCACCGGCGGCAAGCTCGTGCTGCCGGGCAAGGATCTCGACGGCAAGTCGCTGTACGAACTGATGGAGGCCGAGCGCGTGACCTTCTCCGCGGGCGTGCCCACCGTATGGCTCGGTTTGCTGAACTACATGCGCGAGGCCGGCGTACGGTTCTCGACGCTGAACCGCACGGTGATCGGCGGTTCGGCGTGTCCGCCCGCGATGCTGCGCACGTTCGAGGACGAATACGGCGTGCGCGTGATCCACGCGTGGGGGATGACCGAGCTGTCGCCGCTCGGCACGCTCGCGAAGCTGAACTGGGCGCAGTCGCAGCGGCCGCTCGACGTGCAGCGCCGGCTGCTGGAGAAACAGGGGCGCGTGATCTGCGGCGTCGACATGCGCATCGTCGGCGACGATGGTCACGAACTGCCGTGGGACGGCGTCGCATTCGGCGAGCTGCAGGTGCGCGGGCCGTGGGTCATCGATCACTACTTCAAGAGCGATACGTCGCCGCTCGTGGACGGCTGGTTCCCGACCGGCGACGTCGCGACGATCGACCCGGACGGCTTCCTGCAGATCACCGACCGCAGCAAGGACGTGATCAAGTCCGGCGGCGAATGGATCAGCTCGATCGACATCGAGAACGTCGCGATCGCCCATCCGGACGTTGCCGAAGCCGCATGCATCGCGTGCGCGCATCCGAAATGGACCGAACGGCCGCTGCTCGTCGTGGTGCCGCGCGACGGCGCGAATCTGACGCGCGACGCATTGCTCGCGTTCTACGAAGGCAAGGTCGCGAAGTGGTGGGTGCCCGACGACGTCGTGTTCGTCGAATCGCTGCCGCACACGGCGACCGGCAAGCTGCAGAAGCTGAAGCTGCGCGAGACGTTCCGCGATTACGTGTTGCCGACGGCCGTCTGCGCGCCGTAATTCCGGGTCGCCGATAGCCGACCGCACGGTCGCCCGATCCGGCCCCGGACCGGAACAAAAATTCAAATTGAACGACCGTGCTTTTTCGTTGTATGCTGCCTCCGTTCGATCCGGACATGCGGCCCGTTCGGCCGTTCGACCGCGCACAATGAAGCGCAGCCACCCCGGCGCGCGATGCATGGAGGCAGGCAGATGGCAGTGGATTATTCGACTCGCGACGGCGTCGCCGTCATCACGCTCAACAATCCGCCCGTCAACGGGCTCGGCCTGTCGACGCGCCAGGGCGTCATGGACGCGCTCGATCGCGCCGCGCAGGATCCGGCCGTCACGGCGATCGTGCTGACCGGCGCGGGCCGCGCGTTCTCGGGCGGCGCCGACATCACCGAATTCAATACCCCGAAGGCGCTTCAGGAACCGACGCTGCACACCGTGATTCGCGCTGTGGAGGCGAGCGCGAAGCCGGTCGTCGCGGCGTTGCACAGTGTCGTGATGGGCGGCGGCCTCGAGCTCGCGCTCGGCGCGCACTATCGCGTGGCGGCGCCCGGTGCGCAGATTGCGTTGCCCGAAGTGAAGCTCGGCCTGTTGCCGGGGGCCGGCGGCACGCAGCGGCTGCCGCGTGCGGTCGGGCTCGAAACCGCGCTGAACATGATCGTGTCGGGCGCGCCGGTGCCGTCCGAGCAACTCGCGACGAGCGGGCTGTTCGACGCCATGGCCGACGGCGATCTGCTCGAGACTGCCGTCGCATTCGCGCGCAAGGTCGGCGCGGGGAGCGGGCCGCATCCGCGTGTGCGCGATCGCAAGATCGCCCACGAGAATGCGGCTGGCTTCATCCAGTTCGCGCGCAATTCGGTGCGGGCCGCCGCACCGAACTTCCCCGCACCGCACAAGTGCATCGACGCGATCGAGGCCGGCGTGCTCAACGGCTTCGACAAGGGCAGCATCGCCGAGCGCGACGGCTTCGTCGCGCTGATGATGACACCGGAAAGCCGCGCGCTGCGGCACGCGTTTTTCGGCGAGCGCGCGGCGAGCAAGATTCCCGACGTGCCGGCCGATACGCCGGTGCGCGACATTCGCCGCGTCGGTGTCGTTGGCGCGGGCACGATGGGCGGCGGGATCGCGATGAACTTCGTCAACGCGGGCCTGCCCGTCACGCTGCTCGAAACGAAGCAGGAAGCGCTCGACCGCGGCCTCGCGACGATCCGCAAGAACTATGACGCGCAGGTCAAGAAGGGCAAGCTCACGCAGCAGAAGCTCGACGCGCGCATGGCGCTGATCACGCCGACGCTGTCCTACGACGACCTGAACGACGCGGACCTGATTATCGAAGCCGTGTTCGAGGAGCTCGGCGTGAAGGAACAGGTGTTCGGCCAGCTCGACGCGGTGGCGAAGCCCGGCGCGATCCTTGCGTCGAACACGTCGACGCTCGACGTCGACAAGATTGCTTCGTTCACGAAGCGTCCGCAGGACGTCGTCGGCATGCACTTCTTCAGCCCCGCGAACGTGATGAAGCTGCTCGAGGTGGTGCGCGGCGCGCGAACTGCGAACGACGTTCTCGCCACCGTGATGGCAGTCGCGAAGAAGATTCGCAAGACGGCGGTCGTATCGGGCGTGTGCGATGGCTTCATCGGCAACCGGATGATCGAGCAGTACATCCGCCAGGCGCTGTTCATGCTCGAGGAAGGCGCGCTGCCCGCGCAGATCGATCGCGCGATCGAGAAGTTCGGTTTTGCGATGGGGCCGTTCCGGATGAGCGACCTCGCCGGCAATGACATCGGCTGGGCGATTCGCAAGCGCCGTTATGTCGAGAAGCCCGATCTGCACTATTCGAAGATCGCCGATCGCCTGTGCGAGCTGGGCCGCTTCGGCCAGAAGACGGGCGGCGGCTGGTACGACTACGTGCCGGGCGAGCGCAAAGCGAAACCGTCGGCGCTCGTCGACGAAATGGTCGTCGCGTACTCGAAAGAGTGCGGCGTCGAGCGGCGCAATATCGGCGACGACGAGATCGTCGAGCGTCTCGTGTACGCGCTCGTCAACGAAGGCGCGAAGATTCTCGAGGAGAAGATCGCGTCGAAGGCGTCCGACATCGACATGGTCTATCTGACCGGCTACGGCTTCCCGCTGTGGCGCGGCGGCCCGATGCTGTACGCGGACATGGTCGGACTCTACAACGTCGAGCGTGCGATCCGACGCTACGCGGCCGCGCCGAACGGCGACGCGTGGCAGATCGCTCCGTCGATCGTCGAACTGGCGAAAGCCGGACGCGGATTCAACGGCTGACGGCCCGTGACCGCGCGGCCAAGCCAGCAAGGAGAAACGCAATGAAACGCAGCGACGACGTATTGCTCGTGATCGACGTGCAGTACGACTTCATGCCGGGCGGTGCACTCGCCGTGCCGGACGGCGACGCGGTCGTGCCGGTGATCAACGCGCTCGCGCGACGCTTCGATCACGTCGTGCTGACGCAGGACTGGCACCCGCGCGAGCACGTGTCGTTCGCGGCGAACCATCCCGGGCGCGAACCGTTTTCGACGCTCGCGCTGCCGTACGGCGAGCAGGTTCTGTGGCCCGTGCACTGCGTACAGGACACCGAAGGCGCGGCGTTGCATCGCGACCTCGACATCCCGCATGCGCGGCTCGTGATCCGCAAGGGCGGCGACGCGCAGGTCGACAGCTATTCCGCGTTCGTGGAAGCCGATCGCACGACGCGTACGGGGCTCGCCGGCTATCTGCGCGAGCTGGGCGCGAAGCGCGTGTGGTGCTGCGGGCTCGCGACCGACTATTGCGTCGCGTGGTCGGCGCTCGATGCGCGCGCGGCGGGCTTCGAGGCCGCGGTGATCAACGATGCGTGCCGCGCAATCGACCTGAACGGGTCGCTCGCGCACGCATGGCAGCAGATGCAGGCAGCGGGCGTCGCGCATGTGACGTCCGCGGGCGCGCGCCCGGCGGCGTAGCGCATCCCCATCCGACATGAAGCAGGACCGAAGGAGACTCGCATGACCGAAGCCGTAATCGTATCGACCGCACGCACACCGCTCGCGAAATCGTGGCGCGGCGCCTTCAACATGACGCATGGTGCGACGCTCGGCGGCCATGTGGTCGCGGCTGCGCTCGAGCGCGCGAAGCTCGACCCGGCGCGCATCGAGGACGTGATCATGGGCTGCGCGAACCCCGAAGGCGCGACCGGCGCCAACATCGCGCGGCAAATCGCGCTGCGCGCGGGGCTGCCGGTAAGCGTGCCCGGGATGACGGTGAACCGTTTCTGTTCGTCCGGGCTGCAGACGATCGCGCTCGCCGCGCAGCGGATCATCGCGGGCGAGGGCGACGTATACGTGGCGGGCGGCGTCGAATCGATTTCGTGCGTGCAGAACGAGATGAACCGGCACATGATCCAGGAAGGCTGGCTCGTCGAGCACAAGCCGGAGATCTACTGGAACATGCTGCAGACGGCCGAGAACGTCGCGAAGCGCTACCGGATCTCGAAGGAACGGCAGGACGCGTACGGTGTGCAGTCGCAACAGCGGGCCGCGGCCGCGCAGGAAGCCGGGCGCTTCCGCGACGAGATCGTGCCGATCACCGTGCGCGCCGGCATCGCCGACAAGGCGACGGGGCGCCTGTTCACGCAGGAAGTGACCGTGTCGGCCGATGAAGGCATCCGGCCCGACACGACGCTCGAAGGCGTGTCGAAGATCCGCTCGGCCGTGCCCGGCGGCGTGATCACCGCCGGCAACGCGAGCCAGTTCTCCGATGGCGCGTCGGCGTGCGTGGTGATGAACGCGGACGTCGCGCAGCGTGAAGGGTTGCAGCCGCTCGGCGTGTTCCGCGGTTTCGCGGTGGCCGGTTGCGAGCCGGATGAAATGGGGATCGGCCCGGTGTTTGCGGTGCCGAAGCTGCTGAAGCAGGCCGGGTTGAAGGTCGACGACATCGGCTTGTGGGAGCTGAACGAAGCGTTCGCGGTGCAGGTGCTGTACTGCCGCGACACACTCGGGATTCCTGACGACCGGCTGAACGTGAACGGCGGCGCGATCGCGGTTGGGCACCCGTACGGTGTGTCCGGCGCGCGCCTGACCGGCCATGCGCTGCTCGAAGGCAAGCGACGCGGCGTGAAATACGTGGTCGTCACGATGTGCATCGGCGGCGGGCAGGGCGCAGCCGGGCTGTTCGAAATCGTCTGACGTTAAATCGGCGGCGGCCGCGACTTCCGTGGCGATGGAGGCGGCCGCCCCGACGCACGCATCGGCCGGATGCGGCAGCGATTCGTCACGATCGCGACGCAAAGGGCGCAGGGGAGAGGGTGCCGTTTCCCCTTACTTGTCAAACGAATTGCGCCACCTATACTTGCTCTGACATTTGCCTTTCGGCGGGATGGGCCAACGCGCGTGTCGCATCGGCGCGCGCGACGCGCTTCCGGTAGCCGGCGAAGACGATGCAGCGCGCGTTTCCGGCACCGTGGACGTTCGAACCACGCAGCAGACCGAAACGGGGACCAAATTGAGCACAGCCTATGCAGCCGGGGAGCCGCCGCGGGTCGTCAGCGCGGCCGCGAGGCTCTACGCAAAATGCCTGCTGGTCGGATTCGCGTTGCTGCCGGCCTATCTGACTGCCTATCTGTGGTTCTTCAGCGACCCGCACGTCGTGTTCGAGAGCCACGCATTTCATGAACTCGCTATCGCGGCCGCAACGCTCGAGGGCGCGTTCGTCACCTACGTGACCTGGGTGTGCTACCGCGCGTCCGGCGAGCCGCTGCTGCGCTGGCTGACGCTCGGCTTTCTCGGCTTCGCGATGATCTATGCGCTGCACGGCCTCTTCACCGGGATGGCGCATCACAATATCTGGCTGTTCCTGCTGTACGGGCCGGCGTCGCGTCTCGTGATGTCGATCCTGCTGCTGACCGGCATGCTGTCGTATGCGCAGCCGCCCGACCGCGTCGACAAGCGTACGCGTGCGCGCACGTGGCTGCCGTGGGTCGTGCTGTTCCTGGTCATCGACGCGGCGGTCGCGTACATCGCCTATTCGCCGGTCGCGGGCGCGTACGGCACGCGCACGTCGATGGAAGGCGGCGCGCTCGTGCTTTCGCTCGTGAACATCGGCGTGCTGCTCGCGCGGCGCATCCGCTCGCCGTTGATGGTCATCTACGGCGTGTCGATCATGGCGTTCGCGCTGTCGTCGGTCGCGTTCCTGCTCGGCAAACCTTGGAATCACATGTGGTGGCTCGCGCACGCGATCTTCGCGGGCGGCTTCTTCCTGCTCAGCTACGGCGTCGTGCAGGCGCTTCAGACGACACGCTCGTTTTCCGCGATCTACAGCCAGCAGGACCTGATGAGCCGGTTGTCGGAATCGATGGCGCGCACCGAGAGCGCGCTGCAGGAGTTGCGGCGCACGAACCAGAAACTCGAGTACATGGCCGCGACCGACCCGATGACAGGCGCGTCGAACCGCCGCCAGTTCATCGCGCAGGTGGAGCGCGAGATCGTGCGCGCGGAGCGCGACGGCACGCCGTTCTGCCTGCTGGCGCTCGATCTCGACAACTTCAAGAACATCAACGACGCGTACGGTCACCAGATCGGCGACGAGGTGTTGCGCGGCGTCGTGCGCCAATGTCTCGAAGCGATTCGGCCAGCGGGGGCGCTCGCGCGGGTCGGCGGCGAGGAGTTCATGGCGCTGTTGCCGGAGATGCCGCTCGAAGGCGCACGGATGACCGCCGAACGCGTGAGATCGTCGATCGCGAGTTCGCCGTTCGGGCTGGATTTCAAGCGCGTGCAGGTGACGGTCAGCGTCGGTGTCGCGCAATACGGCGTCGATGGCAGCACGGTCGATGCGTTGCTGCGCGCGGTGGACGAGCGGCTGTATCAGGCGAAGCGCGACGGGCGCAATCGCGTGGTCGCGCACTGACGACGCGCGAACGCTGCGGATTCGGCCATCTGACGCGCGAGAACGATGCCCGCGGACGCGATGCCGCGTCGATCCGTTTCGTGGACGATCCGATTGAAGCCCCGCACCCGAATTCGAATGCGGGGCTTTTGTTTCACCGGCGCGTCGCTAGCGCGCGGCAATGGCCGCGGCGGTGCGTGGTTGCGCGTCCTCCAGCCGCTGCGATGCCTGCCACCAGTACTTGCCGGTGCGCAGCTGCGGGTCGCGGATCGCAAGATACGTCGTACTCCATAGCTGCGCCGCATTGGCCTCGGTCGCATCGGCGCTGCGCGTGCCGAACGCATCGGTCTGGTACTTGCCGTTCGCGTACGACCACGTCCACATCTCCGATGTGCGCATGTCGCGGCCGTTCGAGATCACCTGCCAGATCGTCTGCCGCGCCTGCGTGAGCAGCGTGCGCGTCGCGGCCGACAGATCCTGGCGCGCGAGTTGCCGGTCGAGCCCCGCGGCCCACATCGCCTGCTGCCACGACCAGATCACCGTGCCGTGATAGGCGGAACTCGTGAACTTTGGCCACAACGTCTGGCTTGCGTAAGCGGGGTTCGCGATCAGCATCCCGACGTCCGTGACGAGCCCCGTCGGGAATGGCCGCGTGACGTCGGCCACGATCCGCTGCAGTTCGTCGTCCGGCGGCGTGCCGAACAGCAGCGCGAACCCGCCGTCGGAATTCATCACCGGGATCGGCGCGCCTTGCTGGTCGAGCGACAGCGCATAGAACGTGAGCGGCGCGCTCGGCGCGGTGCCGGCCGGCACGCCGGCCGACGGCGCGTAGGCCGACACGTCGGTTGCGGCCTGCGCGGCGGGTACGCTGACCTGGAACAGCGGCGGCGCTTGCTGCTCCCATGTGGCGGCCTGGGCTGCCGTGTTCGCGAGCGTCGTGCGTTGTCCGGCGTCGAGGTACGGATCGAGCAGGCCGCGCGCCAGGAACGCGTTCGCGGCGCGCAGCGCGGCCGGCACGAGCACCGCATTCACGTCGTACGGGTAGACGCCACCGCCGAGCCCGTCGGTGCTGTCGCGCCAATTGCCGACGATTTCGCCGGGCCGCAGGTGAATCAGGTTCGCGACCGCCGGTTGCTGCGCGAACGGCTGCGCGGTGGCCGCAACGTGCAGCAGATTCACGACGAGCCGGCTGCCGTTGGTCTGGCCGTCGCTGCCGCGTTGCGCGAGATAGGCGGCCGCGCGCGCCTGGCCGCGCGGGTCGTCGATCAGCCAGGCCGCCGCGATCGGTGCGAGCAGGTAGTCGCTGTCGATCATCTTGTAGTCGTAGGTTGGCGTCGCGTCGTTCGGGCGGCCGTGCTTTGCGTTGTCGACCAGCGCGAATTCGCCGATCCCTTCCTCGTGCGCGACCTTGCCGTCGCTCGACAGCCGGCGCAGCACCGACGACAAGCCGGCCTCGATCGCCGCGGGTTCGAGCACCGGCATCAGCATGCGCACGGAAATCAGCGTGTCGCGGCCGAAGTACGTGTCGTACTGCCACGAGCCGGCCAGCAGCTTGTCGTTGAAGCTCAGGAATTCGAGCACGTTCTGGCTGACCGGATCGGGGTTCATGGACGGCGCAAACAGGTCGGCGCGCGTGATCGGCGACAACGGTGTCTCGCCCGACAGCGCGTCGACGTGCAGTTTCAGCGTATGCGAACCCGGTGCTGCCCGCAGCTCGAGCTTGCCGCCTGCGGCCGGCGCGATGCTGCCGCCGTCGCGCAGCGTGATGCGCAGCGTGTAGCCGGGCGCGCCGTCGATCCGGTCGCGCTGCCACTGCACCGCGCTGCCCTGGATCGCCGGCGCGGTGACGATCTCCGGCGGGATCGTCGCGCCGCCGTTGAAGTCGCGCAGGAAGCGCACGTTGCCGAGCAACCCCTGGCGAACCGTCAGCGCAGCGGTGTCGACCGAGACGTCGGCCCCGATTCCGTATTGCGGGCGGCCGTGCGTGTCGGGCGCCGACAGCGCGGACGGCTGTGTATCGAGGCTCCAGTTCACCGGCTGGGCGGTATCGTCGAACCATAGCCCGGTGCCGCTGTTGCCAGCCGGAAATACCACGAGCAGGCGCGGCTTCGTCGACGAGCGCACCAGCAGATGCGCGGCGACCTTGTCCTGCCGGTAGAACGCATTGATCTGCCCGCCGGTATCCATCCGGAACGCCAGCGCGGCCGTGTTCGACGGCGGGCTGTTCGACCGGACGTCATCGTCGTTGCAACCCGCGAGCAGGCCTGCGCAGACGAAGCCGACACACAGCGATTTCGTGAAACGGTGCATGTTCATGACGACCCTCCTGACGACTGCATTTTTTATCGGAATGTTCGAGCGAGCGGAGATGCGTTCCGCTTCATGTTGCATTGCAGGCATTATGAAAATGCCGTTGAATCGGTGGCGGGTAATGCTCGGACGCGAATTGGGCGGCGATTAATCGGATAAGCGACAAATACCGAAAAGAAATGCAAAAGGGCGCGTAATGCGTTGCCACACGGGTGAAGTCGCGGGGTGAGCGGACTCGCCCGGCCGAACGGCCTGAGCGAAGGCACATGCTCTCGCAGCGACGAAAAATCCGATCAAAGCGTCGTAGGGGATTCTAAATTTCGATGAAAGTCGAAGTCAATGTTCCTCGATGAATTTTCGGGTATTTTATTTGCCAATAAATCGTAATTGTTACTCGCGCGTGCGGTAAAAAATGCAGGGCGATGAAAAGAGATAATCAGAGCCGATAGTGATTGATGGAAGCAAGGTCGAATGGCGGTTTGCAGCCGCCCGCGCAGCCGGATGGAAATGAATGGTACGGTTCATCTGTCATGGTCGTGCGATAAGGCGCGAAGCGCGCCGAGCAACGCGCGTTCCCGCCCTCTGCGATGCACGGCTGCGCCATTGCCGACGAGGAGGGCCGGTCGGTGCCGATGGCGAGCCACGGCTATGGCCGCATGAAGGGTCGTGATCGACGCTGAGCGGACGGTGAAGTACTTCCGGCCGACGCGCTGTTATCCGGTTAGCGGCCCACACTCGGTGTCCGGCATATCTTGATCAATGTCCATCTCGACGGCTTTTCCGCCTATTCGAGCAAGCGAGCAAGCCCATGACGATCCAGATCGCTCCACCCGAAATCCCTTTCGTTCCGCTCGCCACGAGCAGCAGCGCGGTCATGACAAACGCAAGCGGCAACAGAATGTGAGGCAGTGGCATTCTGAATACAGGCGATACGCTTTTGTCTCGACGCAACGTCACCAGGACGAGCAGCGGCGGGACGAAATGCAGCACGTAAAGGAAGCCGCCTACGGCTGTTGCGCTGGATGAGGAGCCGAATAAGGCCATCGTGATCAGCATGCCGCCGCTGACGATCGTCGCGACATCGGGTGTCCCGGTTTTCGGATCGACTCGCGCCAATGGGGAAGGCAGCAGACCATCGCGCGCCATCGCGAAAATGATCCGCGACGTGACGACGAGCACCGCGTTTGCCGTAGCCGCGGTCGTGACGACGGCAATAGCAGCGACGAGCCGCCCGCCCGAGTCCCCCATGAATTGTCGTGCAGCGGCGCTGAGTGGCGCGGGGGAAGCGCCGAGCGTGCGCCAACCGACGGTGCCCAACGCGGTAAATGCGACTACGAGGTAAATGCCGAGCACAATCGCAAGGGTGAGAAGGATTGCGCGGGGCAGGTTTTTTTCTGGCCGGTCGATCTCTTCGCCGGCCGCCGCGACCATATCGAAACCGCCGAACGCGAGAAACGCGACGAGTGCGCCCGTCAGTATCCCCGTGAACCCGCCCGGCGCCCATGGGGTAAGCCGCGTCAACTGAATTGCAGGCGCTCCGGCTGCCGCAAAGCCCAGCAAACCGGCGATCGCCAGACCGATGACAATTACTTGAGCCTTGCCCGCGGCTTCGACACCCCGTGCGTTGACCAGCACACATGCAAACACGAGCGCGACCGCACACCAGACTTGCGGTAGACCAGTCAGCACATTCAGGTAACCGCCGAATCCCAGCGTCACGTAGCCGCTGACGAAAACGTACGAGCCGCAGAAGATCCAGCCCATCATGAAACCCCAGCGGCTTCCAAGCACTTCGCGCACGAACGCATAGCCACCGCCCGCCTGCGGATACCGGCAGGCCAATTCTGCGTATGGCAGGGCGATTACGACCGCGGCGACGAACGCGAGCGCAAACGAAAGCAGCGCCGCAGGCCCTGCCAGTGCAGAGGCTTGCCCGACGAGAACGAAGATGCCCCCGCCAATCGTTCCCCCGACGCCTACTGCCACCGCTCCTTGCAATCCAAGCGCGCGCCGCAGGCGTGCGCGTTCCGTGCCGCGGGCGTCGGCGCTCATGGCGTCGCTCCCGCAACGCTGTCGCGCGCCAAGAACGCTTGCGGACCTTCGTTGGGATTGCCGACCGCGCGAATGCAGAAGCGTCGGTCTGGCGGCAGGCTGGAGGCCGCCGTTGGACGACTGGATTCGAGGAAAGTGCGGCGTTGTTCGCGCCAGATAGCAACCATGATGACTTCCGATGTGGATTCGAAAGCCCGATTGTCTGAGCGGAGGCGAGCCGCGTATTGGCAAAAATTGCGGCGCTACGCCGTTTCTTCAGTGGCGTTGCCGGGCCACTGCTGCAGCAAAGTGTGACGGGGTGATGCCGTAACAGCGCTTGAAGTTTCTCGTTAGCGCACTTTGATCGTAGAACCCTGTCGACGCGGCCGCATCTGCGATCGGCACACCTTTCATCAGTCGTTGACGCGCTTCCATTGGAGTTGACCCTGTAATCCCGGACACAGCGTCACACTAAGGTTGCTGAATCCATTGAGCGCCGGAACTCGCGAGGCGAGCGGTACTTCAGCGCGCTATGGGGATGCTTCTCGTTGTAATGCTCGAACGCGATGGCCAAGTTGCGTGCAGCAGTCGCTGCGTCCGGCTTTGGCATGAAGGCAACGTAGTCGCGCTTCATTGTCTTCACGAAGCTCTCGGCCATCCCGTTACTTTGCGGGCTGCACACCGGCGTGGTCAATGGCTTCAGGCCGATGGCCGCTGCAAACCGGCGTGTATCGTCGGCCGTATAGCCCGAACCGTTGTCACTCAGCCACTCGATTTCGGACGGTGTATGCAGCTCGTTGCCAAACCGATTTTCCACTGCTGCCAGCATGACGTCGCGCACGATGTCGCCGCTGTGACCTGCCGTCGTAGCCGCCCAGCTCATCGCTTCGCGGTCGCAGCAGTCAAGCGCGAATGTCACTCGAAGCGGCTCGCCGTTGTCGCAGCGGAACTCGAAGCCGTCCGAGCACCATCGCTGATTGCTGCGCGCGACGGCCACCTTGCCATCGTGCCGACGTTGCGGCCGAGGCGGGGCTGGACGCCGTTGCATCAGCAGACCGTGAGTGCGCATGATGCGATAGATGCGCTTCGCATTGAACGGCACCTGTCCGGCAGCAATGCGTTCATTGCGCAGCGAGCCCCACACCCGGCGATAGCCATAGCTGGGCAAATCGCCGACGACTCGGCGGATTTCCTCGACCACGCTCGCATCGTCCGTCTGCCGCGATTGACGGCCATCGCGCCACGTCACCGGACGCGACAGTCGTGCCGATACGTTCGAGCGCGACACGCCGAGAACTTCACAAACCAGTTTCACTGGTCGTCCTCCGGCAGCGAGGGCGAGTGCGCTATCCATTTTTTTGCTCGGCCATACTCGACTGCTTCGCGGAGAATCTCGTTCTCCATGGTCTTCTTGCCGAGCATCCGCTGCAGCTCACGAATCTGCTTGAGGGCATCGGCCAGCTCTGATGCAGGGACCACTTCCTCTCCAGCCTTGACCGCCGACAGACTCCCGTCCTGGTACAGCTTGCGCCAGTGGAACAGCTGGTTCGGGTTCACGCCGTGCTGGCGCGCAACCATCGAAACCGACTTCCCCGGTTCGAAACTCTCGCGAACCATCGCCAGCTTCTGCTCCGCCGTCCAGCGCCGCCGACGCTCCGGGCCCGTCAACACTTCCATCACTTCCTGCCTGGTGTTAGTCAAAAACACAGTCTTATGCCTACCCGCTAGTTTAAGTGAGAGGCTATGTCCGGTGTTTCAGGGGGCTGCTCCATCCATGAGTCTCACCTGCGTCAGATACAGGTGAGGAGTCAATCCCAAGCAACGATTGAAAAGACCGATGAGTTGGAACGGTGTCAGGCCCACGGCAGCGCTCAAGTCTTCCAGCAGCAACGCTTCTGCGTACCGGTCGTGGATGAGATCCGTTACCGCGCGAAGCAGCGTGCGGTCGCGAGGTGCTGGCTCAATGCGCTTGCTGCCCGAACCATGACGTTGAAACAGCCGCCCGAAGGTAGAGAAAAGCAGTTCGCGCTCGCGAAAAACGTCGTTTCCCGCTTCGAGCAACACGTGCAGCTTCAGAAAATAGCCGATGAGATCCGGATCATCGAAGACGTTTCGGATGAAGTACGGCGCATCGTCGATACCGAGACCGTCCGCGATCGCCGAGATCGCCCCGTCCGCAAGATACAGCGACCGGTACTGCCAGCGCTCGCTCCATCCCATCGAACCCGAATGCGCTTCTTCCGGATTGAAGACGAGCAGCTTCGATGTCCGTGCTTCATCGGTCACACCCCGGCTCTTTATAATCGATCCGCCCGACTCCGTGACCGCAATGACAAATCCATCGTGGACGTGCGGTGCGTACTGCTGGGTGGTGAAATCGGCCCGCATCAAGCTCAGGCCCGGCGTATGGGCGCTGAACCAGAAAGAGGCGTGGTTTCTTGGATCGTTGCGGGGCACGGTCGAGTATCGAAAACGCGTTGAACTGAGGCTTGACGCCGCAGAAGTACCTGCGAGCCATTGTAGCCGCAGTCGACCGTGCGCCTTCCATCCATCGGTGAAATGTCGAAATGTCTACGTATCAGTGCCCCAAAGACCGGCCAGGCTGACGTGGGCGATCCGGGTAATAGTGGCAAAGCGTCGTGGTGCCTGCAAGAATGGCGCCCCCGCAGCCGCGCGAGCCGCGACGGCGGGCGCGTTAAGTCGCCATAGCCGCGATGAAGCCTCGACCAGCCGACGCGCCAAGCGCTGCGTCGATCATCACGGGCCTATCTAACAGGTAAATGCTTTGAAGTTGTCGTTTGAAGTTCTCGAGGTGCTCGATGCGATAGATCGGGCGGGCACGTTCGCGGAGGCAGCGGTGCTGCTTCATCGCGTACCGTCTGCATTGACTTACCTTGTGCAAAAGACGGAGGCCGATCTCGACGTCGCCCTGTTTGATCGCCGCGGCCGACGTGCACAATTGACGGAGGCGGGGCGGCTGCTCGTCGACGACGGTCGTCGTTTGCTCCGAGCCGGGCAGGAGCTGGAGAGGAAGGTTCGAAGTGTCCATGCGGGTTGGGAGGCTGAGCTCAGGCTGTGTGTCGACGAGATTCTTCCGCTCGCGTCGTTGTGGCCGCACGTGCGCGCCTTCTACGAAATGAAGATGACGACACGGCTTCGTTTATCGACCGAAGTGCTCGGTGGCGTATGGGACGCGCTCGTGACGGGGCGAGCGGATCTCGCGATCGGCGCCGCAGGCGAGCCGCCACACGCGCCCCACGTTGCGGCAAGGCCGATCGGCCTGTTGCGTCACGTTTTTGTCGTGGCGCCTCATCATCCGCTTGCCGTGATCGAAGAGACGCTGGATAGCGGCACAATTTCAAGTCATCGCGGCGTCGTCATCAGCGATACCTCGCGTGACCTCGAGCCGAGATCGGTGGCCATTCACGACGGGCAACCGGTCATCGTCGTACCGAATCTGGCCGCCAAAATCGACCTGCTTTGCGAAGGCATTGCCGTCGGCATGCTGCCCGCGCCCGTCGCCGAGGAGTTGATACGGCAGGGCAAGCTCGTCGAGCGCCAGGTGACAGGCGTGCGGGCGCACACGAACTGCTACCTCGGCTGGCGGGAGGACAAGACGGGACGTGCGCTGAGATGGTGGATCGAACAACTGGATCAGATCGACCTGATATCGAGGCTTTTCAGCACGCGCAGCATCGCTACCTGAAGCGAATGCGGGTCTCGCACATCGGCGTCGGCTCGCTCGATCGGGAGGACATCCTGTCCCGAATGCCGCATTCCTCCCGCCGAGCCCATTGCGACCTCGCAGCCGCCCGAATGATCGACCGCAGTCAATTCACGCCAAATGTTGGCGATGCGCTTCGATAAACTGCTCGGGCGTTGTCAGCGGCCGACCGATGATCTCCTCGGTGATCTTCTCGACGCCGGCAAGCAGTTGCTCCTGCTGATCGATCCTGACTGCCGTGAAGTGGGCGGCAAACGAAGGGTCGCGATCGAGCCCGATGGCCTTTACGAATTCATCCGGCGACACCTGTTCGAAGCGAATCTCTTTTTCAAGCGTCCTCGCGAGAATGCCCGCGAGTTCGATGTGGCTGACTTCAGTCGGGCCTGTGACGGGAATGATCGCGCTACCGAACGCTTCGTGATTTTCGAGAATCTCCACGACGACTTTCGCGATATCGATTGCCGCGACGGGCACGAAGCGGCTTTCCGGATCGAACGGTGTCAGGTAGCGACCGGCGCGGATCTCGGCCGCTATGTACAGCATCCATTCGGCAAAGAAATTGACGCGCAGATGCGCTGTCGGGACACCGGATCTGTCGAGGATTCGCTCGGATAGCCAGTGGCTCATCGTTGCCGGGCTGCGCGCGTGCGGGCGCGATTGCCGCTGCGACATATACACGATCTGCTTCACACCATGCTCGCTTGCCGCCTGCGCGAGTATCGCCGTCGCTTCCACCGCACCCTGCGTCAACGGATAGCAGAAGTAGACGCCATCGACACCGTGCATCGCACGGCGAACGTCTTCGATCTTCAACATGTCCCCGGTAACGATTTGTGCGCCCATTCGCTTCAGCGCGTCGGAACGATCGTCTTCACGACGTACTAACGCCGCGACCGCGTGGCCGTGGTCCAGCAGCAGACGAACGGTAGGAGCGCCTGTCGCACCAGTGGAACCCGTGACGAGAAACTTCTTCATGTCAATCTCCTGAAAGCAAGGAATCCCGGGCCCGGCTTGCGCGCCGGCCCCAACGCTTAAGCAGTACGGTCATCATGTTATAAGTTGCACGCGCGCCCCAACGTGCCAGGAAAGCGGGCTTCAAACATGATGACCATCATGCTTTCGTTCGTGAAGCATGATGACTATACTGTTTCCCGTCAATCATTTTCTTTGCAGTTTTTGGAGGACGTATGCGTTACCCGCCAGAAGAGACGGCAGAAAAACATGCCCGCATCCTCGAGCAGGCATCCATTCTGTTTCGCGAATACGGGTTTTCCGGCGTCAGCCTGAGTGAAATCATGAAGGCAACCGGCCTCACTCATGGCGCCTTCTACCATCACTTCGAGTCGAAGGAGGACCTGATCGCGAAGAGCATCGAAGACACTTCGGGCAAAGCGCTCGAGTCCATGAGGCAAGGCACGGCTCGCGGCGAGACGAGGGCTCAATACCTTGACGGGTACCTCACCGAGCAACATCGCGACGAGAGGGGGAACGGATGCATGATGGCAGGATTGGCCGGCGAGATTGCGCGCCAGCCGGCAGCGCAACCGGCCTTCACGCGGCATGTCGAGGGCATGCTCGAACGCTTGGCCGAGTCTGATGCGAAGGCGAGGAAGAAACACGCGCGTCGCGATGCTATTCACATACTCTCGAGCATCGTCGGAGCCCTCGTCCTGGCTCGCGCGGTCGACGACCCCGAACTGTCGCACGAAATTCTTCGCGAAACACGAGCGGCGCTGGACTGATCTGCGTCTGCTGGCCGAGGCGCCTGATCCGCGTCGCTGACTTCGTTGCGCTGCCATTCATGAATGGGACGGGGCTAGGCCCCTTTCCGACACGTTCGCGGGCATCGTCGCGTGCCACGCGCTTGGCTTCAACGCGGATGGCGGGGTACTCGCCGCTCGCGACGACGTTTTTCTTCCCGGCGATTTTTCATGGGTATCACGAAAGCGTGGAGCCGGGCGGCTTCACCGTCAGATACAGCCCATTGCCGTCGGCAAGTTTGGTAGGCTTGTCGTCTGCCTTCACTTGTCGATCTTGCTGTCGGTAAGTGGCACGGTGAAAAAGGGGATCGTCTGGATGGTTGAAGTGCCCCGCATTTTTATCGGCTGGATGCGATTTCAGGCGAACGCAAGCGAACAATGGGCGGGTATAGGGCGCCCGACTGGCAAGGGTGACAGGCGAATCGCCGAACCAACACGAACAGGAGCGAACGAAGTGATCAGACATATCGTCATGTGGAAGCTGAAGGAATCGGCCGAAGGCGGCACGCGTGCGCAAAACGCGCTGAAGATGAAGGAAAAGCTCGAAGGCTGCCGCGACCTCGTGCCGGGCATCCTGCAGATCGACGTCGGGGTTGCGACGCCGGGCCTCGAAGCGACGTCGGATGTCGTGCTCGTATCCGATTTCGCGGACCGCGCCGCGCTCGACGCATACCAGGTGCACCCGGTGCACCAGGAAGTGAAGAAATTCGTTGCCGCGGTGGCCGAATCGCGGCAGTGCGTCGACTACGTTTGTGACAGCGCACGATGAGCGACGCGGCATCTCCGACGGCCGGCCCGTCGATCGAAAGTCCGTTCGTCGATCTGCTCGGCGTCCGATTGATTTCCGCGAAGGATGGCGCAAGCGAGATCGTGCTGCCGCTCGACGAGCGGCACATGAATACGTGGAGCATCGCGCACGGCGGCGTGACGATGACGCTGTCGGACATCGCGCTCGCGATGGCCGCGCGCAGCCTGACCGACGACGGTGTCGGCGTCGTTACGGTCGAGATGAAGGTGAACTTCATGCAGCCGGGGCGCGGCGAGCTGCGCGCGTATGGACGCGTGATGCATCGGTCGACGACGATGGCGTACTGCGAAGGCGAAGTGCGCGACAGCGACGGCAATTTCGTCGCGAAGGCGCTCGGCACGTTCAAGTACATGCGGCGCCTCGCGGTGGGTCGCGACATCAAGCGGCAGCGCACGCGCACGGCGCCTGATGCGCAGCCCGGCCCGAGCGACGCGTAGGTATTGAACGGCGCGGCGCTGCCTGAGCGATGGCAGGGCCGTTTCGTTTCGCGGCACGGATGCGCGGCCGGACGGCGATCCGGTGCGAATGGGCCTGGAGCCGGCAATGCACACGGTCAATCGCCGGATCCTGCTCGTATCGCGCCTGCACGGCGGCGCGAGCGGCGACAATGTCCGGCTCATCGACGCGCCGCGCACACGCGCTCGCCGAGCGGGGTGAGCGCGTCGCGACGAAGCCGCTGCATGGCCGCGAGACGATTGCATCCGAGCTGGCGCGCGCACCGGAAGCGTTCGCTGCGCCTGAACGGCCGCGGGCGCGGCAAGCAGCCGGTCCAGCCCGTGCGACCCGCGCATGGCATCATGTGACGCTTGTCCGCTTACGGCGCCGCATGCGCCGTCCTCACCGATGCCGCTGAATCCGAAGATCGCCCAGGTGCTCGACATGGTCGAGCGCGCGAAACGCCCGTCCTATCACCACCAGACGCCGCAGCAGGCGCGCGCCGCGTACGAGAAAAGCGCGCCGATCCTCGACGTCGCACCCGCGCCGATGCACGCGGTCGAGGCCTGCGTCGTACCGACCCGCGATGGCCGCACGATCGGTGCGCGGCTCTTCATGCCGGTCGAGCCCAGCCTCGCCGAACCGCTGCCGGCGCTCGTCTATTACCATGGCGGCGGCTTCACGGTCGGCAGCGTCGATACGCACGACGCACTGTGCCGGATGTTCGCGCGCGACGCGCAGTGTGCGGTGCTGTCGGTCGATTACAGGCTCGCGCCCGAACACAAGTTTCCGACAGCGGTGAATGACGCCGACGATGCGTTACGCTGGCTGCATGGCGAGGCGGCCGCGTTCGGCATCGACGCCGCGCGGCTCGCCGTCGGCGGCGACAGCGCCGGCGGCACGCTCGCGACCGTATGCGCGGTGCTCGCGCGCGACGCAGGCATCGATCTTGCGCTGCAGTTGTTGATTTATCCCGGCGTCACTGGCCACCAGCGCACCGACTCGCACGCGCGGCTCGCGAACGGCTACCTGCTGACGCAGGACACGATCCAGTGGTTCTTCACGCAATACGTGCGCGATCGCTCGGACCGCGACGACTGGCGGTTCGCTCCGCTCGACGGCACGCGCGGCGCACCGTCGTTCGCCGGCGTCGCACCGGCATGGATCGCGACGGCCGAATACGATCCGCTCAGCGACGAGGGCGCCGCGTACGCGGACAAACTGCGCGCGGCGGGCAATGCGGTCACGCTCGTCTGCTATCCGGGGATGATTCACGAGTTCTTCAAGATGGGCGGCTACGTGCCCGAGGTGCGGGCTGCCCATGCCGATGCGGTGGCGGCGCTGAAGGCCGCATTCGACGACATTTGACGGCGGTTGACGACGGCGGCGCGCGACGCCGCGCGGAGAGAGCGATGACCGACAGCTTCGTGGAAACGGGCGACTGGACGGCGCTGGGCGCCGACGCCGCGCGCATTCGCGACGCGGTGTTCGTGCGCGAGCAGCGGATCCCGCCGGAATGGGAGCTCGACGACGACGATCCGTTGTCAGTGCATGCGGTGGCTTACCGGATCGATCCGGCAACGGGCGCACGTCGGGCGGTCGCGACCGGGCGGCTGCTGCCGTCCGGCACGATCGGCCGCGTCGCGGTGCTCGCCGATGCACGCGGGCAGGGCGCCGGCTCGGCAGTGCTGCACGCGCTGCTGGCGGCCGCGCGGCGCCGCGGCGAACCGCTCGTGCGGTTGTACGCGCAGGACGCCGCGGTGTCGTTCTACGTGCGGCACGGCTTCACGGCGATCGGCGAACCGTTCGTCGAACTCGGCGTGCCGCACGTCGAGATGGCGCGCGCGCCGTAGCGCGACGGCGCGGCCCGGGCGGCTTCAGCGCGGCCGCGTCGCGTCGATGTCGAACGTGAACGCACGCTCGAACGTGCCGGGGCGGACGGTGCGGTGCGAACCGTCGTCGTCGCAGCGCTCCTTGATGTCGACCGTCAGCCGCACGCCTTCCTTCATCGTCACGCGCAGCGCGGTCGTGCCGCGCGTGCCGTATTCCGGCGTCTCGATGAACGCGGCCGACAGCGCGCGTTCGCGCTCGATCGGAATGCCGGTGTGCGGCAGCGCGGCGTCGTCCGCGACGCGCGGATCGCGCATCAGCTCGATCAGCTCGTCGAGCGACGGTGTCGGATTGTCGGTCAGCAGCGTGCCGAGCTCGGCGCGTTTGCGCACGACTTTCGGCCAGGGCGTATCGAGCTGCGCATTCGACAGCGCATGCACGCCGGCGTCGACCGCGACCGGCGCGGCGACGGCGGTTTCGCCTTCGGCCGCCCGATTGCAGAACCACGCGAGCTCGCGCCGCTTCCAGTCGCCGACCAGCAGGTTGAAGCCGTTGTACACCGCTGC
The DNA here is from genome assembly GCF_001718795.1 of Burkholderia latens. NCBI lineage: Bacteria > Pseudomonadati > Pseudomonadota > Betaproteobacteria > Burkholderiales > Burkholderiaceae > Burkholderia > Burkholderia latens. The sequence continues at coordinate 1,969,667 of NZ_CP013435.1, read as the reverse complement.
ATGCTCGGCAAGTTGGCCAAGGTAATCGAGCGGCGCGACGGACGGGCCGCCGAGGAAGTCGGATACGAGCTTGCCGCGGGTCGGCGCGCCCGCGCGGATGTCGAACGGCGCACGGTAGTTCGTCAGCGCCGCGAAGCGGCCGTCGCGCGACACGCCGAGCCAGGTGCCGCCGGCTTCGAGGTCGCGGCCGGCCAGCACGCCCGGCACGTCCTCCCACCACGAAAGCGGCGCACTCGTCCGGCGAAAGAATTCGTCACGGTTGGCGGCCAGCGTAAAGACGGGACCGGCGGCGGCATCAGGCTGCCAGTCGAAGGCAATCAGACACATCGGGCGAATCTCTCGCAGGAAACATCGGGCGCCGGTCGCAATGATCCGCGAACCGGCGTGCGAATGGGGTTGTCAGTGCGTCACGCTTGCGTCGGGAACGCGTACGGCAGCGTGTCGAACGCGAGCGGCGGACCGTCTGCCGAACCGAGATGGACCGTGCCGCTGTCGAGCGCGGCAAGCTTGATCTCGACGAGCGCATCGACGCCGCCCGCGGGCGCGGCCGCCGCGTTGACGACCATCCCGCAAGGCTGGCCGGGGTCGTCGCTGTGGAACAGCTCGATGCCGGCCTGCGCGGTGTCGGTGTCGGCGGCCACGTGCGCGAGCGCGGTGCGGCGCTTGATCGTGCCGCGGTACTGGCTGCGCGCGACGACTTCCTGGCCCGGGTAGCAGCCCTTGCGGAAGTTGACCGCGCCGATCACGTCGAAGTTGACCATCTGCGGCACGAACTGCTCGACCGCCGGCTGCGTGATGCGCGGCTCGCCCGCGCGCACGTCGAGCCAGTCCCACACGGCCGGCGACACGACCGGCAGCGTGCCGGCAAGCGCGGCGACGCGCGCGTCGACTTCATCGCGCGGCCCGATCCACAGGTAGCGCTTGCGGCCGGCCGCATCCGGCACGCGGATCAGCGCGCCGGCCGGGCCGTCGACTTTCACGTGCACGCCGTCGGGCAGCGCATCGAAGACGCCCGACAGCGCGTCGCGCACGTCGCCCGCGAAGCCGACCACGGCGAGCGTGTCGCTCGCGTCCGTGAGCTTGGCTTTCGCGCGCAGCACGAACATCGACAGGCGTTTCTGCACGGCGGCCTGCACGTCCTTCGAGACCAGCAGGCGCACGCCGTGTCCCGCGCGCCACGCAAGGAACGATGCGAGCAGGCGGCCTTTCGGCGAGCAATAGCCGGACAGCCGCGCGCTCGCCGCATCGAGATGTTCGATGTCGTTGGTGAGCTGGCTGTGCAGGAACGTCGCGGCATCGTCGCCGGCGACGTCGATCACGCCGAACTGCGGCAGCGGCATGCAGGCGCCCGGCGCGTCGAAATCGGCGGCGGACGGACGGGGGAAAACGGGGAGCGACGCGGATGCGGGCTGGGCAGCCGGTGAAGCGAACGGTGTGCTCATGGAATGAGGGAACAGTCAACCCTGACTTTGACGAAGGCGAGCAAGTATTATATGGGTCTTACCTGAGTCTCGTTTCCATGTCCCTACTGAAGAAATGCGCCGCGACGATCGTGGCGCTGGCCGTCGTTGTGGCCGCTGCCGTCGCGGGCGGCGGATATTACTGGGCGACCCGGCCGCTGCTGCTCTCCGCCGCGTCGCTCGATGTCACGATCAAGCCGCGCAGCAGCGTGAAAAGCGTCGCGCTGCAGCTCAAGCGCGGCGGCGTGCCGATCGAGCCGTTCGGCTTCGTCGCGATGACGCGCGTGCTCGGGCTGTCGAGCCGGCTCAAGTCCGGCAACTACGAATTCAAGACCGGCATCACGCCGTACGACGTGCTGCAGAAGATCGCGCGCGGCGACGTGAACGAGTACGTCGCGACAGTGATCGAGGGCTGGACGTTCAAGCGGATGCGCGCGGAGCTCGACGGCAACCCCGATCTCGCGCATGCGACGGCCGGCATGAGCGACGCCGAGCTGCTGCGCGCGATCGGTGCGCCCGAGAGCGCGATCCAGCGCGGCAGCGGCGAAGGGCTGTTTTTCCCGGACACCTACCTGTTCGACAAGGGCACGACCGACCTGAACATCTACCGGCGCGCATACCATCTGATGCAGACGCGCCTCGACGAAGCATGGGCCGCGCGCGCGCCCGGCTTGCCGTACAAGACGCCTTACGAAGCGCTGACGGTCGCATCGATCGTCGAGAAGGAAACGGGGCATGCGGCCGACCGCGCATTCGTCGCGGCCGTGTTCGCGAACCGGCTGCGCATCGGGATGCCGCTGCAGACCGACCCGTCGGTGATCTACGGCCTCGGCGACGCGTACGACGGACGCCTGCGCAAGCGCGACCTGCAGGCCGACACTCCCTACAATACCTATACGCGTCGCGGGCTGCCGCCGACACCGATCGCCCTGCCGGGCGTCGCGTCTCTGCAGGCGGCGATCAATCCGGCGCAGACGAGCGCGCTGTATTTCGTCGCGAAGGGCGACGGTACGAGCGTGTTCTCGGATACGCTCGGCGACCACAACAAGGCCGTGGACAAATACATACGAGGTCAATAATGGCGAGCGGTAAATTCATCACGTTCGAGGGCATCGACGGGGCGGGGAAGACCACCCATCTGCAATGGTTCGGCGAACGTCTTCAGGCGAAGCTCGCCGCGGTCGGCCGGCAGGTCGTCGTCACCCGTGAGCCGGGCGGCACGCAGCTCGGCGAGAAACTGCGCGAGATTCTGCTGAACCAGCCGATGGATCTCGAGACCGAAGCGCTGCTGATGTTCGCCGCGCGCCGCGAGCACCTCGCGCTCGTGATCGAGCCGGCACTCGCGCGCGGCGACTGGGTCGTGTCCGATCGCTTCACCGACGCGACGTTCGCCTACCAGGGCGGCGGCCGCGGGTTGCCGCGCGACAAGCTCGAAGCGCTCGAGCGCTGGGTGCAGGGCGGTTTCCAGCCCGACCTGACGGTACTGTTCGACGTCGCGCCGCAGGTCGCGAGCGAGCGCCGGGGCGCCGCGCGCATGCCCGACAAGTTCGAAAGCGAGTCGGACGCGTTCTTCTCGCGCACCCGCACCGAATACCTGCGGCGCGCGCAAGAGGCGCCGCACCGCTTCGCGATCGTCGACGCGACGCAGACGATCTCCGACATTCGCCGGCAGCTCGAGCGCGTGCTGGCCGCGCTGTAACCCGAATGCCGTCACCCGAAGGAAGCACCCGATGATCTATCCGTGGCAGACCGACGACTGGAACCGCCTGCAGCAACTGCGCGCGCAATGGCCGCATGCGCTGCTGCTGCACGGTCAGGCCGGAATCGGCAAGCTGCAGTTCGCGCAGCACCTCGCGCAGGGTTTTCTGTGCGAGGCGCCGCGGCCGAACGGCGAGCCGTGCGGCGCGTGCGCGGCGTGCACGTGGTTCGCGCAGGGGAACCATCCGGACTACCGGATCGTGCTGCCCGAGGCGCTCGCGGGTGAGGCCCCGGGCGCAGCAGACGACGCGAAGCCGGCCGATGCCGACGAAGGCGGCAAGAAAACCCGTGCTCCGAGCAAGGAAATCAAGATCGAGCAGGTGCGCGCGTTGCTCGACTTCTGCGGGGTCGGTTCGCACCGCGGCGGCGCGCGCGTCGTCGTGCTGTATCCGGCCGAGGCGCTGAACGTCGCGGCGTCGAACGCGCTGTTGAAGACGCTCGAGGAGCCGCCGTCCGGCGTCGTATTCCTGCTGGTGTCGGCGCGTATCGACCGGCTGCTGCCGACGATCATCAGCCGCTGCCGGCAATGGCCGATGACGGTGCCCGCGCCCGACGCGGCGGCGGCATGGCTCGCGGCGCAGGGCGTCGACCACGCGCGCGCGCTGCTCGCCGAAGCCGGCGGCGCGCCGCTCGCGGCGCTGGCGCTTGCGAGCGACGAGAACCGGCCGTTGCGCGATTTCACGCTCGGCCAGCTCGCGGCCGGCGCCGCGTGCGATCCGTTCGCATGCGGCGAGACGCTGCAGAAGCTGCCGGTGCCGCTCGTGCTCGGCTGGCTGCAGCGCTGGCTGTACGATCTGCTCGCGCAACGGATGGCGGGCGCGCCGCGCTACTTCCCGATGCAGGCCGCCGCGCTCGCGCGTTGCGCGCAAGCGGTGGACGCAAACGCGTTCGCGCGCTTCATGAAGGCCGTGACGCGCCAGCGGATGGTCGAGAATCATCCGCTCAATGCCCGGCTCGTATTCGAGGAACTGTTTCTCGGTTATCGAGAAATGTTCGCGTGAGCGCGAATTGCTTCCTGCGAGTGCGGAAACGAATGGCGGCGTGCGTGTAGCGCCTGCCTTACGAATTCAGGAAACACGATGTTCGTCGATTCTCACTGTCACATCAATTTCACGGGTCTTGCCGACCGGCTGCCGGCCGTGCTGGAAAACATGCGCGAGCACGACGTCACGCACGCGCTGTGCGTGTCGGTCGACTTCGAGACGCTCCCCGACGTGCTCGCGATCGCGCAGGCGCACGACAACGTGTATGCGTCGGTCGGCGTGCATCCCGATCACGAGGACGCGCGCGAGCCGACGCTCGCGGAGCTGATCGAGCTCGCGGCGCACCCGAAGGTCGTCGCGATCGGCGAGACGGGCCTCGACTACTACCGCCTCGAAGGCCGCTCGATCGCCGACATGGAGTGGCAGCGCGACCGCTTCCGCACGCATATCCGCGCGGCGACGGCGACGATGAAGCCGCTGATCGTCCATACGCGGTCGTCGTCGGAAGATACGCTGCGGATCATGGCCGAGGAGCGCGCGGACGTGCCGGGCGGCGTGATGCACTGCTTCACCGAGCCATGGCCGGTCGCCGAACAGGCGCTCGCGCAGAACTTCCACATCTCGCTGTCCGGCATCGTCACGTTCAAGAACGCGACCGACGTGCAGGACGTCGCGCGGCGCGTGCCGCTTGACCGTTTGCTGATCGAGACCGACTCGCCATACCTGGCGCCGGTGCCGTATCGCGGCAAGCCGAATGAACCTGCGTACGTGAGCCATGTCGGACGCTTTATCGCATCCGAGCGCGGGATCGCCGTCGAGGCGCTCGCCGATGCGACGACACAGAACTTTTTCCGGCTGTTCAAGATCGCCCGCTGACGACGCGCGGCCAGCCGACAACCCAGGGAAGGAGCCCACAACAATGACGAAGCCGACCACAACCCTGCCCAAGCGCGCACTCGTTGCCGCCGCCCTCGTCGCGAGCGGCCTGTTTGCCGCCGCCGGCGCGCATGCCGAGTCGCTCGACGCGATCGTGAAGGCGGTCAAGTTCGACGACATCGACGACATCGGCAAGCAGCTCAAGAGCGGCAAGCTCGACCCGAACACGCTCGCGCCGAACGGCGATCCGTTGCTCGTGATCGCCGCGCGCGAGAAGTCCGACAAGGTTGCCGCCGCGCTCGCGACGACGCCGAACGTCGATCTCGAGAAGGAAGACAAGGCCGGCGAGAACGCACTGATGCTCGCGTCGCTGAACGGCGACGTCGGGCTCGTGAAACTGCTGATCGACAAGGGCGCGGAAGTCAGCAAGAAGGGCTGGGCGCCGCTGCACTACGCGGCCACCAATGGTCAGGACGAGGTCGTCAAGATCCTGCTCGACCACGACGCGTATATCGACACCGCGTCGCCGAACGGCACGACGCCGCTGATGATGGCCGCGCGCGGCAACCATGCGTCGACGGTCAATCTGCTGCTTGACCAGGGTGCCGATCCGCAGGTGAAGAACCAGCTCGGGATCACCGCGCTCGAGTTCGCCAAGCACTACAAGGCGCCCGATGCGATCGACATCCTGAGCAAGCGGACGGTGCGCATCGGTGCATCTGCGCCGGCAGATGCCCAAAAGAGTGCAAAATGACGGTTTCGGCGCGGGGGCGAAACACGCGCGACCGGCTGGAATCCGGCCGGCCGCGCGAGGGTTGCCGCCGCGCCGGTCAGTGCAGTGAGCGGCCTCGCGCCGCATTGACATAAGGAACACCATGTTGCGGGCTATGTTTTGTGCCGCGGCGTTTGCCGTGCCGTTGTCGGCAGCGGCTTTCACGGGCGCGGATCTCGACCGGCTGTGCGCGAAGACGGACGTCAAGTCGCGGGCGTCGTGCGCGGCCTACATCGAAGGCGCCGCCGATGGCGTCTACAACACCATCGACGCGATCGGCGGTACCACCGGGCCGCGCGTCGGGCAGTATTTCTGCCTGCCGCCCGACATCCGGGCGCAGCAGATGACCGACGCGGTGCGCAAGTACATCGCGGAGAACCCGAAGCTGGCCGACTACAACGCGAGCACCGCGGTGTCGCTCGGTCTCGGCAAGGCGTTTCCATGCAGGGGCGGCAGCTGATTTGACGCCGCGTTCGGGCGCGCGCATCGCCCGGACATCGCCGACGCATCCAGGACGACGCCGCCGCGCGTCATAACCGAAGGATCCCGGGCGCCGATGATTTCAATCGAGGAATTCCAGCGCATCGCCGATGCGCCGTTGCATACGTGGCTCGGCACGCTCGTCGTGTCGATTCTTGTGGTGCTTGCGGTCGTGCTCGTGCACCGGCTCGGCGCACGCATCGTCAAGCGCATCGCGCAGCCGTATCCGTTGATGAGCGTGATCCTGCGCTACATCGACAAACCGTCGCTCGTCACGCTCGCGCTGCTCGCCCTCGAGTTCCTGTGGACTCAGGCGGACGAAGGCATGTCGTTCGTGCGCGGGATGCGCAGCGCGGCCGCGGTCGGCTCGATCGTGTCGCTGACCTGGCTGCTGGTGCGGCTCGTGGCCGGCGTCGGCGACGCGATCATCCAGGCCCATCCGATGGATACGGCCAACAATCTCCACGCGCGGCGCATCCACACGCAGGCGAAGGTGCTCGTGCGCACGGTGATGGTGCTGATCGTGATCATCGGCACGGGCGGCGCGCTGATGACGTTTCCGAACGTGCGTCAGATCGGCGCGAGCCTGCTGGCGTCGGCCGGCGTTGCCGGTCTTGTCGCCGGTATCGCCGCGCGGCCGGTGCTCGGCAACCTGATCGCGGGGCTGCAGATCGCGCTCACCCAGCCGATCCGGATCGACGACGTCGTCGTGATCCAGGGCGAGTGGGGCCGTATCGAAGAAATCACCGGTTCGTTCGTGTCGGTACGGCTGTGGGATCAGCGCCGGCTCGTCGTCCCGCTGCAGTGGATCATCGAGAACCCGTTCGCGAACTGGACCCGCAATAGTTCGGAGATCATCGGCACGGTATTCCTGTCGGTCGACTACCGCACGCCGCTCGCGCCGCTGCGCGAGGAGCTCGCGCGGCTCGTCCACGCGGCGCCCGAATGGGACGGCCGCGTGCAGGTGCTGCAGGTGACCGACGCGACCGAGCGCACGATGCAGCTGCGCGCGCTGGTCAGCGCGGCCGATTCGTCGTCATGCTGGGACTTGCGCTGCCGCGTGCGCGAAGGCTTGATCGCGTACCTGCAAACGCGCTATCCGCAATGCCTGCCGCGCAGCCGCATGGAGCTGTATCCGCATGAGTCGGCGCCCGGCGAACCGAATCCTGAACGCCCGCATGCGCGGCAGCCGGCCGCCAGCACCGCGGCCAACACGGCGGCCGATCCGAAAGTCACCGAAGGCCGCTGAGCGCGAGCCGGTACCCGCCGCCATTCCAATTCATGACCGCGCTGAAGACGCTTGCCATCGCCAATTACCGCTCGCTGCGCGAGCTCATCGTGCCGCTCGCGGCGCTGACCGTCGTCACCGGGCCGAACGGCAGCGGCAAGTCGAGCGTGTATCGCGCACTGCGGCTGCTCGCCGACACCGCGCAGGGCCGCGTGATTCCGTCGCTCGCGCGCGAAGGCGGGCTGCCGTCGACGCTATGGGCCGGCCCCGAGCGCTTTTCACGTGCGATGCTGAGCGGCGACGTGCCGGTGACCGGCACCGTGCGCAACGGGCCCGTGAGCCTGAAGCTGGGTTTCGCGGGCGACGATTTCGGCTACGCGATCGATCTCGGTCTGCCGGTGAAGAACGGTGCATCGATGTTTTGTCTGGACCCCGTCGTGAAGCGCGAATGCATCTGGAGCGGCGCGCTGCTGCGGCCGTCGACGCTGCTGGTCGACCGCCACGGCGCGCAGATTCGCGCGCGTACCGGCTCCGGCGAGTGGCATACGGTGCCGCAGCCGGTCGCCAGCTTCGACAGCATGATGACGGAATTCGCCGACCCGGTCGGCGCGCCGGAGATGATCGCGGTGCGCGAGCGGATCCGTTCGTGGCGCTTCTACGATCATTTCCGGACCGACGCGCAAGCGCCGGCCAGGCAGTCGCACATCGGCACGCATACGCCCGTGCTTGCGGACGACGGCGCGGACCTGGCTGCCGCGCTGCAGACGATCCGCGAGATCGGCGACGCCGGCGCGCTCGACGCGGCGATCGACGACGCGTTCCCCGGTGCATCGATCGACATCGACAATCCGGGCGGGCGCGGCCGCCTCGACGTGCTGATGCGGCAGCCGGGGCTGTTGCGGCCGCTGTCGGCCGCCGAGTTGTCGGACGGCACGCTGCGCTACCTGCTGCTTGCGGCCGCGCTGCTGACGCCGCGGCCCCCCGCGCTGATGGTGCTGAACGAACCGGAAACGAGCCTGCATCCGGATCTGCTGCCGGCGCTCGGCCGGCTCGTCGCGCAGGCGGCCCGGCGTTCGCAGGTGCTGGTCGTGTCGCATGCGGCCCGGCTCATCGCGACGCTCGAACGCGAGGCCGGCTGCGAGTCGCTGGTGCTCGACAAGCAATTGGGCGCGACTGTGCTCGTCGATGCGGACGCGCGCGACCTGCCGCCGTGGAAATGGCCGTCGCGCTGATACGCGGCGCGGCGCATGAGGTGCCTGCCACAGCAGGCAACGACGCGTGACCCGGCATCGGCCGATGCGGGTTGCCGCCGCGCCGAATGTATCCTGTCTGTAACAACTTCCATAAAATGAAAGACCGGCGCTTCCGGACATCGGGATCGCGAATAATAATGAGATATCGGGCCGGTGCGGCGCCGGCCGCGTGCTGCAACGGGGCGCACGGCGCCCGCGCGCCCGGGCGGCCACCCGAGGACACAGGAGACGTGGATCATGAGAATTGCGCAGATCGCCCCGCTGACCGAATCCGTGCCGCCGAAGCTGTACGGCGGCACGGAACGCGTCGTCTCCTACATCACCGAGGCGCTCGTCGATCTCGGCCATGACGTGACGCTGTTCGCGAGCGGCGATTCGACTACCCGCGCGAAGCTCGAGCCGGTATGGCCGCGCGCACTGCGCCTCGACTCGTCGATCCGCGACCGGGTCGCGCCGCACATGCTGCTGATGGAGACTGTCGCGCGCCGCGCGAAGGATTTCGACGTGCTCCATTTCCACATGGACTACTACTCGTTTTCGGTGTTCGGCCGCCAGGAAACGCCGTTCGTGACGACGTTGCACGGCCGGCTCGACCTGCCCGAGCAGCAGCCGGTGTTCGATACGTTCAATACCGCGCCGGTGATCTCGATCTCGAATTCACAGCGCCAGCCGCTGCCGCAGGCGAAATGGCAGACGACCGTCTATCACGGGCTGCCCGACACGATGTACATGCCGCAGCCGGCGGAGCCGCGCTATCTCGCGTTTCTCGGCCGAATCTCGCCGGAAAAGCGTGTCGACACCGCGATCCGCATCGCACGCCAATGCGGGTTGCCGATCCGGATCGCCGCGAAGATCGACGCGGCCGACGAGGAGTACTTCGAGCGCGAGATCAAGCCGCTGTTCGCGCTGCCGCACGTCGAGTTCATCGGCGAGATCGCCGATCACCAGAAGGCCGAATTCCTGTCGGGCGCGCATGCGCTCCTGTTTCCGATCGACTGGCCGGAACCGTTCGGGCTGGTGATGATCGAGGCGATGTCGTGCGGCACGCCGGTGATCGCGTTCAATCGCGGCGCGGTGCCGGAAGTGGTGGACGAGGGCGTGTCGGGTTTCATCGTCGAGGACGAGATCAGCGCGGTGGCCGCCGTGAACCGGCTGCACCTGCTGCCGCGAGCGCGCGTGCGCCAGCGCTTCGAGGAGCGCTTTACGTCGCGCCGGATGGCGCAGCAGTACGTCGACGTGTATCAGTCGCTGATTCGCGCGCAGAAGCGCGCACGCTTCAAGGTGATCGATTCGACGACCTGAATTGACCGACGCGCCGATGCACCGACGCGCGCGGATGAAAAAACGGCGATGCCCGCGAGGACATCGCCGTTTGCACGTTGCCCGCGCGGTGCGCACGGGCGAGGACGCCGCGGCGTCAGATCTTCAGCTTCGTGACCTTCGTGCCGTTGATCGACACGTCGCCCATCAAGCCGGCGTTGGTCAGCACGATGACCTGGATCGGCGCGGTGGCCGTATTCGAGTCGACCGCGCCGTTCGCGCCCATCTTCACCAGCGCGACCGATGCACCGGCGCCGGCAGCCCAGCCGTCCGAGTTGCGGAATTCGTCGAGTGCCTGCTGCGTCATGAACAGGAACACGATCGCCTTCGACTGCGCGCCGGCCTGCAGGCCGACCGACAGCGACGACGTGTTGTAGTAGCCGACCGTGCTGCCGCCGACGCGCAGCGCGCCGTTGCCGGTCTGGCCGCCGACGATGAAGCCCGCCTGGAGCACTTCCGGGAATACGAGCACGCCGCGCGACTTCGCGACGAGTTCGCGCGAACCCTTGACCGTCGAATACATCCGCGACAGCGTCGCGTCGACGCTCGAATCGATCGCCTGGCGCTTCGACGCATTCGTCGCGGCGTTATCGGGCTTGTCGGGGGTGGTGGTGCAACCGGTGAGCGCGAGGCTACCGACGATCAGCGCAGCGGCGGCTTTGAGCACAAGAGTCCGTTTTTGCATCGTTCTTCTCCATCGGATGACGTTCGGAGTGAGTCTCGCTCACGGAGCGGATCACGTCGGCAGTTATATCACAGTGGATTACAACCCCTTTTCATTCGTACGTGAAAAAGCGTCAAATCGTTTTGGGCTGTCGCGGCGCACCAACGGACGGATTGACGCGTGCGCGGGACCGCGTCGCGCGCTCGCGCGGCGACGCAGGCAACCACGGATTGAGGGAATGGCGCGTCAGTGCGCGACGGGTGGCGCGGGCGGGGCGGGCGGTTTGATCGGCGGCCGCCGCAGCGCGCGGCGGATGAGGGCGATCACGACGCCGCATCCGAACAGGAAGGCGGCCGGTACGACCCAGTAGCCGACGAATGCATGCCACAGGTAGCCAGCCAACGTATTGCGGCGCACCACGTATTCATCGCGGGCCGCCTGTTGGCGCGGCGCGTTCGCGGCCAGCACGTCGGCCGGGCAGCCGGCCGCACGCGCCGTGTCAGGATCGCCGTGACATTTCGCGGCTGCGCCGGCCGCCTGCTGCGCATCGGTGAGTTGCCACGTGGTCAGCGCGAGTTGCAGGTCGGCCTTGTTGTACGCCATTTCCTCGCGGATCTCGCGCACGGCGACGATCGCGACGGGCACGGCCCAGAACACGATCACGATCAGCCAGCGGCGGAACCAGCGGTGTTGTCTCCATGCCATCCATGCCTCCGTTTGACGCGGCGTGCGCGTCCGTGTCGAGGGCGGCCCGATGGCGCTTCTTGTACTTGGAGGGGCCGCGTTGCAGCCATCATAGAAGAAATCGCGGCGAATTGCCGCACCATGTGGCGGCATTCGGACGGCGCGCCCGTGGCGGCGAGCCGGGATGGGGGGGCGGCTTCGTATCGGCGCTCGGCAGCGGAGCGCGGCAAGCGCGCCGGCGCCGACGGCATGCCTGCCATCCGCAAACGTCGATGCGCGTGCAACGAAAACAAAAATGCCGCGCCCGCCGAAGCGGTGCGCGGCATCTGCGACGGCAGCGCCGAAACTCAGGCGGCCGGCTGGCTGCTCAGGCAGCTCTTCATGAACGCCTTGCGATCGTCGCCCTTCTTGTCGGCAGCCTGCGTGTTGCAGGCCTTCATCTTTTCCTGCTGCGTCATTTTCTTCGCGGGCTTGGCCGACAGGCAGTCCTTCATGAACGCCTTGCGTTCATCGCCCGTCTTGCCGGCTGCCTGCGTGTTACAGGCCTTCATCTTGTCCTGCTGGCTGTTCGCCGCGAAAGCGGGGGAAGCCAGCATGCCGCCGAGAAGCAGTGCGGCTACGAGCGATTGGATCTTCATTTCGACACTCCCATGGGGTGAATTGCGTTTTATATCGACGCCGTCACGAAGCCCGGCACGACGCGAACAGGGTCGCATCGCGACGCGCGTTCCGATTATGGCAAATCAATGTGAAAACACCAAAACGGCATTTCAATAACGCGGCGGCCCGCATGGCCGTTGACGGCGCGCGCGCGGCGGCGATCGGGACAAACCATGACATGGGGCGCTAGCCGCGATCATTCGTGCCGCACCTACCGGATGCCGGGCGCAAGCCATTACAATCGCGGCCATGAATACTCCGAACTCCGCATCCCCTTCGCCCGCGCCGGCTCTGCCGCGCATCGCCGTACTTGCCACCGGCGGCACGATCGCCGGCGCCGCACCGGACGCCGCCAGCACGGCCGGTTATCAGGCCGGCGCGCTCGGCGTCAATTTCCTGCTCGACGCGGTGCCGGCGCTCGCGTCGGTTGCGCGCGTCGACGCCGAGCAGGTCGCGAGCATCGACAGCAAGGATCTCGCCTTGTCGTTGTGGAATACGCTCGCAGCACGCATCGACGCCCTGATGTCCGATCCGGCGATCGACGGCATCGTGATCACTCACGGCACCGATACGCTCGAGGAAACCGCATATGCGTTGCATCTGGTCGTGAAGGGCGACAAGCCGGTCGTGCTGACGGCCGCGATGCGGCCGGCCACCGCGTTGTCGTCCGACGGGCCGTTGAACCTGCTGAACGCGGTGAGCGTCGCCGCGCACCCGGCCGCGCGCGGGCAGGGCGTGCTCATCGCGTTCAACAACCGGATCCACGGCGCGCGCGACGTCGTGAAAACGAGTACCTACGCCGTCGACGCATTCCAGTCGCCGGAACTGGGCGCGCTCGGCTGGGTGCAGGACGGCCGCGTCGAATTCGCGCGCCGCGTCACGCGTGCGCGCGACGGGCAACTCGCGATCGCGGCCGAGTGGCCGCCGGTCGAAGTCGTTGCGAGCTATGCAGGTGTCACGCGCACGGCCGTCGACGCGCTCGTCGCGGCCGGCGTGCGCGGTCTGGTCGTTGCGGGCACCGGCAACGGGTCGATCCACGCGACGCTGCAGGCGGCGCTTGCCGATGCGGTGAAGGCGGGCGTTGCCGTGGTGCGCGCGTCGCGCGTCGGCTCGGGTCACGTGATGCGCAACGGTGCGGCCAACGACGATGCGCTCGGCTTCGTGAGCGCCGGGTCGCTCAGCCCGTTCAAGGCGCGCGTGCTGCTGATGCTCGCGCTCGCGAACGGCATTCGCGAACGCGACGCGCTGCAGCGCGCATTCGACACGCTGTGAACGGCGGCCGCCGAGCGGGCGGCATGCGGCGCCCATGAAAAAAGGCAGGCCACGGGCCTGCCTTTTGCGTCAGTACTGCGCAAATGCTCAGGACTGCGGCGGAATCACCAGCTTCTGGCCCGGGTAAATCCGGTCCGGGCTCGACAGCATCGGCTTGTTCGCCTCGAAGATCACCGGGTACTTGTTCGCGTCGCCATACACTTCCTTGGCGATCGCCGACAGTGTGTCGCCCGGCTTCACGTCGTGGTACTGAACTTCCGGATCGTCCGGCTGCAGATCGTCGTCGTTGACGGCCGCGACGCCCTGCACGTTGCCGGCCGCGACCTTGACCTTCGCCTTCGTGTCGAGATCGGCGACGCTGCCCGACAGCGTGACGGTGCGCGATGCGCCGTCGAATGCGACGGTCAGGTTCGACGTATCGAGCCCTTGCGTGTTGATGTAGTTCTTGATCGCATCGGCCGCGGTCTGGTTTGCGGCATTCGGATCTTCCGCTGCTTGCGCGTCAGCGTGACCCAGCAGTTTTTCACCCGCCTCTTTGATAAACGAAAGAAGACCCATCGCTGCACTCCCTAGGTGGTTGAAAAGAAAACGCGCCGTGAAGTGGCGAAAAAAACACCGCGCTGGGCGCGGTCACCGGAGTGAGCGCAGGCGCGGCGGATTTCTCGAAAGGCGTGGCGAAAGTGTAGGCGTTCGTCGCGACGATTGCATGAAAAATCGTGCGCACGAACGTAAAGAAATGTAATACGCGAAATCCGACAGGCGGACACCCGACGACGACGTCTGACCGACCAAGGCTTCCCCGGCGCCGCCGGGTGCCGCTGCGGACCCCACCACGCCGCTCTCAGCCCAGAGCGGCGTTTTTTCGCCCCGTCGCGCACGCATTTCAGCGATACGCGGCAGAGCGCCCCAACGTGATGCGCGTGTGCTCGCGCATCGATGCGACCGGCCGCGGCCGGCTCGCGTTTATTGGTCGCGCGCGTTTGCCGTTGCAGCGAAACGCGCGCTGCCGCAGCCGCGTTACGCGGCCGGCGTCTGGCCGATCTCGAAGTTCGACATGATCTCCAGCGCACGCACGAGCGCCGAGTGATCCCATGCCTTGCCGCCGTGCGATACGCACACGCTGAACAGCTGCTGCGCGCTGGCCGTGTGCGGCAGTGCGAGGCCAAGCTTGCGCGCGCCGTCGAGCGCGAGATTCAGGTCCTTCTGGTGCAGCTCGATGCGGAAGCCCGGGTCGAACGTGCGCTTCGTCATGCGTGCACCGTGCACTTCGAGGATGCGCGACGCGGCGAAGCCGCCCATCAGCGCCTGGCGCACGCGCTCCGGATCGGCGCCCGAGCGGGCGGCGAACAGCAATGCTTCGCCGACGGCCTCGATGTTCAGCGCGACGATGATCTGGTTCGCGACCTTGCAGGTCTGACCTGCGCCGTTGTCGCCGACGAGCGTGATGTTCTTGCCCATCTTTTCGAACAGCGGCTTCGCGCGTTCGAACGCCTTCTCCGGGCCGCCGACCATGATCGTCAGCGTCGCCTCGCGCGCACCCACTTCGCCGCCGGACACCGGCGCGTCGAGATAGTCGCAGCCGAGCGCGTTGATCTGCTTCGCGAATTCCTGCGTGTCGAGCGGCGAGATCGAGCTCATGTCGATCACGAGCTTGCCGGCCGTGAGGCCCTTCGCGACGCCGTCGTCGGCGAACAGCACGTTACGCACGTCCGGCGTGTCGGGCACCATCGAGATGATGACGTCCGCGTGCTGCGCGACTTCGGTCGAGTTGGCGACGACCTTCGCGCTTGCGCGCAGGTCGTCGGGGATCGGGAACGCACCGTTCACGACGAGCTGATGATCGCCCTTGAGCAGGTTGCGCGCCATGTGCGCGCCCATGATGCCGAGGCCGATGAAACCGATGGTTGCCATGTGGAAGTCTCCTGTAGGGGCGTGTATGGGGAAACCGTTGGAAGGGCGGACGTCAGGCTGCGCGGCGCGCCGAGCCCGCTGCGCGGCCGGCGACGCTCTCGAGCCAGTCGAGTCCTTCGATCGTGGTGGTGCGCGGCTTGTATTCGCAGCCGACGTAGCCGGC
The DNA here is from genome assembly GCF_001718795.1 of Burkholderia latens. Lineage (NCBI taxonomy): Bacteria > Pseudomonadati > Pseudomonadota > Betaproteobacteria > Burkholderiales > Burkholderiaceae > Burkholderia > Burkholderia latens. The sequence goes on along the minus strand of NZ_CP013435.1, from coordinate 1,954,183 downwards.
GTAGCCGAGCCGGTCGAGCAGTGCGAACAGGAACGCGTAGTTGATCTCGCCCGTGCCAGGCTCGTTGCGGCCCGGGTTGTCCGCGAGCTGAACGTGGCCGATCGACGCGAGATTGCGTTCGATCGTCGCGGCGAGTTCGCCCTCCATCCGCTGCATGTGATAGATGTCGTACTGCAGGAACAGGTTGTCCGAGCCGACCGCGCGGATCACGTCGAGCCCTTCGGACGAGCGGTTCAGCGCGAAGCCCGGGATGTCGAAGCTGTTGCACGGCTCGACGAGCAGGCGGATGCCTTCGCGCTTGAGCGCATCGGCGGCGAAGCGCAGGTTGTCGACGATCGTGACGAAGGTCTTGTCGCGCGCGGTGCTCGCCGACGGGATGCCGACCAGGCAGTTCAGCTGCGGCACCTTCAGCGCCTTCGCGTACTCGATCGCACGGCCGACGCCTTCCTGGAATTCGCCGACACGATCGGGCAGGCACGCGATCCCGCGCTCTCCCTGGTCCCAGTTGCCGGCGGGCAGGTTGTGCAGCACGAGGCGCAGGCGGTGGGTCTCGAGGCGCTCGGCGAGTTCCTCTTTCGCATACGGGTACGGGAACAGGAACTCGACGGCGTCGAAGCCGGCGTCCGCGGCCGCCTTGAAGCGATCGAGGAACGGCACTTCGTTGAACAGCATGGTCAGGTTTGCAGCGAACTTCGGCATGAGCTAAGCCTCTTCGGTCGGTCAGTCAAAAAATGGCGTGTGGATCAGTCGAGCATCGAAATCGCGGTCGGCGCGTGCTCGGCTTTCTCGGCGAGTTCCTCGAACTCGTTGATCGCGTCGATCTCGGTGCCCATCGAGATGTTCGTCACGCGCTCGAGGATCACTTCGACGACCACCGGCACGCTGAACTGTTCGGCGAGCGTTTGCGCCTGGCGCAGCGCCGGCTCGATCTCTTCCGGCTTGAACACGCGCAGCGCCTTGCAGCCGAGGCCTTCGGCGACCGCCACGTGATCGACGCCATAGCCGTTCAGCTCCGGTGCGTTGACGTTGTCGAACGCGAGCTGCACGCAGTAGTCCATGTCGAATGCGCGCTGCGCCTGACGGATCAGCCCGAGGTACGAGTTGTTCACGACGACGTGCACGTACGGCAGCTTGAATTGCGCGCCGGCGGCGAGCTCCTCGATCATGAACTGGAAGTCGTAGTCGCCGGACAGCGCGACGATCGGGCGGCTCGGATCGGCCGCGCGCACGCCGAGCGCGGCGGGAATCGTCCAGCCGAGCGGACCTGCCTGCCCGCAGTTGATCCAGTTGCGCGCCTTGAACACGTGCAGGAACTGCGCGGCGGCGATCTGCGACAGGCCGATCGTGCTCACGTAGCAGGTATCGCGGCCGAACACCTTGTTCATCTCTTCGTACACGCGCTGCGGCTTGACCGGCACATTGTCGAAATGGGTCTTGCGCTGCAGCGTGCGCTTGCGCTCCTGGCATTCGGCAACCCACGCGCTGCGGTCCTTCAGCTTGCCGGCGGTCTTCCATTCCCGTGCGACCGCGACGAACAGTTCGAGCGCGGCCTTCGCGTCGGACACGATGCCGAGATCCGGGCCGAACACGCGGCCGATCTGCGTCGGTTCGATGTCGACGTGCACGAACTTGCGGCCCTTCGTGTAGACGTCGATGCTGCCCGTGTGGCGGTTCGCCCAGCGATTGCCGATGCCGAGCACGAAGTCGGATGCGAGCATCGTCGCGTTGCCGTAGCGATGCGACGTCTGCAGCCCGACCATGCCGGCCATCAGCGGGTGGTCGTCCGGAATCGCGCCCCACGACATCAGCGTCGGGATCACCGGCACGCCGATCGTTTCGGCGAACTGCACGAGCAGATCCTCAGCCGCCGCGTTGAGCACACCGCCGCCCGACACGATCAGCGGCTTGTCGGCGTCGTTGAGCATCGCGAGCGCCTTCTCGATCTGCGCGCGGGTGGCCGCCGGCTTGTAGACCGGCAGTGGTTCGTACGTGTCGATATCGAATTCGATTTCGGCAAGCTGCACGTCGATCGGCAGGTCGACCAGCACGGGGCCCGGGCGGCCCGAACGCATCAGATGGAACGCCTGCTGGAACACGCGCGGCACGAGCGCCGGCTCGCGCACGGTGACGGCCCACTTGGTGACCGGCTTCGCGATCGACTCGATGTCGACGGCCTGGAAGTCTTCCTTGTAGAGTCGCGCGCGCGGCGCCTGGCCGGTGATCGCGAGAATCGGAATCGAATCGGCCGACGCGGAGTAGAGGCCGGTGATCATGTCGGTGCCGGCGGGGCCCGACGTGCCGATGCACACACCGATGTTGCCGGGCGCGGCACGCGTGAAACCTTCGGCCATGTGCGACGCGCCTTCGACGTGACGCGCGAGCACGTGGCTGATGCCGCCCGACTTGCGCATCGCGGAATAGAACGGGTTGATTGCGGCGCCCGGCACGCCGAACGCGGTCTGGATGCCTTCCTTCTCGAGCACGAGTACGGCTGCGTCGACGGCTCTCATCTTGGCCATGAATGTCTCCTTGGATAGTCGGATCTTGCGAATCGGTCTGTTGGGGACACTTTAGGGATGCGGGAAAGGTTTGATAAGATCAGCCGAAGTCGCTTATTTCGAAACTAAAAGTATGGAATGACGGCCGGACGGGGCTTTCCGCCGGCGTCGGAGCCGGTGGAGACGACAGATGGACCGTTTCAAGCAGATCGAGACGTTCGTGCGGGTCGCGGATGCGGGCAGCCTCGCGGCGGCCGCGCTCGAGGAAGGCGTGTCGCCGGTGATCCTCGGGCGGCGCATCGATGCGCTCGAGAAGCGCCTCGGCGTGAAGCTGATGTACCGTTCGACGCGGCGGCTGGTGGTCAGCGAGGAGGGCGCCGCGTTCCTCGAACGCTGCCGCGGGCTGCTGTCCGAATGGGACCAGGCCGAGAACGAGCTGGCCGCCGGGCGGCGCGCGGTGAGCGGCCACCTGATCGTGTCCGCGCCGGCCGCATTCGGCCGCAAGCACGTCGCGCCGCATGCGCCCGGCTTCCTCGTCGACAAGCCGGAAATGCAGTTGTCGTTCAATCTGACCGACCGCGTCGTCGATCTCGTGCGGGAAGGGTACGACCTGTCGATCCGGATCGGCGGCTCGGTCGATCCGAACTTTGTCGCGGTGAAGCTCGCGTCGAACCGGCGCGTCGTGTGCGGCACACCCGAGTATTTCCGCAAGCACGGCCGGCCGAAATCGCTCGACGACCTGCTGAAGCACAACTGTCTCGCGTTCAACCTGCAGGGCGGCCAGAACCGCGGCTGGTATTTTCAGCGCCACGGCAAGATCGTGACGATGCGCGTGACCGGCAATCTCGACTGCAACGACGGCGAACTGCTGCACCGCTGGGTCGCCGAAAGCATCGGGCTCGGCTGGCGCTCGACTTGGGAAATTGCCGCGCAGCTCGAAACCGGCGAACTCGAGACGGTACTCGACGAATACGCGCTGCCCGACTACGACATCCTCGCGGTCTATCCGCAGCAGCGCTATGTGCCCGCGCGCGTGCGCTATTTCATCGACTACTTGCGCGAAGCGTATGCGCGCCCCGGCTACTGGAGCAGCACGCCGTAACGGGCGCGACGGTATCGGCCGGAATTTTTTGCAGTTCACCGGCATCACGCGGGAATAAACTCGACGCAGCGGCGGTAAGGTCATCGAGGGCGCGCGCTGCGGTCCGTCCGGGCGCCAGGCGTGAAATCGGGCGCGGTTGCGGACGCGAGAACGGTGCGACACGGGTGCGGTTGCGGCCGCCGGGGACCAGGGAGGTGATGTGGGGCAAGCCGGACAGGCGTTCGACGAGCAGGCGAAAAACGACGCGCTCGCGCGCGGCGAGCGGTTTCGCGCGCTGGTGCTGCCGCACCTCGACGCCGCGTACAACCTCGCGCGCTGGCTGAGCGGCAACGCGGGCGACGCGGACGACGTCGTCCAGGACGCGTGCATGCGCGCGCTGCGGTTCGTCGACTCATGCCGCGGCGATAACGCACGGCCGTGGCTGCTGACGATCGTGCGCCGCACCTGGTACACGGAATGGCGCCGCCGCACGCACGCGCACGAGGTCGCGCTGCCCGACACGCTCGATGACACCGACGTGCCCGACGACTGGCAACCGGCGACGGAAGATCCGCTCGCGCAGTTGCTGCGCGGCGAAAACGTGCGATTGGTGAACGCGGCACTCGCGAAGCTGCCGCCGGAATACCGCGAGGTGCTGGTGCTGCGCGAGATGGAGGACTTGAGCTACCGCGACATCGCGGCGATTGCCGACGTGCCGGTCGGCACCGTGATGTCGCGGCTCGCGCGCGGCCGCCGCAGGCTCGCCGCGCTGCTGGCCGGCACGGCGGCGGCGGCGCGCGCGAGCGCGCCGGGACGTGCGTCGGCGGGCGGAACCGCATCGGAGGCGATCGATGGACTGTAACGAAGCGCGCGCATTGCTGGACGCGGACGTCGACCGCGAGCTGTCGGCGCCCGATGCGTTGCGCGTCCAGCGGCATGTGGAAGGGTGCGACGCCTGCCGCCGTGAACGCGAGCGGATCGTTGCGCTATCGCGCGCGGTGCGGCAGGCCGACTATCACCGCGCGCCGGACGCGCTGCGTGCGAGCATTCTCGCGGGGCTGCCGGCGATGGGCGGAGAGCGGCAACGGGCGCCCGGAGCTTCCCGGGCGGAACCCGCGGCGGAGGGCGCCGCGGCGTCATCGCGGCCGCGACCGGGTGCCCGCCGCTGGTTTGCATGGCCGGCCGGGCGCGGCGCGTCGGCTCGCCCGGCCGTTGCCGGCCCCGGGCCGCGCGTCGCGGCGCTGCCCGGGCTCGGCTGGGGCGTGGCGCTCGCGATCGCGCTGGCTGCGGCGGCCGGAATGGCGCTATCTGCCCGCCACGCCGACACCGACCAGACGGTCGATGAACTCGTGTCGAGCCACGTGCGGGCCGGCCTGTCGGCGCGCGACATCGACGTGATCTCGACCGACCGGCATACGGTCAAGCCGTGGTTCAACGGCCGGCTCGACTATGCGCCGCCGGTCGAGGACTTGTCGGCGAGCGGCTTTCCGCTGGCCGGCGGCCGGCTCGATTACGTCGGCCGCCGTCGCGTCGCGGTTCTCGTGTACCGCTACCGGCAGCACGTGATCGACGTGTACGTGCGGCCGGCGGGAGAAGGGCGCGCGCACGCGCCGTACGCGACCGTGTCGCAAGGCTACGCGCTCGATCGCTGGGATGCGGCCGGGATGACCTGGTGGGCCGTGACCGACGCGGAACCGTCGGCGCTGACCGCGTTCCGGGCGGCGCTCGATGCGCGGCTGGGGGCGGCGCGCAGCGAGTGAGCTCAACCCGCAGCGCGCGAGTCCGGAGCCGCGCTCGCTGCTCCGTCCCTGATTCCCGCGCGGACGCTCGCATTGCCGAGGTCGCCCCGGGCGCCGTCAAGTCTTTGAAAACATGGCCGAATCCGGTTGAGAATCGTCGATCGTTGTTGCGCGCGCCCCGTATCCGGGTTAGAATCTTCGGCTTCTCACTTGCCACACCGGTTCAGACGCCCGGGTGGCTTCTATCCACAAGGAGTGTGTAATGCGTCATTACGAAATCGTATTCATCGTGCACCCCGATCAAAGCGAGCAAGTGCCCGCGATGATCGAGCGTTACAAGACCACGATCACGACGCACGGCGGCCAGATCCACCGTGTCGAAGACTGGGGCCGTCGCCAACTGGCCTACATGATCGAGAAACTCGCGAAGGCTCACTACGTCTGCATGAACATCGAGTGCGACCAGACGACGCTCGACGAACTCGAACACGCGTTCAAGTTCAACGACGCCGTGCTGCGCCACCTCATCGTCAAGATGAAGAAGGCCGAAACCGGCCCGTCGCCGATGATGAAGGAAGTTCAGCGCGAAGAAGCCAAGAAGGCGGCTGCAGCTCAGCCGACCGAAGCGCAGGCTTAAGTTCGTCACGTATTAAGCCACCAAGGAACGCGCCACTCACGTGAACAGGTTGCAATTGACGGCGAGCGTCGTCGAACGCGCACCGGTGCGATATACGCCGGCAGGTGTTCCGATCGCAAGCGCCACGTTGCATCACCGCACGGAAGTCGTCGAAGCAGGCATTCCCCGTCAGGTCGAAATGACGATCGAGGCGGTGGCGGCCGGTGAGGCGAGCGGCAGGCTGGAGAGCCGTGAAATGGGCGTCGAGACGCTGTTCACGGGCTTCCTGGCGAAGAAAAGCCGCAACGCAAGAACCTTGGTGTTTCACATCACAGCAATGCAGGACATTGGAAAGGACTGAAATCATGCCCCGCCCGACTGGTAAGAAATTCGACAAGCGTCGTCAGCAACAAAACCCGCTCTTCAAGCGCAAGAAGTTCTGCCGCTTCACGGCTGCAGGCGTCGAGCAGATCGACTACAAGGACACGGAAACGCTGAAGGACTTCATCGGCGAAAACGGCAAGATCACGCCGGCTCGTCTGACGGGTACGAAGGCGCACTATCAGCGTCAGCTGGATACGGCAATCAAGCGTGCGCGTTTCCTCGCGCTGCTGCCGTACACCGATCAGCACAAGGCGTAATCAGGCGACGCAATAAGGAGAATTCGAATGCAAATCATTCTGTTGGAAAAAGTCGCCAATCTGGGCAACCTCGGCGATATCGTCAAGGTCAAGGACGGTTACGCTCGCAACTTCCTGATCCCGAACCGCAAGGCTCGCCGTGCAACGAAGGAAGCGATCGCCGAATTCGAAGTTCGCCGTGCCGAACTCGAAAAGATCGCCGCTGAAAAGCTGGCAGCAGCGCAGGCAGTCGGCGAAAAGCTGAACGGCCAGACGTTCGAAGTCACGCAGAAGTCGGGCGTCGACGGCCGTCTGTTCGGCTCGGTCACGAACGGCGACGTCGCGGAACTGCTGAAGAAGGCGGGTTTCGAAGTCGAGAAGCTGCAAGTTCGCATGCCGGAAGGCCCGCTGAAGATGATCGGCGAGCACGTCGTCCAGATCGCGCTGCACACGGACGTCGTCGTCGACGTCACGATCAACGTGATCGGCGACCACGCGTAAGCGTACGCAAGCTTGCCGGGCGGCTTCCGCCGTCCGGACAAGGGCAGGCGCCCGGGCAACCGGGGCCTGCCTTTTTTTATTGCCTGTCCGTCGGCGGCCGGTATGGCGTCGTCCAGTGTAATTCGCGATAATCCCAACCCATGAACGCGCCGCAAGATCCTCAAATCGAATCGCTGAAAGTCCCGCCGCATTCGGTGGAAGCCGAGCAGTCGGTGCTCGGCGGCCTGTTGCTCGACAACGCGGCATGGGACCGGATTGCCGACTTCCTGTCGCAGAGCGATTTCTATCGGTACGACCACCGGATCATCTACGAGCACATCGGCCGGCTCATTGCGTCGACGCGCCCGGCCGACGTCGTGACCGTGTACGAAGCGTTGACCACGTCCGGCAAGGCCGACGACGTCGGCGGCCTCGCGTACCTGAACGCGCTCGCGCAGAACACGCCCAGCGCCGCGAACATCCGCCGCTATGCGGAGATCGTGCGCGACCGCGCGGTGCTGCGCCGGCTCGTATCGGTCGCCGACGAAATCTCGGCCGACGCGTTCAATCCGCAGGGCAAGGAAGTCCGTCAACTGCTCGACGAGGCCGAGTCGAAGGTGTTCTCGATCGCCGAAGAGGGCGCGCGCGGCAACCAGGGTTTTCTGGAAATCGGCCCGCTGCTCACGCAGGTCGTCGAGCGGATCGACACGCTGTATCACACCGCGAACCCGAGCGACGTTACCGGCACGCCGACGGGCTTCGTCGACCTCGACCGGATGACGTCCGGGATGCACGGCGGAGAGCTGATCATCGTGGCGGGCAGACCGTCGATGGGTAAGACGGCCTTCTCGATGAACATCGGCGAATACGTCGCAGTCGAGTACGGGCTGCCGGTCGCGGTGTTCTCGATGGAAATGCCGGGCACCCAGCTCGTGATGCGTATGCTCGGCTCGATCGGCCGGCTCGACCAGCACCGGATGCGTACCGGCCGGCTGACCGACGAGGACTGGCCGAAGCTCACGCACGCGGTGCAAAAGATGAGCGAGGCGCAACTTTTCATCGACGAGACGGGCGGCCTGAATCCGATGGAACTGCGCTCCCGCGCGCGACGCCTTGCGCGTCAATGCGGCAAGCTCGGCCTGATCATCGTCGACTACCTGCAGCTGATGTCGGGTTCGTCGCAGGGCGAGAACCGCGCGACCGAAATCTCGGAGATCTCGCGATCGCTGAAGAGCCTCGCGAAGGAGCTGGACGTACCGGTGATCGCGCTGTCGCAGCTGAACCGCGGTCTCGAACAGCGGCCGAACAAGCGCCCGGTGATGTCGGATTTGCGCGAGTCGGGCGCAATCGAACAGGACGCGGACGTGATCCTGTTCATTTACCGCGACGAAGTTTACAATCCCGACAGCCCGGACAAGGGGACGGCCGAGATCATCATCGGCAAGCAGCGTAACGGTCCGATCGGGCCCGTTCGGCTCACGTTCCTGGGCCAATACACGAAGTTCGACAATTTTGCGGGGGCGCAGAACTTCTACGGCGAGTAACAGTTCTTCGCCGGATGTAAACCGTTATTTCACCAAGCGTTGTATCCAATCCCGGCGCGCGCATATGCGCGCGTCGCGTCGCAACCGAAAACGGTACAATGTCGCCCGTTTTCGTGACAGTCGTTTGACAATCTCTCAGGAATCCCATGTTCGGTCGATTCATGCCCACGGAGGGCAAGTTCTTTGAACTCTTCAACGCGCACGCGAAGCACATCGTTTCCGGTGGCCGCGAGCTCGAACTGCTAATCGACAATCTCGCCGACGCCGAGATTCACAAGCAAAACGTGCAAATCGCCGAGAAGGCCGCTGACAAGCTCACGCATGAAGCGATCGATCTGCTGCACAAGACGTTCATCACGCCGCTCGATCGCGACGAAATCCACAAGCTGATCACGACGATGGACGACATCCTCGACCTGATGGAAGACGTCGCGACGGCCGTGTCGCTGTACGACGTGCAGTCGGTCACGTCGGAGGCGAGCCAGCTCGCGCACATCGTCACGCAGTCGGCGCAACACGTCCAGCAGGCGGTCGCGCTGCTGTCGGACATGAAGCAGTCCGCGCAGATTCTGAAGCAGTGCGAGGAGATCGACCGCTGGGAGTCGGAGGCCGATCGCGTGCTGCGCGCGGCGATGTCGAAGCTGTTCCGCGAAGAGGACGACGTGAAGACGCTCATCAAGCTGAAGGCGATCTACGAGTTGCTCGAAGAGATCACCGACAAGTGCGAGGACGTCGCGAACATCATCGAAGGCATCGTGCTGGAAAACGCCTGAGCGGACCACGATGCATTCGATACAACTCGCCCTATGGATGGTCGCGACGCTGGTGCTCGTCGCGCTCGTATTCGACTTCATGAACGGCTTCCACGACGCGGCGAACTCGATCGCCACCGTCGTGTCCACCGGGGTGCTGAAGCCGCAGCAGGCCGTCGTGTTCGCGGCCGCGTTCAACGTCATCGCGTACTTCATCTTCCACCTGAAGGTCGCGCAGACCGTCGGTAAAGGCACGATCGATCCGGAGATCGTCGACCACTACGTCGTGTTCGGCGCGCTCGTCGGCGCGATCGGGTGGAACGTGATCACCTGGTACTACGGGATCCCGTCGAGCTCGTCGCACGCGCTGATCGGCGGCCTCGTCGGCGCGGCGCTTGCGAAGTCCGGCTGGAGCGCACTCAACATCGATGGTCTGCTCAAGACGATCGCGTTCATCTTCATCTCGCCGCTGCTCGGCTTCATCCTCGGTTCGCTGTTCATGCTCGGCGTGTCGTGGCTGTATTTCCGTACCGCGCCCAGCAAGGTCGACCGGCGCTTCCGCCGGCTTCAGCTGCTGTCGGCCGGCCTGTACAGCCTCGGCCACGGCGGCAACGACGCGCAGAAGACGATCGGCATCATCTGGATGCTGCTGATCGCGTCGGGCTACGCGTCGGCAACGGCCGATGCGCCGCCCGCGTGGGTGATCGGCGCGTGCTACCTGTCGATGGGGCTCGGCACGCTGTTCGGCGGCTGGCGCATCGTCCGCACGATGGGGCAGAAGATCACGAAGCTGAAGCCGGTCGGCGGTTTCTGCGCGGAAAGCGGTGGCGCGATCACGCTTTTCATCGCGTCGTTCCTTGGCATTCCCGTGTCGACCACCCATACGATCACCGGCGCGATCGTCGGCGTCGGCGCGACGCAGAAGCTGTCGGCCGTGCGCTGGGGCGTCGCCGGCAATATCGTGTGGGCATGGGTGCTGACGCTGCCGGCGGCTGCGCTGTTCGCGGCCGGTGGATGGTGGATCGGGCGCCAGATTTTCTGACCGCCGGCACGGTCCGAACGATACGCAATGCGCCGCACGCCGAAAGGCTGCGGCGCATTTTCTTTTGCGGTTCGGCGGAAGCAGGGCGGCAAATGCCGTCGACGTCGTGACGGCCGGGATTCGGATCGGATGACCGGTCAGTAACTGCCGTTCGCGAACCGCGCGATCGGATCGTCTGCCGTGCCGGTGTGCGGGCTGGCGGGCGCGGATTGCGTCGACGCACGCAATACCCGCACCGGCGGCGGCTCGATACTGCGCGCAGGCGCAGGCGCAGGCGTGGCGGCTGCCGGCGGTTCGGCATCGAAGGCCGCAGCCTCGGCGGCCGTCAGCGCCGTCGTCGGAATCGGCGTGCCGACTTCCGTAGCGGCAGCCGAGGCTGTATTGGTCGTTATTGCGGGCAGCGCGTCATTTTCCGATGCGGGCTGCTGCAACGCTGCCTGCATCCGCGGCGGCGGTTCGTACGCATCGGCGGCCGGTGCCGAAGGCGCGGCTGCGGCAGCCGTTACGACCGGCGCAGGCCGCGTGACCGGCGCCGGCGCCGCTCTTGTCGGCGACGGCACATAGGCAGACTGCCGCGCCGCGGCGGCGGTGGCTACGACTGCCGCCGCGGGCGCAACCGCAACGGCAGACGGATTGCGCGGCTCGTCGCGCTTCGCCTCGTAAGTCGGGGCGTCGAACGGTGTCGGCGTCGAGCGTGGCGGCGCGACGCGGCGAATGCCGTCGAAGCGCTTCGCCCAGTACGGATTCGTCAGATAGTCGAGCCGCACGGTGCCGCCGGTCGACGGCGCGTTGACGAAGCGCAGCTTGCCGACGTAGATGCCGACGTGCGAATGCGGCCGCCCGGTCGTGTTGAAGAAGATCAGGTCGCCCGGCGCGATTTCGTCGGGCTCGATCGATACGCCGCGGCTGCTCATGTCGGCGGTCGTGCGCGGCAGGTTCACGTCGGCCGCGCGCCCGATCACGTAACGCACCAGCCCGCTGCAATCGAAGCCGCTGGTCGGCGTGTTGCCGCCCCAGCGATACGGGACGCCGACGAGGCTCATCGCCTGGATCGAGATTTCTTCCTGGCCGACGCTGTGGTCGACGAACTTCGGGAAATTGGCTGGAGGGGGGAACGCGCGCGGTGTCGTGATCTTCGTGCCGGAGGTGTGCGATGCCGACTGCGGCGGCACGCTGGAGCAGGCCGCAAGCAGTGAAACGACGGCGACGGGAACCCAGATTCGAAGCATGACAAGGCGGACGCGCGCGGCGCGTGCGAATCGTATGACGACAGACAGACCAGATGGTAGACGTTCCGGCGGGGCTTACGCAACCATTCCTGAGAATTTACTTGAAGTTTCGCGCGTAAACTGCATTGTTGCGTGACACAGCATCACCTTTTTCTTCGACCCCAAATAAAAACGGCGCTCCGGAAACGGAGCGCCGCGTGGCGTCGAAAGCCGGCCGACCGGCCGGGCCTGCGCGTTACAGGATGTCCGACGCGTAGTCGGCCAGCCGCGAGCGTTCGCCGCGCGCGAGCGTCACGTGGCCGCTGTGGCCCCAGCCCTTGAAGCGGTCGACGACGTACGTCAGGCCCGAGCTGCCTTCGGTCAGGTAAGGCGTATCGATCTGCGCGATGTTGCCGAGGCACACTATCTTCGTGCCCGGGCCCGCGCGCGTCACGAGCGTCTTCATCTGTTTGGGCGTCAGGTTTTGCGCTTCGTCGATGATCAGGTACTTGTCGACGAACGTGCGGCCGCGCATGAAGTTCATGCTCTTCACCTTCAGGCGCGAACGGATCAGTTCCTGCGTTGCCGCACGCCCCCATTCGCCGGCGGCGTCGTCAGTCTTTTGCAGCACTTCGAGGTTGTCGTCGAATGCGCCCATCCACGGCTGCATCTTCTCTTCCTCGGTGCCGGGCAGGAAGCCGATGTCCTCGCCGACGGGCACGGTCGCGCGCGTCACGATGATTTCGTTGTAGCGCTTGTCGTCAAGCACCTGCGCGAGCCCGGCCGCGAGCGCGACGAGCGTCTTGCCGGTGCCGGCCTGGCCGAGCAGCGTGACGAAGTCGATTTCCGGGTTCATCAGCAGGTTCAGCGCGAAGTTCTGTTCGCGGTTGCGCGCGGTGATGCCCCACACGTTGTTCTTGTGGTGACTGTAGTCACGCAGCGTCTGCAGCAGCGCCGTCTTGCCGTTCAGCTCGCGAACGATCGCATGGAATGCCGGTTCGCCGTTCTGCGGCTCGAGGTAGACGAACTCGTTGACGAGCATCGACGCGACGAGCGGGCCCGTCACGCGGTAGTACGTCGTGCCCGTCTTCGTGTCCTGCCAGCTCTCCATCCCCTTCGCGTGCTTGGTCCAGAAGTCCTGCGGGAGTTCGCGCACGCCCGTGTAGAGGAGGTCCTTGTCCTCGAGTACCTGGTCGTTGAAGTAGTCTTCCGCGGGCAGGCCGAGCGCGTGCGCCTTGATCCGCATGTTGATGTCTTTCGACACCAGCACGACCTGGCGGTCCGGCCGGTCGCGCTGCAGCGCGCGCACGACGCCGAGGATCTGGTTGTCGGCCTTGCCTTCGGGCAGGCCTTCGACCGGCGCGATGTCGGCCAGCTTCGTCTGGAAGTACAAGCGGCCGAGCGCCTCGCGGCTGCCAAGGCGCGACAGCGGAATGCCGGCCGAGATCGGGCCGCCGTCAGCGACCAGCGCGTCGAGCGTGCGGCTCACCTGGCGCGCGTTGCGCGCGACTTCGGACATCCCCTTCTTGTGATTGTCGAGTTCCTCGAGCGTCATCATCGGCAGATAGACGTCATGTTCCTCGAAGCGGAAGAGGCTGCTCGGATCGTGCATCAGCACGTTCGTGTCGAGCACGAACAGCTTCTGCAGTTCGGCTTCGGCCGGCTTGCGGTTGCGCGACTTCGTCGCGGCGCCGGCGTCGCGCGCAGGCGTCGCGGCGGACGGCTTGCTCGCGGCGGGCTTGTCATTGCGCGCGACGACGGGGGGCGCGGTCATTGCGGGTTCGGCAGGCGCCGGGATCGGCTGCAGCAACGCGGCGGTTTGTCTGGTCTTGCGGCCGCGTGCGGACGTGCCCGCGGCTTCCGGTGCCGGCGAGGCGACGGCGCGCAGCGGCGCGGCCGTGTTCGCGGCTTCGGTCATCGGTTGGGCCACGCTCGCCGGGCCGAAGTCGCCGGCTGTGGATGCGTCCCCTTCGGCGGATTTCTTCGCGGCTTTCGCGGGCCGCGCTTTCGCCTTGTATTCATCGGGCGGCAGCAGGCTGCCGAGCTTGCTGGGGGGGGTAGGCAAAGGCATGGTGTCCCTCGGGAGGAATCGTGTCGCATGAAGTGCGCCGCTGATCGCATCCTGCGTGACGTAGACGCATGCAGTTTGCGCGCGGTGGCGCACAGGAATTTCGTCTAGCCGGTTCGCCTAAGTGTCGGTCAGCTCCTTGACGAGGTGAGGGCCGGACCGAGAGCCGGCGCGCAGTCCATAAAAAAAGCCGCTGCCCCGTGGACCGGGACATGCGGCTCGGCTGATACCGTCGTGATGCGCGTCAGGTGCCGGAAAGCATCGCAACGGGCACCGGCGCAGCTACGAGAAATATGGGGCGAACTGGCATTCATTGCGGCCCAATATAACGCGCCTCAAAGCGCTTGTACAGCCTTAAGCACGTCGTCCACGTGGCCGGGTACCTTGATGCCGCGCCATGCGTGGCGAAGCACGCCGTCGGCGTCGATCAGGAACGTCGAACGTTCGATTCCGCGCACTTCCTTGCCATACATTTTCTTCATCTTGATGACATCGAACAGCGCGCACAACGCTTCGTCGGCATCGGAAATCAGCGGAAACGGCAGCTCGAGCTTCGCCTTGAAATTGTCATGCGAGCGCAGGCTGTCGCGCGACACGCCAATCACTTCGGCGCCGGCCTTCTTGAACTTCGGATACAGATCGCGGAACTGCAGGCCTTCGGTCGTGCAGCCCGGCGTGTTGTCCTTCGGATAGAAATACAGCACGAGCTTCTTGCCCTTCAGGTCGGACAGCGAAATGTCGCCGCCCGTGGCAGCTGCGGTGAAATCGGGAACTTGACGGTCAACTTCGACGGACACGTGCTTCTCCTGTTGTTATGGAAAGGCGCCGCTCGGGCGGCGCGGTTCGGTAGGGCGTCGCGGCGGCACGCCGCAAGGGCGGGGCAGGCGGCGCCTGCGCGCGAACGTCAGTCGGGCTGGACGATCAGTTCGCCGGAGCGGCCGGGGATTTCGCCCCACGCGACAGGGTACGATGGCAGCGTGTCGCGGTCCAGCGTCGCGTGATAGTCGCCCATCGTCGCAAACGTATGGCCCTGCGCGCGCCATCCCGCGAGCAATTGCTCGAACACCGGCGCGAGCTTCTGGCCTTCCAGTTCCGCATGCAGCGTGAATACCTGGTCGTGCGGGTTGGTTTCGGTGAACTTCAGGATGTGCGCTGCGACGTTGTGCGTGTCGATGCCGTCGATGCCGAGCACCTCGTCGAGCGTCGGCAGCGTGGTCGGCATCTGCACGTGCGACAGTGTGCGGCCGCCGACGACGGGCAGGTACGGCGAATGGCCGCGGCCGTCGGATGCGTAGCGCATCCCCCATGCGTCGATCTGCTCGAACGCGGCGTCGTTCATCTGCCAGCCGGCCGCGCCGTGCGTGACGGGCGGCGCGCCGAAGACGTCGACAAAGCGCGCGTGGCTCTTCTGCATCTCACGCGCGGTCCAGTCGCGATCGCGTGCGCGCACGTTGTCCTGCCAGTACACGTGATCCCACGTATGGATTCCGCATTCGAAGCCGGCCTCGTGAATCGCGCGCATGTCGGCGATCGCGCGCCGGCCGATGTCGGGGCCTGGCAGCAGCACGCCGTACATCAGCTGCTTCACGCCGTAATGCTCGACCACCGACGTGCGCGACACCTTCTTCAGGAAGCCGGGGCGGAACACGCGCCGCAGCGCCCAGCCCGTGTGGTCGGGCCCGAGGCTGAAGAGGAAGGTCGCGCGCGCATTGAAGCGATCGAAGATGCGCGCGAGATTCGGCACGCCTTCGCGCGTGCCGCGCAGCGTGTCGACGTCGATCTTGAGGACGATACGAGCCAAGCGAGCGTCCCGTCAGTTCTGCTGTTCGACGAGCGCGCGTGCGTCGGCGACATGGCCGCGATACGCTTCGAAGATCTTGCGCAGTGCGTCGTCGAACGTCGATTGCGGCGCCCACGCGAGCTCCTGCATCGTGTTGTCGATCTTCGGCACGCGGTTCTGCACGTCCTGGTAACCGTTGCCGTAGTACGCGCCGGAGGTCGTCTCGACGAGCTTCACCTGTTTTGCGGAATCCGCGTATTCCGGGAATTCGGCGGCCAGTTCGAGCATCTTGTGCGCGAGCTCGCGAACCGAGAAGTTGTTCTTCGGATTGCCGATGTTGTAGATCTTGCCCGACGCGACGCCGTTCTTGTTGTCGATGATCTTCATCAGCGCGCTGATGCCGTCGTCGATGTCGGTGAACGCGCGCTTTTGCGAGCCGCCGTCGACGAGGCTGATGTTCTCGCCGCGCACGATGTGGCCGAGGAACTGCGTGACCACGCGCGAGCTGCCTTCCTTCGGCGTGTAGATCGAGTCGAGGCCCGGGCCGATCCAGTTGAACGGACGGAACAGCGTGAAGTTCAGGCCTTCCATCCCGTAGCCCCAGATCACGCGGTCCATCAGCTGCTTCGAGCATGCGTAGATCCAGCGCGGCTTGTTGATCGGGCCGTACGTGAGCGCCGACGCGTCCGGGTCGAACTGCTCGTCCGAGCACATGCCGTAGACCTCGGAGGTCGACGGAAACACGAGGTGCTTGCCGTACTTGACGGCCGAGCGCACGATCGGCAGGTTCGCCTCGAAGTCGAGTTCGAACACGCGCAGCGGCTGCTGGACGTAGGTGGCCGGCGTCGCGATCGCGACGAGCGGCAGGATCACGTCGCACTTCTTCACGTGATACTCGACCCACTCCTTGTTGATCGTGATGTCGCCTTCGAAGAAATGCATCCGCTCGTGGTTGACGAGGTCGCCCAACCGGTCGGTCTGCATGTCCATGCCGAACACTTCCCAATCGGTGGTTTCAAGAATGCGTTTCGACAGGTGATGACCGATGAAGCCGTTCACACCCAGGATCAGGACTTTTTTTGCTTTCATGAATGACGGGAAGAATGAATGAACTGCGCGAATTCCGCGGGCGTCACGACGGTTTCGCCGCCGTCGCGCTGCTGCCACAGCTCGAGAATGGATAGGGCGCGGCTGTCGCCGCAGACGCCGAATAGCGCATTATCGCTTACGTGCAGGCCGGGCGGCAAATCCGCCGCAGCCGCGGCGGCGGCGCTGCCGGGTGCCGCGACGCGCGCGCGGGCGACTACGAACCGCGTGCCGCCGATGTCGGTGAACGCGCCCGGATACGGCGGGGCGACCGCGCGCACCAGGTTGTAGACCTGCGCGGCCGGCTTCGTCCAGTCGATGCGGCCGTCCTCCGGCTTGCGTCCGCCGTAGTAGCTGCCGTTCGCGAGGTCGTTAGGCAGATGCGGCGCGTCGCCCGCGAGCAGCGCGGGCAGCACGCGCCAGAGCGTCTGTTCGGCCGCCACCGTCACCTTGTCGAATACCTGCGCCGCGGTGTCGTCCGGCAGGATCGGCACGGCGGTCTGGCCGACGATCGCGCCGGCGTCCGGCTTCGCGGCCATTTCGTGCAGCGTCGCGCCGGTTTCCGTTTCGCCGTTCAGCACGGCCCAGTTGGTCGGAACCCGACCCCGGTATTTCGGCAGCAGCGACCCGTGCATGTTGTACGCGCCGCGCGGTGCGATGGCGAGCAGGTCCGCCGGCAGCATGTGGCGGTAGTAGAACGAGAAGATGAAGTCGGGCTGCGCGTCGGACACGGCGCGGCGCAGCGCGGGATCGGCGGGATCGGCCGGCGTGACGACCGGGATCCCGTGCTCGGCGGCCACCGATGCGACGCTGCCGAACCAGATGTTCTCGTTCGGGTTGTCCTCGTGCGTGACGACGAGTGCGACGTCGACGCCGCGTGCCAGCAGCACCTGCAGGCAGCGCACGCCGACGTTGTGATACGCGAAGACGACCGCGCGCGGCTTCATTGCGCGGCTCCCGCGCGGTTCGCGGCAGCCGGCACCGGCGGCACGCCTTCGTGCTGCTCGAGCACTGCCTGAATCAGGTAGCGCGGCCGTGCACGCACCTGCTGGTAGATGCGGCCGACGTATTCGCCGAGCAGCCCGAGCGCGAAGATGATCACGCCGAGCAGGAAGAACGTGATCGCGAACAGCGTGAACACGCCTTGCACTTCCGCGCCGACGATGAAGCGGCGCACGAGCAGCAGCACGAACAGCGCCGCGGAGCCGAGCGACAGGATCACGCCGATGAACGACAGCCACTGCAGCGGCACGACCGAGAAGCCGGTCACCAGATCGAAGTTCAGCCGGATCAGGCTGTACAGCGAATACTTCGACTGGCCCGCGAAGCGCTCCTCGTGCGCGACCTCGATTTCGGTCGGGTTCTGCGCGAACGTGTAGGCGAGCGCGGGGATGAACGTGTTGACTTCGCCGCACACGTTGATCGTGTCGATGATGCGGCGGCTGTACGCGCGCAGCATGCAGCCCTGGTCGGTCATCTTGATACGCGTGATGCGCTCGCGCAGCCGGTTCATCATCTGCGATGCCTTGCGGCGCCACAGGCTGTCCTGCCGCTGCTTGCGGATCGAGCCGACGTAGTCGTAGCCTTCGCGCATCTTCGCGATCAGCTTGCCGATCTCCTCGGGCGGGTTCTGCAGGTCGGCGTCGAGCGTGATCACGATCTCGCCGCGCGACTGCGCGAAGCCGGCGAGGATCGCCATGTGCTGGCCGTAGTTGCCGTTGAGCAGCACGACGCGCGTCGTGTCGGGACGCACGTGGAACTGGTCCGCGAGCATCGCGGCCGAGCGGTCGCGGCTGCCGTCGTTGATCAGGATCACTTCGTATGACGTGCCGAGTGCGTCGAGTGCCGGGTACAGCCGCGCGAACAGCGCAGCCAGGCCGTCTTCCTCGTTGTACACGGGGATGATGACCGAAACCTCCGGGTTCGCGGCGCCCGGATGCCCGGCGCGTGCTTCAAGGTGATTCATGTACGCTTATTTTCCGTATTGTTCGCAAATCTGATTGATGGCGTCGGCTACGCGACGCACATCGTCTTCCGTCATCTGCGTGAACAGCGGCAGCGTGACGGTCGAGGCGCCGTACCGCTCGGCGTGGGGGAACATGCCCTCCCTGAAGCCGCGCGCGCGATACAGCGTGAAAAGGTGGATGGCCGGGTAGTGGACGCCCGTGCCGATGCCGCGCTCCTTCATCTGCGCCATGAAGTCCGCGCGCGAGATCGACAGCCGTTCGAGCGGCAGCGTGACCTGGAACATGTGCCAGTTGCCGTTCTCGAAATCGGCGACCGGCAACCCGAGCCCGAGCTTCACGGCCGGGCCGCCGCCGAGGGCCGCGAAATACGCGCGCGCGAGCGCGCGGCGCTGCGCGGTGAAGCGCTCGAGGTGCGGCAGCTGGCCGAGACCGACGCGCGCGGCGACGTCGGTCATGTTGTACTTGCCGCCGAGCACGTCGCAGTCCATCCCGTCGAAGCCGGTGCGCGTGATGCCCTGCAGCCGGTACTTCTGCGCGAGCGCCGCTTCGGCGTCGTCGTTCAGCACGAGTGCGCCGCCTTCGATCGTCGTCAGGTTCTTGTTCGCGTGGAAGCTGAACGACACGATGTCGCCGATTGCGCCGATGCGTTGGCCTTTCCACGTCGAGCCGAGCGCCTGGGCCGCGTCCTCGATCACGCGCAGGTTGCGGGCGCGCGCGATCGCGTACAGGCGGTCCATGTCCACCGGCAGGCCGGCCAGGTAGACCGGGATGATCGCCTTCGTGCGCGGCGTGATCGCCTGCTCGAGCTTGTCGAGGTCGATGTTGCGCGTGACCGGGTCGATGTCGGCGAACACCGGCGTCGCGCCGGTTTCGAGGATTACGTTGCTGGTCGACACCCACGTGGCGGGCGTCGTGATCACTTCGTCGCCGGGGCCCACGCCTGCGATGCGCAGGCCGATCTCGAGCGTGCACGTGCCGGAGTTGAACGCGCGCACCGGCCGGCCGCCGCAATACTCGGACAGCGCGGCTTCGAACTTCTGGTTCTGCGGGCCGGTGGTGATCCAGCCCGAGCGCAGCACTTCGACGACGCCCTGGATGGTTTCCTCATCGATCTCCGGGCGGGTGAACGGCAAAAACGGAGCGGTAGTCTGGCTCATGAATGCGGTTTGCCTGTAATGGCTGGTAATAAAGGGGCGGGCGATCCGGCCCGAAACCGGCATTAAACACCGGTTGAGCGTTTCGTACCGTGATTTTTTGTAGGCGGGCGCTTAATGCCCGCCGGTGCGACCGGGCCGGCCGCGCGCTCAGCTGCGCGCCAGCACGAGCACGCCGATCAGGATGATCCCGATGCCGACGAGCCGCTGCACCGACAGCACTTCGCCGAACAGGTACCACGCGGCGAACGCATTGACTACGTAGCCGAGCGACAGCATCGGGTACGCGATCGACACGTCGACCCGCGACAGCCCGAGGATCCAGACGACGACGCTCAGCACGTAGCAGCCGAGACCGCCGATGATCGGCAGCTGGGTCGCGATCTTGAACCCGACCGGGATGATGTTCGCACGGCTGAATTCGAAGTGTCCAACGGCGTTGACGCCGGCTTTCAGCAGAAGTTGCGCACAGGCGTTGAGCATCACGCCGGTGATGATGCAGACGAACGAAACGGGATTCATGCGGCGGGCGTCCTTACGATTGCGGTTTCTCGACGATCACGCGGCGGTTGTCGCGCGCGATCACGCGCATCGGCACGTGTTGCTGGACCAGCGAGTCGTACTGGCCGGGCGGCATGATCGCGAGCGCATGGGGTTCCTGCTTCCAGCGTTCGATCCATTGGTCGACGGTCGGGATCCACTTGTTCGGCTCGACCGAAATCCCGAACGAGAGCTCGTCCTTGCGCTGGACCATGATCGTCGTGTGGCCCATGTAGAACGGGAATGTGTGATCGAGCATCTCGATCGAGTAGAACGGCGTGTCCGGCGGCAGCTTCGCGAGTTCGGCGCGCACCGCGGGCGCGAGCAGCGCGCCGGAGCTGTAGCGGCCGAACTCGTCGTGTCCGGTGCCGCCGATCGTGCCGAACGCGAGCCACGCGGCGCCGAATGCGGTGATCGCGGCCGCGACGCCCGCGCGGCGGTTCAGCCATGCGGCCGCGAGCGTGAGCGCACCCGCGACTGCGAGGCCCACGTAAAGCCAGACCTGGAACGCGCGGTACAGCGCGTTCGGTGTGCGTGCGTCGCCCTGGTATGCGAGCGCGATGATGCCGAATGCCGCGGCGACGAAGAACACCAGATAGCCGAGCAGGTGACGGCGGAACTGCTCTGCGCTCATCAGCGGCAGGTACGCGCCGATCATCAGCGCGAGCGCCGGCGCGACCGGCAGCACGTACGAGATCAGCTTCGAATGCGACGCGCTGAAGAACAGGAAGATGAACGCGCTCCAGATCAGCAGCACGAGCATCGGCGAGAATCCGTTCGGCTGGCGCGGCATGCGCACCGCATGGCGCACGCTCTGCCATGCGACCGACAGCCACGGCAGGAAGCCGACCAGCAGCACCGGCACGAAGTAGTAGAACGGGCCCGGACGATTCTGTTCCGGCGTCAGGTAGCGGCGGAACTGCTGGACGATGAAGAAGAAGTTGAAGAACTCCGGGTTGCGCTGCTGGACAAGCACGAACCACGGCGTGACGATCGCGAAGAAGATCACGAGGCCGCTGACCAGATACAGCCGCTTCCATAGCGCCCAGTCGCGCGCGATCAGTGTATAGAGCACCAGCACGGCGCCGGGCAGGATCAGCCCGACGAGGCCCTTGGACAGCACGGCGAACGCCATCCCGGCCCAGCACGCCCACATCCAGCCGCGCACCGCACCGGCGCGCAGGCCGGGCCGCTGCGCGAGCAGCAGCGCGCACAGCGACACCGCCATCCAGAACGCGAGCCCCATGTCGAGCGCGTTGAAGTGGCCCATCAGGTTCCAGTACGGCGAGCACGCGAGCACGACCGCCGCGAGGAAGCCGGACAGCGGGTTGAACAGGCGCGCGCCGGTGAAGCCGACGAGCAGCACGCCGGCGAAACTCGCGAGGCCCGTGTAGAGCCGCGCCTGCCATTCGCCGATCCCGAACCATGCGAAGGTCAGCGCGTTCAGCCAGGTTTGCAGCGGCGGCTTCTCGAAGTACTTGTAGCCGTTGTAGCGCGGCGTGATCCAGTCGCCGGTGACGAACATTTCGCGCGCCATTTCCGCGTAGCGGCCTTCGTCGCTCGGGATCAGATGGCGCAGGCCGAGCGGCGCGAACCAGACGATCGCGAGCGCGGCGAGCAGGAGGACGAACGTGATGCGGTTGAGCGGTAGCCTCGACGGCGTATCGTTCATGGATTTTCAGCCTGTTGGTTATTGTGACGGGCGGCCGGCGCTTGGCGCGGGCGGCGGGCGGCCGGGCGGGTCGGATCCGGGCTATGTTCCGGGGATCGACCCGAGGCGCCGGCCGCAGTTTTACCGCATCGGCGATTAACGTTCAATTAAGAGCGCGGCGGCGACTTTGCGGCCCTCGGCCATCAGGATGTTGTAGGTGCGGCACGCGGCCTGGAAATCCATCGTTTCGACGCCGATCCGCCGGGCTGTCAGCGCGGCCACGAGTCGCGGATGCGGAAAGCGCAGCCGCGCGCCGCTGCCGAAGATCACGAGCTCGGGCGCCGGGTCGAGCAGCATCGCGAAGTGCTCGGGCGCGAGCGCGTCGAACGACGACACGGGCCAATCGCGCACTGGTGCGCCGGGCAGCACGATGACACTTCCTTCGTGGCGCTGGAGGTTGACGTCGACATAATCGGGGCCGTAGCCGGTAACGGTGTTGAGCGCGCCGCTCGAGTCCTGGTGCAGTTTCAAATCGGTATTCCGCGGTTCCGTAGGGGGAATGTCTGACATGGGCCAACCGGGCCCGGGCGGCCGGTTTCATGCCCGGCGCGCGCGGGACGCCTGTCGGCGCGGGCCCGGAGCGGCCATGGTGCATTGCGAAAGTCGGCCAAAATCCGCTAAATTATAACTTTTTGGTCGCCTGCGGGCGTCCCTTGCGTCGTGCGCCGCCACAAGCCGCGTCCGGCCGCCGCTTTTTCCCAGTCTAGACAGCGCGCGCAGACCGGCCGCTCTCCAGTTTTGATCCCGTCCCCCGGCCGCAAGGCCAACCCAGGAACCGTGTTGTCGTGAAACCGATTCAGAAGTCGAACAAGCTGCTCAACGTCTGCTACGACATCCGTGGCCCGGTGCTCGAGCACGCAAAGCGCCTCGAGGAAGAAGGCCACCGCATCATCAAGCTGAACATCGGCAACCTCGCGCCGTTCGGATTCGACGCGCCGGACGAGATCATCCAGGACATGATCCGCAACCTGCCGGCGTCGTCCGGCTATTCGGATTCGAAGGGCGTGTTCTCCGCGCGCAAGGCCGTGATGCACTACACGCAGCAAAAGGGCGTCGTGGGCGTCGGGCTCGACGACATCTACATCGGCAACGGCGCATCCGAGCTGATCGTGATGGCGACCCAGGCGCTGCTGAACGACGGCGACGAAGTGCTGCTCCCCGCGCCCGATTATCCGCTGTGGACGGCCGCCGTGAGCCTGTCGGGCGGCACGCCCGTGCACTACGTGTGCGACGAGCAAAACGCGTGGATGCCCGACCTCGACGACATTCGCCGCAAGATCACGCCGAACACCAAGGCGATCGTCGTGATCAACCCGAACAACCCGACCGGCGCGCTTTATTCCGACGAATTGTTGCTCGAGTTGCTCGAGATCGCGCGCCAGCACGGGCTGATCGTGTTCGCCGACGAGGTCTACGACAAGATCGTCTACGACGGCCTCGAGCACACCGCGCTGGGTTCGCTGTCGGAAGACGTGATCACGGTCACGTTCAACAGCCTGTCGAAAAGCTACCGGTCGTGCGGCTACCGCGCGGGCTGGATGGCCGTGTCGGGTCTCGGCGGCGACAACCGCCGGCGCGCGAAGGATTACCTGGAAGGGCTCGGGATCCTGTCCTCGATGCGCCTGTGCGCGAACGTGCCCGGGCAGTTCGCAATCCAGACCGCGCTCGGCGGCTACCAGAGCATCAACGAGCTGATCGTGCCGAGCGGGCGCCTTTTCAAGCAGCGCGAACTCGCATACGACATGCTCACTTCGATTCCCGGCGTGACGTGCGTGAAGCCGCAGGCCGCGCTGTACATGTTCCCGCGCCTCGATCCGAAGCTCTATCCGATCCAGAACGACCAGCAGTTCATCCTCGACCTGCTGCTCGAGGAGCGCGTGCTGCTTGTGCAGGGAACGGGCTTCAACTGGGCGGCGCCGGATCACTTCCGCGTGGTCTTTCTGCCGAATCTCGACGATCTGGCCGATTCGATCAACCGGATCGCGCGCTTCCTCGACGGCTACCGCAAACGCCACTCGGTGTGAGCGGACAGGGCCTCCCGGCATTCATTCATTCTTACTCATCGATCACACGCAGCATGGAACCGATCAAAGTTGGCCTGTTGGGCTTCGGCACCGTCGGCAGCGGCACCTTCACGGTGCTGCACCGCAACCAGGAAGAAATCAAGCGACGCGCGGGGCGCGGCATCGAGATCGCGCGCATTGCGGTGCGCAACCCGGCCAAGGCGCAGGCCGCGCTCGGCGCTCACGCCGGCACCGCGCAGATCACCGATGACTTCAACGCGGTCGTCGACGATCCGTCGATTTCGATCGTCGCGGAGATGATCGGCGGCACGGGCATTGCCCGCGACCTGGTGCTGCGCGCGATCGCGAACGGCAAGCACGTCGTGACCGCGAACAAGGCGCTGCTCGCCGTGCACGGCACGGAGATCTTCGAGGCCGCACGCGAGAAGGGCGTGATGGTCGCGTTCGAAGCGGCCGTCGCCGGCGGCATCCCGATCATCAAGGCGCTGCGCGAAGGTCTGACGGCCAACCGCATCCAGTACATCGCGGGCATCATCAACGGCACGACGAACTACATCCTGTCGGAAATGCGCGACCGCGGCCTCGACTTCGCGACGGCGCTGAAGGCCGCGCAGGAGCTCGGCTACGCGGAAGCCGATCCGACCTTCGACATCGAAGGCGTCGATGCCGCGCACAAGGCAACCATCATGAGCGCGATCGCGTTCGGCGTGCCGGTCCAGTTCGACCGCGCATACGTCGAAGGCATCAGCAAGCTCGACGCGACCGACATCCGCTATGCGGAAGAACTCGGTTACCGGATCAAGCTGCTCGGCATCGCGCGCCGCGCCGCGAACGGCATCGAGCTGCGCGTGCACCCGACGCTGATTCCCGAGAAGCGCCTGCTCGCGAACGTCGAGGGTGCGATGAACGCGGTCGTCGTGCACGGAGACGCGGTCGGCACGACGCTGTACTACGGCAAGGGCGCGGGCGCGGAGCCGACCGCGTCGGCGGTCGTCGCGGATCTCGTCGACGTCACGCGCCTGCACACGGCCGATCCCGAGCATCGTGTGCCGCATCTCGCATTCCAGCCGGACAGCCTGTCGAACACGCCGATCCTGCCGATCGACGAAGTGACGAGCGGCTATTACCTGCGTCTGCGCGTGGCCGATCAGACCGGCGTGCTTGCCGCCATCACGCGCATCCTCGCCGAATCGGGCATCTCGATCGACGCGCTGCTGCAGAAGGAGTCCGAGCAGATCGAAGGCGCGAATGGCGAGACCGACATCATCCTGATCACGCACGAGACGGTCGAGAAGAACGTCAACGCAGCGATCGCGCAGATCGAGAGCCTGGCGACGGTGGTCTCGAAGGTAACGAAGCTGCGCATGGAAGCGCTGAACTGAGGACCAGGAACGACATGAACTACATCTCCACGCGCGGCGCCGGCATCGGCGAGCGCCATACGTTCTCCGACATCCTGCTCGGCGGCCTCGCGAAGGACGGCGGGCTGTACCTGCCGGCCGAGTACCCGAAGGTGTCGGCCGACGAGCTCGCGCGCTGGCGCACGCTGCCGTACGCGGATCTCGCATTCGAGATCCTGTCGAAGTTCTGCGACGACGTCCCGGCCGACGACCTGCGCGCGATCACGCGCCGCACGTACACCGCCGCCGTCTACAGCAACACGCGCCACGGCGAAAACGCGTCCGACATCACGCCGCTGAAGACGCTCGGCACCGAGAACGGCACGGCGCTGTCGCTGCTGGAACTGTCGAACGGCCCGACGCTCGCGTTCAAGGACATGGCGATGCAGCTGCTCGGCAACCTGTTCGAATACACGCTCGCGAAGCACGGCGAGGCGTTGAACATCCTCGGCGCGACGTCGGGCGATACCGGCAGCGCGGCGGAATACGCGATGCGCGGCAAGGCCGGCGTGCGTGTGTTCATGCTGTCGCCGCACAAGAAAATGAGCGCGTTCCAGACCGCGCAGATGTTCAGCCTGCAGGATCCGAACATCTTCAACCTCGCGGTCGAAGGCGTGTTCGACGACTGCCAGGACATCGTGAAGGCCGTGTCCAACGATCACGCATTCAAGGCGCGGCACAAGATCGGCACGGTGAACTCGATCAACTGGGCGCGCGTCGTCGCGCAGGTCGTCTACTACTTCAAGGGCTATTTCGCGGCGACGACATCCAACGACGAGCGCGTGTCGTTTACGGTGCCGTCGGGCAACTTCGGCAATGTCTGCGCGGGCCACATCGCGCGGATGATGGGCCTGCCGATCGCGAAGCTGGTCGTCGCGACCAACGAGAACGACGTGCTCGACGAGTTCTTCCGCACCGGCGCGTACCGCGTGCGCAGCGCCGAGAACACGTATCACACGAGCAGCCCAAGCATGGACATCTCGAAGGCGTCGAACTTCGAGCGTTTCGTGTTCGACCTGCTGGGACGCGATCCGGCGCGCGTGATGCAGCTGTTCCGCGACGTCGAGGAGAAGGGCGGGTTCGACCTCGCGGCGAGCGGCGATTTCGCGCGCGTGGCCGAGTTCGGCTTCGTGTCGGGGCGCAGCAGCCATGCCGACCGCATCGCAACGATCCGCGACGTGTTCTCGCGCTACGACACGATGATCGATACGCATACGGCCGACGGTGTGAAGGTCGCGCGCGAGCATCTCGATGCGGGCGTCCCGATGGTCGTGCTCGAGACCGCACAGCCGATCAAGTTCGGCGAGACGATCCGCGAGGCGCTCGATCGCGAAGCCGAGCGTCCGGCCGCGTTCGACGGGCTCGAGGCGCTGCCGCAGCGCTTCGAGGTCGTGAAGGCCGACGCGCAGCAGGTGAAGAACTTCATCGCCGCGCATACGGGCGCATAACCGCGCATCGGCGCGCACGACGTTGCACCGCGCCGCCGCGGGCAAGCCCCGCGGCACAGGACGGCCGGAATGCCGATTCGTCGAACGAGTCGGGGTTCCGGCCGTTTCGTTTGGCCATTGACGCGCGGCCAGCCGTGTTGCGAAACCGGCGCCGGTGCCGCGCGTTCGCGCCGATCACAGTTTTCGCATGACGGCCATATCGCACGTGGGCGCGACGGCGTCGCTACAATGACGTATTGACTCCAACGATCCCCGATTCCATCGATGTCGAACCCGAATCCCGCGGCGCCGCGCGCGCCGATGCTGTCGACCGCCGAGGCGCTCACGGCGCTGCTCGATGCCGCGCAGCCGCTGCCCGGCACCGAAACCGTCGCGACGCTCGATGCGCTCGGTCGCGTGCTGGCGGCCGACGTAAGCTCGCCGCTCGACGTGCCGCCGATGCACACGAGTGCGATGGACGGCTACGCGGTGCGTGTCGCCGATCTGCTGCACGGCGAGCGGCGCCTGCCGGTGTCGCAGCGGATTCCGGCCGGTCATCCGGCCGCACCGCTTGCCGCGGGCACGGCCGCGCGGATCTTCACCGGCGCGACGGTGCCGCCGGGCGCCGATGCCGTGGTGATGCAGGAGCAGACGGCGGCCGACGGCGACGCGGTTGAAATCCTGCACACGCCGAAAGCCGGCGAGTGGATCACCGCGCAGGGCGCGGACATCCGCCAGGGGGCGGTGATCCTGCCGGCCGGCACGCGGCTCACGCCGCAGGCGCTCGGTCTTGCCGCGTCGGTGGGTTGCGCGCAGTTGCCGGTCGCGCGGCGGATTCGCGTCGCGGTGTTCTTCACCGGCGACGAATTGACGATGCCGGGCGAGCCGCTGAAGCCGGGCGCGATCTACAACTCGAACCGCTTCACGCTGCGTGCGCTGCTGGCGCGGCTCGGCTGTCACGTGACCGACTACGGGATCGTGCCCGACTCGCTCGCCGCGACCCGCGATACGCTGCGCGAAGCCGCACGCGATCACGACGTGATCCTGACGAGCGGCGGCGTATCGGTCGGCGACGAAGATCACGTGAAACCGGCGGTCGAGGCCGAAGGGCGGCTCGCGCTGTGGCAGATCGCGATGAAGCCCGGCAAGCCGCTCGCGTATGGCGCGGTGCGTCGCGGCGACGGCCGCGCAGATGCGCACTTCATCGGGCTGCCCGGCAACCCGGTATCGAGTTTCGTCACGTTCCTGCTGTTCGTGCGGCCGTTTCTGCTCCGCCTGTCCGGCGTGCGCGACGTTGCGCCGCGCGCGCTGTCGCTGCGCGCGGACTTCTCGCAGAGCAAGGGCGACCGGCGCAACGAATTCCTGCGCGCGCGCATCAATGCGGCCGGCGGTCTCGATCTGTTCCCGAACCAGAGTTCGGCGGTGCTGACGTCGACGGTGTGGGGCGACGGCCTGATCGACAATCCGCCGCAGCACGCGATCAGCGCGGGCGAGACCGTGCGTTTCATTCCGTTTTCCGAACTGCTGTCGTAACGCGACGGCTTCCCGACCATGAAGATCCAGCTGAAATTCTTTGCAAGCGTGCGCGAGGCGCTCGGTGTGTCCGACGAGCAGGCCGACGTGCCGGACGGCGTGGCGACCGTCGGCGACGTGCGTGCGTGGCTGCGGCTGCGCGGTGGCGCGTGGGCCGAGACGCTTGCCGAAGGGCGCGCGCTGCGCATGGCGTGCAATCACGAGATGACCGATCCCGGCACGCGCCTGACCGACGGTTGCGAGGTCGCGTTCTTTCCACCGGTGACGGGCGGCTGAGCGTTGCATGTGGCCCGACTAAATCGGGTCGACTGCGAAGCATGGGACCGGAGTAAGCGCTAAAGCGCTAACTCCGATCGACCGCGAAGCATGGGATCGGAGTAAAGCGCTAAAGCGCTAACTCCGATCGACCGCGAAGCATGGGATCGGAGTAAGCGCTAAAGCGCTAACTCCGATCGACAGAGACAGACAATGGCTACGGTACGAGTACAGACGGACGATTTCGACCTCAGCGCAGAAGTCGCGGCATTGCGTGCGCGCAACCCGAAAATCGGCGCGGTCGCGTGCTTCGTCGGCACGGTGCGCGACCTGAACGAAGGCGATTCGGTCGCCGCGATGGAGCTCGAGCACTATCCGGGGATGACCGAGAAGGCGCTCGAGAAAATCGCCGCCGACGCCTGCCGCCGCTGGCCCGGGATCGACGTCGCGATCGTGCATCGGGTCGGCCCGCTGCTGCCGCTCGATCAGATCGTGATGGTCGCGACCGTTGCGTCGCATCGCGGCGACGCGTTCGCGTCCTGCGAGTTCGTGATGGACTACCTGAAGACCGAGGCGCCGTTCTGGAAGAAAGAAACCACGCCGGACGGCGAGCGCTGGGTCGATGCGCGCAGCAGCGACGATGCGGCGCTCGCGCGCTGGGGCGTCGAATCGGGCAACACGCGGCGATGAGCGCGGCGGCCACATCGTGCGACGCCGTGCCGCGGTGAGCCGGCGCTGCTTCGCCGCGTTACGCGTCCGAATCGACGCCGCGGCCGATGATTCGGGTCGGAAAAGGCTCGCCGCGCGCGCGTGACGGCAGCGCATGCGGATCGTCGCTCGTGTCGCGGCGGCGCGGCGCGATTGCGTCGAGCAACGCCTGCTGCTCCGGCGGAATCTGGTAATCCCAACCGAAGCGGCTCAGCTGCAGGCTCTGCGCGATCCGCAGCGCCGGTTCCATGAAGCGGACGGCCGCCGCCGGCTCGTAGCGGGCCTCCACGGTCCTCAGGAACAGCGACAGCCAGCGGCTGAAGTGTGCGGGCTCGATTCCGTCGAGCGGCTGGTGCGCCTGCTGCACGTTGCCGCGATAGCCCTTGGTGCCGAGCACGAGGCTCGACCAGAAGCTGACCATCTTCGGCAGATGCTCGTCCCAGCGGCCTTCGAGCTTCGCGTCGAATACGGGGCCCAGCAGCGGATCGGCGCGCACGCGATCGTAGAACGCGTACACGAGCTCGCGGATGTTGTGTTCGGTGGGTTCGGCGTCGCGCGGGCGGGCCGGCGCGGTATCGGACGAAGCGGGCAGGACAGTCATGGCAAAAAGGGCCGGGAAAATCGGAATATGGGCGACGGGGCCACAACGCGCCGGGTGGCACGGCACTGCGGACAATGCGTGGGACGCCGGTCGGATTTTGACGCAAAATAGCGTCCACCCAGGCAAGAATAATGCGTAGATTGAATGCATCTTATTGCGCGCGGGCGGTTCCGGCAACCCCGGGCCTTCAGATGGTGTCGGGCAGCCGGCCCGGCGTGCGTCCGGATTGACCCGGTTTGCGTAATCGCGGCACGATCAACAACTTTCCGTATTCGCTCATGAGACTCACCGACTACACCGACTACTCGCTGCGCGTCATGCTGTACCTTGCCGTGCGCGGCGAGGGGCTCGCGACGATCCAGGAGATCTCGGACGCCTACGGCGTGTCGAAGAACCATCTGATGAAAGTCGTCCAGCAGCTCGGCGAGCTCGGTTGGGTCGATACCGTTCGCGGGCGCAACGGCGGGCTGCGGTTGTACCCCCATTCGCTGCAGCTGACCGTCGGCCAGGTGGTGCGCGCGACAGAGAACGATTTTGCGCTGGTCGGCTGCTTTGCGGCCGACGGCGAGTCGCGCGGCTGCGTGATCGAGCCGCAGTGTCGTCTGAAGGGCGTGCTGGCGGCCGCGCGCGATGCGTTCTTCGCGGAACTCGATCGTCATACGATTGGCGAGTTGGCGGTGCCCGCGTCGCCGCTCGTCACGTTGCTCGGTATTCGTCCGGTCACGCCCGTGCGCGGCGCCGCGTCTGACGGCGACGCGCAAGTGTCAGCCGAAGCATCGTCGAAGGCCTGACACGCCTGCACCGCACCGCTCGTCCCGCTGCAGTGCCCGGCGAGGGCTGCGGCGCGCCCGCCTGCCAATTTTTGCGCTGAATCAACCGGAATTCCGCTTGAAACCCGTATAACCATCCTCATCTTGGTGTTAATCGAAAATTGGAGGTCTCACTCAATGAGAATCGACAAGCTAACCACCAAGTTCCAGGAAGCACTCGCGGACGCGCAAAGCCTCGCGGCTGGCCGCGACAATCAATACATCGAACCCGTTCACGTGCTCGCGGCGCTGGTCGCGCAGCAGGACGGCTCCGCCCGCTCGCTGATGTCGCGCGCGGGCGTGCACGTGCAGGCGCTGCAGGGCGCGCTGAACGAAGCCATTTCGCGCCTGCCGCAAGTGACGGGCACGGGCGGCGACATCCAGATCGGCCGCGAGCTGGCCGGGCTGCTGAATCAGGCCGACAAGGAAGCGCAGAAGCTCAACGACACGTTCATCGCGAGCGAGATGTTTCTGCTTGCCGTGTCCGACGACAAGGGCGAAGCCGGCAGGCTCGCGCGCCAGCACGGTCTCACGCGCAAGTCGCTCGAAGCCGCGATCGCCGCGGTGCGCGGCGGCTCGCAAGTGCATAGCCAGGACGCGGAAAGCCAGCGCGAGGCGCTGAAGAAATACACGGTCGACCTGACCGAGCGCGCGCGCGCGGGCAAGCTCGATCCGGTGATCGGCCGCGACGACGAAATCCGCCGCTCGATCCAGATCCTGCAGCGCCGCACCAAGAACAACCCGGTGCTGATCGGCGAGCCGGGCGTCGGCAAGACCGCGATCGTCGAAGGGCTCGCGCAACGGATCGTCAACGGCGAGGTGCCCGAGACGCTGAAGGGCAAGCGCGTGCTGTCGCTCGACATGGCCGCGCTGCTCGCCGGCGCGAAATACCGCGGCGAGTTCGAGGAGCGCCTGAAGGCCGTGCTCAACGACATCGCGAAGGACGAAGGCCGGACGATCGTGTTCATCGACGAGATCCACACGATGGTCGGCGCCGGCAAGGCCGAAGGCGCGATGGACGCAGGCAACATGCTGAAGCCGGCGCTGTCGCGCGGCGAGCTGCACTGCATCGGTGCCACCACGCTCGACGAATACCGCAAGTACATCGAGAAGGATGCCGCGCTCGAGCGCCGCTTCCAGAAGGTGCTCGTCGACGAGCCGAGCGTCGAGGCGACGATCGCGATCCTGCGCGGGTTGCAGGAGAAGTACGAGTTGCACCACGGCGTCGACATCACGGACCCGGCGATCGTCGCGGCGGCGGAGCTGTCGCACCGCTACATCACCGACCGCTTCCTGCCTGACAAGGCGATCGACCTGATCGACGAGGCCGCATCGAAGATCAAGATGGAAATCGATTCGAAGCCCGAAGAGATGGACAAGCTCGATCGCCGGCTGATCCAGCTGAAGATCGAGCGCGAGGCGGTAAAGAAGGAGCAGGACGAAGCGTCGCAAAAGCGCTTGCAGTTGATCGAGGAAGAGATCGAGCGCCTCGGCCGCGAGTATGCGGACCTGGAAGAGATCTGGACCGCCGAGAAGGCCGCGGTGCAGGGCAGCGCACAGCTGAAAGAGGAAATCGAGAAAGTGCGGGCCGACATCGCGCGTCTGCAGCGTGAAGGCAAGCTCGAGAAGGTCGCCGAACTGCAGTACGGCAAGCTGCCGCAACTCGAGTCGCAACTGAAGCAGGTCACGCAGGCCGAAGAGCAGGAGCAGCACAACCCGACGCGTCCGCGTCTGCTGCGCACGCAGGTCGGTGCGGAAGAAATCGCGGAAGTCGTGTCGCGCGCAACCGGGATTCCGGTGTCGCGGATGATGCAAGGCGAACGCGAGAAGCTGCTGCACATCGAGGAAAAGCTGCACGAGCGCGTGGTCGGCCAGGACGAGGCGATCAGCGCGGTGGCCGATGCGATTCGGCGTTCGCGCGCGGGGCTCGCCGATCCGAACCGTCCGTACGGCTCGTTCCTGTTCCTTGGCCCGACGGGTGTCGGCAAGACCGAGCTGTGCAAGGCGCTGGCGTCGTTCCTGTTCGACTCGGAAGAGCACCTGATCCGCATCGACATGAGCGAGTTCATGGAGAAGCACAGCGTCGCGCGACTGATCGGCGCGCCGCCGGGCTACGTCGGCTACGAGGAAGGCGGCTATCTGACGGAAGCCGTGCGCCGCAAGCCGTACAGCGTGATCCTGCTCGACGAGATCGAGAAGGCGCATCCGGACGTGTTCAACGTGCTGCTGCAAGTGCTCGACGACGGCCGCATGACCGACGGGCAGGGCCGCACGGTCGACTTCAAGAACACGGTGATCGTGATGACGTCGAACCTCGGCTCGCAGGTGATCCAGGCGATGACCGGTTCGCCGCAGGAAGAGATCAAGGACGCGGTGTGGCTCGAAGTGAAGCAGCACTTCCGTCCGGAGTTCCTGAACCGGATCGACGACGTCGTCGTGTTCCACGCGCTCGACCGCAGCAACATCGAGTCGATCGCGAAGATCCAGCTGGCGCGCCTGCACGACCGGCTCGCGAAGCTCGACATGGCACTCGACGTGTCGCCGGCGGCGCTCGAGCAGATCGCGAAGGTCGGCTACGATCCGGTGTTCGGCGCGCGGCCGCTGAAGCGCGCGATCCAGCAGGAGATCGAGAACCCGGTCGCGAAGCTGATCCTCGCGGGCCGCTTCGGTCCGAAGGACGTGATCCCGGTCGACGTCAACGACGGCCAGTTCGTGTTCGATCGCGTCGTGCACTGATCGACGGTAGCCGCTCGCATGCCCGGTTCACACCGCGCGCGCAAAAACAAACACCCCGCTTCGGCGGGGTGTTTGCATATCGGGCGGCCGAAACGCGCGTAGCGGACGCCCGGGCCGTGAAGCGTGCGGACTCAGGCCTTGTTGCCGCCGAACATGCCGGCGATTTGCGTGAGCGCGCCCAGCACGTTCGACGTGTCGACCTGGCCGCCGGCCGGCACTTCGCCGTTCGGCGTCGCGTGGTTCACGACGTGCGGCAGCACCTGCGCGAGAATCGACGACGCCTGCGCCGGATCGATGCCGACCTTGCTCGCGAGCGAGCCGACGACGTCCGAGCCGAGCACATTCTGCAGCGTGTCAGGCGAGATCGGCTGGTTTTCGCCGGTGCCCACCCACGAGCCGATGATGTCGCCCGCGCCGCCGGCCTTGAACTTCTCGATCAGCCCGTTGAGGCCGCCCGGCTGGTTGTTGATGAATTCGAGCGCGGTCGTGATGAGCGCGCTTTGCGAGTTGCCGCCGGCCTGGCCGCCGATCAGACCGCCGACGATGTCGAGGAGACCCATGGTTCTTCACCTTCACTGAAAAGGGCGCCGTAACGCCGGCGCCCGTTGATCGAAATGCCGCGCGCACGCCGTCGCGCGCGCAGCGCACATCAGGCGCCCGACGCCGCGGCGGCGGAGGCTGCCTTGTCCTTCTTGTTCTTCTTCTTCGAACCCTTCGTCGCCTTCGCGGACGACGCCGCGGCCGGCGCGCTCGCGCCTGCGTCAGCCGAGGCCGCCGCAGCTGCGGCCGCTTTCTCCATCTTCGACGCGCGCTTGCTCTTGGCCGGCTTCGATGCGGCTTCCGGGGCGCTGGCCGTCGTCGCCGGTGCGGTTGCCGTTGTCCCGGCCGTCGCGGTCGTCGATGCGGACGGTGCGGTGGTGCCCGCCGACGCCGTGGCCGGCTTCGACAGCTTCACGCCTTTCGGCGGCGTCGACGAACCGCCGATCGTCAGACCGTTTTCCTCGAGATGCCCGACCGACTTCGTGCCGAGACCCTTCACGCGGTTCGCGAGATCGTCTGCATCCTTGAACGGGCCGTTCTTGGTGCGCTCGTCGATGATCGCCTTGGACTTCACGGGCCCGAGGCCCTTCACCGATTCGAGCGCGGCCTGGTCGGCCGTGTTGACTTCGACGGCCGCGGCGAGTCCGGCGGCAACCGACAGCGATAACGCGACGAACAGCATCAGCAGCTTTTTCAGCATGGCACAGGCTCCCTGGTTCTGACGGATGAATGGCTGTTGCAACGGACGGCGGTGCGCAACCCGGCCGGGCGTCGCCGTTAAGCATAGGACAAATGCGTGCCCTTTTTAAGACAGGCTGACCGAATCTTGCTGAAGGCTTGCGTCGCTGTAAAGAAGGAAGGCCCTGTGCGGCGGCCGTTTTGACCATTCTTTACGGTGTGGGCGGCGCCGAGGTGCGGAACCGGAAATTGTCGGCCCTGGCCATCCGACAATGCTTGACTTAGAGTGAACTCTAACTCCTAACCTTGTTCCTGCCATGTCGAAAACCCTCTCCACCTCCCGCGCCGCCGGTCCGCTCACGATCGGGCAGGTCGCCGAACTGACCGGTGTGTCGACGCATACGCTGCGGTATTACGAGCAAGCCGGGCTGTTGCGCGCGATTTCGCGCACGGCGGCCGGACACCGGCTCTATGCGCCGGCCGACCTTGACTGGCTGGCCTTCGTGATGCGCCTGAAGGCGACCGGCATGCCGATCGTGCAGATGCAGCAGTTCGCCGCGCTGCGCGCGCAAGGCGAGTCGACGTTCGGCGCACGGCGGCGGCTGCTGAGCGCACATCGCGACGCGGTGCGTGCGCATATCGCGGAGCTGCAGGCGAGCCTCGACGCGATCGGCGACAAGATCGCGTACTACGAGGCGCAGGAGCGTGAGATGGAACGACGGGCGAGCCCTTGTCAATCATCCCCGGAACAGGACCCACACAATGGAACGACTCGTTGAAGACCGCTATGCGCGCGGCTGGAACAAGCTGAAGGAGATCGACGGCGAAGCGGGAGAGCGCGTGATCGCGGCGCTTGCGCCGATCGCGCCGGACTTCGGGCGGCTGCTCGTCGAATTCGGCTTCGGCGACATCTATAGCCGGCCGCAGCTCGATTTGAAGGCGCGGGAGATCGCGACGATCGCCGCACTGGCCGCGCTTGGCAATGCGCAGCCGCAACTGAAGGTGCACATCGAGGCCGCGCTGAATGTCGGGTGCACCCGCGACGAGATCGTCGAGGTCTTCATGCAGATGGCCGTGTACGCAGGATTTCCGGCCGCGCTCAACGCGCTGTTCGCAGCGCATGAAGTGTTCACGCGGTGCGATGCGGCAGCCGGAAACGGCAACGGCGGCAGTGCGGCGGGCACGGCCGCGCACGCCGCGTGACGGCGCGCAGCGTACGGTCGCGCTGCACGCATCAGACGCGGTGCGGCGCGACGATCCGGTGTTTCGCGATGCGCCGGTACAGCGTCGCGCGCGAGATGCCGAGCGCCTGCGCGGCTGCGTCGGGTCGCCAGCGATGCGCGGTGAGCGCCGCTACGATACGGCTGCGTTCGTCGTCCGGCAACCCGCCGGACGGACCACCGCCGAGCTGGGCGGCGAGATCGGACGGCAGGTCGCGCCGCGTCACGCGCGCGGCGTCGCACACCGCGCACGCGTAGCGCAGCACGTTGCGCAACTGACGCACGTTGCCGGGCCACGCATACGCGGCAAGCTGCTCGGCGAGCGTCGCATCGAGCGTGAGCACGTGGCCGGTCGCTTGCGCTTCTTCTGCGAACACCGCGGCGATCACGTCGCGCACGTCCGCGCGCTCGCGCAGCGGCGGCAGCTCGAACGTCGCGCCGCTCAGCCGGTAATACAGATCCTCCCGGAACGTGCCATCGGCGACCATCCGTGCGAGATCGCGGTGTGTCGCGCAAATCACGTCGAGATCGACGCGCACCGGCGTATCGCTGCCGAGCGGCACGACCTCGCCGTCGGCGAGCACGCGCAGCAGCCGCGTCTGCAGCGTGAGCGGCATGTCGCCGATTTCATCGAGGAACAGCGTGCCGCCGTCGGCGAGCGCGATCTTGCCGCGCGCGCCGTGCTTGCGCGCACCGGTGAACGCGCCGGCTGCGTAACCGAACAGCTCGCTTTCGATCAGCGCCTCGGGCAGCGCGCCGCAATTGACCGCGACGAACGGCCGCGCGCGCCGCGCGCCTGCATCGTGGATCGCGCGGGCAAAGACTTCCTTGCCCGCGCCGGTTTCACCCAGCACGAGAATCGGCAGCCGCTTGCTCGCCACGCGCAGCGCGAGCTCGGCCTGCTGCGCGACGCGCGTGTCGCTGCTCTGCAGGAACGGCGTCAGCGCACCCACGTGACGCTGCGCGGCGCCCGGCCGGCGCGACGCGCTGCCGGTTTCGCGGCCCGCGCGCTTTAGCGGCGCGCGCAACCGCGCATAGAGCGGTGCGCCGGTCGCGCGCAGCCGCAGCGTGACGATCGCATCGAGCCGCGCGGCATCGCGCAGCGGCATTTCGGTCGCATCGAAGACTTCGTCGATATGACGCGGTTCGCGCAGCGCGGGCAGCGCGTCGCGCGCGTGCCGGTTCGCGGCGACGATATTGCCGCATTCGTCGAACGCGATCAGCCATTCGGGCTGCGCCTCGACGTAATGACGGTTCGGATGACCGAACAGTATCCAGTGCTGCGCGGTGCTGTGCACGAAATAGCCGTCCTCGATCAGCGCCGCGCTCTGCCGCACGAGCTGGTACACGAGCCGCTGGCTGTCGCGGTTGTCGGGCGACTGCACGGCCGATGCATCGAGCACGCCGATCAATTCGCCGGCAGGCGAGAAGATCGGCGCCGCGCTGCACGTGAGCGTGGTGAATGCCGCGCGGAAGTGGTCGGTCTTGTGCACGGTGATCGGCGCGAGATCCGTCAGCACGCTTGCGACGCCGCACGTGCCTTCCTCGCTTTCCGACCAGCACGAGCCGATGTGCAGCCCCGCGTGCCGGAAGTCGGTGCGGCGCTCGCGATCGATCCGGTAGTCGATCGTTACGCCGTGCGCGTCGGTCAGCATCACGCAATAGTCGGCAACACGAATCATGTCGTGCAGGCGCGTCAGACACTGACCCGATGCGCGCAGGAACGCCTCTTCCTTGTCGCGCACTTCGCGCAGCTCGGCCGCGGTCAGCACCCGGGGGCCGATCGACGAAGCGGGATCGAGCGCATAGCGCTCGAGCGAACGCTGCCACGACGACACCAGGCGCGCCGAATCGGCCGGCGGGGGCAGGCGTCCGGCGAGCGCGCCGAGCACACGGTCGGCGTGCTGGGCCTGGGGGACGGCATAGGGCATGGTCGGCTCCGGTTCCGTACGGCGGGGAATGCGATGTTCTTGTAGCACATCCGCCGGCGCGGATCACATTGCATCGCAGCACGCGCGCGGCATGAGACGTTCGTCTCAGCGGCATCTCAGCCGGTCTCGCGCGGTTGAGACGCGCAAGCTCGCCGCGCGCGACGACGGCGAGCAGCACGCCGATGCACGCCGCGCCCCGGTGCGCGTGGGCGCGACGCCGGATCGCTCCGCAATTCGACGGGCCGAAACGGATGAACATGGGCAGCGAGCACGTGAGACGCGCGCGCGGTTTCGCGTGTTGTCCGGTTGCCGGAGCAATGGATCGCGACAACGGGCGGCGCCGCCGAGCCAGTCCGGGCGCGGGTTTCGCGGTCGCCGCACATACGGTGGCACGCCGCTTGCAGATATGACGGGCAAGTCCGGCGCTGTCGCGTCGGCGACGACGATCCGCTGTCCTCGACGGCCGCGGACGACAGAAGCAGGGCCGGCGTGCGAGCGCCGGTCCACTGGATGGAGACAAGCCCGTGACGACGCCCGTGACCGTCGGCGTGATCGCGAACCCTGCATCGGGGCGCGACATTCGCCGTTTGACGACGCATGCATCGGTGTTCCCGACCGCCGAGAAGGCCAATATGGTCGTGCGCCTGCTGGCCGGCCTCGGCGCGATGGGCGTCGAGCGCGTGCTGACGCTGCGCGACAAGACGGGCATCGCGACGCTGCTGATGCGCGCGCTCGACACGCATCGCGCGGTCGCGCCGCACGAACGCTGGCCCGAGGTCGAATTCGTCGATCTGCCGATTTCCGATACCGTCGCCGACACGCACGCCGGCGCGGCGTACATGCATCGGATGGAGGCCGCGCTGATCGTCGTGCTCGGCGGCGACGGCACGCACCGCGCTGTCGCCGCGCATTGCGGCACGACGCCGCTCGTCGCGCTGTCCACCGGCACCAACAACGCGTTTCCCGAACATCGCGAGGCGACCATCGCGGGCGTTGCCGCAGGGCTCGCCGCGACCGGCGCCGTGCCGGCCGACGTCGCGTTCGTGCGTAACAAGCGGCTCGTCGTGCGCTGCGTCGCCGGCGCGAACGCGGGGCGCGACGAGATCGCGCTCGTCGACGTGTGCGCGGCGCGCCAGCGCTTCATCGGCGCACGCGCAATCTCGGGGCCCGACGACATCGATTCGCTTTACCTGACGTTCGCGGAGCCGGACGGCATCGGCCTGTCCGCACTCGGCGGCGCGTGGGCGCCGCTCGATCGCAGCGCGCCGCACGGGCTCGCGATGCGCTTCGCCACCGACGGCAAGACGGCCGGCACGCCGCTCGTCGCGCCCATCGCACCGGGGCGCGTCGATCGCGTCGTGATGCGCAGCTGCGAGCGGCTCGAGCCGGACGCGTGGCACACGATTCCGGTCGAGCACGGCACGCTCGCGTTCGACGGCGAGCGCGAGATCGAGCTCGCGCGCGGCGACCGCTACGAGGTCGCGCTCGACTGGCGCGGGCCGTTGACGCTGGACGTGGGTCGCACGTTGCGTTACGCATCGTCGCGACAGGTGTTGCGCGAAGCCGGCGCGTGGCGCGGGTGAGCATGCGCAGCCCGAAAACAAGTTTCGGTATCCGTATCGACGATCGAGGAGGCGCCGTCATGACGGCCGCTCTCGATCCGCGGGTCGCCAGCGTCGTGCGTTGAACGTCGACGGCAGCGGCTTCACGTTCCATTGACGGCGCAAGCCGTGCAATCCGTCGCCGCGGCTTTGCCGCGACGGCATTCGCAGTCAGACCTACTCAGGAGACACACATGACCGTATCGACACAGCTCAGCAGGGACACGCTGCTGGACGCCTACCGGCTGATGCGCACGATCCGCGAATTCGAGGAGCGCCTGCACGTCGAGTTCGCGACCGGCGAAATCCCCGGTTTCGTTCACCTGTACGCAGGCGAGGAGGCGTCCGCGGTCGGCACGATGCTGCACCTCGGCCTGGACGATTACGTCGCCACCACGCATCGCGGGCACGGCCACTGCATCGCGAAAGGGGTCGACGTGCACGGGATGATGGCCGAGATCTACGGCAAGAAGACGGGCGTCTGCCATGGCAAGGGCGGCTCGATGCACATTGCGGATCTCGCGATGGGAATGCTCGGCGCGAACGGCATCGTCGGCGCTGGCGGCCCGCTCGTATGCGGCGCGGCACTCGCGGCCAAGCACCGGAAGACCGGCGGTGTCGGCGTGTGCTTCTTCGGCGACGGCGCGTCGAACCAGGGCGTGATCTTCGAATCGATGAACCTCGCGTCGGTGTGGCGGCTGCCGGCAATCTTCGTCGCCGAAAACAACGGCTATGCGGAAGCGACGTCGTCGAGCTGGTCGGTCGCGACCGACAACATCGCCGATCGCGCGAACGGCTTCGGGATGCCGGGCGTGATCGTCGACGGCTTCGACTTCTTTGCGGTGCACGAGGCGCTCGGCGAAGCGGTTGCACGCGCGCGAAACGGCGGCGGCCCGACGCTCGTCGAGGTGAAGTTCACCCGCTACTTCGGCCACTTCGAAGGCGATGCGCAGACTTACCGTGCGCCGGGCGAAGTGCAGAAGCTGCGCGACGAGAAGGACTGCCTGAAGCATTTCGAAGCGCGCGTCGTGCGCGCGGAGGTGCTGACGACCGACGAACTGAGAGCGGTCGACACTCAGGTAAAAGCGCTCATCGACGACGCGGTCGCACAGGCGAAGGCCGCGCCGCTGCCCGACGCGGCCGATCTGCTGACCGACGTGTACGTGTCTTACCCGTGACCGAGATCTGACGCAACAGCCCGCAGCCAGCGGTTGGCCGCAGGCGGCTCGCAGCCGGCACGCAGCGCGTGACGGACCGAATATTTCAGGAGACAGACATGGCAAGGAAGATTACCTATTCGCAAGCGATCAACGAAGCGCTCGCGCAGGAAATGGCGCGCGACGACAGCGTGATCGTGATGGGCGAGGACAACGCAGGCGGCGCCGGCGCGCCGGGCGAGGACGACGCTTGGGGCGGCGTGCTCGGCGTGACGAAAGGGCTGTTCCACAAGTTTCCGGGCCGCGTGCTCGACACGCCGCTGTCGGAGGGCGGCTACATCGGCGCGGCGGTGGGCGCGGCCGCGTGCGGAATGCGGCCGGTCGCGGAGCTGATGTTCATCGACTTCATGGGCGTGTGCTTCGACCAGATCTTCAACCAGGCCGCCAAATTCCGCTACATGTTCGGCGGCAAGGCCGTGACGCCGGTCGTGATCCGCGCGATGTACGGCGCCGGGCTGCGCGCGGCCGCGCAGCATTCGCAGATGCTCACGTCGCTGTTCACGCACATTCCGGGGCTGAAGGTCGTATGCCCGTCGACGCCGTACGACGCGAAGGGGCTGCTGATCCAGTCGATCCGCGACAACGATCCGGTGATCTTCCTCGAACACAAGCTGCTCTATACGCGCGAAGACGACGTGCCGGAGGAGTCCTATGCGATTCCGTTCGGCGAGGCGAACGTCGTGCGCGAAGGCGACGACGCGACGATCGTCACGTACGGCCGCATGGTGCATTTCGCGACCGACGCGGCCGCGAAGCTCGCGAAGGACGGCATCCATGTCGACGTGATCGACCTGCGCACGACGTCGCCGCTCGACGAGGACACGATTCTCGAAAGCGCGGCGCGCACCGGGCGCTTGGTGGTCGTCGACGAAGCCAACCCGCGCTGCTCGATTGCGACCGACATCGCCGCGCTCGTCGCGCAGCGCGCATTCCGCTCGCTGAAGGCGCCGATCGAGCTCGTGACCGCGCCGCATACGCCGGCGCCGTTCGCCGGCGTGCTGGAAGACCTGTATATCCCGTCCGCCGATGCGATCGCGCAGGCGGTTCTGAAGACGAGGAGCTGACACGATGTCGATTCACATGATCACGATGCCCAAGTGGGGGCTGTCGATGGAGCACGGGCAGGTCAACGGCTGGCTGAAGGCGATCGGCGAGCGCGTGACGAAGGGCGACGAAGTGCTCGACGTCGAGACCGACAAGATCTCGTCGGGCGTCGAGTGCGCGTTCGACGGCACGCTGCGCCGGCAAATCGCGCAGGAGGGCGACACGCTGCCGGTCGGTGCGCTGCTCGGCGTGGTCGCGGCGGCCGATGCAAGCGATGCCGACATCGATGCGGCGATCGCCGAATTTCAGCGCGATTTCGTGCCGAGCGCGGCCGCCGACGACGCAGCGGGCCCGCAGCCCGAAAAGGCACAGATCGGCGGACGCACGATCCGTTTCCTGAAGCTCGGTGACGGTTCCGGCACGCCCGCGGTCCTGATCCATGGCTTCGGCGGCGATCTGAACAACTGGCTGTTCAATCACGCGGAACTCGCCGCGCACCGGCCGGTGTGGGCGCTCGATTTGCCGGGCCACGGCGAGTCGGGCAAGGCGGTCGACAGCGGCAGCCTCGACGAGCTGGCCGACGCGGTGCTCGCGCTGCTCGATGCGCAGCACATCGACCGCGCGCACCTGATCGGCCATTCGATGGGCGGCGCGGTGGCAATGACGCTGGCCGACGGCGCGCCGCAACGCGTGGCGTCGCTGACGCTGATTGCGAGCGCCGGCCTCGGCGCCGACATCAACCGCGACTACATCGACGGCTTCGTCGCCGGCAACAGCCGCAATACGCTGAAGCCGCACCTCGGTGCGCTGTTCGCCGACGACGCGCTCGTCACGCGGCAACTGGTCGAGGATCTCGTCAAGTACAAGCGGCTCGAGGGCGTGCAGGCCGCGCTCGAGAAGATCGCGAACGCCGCGTTCGACGGCGCGACGCAGCGGCGCGTGTTCCGCGACCGCCTCGCGTCGCTCGCGCCGCGCACGCTCGTGATCTGGGGCGAGCGCGACCAGGTGATTCCCGCTCGGCATGCGCAGGGCCTGCCGGACGGCGTGCGGACCGAGGTGATCGCCGGCAGCGGCCATATGGTGCAGATGGAAGCCGCTGCCGACGTGAACCGCCTGATCGCCGCCTTCCTCGGAGACTGACGATGGCCGCCGCGCTCGAACGACCCAGTCTCACCGCGCTCGGTCAACCGGGCGCGAGAAGCCGCGACAAGCTCGCGCGCATTCCGGTGCGCGTCGAGCCCGCGGCCGGCGCGGGGCTGCCGAAGCCGCCGTGGCTGCGGGCCCGGCCGATGATGAGCGGGGCTGTGGCCGACATGGCGGCCGTGCTGCGCGACCATCGGCTGCATTCGGTCTGCGAGGAGGCGATGTGCCCGAACATCGGCGAATGCTTCGCGCAGCGCACCGCCACCTTCATGATCATGGGCGGACTGTGCACGCGGCGCTGCCCGT
The DNA here is from genome assembly GCF_001718795.1 of Burkholderia latens. Lineage (NCBI taxonomy): Bacteria > Pseudomonadati > Pseudomonadota > Betaproteobacteria > Burkholderiales > Burkholderiaceae > Burkholderia > Burkholderia latens. Next base: position 1,911,124 of record NZ_CP013435.1, on the reverse strand, counting down.
TTTGCGATGTCGCGCACGGCCGCCCCGAACCGCTCGACGCGGATGAACCGGCGCGGCTTGCCGATGCGGTCGCGGCGCTCGGGCTGCGCTACGTCGTGATCACGTCGGTCGATCGCGACGACCTGCGCGACGGCGGCGCCGCGCACTTCGCGGCCTGCATCGCGGCCGTGCGCGCGAGTGTGCCCGGGATCGGCGTCGAGGTGCTGACGCCCGATTTTCGCGGCCGCGTTGCGCGTGCGCTCGACGCGCTGTCGTCGGCGTGGCCCGACGTGTTCAATCACAACATCGAAACGGTGCCGTCGCTGTATCGGGCGGCGCGCCCCGGCGCCGACTATCGCGGTTCGCTCGAGCTGCTCGCACGGGCGAAGGCCGCGCGCCCGACGCTCGTGACCAAATCCGGCTTGATGCTCGGGCTTGGCGAGCGCGACGACGAGGTTCGGGACACGCTGCGGGACCTGCGCGCGCATGAGGTCGACGTGTTGACGCTCGGCCAGTATCTCGCGCCGTCCGCGCACCACCTGCCGGTGCGGCGCTACGTGAGCCCCGACGCGTTCGCCGCGTGGCGCGACGAGGGGCTCGCGCTCGGTTTCAGGGAAGTCGTCGCCGGCCCGCTCGTGCGTTCGTCGTATCACGCTGCCGACGTGCTGGAGCGCCCGTAGGTCGCGGCCCGTGTGTCAGCGGCGCACGGACACGTGCGTGCGGCTGACGTGGCGCAGGTACAGCGCGAGTCCCGCGCCCGCAAGCATCAGGCTGACCGTATTCGCGAACCAGAAGCCGCGTGCGCCCGTCAGCCACGCGGGCGCGATGCCGCCGACGTCGAAGCCGAGCACGTAGCCGCCGCCGAGCCCGAAGCCCCACAGCGCGACCGCGTAGATGACGGTTGGCACGACGGCGACCTTGTACGCGCGCAGCACGAACGCGGACGTGATCTGCAGCGCGTCGAAGAAGTGATAGCAGGTCACGATCGCGACCAGCGGCAGCGCGGCAGCGGCCACGGCCGGGTTCGGCGTGTAGCCGCCGACGATCAGCGGCCGCAGCGTGAACACGAGCACGCCGTAGGCGGCCGCGATCATGCACGCGAGCATCACGCTGTGCCGGCCGAGCAGGCGCGCCTCGTCGGCGCGGCCGGCGCCGAGCGCGCGTGCGACGAGCGTCGACGCCGCGACGCCGATCGACAACGGCGTCATGTACAGTACTGCACCGATGTTGCCGGCGATCTGATGGCCGGCGAGCGTCGTCGTGCCGAATTGCGCGATGAAGAGCGCCATGCACGTGTAAGACGTCACCTCGATCAGGTACGACAGCCCCATCGGCACGCCGAGCTTGAGCAACGCCTTCTGGCGTTCCCACACGGGCCGGCAAAAGCGCGAGAAGATCGCGAGCGGCGAGAACACGTCGAGCTTCGCGAGCAGCATGAAGCCGATCAGCGCGAGCGCCCAGTTGATCAGCGTGCTCGCGAGCCCGCAACCGGGGCCGCCGAGGGCCGGCACGCCGAACCCGCCGAAGATGAACCACACGTTGAGCGGAAACTTGAGCAGCAGTGCACCGATCTGCAAGATCATCGCGAGGCGGGGCTTGCCGGCAGCGTTGGTCAGCGCGTTGTAGATGCGGAATACGAGGCTGGCCGGCAGCCCGTACGACAGGATCCGCAAGTAGTCGACGGTGCGGTCGTGCAGCGCGGGCGGCGCGTGCGCGACTTGCAGCAGCGGTTCGGGAAAATGCAGCAGCAGGAAGCCGGGCACCGCCAGCATCAGCGCGAGCCACAGCGCCTGGCGGACTTCCTCGCCGATCTCCGCATAACGCCGCGCGCCGTACAACTGGCCGGCGATCGGCTGCAGCGCGGACAGGATGCCCGTCATCCCGATGTAGACCGACACGTAGATCGACGAACCGAGGCCGAGCGCCGCGAGATCGGTGGCTGAATAGCGGCCGACCATCGCGGTGTCGAGCACGCCGAATGCAATGATCGCGAGCTGGCCGACGAGCACCGGCCACGCGAGCCCGACGATCCGGCGGATGTCGGCCAACATCGTCAATCGGCTAGCCGGCGGCGGGGGCCGCGGCGCTTGACGGGCGCGACCGGCCGTTCGATCCGCTCGTAAAGGCGGAAGCGCTCGTCACGGTCGGCCACGCGGCGGCCTTCCCACACGAGACGCCATACGTATCGCGACATCGCGCTCGGCTCGCCGAAGTCCGCACGGTCCTGGCGCAGGATCACGTCGCATTCGCCGGAGAATTCGAAGCGCATGTCGCCGAAGTATGCGAAGGTCGCGATTTGCGCATCGCCGAGCCGCACGGGCGAGATGCACTCGTAGTCCTTCGGCAGATGCGATGCGATCTGCTTCGCGACGTCGCTATACGTACGGCCGTAGTTGACGATCGGCAGCCACAGCGTCATCAGCAGCACCCACATCAGCGTGGTGCCCGCGCCCGACAGCACGACGCTGCGCCACAGCACCTTCGGCTGGCGCGAGATGCGCCAGCGCGCGAGCAGGCACCAGCATACGGTGACGATCACCGCGCAGATGAACGACAGGATCTTGAAGTGCGGTTCGTAGCCGGGCACGAGCCGCGCGAGGTTGCGCGCGAGCGGATGCGGAAAGCCGGTGAGGGACGCGAGCCACACGAGCCACACGAACGTGCCGAGGATCGTGAAGCTCAGCACCGCGAACCAGTCGATCGCGTTGATCGCGCCGCGCTTCAGCGTCGGCAGCGCAAACGTCGCGAGCACCGCGAGCGGCGGCAGCAACAGCATGTACATGCGGTTCGATTGCTGGCTCTGCAGGATCACGAGCGCGACGAGCGGCACCACGACCGACAGCGGAATCGCGATGTGCGCGCGGCGGCGCATGCCGGCCCAGCTCCACCACGCCCAGATCGCGAGCGGCCAGGCCGGCCACGTGAACAGCGGCAGGTTCTTCGCCGCATAGCCGAGCACTGCGGTGGGCGGACCGGAGAAGCGCATCAGGCTGCCGTGGATCCACTGGTTGAAGAACCACGCGGCGTCGTCCGGCACCGCGGTGAACGCAGCGAGCGGCCACAGCGCGAAGATCGCGGCCGCGAGCGGCAGCCCGATCAGCGGCAGGCGCAGGTTGCGCATCTCCGGCGTGACGAGCCACAGCGCGGCCGTGCCGGCGAGGAGCGCGACGACGAGCACCGGGTTGCCGGACAGCGCGACGAGCCCGATCGCCGCACCCCACCACAGTGCGCCCTGCATCGGCTTGTCGATGCCGCGCACGATTCCGTACACGAACATCGCGATCCACGCGAATTGCGCGAGCTGCGGTGTCGTTTCGTGGCCGCGTTCCGCGAGTCCGAAGCATGCGACGAGGATCAGCAGCGCGCCATCGGCGAGCGTGCGGCCGTAGTCGCGCGGCTCCGGCTCGCCGCCGAACGCATACTTGAACGGCTGTACCTCGGCGCGCCGGCCGAGCAGGTATGCGGCGTACCACACGAACGCGCAGGCGACGCAGAACAGCACGCCGGTATCGACGCGCGACGCGTTGCTCGCGTCGACCCAGGGCGCCAGCGCGCGGATCGACACCGCACCGAGCCAGTAACCGAGCGGCCCGTCGGTCGTGATGAACTTGCCGACGAGATTCGGCAGCAGCCAGTCGTGCCAGCCGCCGGTGGCCATCGTCCACATCACGCCGAAGCCCGCCGCGTCCTCGTTCTTCCACGGATCGCGGCCGAACAGCCCGAACGCCGCGTAGACGAGGCAGAGCGTGAGCAGCAGCCAGCGCGGCAGCGCGCGCGTGGCGGAGGCGGTGAGACGAACGACAGGCTTCATGCAGGTGAGCGATTTGTTATGGGCGGGCGGCCGGCGAGGGCGTGCGCGGCCGAGCCGGATTCGAGCATCCGGCATTGTAGACGCGCCGGCCGTTGCGCGTCAGACGATTGCCGGGCCGCCGGCCGGCAGCCCGTGGTTGTCCGGCGAGCGGAGACAAAAAAGGGCAGCCTGGGCTGCCCTTTCGTGCGGTACCGGTGCAATGCAACCACCGGAGCGGTGCGAAGCTTACTTCGCGACCTTGCCGCTGGCGCGTGCGCCGAACTTGTTCTTGAACTTCTCGACACGGCCTGCCGTGTCCATGATCTTTTGCTGACCCGTGTAGAACGAGTGCGATTCCGACGACACTTCGATCTTGGCGAGCGGGTAGGTCTTGCCTTCGTGTTCGATCGTTTCACGCGTCTGGATCGTCGAGCGCGTGATGAACTTGAAGCCGTTCGACATGTCTTGGAAGACGACTTCGCGGTAGTCCGGGTGAATGCCAGGTTTCATGATGTTCCTTGGTGAGAGCGGTAGCCAACCCGCCGCTTGCCGTGCCGGACCGCGCGAAACCGTGCGATTCGGCCAACGTCAAGCCCGGCGCGAGCCACTTGCCTAAGGTCGAAAAACGGCGATTATGCCAGAAAATCAGACGGTTGACGAATAATTTTCATCATCCGTCGAGGGCGCCGGCGCGGGCCGGATCCTGCCGGTAGTAGCGGGCCAGCAACCGGTACAGCTCCGGAAATTCGGACTCGAACGCGCGCGGGCGCACGAACAGCGCCTCGCTGCACACCGCGAAGAACTCCGACGGGTGATCGGCCGCATAGGGATCGATCAGCGAGTCGCGCTCGAAGCGCGCCCACGCGCGCTCCGGCACCGCGTCGACCCTCGCGCAGAACTGGTCGTATGCGTGTTCGAACACGTCGGCCCAGCCTTGCGCGTCGAGGTGCGGCGCGTGCCACCGGCGAAATAGGGGCGGATAACCGTCGGCCGCGCCATTGACCATGTCGATCTTGTGTGCGAACTCATGGATCACGACGTTGTACGCATCGCGGCCGTCCGTCATCTGCGCGTCCTCCCACGACAGGATCACGGGGCCGCCTTCCCACGCTTCGCCACTCGCGTCGTGCTCGACTTCATGGACGACGCCGTCTTCGTCCTGCACGGTCTTGCGGATCACGAATTCGCCCGGATACACGACGACGCCGACCCAGCCGTCATAGAGCGACAAATCGAGATTCAGCACCGGCAGACACGCCTGCGCGGCGATCGCGACGATCATCTCGTCGGTGAGCTCCAGCCCGTGTGCGGTCGAAAACGACTTCTTCGCGATGAACAAACTCGTCAATTCGCGCAGCCGGCCGAGATCGCCGGGGACGAGCGCGTCGAGGAACGGCAGCCGCGCGACGGTGTCCTGCCACAACGCATCGGCAATCGGATGGCTGCGCAGCGCGCGGTCGCGGCGGCGGTCGTCGAACCAGCGGGTCAGTTTCGAGAGCATGGAAGCGGCGCGAGAAAATCCAAAGCCTGTCTTTTAACTCAATCGATCTCTTTTTGCCATGCCGCGAACAGGCCGCCAACGAGCGCGACGCCCGCAAGAAAGTAGAAACCGTCGAGCGACGCGAGGAACGACGCCTGTTGCGCGATCATCCTCGCGATCGACGCGATCGCGAGGCCGTGCGCTTCGTTCGGCGCATGGCCGGCCGCCGCGTAGCTGCGGGTGAGCGCGTCGACGCTCTGTTGAAACAGCGGATCAAACACGTTCGCGCGCTCGACGAGTCGCGTCTGGTGCACGGCGAGCCGATGCTGCTCGACGATGATCACGGACGACGTCGCGAATGAAATCGTCAGTTGGCGCACGATGTTCTTCAGCCGGTAGCCGTGCGTGTATTCGTCGATCGCGAAGATGCGGAACGTCAGGTTCGCGACCGGCAGCACGATGAACAGCAGCAGCAACCCGCGCAGCAGGAGCGGAACGATCAGCGCGGTCTCGCCGACCTGCGGCGTCATTCGCGTCATCCAAAGCGCGGCGGCGATCGCGATCGCGAAGCCCGGCACGACGAACCATTTCTTGTGCGTGACGCGCTTTGCATGGCGCAGATATGCGAACAGCGCTGTGGCCGAAATCAGCGACATCGTGCCGACCAGTCGCCCGGCATTCTCGACCGGATAGCCGAGACCGCCTTCGAGCAGCCGGGCGGTCAGATAGCTGAAGCCGGTCGATTCGTAGTAGTAGAACATGTACAGCAGCAGCCCGATCTGGAACGTGCGCTCGCGAAACGCGTGCAGCCGCACGAGCGGCGTCGGATGGTTCCACTGGTGATACGCGAACCACGCGAGCGCGCCGAGGCCGGCGAACGTGAGCATGATCAGCATCGGCGAGCCGCTGTAGAGCTGGTAGTGCACCTGCTGCAATACGATTTGCAACGCGCCTTGCGCGAGCGCGAACACGACGTACGGCCAGAAATGCCCTGAGCCGCGCTCGTCGTCGGGCGTGCGCCCCGAATCGGGCAGCGTGACGAGTGCGAGGATCGCAAACGCGAAGCCCGCGGGCGCCGTGCACGCGAACAGCGCCCGCCACGTCGAATGCGCGACGAGCAGCCCGCCGGCGATCGGCGCGAGCGCGCTGCCGAGCAGGATCATGATCAGGAACGCGCGCGTCGCGGGCGGCCGCTCCTGCGGCTTGAAGCTGATCTGGATCAGGATCCGGCATGCACCCATCATCGGGCCGATGAAGTAGCCCTGGAAACCGCGCGCGAACGCGAGCTCGATCGACGTGTCGGCGAGGGCGGCCGCGATCGCGCCGAACGAGAACATCAGCATGCAGCCGGCGACGTAGCGGCGATGTCCGAGCCGGTCGACCCACCATTGCTGCTGCAGGATGCCGAGCACGGCCGTGACCGCATACGCGCTCGACGACCACACGAGTTCGTCCGGCGACGCGTTGATGCCGCCGGCGATGTAGCTCGCGAAGAACGAGAATGCCGCGTTGTCGAAGTAGTCGAGGCCCGTGACGAGCGCGAGCGCCCACGGGAACAGGTCCGCGCGCAGGTTCGCGCGGCTCCAGAGCGGCGAGCGGCCGGGCGCGACATTCATTCGCGGCGATCCTTGCGCGTGCGCCGCGAGCCGGCTTCCGTCAGCCGCTGCGCGATCAGCGCGTCGGCATTTTCGCCGGCGAGACGCCGTTCGATGTAGTCGATGTCGTGCTGCAGTTCCTTGCGCAGCGCGACGGCTTCCTTCAGCTCGCGCTGGACGGCCGCGATCCGCCGGTCGAGCGTGTCGATTTGCGAGGCGAGCCCCGTGCGGATGTCGCGCAGCGACGCATCCGAATACCGCCGCCGGCCGTCGCCCGTTTCTTCGAGCGGGCGCTTGAGCATCTCGGTGATGCCGTGCAGCGAAAAGCCGAGCGCGCGCAGTCGCAGGATGCGTGCGAAGCGTTCGAGGTCGGCCTCGTCATAAAGCCGGTAGCGCCCGCTGCTGCGCGACGGCGTGACGAGCCCGCGCTCCTCGTAATACTTCAGCGTGCGCGGCGTGACGCCGAGCCGCGACGCGGCGTCGCTTACGGTCAGCGGCGCGGAGGAGGTGTCGTTCGGCATGGGGATCGCACGGTTTCGGTCGGTAAGATGGCGCGATTATAGATCAACCTGTACGTTCACGTTCATGTTGGCGTGAAAAAACGGCCGCCAGGCGAGATGCACGGGCGGCCGTTCTTTGCGGGGCGACGGCGCTCAGCCGCCGCGGCGCATCAGGTCGAAGAACTCTGAGTTGCTCTTCGTCTGGCGGATTTTGTCGAGCAGGAATTCCATCGCCTCGACTTCATCCATGTCGTGGATGAACTTGCGCAGCACCCAGATCTTTTGCAGGATCTCGGGCTTGATCAGCATTTCTTCGCGACGCGTGCCCGACTTGTTCAGGTTGATCGACGGATACACGCGCTTTTCCGCGAGACGGCGCTCGAGGTGCACTTCCATGTTGCCCGTGCCCTTGAACTCTTCGTAGATCACGTCGTCCATGCGGCTGCCGGTTTCGATCAGCGCGGTGCCGATGATCGTCAGCGAACCGCCTTCCTCGATGTTGCGCGCCGCGCCGAAGAAGCGCTTCGGACGTTGCAGCGCGTTCGCGTCGACACCACCCGTCAGCACCTTGCCCGATGCAGGGATCACGGTGTTGTACGCACGGGCGAGACGCGTGATCGAGTCGAGCAGAATCACGACGTCGTGCTTCATTTCGACGAGACGCTTGGCCTTCTCGATCACCATTTCGGCGACCTGCACGTGACGCGTGGCCGGTTCGTCGAACGTCGATGCGATCACTTCGCCTGCGACCGAGCGCTGCATTTCGGTCACTTCTTCAGGGCGCTCGTCGATCAGCAGCACGAACAGGATCACGTCCGGGTGGTTCTGCTTGATCGCATGCGCGATGTGCTGGAGCATCACGGTCTTGCCCGACTTCGGCGACGCGACCAGCAGGCCGCGCTGGCCCTTGCCGATCGGCGCGATCATGTCGATGATGCGGCCGGTGACGTTTTCTTCGCCGCGCATTTCGCGTTCAAGCGACAGCGGCTTGTTCGGATGCAGCGGCGTGAGGTTCTCGAACATGATCTTGTGTTTCGAGGCCTCGGGCGGCTGCCCGTTGACTTTGTCGACCTTGACCAGCGCGAAGTAGCGCTCGCCGTCCTTCGGCGTGCGGACTTCACCTTCGATCGTGTCGCCGGTGTGCAGGTTGAAGCGGCGGATCTGCGACGGGCTGATATAGATGTCGTCGGTGCTGGCGAGGTACGACATTTCGGGCGAGCGCAGGAAGCCGAAGCCGTCCGGCAGCACTTCGAGCGTGCCGTCGCCGAAGATCGTCTCTCCCGTCTTGGCGCGCTTTTTGAGAATGGCGAACATCAACTCCTGCTTGCGCAGGCGGTTCGCGTTTTCGATCTCCAGGCCATTGGCCATTTCGATCAGTTCGGACACGTGCAGAGACTTGAGCTCGGATAAATGCATACGGAGAACCCGCCAGGGAGGAGAAGCGACGAAAAGAAATAAGGGAGGAGGGCGAGCGGAGGCGCTCTGAGACTTAATGCGTCTTGTAGACGTTTTTTGATTCTAGCATATGCCGATTCGCGCCTGAGCGGCCGATCGGCGGCTGGACGACGGACGTGTTGTCGGCTGACAACACGTCCGCGGAGCGGCCGGTATTACAGGTGGCTGTCCAGGAATGCGGTGAGCTGGGACTTCGACAGCGCGCCGACCTTTTGCGCGGCAGCCGCGCCGTTCTTGAACAGGATCAGCGTCGGGATGCCGCGCACGCCGAACTTCGCAGGCGTTGCCTGGTTGTCGTCGACGTTGATCTTCGCGATCTGCAGCTTGTCGCCGTAGTCCTTCGCGACTTCGTCGAGGATCGGGGCGATCATCTTGCACGGGCCGCACCATTCGGCCCAGAAGTCGACGAGCACGGGCTTGTCGGATTTGACGACGTCCTGTTCGAACGATGCGTCGCTGATGTGTTTGATCTGTTCGCTCATTGGGTCAATACCTCTTTCGGTTCGGGGACTGCCTGCTTGGCGCGTTGCGGCGCTCCGGCAGCCTGTCGGCTGCCGGCCGCTGCGGCAGGTCACTCCGCTCTCCCGAAGGAAGGGCGCAGGCGCTGCATGGCGCGGCTCGCGGGTCGTTCGGGCGTCATATTAGCCTAAATTGCTATCTGCTGCGGGCGGCGATAGTAGTCGCTATGCGAGTAGGGGTACGACGCGCCGTTCGACCGTTGTGCTTCGAAGATGGAGGTGCGCTCGGCAATTGCAAGGGGCCCGGGATGGCAGCGCGCCCGCACTTCGCCGGTTTCGGTTTCGCGCATGTCTGGTTGGTACGTGAAGTTGGCGCGCACGCTCGCATTGTTGCGAACAAACGGTCGCATTCGGCACGAAGCGGTGATAGAATGTTCCGTGACGGGCCTCCTCGCATGGTGGGGCGGTGAACCTGGTCAGGTCGGGAACGAAGCAGCCACAATCGTTTTCCGCCAGTGCCGAGGGTCGGGCTCGTCACCTTCCTCTTGCCCCGTTCGCCGGGCGATTTTTATTTCCGCGTCATTCTCCGTTTGCCTGCACTTTGCATGTGTTCAGCGCCGTTTCGCGTGTCGGCGCGACGCGGTGTTACTGATACAATTTCCCGATGACCTATCAAGTTCTCGCACGCAAGTGGCGTCCGAAGGATTTCGCTTCGCTCGTCGGCCAGGAGCACGTCGTCAGGGCGCTCACGCACGCGCTCGACGGTGGGCGTCTCCATCACGCCTATCTGTTTACCGGAACGCGCGGCGTCGGCAAGACGACGTTGTCGCGGATCTTCGCGAAGGCGCTCAACTGTGAAACCGGCGTCACGTCGCAGCCGTGCGGCGTGTGCCGCGCGTGCCGCGAGATCGACGAAGGCCGCTTCGTCGACTACGTCGAAATGGACGCCGCGAGCAATCGCGGCGTCGACGAGATGGCCGCGCTGCTGGAGCGCGCGGTCTACGCGCCGGTGGATGCGCGCTTCAAGGTCTACATGATCGACGAAGTGCACATGCTGACGAACCACGCGTTCAACGCGATGCTGAAGACGCTCGAGGAGCCGCCGCCGCACGTCAAGTTCATTCTCGCCACCACCGATCCGCAGAAGATTCCGGTCACCGTGCTGTCGCGCTGCCTGCAGTTCAACCTGAAGCAGATGCCGGCCGGCCATATCGTGTCGCATCTCGAGCGGATCCTCGGCGAAGAGCAGATCGCGTTCGAGCAGCAGGCGCTGCGCCTGCTCGCGCGTGCCGCGCAGGGCAGCATGCGCGACGCGCTGTCGCTGACCGACCAGGCGATCGCTTACTCGGCGAATGAAGTGACCGAATCGGCGGTGTCGGGCATGCTCGGCGCGCTCGACCAGACTTACATGGTGCGCCTGCTCGATGCGCTCGCGGGCGGAAACGGTCCGGAGATCCTGGCGATCGCGGACGAAATGTCGCTGCGCAGCCTGTCCTTTTCGACCGCGCTCCAGGATCTCGCGAGCCTGTTGCACCGGATCGCGTGGGCGCAGTTCGCGCCGGGCTCCGTCCTCGACGAATGGCCGGAAGCGACCGATTTGCGGCGCTTCGCGGAGGCGTTGAGTCCCGAGCAGGTGCAATTGTTCTATCAGATCGCGACGGTCGGACGTGCGGAGCTCGGGCTCGCGCCGGACGAATATGCAGGCTTCACGATGACGTTGCTGCGGATGCTCGCGTTCGAGCCGACCATCGGTACCGGCAGTGCGCCGGGCGGCCAACCGGCCACGCCGCGTGCGATGCCTGCGCCCGCGCCGCGTGCTGCTGCCGCTGCCGGCGCTGCTGCGCCGCGGGCTTCGACACCGGCGGCCGCGGGTGCTGCGCGTCCGCATGCTGCCGCACCGGCTGCACCGCCGATACCTGCGCAGTCCGACGATGCGGGGATTGCGCCTGTCGTGACGGCCGCGCTTGTCTCGACAGCGGCAGTGAGTCCGGCATCGGCTTCGGCGCCGGCATCAGTACCAACATCGGCATCCGCCGACGCGCCGGTCGCCACGCAGCCGGCAGCGACCACGCCAACCCAGCCGGCACAGGCGGTCGATGCGCCCCCGGCTGCCTCCAGCGAACCTGAACCGGTCGCCGTTGCCGAGCGCGAGGACGAACCCGCGGCGCTCGCCGAACCGGCGTCGACGCCGGCGCCGGCGCCGCGTGCTGCACCGGTCGAGCCGGCCGCACGTCCGTCTGCCCGCGGTGGGGCGGCAGCCGCGCTCGACGTGCTGCGCAATGCCGGCATGCGTGTGTCGTCCGACCGGTCGCGGGCCGGCGCGGCGCCGAAGCCGGCGGCCCAACCGGCCGTCGAGAAGCCCGCGGCGGCGCGTCCTGCCGTACCGGTGCCGACGCCGCGCGCGGCCGCCCGCGCGCCGCAAGCCGCCGACACGCGCCAGGCGCCGCCGCCGTGGGAGGACATCCCGCCGGACGAATACGTGCCGCTGAGCGCCGACGAGATGTTCGGCGGCGCGGCCGACGACGGCTTCGTCCCGGTATTCGACAGCGGCCCGGACGACGTGCGCATCGCGCCGAAGCCGGTGGAGGTCCGCGCGTCCGCGCCGGCCGATACCCGCCCGCTGCCGCCCGCGATCGCGCTCGATCCGATCGGCTTCGACGGCGAATGGCCGGCGCTGGCCGCGCGGCTGCCGCTGAAGGGGGTCGCGTATCAGCTTGCGTTCAACAGCGAACTGACGGCGGTCGACGCGACCACGCTGAAATTGTCCGTGCCGGTGCCGCAGTATGCGGACACCGCGCAGGTGGCGAAACTCAAGGCCGCGCTGGCCGACGCGCTCGGCAGGCCGGTCGAGGTCGCGGTCGAGGTTGGACCTGCGCGGCGCACCGCGGCAGCGCTCGACGCGGCTGCACGCGCGGCACGCCAGCGCGAGGCGGAGCAGGACATTCACGGTGATCCGTTCGTCCAGCAGCTCGTGCGTGAGTTCGGCGCGCGCATCGTCGAGGGCTCCGTGCGGCCGCTCGCCGATTCGACACCCGACGGCACGCCGCCGACGCTGCATTGAACGAATCGCATGGCGGCAGGCACAATCACGCCCCGCACACATTGACCGGCACGCGCCGCGTGCCGGTTTTCACACGATCAGAAGGAGTATTCCCATGTTGAAAGGCAACCTTGCCGGACTGATGAAGCAAGCGCAGCAAATGCAGGAAAACATGAAAAAGATGCAGGAGCAGCTTGCGCAGATCGAAGTTGAAGGGCAGTCGGGTGCCGGCCTCGTCAAGGTGACGATGACCTGCCGCAACGAAGTGCGTCGTGTGGCCATCGATCCGAGCCTGCTTGCGGACGACAAGGACATGCTCGAAGACCTCGTCGCGGCCGCGTTCAACGACGCCGTGCGCAAGGCCGAAGCCACGTCGCAGGAAAAGATGAGCGGCATGACGTCGGGCCTGCCGCTGCCGCCGGGCTTCAAGCTGCCGTTCTGAGCGCAGCGTCCGTTCAGCCCGATCAGTACGTTCATCCTTCAACCGCCGTATGAAACAGCCGTCCGCCCTGTCCGCGCTCGTCGAAGCGCTGCGCGTATTGCCCGGCGTCGGGCCGAAATCCGCGCAGCGCATGGCGTACCACCTGATGCAGCACGATCGGGAGGGCGCGGAGCGGCTCGGCCGGTCGCTGCTGTTCGCGACCGAGCATCTGCAACATTGCGAGAAGTGCAACACGTTCACCGAAGCGCAAATCTGCGAGGTATGCAGCGACGAGGAGCGTGATCCGACGCTACTGTGCGTCGTCGAGACGCCGGCCGACCAGATCATGCTCGAGCAGACGATGACGTACCGCGGGCTGTATTTCGTGCTGATGGGGCGGTTGAGCCCGCTTGACGGGATCGGCCCGAAGGAAATCCATTTCGACCGCCTCGTGCGGCGCGCGTGCGACGGCGTCGTGAAGGAGGTCGTGCTCGCGACCAACTTCACGAACGAAGGCGAAGCGACCGCCCATTACCTCGGCCAGACGCTGAAGGCGCGCGGTCTCGCCGTCACGCGCCTCGCGCGCGGCGTGCCGGTGGGCGGCGAACTCGAATACGTCGACGCGGGCACGATTGCCCGCGCGATGCTCGACCGCCGCACGATGTAAGCCGGGCGCCGCCGGCCGGCGGCGCCGTTCCTCATGCCAGGGAGACACATGAGCACCAGCCAGGGCCCGCTCGCGGGCGTCAAAGTGCTCGAATTCGGGACGCTGATCGCGGGGCCGTTCGCATCGCGCCTCTTTGCCGAATTCGGCGCCGAAGTCATCAAGATCGAAGATCCGAACGGCGGCGACCCGCTGCGGAAATGGCGCAAGCTATACCCGGAGCAGGGCGGCACGTCGCTGTGGTGGTCGGTCCAGGCGCGCAACAAGAAATCGGTCACCCTGAACCTGAAATCCGATGCCGGCAAGACGATCGCGCGGCAGCTCGCGCGCGAGGCCGACATCGTGATCGAAAACTTCCGACCCGGCCTGCTCGAGAAACTCGGCCTCGGCTACGACGTGCTGTCGGCCGACAACCGCGGTCTCGTGATGGTGCGCCTGTCCGGCTACGGGCAGACGGGCCCGTACCGCGACCGGCCTGGCTTCGGCGCGATCGCCGAATCGATGGGCGGCCTGCGTCACATCACCGGCTATCCCGATCTGCCGCCGCCGCGCATCGGCATCTCGATCGGCGATTCGATCGCCGCGCTGCACGGCGTGATCGGCGCGATGATGGCGCTCCATCATCGCAACATGAACGGCGGCGCGGGGCAGATGGTCGACGTTGCGCTGTATGAAGCAGTGTTCAACATGATGGAGAGCGTGGTGCCCGAATACGGTGTCTACGGGATGGTGCGCGAGCGCACCGGCGCGTCGCTGCCGGGCATCGTGCCGTCGAACACGTACGCGTGTCGCGACGGCAGCATCGTGATCGGCGGCAACAGCGATCCGATCTTCAAGCGGCTGATGAAGGCGATCGAGCGCGACGACCTCGCCGACGACCCGTCGCTCGCACGCAACGACGGCCGCGTGCCGCGCACGCAGGAAATCGACGATGCGATCGCCGCCTGGCTCGCGCCGCGCACGATCGACGACGCATTGGCCGTGCTCAATGCAGCCGACGTGCCGGCCGGCCGGATCTACACCGCCGCCGACATGTTCACGGATCCCCAATTCGTCGCGCGGCAGATGATCCAGCGTTTCAAGCTGCCCGACGGCACCGAGATTCCGCTGCCGAACATCACGCCCAAGCTGTCCGATACGCCGGGCGAAACGCGCTGGCTCGGCCCCGAACTCGGCGAACATACGGACGAAGTGCTGCGCAGCCTCGGCTACGATGCGCACGCCATCGCCGAGCTTCGCGAGACGGGCGCGATCTGAGCGTCGCGCGTCGTCGACCGAGCGCCTCCGTCCGAGCCGACATGTTGCCGTGCGCGGACGACCGGCGCGCGGCACCGCGTTTTCCCGGGCGCCCCGGAATGCCGCCGCCCAACACGGCCGCGCGGCGTGCACCACGGGCACGCATGCGCCCGTCCGTGGCCGCCGGACTGTCGCTCTCGCGCCATCTTTCCTCGGTTACAATCGCCGGATGCGAATCCTACTCAGCAACGACGACGGCTATCTCGCCCCCGGTCTCGCCGCGCTCAGCGACGCGCTGCAGCCGCTTGCCGACCTCACGGTGATCGCGCCCGAGCAGAACTGCAGCGGCGCATCGAATTCCCTCACGCTGTCGCGTCCGCTGTCGGTGCAGCGCGCGGCGAATACGGGTTTCTTCTACGTGAACGGCACGCCGACCGATTCGGTGCACGTCGCGTTGACGGGGATGGCCGACGAGCGGCCCGACCTCGTCGTGTCCGGCATCAACAACGGCCAGAACATGGGCGAGGACACACTCTATTCAGGGACAGTTGCGGCCGCGACCGAAGGCATCATGTTCGGCGTGCCGGCCATCGCGTTCTCCCTCGCCGACAAGGGTTGGGCCCATCTGGCGGACGCTGCGCGTGTCGCCGCCGAAATCGTCGCGCACTATCTCGCGCATCCGCTGCCCGGTCAGCCGCTGCTGAACGTCAACATTCCGAATCTGCCGTACGACGAACTGAAGGGCTGGAAGGTCACGCGTCTCGGCAAGCGCCATCCGTCGCAGCCGGTGATCCGCCAGACCGACCCACGCGGCGAGCCGGTTTACTGGATCGGTGCTGCGGGCGCGGCGCTGGACGCAAGCGAGGGTACCGATTTCCACGCCGTCGCAAACGGTTTCGTGTCGATCACGCCGCTGCAACTGGATCTCACGCATACGCAAATGCTGCCTGCGACGCGCGAATGGGCGCGTGCAGGAGGGCGGGCTTCATGAGCGGCGAGCGCGCGAAGCGGTTTCCGCTCGCGCTCGAAGATCTCAAGCGAGCGCCACGCAAATCGGAAGGCCGGAACGGCGAGCGTCATGCGACGACCGCGGTGCCGAAGACGATCGACAAGCCAGCTGCCGTGCTCAAGCAGGTGGCGGCGAAGCCGGGCGCCGCGCGCGTGCCGCATGGCACGGCGGCCGCGAAGCCGGCGAGCGCACCGAAGCCGACCGCGCTGAAGCCGGCGATGCCGAAACCGGCCGCCCCGAGCGTTGCGCCGGCCGGCGCGTTTGCACTGACTTCGGAACGTGTGCGCGAGCGCATGGTCGAACGCCTGCGCGCGAACGGCGTGACCGACGCGCGCGTGCTGGATGCGATGGCTGCCGTGCCACGCCACATGTTCGTCGATCCGGGGCTCGCGACGCAGGCCTACGAGGACTCCGCGTTGCCGATCGGCCACCAGCAAACAATTTCAAAGCCGTCGGTCGTCGCGCGCATGATCGAGCTCGCGATGGCCGGCCGCACGCTCGAGCGCGTGCTCGAAATCGGCACCGGTTGCGGCTACCAGGCCGCCGTGCTGAGCCGCGTGGCACGCGACGTGTATTCGATTGAACGCATCAAGCCGCTCTTCGAGCGCGCGAAGCTGAACCTGCGGCCGCTGCGCGTGCCGAACATCCGTCTGCACTACGGCGACGGGCGTGTCGGTTTGCCGTCCGCAGCCCCGTTCGACGCGATCGTGATCGCGGCCGCGGGGCTCGACGTGCCGCAGGCGCTGCTCGAGCAACTTGCGATCGGCGGGCGCCTCGTCGCGCCGGTCGGCGGGCAGAGCGGGCAGCCGCAGGTGCTCACGCTGGTCGAGCGCGTCGCGCACGCGCAGTGGCGGGAGTCGCGGCTTGATCGCGTTTTCTTTGTCCCTTTAAAATCCGGAGTGATTTGAAACCGATGAGTATGTTGCGCGCGATGCAAAACAACCGAACCAGGGAACCGCTCACGTTCGCCCAGCGCGCGATCTGTGTCGCTGCGTTCTCCACGCTGCTGGCCGCCTGTGCGACGCGGCTCGACAACGCGCCCGTCGTCGACCGCTCCGGATCGCTCGGCACGACTGCCGCCGCGCAGCCGGCGGTGCCGCTCGGCCCGCCGCCGCCGGGTTTTTACCGTGTGAAACCGGGTGACACGCTGTACCGGATCGCACTCGAGAACGGGCAGAATTATCGCGATATCGCCGCGTGGAACAACCTGGCGAACCCGAACCAGATCGAAGTCGACCAGCTGCTGCGTGTCGCGCCTCCGGGCGGCGCCGCGGTTGCCGGCGCACAGGTTGCCGCACCGATCGGCGGCGCGGCCGTTGCCACCGCACCGCTCAGCAGCGGTCCCGCAACGCCGGCGGCGGGGTCGCCCGCCGCAGGGTCGTCGTCGGTCACGCCGCCGGCTGCCGCCGCATCGAGCGACACAGCAGCAGCGCCGAGCGGCCCGGTGACGTTCGCATGGCCGGTCCGCGGCCCGGTGCTGAACGGTTTCGACGACGCGAAGAACAAGGGCGTCAATATCGGCGGTACGTCAGGCGAGGCGGTGAAGGCCGCGGCCGACGGCCGCGTCGTCTATTCGGGCAATGGGCTGCGCGGCTACGGCAACCTCATTATCATCAAGCACGATGCAACTTACCTCACGGCGTATGCACACAATCGCGCTTTGATGGTAAAAGAGGGGGACGCGGTAACGAAGGGGCAGAAGATCGCCGAGATGGGTAATAGCGACGCCGACCGCGTGATGCTGCATTTCGAGGTTCGCCGGCAGGGTAAACCTGTCGATCCGCTGAAGTATTTGCCGCCTCAATAACCGAGACGACCATGCCGAAATCGAAGCGCCACGAGCCGCAAGCCGAGTCTGAGAAGATCAGTCGTGCCACGCAAGCATCGGTGGAGCGAGCTGGCGCTTCGACGGACGACGAAGACGACGTCGCGGAAAACGACCGCGATCTCGAGGCACGCGACGCCGAAGCGGACGGCGACGACGAGCACGAAGGCCGGGCGGAAGCCGCGCCCGACGTCGACGATTTCCGCGCATTGCTGCAGGCTGAACTCACGGCCGACACGATCCAGCATTACCTGAACCGCATCAGCGTGAAGCCGCTGCTGACCGTCGAGGAGGAGCAGCGCTATTCGCGTCTCGCGAAGGCCGGTGAATTCGAGGCGAGGCAGGTGATGATCGAGCGCAACCTGCGCCTCGTCGTCAGTATCGCAAAGGGCTATTTGAACCGCGGCGTGCCGCTGCTCGACCTGATCGAGGAAGGCAATCTCGGGCTGATGCACGCGATCGAGAAATTCGACCCGACGCGCGGCTTTCGTTTTTCGACGTACGCGACGTGGTGGATCCGGCAGAGCATCGAGCGCGCGATCATGAACCAGGCGCGCACCGTGCGGCTGCCCGTGCACGTGATCCGTGAGCTGAACCAGGTGCTGCGCGCGAAGCGCCACCTCGAAAAGAATTCGATGTCGACGGGCGAGGCGGCGGAGCGCCGCGAAGCCAGCATCGACGACATCGCCTATCTCACCGGCAAGACCGCCGAGGAAGTCACCGACATCCTCGCACTCAACGAACACACCGCATCGCTCGACGCGCCGCTCGATCTCGATCCCGCGAGCAGCCTGCTCGACCTGTTGCCCGACGACCAGAGCCAGTCGCCCGATGCCGAAGTCCAGCACCGCGAACTCGAGACGCTCACGCGCGCATGGCTGTCGCGGCTGTCGGACAAGCACCGGCATGTAATCGAGCGCCGCTTCGGCCTCAACCACATCGAGCCGGCCACGCTCGAGGAACTGGCGGACGAAATGGGGCTTACGCGCGAGCGCGTGCGGCAGATCCAGCAGGAAGCGCTGGTGCGCCTCAAGCGGTTCTTCGCCTCCAACGGTGTGCGCAAGGACGCCGTTCTGTAACTGATGACACCGATTCTCGTTTTTGACATCGAGACCATTCCCGATGTCGACGGCATTCGCCGTCTGGAAGATCTCCCCGCGACGCTCGACGATGCCGCTGTCGCCGAACATGCATTCGCCGCGCGCCGCGAGAAGACCGGCAGCGATTTCCTGCCGCATCACCTGCAGCGCATCGCGGCGATCTCTTGCGTGTTCCGCGACAACAACGGTTTTCGCGTGCGCTCGCTCGGCACGCCGCAGGACAATGAGGCGGCGCTGATCCAGTCGTTCTACCGCGTGATCGAGAAATACACGCCGCAGCTCGTGTCCTGGAACGGCGGCGGCTTCGATCTGCCGGTGCTCCACTATCGCGCGCTCGTGCACGGGATTCCCGCGACCCGGTACTGGGATCTCGGCGAGGACGATCGCGAATTCAAGTGGAACAACTATATTTCGCGCTATCACTCGCGGCATACCGATCTGATGGACGTGCTGGCGATGTATCAGGCGCGGGCGAACGCACCGCTCGATGCGCTCGCGAAGCTGTGCGGCTTTCCGGGCAAGCTCGGGATGGACGGCAGCCAGGTGTGGCCCGCGTTTCAGGACGGGCGCATCGAGGAGATCCGCAACTATTGCGAGACCGACGTCGTCAACACGTATCTGCTGTATTGCCGCTTCCAGCTGATGCGCGGCGGGCTCACGCCGAGCGAGTATGCGGACGAGATCCTGCTCGTGAAAAACGCGCTGGCGCAGGAGCCCGCGCCGCACTGGGCCGAATATCTGGCCGGATTCGACGCCTAGGCTCGGCGGCGCGTGGCGCGGCCGCACTCAATCCAGATCGAGTTCGAGTATGAGCGGCTGGTGGTCCGACGCGCGCACGTCGCCGTCGATCTCGCAGCGCGTGACGCGCGGCAGCAGCGTATCGGTCACGAACACGAAGTCGCAGGCGAGCGGGCCGTCCGACCACTGGGCGGTATCGTAGACACCGGCCGTCGGCGGCGGCGTGCAGCCCGCGTGCCGGGCGACCCATGCATCGACGAACGACGGCGCGTCGGCGATCGGCTCCAGCAGGCGCCGGTACGCATCGCTGCCGAACGCGCTGTTGAAGTCGCCGCAGATGATCGCGTCGCGCGGCTGGTCGGTTGCGGTGAACGGCCCGGTCGCATTCTCGGCCGGAGCAGGGTGGGCGCCGTGTGCGCATGCTTCGCGGTGTCGCGCGCGCAGCGCATCGACCTGCGCGAGCCGCTGGCGGGCCGAGTAGAACTCGAGGTGTGTCGTGACTACGCGCAGCGCGCTCGTCGATGTCGCCAGTTCCACCTCGACCGCGACGCGCGGCATCGATGGCGTACCGGCGTCTGCCGGCCAAGGCAGCAGTTGGCGCAGCACCCGCGCAACCGGCAGCCGGGTCGCTATCGCGTTGCCGAACTGCCGGCGAGGCGCGCCGGGTTCGAGCGCCGGCAGGTCGGCGCCGATCGCGTCGACGATCGTATAGCCGGGCAGCAGCGCCGCCAGTTCGGCGAACTGGTCGGGGCCTGGCTGGCCGGGCAGCGCGCCGAAGCCGCGCGTGACTTCCTGCATGCACAGCACGTCGAAGTCGCCAAGCAGGCGCGCGGCGGCGATCGTGCGTGCGAGGTCGACGATGCCGTCGGCATCCCGACCCCATTGAATGTTCCAGTCGATCAGTCGCATGGTCGAATCTCTCCAGATTCGCTACGGCGAGCACAACGCGTGCCGCGGGGCGGCGGTGCGCGCTGCGGCGCGCCTCTCAACGATCCATTCTCGCACCGCGCACCGCGACATGCGCGTCGACTCCGCCGCGCGCGCGACGAAAGCGGGCGATGCGGGCTGTCGTCGTCTACAATCTCGCCTTCTTCAACGTTTTGTCAGGAAAAGCTGGTGTCCGAAGCCGTCCCCACTTCTGCGCGCAAATCGAAAAATGCGCCCGTCGCGCCCGGGCCTGCCCCGGTTCTGGAGATCGAATCGCTCGACATGGAAGCGCGCGGTGTCGGCCGCACGGCTACCGAGGACGGCACGCCCGGGAAGGTGATCTTCGTCGAAGGCGCGTTGCCCGGCGAACGCGTCACCTATTCGAGCTACCGCCGCAAGCCAAGCTACGAGCAGGCAACCGTCGTCGACATTCTGCGCCCGAGCGTGATGCGCACGCAGCCGAAATGCAAGTTCTTCGGCACGTGCGGCGGCTGTTCGATGCAGCATCTGGACATGCGCGCGCAAGTGGCGATCAAGCAGCGCGTGCTTGAGGACAACCTGTGGCACTTGTCGAAGCTGCGCGCCGACGCGATGTATGCGCCGATCCACGGGCCGTCGTGGGGCTACCGCTACCGCGCGCGCCTGACGGTGCGCAACGTCGCGAAGAAGGGCGGCGTGCTGGTCGGCTTCCACGAAAGGAAGAGCAGCTACGTTGCCGACATGACGAGCTGCGAAGTGTTGCCGCCGCATGTGTCGGCGATGCTCATGCCGCTGCGCCGGCTCGTCGAGGGTTTGTCGATCCGCGACCGGATGCCCCAAATCGAGCTCGCGGTCGGCTCGACGGTCACGGCGCTGGTGCTGCGCGTGCTCGAGCCGATCAATGCGGACGACGAGGCGCTGCTGCGCGCGTTCGCGGACGAGCACAACGTGCAGTTCTGGCTGCAGCCGAAAGGCCCGGACACGGTGACGCCGTTCTATCCGCTCGACGTGTCGCTCGACTACACGTTGCCGGAGTTCGGCATTCGCATGCCGTTCAAGCCGACCGACTTCACGCAGGTCAACCATCAGATCAACCGCGTGCTCGTGGGCCGCGCGCTGCGTCTGCTCGCGCCGTCGCGCGACGATCGCGTGCTCGACCTGTTCTGCGGGATCGGCAACTTCACGCTGCCGCTCGCGCGCCTGTCGCGCGAGGTGATGGGCATCGAAGGCAGCGAAACACTGACGACGCGCGCGCTCGCGAACGCGCGCGAGAACGGCGTCGACGGCCACACGACGTTCGCGTGCCGCAACCTGTTCGAAGTAACCGGCGACGATCTCCGCGCGCTCGGCGCATTCGACAAGTTCCTGATCGATCCGCCGCGCGAAGGCGCGCTCGCGGTGTCGAAGGCGCTGGCCGAAATCGCGCAGAGTGGCGACGGTCCGCTGCCGAAGCGGATCGTCTACGTGTCGTGCAATCCGTCGACGCTCGCGCGCGACGCGGGCCTGCTCGTGCACGAGGCCGGCTACCGGCTGAAGGGCGCCGGAGTCGTGAACATGTTCCCGAATACGTCGCACGTCGAATCGATCGCGCTGTTCGAGCGCGATTGAGCGGGCGGCAGACGTAAAAAAACCGGCCCTCGGGCCGGTTTTTTCATGATCATGACGAACGTCAGTTGCGGTTGCCGCCGAAGATGCCGAGCAGCGCGAGCAGGTTCGTGAATACGTTGTACAGATCGAGGTAGATGGCGAGCGTGGCCGAGATGTAGTTCGTCTCGCCGCCGTTCACGACACGCTGGACGTCGAACAGCATATAGGCCGAAAAGATCGCGATCGCGAGCACCGACACGGTGAGCATCAGAGCCGGCAACTGCAGGAAGATGTTTGCGACCGATGCCAGCAGGATCACGATCACGCCCATGAACAGCCACTTGCCGAGCCCGGAGAAGTCACGCTTGCTGACGGTGGCGATCGTCGCCATCGCGGCGAAGATGATGCCGGTGCCGCCGAACGCGAGCATGATCAGCGACGGGCCGTTCGAGAAGCCGAGGATGAAGCTCAACAGGCGCGACAGCATCAGGCCCATGAAGAACGTGAAGCCGAGCAGCACGAACACGCCTGCCGCGCTGTTTTTCGTGCGCTCGATCCCGAACATGAAGCCGAACGCGATCGCGAAGAACGCGAGCAGGCTCATCATCGGGCTCGTGGCTGCGAACAGCGAGAAGCCCGTCGCGACGCCGACCCATGCTCCCAGCACTGTCGGCACCATCGACAGCGCGAGCAGCCAGTACGTGTTCCGCAGCACGCGGTTGCGAACCTCCGCGGTGCTGACGGAGCCGCCGCGGCCGAAATTGTACGGATAGTCGTTCATGGTTTCTCCTAACATTGAACGCATGGGCGTCCGGGGCCGGTTCGGCGCGCGCGGTGTGCGGCGCAGCAAACCGGAGCAGCTATGGCTAAGATACGTTCCGTGCCGCTTGGTTTCAATGGCCGCGCGGCGCAAAAACATATGAATTTGGAACCTTTCACCGGCGTAAGGGTTCAATCGCAATGATACACGGGATCGTGCTACAATAGCGGATTCATTTGAACCTGTAACTTCTTAATTTTTTGGAGTTTTTATGGCAATCGAGCGCACCCTGTCGATCATCAAGCCGGATGCGGTGGCAAAGAACGTGATCGGCCAGATCTACAGCCGTTTCGAAGGCGCCGGCCTGAAGATCGTCGCAGCGCGCATGGCACACCTGTCGCGTGCTGACGCAGAGAAGTTCTACGCAGTTCACGCGGCACGCCCGTTCTTCAAGGATCTCGTCGATTTCATGATCTCGGGCCCGGTGATGATCCAGGTTCTGGAAGGCGAAGGCGCAATCCTGAAGAACCGCGACCTGATGGGCGCGACGGATCCGAAGAAGGCGGAAAAGGGCACGATCCGCGCCGACTTCGCCGACAGCATCGACGCGAACGCCGTGCACGGCTCGGACGCTGCCGAAACGGCTGCGGTCGAAATCGCGTTCTTCTTCCCGGAAATGAACGTCTACTCGCGCTAAGCCCTGGCTGGCAACAAGTAGGCAGGATTCAGCGCACGCGGCAAGGCAGCACATCATGACGAGCGAAACTTCCGTCAATCTTCTCGACTTCGATGCCGAGGGTCTTGTCGCGTACTGCGGCAGCCTCGGCGAGAAGCCGTTCCGCGCCAAGCAGTTGCAGCGCTGGATCCACCAGTACAACGCCGGCGATTTCGACGGCATGACCGATCTTGCGAAGTCCCTGAGAGAGAAGCTCAAGGGCCGCGCGTCGATCGGGATGCCCGACATCGTCAGCGATCACGTTTCCGCCGACGGCACGCGCAAGTGGCTGATCGACGTCGGAAACGGCAATGCAGTCGAAACCGTGTTCATCCCGGAAGAGACGCGCGGCACGCTGTGCGTGTCGTCGCAGGCTGGGTGCGCGGTCAACTGCCGGTTCTGCTCGACGGGCAAGCAGGGTTTCTCCCGCAATCTGTCGACAGCCGAAATCATCGGTCAGCTCCGGATGGCCGAATTTGCATTGCGTGCGTCGCTCGGTCGCGCGCCCGGTCCGAACGGCAAGGCCGAACGGGTCGTCACCAACGTGGTGATGATGGGCATGGGCGAGCCGCTGCTGAATTACAACGCGGTCGTGCCGGCGATGCGGCTGATGCTGGACGACAACGCGTACGGCTTGTCGCGCCGCCGCGTCACGCTGTCGACGTCCGGCGTCGTGCCGATGATGGACCGTCTCGGCGCCGAACTGCCGGTCGCGCTCGCCGTGTCGCTGCACGCGCCGAACGATGCGCTGCGCGACGAACTGGTGCCGCTCAACAAGAAGCATCCGCTTCGCGAGCTGATGGCCGCGTGCGAACGCTATCTGAAAGTCGCGCCGCGCGATTTCATTACTTTCGAATACTGCATGCTCGACGGTGTCAACGATACCGAAGCGCATGCGCGCGAACTGCTGGCCGTCACGCGTGACGTGCCGTGCAAGTTCAATCTGATCCCGTTCAATCCGTTCCCGGAGTCGGGCCTCATCCGCTCGAAGCCGGAGCAGATCAAGCGCTTTGCACAGGTTCTGATCGACGCGGGTGTCGTCACGACCGTGCGCAAGACGCGCGGCGACGACATCGACGCCGCATGCGGGCAGCTGGCGGGCGCGGTGAAGGACCGCACGCGCCTGGCGGAGCGGACGGGCGCAGCAGCAAAGATCATCGAAGTCCGGGCGATTTGACGGGGCGGCCTTCGGCCGCGGATGCCCGGACTTTTGGCGGTACAACACGCGAATAGCGATCGGTCGCGGCGCCTCGGCGCCGCGCATGGTATGGACAGTTGCGGGTGTAACCGGCGGGAGCCGGCGGCGCCCCAGTGAAGAAGAATCGACGCGAGGACAAGGATGAGTGAGCCGCAGCCGACCAACGGCGCAGAGACGAATGCCGCGCAGCCGGCATCGGCGGGACTGGAAACGCTGGCGGCTGTCGGCAGCCGGCTGGCGCAGCTCCGGGAGGCGAAGGGCTGGACGGTCGACGACGTATCGGCGCGGCTCAAGGTTGCTCCGCCGAAGTTGCGCGCGCTCGAGGCAGGCGACATCAGCCATCTGCCCGGCGTGACGTTCGCGCTCGGCGTCGTGCGCAGCTACGCCAAGATGCTCGGCGTCGATCCGGAGCCGTTCGCGCAGGCGTTGCGCCGCGAGCGCGGCGTGCCGGAAGTCGACCTGTCGATGCCCGCCTCGTCGGGGACGGATTTGCCGCGCGGCCGCGTATCGATTCCGCTCGGCGGCTCATCCGGTCACCATCCGTGGCTGTGGGGGACGGCGATCGTCGTCATCGCGGTGATCGCGGTGCTCATGTGGCACACTGGCGGCGATTCGTCGAGCTGGCTCGCGCGCTTCAAGGGCGGCGACGCCGGCCATGCGTCCGCGGCGAGCGCGCCGGCGGCGTCCACCGTCGACGAGGCGGCTGCGGCAGGTGCGTCGACGGCAGTCGGTAACGTTGCGCCTGCCGCCGCGCCCGCGCAAGTTGCGGCGTCCGGTGCGGCGCCGCAGGTCGTAGCATCGGCAGCGCCGGCGCCCGTGGTCGCGGCACCCGCATCGCAGCCCGTCGTCGCGGCGGCCGAAGCGGCGAGCACAGCCGTCGTGCCGGCCCAGCCCGCAAGCGTCGCGGTGGCGGCAGGCCAGTCGATGATCGAACTGAAGGTCAAGCAGGATTGCTGGTTCAGCGTGCGCGACAAGAATGGCAAGGAGCTGTTCTCGGCGCTGGTGCGGGCCGGCGAGACGAAGCAGGTCGCGGGCGACGGGCCGTTCAAGGTCACGATCGGCAACAAGGCCGGCCTCGATACGGTCGCGTTCGACGGAAAACCCGTCGATCCGGCAAAATATTCGGCAGCGCGGGGTAACGTGGCGCGGTTCACGTTGCCCTGACGTCAAGCGCCGTGGCGCGGGCCTGTCCTGGGCAGGCCGCAAGGGCACGGCGCTTTTTCAATTCATGCGCCGCGTCGCGGCGCATTCCGCGTAAATG
Organism: Burkholderia latens; assembly: GCF_001718795.1. NCBI lineage: Bacteria > Pseudomonadati > Pseudomonadota > Betaproteobacteria > Burkholderiales > Burkholderiaceae > Burkholderia > Burkholderia latens. Next base: position 1,885,407 of record NZ_CP013435.1, on the reverse strand, counting down.
GATCTATCGATGCAATCCGAAGCTCAATCCCCACGCAGCAGTCAGATTTGTTCAACCGAGCCGGTGTTCGGCGGACATCAGCCGCGTCGTGTGTCGCATGCGGTGAATGTTCGTTGGGGCGGACAACTCGTGACGATCGGCGGCGATGCGCCGGTGCGCGTGCAGTCGATGACGAATACCGATACGGCCGATGCAATCGGTACCGCGATCCAGATCAAGGAACTCGCGAATGCGGGCTCCGAGCTGGTGCGCATCACGGTCAACACGCCGGAAGCCGCGGCGGCCGTGCCCGCGATCCGTGAGCAGCTCGACCGGATGGGCGTGACCGTTCCGCTCGTCGGCGATTTCCACTACAACGGCCACCTGTTGCTGCGCGATTATCCGGGCTGCGCGGAGTCGCTGTCGAAGTACCGGATCAACCCGGGCAACGTCGGCCAGGGCGCGAAGCGCGACACGCAGTTCGCGCAGATGATCGAAGCCGCCGCGAAGTACGACAAGCCGGTGCGGATCGGCGTGAACTGGGGCAGCCTCGACCAGGACCTGCTCGCGCGGATGATGGACGAGAACGCCGCGCGTGCGCAGCCGTGGGATGCGCAGAGCGTGATGTACGAGGCGCTGATCCAGTCGGCGATCGGCTCGGCCGAGCGTGCGGTGGAACTGGGTCTCGGCCGCGACCGGATCGTGCTGTCGTGCAAGGTCAGCGGCGTGCAGGACCTGATCGCCGTGTACCGCGAGCTCGCGCGCCGCTGCGGCTTCGCGCTGCACCTCGGCCTGACCGAGGCGGGCATGGGCTCGAAGGGCATCGTCGCGTCGACTGCCGCGCTCGGCGTGCTGCTGCAGGAAGGGATCGGCGACACGATTCGCATCTCGCTGACGCCCGAACCGGGCGCGCCGCGCACCGGCGAGGTGATCGTCGGCCAGGAGATCCTGCAAACGATGGGCCTGCGCTCGTTCGCACCGATGGTGATCGCGTGTCCGGGATGCGGCCGTACGACCAGCACGTTGTTCCAGGAACTCGCGATGCAGATCCAGACCTACCTGCGCGAGCAGATGCCGGTCTGGCGCAAGGAGTATCCGGGCGTCGAGAAGATGAACGTCGCGGTGATGGGCTGCATCGTCAACGGTCCGGGCGAATCGAAGCACGCGAACATCGGCATCAGCCTGCCCGGGTCGGGCGAGAATCCGGCCGCACCCGTCTTCATCGACGGCGAGAAGGTCAAGACGCTGCGCGGCGAGCGGATCGCCGAGGAATTCCAGCAGATCGTCAGCGACTACGTCGCGCGCAACTACGGCCGTACCGAGGCCCTGAACTAAATTCGTCCACACACACGAACGATGACTGAACAGAAACGCAAGATCGAGAAACTCACCGGCGTCAAAGGCATGAACGACATCCTTCCGCAGGATGCCGGCCTGTGGGAGTTCTTCGAAGCTACCGTGAAATCGCTGTTGCGCGCGTACGGCTACCAGAACATCCGCACGCCGATCGTCGAGCACACGCAGCTGTTCACGCGCGGCATCGGCGAAGTCACCGACATCGTCGAGAAGGAGATGTACAGCTTCACCGATGCGCTGAACGGCGAAAACCTGACGATGCGCCCGGAGAACACCGCGGCCGTCGTGCGGGCCGCGATCGAGCACAACATGCTGTACGACGGCCCGAAGCGGCTGTGGTACATCGGTCCGATGTTCCGTCACGAGCGCCCGCAGCGCGGCCGCTACCGCCAGTTCCACCAGGTCGGCGTCGAGGCGCTTGGCTTCGCGGGCCCGGATGCGGACGCCGAAATCATCATGATGTGCCAGCGCCTGTGGGACGATCTCGGGCTGACCGGCATCAAGCTCGAGATCAATTCGCTCGGCCTCGCCGAAGAGCGCGCCGCGCACCGCGTCGAACTGATCAAATATCTCGAGCAGTTTGTCGACGTGCTCGACGAGGACGCGAAGCGCCGCCTGTATACGAACCCGCTGCGCGTGCTCGACACGAAGACCCCCGCGCTGCAGGAAATCGCGCAGAACGCGCCGAAGCTGATCGACTTCCTCGGCGACGAATCGCGTGCGCATTTCGAAGGGCTGCAACGCCTGCTGCTCGCGAACAACATTCCGTTCAAGATCAATCCGCGTCTCGTGCGCGGCCTCGACTACTACAACCTGACCGTGTTCGAGTGGGTGACCGACAAGCTCGGCGCGCAGGGCACTGTCGCGGCCGGCGGCCGCTACGACCCGCTGATCGAGCAGCTCGGCGGCAAGCCGACTGCCGCTTGCGGTTGGGCGATGGGCATCGAGCGCATCCTCGAACTGCTGAAGGAAGAGAATCTCGCGCCGGAGCAGGAAGGTGTCGACGTATACGTCGTGCACCAGGGCGAGACGGCGCGCGAACAGGCGTTCATCGCGGCCGAGCGTCTGCGCGATACGGGCCTCGACGTGATTTTCCACTGCAGCGCCGATGGCGCGCCGGCGAGCTTCAAGTCGCAGATGAAGCGGGCCGATGCGAGCGGCGCCGCGTTCGCGGTGATCTTCGGCGAGGAAGAGGTCGCGAACGGCACGGTGGGCGTGAAAGCGTTGCGCGGGTCGGGCCAGGAAGGGGAAAAGAACGTTCAGCAGACCGTACCGGTCGAAAGCTTGACCGAATTCCTAATCAATGCGATGGTTGCATCCGCCGAAGACGGCGACGACTGATCGCGCTGGCATTCGCTCGACAAGAAAAGCCTGAAAAGGAAGGAATCGCTCGCCGATGAGTTATCACGACGAACAAGAATCGATTGAAAGTCTGAAGGCGTGGTGGGCCCGCTGGGGCAACCTGACCACGTGGATCGTGCTGGCGGCGCTCGTCGTCGCGGCCGGCTTCAACGGCTGGAATTACTGGCAACGCCGTCAGGCCGCGGAGGCTTCCGGGTTGTACGAACAGGTGCTGAAAGCCGCCGCCGCGAACGACAAGGCGACGATGGCCCGCGCGGCCGCCGACATGGAAGACAAGTTCGGCCGCACGCCGTATGCACAGATGACCGCGCTCGCTGCCGCGAAGACGCTGTACGCAGCCGGCGACGCAGCCGGCGCGAAGGCGCAGCTGCAATGGGCGGTCGACCACGCGAAGGACGACGAATACAAGCAGATCGCGAAGCTGCGTCTCGCATCGCTGCTGCTCGACGAGAAGGCGTACGACGCGGGACTCGCGCTGCTGTCCGGCACGCCGGTCGATGCATTCAAGGGCCTCGTGGCAGATCGCCGCGGCGATCTGCTGGCCGCGCAAGGCAAGACCGACGATGCGCGCGCCGCGTACAAGCTCGCGCTCGACGGCCTGTCGCAGGACGACCAGTCCGCGCGTCAGCTCGTACAGTTCAAGCTCGACGCGCTCGGCGGCTGATTCCGGCCCCCTCAACCTCTTAACTTGCTTCGCTAACCGATGAATTTGCTGAAACGTTACGCTGTGCCCGTAGCCTGCGCGGCGGCTGTCCTGGCATTGGCGGCCTGCTCGTCGTCGAAGGACGCGCGCCGCGTGCCGACGCCGCTCACCGAGTTCAAGCCCGTCCTCGACGTGCAACAGGTCTGGAAGGCGAGCGTCGGCAAGGGCGGGCGCTATCTGTTCTCGCCGGTGGCCGTGGGCGACGCCGTTTTCGCGGCGGGCGAGAACGGTTCGGTCGAAAAGATCGACGCGAAAACGGGGCAGACGCTGTGGCGCACGAAGGTCGGGTCGGACCTGTCCGCCGGTGTCGGCAGCGACGGCAATCTGACCGCGGTCGGCGCGCTGAAGGGCGGCGTGTTCGTGCTCGGTCCCGACGGCAAGCAGCTGTGGAAGACGAGCGTTCAAGGCGAGATCTTCTCGCCGCCGCTCGTCGGCAACGGCCTCGTGATCGTGCGTACGATCGACGGCCAGGTGATTGCGTTCAATTCGCAGACGGGCGAGCAGAAGTGGAACTACCGCAATCGCGCGGTGCCGCTGAATCTGCGCGTGTCGGCCGGCATGACGTTCGCCGGCGATGCGGCCGTGCTGGCGGGCTTCCCCGGCGGCGGCCTCGTCGCGATCAACCTGCAGACGGGCGAGCCGTTCTGGCAGACGCCCGTGTCGTTCCCGAAGGGCGTGACCGAAGTGGAGCGCATCAACGACGTCAGCGGTCCGCCGACGCTCGTCGGCGCCGAAGCGTGCGCGGTCACGTTCCAGGGGCAGCTCGGCTGCTTCGACGCGAACTCGGGCCGTCCGCTGTGGGAAAAGCCGTTCTCGAGCCGCAGCGGTCTCGCACAGGACGATTCGGTTGTCGCCGGCGGCGACGACTGGTCGGTCGTGACGGCCTACGACGCGGCGAGCGGCAACCAGCTCTGGCGCAACGACAAGCTGAAGAGCCGCGACGTCGGCGTGCCTTATCTGCTTGGCCACGCGGTCGTGATGGGCGACTACAAGGGCTTCGTGCACTTTCTGTCGCGCGAAGACGGCAGCTTCATCGCGCGGATGAAGACCGACGGCAGCGCGATCACCGCGGCGCCGGTCCTGGCGGGCAATACGCTCGTCGTGCAGACGAAGGACGGCGGCCTGTACGGGTTCCGTCCGCGCTGACGCGCACGCAACAGGTGCAATCGCGGCGGAGCGGGCGGGGCCCGCCGGCCGTGATCGTGCGACATGAAGGCGGCCGGTGTTCCCGGCCGCTCGGTATTTGAAAGGCAGTTCGCAACGAAAGACGACGGCGCGCAACGCGCGCCCGGCGCGCGCATCCGGCGCGGCGCGAAATCGTGATATTTTCATTCAGCGCAGCCGCCCGCAGCAGCGGGCCTCCCGCTGCTGCGCATCACCGTAGAAAACACAGATGAAACCGGTCATTGCCCTCGTTGGGCGCCCCAATGTGGGGAAATCCACGCTGTTCAACCGGCTCACGCGCTCGCGCGATGCGCTGGTCGCCGACTTGCCGGGCCTGACGCGCGATCGCCATTACGGCGAGGGGCGGGTCGGCGCGCGGCCGTATCTGGTCGTCGATACCGGCGGCTTCGAACCCGTCGCGAAAGACGGCATCCTGCACCAGATGGCGCGCCAGACGCGGCAAGCCGTCGAGGAAGCGGACGTCGTCGTGTTCATCGTCGACGGCCGCAACGGGCTCGCGCCGCAGGACAAGTCGATCGCCGATTACCTGCGCAAGACCGGCCGGCCGATCTTCCTCGTGGTCAACAAGGCCGAGGGGATGAAGTACACGGCGGTCGCGACCGACTTCTACGAACTCGGCCTCGGCGACCCGCGCGCGATCTCGGCCGCGCACGGCGACGGCGTGACCGACATGATCAACGAGGCGCTGGAAGTCGCGTACGCGGGCCAGCCGGAAGAAGCGGACGAGGACGATCCGTCGCGCGGCATCAAGATCGCGATCGTCGGCCGCCCGAACGTCGGCAAGTCGACGCTCGTGAACGCGCTGATCGGCGAGGACCGCGTGATCGCGTTCGACATGCCGGGCACGACGCGCGATTCGATCTACGTCGACTTCGAGCGTAACGGCAAGAAATACACGCTGATCGACACCGCGGGCCTGCGACGCCGGGGCAAGGTGTTCGAGGCGATCGAGAAGTTCTCCGTCGTGAAGACGCTGCAGTCGATCTCGGATGCGAACGTCGTCATTCTTCTGCTGGATGCGCAGCAGGACATATCCGATCAGGACGCGCACATCGCCGGCTTCGTCGTCGAGCAGGGCCGCGCGCTCGTGATCGGCGTCAACAAATGGGACGGCCTCGACGACCACGCGCGCGATCGTGCGAAAGCGGATTTGACCCGCAAGCTGAAATTCCTCGATTTCGCGAAATCGCACTACATCTCGGCCGCGAAGAAGACCGGCATCGGCGCGCTGATGCGCTCGGTCGACGACGCGTATGCGGCGGCGATGGCGAAACTGCCGACGCCGAAGCTCACGCGCGCGCTGATCGAAGCAGTCGAGTTCCAGCAGCCGCGCCGTCGCGGCCCGGTGCGTCCGAAGCTGCGTTATGCGCACCAGGGCGGCCAGAATCCGCCGCTGATCGTGATCCACGGCAACGCGCTCGATGCGGTGACGGAAACGTACAAGCGTTACCTCGAAAACCGTTTCCGCGAAACTTTCTCGCTGACCGGGACTCCATTGCGCATAGAGTTCCGTTCGTCGAACAATCCGTACGCGGACAAGGGCTGAACACGCCTGCTACGCACGTCCCACAAGGGATAGGCCGCATGGCCCATGCCGGGGCGGGGCAGGCAAAATCGGCTATAGTGTAGCGATTGGCGCCGGATCTCTTTTTCTTCGTCGCCAATCCAGATCAACCTGCAAAAAAAGATGGAGTACGCCATGAGCAACAAAGGGCAATTGTTACAAGACCCGTTTTTGAACGCACTGCGCAAAGAGCACGTTCCCGTTTCGATCTATCTCGTCAACGGCATCAAGCTGCAAGGGAACATTGAATCGTTCGACCAGTACGTCGTGTTGCTCCGTAATACGGTGACCCAGATGGTTTACAAGCACGCCATCTCGACGGTCGTGCCGGCGCGCCCGGTGAATTTCCACCCGGACGCGGAAGCCTCGTCCTAACCCATCGCAGCGGCCGGCATCCGGTCGCCGCGAGCGACCGATGCCAGCCGCCTCATCTTGACACCCGATAATATGATCAACGCAGCGCTCGTCGGCATCGATTTCGGCAAGACCGATTTCGAAGCCAGTCTCGAAGAACTCAGCCTTCTTGCCTCCAGTGCGGGAGCCCGTCCCGCCGTCACCCTCACGGGCCGTCGCGCCAGTCCCGATGCCAAGATGTTCATCGGCAGCGGCAAAGCCGAAGAACTGCGGCTCGCCTGCGACGCGCACAACGTCGAAATCGTCATCTTCAACCACGCACTGGCACCGGCTCAGCAGCGGAATCTGGAGCAGGCGCTTAACAGGCGTGTGGTCGATCGCACGAGTCTGATCCTCGATATCTTCGCTCAGCGCGCCCGCAGCCATGAAGGCAAGCTGCAGGTCGAGCTCGCGCAGCTGCAGTACCTGTCGACCCGGCTAATCCGCGCGTGGACCCACCTGGAGCGGCAAAAGGGCGGTATCGGCCTGCGCGGCCCCGGCGAAACGCAGCTCGAAACCGACCGCCGGCTGATCGGCGAGCGCATCAAGATGCTGAAGTCGCGGCTCGACCGGCTGCGCCGGCAGCACAGCACGCAGCGTCGCCAGCGCGCACGCAGCGGCACGATGTCGGTGTCGCTCGTCGGCTACACGAACGCGGGCAAGTCGACGCTGTTCAATGCGCTGACGAAAGCGCAGGCGTACGCGGCCGATCAGCTGTTCGCGACGCTCGATACGACGTCGCGGCGCGTGTACCTCGGCGACGAGGTCGGGCAGATCGTCGTGTCCGACACGGTTGGGTTCATCCGCGAACTGCCGCACCAACTGGTTGCAGCGTTTCGCGCGACCCTCGAGGAGACGATCCACGCGGATCTGCTGCTGCACGTGGTCGACGCGTCGAGCGCAGTGCGGCTCGAGCAGATCGAGCAGGTCAACGGCGTGCTGCACGAGATCGGCGCGGACACGATCCGGCAGGTGCTCGTGTTCAACAAGATCGACGCCGTGCCGGAGCTGGCAGCCCGCGGCGACGCGGTCGAGCGGGACGAGTATGGTAATATTTCGCGCGTCTTTTTGAGCGCGCGCACCGGTCAGGGTCTCGACACGTTGCGTGCCGCCATCGCCGAAATCGCCTCCGCGGAACACCTCTCCGGCGCGACGTTGCCCGACGACGCGCTCGACGGCGCACCCGCAGAACCGCACGAAGACCACACGATTTCCGAACACGGGCGCTAACCGGTCCCGGCCGGTTCGCCGGCGTCCAATCTGGTGAACAAACTCTGGTGAACGAATACAACGAGCGGAGTACCTGGCGGCGGATGCGCGCCTTGCTGTCGATCAACGATCCCCGCTGGGGGCGTGGTGATGGCAAGGGCAACGACGGATCCCGTCCGCGTGCGAACGAATCGAAGCGTCCGCCCGGCGGCGACGGTGACGGCCCGCCCGATCTCGACGAGATGTGGCGCAACTTCAACCGGCGTCTGAGCGGCCTGTTCGGCGGCAAGGGCGGCAACGGCTTCCGGCCCGATAATGGCCGGGCCGCGCGCGTCGGCGTCGGCATCGTGATCGGCGTGCTGATCGCCGTATATGCGGGCAGCGGGCTGTTCGTCGTGCAGGACGGCCAGACGGGCGTCGTGCTGCAGTTCGGCAAGTTGTCGGGCACGGTAGGCCAGGGCGTCCACTGGCGCGCGCCATATCCGTTCGCGTCGCACGAGATCGTCGACACGTCGCAGGTCCGTTCGATCGAGATCGGCCGAAACAACGTCGTGCGTCTCGCGAACGTGAAGGAAGCGGCGATGCTCACGCGCGACGCCGACATCGTCGATGTGCGTTTCGTCGTTCAGTACCGGATCCGCTCCGCCACCGATTACCTGTTCCGCAGCGTCGATCCCGAGCGCAGCGTGTCGCAGGCCGCACAGGCTGCGGTGCGCGCGATCGTCGGCACGCGCAGTGCAGCCGACCTGCTGAACCAGGATCGCGACGCGCTGCGCGAGCAGCTATCCGCCGCGATTCAGCGCGATCTCGATCGCTACCAGTCCGGGCTCGAGGTCACGGCCGTCACGATGCAGAGCGTCACGGCGCCCGAGCAGACGCAGGCCGCGTATGCGGAAGTCGCGAAGGCGCGCGACGAGCGCGAGGCTGCGAAGCGGGCCGCGCAGGCCTACGCGAACGACCTGCTGCCGAAGGCGCAGCGCGATGCGGCGAAGCTCGCCGACGACGCAAATGCGTATGCGCAGCGCGTGGTCACCGAAGCCGAAGGCGACGCCGAGCGCTTCAAGCAGGTCTATGCGCAATATTCGAAGGCGCCCGCGGTGATTCGCGAGCGGATGTACCTCGAGACGATGCAGCAAATCTATTCGAACGCGACGAAGGTGTTCGTCGGCAACAAGGGCGGCAACAGCGTCGTGTACCTGCCGCTCGACAAGCTCGTCGAGCAGGGGCGGCAAAGCGCCGCGAATGCGACGGCCGCGACGAATGCGGCGAATGCGACGGCAGCCGCTGGCGCAGCCGTGCCCGACCAGTCATCGGCGCCAGCTGCTGCCGCGTCAAGCGCGCCGGCGAGCGCGGCTTCGGCTGCCGCGGCGCCTGCACCGGGCAGCGACGTGCTGCGATCCCGCGAAGCGTTCCGCAGCCGCTCGCGCGAAGACGATACGAAGTAACGGGGAGCGCAGAACATGAACCGAATCATTGCGCTCGTCGTCGCAATCGTGATCGCCGCGTTCGCGGCGTCGTCGACCGTGCTGAGCGTCGATCCGCGCCATATGGCCGTGCTGTCGGGGCGCGACGGCGCGCAGCCCGAGCTTGCCGGCCCCGGCATCCATTTCAAGCTGCCGCCGCCGTTGCAGACTGCGACGCTGATCGATACGCGCCTGCAATCGCTCGAATCGCCGGATCCGTTGCAGGTGGCGACCGAAGACAAGCACGATCTGCTCGTTGCGTACGCGGTCAAGTACCGGATCAGCGACCCGATGAAGTACTTCACGGCGACGGGCGGCGACCCGGCTGCTGCTGCCGAGCGGCTGGCTGCCGCGCTGAAGTCCGCACTCGGCGACGCGTTCGGCAAGCATGCGCTCGACGACGCGCTCGGCGGCCAGCGGGAGATCGCGAATGCGGCCCGCGATGCGGTGCGCGTACAGGCGTCGGGCCTCGGCGTCGACGTGGTCGACGTCCAGTTGACGCGTATCGACCTGCCCGCTGCGCAGACGGACGCCGTGTATCAGCGGATGATTGCCGCGCTGCGCGATCAGGCCGCGAAGGTGCGTGCCGACAGTGCGGCCGACGTCGAGCAGATCAAGGCCGACGCGGAACGCGAACAGCAGGCGGTGCTCGCGAATGCGTACAAGTCGGCGCAGACGATCAAGGGCGAGGGCGACGCGAAGGCCGCGTCGATCGCCGCCGACGCGTTTGGCCGCGATCCGCAGTTCTATCAGTTCTACGCGAGCCTGCAGGCTTACCGGAATACGTTCAAGCGCAACGACATCATCGTCGTCGATCCCGACAGCGAGTTCTTCCGTTTCATGCGCAGCCCGACGGGCGGCGCCGCACCGGCGGCGCCTGCTCCCCGCAAACACTGACCTTGGGGCGCCGCGACGAGCGGCGCCGTCGCTCGCATGGATCTGGCTGGCTCGTTGTTGCTCGCGGTAGCACTGATGCTGATCATCGAGGGGGCGTTCCCCTTCGTGTTTCCCGTCGCCTGGCGCGACACGTTTCGTAGAATAGCGGAGCGGCCGCCGCATCATATCCGGATCGGCGGGCTCATCGTGATGGCGCTCGGGCTCGTCCTGCTGCTGCTTGCCACTTGATCGGACGGCGCACCCGCCGTTCGTTCCGCCCGATTCCGATTTCCGATTCATTTGCGGCGCGTGTGTCGCGCCCTGTTTCCCGTCGTAGGACCGTACCGATGTCGACCTGGTTACTTCCCGAGAATATCGCCGACGTACTGCCGTCGGAAGCGCGCAAGATCGAGGAGCTGCGCCGCAGGCTGCTCGACCGCTTCCGTTCGTACGGCTATGAAATGGTGATGCCGCCGCTGCTCGAATACCTCGAGTCGCTGTTGACGAGCGGCGGCGCCGACCTGCGCCTGCGCACCTTCAAGCTGGTCGACCAATTGTCGGGCCGTACGCTCGGGTTGCGTGCGGACATCACGCCGCAGGTCGCGCGCATCGACGCGCATTTGCTGAACCGTCAGGGCGTGACGCGTCTTTGCTACGCGGGGCACGTGATGCATACGCGCCCGCGCGGCCTGCATGCCACGCGCGAGCAGATCCAGATCGGCGCCGAAATCTACGGCCATGCTGGGCTGGAAGCCGATCTCGAGATCCAGCAGCTGATGCTCGACGCGCTGCACCTCGCGGGGCTGTCGCGGATCCGCCTCGATCTGTGCCACGCGGGCGTGCTCGCGGCGCTGCTCGCGCGCGACGCGCAGGCGGCCGAGCGCGGCGAAGCGCTGTACGACGCACTGTCGGGCAAGGACGTGCCGCTGCTGAGTGAACTGACCGACGATCTCGGCGCGGACACGCGCGCGGCGCTGCGTGCGCTGCCGCAACTGTACGGCGACGCAAGCGTGCTCGACGAAGCGCGCGCACGCCTGCCGGTGCTGCCCGAGATCACGCGCGCGCTGGACGACCTCGCGCAACTCGCGGTCCAGGCGAAGGGCGTCGAAGTGGCGATCGATCTCGCCGATCTGCGCGGCTACGCTTACCACAGCGGCGCGATGTTCACGGCCTACATCGACGGCGTGCCGAACGCGATCGCGCGCGGCGGCCGCTACGACCACGTGGGCCAGGCCTATGGTCGCGCGCGGCCGGCGACGGGCTTCTCGCTCGACCTGCGCGAGCTCGCGCGGATTTCGCCGGTCGAGGCGCGCGGCACCGCGATACTTGCCCCGTGGGCGCAGGACGATGCGCTGAGCGCAGCCGTCGCGGCGCTGCGCGATGCGGGCGAGGTCGTGATTCAGGCGTTGCCGGGACACGACCACGTGCTCGACGAGTTCGCGTGCGACCGTTCGCTCGTCGAGCGGAACGGTGCATGGGTGGTCGAACCCCGTTAATCAGGCGTTCGCGGGCCGTCGTTTGACGTGCATATCGTTGAAGCGAAACGGAAAAATTCGGAATCGCCCGCGAACATAGGTAGAATACGTTTTTAACCAGCTAACGAATCAACATGTCTGCCAGCGCAGTGAACGTGACTCCCGGGCGCAATGTCGTCGTCGTGGGAACGCAATGGGGTGATGAAGGCAAGGGCAAGATCGTCGACTGGCTGACGGACCACGCTCAGGGCGTCGTGCGTTTCCAGGGCGGTCACAACGCCGGCCACACCCTCATCATCGGCGGCAAGAAAACCATCTTGCGCCTCATTCCGTCGGGCATCATGCGTGAAGGCGTCGCCTGCTACATCGGCAATGGCGTCGTTCTGTCCCCCGAGGCACTGTTCAAGGAAATCGGCGAGCTGGAAGAAGCCGGCGTGAACGTGCGTGACCGCCTGTTCATCTCCGAAGCCACGACACTGATCCTGCCGTACCACATCGCGATCGACCAGGCGCGCGAAGCGCGCAAGGGCGCGGGCAAGATCGGTACGACCGGCCGCGGCATCGGCCCCGCGTACGAAGACAAGGTCGGCCGCCGCGCGCTGCGCGTGCAGGACCTGTTCGACGCAAAGACTTTCGCCGACCGCCTGCGCGAGAACCTCGATTTCCACAACTTCGTGCTGACCCAGTATCTCGGCGGCGCGGCCGTCGATTTCCAGGCCACGCTCGATACGATGCTCGGCTATGCCGATCGCCTGAAGCCGATGGTGGCCGACGTGTCGCGCCGTCTGTACGACGCGAACAATGCCGGTCAGAACCTGCTGTTCGAAGGCGCGCAGGGCACGCTGCTCGACATCGACCACGGCACCTATCCGTTCGTCACGTCGAGCAACTGCGTCGCGGGTGCGGCGTCGGCGGGCGCCGGCGTGGGTCCGCAAAAGCTGAACTACATCCTCGGCATCACGAAGGCGTACTGCACGCGCGTCGGCTCGGGCCCGTTCCCGAGCGAGCTGTACGATGCGGACAATCCGCAGCGTCAGGACCAGGTCGGTGTCACGCTCGCGAACGTCGGCAAGGAATTCGGCTCGGTTACCGGCCGTCCGCGCCGCACCGGCTGGCTCGATGCGGCGGCACTGCGCCGCTCGATCCAGATCAACGGCGTGTCGGGCCTGTGCATGACGAAACTCGACGTGCTCGACGGTCTCGATGAAGTGAAGCTGTGCGTCGGCTACAAGGTCGACGGCAAGGACGTGGACATCCTGCCGCGCGGTGCGGTCGACGTCGCGCGTTGCGAACCGGTGTACGAAACGTTCGCAGGCTGGAAGGAAAGCACTGTCGGCATCAAGACGTGGGACGCACTGCCGGCGAATGCGCAGGCATACCTGACCCGCGTCCAGCAAGTGGCCGGCGTGCCGGTCGACATGATTTCGACGGGCCCGGACCGCGACGAAACGATCCTGCTCCGCCATCCGTTCAAGGTCTAATGTTCAGCATGACGCAGCAAATCACGATGACGGCGGCAGACTTGATGACCGATCCGCGCAACGACGACAAGAACCTGTGGGTGGGCTGGGACGAATACCATCGTCTGATCGAGTTGCTCGCGCTGCAGGTGCATGAATCCGGCTGGAAGTTCGACCAGATCCTGTGCCTCGCACGCGGCGGCCTGCGCGTCGGCGACCAGCTGTCGCGCATCTACGACGTCCCGCTCGCAATCCTCGCGACGAGTTCGTACCGCGAAGCGGCCGGCACCGAGCAGGGCGAGCTCGACATCGCGCAGTACATCACGATGACGCGCGGCAACCTCGCAGGCAACGTGCTGCTGGTCGACGATCTCGTCGATTCGGGCGTCACGCTCGCGCGGGTGCAGGAGCATCTGAAAGAGCGCTATCCGTCCGTCACGGCCGTGCGCTCGGCTGTGCTCTGGTACAAAGGTTGCTCCAAGGTGAAGCCCGATTACCATACGCAGTACTTGCCGACGAATCCGTGGATTCATCAGCCGTTCGAAGAATGGGACACGGTGCGTCCGCACAACCTCGAGGCATGGATCAAGCGCGGTCGCGCGCAGCGCGACGGCTCGGGCGCGTAAGCGGCCAGCCTCGATCGAACGAAAGCCTTGTACGGCGCCGCTTGCGGCGCCGTTTTCATTTGCGCCGCCCGCTGCGGCGATCGGCGGCGGCGGTAGGCAGACGGAGCGGGCCCGGCTATGATGGCAGCCCTGCCACAGCTCGCGCGTGATTGCATGCGCGGCGTGAATCACGTGGTGTCAGGGCAACAGGGCAGGACGGTGTTTCAGGGGGGCGCGAGTAGAATAGCGCTCGTTTTGTCCGAACCGGACCCGATTATTACGCTTCATATGAACGACACGACCCAGGCGACCGACGCCGCCCATGCGCATTCGACGCACCAACATTCGTTGCAGGCGCTCGCGATAGCGGCGATCGGCGTCGTGTTCGGGGACATCGGCACGAGCCCGCTCTATTCGCTCAAGGAAGCGTTCAGCCCCGCCCACGGCATTCCGTTGACCGAAGCGTCGATCCTCGGCGTGATCTCGCTGCTGTTCTGGGCGATCATCCTCGTGGTCGGCATCAAGTATCTGCTGTTCGTGATGCGCGCCGACAACAACGGCGAAGGCGGCGTGCTCGCGCTGATGGCGCTGTCGCTGCGGCCGCTCGATTCGAAAACGCGCGTCGCGGGCGCACTGATGGCACTCGGGATATTCGGCGCGTGCATGTTCTACGGCGACGCGGTGATCACACCGGCTATCTCCGTGATGTCGGCGGTCGAAGGCCTCGAGATCGCGACACCTCGCCTGTCACACCTCGTGTTGCCGATCACGATCGTGATCCTGATCGCGCTGTTCTGGATCCAGCGTCACGGCACCGCAACGGTCGGCAAGCTGTTCGGGCCGATCATGGTTCTATGGTTCATCGTACTCGCCGCGCTCGGCGTGTATCACATCATGCGCGCGCCGGGCATCATCGCGGCGATCAACCCATACTATGCCGCGTCGTTCATGGCGGACCACCTGCTGCAGGCTTACGTCGTGCTGGGCTCCGTCGTGCTGGTGCTGACCGGTGCGGAAGCGCTCTATGCGGACATGGGGCACTTCGGCGCGAAGCCGATTCGCCTCGCCGCGTACGGGCTCGTGATGCCGTCGCTCGTGCTGAACTACTTCGGCCAGGGCGCGCTGCTGATCCAGAATCCGAAAGCGATCGAGAATCCGTTCTTCCTGATGGCGCCGGAGTGGGCGCTGCTGCCGCTCGTCGTGCTGTCGACGGTCGCAACCGTGATTGCTTCGCAGGCCGTGATTTCCGGCGCGTATTCGCTGACGTCGCAGGCGATCCAGCTCGGTTACGTGCCGCGCATGAAGGTGCTGCATACGTCCGAGCTGGCGATCGGCCAGATCTACGTGCCGGTCGTGAACTGGCTGTTGCTGTTCGTGATCCTGTGCATCGTGATCGGCTTCAAGAGCTCCGACAACCTGGCTGCCGCGTACGGCATCGCGGTGACGGCGACGATGGTGATTACGACCGTGCTCGCGTGTGTCGTGATGGTGAAGGTGTGGAACTGGAACCGGCTGCTCGTCGGCGCGATCATCACGGTCTTTCTCGCGGTCGACCTCGGCTTCTTCGGCGCGAACCTGCTGAAGGTTGCGCAGGGCGGCTGGCTGCCGCTCGGGATCGGCGCACTGTTGTTCTTCCTGCTGATGACCTGGTACAAGGGCCGTCACATCGTCAAGGAGCGCACGGCCGCCGACGGTATCCCGCTCGAACCGTTCCTGCAGGGGCTGCTCGCGCATCCGCCGCATCGCGTGTCGGGTACGGCGATCTATCTGACCGGCAACGACAAGCTCGTGCCCGTCAGCCTGCTGCACAATCTCAAGCACAACAAGGTGCTGCACGAGCGGACCATTTTCCTGACCTTCGTCACGCGCGACATCCCGTATGTGCGCGACGACAAGCGCCTCAGTTCCCGCGATGCGGGCGGTGGCCTGTACATCGTCAAGGCGCAGTACGGCTTCAACGAGACGCCTGACGTGAAAGCGGTGCTGGAGGAATTCGGCCGCACGCACGACATGACGTTCGAGCTGATGGACACATCGTTCTTCCTCGCACGCGAAACGGTGGTGCCGACGCATCTGCCCGGCATGTCGATCTGGCGCGAACGCGTGTTCGCGTGGATGCATCAGAACGCGGCCAAGCCGACCGACTTCTTCTCGATTCCGGCGAACCGCGTCGTCGAACTCGGCACCAAGATCGAGATCTGACGTACGCACGGCCGCTCTTGCGGCCTGCGCGGTTTCTGCGGCGTGGTTCGCCGAAAACATGAAAAAACCCGCCTTTCGGCGGGTTTTTTCATACGGCGACGATGCGTCGCGCCGCTCAGCGCTTGAGCTTCGCGAACGCCGCGGCCATCGCGCCGGCGGGTTCCGGCTCGCGCGAACGTTGCGGGCGCACCGCGCCGCGGCCGGCGCCGCCGCGATCCTGGCCGCCGCGCGGCGCCATGCCGGGTGCGGCCGCATCGTCGTCGAGGCGCATCGTCAGCGCAATCCGCTGACGCTTCACGTCGACGTCGAGGACCTTGACCTTGACGACCTGGCCGGCCTTCACGACTTCGTGCGGATCCTTGATGAACTTCGTCGACATCGCGGATACGTGAACGAGGCCGTCCTGGTGTACGCCGACGTCGACGAACGCGCCAAATGCCGCGACGTTCGTCACGACACCTTCGAGCAGCATGCCCGGCACCAGATCGGACACTTTTTCGACGCCGTCGCGGAACGTCGCGGTCTTGAATTCCGGGCGCGGGTCACGACCCGGTTTTTCCAGTTCGGACAGGATGTCGCGCACGGTCGGCAACCCGAAACGTTCGTCGACGAATTCCGCCGGCGACAGGCCTGACAGTGCGTCACGGCTGCCGAGCACGTCGTCGATCCGCTTGTTGATCTTCGCGAGAATCCGCTCGACGACCGGATACGCTTCCGGGTGCACCGACGAGCGGTCGAGCGGATTCTCGCCGCCGTTGATGCGCAGGAAGCCGGCAGCCTGTTCGAACGTCTTGTCGCCAAGGCGCGGTACCTTGCGCAGGTGATCGCGCGACGGGAACGGACCGTTCGCATCGCGATAGTCGACGATGTTGCGCGCGAGCGTCGCATTGAGGCCCGACACGCGTGCGAGCAGCGCGACCGACGCGGTGTTCGCGTCGACGCCGACCGCGTTCACGCAGTCCTCGACCACCGCGTCGAGCGAGCGGGCCAGTTCGCGCTGGTTCACGTCGTGCTGGTACTGGCCGACGCCGATTGCTTTCGGTTCGATCTTCACGAGCTCGGCGAGCGGGTCCTGCAGTCGACGCGCGATCGACACGGCGCCGCGCAGCGACACGTCGAGATCCGGGAATTCCTTTGCCGCCAGCTCCGACGCCGAGTAGACCGACGCGCCGGCTTCCGACACGACGATCTTCTGCAACCGCAGCTCCGGATGCTTCGCGATCAGCTCGCTCGCGAGCTTGTCGGTTTCGCGCGACGCGGTGCCGTTGCCGATACTGATCAGCTCGGCCTGCGTCTGCGCGGCGAGCCGGGCGAGCTTCGCCAGCGAGCCGTCCCAGTCGCGGCGCGGCTCGTGCGGGTAGATCGTATCGGTCGCCAGCAGCTTGCCGGTGCGGTCGACCACGGCGACCTTCACGCCGGTGCGCAGGCCGGGGTCGAGGCCGATCACGGCCTTCGGGCCGGCCGGCGCGGCGAGCAGCAGATCCTTCAGGTTGCGCGCGAACACGCGGATCGCCTCGGCTTCGGCCGTTTCACGCAGTTGGGTGAGGAGTTCGTTCTCGATGTGCGGCTGCACCTTCACACGCCAGCACCAGCGGCACACGTCGGACAGCCACTTGTCGGCCGGGCGGCCCTGGTTCGCGATTCCGAAATGGCGCGCGATCATCGCTTCGCCTGGATGCGGAACCTGCGCGTCGAGTTCGTCGCCGAGGCCGAGCTTAACGGTCAGCACGCCCGCATTGCGGCCGCGGAACAGCGCCAGCGCGCGGTGCGACGGCACGGTGCGGATCGTTTCCGCGTAGTCGTAGTAGTCGCGGAACTTCTCGCCTTCCTCGTTCTCCTTGCCTTCGACGACCGCCGACGACACGACGCCCTGGCTGTGCAGGTAGTCGCGCAGCTTGCCGAGCAGTTCCGCCGTCTCGCCGAATTGCTCGGACAAGATGTCGCGCGCGCCGTCGAGCGCGGCCTTTACGTCGGCGACGCCCTTGTCGGCATCGACGTACGCGGCCGCCTCGGTTTGCGGGTCGAGCAGCGGATTGGCCAGCAGCGCCTGCGCGAGCGGCTCGAGCCCGGCTTCGCGGGCGATCTGTGCGCGCGTGCGGCGTTTCGGCTTGTAGGGCAGATAGAGGTCTTCGAGCACCTGCTTGCTGTCGGCCGCGTCGATCGCGGCGCGCAGTTCGTCGGTCAGCTTGCCCTGTTCGTCGATGCTCGACAGGATCGCGGCGCGGCGATCCTCGAGCTCGCGCAGATAAAGGAGCCGCTCCTCGAGCTGGCGCAGCTGCGTGTCGTCCAGGTTGCCGGTCACTTCCTTGCGGTACCGGGCAATGAACGGAACGGTCGAGCCTTCGTCGAGGAGTTGCACTGCCGCCGCGACCTGGCGTGGCTGGACGGACAGTTCGGTGGCGATGCGCTGTACGATCTTGAGTGCTACGGTTTCCGTCATGTCGTGGATGATCTGCCTGCTGAAATCGCGGCGCGGGCCGGCAGACCGCGCGGCGGGCTGCGAGACGGGCCCGCCGGACCAGATGCCGCGGGTGAGTGAAGCGGGGCATTTTGCCATAAATGGCGGAGCGTCCAGCCGGGGGGGTGATAGAATTTGGCACATGTCCCGCAGCTTTCCTACGACGTTGCCAACTTCCCGCATTTCTCTCGTCGCGCTCGCCGCAGCGCTTGCCGCGGCTTTGTCCGCCGGGCCCACTGCCGCATATGCGCAGGCCTCCGGCACGGCCGTGCCTGACACCGCCGCCGCGCCGGTTGCGGCCTCTGCCACGCAGGATTTTGACGCCCGTCAAAAAGTGCTCAATCAGCGTTCCGCGGAAAACGATTATCGTTATGCGGTGGCGGAGCACGATTGCTACAGCAAGTTCTTCGTCAACCACTGTCTCGGCAATGCGCGCGACCGGATGCGCGAGGAGCGGGCAAGCATCCGTCAGGAGCAGCTCGCCCTCGACGACGAACAGCGCGCGGTCCGGGCGCAGCAGCGCGACGAGCAGCAAGCGCTGAAGCAGGCGCAGAATGCGGCGGAGGCTCCGCAACGTGCCGCGAACGAGGCGGCGAACGCCGCTGCGTTCCGCGACAAGCAGGAGCAGAATGCACTGAAGCAGGCGCAGCGCGGTGCGGAAGGGCCGCAGCGCGCCGCGAACCGGCAGGCATACGACCAGAAGCAGGCGGATTTCCAGCGCAAGCTCGACCAGGCGCACCAGCAGGCCGCGCAAAAAGCGCAGGAGCGCTCGGAGAACGCCGCGCGCTACGAGCAGAAGCAGAAGGAAGCCGCCCAGCACAAGGCCGATGTCGAGCGGCGTCAGCAGGAAGCAGCCGAGAAGGCGAAGCAGAAGCAACAGCAGGGGCAGTAACGTGGTGGATTGATCCGGAATCAGTCTCGTGCGTGCCGGCACGCCAGCCGGCGCGCTGCTTCGATGAGGAGGCGCATATGCAAAACCGTCCCACGGAACAGCAGCAGGAATTGCACAACCGTTTGGCAGCATTGCAGGAGCAGCACCAGCAGCTCGCTCGGGAAATCGAGCTGAAGGAAGGACACTCCGACATCGACGACATTACGCTGCACCGGCTGAAGAAGGAAAAGCTGGCAGCCAAGGACAAAATCATTTTGCTGCAATCGCAGCTGGAACCGGATAAGCGCGCCTGAGCGCGGCCTGGCAAGCGCCGGCGCCGCCCGGGCGCTGGACACAGGAACGCTTGCCTTGAATTCACCGCTTGAAGCCAACCCCGATGCCCGGCGTGACGCGTCGTCCGCCGGGCGCGTTCGTGCGCCCGAACGCACGTTCGAGCTGAGCCGCAAGCGTGTCGACGAACTCGACACGATCTTCGGCGAAGGCGGACTCCTTGCGCGCGCGCTCGACGGTTATCGTCCGCGTCAATCGCAGATCGAGATGGCGCGCGCGGTCGCGTCCGCGATGGAGGCGTCCGCACGCCGGTTGCCCGAGCCCGAAATCTTCGAGACCCGCAAGCGGCCTGCGCGTCGGCTGGGCGACGCCGACAAGCCGGCCGATCCCGCCGCGGACACCTCTGTTGACACCGATACCGACGCCGGCGACAACACGCTGATCGTCGAAGCCGGCACCGGCACCGGCAAGACCTACGCGTACCTCGTACCGGCGATGCTGTGGGGCGGCAAGGTCATCGTGTCGACCGGCACGAAGCACCTGCAGGACCAACTGTTCCAGCGCGACATCCCGACCGTGCGCAACGCGCTCGCGGTGCCGGTGACGGTGGCGATGCTCAAGGGTCGCTCGAACTACCTGTGCCATTACTACCTGCAGCGTACGGCCGACAACGGCCGGCTGCCGTCGCGGCAGGACACCGCGTACCTGCAGGAAATCGTCCGTTTCGCGAAGATCACGAAGAGCGGCGACAAGGCCGAACTCGCGAGCGTGCCGGAGACGGCACCCGTGTGGTCGATGGTCACATCCACTCGCGACAACTGCCTCGGCCAGGAGTGCCCGCACTACAAGGAGTGCTTCGTGATGCAGGCGCGGCGCGAGGCGCAGCAGGCCGACATCGTCGTGGTCAACCATCACCTGTTCTTCGCGGACATCATGTTGCGTGACACCGGGATGGCCGAACTGCTGCCGAACGCGAACACGGTGATCTTCGACGAGGCGCATCAGTTGCCTGAAACGGCCACGCTGTTCTTCGGCGAGACGCTGTCGACCACGCAGATCCTCGAACTCGCGCGCGACACGGTCGCCGAAGGTCTTAGCCATGCGCGCGATGCGGTCGAATGGGTGAAGCTCGGCGGCGACCTCGAGCGCGCGGCCCGCGACTTGCGCCTTGCGTTCGCGAACGACCAGATCGTGCGCATGTCGCTTGCGCAGCTGGGCGACGATCATCCGATGTTCGGCGCGCTCGACGCGCTCGACGCGGCGCTCGATGCGCTCGCATCGGCGCTGGCCGGCCAGGCCGAGCGTGCGGAGTCGCTCGGCGCCTGCCTGCGGCGCGCCCGCGAATTGCAGGATCTGCTCGCCGGCTGGGTCACGCCCGCGGCGGCGGAAGCGGCCGCGAAGGCCGATGCCGCTGCAGCCGCCAACACCGCCGCCGGCGACGACCCGGGCGAGAAGGTGCGCTGGGTCGAGGTGTTCGCGCATACCGTGCAGTTGCACGAAACGCCGCTGTCGGTCGCGCCGATCTTTGCGAAGCAGCGCGCCGGCGTGCCGCGCGCGTGGGTCTTCACGTCGGCGACGCTGTCGGTGCGTGGCGACTTCACGCACTACGCGGCGCAGATGGGCCTCAGCTCGCGGCGTTCGATGACGCTCGCGAGCCCGTTCGACTATCAGACACAGGGGCTGCTGTACGTGCCGCGCAACCTGCCGCAGCCGTCGTCGCCGGCGTTCACCGATGCCGTGTTCGACGCCGCGCTGCCGGCGATCGAGGCGTCGGGCGGCGGGGTCTTCATGCTGTGCACGACGCTGCGTGCGGTCGACCGGATCGCATCGAAATTGCGCGACGTGATCGAATCGCGCGGCTGGAACACGCCGCTGCTGGTGCAGGGCGATGCAAGCCGCACCGAATTGCTCGATCGCTTCCGCTCGTACGGGAATGCGATCCTGGTTGGCAGCCAGAGCTTCTGGGAAGGGGTCGACGTGCGCGGCGACGCGCTGTCGCTCGTCGTGATCGACAAGTTGCCGTTCGCGCCGCCGGACGACCCGGTGCTCGCCGCGCGTCTCGACGCGCTGACCCGCAAGGGCCTGAGCCCGTTCGCGGTTCACCAGCTGCCGCAGGCCGTGATCACGCTGAAGCAGGGCGCAGGCCGGCTGATTCGCGCGGAGACGGATCGCGGCGTGCTGATGATCTGCGACACGCGGCTCGTCGACAAGCCTTATGGCCGCCGGATCTGGCAGAGCCTGCCGCCGTTCAAGCGCACGCGCGAGATCGCGGTCGTGCAGGACTTCTTCGACGAGCATCGCGCGCAACAACGCGCGTAGGCATACCGTCGCGCGCTGCCGCAGACGGCAACAAAAAACCCGGCTCGATGGCCGGGTTTTTTGCTGGTGCGGCGGGCGTCGCTCAGAATTGCCACCACGACTTCTTCGAGCCCGGGCGCGAGTGGCCCGTGATGTACGGGCTGTCCGGGAACGTGCCCGCGAGCACGCGCTTCGTATCTTCTGCGAGTTGCGGCTGGTTCAGCTTGCCGTACGACAGGATCATGATGTGCAGCGCGTCTTCGATTGCGGGCGCACCCTTGTAGTCCTTGATCGCGAGTTGCGCGCGGTTGATCGCCGCGACATATGCGCCGCGCCGGTAGTAGTAATCGGCCGCATGCACTTCGTGCGACGCGAGCGCGTTGACGATGTAGCGCATCCGGGCCGCCGCATCCGGCGCGTACTTGCTCTTCGGGAAGCGGTCCACGACCACCTTGAACGCATCGTACGATTCGCGCAGCGCCTGCGGATCGCGCTCGCTCATGTCCTGGCCGGAAAAGCGGCCGAACAGGCCGAGATCGTCGTTGAAGTGGATCATCCCCTTCAGGTAGTACGCGTACGGGATGTCCGGGTGGTCCGGGTGGAGCTGGATGAAGCGGTCGACGGCCTGGTCGGCGGCGGCCGGTTCGTTGTCCTTCCAGTTGCAGTACGCGACGTTGATCTGCGCCTGTTGCGCGAAATGACCGAACGGATCGCGGCCTTGCAGCGATTCGAAGTATTTCGCGCACTTGCCCCAGTCGCCGCCGGACAGTGCGTCCTGGGCCTCTGAGTATAATTTGTTGTTCGACCAGGTAGCCGTCTCGTCCTGCTTCTGCGGCAAGCCGTGGCAGCCGGCGATGAGGGCCGCGGCCGCTACCGCCGCAGCTCGGGCGGCGACGGTTTTGGCCGTACGTTTGGTCGAATTCATCATGCTCGCATGTCCTAGCTTCAAGTCTCGGTGACCCAGTCTAAATGACCCGTTCAAGTTCGCAGAATGCCCCGCGGGGCAAGTCAAATCGCGAAGATTATAGCCCAAGCGATCGGCCCGCCGACGCAGCGTCAGGGGATTCCCTCGATGACGATCTGGCCGGCGACGCGATCCGGGCGCCCGTCGTGCCGTCCGCCGCGGGCGACGACTCGCCTCGGATCGTCGAAGTGCCGTTGTCGCTTGCCGGCGAGCGCCTCGACAAGGCGCTTGCCCAGCTGTTTCCCGAATTCTCCCGCAGCCGCCTGCAGAGCTGGATCGACGCGCAGCGCGTGCTGGTCGACGGCGCGCCCGCGAAGATCCGTCAGCCGGTGCCGCTCGGCGCGAAAATCGCGCTTGTGCCCGACCTGCTGCCGGAGCAGCTCGCGTTTACGCCGGAGCCCGTGCCGCTCGACGTGATCTACGAGGACGATGCGCTCGTCGTGATCAACAAGCCGGCCGGCCTCGTCGTGCATCCGGCCGCCGGCAACTGGAGCGGCACCATCCTCAACGGCCTGCTGCACCGCTACGGCGACGCGGCGGCCGGCCTGCCGCGCGCGGGCATCGTGCACCGGCTCGACAAGGAGACGTCGGGCCTGATGGTGGTGGCACGCACGCTCGCCGCACAGACCGATCTCGTGCGCCAGTTGCAAGCCCGTACCGTGAAGCGCCGCTATTTCGCGCTCGTGTGGGGCACGATGCCCGACGAAGGCACGATCGACGCGCCGATCGGCCGCGATCCGCGCGAGCGCACGCGCATGGCTGTCGTCACCGGCGCGTCGGGCAAGCCCGCGCGCACGCATTTCCGCACGGTTGACACATGCGTGTGGCAACGTCAGCCCGTTTCGGCGATCCAGTGCGATCTCGAAACCGGACGCACGCATCAGATCCGCGTGCATTGCTCGCATGCCGGGCATCCGTTGCTTGGCGATCCGGTGTACGGCCGCGCGCGCGGCAAGCGCTCGGTCGCGCCGCTGCCGAACGGGTTCGCACGGCAGGCGCTGCATGCGTGGCGGCTCGGCCTCGTGCATCCGGTCACGGGCAAGACGATGCAGTGGCGTTGCCCGCTGCCGGACGACATGAATGCACTGGTCGCGGCGTTGGGCTTCGGCCAGGACGACGAATTCGACGATGATGACGACGTCTACGACGACGACGATTTCGCCGGCGAGTATCACGACGATGAGCCCTACGTGGACGACGAGGAGGAGTGAGTGCCGATGACGAACCTGGCGCCGTTGACATGGCATGACTGCATCCGCCCCGACTGGCACGTTTCGCCGCGCGTGCGGGCGCTGATCACCACGCGCGACGGCGGCGTGAGCGAAGGTCCGTATGGGCGCTGGCGGGATGGCGCCGCGTTGGCGGGCGGCATGAATCTCGGCCTGCACACCGGTGACGATCCGGCCCATGTCGCCGCCAATCGCGCGCGACTGCTCGCGCTCGCAGGCCAGTCGCGCGCGGCGTGGCTCGAACAGGTGCACGGCGCGCGGATCGTGCGCGCGGACGAGGTGATCGGCGCCGCGCCTGAGGCCGCGGCACCCGTGCAGGCCGACGCGAGCGTGACGGACCGCGCGGGTGCGGTCTGCGTCGTGATGGTCGCGGACTGCATGCCGGTGTTGCTGTGCGATGCGCAGGGCAGAGCCGTGGGTGTCGCCCACGCCGGCTGGCGCGGACTTGCGGCCGGCATCGTCGAGCAGACCGCGGCCCGCGTTGCCGCGCTCGCGGGCGGCGCGACGGACCAGCTCCATGCGTACCTCGGGCCGGCGATCGGTCCGCAGGCATTCGAAGTCGGCGCGGACGTGCGCGATGCGTTCCTCGACACGGCTGCGCAGTCGGAGCATGATGAGACGCGGCAGGCGTTCGTCGCGAGCGATGCCGCGCCGGGCAAGTTCCTCGCCGATCTGCCTGCGCTTGCCCGGCTGCGACTCGCTCGCGCTGGCGTCGCGCACGTGAGCGGCGGAACCGCATGCACGGTCACCGAACCCGCGCGCTTCTACTCATACCGGCGCGACCGCATCACCGGACGCATGGCCGCAGCCATCTGGCTGACCGAATGACGGCCGGCCGCGCGCTCGAACGCGCGGCTTATTGCACTGCAAAATGGACTTGTCTCGATATTGACGCGGCAATGCGTCGTTGCACTGACCACCTAATGAATAATCGCAGCGTCAAGTCAAGCAAAATATTTTATGTTTCCGCGGAAGCCTTGTCCCGTCTGTCGCGCGCGGATTATCTCCGGGATGAAACGTTCAGTGGTTTGACGCGGTGCTTCACATGGGGAAAACGATAATGATAAAAATACCGCACTGCGGCAGAATCTGGAGACGCCTCTCCAGAGCATGACGGCCCGGCTCGCAGTCGGCATGCGGCGCGCGAGCAGGATTTCACGATTGACGCTCACGAATCACCGGTAAGGCAGGTAATGACAGCATCGAAAAATTCGTCGACGTCCGCTCAGGCGGGCACTTCCGCGGGCAGCACCGGTTTCGGTCAGGCCGCGCAGCCGATGCAGCAGATGTTCGAGTCATGGCTGAACGCATGGCGCGGCTTCGCCGATCCGGCCCGCGCCGCAACGGCCGCGACTTCCGCGAACCCGTTCGCCGCCTTCCAGTTCCCCGCATCGCTCCCGTTCCAGATGCCGGCGATGCCCGATCTGGGCGGCCTCGGCAATCTCGCATCGCCGTTCGCGGGCCTGAAGCTGCCGGTTGCCGCGATTCCTCCCGAACGGCTCCAGAAGTTGCAGTCCGACTATGCGCGCGACTGCATGACGCTGATGCAGCAAGCCGCTGCCGCCAAGTTCGAGCCGCCGGAACTGAAGGACCGCCGCTTCAGCGCGGATGCATGGAAGGCGTCGCCCGCACATGCGTTCGCGGCGGCGTGGTATCTGCTCAACGCGCGCTACCTGCAGGAACTGGCCGATGCGCTCGAGACCGATCCGAAGACGCGCGAACGCATCCGCTTCTCGGTCCAGCAGTGGACGGCCGCCGCCGCGCCGAGCAACTTCCTCGCACTCAATCCCGACGCCCAGAAGTCGATCCTCGAAACGCAGGGCGAAAGCTTGCGCCAGGGGATGATGAATCTGCTCGGCGACATGCAGCGCGGCAAGATTTCGCAGACCGACGAATCGCAGTTCGTGGTCGGCAAGAACCTCGGCTGTACCGAAGGCTCGGTCGTGTACGAGAACGACCTGATCCAGCTGATCCAGTACGCGCCGAAAACGGACAAGGTGTTCGAGCGGCCGCTGCTGATCGTGCCGCCGTGCATCAACAAGTTCTACATCCTCGATCTGCAGCCCGAGAATTCTCTCGTCGCGCATGCGCTGTCGAACGGCCATCAGGTGTTCCTCGTGTCGTGGCGCAATGCCGATGCATCGGTCGCGCACAAGACGTGGGACGACTACATGAACGAAGGGCTGCTCGCGGCGATCGACGCCGTGCAGCAGATCAGCGGCCGTGAGCAAATCAACACGCTCGGCTTCTGCGTCGGCGGCACGATGCTCGCGACCGCGCTGTCGGTGCTTGCCGCACGCGGCGAACATCCGGCCGCGTCGATGACGCTGCTCACCGCGATGCTCGATTTCACCGACACTGGCATCCTCGACGTGTTCGTCGACGAGGCGCACGTGCAGATGCGCGAGCAGACCATCGGCGGCAAGAACGGCGCGGCGCCGGGCCTGATGCGCGGTGTGGAGTTCGCGAACACGTTCTCGTTCCTGCGGCCGAACGATCTCGTGTGGAACTACGTCGTCGACAACTATCTGAAGGGCCGCACACCTGCCGCGTTCGACCTGCTGTACTGGAACAGCGACTCGACGAGCCTGCCGGGCCCGATGTACGCGTGGTACCTGCGCAATACCTATCTCGAGAACAAGCTGCGCGTGCCGAATGCGCTGACCGTGTGCGGCGAATCCGTCGACCTGTCGCGCATCGACGTGCCGACCTTCATCTACGGGTCGCGCGAGGACCACATCGTGCCGTGGCAAACGGCGTATGCGTCGACGTCGATTCTGACGGGCCCGCTGAAGTTCGTACTCGGCGCGTCGGGCCACATCGCGGGCGTGATCAATCCGCCGGCGAAAAAGAAGCGCAGCTACTGGGTCAACGACAACGGTTTGCCCGAATCCGCGGACGACTGGTTCGCCGGCGCGACCGAGCAACCGGGCAGCTGGTGGACGAGCTGGGTCGAATGGCTCGACCAGTACGGCGGCCGCAAGGTGGCGCCGCCAGCCACTGCAGGCTCCGCGCAGTTCCCGGTGATCGAGCCGGCACCTGGCCGTTACGTGTTGCAGCGCGATTGACGAAAACCGGACAGCGGCGCACGCTGTCCGGTGCCCCGCAGTTTTTTTAACAGGGACGGTAGCGATGCACCGTGTCGTGCCGGCCCGGAGGAAACGGAAATGACGGACGTAGTGATCGTATCGGCCGCGCGGACCGCGGTCGGCAAATTCGGCGGCTCGCTCGCGAAGGTTGCGGCACCGGAGCTGGGCGCGACGGTGATTCGTGCGGTGCTGGAGCGTGCGGGCGTGAAGCCCGACCAGGTGAGCGAAGTGATCATGGGCCAGGTGCTGACGGCGGGCTCCGGGCAGAACCCGGCGCGCCAGTCGCTGATCAAGGCCGGCCTGCCGAATGCGGTGCCGGGCATGACGATCAACAAGGTGTGCGGTTCGGGCCTGAAGGCCGTGATGCTCGCGGCGAACGCGATCATCGCGGGCGATGCGGAGATCGTGATCGCCGGCGGCCAGGAAAACATGAGCGCGGCGCCGCACGTGCTGCCGGGCTCGCGCGACGGCTTCCGGATGGGTGATGCGAAGCTGGTCGACACGATGATCGTCGACGGGTTGTGGGACGTGTACAACCAGTACCACATGGGGATCACCGCGGAGAACGTTGCGAAGGAATACGGGATCACGCGCGAGGAGCAGGACGCGTTCGCGGCGCTGTCGCAGAACAAGGCGGAAGCCGCGCAGAAGGCCGGCCGTTTCAACGACGAGATCGTGCCGGTGGCGATTCCGCAGCGCAAGGGCGAGCCGGTGCAATTCGCGACCGACGAATTCGTGCGCCACGGCGTGACGGCAGAATCGCTGGCGGGGTTGAAGCCGGCGTTCGCGAAGGACGGGTCGGTGACGGCGGCGAACGCGTCGGGGCTGAACGACGGCGCGGCGGCGGTGCTGGTGATGTCGGCGCAGAAGGCGGCGGCGCTGGGTCTGACGCCGCTTGCGCGGATCAAGGCGTACGCGAACGCGGGCGTGGATCCGAGCGTGATGGGCATGGGCCCGGTGCCGGCGTCGCGCCGTGCGCTGGAGCGCGCGGGCTGGACGCCGGGCGACCTGGATCTGATGGAAATCAACGAAGCGTTCGCGGCGCAGGCGCTGGCGGTGCACAAGCAGATGGGCTGGGACACGTCGAAGGTGAACGTGAACGGCGGGGCGATCGCGATCGGCCACCCGATCGGCGCGTCGGGCTGCCGGATCCTGGTGACGCTGCTGCACGAGATGGTCAAGCGCGACGCGAAGCGCGGGTTGGCGTCGCTGTGCATCGGCGGCGGGATGGGCGTCGCGCTCGCGGTCGAGCGTCCGTAACGTCCGGCGTCGCGGTATAAACCAATCCGGGTGCCGGCCGATTGCGGCTTCGGCCGGCGCTACGTGAAGTCAGAGGGGGCCTCCGGCAGCTCTCGAATCTAAAAATGGAGTGAGATTTATGTCTCAGCGAATTGCGTACGTAACGGGCGGGATGGGCGGCATCGGCACCAGTATTTGCCAGCGTCTGTCGAAAGACGGCTTCAAGGTGGTCGCAGGTTGCGGCCCCAACTCGCCGCGCCGGGTGAAGTGGCTCGAGGACCAGAAGGCGCTCGGCTACGATTTCATCGCGTCGGAAGGCAACGTCGGCGACTGGGACTCGACCAAGGCAGCGTTCGACAAGGTCAAGGCCGAAGTCGGCGAGATCGACGTGCTGGTCAACAACGCAGGCATTACGCGCGACGTCGTGTTCCGCAAGATGACGCACGAAGACTGGACGGCCGTGATCGACACCAACCTCACGAGCCTGTTCAACGTGACGAAGCAGGTGATCGACGGGATGGTGGAGCGCGGCTGGGGCCGCATCATCAACATCTCGTCGGTGAACGGCCAGAAAGGGCAATTCGGGCAAACGAACTACTCCACCGCGAAGGCCGGCATCCACGGCTTCACGATGGCGCTTGCGCAGGAAGTCGCAACGAAGGGCGTGACGGTCAATACCGTGTCGCCCGGCTACATCGGCACCGACATGGTGAAGGCGATCCGTCCGGACGTGCTCGAGAAGATCGTCGCGACGATTCCGGTGCGGCGTCTCGGTGCGCCGGAGGAAATCGGCTCGATCGTCGCATGGCTCGCATCGAACGATTCGGGCTTCGCGACCGGCGCTGACTTCTCGCTGAACGGCGGCCTGCACATGGGCTGAACGTCCGGGCTGCGCAGGCCGGCTCGGCCGTGCAGCCTGGCGTTTCCGAAGGCCCCCGCCTCCCGTTCCGGGAGGCGGGGATTTGTCACTTGCGCTACGCTGCACCGAAAGGCGTTACATGACTACTACAAAGAAAACGGCCGAGCGGCTCATCAAGAAGTACCCGAACCGCCGGCTCTACGATACCGAGACAAGCACGTACATCACGCTGACCGACGTCAAGCAACTCGTGCTGGAGCAGGAGGATTTCAAGGTCGTCGATGCGAAATCCAACGAAGACCTGACGCGCAGCATCCTGCTGCAGATCATTCTCGAGGAGGAGAGCGGCGGCGTGCCGATGTTCTCGTCGTCGATGCTGTCGCAGATCATCCGTTTCTACGGTCATGCGATGCAGGGGATGATGGGCACGTACCTGGAAAAGAACATCCAGGCTTTCATCGACATCCAGAACAAGCTTGCCGATCAATCGAAGAACCTTTACGAAGGCAACGCGATGAATCCGGAAGTCTGGTCGCAGTTCATGAACATGCAGGCGCCGATGATGCAAGGGATGATGACGAGCTACATCGAGCAGTCGAAGAACATGTTCGTGCAGATGCAGGAGCAGATGCAGAATCAGGCCAAGTCGATGTTCAGCACGTTCCCGTTCAAGCAGCCGGGCGCGCCGGAACCGGAAAAGAAGTAACGCTCGCGCGGCGGGCCGGCCAACCGGCGGCGCGCGCAGCCGGTTGGCGGGCGCTGCTGCGTGCAGCGGGGCGTCACGCCGATTGCGCGCGGCGGCGCTGCGGCCGCCGCTTCAGGCTTTCGCCACGTATGGCCGACGATCGTTTGCGATCGTCGGGATCGGGCGTCCCTGCCGCGTCGGCGGGCGTGATCGCGGTCCGATCCATCGCATTTCACACGATCGTCGAAACGATTGCGCCGCCGTTGCGTCTCGCCGCGCTGCTCCCCGAGCGCGTCTCACCGGTCTTGCTCAAAGCGCCGGATCGAAATCGTGATGATCGTCCGCCGGCGGAAGGTCGAGCACGAGCTTCACTGCGCAGTAGTTCGACTTCAGCGAAAACACGCGACCGATCACGAGAAACGTCTGGCGCGAATTTTCCAGTTCGACGAAGTCGCCGGGCTGCGGCACGTGCGCGCCTTGGTCATACGAAAAGCTCGTGCTGGTTTGCTCGTTGATGGTTTCGGCGGCGTGCTCGGTGAATTCGATGGTGATGTGGGTGGTCATGCGAACCCCGTTGGGTAGGTGAATGGAGCGAATGTCGGGATTTTCGCATAGCGGCGCGGCCGCGCCGGGGCGATTGTCGTGCGGGGGCGGCCGGCAATCTCGCCCGGCGCCGGATCGCCGTCCGCGTGAAAGGGCTGGATCTCCGGTGCCTGCGGCCGCGCGATTCGCGCGTGCGCCCCGCGTGTTGGGGCCGCGATCCCGGGCGCCCGGTCTGCCGGTTTTGCCTCGCTGACCCATAAATAGCTGTAAACTCACGCTTTTGCCGCCACGCCCCCACATTCCAGATGTCCCAGTCCCCCAAAGTAGGCTTCGTATCCCTCGGCTGCCCGAAGGCCCTCGTCGACTCCGAGCAAATCATCACGCAGCTGCGCGCCGAAGGTTATGAAATCTCCGGCACGTATGACGGCGCGGATCTCGTCGTCGTCAACACCTGCGGCTTCATCGACGAAGCCGTGCAGGAAAGCCTCGACGCGATCGGCGAGGCGCTGACCGAGAACGGCAAGGTGATCGTCACCGGCTGCCTCGGCGCGAAGTCGAGCGCCAGCGGCTCGAACCTCATCGAGGAAGTCCATCCGAAGGTGCTCGCCGTCACCGGCCCGCACGCCGTGGGTGAAGTGATGCAGGCCGTGCATTCGCACCTGCCGAAGCCGCACGATCCGTTCGTCGACCTCGTGCCGGCCGCCGGCATCAAGCTCACGCCGCGTCACTACGCATACCTGAAGATCTCCGAAGGTTGCAACCACCGCTGCACGTTCTGCATCATCCCGTCGATGCGCGGCGATCTGGTGTCGCGTCCGGTCGCCGAAGTGATGCTCGAGGCCGAGAACCTGTTCAAGTCGGGCGTGAAGGAACTGCTCGTGATCTCGCAGGATGCGAGCGCGTACGGCGTTGACGTGAAGTACCGCACGGGCTTCTGGAACGGCAAGCCGATCAAGACGCGCATGACGGACCTCGTCGCCGCGCTCGGCGAACTCGCCGCGCAGTACGGCGCGTGGGTGCGCCTGCACTATGTGTATCCCTATCCGAGCGTCGACGAAGTCATTCCGCTGATGGCCGAAGGCCCGTTCAAGGGCCACGTGCTTCCGTATCTCGACGTGCCGTTCCAGCACGCGCATCCGGAAGTGCTCAAGCGCATGAAGCGTCCGGCGAACGCGGAGAAGGTGCTCGAGCGCGTGCAAAAGTGGCGCGACATCTGCCCGGATCTGACGATCCGCAGCACGTTCATCGCCGGCTTCCCGGGCGAGACGGAAGAGCAGTTCGACACGCTGCTCGATTTCATTCGCGAAGCGGAACTCGATCGGGTCGGCTGTTTCGCGTATTCGCCGGTCGAAGGGGCGAGCGCGAACGAACTCGACGGCGCACTGCCGGACGAGGTTCGCGAAGCGCGTCGCGCGCGTTTCATGGAGGTCGCCGAGGAAGTGTCGGCACGGCGCATGCAACGCAAGGTCGGCAAGACCGTGAAGGTGCTGATCGACGAAGTCAACGCGGAAGGCGGCATCGGCCGCACGGCGGCGGATGCGCCCGAGATCGACGGCGTCGTTTATGTCGAGCCGGCGGCGAAGGCTTCGAAGCGCTACAAGGTCGGCGATTTCGTGTCCGTGAAGATCACCGGCGCGGACGGTCACGACCTGTGGGGCGAGGTCTGAGCGATGGCCGCAGCGTTCCCGCAGATCCTCGCGCTCGGCGAGGCGATGATCGAATTCAACCAGTCGCAGCCGGGGCGTCCGGAGTTTCTGCAGGGCTTTGGCGGCGACACGTCGAACTTCTGCATCGCCGCGGCGCGCCAGGGCGCATCGACGGGCTTCGTATCCGCGATCGGTGACGATCCGTTCGGTCGCTTGCTGGCGGACATGTGGGCGGCCGAGCAAGTCGACACGACGTATGTGCGGATCGACCGCACTGCGCCGACCGGCGTGTATTTCGTCACGCACGGAACCGACGGGCACCAGTTCGATTATCTGCGCGCGGGCTCGGCGGCGAGCCGCTATTCGATCGCCGACCTGCCGTTCGATGCGCTGGCCGCGGCGAAGGCCGTGCATCTGTCGGGTATCAGCCTTGCGATCAGCACGACCGCGTGCGACGCGGCGTTTGCGGCGATTGCGCATGCGCGCAGCAACGGCGCGCAGGTCAGCTTCGACACGAACCTGCGCCTGAAGCTGTGGCCGCTGCCGCGCGCCCGCGCGGTGATGCGCGAAGCGCTGCGGCAGACCGACATCTGCCTGCCGAGTTGGGACGACGTCACGGCACTCACGGGCGCGAACGATCGGGACGCGATCGTCGATGCGATGCTCGAGCACGGACCGCAGGTCGTCGCGCTGAAGCTGGGCAGGGAAGGCGCGTATGTGGCAACCCCGAACGAACGTCGTGTGGTGCCGGGTTTCGCGGTCGAGGCCGTCGACGCGACGGGCGCGGGCGACTGCTTCGGCGGCGCGTTCGTGGCGCGGATCGTCGCGGGCGACGATCCGTTCGCGGCCGCGCGGTACGCGAACGCCGCGGCGGCATTGTCGACGACGGGCTACGGCGCGGTCGCGCCGATTCCGCATCGCGCGGCGGTCGAACGCCTGATGCAGGGCTGACGCGAATCGCGCACGCCGGCCGGGCGTTCGCGCACGACATGCGAGACGCGACGTGAACGCGTGGCGAACGGCATGCGTATCGCGCGAGCGGCGCCGTTGAATGGGGGCCGTCCGGCGCTCGCGATGGCGTCGATCGGCGTGCGACGAGATATCGCCGCGATTGTCGAGCGAATCTGAAGCAAGGGAGCAACACGAAGTGGGTGGATATTCGGAATGGCAACGTGCGCTGGTGATCGCCGGCGCACTGGCGGCAGCTCTGGCGGTGCCCGGCGTGGCCGCGGCGCAGGCCGCTGCGCCGGGTGTGCAGCAGGATGACGCGGCACCGGCGCGGCCGCTGCGGCCGAATCCTGAATTCGCGCGCCTGCCGCGCTACGAGGGCACGCTCGGCGACCGGCCGATCGTCGTGCATCTCGGGCCGAAGACGGACGAAGAGGGCGTGCACGGCGAATACCAGTTTGCCGATACGGGCGAGGTGATCCTGCTCGCCGGCGATCGCGATGGCGACACGCTCGAAATCGAGGAGTCGAACGACGGCACGAACATCACGGGCGTGTGGATCGGCCGCTTCGATTCGACGGGCGGGTTGAAGGCCGACCGGATGAATTCGGATGAATCGGATCCGCAACCGGTCGTGCTGCGGCCGGCGCCTGGCAAACGCGCCGCGCTGCACGTTCGCGACGGCCGCGTGCAGGAAATCGAGACGGTCGGCGGCCTGGTCAACCTGCGTACCGACGACTGAGCGCGCTGGCTTGGTGCAGGCGCCGCGCATTGTACCGGGCCAAGCGCGCCGTTTTTGGCTAATCTAACGACATCTTCCGCAACCGAACGGCCTAGCCACGGCCTCCTGCCATGACTCAATCCGCCCCGAAGCGCGCGCTGCAAACCCGCATCGTTCAACCCGACGACGTCATTCCGGAAGGCTTCCGTTCGTTCGTGCCGCCGGTCGCGCGTGCGTCGACGGTCGTGTTCCCCGATCTCGCGACGATGCGCGCGCTCGTGTGGCACAACGACAACCAGTGGCGCTACGGTCTGCATGCGACGCCGACGTCGCTCGCGCTCGCGCAACGGCTCGCCGAGATCGAGGGCGGTACGCACGCACTGCTGCAACCGTCGGGCCTTGCGGCCATCTCGAACGTCTACTTCGGGCTCGTGAAGGCGGGCGACGACGTGTTGATCCCGCACAACGTTTATGGTCCGAACGCCGACTTCGGCAACTGGCTCGCGAAGGATTTCGGCATTACCGTGCGCTTCTACGATCCGCTGGTCAGCGCCGGGATTGCCGACCTGATCCAGCCGAACACGCGGCTGATCTGGATCGAGGCGCCGGGCTCGGTGACGATGGAAGTACCCGACGTACGAGCGATCACGACGGCCGCGCGGGCGCGCGGCATCGTCACCGCAATCGATAACACGTATTCGGCCGGGCTCGCGTTCAAGCCGTTCGAGCACGGCGTGGACATCTCGGTGCAGGCGCTGACCAAGTACCAGTCGGGCGGCAGCGATTTGCTGATGGGTGCGACGATAACGGCAAACGCGGAGCTGCACGCGCAACTGAAGCTTGCGCGGATGCGCTGCGGGATCGGCGTGTCGGTCGACGATTGCTCGCTCGTGATGCGCAGCCTGCCGAGCATGCAGGTGCGCTTCGACGCGCACGGCAAGAGCGCGCTTGCACTTGCGCAATGGCTGAAGACGCGTCCGGAGATCGCAACGGTGCTGCACCCGCAACTGCCGGACTGCCCGGGCCATGAATCGTTCGTACGCGACTTCACCGGTGCGGGCGGGCTGTTCTCGGTGGTGTTCGACGAACGCTACAGCAGCGAGCAGATCGATCGCTTCGTCGAGGCGCTCGAGTTGTTTGCGATCGGCTGGAGCTGGGGCGGCGCGTGCAGCCTCGCGATGCCGTACGACGTTGCGTCGATGCGCACGGACTGGCCGCATCGCGGCACGCTGGTGCGCTTCTACGTCGGTCTCGAGGACGAAAGCGATCTTCGCGCGGACATCGAGCGCGCGATGCAGGCCACGCTGGGCCGATAACCGACCGAAGCGGAAAAACGAAACGCCGGCGCGATTGGACATCGCGCCGGCGTTTTCATTGGCGGAGTGGCGCGGATCAGAACAGCCGCAGCAGGCCGTCGAGGCCGACGTGGTCGAACGCGACGGTTGCCGCGTCGCGCACGACCGGCTTCGCGTGGAACGCGACCGACAATCCGGCTTCGGCCATCATCTTCAGGTCGTTTGACCCGTCGCCCATCGCGATCGCGCGGCTCGGCGCGATGCCGAGCGATGCGCACGTGTCGCGCAGCATGCGCGCCTTCACGTCCGCGTTGACGATCTCGCCGAGCACCTT
This sequence comes from Burkholderia latens, assembly GCF_001718795.1. Taxonomy (NCBI): domain Bacteria; kingdom Pseudomonadati; phylum Pseudomonadota; class Betaproteobacteria; order Burkholderiales; family Burkholderiaceae; genus Burkholderia; species Burkholderia latens. The sequence goes on along the minus strand of NZ_CP013435.1, from coordinate 1,850,105 downwards.
GCCGGTCAGCTTGCCGTCGACGATTTCAAGCGTGTTCGCGTGTGCATAGTCGAGGCCGAGACGTGCCTGCAGGCGCTCGGTGAAGAACGTGAAGCCGCCCGATACGAGCAGCGTCTTCAGGCCGGCGGCCCTCACGCCCGCGAGCATCGTCTCCGCGCCCGGCGACAACTGCAGCCGCTCCTCGTACACGCGCTCGAGCGCCCGAGCGTCGAGCCCCGCGAGCAGCGCGACGCGGCGCGTGAGGCTTTCGTTGAAATCGCGGATTTCACCGCGCATCGATGCTTCGGTGATCTCCGCAACCTGGGTCTTCAGCCCGCAGAAATCGGCGATTTCGTCGATGCATTCGATCGTGATCAGCGTCGAATCCATGTCCATTACGACGAGTCCGAAATCGGCGAGCGTCCGGCCGGCCTCGACGAAGCCGAAGTCGAGCGCATGCGTGCCGCAGTACGCATCGATGTCGAGGCGCTGCGCCGGGTTCGCGTTTTCGATGCGCAGTGCGTGCTCGTCGGTCTGCACGATACGGGAGCCGCGCGACAGCGCAAGCAGCGGTTTGTGATGCGCGTCCGACAGCGGCGCGAGACTCTGGATGACGAGATTGTGGGTCATGACGGAATGATTGGAAGCGAATGAAACGCGGGTGCGGCCGCTGGCGGCCGTGTGCGGGCACGGCCTGTCCGGCCTTCGGCCGTTGCGTCGCGAACGCGCCATTGTAGCCCGTTGCTGTCCGAGCGCGACCGGAACGCCGTGGCGGCGCGGCGTACGCCGCCGACAGCGCCGGTTCGCGGACGTCGGTCAGCGTGTATGCACGCGATCCCAGTAAGGCGGATCGCCGAAGTGTTCAGCCAGGAACGCAATGAACGCGAGCGTCTTCAGCGGCACGTGCGCACGGCTCGGATAGACGGCCCAGATCGCGACGTCGTCCGCGAACGGGTAATCGTCGAGCACGGTGACGAGCGCGCCGCTCGCGAGCTGCGGGCCGACGTCCCAGGTCGACTTGATCGCGATGCCGAAGCCGTCGACGAGCGCCTCGCGGATCGCCTCGCCGTTGCTTGCAACGAGCCGGCCGCTCACGCGTACCGTGAGCCGGCCTTGCGGCGTAACGAACGACCAGTCGCGCTGGTCGCCGAGGATCACGCATTCGTGCTGCGCGAGATCGGCCGGATGCCGCGGCGTGCCGCGCTCCGCGAGATACGAGGGCGAGCAGCACACCACGCGCCGGTTCGTGGCCAGCTTGCGCGCCACGAGCGTCGAATCCTTCAGCGCGCCGAGGCGAATCGCGACGTCGTAGCCGTCGTCGACGAGATCGACGATCTCGTCGGAAAGACGCAGATCGAGCGATACGGACGGATAGCGGCGCAGAAATGCCGGAATCACCGGCGCGACGTGCTGGCGGCCGAACGACGACGACATCGACACCTTCAGCCGGCCATACGGCTCGCTGCGGCCATGGCCGACGGACGCGCGCGCCGCATCGGCGGCCGACAGCAGCGCCTCGGCGCGAGCCATGAACACCTCTCCGTCCTGGGTGAGAGAGATCCGGCGCGTGGTGCGATGCAGCAATCGTGCGCCGAGCTGGCGCTCGAGCTGCGCGATACGCGCGCTCGCGACCGCGGCCGACACGCCATACTCGCGTCCGGCCGCGCTCACGTTCGCGAGCAGCGCGGCGCGAACGAACAGGCCGACGTCCAGCAGGTCCAGCGGCTTGTCGGGAGCGGGGATTGGGTCGGATGTCATTATTCTGAGATTCCTGAAAATGTTTCAGGAAATATAGCGGTTTTCTCGAAGGATCGGGCGCCATACGATGGCGTTCATGGGCTGCGCCGCGGCCCGACCGAATTTCCTGGACACGATAGGAGCTACCGTTATGAAAGCAGTTGGACTGACCCGTTACCTGCCGATCGACGACCCGCAAGCGCTGCTCGACGTCGACGTGCCGCAACCCGAGCCCGGCCCGCGCGACCTGCTCGTGAAGGTCGAGGCGATTTCCGTGAACCCGGTCGACACCAAGGTCCGCGCGCCGAAGCCGCAGGTCGAGGAGAGCCCGCGCGTGCTGGGCTGGGATGCTGCCGGCACGGTCGTCGCGGTGGGCGCCGACGTCACGCTGTTCCGGCCGGGCGACGCGGTGTTCTACGCGGGCAGCATCACGCGCGCCGGCGCGAACAGCGAATTCCATGCGGTCGACGAGCGGATCGCCGCGCACAAGCCGCGCACGCTGGATTTTGCGGCGTCGGCCGCGCTGCCGCTCACCGCGCTGACCGCGTGGGAGGCGCTGTTCGACCGGCTGCGCGTGTCGCCGCAGGGCGCCGATGCGGGCAAGTCGGTGCTGATCATCGGCGGGGCGGGCGGCGTCGGCTCGATCGCGATCCAGCTCGCGAAGACGCTCGGGAAGCTGCGCGTGATCGCGACCGCGTCGCGGCCCGCATCGGCCGAATGGGTGCGTGCGCTCGGTGCGGACGACGTGGTCGACCACTTCGGCGACCTGCCCGCGCAATTGCGTGACATCGGTCATCCGAACGTCGATTACGTGCTGATCTTCAACGACACGGACCGTCATTTCCCTGCCGCGGCGGAAGTCGTCCGGCCGCAGGGCGGCATCTGCACGATCGTCGAGAACGCGAAGCCGGTCCCGGTCGAACTGCTGAAGGCGAAGAGCGCCGCGTTCCACTGGGAGTTCATGTTCACGCGCGCGATGTTCGAGACGCCGGACATGATCGAGCAGCACAAGATCCTCACCGAGGTCGCGCGGCTCGTGGACGACGGCACGCTGCGCACGACGCTCGGCGAACAGCTCGGCACGATCAACGCGGCGAACGTGCGGCGCGCGCATCAGATGCTCGAGGCCGGGCGCGCGATCGGCAAGCTGGTGCTGAGCGGCTTCTGATCGGGCATCGCGCGTACGGGATGCGCGGCCGCGAACGCAAGCGGGGTAACACCCGATGCGTTTGCGGCGCATTGCATGCCGCTTGGCGGTAGACTGGCAACGCATCATGCATCGAAAACCGCGCGGCACGCGCGTGCCGCCGCATTACAAGGAGGTCAGCATGAGCCAACGCAGCTTGTCAGTCGCCGTATCGTGGTCGGCCGTGTTCGCGGCGGCATGCGTAAGCGCAAGCGTATTCGCGGCGCCGCCGGTCAAAGGCAGCCTGAAGGGCGGCGGGACGGGGCAGCTCGAATACACGGTCAAGGTCGATTCGAAGACCTTCGGCAATATGCAGGAGACGCGCAAGATCCGCTCGGGCGAGACGGACGACTTCAACTGGAAGTCGGTGCCGCCGGGCGGTGCGGTCGCGATGCAGGACGGTTGCCCGAGCGCCGACAGCCTGCCGCGCGACGAGAACGGCGCGATGGTGCGCCAGACCCAGGTGCGGCTCGCGCCGTCGGTCGACGCGAAGGGGATCGCGAACGTGCAACTGAGCTTCCAGGCCGCCGCGCCGAAAGGCACACGCAACGTGAGCGCGGGTGGCAAGACGCTGCAGTGTCCGGACGTCGTGTCGGTGAGCCAGGTCAAGTGGGTGTCGATTTCGACGAATGGCGGGTCGAAATCGGTCACGATGAGCGACGGCACGAAGGTGACCGTGTCGATCAAGCACTGAGCCGGTGCGCGCGCAACGAGTATCGGGACGAGCCGTATGTTGCGCGGGGCCGTCGGCAAACGCGGCACCGCGCGCCGACGGCGCACTGCCCGTACGCCGCATGCGCCGCGGCGTCGCGCGTCAGCGCGTGCGTTCCTCGAGCCGCGCGGCAAGAAACCGGTGATCGGCCGAGAACAGCCGGCGATACGTCATCAGTACCGCGCCGACGGTGCCGAGCGCCGACGCCGCGGCGATCAGGAACATGATCACGATCTGATAGCGCACGGCCTGCAGCGGCGACTGGCCGGCCAGCACCTGGCCGGTCATCATCCCCGGCAGACTTACGACGCCGACGACGGCCATCTGATTCAACGTCGGCAGCATGCCCGCGCGCACGGCCTGACGCGCGGCGTCCTGCGCGGCTTCCCAGCGCGTCGCGCCGAGTGCGAGTGCGGTCTCGACACGGTCGCGCCGCGCGGTGAGCTCGTCCATCATCCGTTCGACGCCGAGCGCCACGCCGGTAAGCGTATTGCCGAGAATCATCCCCAGAATCGGGATCGCGTATTGCGGTTCGTACCACGGGTGAATGCGGATCACGACGAACAGGCCGATCGCCGCGACGAGCCAGCTGCTGACCCAGATCGACGCGATGCTGTCGATGCGCTGCCCGCGGTACGCGTGCTTGCCGCGCGCGGCGCCCGCGAAACCTGCGATCAGCGTCATCAGTGCGGTGAGCGGCAGCACGACCGTCCAGTGCGGATGGCCGAACACCCAGCCGAGGACGTAACCGATCGCGAGCAACTGCACGACGGTGCGCACGGCGGCCAGCGCGAGCTGGCGACCGAGGCCGAGCGACAGCGCGGCCGAGATCGCGCCATTCACCGCGACGAGCGCGGCGGCGATCCCGACGTCGACGAGGCTCAGATCCTGCAGCGCTGGGCTCATTGCGCACCCTCCGTCGAGGCTGCGGCTTGCAGCACGCCGGCCTGCATCACGAGCCGCGTCGTCGCGATCCGCGCGGCCTGCGCCGGATCGTGGGAGATCCACATGTATGCACGCGCATCGGATGCTGCGTCGAACCATGCGTCGACGAGCGCTTCGATCGCACGCGTGGAATCGGGATCGAGCGCGGAGGTCGGCTCGTCGAGCAACAGCACGTCGGGGTCAAGCTGCAGCACGCGCAGCAGCGCGGCGATCTGCGCTTCGCCGCCCGACAGATCGCTCGCACGCTTGTCGAGAAAATCGGCGCCGCGCCCCGCACGCGCGGCGAGCGCTTCGACGCGCGCGCGGTCGAACGTCGCGTCGCGATAGACCGCGAGCGAGTACGGATAGCGCAATTGCGCGTCGACGGTGCCGTCCATCTGAGCGGGGCGCTGGCGCACATACGCGATGCTGCGTCGGTAGCGCGGAATCGCGCCGCGCCTGATGCGCTTGCCGCGCCACAGCACTTGGCCGCCATCGAGCGGATCGAGCAGCGCGAGCGCGCGCAGCAGCACGCTCTTGCCTGAGCCCGACGGACCCGTGATAGCAATTCGCGATCCCGCGGCAAGGCTGAAATCGGTCGGCGTCAGCAAGGTCTTGCCGGTGCGTGCGTCGCGGCGCGTGATGCGCTGTGCGTCGATGAGACCGTGGGGGGCTGTCATGTCACAAATGAAAAAAAGCGTTAATGGCGCCGAGGCGTTGCGGCGGCGTGCGTCATAATAACCATTGAAAAGCCGCCGATGTCGTGCTTCGTGCTCCGCGCGCGTATGCAACAGCCCGATGTCGCGTGCAACTTCTGCAGAACAACAACGGAACCGCCATGACGCTCACCCGAACCATCGGCAAGACCGCTGCATGGATCGTCGGTATCGTCGCACTGATCATCGTCGCTGCCGGCGTCTTCATTGTCACGTTCGACTGGAACCGCGCGAAACCGTGGGTCAACGAACATGTGAGCACCGCGCTTGGCCGTCCGTTTGCGATCAACGGCGACCTCAGGGTCGACTGGCGCCGCCCGCAGAGCGAAACAGGCTGGCGCGCATGGGTGCCCTGGCCTCGCATCTCGGCCACCCGGCTGGAGATCGGGAACCCCGACTGGGCGAAGGGCTCCAAGTTCGTCACGCTCGACGCCGCGCACTTCGATCTCGCGATTCTTCCGCTCCTCACCCACCAGATCGTCATTCCGTCGATCGACGTCGTCAACCCGGCCGTCGACCTCGAACGGCTCGCCGACGGTCGTAACACGTGGACCTTCCAGTTCAAGCAGTCGGGCCAACCGAAGACATGGAAAGTACGGCTCGACAGCTTCGCGTTCGCGAAGGGGACCGTCGTTTATCGAGACGCAATCACCAAGGCCGATCTGACGATCGGGATCGATACGCTCGGCCAGCCGGTTCCGCTCGGTGACGTGCTCAAGGAGCAGGAACAGAAGTCGCGTGCGGCATCGGCGCAGCGTGTCGGCAAGCGCGGCGCCGCGCAACTCGCGGCGAAGGCGAACGCGGAAGCCGCGTCCGGTGCGTCAGCGGCGCAAGGTGCGAGCGAAGTGCCTGCGGCCGCGTCGGCGCGCGCGTCCGCCGCTGCGCCCGTTGCCGCGGCTTCGTCCGCATCGGCGAGTGCGGCTGCCGCCGGCGCGAGCGGCGCATCGGGCGCCGCCGCGCGTGTGCAGCCGGCCGGCCCGATCTACGCGTTCGGCCTGAAGGTCGATGGCCGCTACAAGAACGTGCCGATCACCGGCACCGGCAAGGTGGGCGGTGTGCTGGCGATCGAGAATGCGACGCAGCCGTTCCCGCTGCAGGCCGACGTGAAGGCCGGCGACACGCGGCTCGCGATCGTCGGCACGCTGACCGATCCGATGCACCTGGCGGCGATCGACCTGCGGCTGTGGCTGCAGGGCACGTCGATGTCGCATCTGTACCAGCTCACCGGCATCACGCTGCCCGACACGCCGCCGTACGCGACCGAGGGGCGCCTGATCGGCCAGATCAAGCAGAAGGCGAGCACGTTCCGCTACGAGAACTTCCACGGTCGCGTGGGCGGCAGCGATCTCGCGGGCACGCTGACGTGGGCGCAGCGCGAGCCGCGGCCGAAGCTGTCGGGCGAACTCGTGTCGAACCTGCTGCAGTTCTCCGACCTCGCGCCGGTGATCGGCGCCGATTCAGCCGCGAGCAAGGCCAAGCGCGGCGACACGACGCGCCAGCCGCCGGACCGCGTGTTGCCGGTTGCGGCGTTCCGCACCGAGCGCTGGAGCGCGATCGACGCGGACGTGAAGTTCACCGGGCGCAAGCTGATCAAGAGCCCGCAACTGCCGATCACGAACCTGTACACGCACATCCTGCTGCAGGACGGCGTGCTGACGCTCGAGCCGCTGCAGTTCGGCGTCGCGGGCGGCACGCTTGCGACGAATGCGCATCTCGACGGCAGCCGCACGCCGCTGAAGGGGCGCTTCACGCTGACCGCGCGCCACCTGAAACTCAAGCAGTTGTTCCCGACGCAGAAGGTCATGCAGACTGCACTCGGCGAGATCAACGGCGACGCATCGCTGTCGGCGACCGGCAATTCGCCGGCCGCGCTCGCGGCCACGTCGACCGGCGAAGTGAAGGCGCTCGTCACGGACGGCCGCATCAGCCTCCTGCTGATGGAGGCGGCGGGCCTGAACGTCGCGAATGTCGTCTACGAAAAGCTGTTCGGCACCCGCGACGTGAACATCAATTGCGCGGCGATCGATTTCGTCGCGAACGACGGGCTGCTCCAGCCGAAGGTCTTCGCGCTCGATACGGACGATGCGCTGATCAACGTGGACGGCCCGATCAACCTGCGCGACGAATCGCTCGACCTGAAGATCCATCCGCACACGAAGGGTTTCCGGATCTTTTCGCTGCGCTCGCCGCTTTACGCGAAGGGCACGTTCAAGAATCCGAAGGTTGGCGTCGAGGCGGGCGCGCTCGCGCTGCGCGCCGGCGCGATGGTCGGGCTCGGGCTGATCAACCCGTTCGCGGCGCTGATCCCGTTGATCGCGCCGAGCAACAACCGCGACGTGCCGTGCTCGCAGCTGTTCGGGCAGATGAACGCGAAGGCCGCGCAGAAGGGGGCGGCGAAGGCCGGCAAGTGACGCGCGACGGCGGATCGGGATCCGGAACGACACACGCACCGGCGGCGTCTGTCGCGATGCCGGCGGCGCCGCAGCCCCGGTAGCGGCCTCGACGGCGCGCTCGTGGTTCCGCTGTCCGACCGCCGCGCTTCAGCGGCGCGCGCGCGCGCAGACGAGCACCGCGTCGACCTGCCGGCCGTCGACGACCACGGGCTTGGCCGTGCCGAGCTGCAGGCGATTGCCTTCGACGCTGACGACCCGCTGCTGGACGTTGCCGATCCAGTTTGGAAACAGGCTCACGTCCATCTCGTGCGTCAGCGTCCCGTTGTCGTCAACGTTGAAAGGGCCTGAATACGCAACATAGCCGCGCGCGGCGGCGGCGCGTTCGTCGCGGCTGCCGCCGTGCAGATCGCCGTCGGCATAGGGCGGCCGGCCGGCTGCCATCAACTGCGCGGACATATAGCCGTCCGGCGTGTAGAGAATCCAGCCGCGTACGTCGCGGCCGAGCGCGTAGGTGATGGTGCCGCCGTCGCGCGGGCGGACTTCATAGGACACGAGGCGCCATGCGCCGACGAGTTGGTCGCGAAGCTGGCTGGCGGGCATGCGGGTTTCCGGTATGACGGCGACGACGCGCGCGCCGTCGTGTTGACGGGGGTGAGCGGCGGCGCGCGACACGTGCGCGAGGCCGCCGCGGCGGTGCGGTCGGCAGTTTCTCCGACACCTGCTAAAATACACGGTTTTCCGTCGATTTCTCTCTTACGGGACCTGCCGTGCTTTCTACTGCCAACATCACGATGCAATTCGGGCCGAAGCCCTTGTTCGAGAATATCTCGGTCAAATTCGGCGAGGGCAACCGCTATGGTCTGATCGGCGCGAACGGCTGTGGCAAGTCGACCTTCATGAAGATCCTCGGCGGCGACCTCGAGCCGAGCGCCGGCAACGTCGCGCTGGAGCCGAACGTGCGTCTGGGCAAGCTGCGCCAGGACCAGTTTGCGTATGAAGACGTGCGCGTGCTCGACGTCGTGATGATGGGCCACACCGAGATGTGGGCCGCGATGACCGAGCGCGACGCGATCTACGCGAACCCGGAAGCCACCGACGACGACTACATGCACGCGGCCGAGCTGGAAGGCAAGTTCGCCGAATACGGCGGCTACGACGCCGAGGCGCGCGCGGGCGCGCTGCTGCTCGGCATCGGCATCGAGGAGAAGTTCCACAACGGCACGATGGCCGACGTCGCGCCGGGCTGGAAGCTGCGCGTGCTGCTCGCGCAGGCGCTGTTCTCGAAGCCGGACGTGCTGCTGCTCGACGAACCGACCAACAACCTCGACATCAACTCGATCCGTTGGCTCGAGCACACGCTCAACGAGTACAACTCGACGATGATCATCATCTCGCACGATCGTCACTTCCTGAACTCGGTGTGCACGCATATGGCCGACATGGACTACGGCACGCTGAAGGTCTGGCCGGGCAACTACGACGACTACATGCTCGCATCGGCGCAGGCGCGTGAGCGTCAGGCGGCGGCGAACGCGCGCGCGAAGGAACGCGTGGCGGAGCTGCAGGACTTCGTGCGCCGCTTCTCGGCGAACAAGTCGAAGGCGCGCCAGGCAACGAGCCGCGCGAAGCAGATCGACAAGATCAAGATCGAGGAATTCAAGCCGTCGTCGCGGCAGAACCCGTTCATCCGCTTCGAGTTCGACAAGAAGCTGCACAACGTTGCGGTGGTCGCCGAAGAAATCACGAAGAAGTACGAGCGTACGATCTTCCAGAACTTCAATCTGTCGGTGCAGCCGGGCGAGCGCATCGCGATCATCGGCGAGAACGGCGCGGGCAAGACGACGCTGCTGCGTTCGCTGCTCGGCAACCTGCCGCTCGATCACGGCACGGTGAAGTGGGCCGAGAACGCGAACGTCGGCTACATGCCGCAGGACACGTACGAGGAGTTCCCGGACGACATTACGCTGATGGACTGGATCGACCAGTACCGCAAGGAAGGCGACGACGAAACGATGGTGCGCGGCACGCTGGGCCGCCTGCTGTTCTCGTCGGACGACATCAAGAAGTCGGTGAAGGTGCTGTCGGGCGGCGAGAAGGGCCGCATGATCTGGGGCAAGCTGATGCTCGGCCGCCACAACGTGCTGCTGATGGACGAGCCGACCAACCACATGGACATGGAGTCGATCGAATCGCTGCAGATCGCGCTCGAGCAGTTCGAAGGCACGCTGATTTTCGTGTCGCACGACCGCGAATTCGTCAGCGGCCTCGCGAACCGGATCATCGAAGTGCGCACGGACGGCACGCTGTTCGACTTCGGCGGGAATTACGAGGATTTCCTCGCGAGCCAGGGGCAGGAATAATCGCCCGGGCGGCCACGCCCGCTCCAACGTGACGGAAGCCCGCCGGGTGCAAGCCTGGCGGGCTTTTTCGCATTCGCGCACCGTGTTCGTCGGCCATCGTGGCCGGATCCTTGCGCGTCCACCGCGCGATGCCCGCCGCGTCACGCGTGCGCGGCGGCCGTCATGCGTGCCCGATTCAGCATGCGGAATCGGGAACCGCGGTGTCCTGCATCGCTCGCGCACGCGCGATCAACGCGAAAAGTCCGTCACGACCGTCACGCCTGCGCCTTCGAACCGGTTCATGTTCATCAGCGCGTCGATCGACTCGCCGAGCCGGATCTCCTTGCCGATCAACCGGCTCGGCGCGAGTTTGCCGGCATGCACCATATCCAGCATCGCGTCGTAACGATGCGCCTGCATCCCGTGGCTGCCGAGTATCTCCAGTTCGTGCGCGATGACCTTGCTCATCGGCACGGCAGGGGCCGCATGCTCGCCGAGCATCAGCCCGACCTGCACGTGCTTGCCGCGGCGGCGCAGATTGCTGATCGAGTTGAAACAGGTGTCCGGATGGCCGAGCGCATCGAGCGACACATGTGCGCCCCCGCGCGTGATCTCCTTCACCGCCTCGACAACGTCCGCGACTTCCGACGCATTGACGGTCGCCGCCGCGCCGACCGAGCGCGCCAGCGCGAGCGCGCGATCCGAGATGTCGATCGCGACCACGTTCGCGCCGATCGCATTCGCGATCATGATCGCCGACAGACCCACGCCGCCGCAGCCGTGCACGGCGACCCATTGGCCGGCCGACGTGCGGCCCTGGTCGACCACCGCGCGAAACGACGTCACGAACCGGCATCCGAGGCTCGCCGCGGTCGGGAAATCGAGCGCATCGGGCAGCCGTACGAGATTCAGGTCCGCATGATGGATGCCCACGTATTCTGCGAACGAACCCCAGTGCGTGAAGCCGGGCTGAAACTGTTGCTCGCATACCTGCTGGTTGCCCGAGTGGCATTCCGGGCAGTGGCCGCACCCGGCGACGAACGGCACCGTCACGCGGTCGCCCGCCTTCCAGCGCGTGACCGACTTACCGGCCGCGACGACGACGCCTGCCAGTTCATGGCCCGGCACATGCGGCAGCACGATGTCCGGGTCGTGCCCCATCCAGCCGTGCCAGTCGCTACGGCACACGCCCGTTGCTTTGACCTCGATCACGACGCCGTCGGGCGCGGGCGCGGGATCGTCGACGTTCATCAGCCGCGGCGCCGCGCCAAACGCTTCATAGACAATTGCTTTCACTCTCTCCTCCGTATTGGAATGACTGTTTCAATATAGCCGCGAACAGGCGGATTTTTCCTTCGCTTTTCGATTGAGAAACGGGTGTTCCTGAGATAGCCTTGCCGCTGGCACGCGTTCGCCGCAAGGAGCTTTCATCATGGAACAATTGGATCGAATCGACCGCGGGATGCTGGACATGCTGCAGCAGGACGGGCGCGTATCGAACGCGCGGCTCGCCGAAGCGTTCTCGCTCAGCGAGTCATCCTGCTGGCGCCGGCTCCGACGGCTCGAGGAAGCCGGTTTGATCGCCGGCTATCACGCGCGGCTCGACCGCCGGAAGCTGGGGTTCGGCGTCATGGCGTTCGTGCAGATCGTCTGTACGCAGCACGGCGAGGAAGTGACGGCGGAATTCGAGCGCCTGATCGAGGCGAGTCCGAACGTGCTCGCGTGCGACAACACGACCGGCGAAGCGGATTTTCTGCTGCAAGTCGTGGCCGCCGATCTCGACGACTACAGCCATTTCGTCGAAAAGGTGCTGCGCAAACTGCCGGGCGTGTTGAGCATTCGCTCGAACCTGTCGCTGCGCCAGTTGAAGTCGACGCAGCGGTTGCCGATCGCGTGACGGCGCGCCGCGGCGCTCGCACCGGCGCTCAGTCGGCCAGCCGCTTGTCGGCGAGCGCCTTGCAGCAGTCTTCGTACACCCATTGCACGAGTTTCGCGCGGTAGTCGAGGTCGTCGGTATCGACGATTTCCTCGACTGCGTCGCGCGCCCATGATGCGTCGACGAAGTCTGCGTGTCGCTTCGCGATGTCCTGCGCAAGGGCGGCCAGCTTCGCGATCGCGAGCCAGTCCGCGTGCCGGTGATGGCGGTCCAGCCAGCGGTGCGCGGCCTGCACCTGGAACGCTGCATCGGGCCAGCATTCGTTCAGGTAATACGCGCCGAGATTGCCGCAGGTAAGCCAGCACAGCAGTTCCAGGCGATCTTGCGAGCCGAGGTTGGGGGATGCGTCGGTCATGGCAGCGCTCACGAAAGCATCGATTCCGGGTGGCGCGGCGTGCAGCGGCCGGCGCCGATATTAAAAACATAGCACGATGCGGGCCACGTGGCGCGCCGGCGTGGCGCGGATGCCGAAAGCGCGCAGAAACCGCCGCCGGGAGCCAGTGCGCCCACGCTCGTGCAGCGTTCGCACGGGAGCTCGCGCTGCGCGAAGGTGTTGCCGCCGGGGCGCGCGACACTCGTTAGAATGGCCGTTTTCCGGGAGACAGGAAGCGATGAAAATCTACGATCAGTTCTACATCGACGGCGCATGGCGCAAACCGGACGGAGCAAGCAAGATCGACGTGATCGATTCGGCCACCGAGGCCGTGATCGGGCGGATTCCCGAAGGCGTCGCGTCGGACGCGCAGCACGCTGTCCGTGCGGCGCGTGCCGCATTCGATGGATGGGCCGCAACACCGGCCGCGACGCGCGCCGGCTACTTGCGCAAAATCGTCGAGCGCCTGCAGACGCGCAGCGAGGAACTCGCGCAGTCGATCACCGGCGAAGTCGGGATGCCGATCAAGCTGTCTCGCGCGATCCAGGTCGGCGGCCCGATCTACAACTGGAACGCATATGCGAAGCTCGCCGAATCGTTCGAATTCGAGGCGAAGGTCGGCAACTCGCTGGTAGTGCGCGAGCCGGTCGGGGTCGTCGCGGCGATCACGCCGTGGAACTACCCGCTCAACCAGATCACGCTGAAAGTCGCGCCGGCGCTTGCGGCCGGCTGCACGGTGGTGCTGAAGCCGTCCGAAGTCGCGCCGCTCAACGCATTCATGCTCGCGGAGGCGATTCACGAAGCCGGCCTGCCGCCGGGCGTGTTCAACCTCGTGTGCGGGTACGGCCCTGTCGTCGGCGAGGCGCTGGCTACCGACCCGGACGTCGACATGGTCTCGTTCACCGGCTCGACGCGCGCAGGCAAGCGCGTGGCCGAACTCGCTGCGGCGGGTGTGAAGCGCGTCGCGCTCGAACTGGGCGGCAAGTCGGCGTCGGTGATTCTCGACGATGCCGATTTTGCGGCGGCTGTGAAGGGTACGGTCAATGCGTGCTACCTGAACGCGGGGCAGACGTGCTCCGCGCATACGCGCATGCTGGTGCCCGAAGCGCGCTACGAAGAGGCTCGCGCGCTTGCGAAGGCGGCGGCCGAAGCGTACGTCGCGGGTGATCCGCGGCTCGAAACGACGCGCCTCGGCGCGCTCGCATCGGCCGCCCAGCAGCAGCGCGTGCACGCCTACATCCAGCGCGGGATCGACGACGGCGCGGAGCTTGTGACGGGCGGCACCGGTCTGCCGGAAGGGCTCGACAAGGGTTTCTTCGTGAAGCCGACGGTGTTCGGGCGCGTCGATCCGAGATCGACGATCGCACAGGAAGAAATCTTCGGGCCGGTGCTGTCGATCATCACGTATCGCGATGAAGAGGAAGCGGTGCGGATCGCGAACGATTCGCCGTACGGGCTCGGCGGCGCGGTGTGGGCGGGCAGTGACGAACGCGCAATGCGTGTCGCGCGGCGCATCCGCACGGGGCAGGTCGACATCAACGGCGGCACGTGGAACGCGGCCGCGCCGTTCGGCGGCTACAAGCAGTCGGGGCACGGCCGCGAGAACGGCGTGTACGGGCTCGAAGAGTATCTCGAGTACAAGTCGATGCAGCTGAAACACGGGCATCCGGCCTGACCGTCGCCAGATTGCCCAGGCCCCGCAACGGCACGCTCGCGTGCCGTTTTTTTATTGACGGCCGTCAAGGTGCGCGCCGGTGGATCGTCGATCATCGCGGTTCCGATTTCCGATGTTTCGACGAGGCTCCAGATGACCGCACGCACTTCCTTCCCGCCGCTCACGATCCGCGGCCGCACGTTGCTGCCCGTAGTGCAGGGCGGCATGGGCGTGGGGATCTCCGCGCACCGTCTCGCGGGCAGCGTCGCACGCGAAGGTGCGCTCGGCACGATCGCGAGCATCGACCTGCGTCATCACCATGCGGACCTGCTCGCGCGCTGCCGCGCGAACCCCGACCGCGCGACGCTCGAGGCCGCGAACCTCGACGCACTCGCCCGGGAGATCCGCCTCGCGAAGACGTACAGCGAAGGTCGCGGGATGATCGCGGTCAATGTGATGAAGGCGGTGAGCGCGCATGCGGACTACGTGCGCGTCGCATGCGACGAGGGCGCCGACGCGATCGTGATGGGCGCCGGCCTGCCGCTCGATCTGCCCGACCTCACGCAGGGCCGCGACATCGCGCTGATTCCGATCCTGTCGGACAGCCGCGGGATCGCGCTGGTGCTGAAGAAGTGGATGAAGAAGGGCCGGCTGCCCGATGCGATCGTGATCGAGCATCCGGCGCGTGCGGGCGGGCACCTCGGCGTCACGCAGATCGACGACATGAACGACGCGCGCTTCGATTTCGCGCGGGTGCTCGACGAGACCGCGCAGGTGATGGCATCGCTCGGCATCGCGCGCGACACGATTCCGCTGATCGTCGCAGGCGGCATCAACAGTCACGACACGGTGCGCGCGGCGCTCGCGGCAGGCGCGAACGGCGTTCAAGTGGGCACGCCGTTCGCGGTGACGGAAGAGGGCGACGCGCACCCGAACTTCAAGCGCGTGCTGGCCGATGCGCAGCCCGAGGACATCGTCGAATTCGTCAGCGTGACGGGGCTGCCCGCGCGCGCGGTGAAGACGCCGTGGCTCGATCGTTACCTGCGCAACGAAACGCGCATTCGCGACAAGCTCGGTGCGTTCAAGCAGCGCTGCCCGACGGCCCTCGAATGCCTGAGCGTGTGCGGCCTGCGCGACGGCATCGAGAAGTTCGGCCACTTCTGCATCGACACGCGGCTCGCGGCCGCGTTGCGCGGCGACGTCGCGAACGGCCTGTTCTTTCGCGGCCGCGAAGCACTGCCGTTCGGCAACGCGATCCGCAGCGTGCGCGACCTGCTCGACCTGCTGCTGACGGGCCGTGCGGCGGAGCCTGCGACAAAGCGTCCGATGTTTACGCTGGCTTGATGAATATCAAGATGAGGCAAAGACCCTACGTAGAGAATGGAATCAATTCTTCAAGGGTCCGCATCATGCACAAAACCATTCGAACATGTGTCACCGCCGCCGCTGTCGCGGCCACCGTCGTAGCAATGCCGTCGCTGTCGTACGCGGCATCGCCGGGTGACGGGATCAACCAGGGCGACGTGCTGGTACGGCTGCGCGCGATCAGCATCCAGCCGAACGAGCGCGCGAGCGACACGCTCGGCGCGATCAACACCGGCGTGAACAACGCGATCGTGCCGGAGCTCGACTTCACGTACATGATCCGCGACTACCTGGGCGTGGAGCTGATTCTGGGCACGTCGCGTCACCAGATGACGTCGAGCCTTGGCAATCTCGGCGGCGTCGGCGTGCTGCCGCCGACGCTGCTGCTCCAGTACCACTTCAATCATGCGGGCAAGGTGCGTCCGTACGTCGGCGCAGGCCTGAACTACACGTACTTCTACAACAACGGGCTCAACGTCGGCGGGGAGGGCGTGTCGATCAACAAGAGCAGCTTCGGTCCGGCACTGCAGTTCGGCGTCGACGTGCAGCTCACGAAGAAGGTGTTCATGAACGTCGACGTGAAGAAGATCTGGATGAGCACCGACGCGACGCTCGGCGACAAGGGCATCGGCACGCTGCACATCGATCCGCTGATCGTCGGCGTGGGCGTCGGGATGAAGTTCTAGACGCAGCGCGCGCGCACGGGAACAGAGTTGGGGTTGGCGGCATGGCAGTTGGCATGCCGCTCTTTTTTTGTGTGCGCGGAATTACAGCTTGTCGTACTGGAAACGCATCGCGGTGCCGTCGCGCGTGATGCGCTCCCAGATCGCGCGTTTTTCGTCGTCGCTCAGGAACACCCAGTTCGATACCTCGGCGGCGGTGCGGCCGCAGCCCTTGCAGACTTCGTCGAAGAGGGTGGAACAGACGCCGATGCAGGGGCTGTCGGGCAGGTCATGGAGATTGGATGCCATCGGAAGGGTCGCGCCGTGAAATCGTCAGGGCGTCATTTTAATGCATCGGCCGACGCGGCCCGGTCGCGCGGGCGGCGGCCGGCTTCGGCGCCGCTTTGTTTTCCTGATGGACAGCCGCCGATTACCCGATAGAATTCCCCCGGAACGCCCCGCTGCGCGGGCCGCACGACCGGCCGGCAGCGGGAATCTGTTCCGTTTGCGCGACACGGTCATGATTTTTTTGTGACGGAGCGCGAATGATGGTAGCGTTCGGGGTTTTCGAGGGGCGGCGCGCCAGAACGCGCCGCCATGACGAGGCAGACGGCAGCCGGACACACGGTCCGGCCGGAGGGAGAACGGGATGAAGGCAAAGGTAGTGGGCCGGTTCGCAGCGCTTGCGCTGTGCGTGGGTGCATCGGCGGCGGCGGCGAAGGATACGCAACTCAATATCTATAACTGGTCGGACTACATTGCGAAGGACACGATCCCGAACTTCGAGAAGCAGACGGGCGTCAAGGTCCGCTACGACAACTACGACAGCGACGACACGCTGCAGGCGAAGCTGCTGACGGGCAGCTCGGGCTACGACATCGTCGTGCCGACCAGCAATTACGCGGGCAAGCAGATCGCTGCCGGCATCTTCACGCCGCTCGACAAGTCGAAGCTGCCGAACCTCAAGTACCTCGATCCGCAACTGATGGCGCTCGTCGCCGGCGCCGACCCGGGCAACAAGTACGCGGTGCCCTGGGCATACGGCACGACGGGTCTCGCCTACAACCTGACGAAGGCGCAGCAGGCGCTCGGCAAGGTGCCGCTCGATAACTGGGACATCCTGTTCAAGCCGGAAAACCTGTCGAAGCTGAAGAGCTGCGGCGTGTCGGTGCTCGACGCGCCGGACCAGATGTTCGCGGCCGCGCTGCACTACATCGGCAAGGATCCGATGAGCACGAACCCGGCCGACTACAAGGCCGCGATGGACGTGCTGAAGAAGATCCGCCCGTACATCACGCAATTCAACTCGTCGGGCTACATCAACGACCTGGTCGGCGGCGACGTCTGCTTCGCATACGGCTGGTCGGGCGACGTCGTGATCGCGAAGCATCGCGCGGCCGAAGCGAAGAAGCCGTACAAGATCGAGTACTACATCCCGAAGGGCGGCGCGCCGGTCTGGTTCGACGTGATGGCGATCCCGAAGGATGCGAAGAACAAGGAAGCCGCGCTGCAGTGGATCAACTACATCGAGGATCCGAAGGTGCACGCGGCGATCACGAATGCGGTGTATTACCCGAGTGCGAACGCCGAGGCGCGCAAGTACGTACGCCCGGATGTCGCGAACGACCCGGCCGTCTACCCGCCGGCCGACGTCGTGAAGACGCTGTTCCTGCTCAAGCCGCTGCCGCCCGAAATCCAGCGTCTGCAGACGCGTCTGTGGACCGAGCTCAAATCGGGCCGCTGACCCGAGCCGCAGTGAGCCAGCAGTCATGAAGCCCCTGGTGCCCCCGGGGGCTTTGTTCGTCAAACGCAGGAGAGAAGCAGCACATCATGAATAGCCAGTCGGGCGCGCCGGTCGCGGGCGTGCCGTCCTTCGTTCCTTCGACCGGCGCCGCCGCGCGCGCCGAGAACTTTGTCCAGATCGTCGACGTCGTCAAGAAATTCGGCGAGACCGAAGTGGTCCGCAACGTGAACCTGACGGTGCGCCAGGGCGAGCTGTTCGCGCTGCTCGGCAGCTCGGGGTCCGGCAAGTCGACGTTGTTGCGGATGCTCGCCGGCCTCGAGACGGTCACGTCCGGAAAGATCCTGATCGACGGCGAGGACCTCGCGCAGATGCCGCCGTACAAGCGGCCCGTGAACATGATGTTCCAGTCGTATGCGCTGTTCCCGCACATGTCGGTCGAAGCGAACGTCGCATACGGGCTGAAGCAGGAAGGCACGCCGAAGGCCGAGCTGAAGGAGCGCGTGGCCGCCGCGCTCGAGCTCGTGCAGATGAGCAAGTACGCGAAGCGCAAGCCGCATCAGCTGTCGGGCGGCCAGCAGCAGCGCGTCGCGCTCGCGCGTTCGCTCGTCAAGCGCCCGAAAGTGCTGCTGCTCGACGAGCCGATGTCGGCGCTCGACAAGCAGATCCGTCAGCGCACGCAGATCGAACTCGTCAAC
The DNA here is from genome assembly GCF_001718795.1 of Burkholderia latens. Taxonomy (NCBI): domain Bacteria; kingdom Pseudomonadati; phylum Pseudomonadota; class Betaproteobacteria; order Burkholderiales; family Burkholderiaceae; genus Burkholderia; species Burkholderia latens. Next base: position 1,831,690 of record NZ_CP013435.1, on the reverse strand, counting down.
ATCCTGAAGAAGGTCGGCGTGACCTGCATCATGGTCACGCACGATCAGGAAGAGGCGATGACGATGGCGAACCGGCTCGCGGTGATGAGCGAAGGCCAGATCGTGCAGATCGGCTCGCCGAGCGAAGTCTACGAGTATCCGAACAGCCGCTTCTCGGCCGAGTTCATCGGCTCGACGAACCTGTTCGACGGCGTCACCGTCGAGGACGAACCCGACCACGTGTACATCGAATCGCCGGAGTTGCCGAGCCGGTTGTACGTGAGCCACGGGATCACGGGGCCGCTCGGGATGCCGGTCACGGTGTCGGTGCGCCCCGAGCGGATCGCGCTCACGCGCAAGCCGCCCGAAGGCGCATTCAACTGGGCGCGCGGGCGCATCACGAACGTCGCGTACATGGGCGGCTATTCGCTGTATCACGTGAAGCTCGACGCGGGCAAGACGGTGATCGCGAACGTGTCGAGCCTTGCGATCACCGAGCTCGATACGCCGGCGCTCGGCGACGAGATCTACGTGCGCTGGAGCGCGACCGCAGGCGTGGTGCTGACGTCATGAGCGCGCTCAAGTCCTTCTTCGCATGGCCGGTGCGACGCTTCAACCTGACGGGCGCGACGGCGGTCGTCGCGGGGCCGTACACGTGGCTCGTGCTGTTCTTCCTCGTGCCGTTCGTGCTGGTCGTGAAGATCAGCTTCGCGGAACTGCAGCTCGGCATCCCGCCGTATACGGAGCTCGCGTCGTACGCGGACGGCGTGGTGCACATCGCGCTGAACCTGTCGCACTACGCGTTCCTGCTCACCGACAGCCTGTATTTCGCGACCTACGTGAACTCGGTGGTGGTGGCCGCGATCACGACGCTGCTGTGTCTGCTGATCGGCTATCCGATGGCGTACTACATCGCGCGCTCGAATCCCGCGACGCGCAATCTGCTGATGATGGGCGTGATGCTGCCGTTCTGGACGTCGTTCCTGATCCGCGTGTACGCATGGATCGGGATCCTGAAGAACAACGGGCTGCTGAACAACTTCCTGATGTGGATCGGGCTCACCCATACGCCGATCGAGCTGTACCGCACGAACTACGCGGTCTACATCGGCATGGTGTATTCGTACCTGCCGTTTCTCGTGATGCCGCTGTACGCGCATCTCGTGAAGATGGACCTGCGTCTGCTCGAGGCCGCGTACGACCTCGGCGCGAAGCCGTGGAAGGCGTTCGTGCAGATCACGCTGCCGCTGTCGAAGAACGGGATCATCGCGGGCTGCCTGCTGGTGTTCATCCCGGCGGTCGGCGAGTACGTGATCCCGGAACTGCTCGGCGGTGCGAACACGCTGATGATCGGCCGCGTGATGTGGAATGAATTCTTCAACAACGCAGACTGGCCGATGGCGTCGGCCGTGACCTGCGCGATGGTGCTGCTGCTGCTCGTGCCGATGGCGATGTTCCAGCACTTCCAGGCGAAGGAGCAGGAGGGCCGCCGTCGATGAAGCCGAATCGCTACCTGCAGTTCGCGGCGCTGTTCGCCGGCTTCGCGTTCCTGTACATCCCGATCATCAGCCTGATCGTCTATTCGTTCAACGAGTCGAAGCTCGTCACCGTGTGGTCGGGCTTCTCGTTTCGCTGGTACGCGGCGCTCGCGCAGGACGACGAGCTGCTGACGGCCGCGTGGCTGTCGCTGAAGATCGGCGTGCTGACCGCGTTCGCGTCGGTGTTCATCGGCACGTGGGCCGGCTTCGTGCTCGCGCGGATGGGCCGTTTTCGCGGCTTCGCGCTGTTCAGCGGGATGATCAATGCGCCGCTCGTGATTCCCGAGGTGATCCAGGGCATTTCGCTGCTGCTGCTGTTCATCGAGCTCGCGAAGTGGATCGGCTGGCCGGCCGAGCGCGGCGTGTTCACGATCTGGCTCGGCCACGTGATGCTGTGCATCTCGTACGTCGCGATCATCGTGCAGTCGCGCGTGCGCGAGCTGAACCCGTCGCTCGAGGAAGCCGCGCTCGATCTGGGCGCGACGCCGCTGAAGGTGTTCTTCACGATCACGCTGCCGCTGATTTCGCAGGCGTTGATCGCAGGCTGGCTGCTGTCGTTCACGCTGTCGATCGACGACCTCGTGCTGTCGGCGTTCCTGTCGGGCCCCGGCTCGACGACGCTGCCGCTCGTCGTGTTCTCGCGCGTGCGCCTTGGCCTGAATCCGGAGATGAACGCGCTCGCGACGCTGTTCATCATCGCGGTGACGGCCGGCGTCGTGATCGCGAACTTCGTGATGCTGCGCCAGGAGCGCAAGCGGTTGGCGGCGTTCGCGGCCTGACGGCCTGCGCGGCCTGCGCGGCCCGCGCGGCCCCGCGCCGCGTGCTGCCGACGCAACGAAAAACGCCCGGTGCCGACGACGAGTCGGGCCGGGCGTCTTGCTTTGCGGATCGGGCGCTCAATGCCGATTCATGCGCCGACCGCCGCTTTCGCGAGCAAGCCGAGCGCGACGCACACGAGCACGGCCGCGAAGCCGGCTTGCACGTGCCGCGCGGAAAGGCGTCGGGACGCATTGCGGCCGATCGCCATCCCGACCGCGGTCGCGACGGTGAACCACAGCATCATGTCGAGCGGCGCGCGCGTGCCCGACACGAGCGTCGCCAGCACGCCGCCGGTGCCGACGAGCGCGATCACCATCAGCGACGTCGCGACCACGCCGTGCATCGACACGTTCGTCAACTTGCGCAGCATCGGCACGATCACGAAGCCGCCGCCGACCCCGAGCAGCCCGGTCATCAGCCCCGTCACCGCGCCGGTCGACGCGAGCGCGAGCCCGACCGGCCATGACCACACGAGACGGCCCGTTTCAGGATTCACGCGGCCGACGCACAGCGGCGACTCGTCCGCGTCGCCGGGCGCATGGCGCAGCGCCTGCCGCAGCAGGCGGCCCGCGACGACCAGCATCGTCAGCGCGAACAGCGCCAGCAGCACGCGTTGCGGCAGCACGTGCGCGAGTTTCACGCCAAGCGTCGTGAGCGGCACGCCAGCCGCGGCCATCAACAGCGCGGCGCGATAGCGCACGAGCCCGCGGCGAAAGCCTTCGAGCGCGCCGAGCGCCGCGCTGCCGGCGACGGCGACGAGCGCGACGGGCGTGGCCTGCTGCATCGGCCAGCCCATTCCGACGACGAGCGCGGGCACCGCGAGAATGCCGCCGCCCGCGCCGGTGAGGCCGAGCACGGCACCGACGAAACCGCCGAGTACAAGGGAAATCAGCATGGTGTCATCGGGTTACGCTCAACGTGCGATCGCGGGCTTCGCAAGCCATTCGCGGCCCTTGAGCATCGCTTTCCAGTAGAGCGGCGGCAACACGCGCTCCTTGAGCAGCCATGCGAGCCGCGAAGGGCGCTTGCCGTCGATCAGCCACGCGGGAAACGTGGGCGCGACCTTGCCGCCGTACAGGAATTCGGCAAGCACGATCTTGCCGCGCTCGACGGGGAGCGGGCACGAACCGTAGCCGTCGTACGCGGCGTCTCCGTGCGCGCGGCCCAGCGACGCGAGCACATTGTGCGCGACGACGGGCGCCTGCTTGCGCGCGGCCGCGGCCGTCTTCGCGTTGGTCGTGTTGGTGACGTCGCCGAGCGAGAAAATGTCTGCGAACCGCTTGTGCCGCAGCGTCGCCGGATCGACGTCGATCCAGCCGGCCGCGTCGGCGAGCGGGCTCGCGCGCACGAAGTCGGGCGCCTTCTGCGGCGGCACGACATGGATCATGTCGAACGCGCGCTCGACGGTCTCCGTGCCGCCGTCGGGCAACGCGCGCCGGAACGTCGCGCGCCGTGCGGGCCCGTCGATCGCGACGAGGTTGTGGCCGAACGACAGCGCGATGTCGTAGCGTTTTACGTACTCCATCAGCGCGGGCACGTAGTCGGCAACGCCGAACAGCGCGCCGCCCGCGTTCAGGAACTCGACGTTCGCGGCGCCGAGGCGGCCCGTGCGCCGCCAGTGATCGCACGACAGGTACATCGCCTTTTGCGGCGCGCCCGCGCATTTGATCGGCATCGGCGGCTGCGTGAACAGCGCGTCGCCGCCGCGGAACGCCTGCACCAGCTCCCACGTGTACGGTGCGAGATCGTAGCGATAGTTCGACGTGACGCCGTTGCGGCCGAGGGTTTCCGCGAGACCGTCGATCGCGTGCCAGTCGAGTTTGAGCCCCGGGCAGACGACCAGCTTGCGGTAACCGATGCGCCGGCAGCCGTCGAGTACGACCGCGTGCATGTCGGGTTCGAAGCCGGCGACGGCCGCGCGGATCCATTTCACGCCGCGCGGCAGCAGGTCGGCGATCCGGCGCGCCGTCGTGTCGGGCCGGAACACACCCGCGCCGACCATCGTCCAGCCCGGCTGGTAGTAGTGCGTATCGGCCGGGTCGATCACCGCGATATCGAGCGATGCGTCGCGCGCGAGCAGGCTCGACGCGATCGCGACGCCGGCCGCGCCCGCGCCGACAATCACGATGTCGTGCCGTGCGTCGACGGTCGGTGCGGCGGCGCGCGGCTCGTGCGCGGTACGTTGCGTGACGCTTCGTTCGAGACGCGGCGCGAGCGCGCCGAGGTCGTAGCCAGCCGCGGCCGCGATGGCGACGATGTCACCGGCCGCTCGGCGGCCAGCCTGCGACAGCGCCCACAGGGTCGCGGAACGCGTGCCGCTGCGGCAATACGCGAGCACCGGGCCGGCGAGCGTCGCGACCAGCGCGCCGAACTGCTCGGCCTGCTCGTCGGTCACCTTGCCGGTATCGACGGGCAGGTAATGGACGGCGATGCCAAGCGGCGCGGCGGCGGCGCGGATCTCGGCGACGGTCGGCTGGTCGGCGCCTTCGCCGTCGGGGCGGTTGCAGACGATCGTGCGGATGCCGGCCGCCTGCACGGCGGGCAGGTCGTCCGCGGCGATCTGGGGCGAGACCGACAGCAGGTCGGTCAGCGTGCGGATGTTCATGTCGGGGGCTCCGGGTGAGGGTGGCGGCTCAGATCGCGTCGAGCGGGATCTTCAGGTAGCGCACGCCGTTGTCTTCGGGCCCGGGCAGGTGCCCGGCGCGCATGTTGACCTGCACCGACGGCAGCATCAGCACGGGCATGTCGAGCGTCGCGTCGCGCGCGGTGCGCATCGCGACGAAATCGTCCTCGGTCACGCCGTCCTTCACGTGCACGTTCGCGCGGCGCTGCTCGGCCACGGTCGTCGCGAACTGCACATCGCGGCCGCCCGGCTGGTAGTCGTGGCACAGATACAGGCGCGTGTCGGGCGGCAGCGCGAGCACGCGCGCGATCGAGCGGTAAAGCGTGCGCGCGTCGCCGCCGGGGAAGTCGCAGCGGGCGGTGCCGTAGTCGGGCATGAACAGCGTGTCGCCGACGAACGCGGCACGCTGCGTCGCGTCGTCGACGCAGTAGGTCAGGCACGCTGGCGTGTGGCCGGGCGTGTGCAGCGCGCGGATCGTCAGCGCGCCGAGCGGGAGCGTGTCGCCGTCGTCGAGCAGGCGGTCGAATTGGCGGCCGTCGTGCGCGAAGTCCGGCCCGGCATTGAACAGCGCGCCGAACACGTGCTGCACGCGGCGCACGTGCGAGCCGATCACGATCTGGCCGCCGACGTGCGCCTTCAGGTACGGCGCAGCCGACAGATGGTCGGCGTGCACGTGCGTTTCCAGCAGCCAGTGCACGGTCGCGCCGAGTTCCGCGACGCGGGCGATCAGCCGGTCGGCACTGGCGGTGCGCGTGCGGCCGGATTTCGGATCGTAGTCGAGCACGCTGTCGATGAGCGCGCATGCGCGGCTCGACGTGTCGAGCAGCAGATAACTGACGGTATGGGTTGCCGGGTCGAAAAAGCCTTCGACCGACATCATGGGGGCATGGCTCACGGAGGGTCCTCGCTCGGGTTCTGCGTCTGCAATTGGCACTCCATTGATCAAGAAGCGTGCCAGTCGCGGCCGGCGCGCCGGTCGATATCGCAGATGCTTGATTTTGCGCGGATTTTCGAGGCGCTCGCGGCCGGGTGCGCGCACGGCCGGCTGGCTGTCGTCGATGTCGACTGCCATCTCTGGCAGTGTCGTGGCAGAATTGGCAGCCAGCTGGCAGTTTGTCAGTTCCTTCGCATCGAGCATCCCCATGAATCCGCACGACACCATTCCGATCGTTCCCGCGCCGTCGCGCGACATGACACCCGACGTGCGCGCGCTCGTCGCATATCTCGAGCAGGATCCGCAGCCGACGATCGTCGTCGATCCCGACTACCGCATCCTCGCGGCGAACGATGCGTACCGGCGCCAGTTCGGTGTGGCTGGTGTCGAGCACGTGGGCCGGCACTGCTTCCAGGTCTCGCATCACTACGACGTGCCGTGCGATCAGGCGGGCGAGCATTGCCCGATGAAGCAGGCGCTCGAGTCGCGCAGCCTGAACCGCGTGCTGCACATCCACCACACGCCGCGCGGCCCCGAGCACGTCGACGTGGAATTGCGGCCGATCTTCGATGCGCGAGGCGACGTGGTCGCTTACGTGGAGCGGCTGACGACGGTGCGCAGCGCGTCCGCGCAGCCGAGCGCGGAAGGGCTCGTCGGTGGCGCCGATGCGTTCAATGCGGCGCTCGGCGCGCTGCAGCGGGTCGCGCCGTCGATGTTGCCCGTGCTGCTGCTCGGCGAGTCGGGCACCGGCAAGGAACTGTTCGCGCGGGCGCTGCACGAGGCGAGCGAACGCGCGATGGGGCCGTTTGTCGTCGTCGATTGCTCGGGCATCGCGGAGACGCTGTTCGAGAGCGAGCTGTTCGGCTACGAGAAGGGCGCGTTCACCGGCGCGAATCAGCGCAAGCCGGGGCTCGTCGAGACCGCGCAGGGCGGCACGCTGTTTCTCGACGAAATCGGCGACGTGCCGCTGCCGATGCAGGTGAAGCTGCTGCGGCTCATCGAGTCGGGCACGTTCCGGCGGGTCGGCGGCGTCGAGGCGCTGCGCGCGGATTTCCGGCTCGTCGCGGCGACGCACAAGCCGTTGCGCGAGATGATCGACGACGGACGATTCCGCCAGGACCTGTACTACCGGATCAATGCGTTTCCGATTCAGCTGCCCGCACTGCGCGAGCGGCGCGGCGACGTCACGCTGCTGGCGGAATCGATCCTGCGGCGGATCGCGAACGCGGGCGCCGGCACCGGCGACGCGAACGCACGGTCGTTCGGAGCCCGGCCGTTCGCGGCCCGGCCGTTCGTGCTGACCGAGGGCGCGCGTGCGTGCCTGGACGCATACGCATGGCCCGGCAACATCCGCGAGTTGCGCAACGTGCTCGAACGCGCGTGCCTGTTCGCGGACGACGGGACGATTCGCGTCGAGCATCTGCCGGCCGAGCTGGTCGCGGCGGCGGCCGCGCCGCAGAAGCTTGCGGCACAAGCGCGCGGCGTGTCTGACGCGGAGCTCGTGCGGATCGCGGGCACGTTCGACGGTACGCGCAAGGAGCTGGCCCACGCGGTCGGGATGAGCGAGCGCACGCTGTATCGGCGGATGAAGGCGCTCGGGCTCGGTATGCGCGGGCGGTAAACGGTGCACGGACTGGCGCACCGTGCGACGCCCCGTCGAGCGATGAACGGTGCGCGGGCCGGCACGACGCGGGCGGCGCGCGTGCCGCCCGCGTCGTCACCGGATCAACGCACCGGTGCGAGCTGCGCCATCGCGTCGCGCATGAAGCCGAGCAGCGTATCGTCGACCCACGAGTCCTTCGTGAGCGCAGGCTCGGTCATCATCGCCTTGCGGAATTTTGCGTGCGTGGCCGGATCGTCGCCCGCATAGCCGCGGAACAGTTCCATCCAGCGCTGCGCAAGCGCACGGCCTTCCGGCGAATCGGGGCGCTTGCCGGCTTCCATCGCATCGCGCACGTCCGCCATCAGTTGCGGCCATTCCATCGCGCGTTCGCCGTAGTGCGCGCGCATGAAGCGGATTTCCTCCGGGTTCAGGTACTTCTCGAAGATCCGCATCTTCGTCTCGGCCATCGCCTTCAGCACGTAGTCGCGCAGCGCGGTCGTGATGCCGATTTTCGACTGCATCGCGGGTTCGTGCTCATGCATCACGTTCAGCTTCGCGAGCAGCCGCGGATCGTTGTTCGTGTCGCGCACGAGCAGCGCCATCCATCGCCCGGCGAGCGTGCGCACGCGTTCGTCCTCCGGCGGCACGCCCGCGTCGTGCAGCGAACGCACCTGGGCAACGAGCGCGGCCCATTCTGCATCGCCGGTCTGGCTCTTGCGGTACATCGGCAGGCGCGCGAGTTCTTCCTCGGAAAAATATTTGTCGTACACGGTCATCAACTCCAGTGTGATAAGCCAGTCGGCCAGTTCCGGCTCCGTGCCCGCGGCGAGCTGCGCGTGCAGGTGCACGAGCCGCTCGCGCAGCTGCGCGGCCTGCGCGAGCTGCCGGTCGAGCGACGCGATCTGCTTCGCGACGAGTTCGACGAGCGGGGTGCCGGGCTGGTTCAGGTAGTCGCCGATTTCAGCGAGCGACAGTCCGAAGCGACGCAATGCCTGGATCTGATGGAGCCGGGCGATGTCGTGGCGGTCGTACAGCCGGTAGCCGTTATCGGCGCGCGCCGAAGGTGTCAGCAGGCCGATCGCGTGATAGTGATGAAGCGTGCGGACGGTCAGCCCGCTGCGTTTCGCCAGTTCTCCCACTTTCAGCCGCATGATGTTCTCCGTTCGGTGCGCACACTGGAGTCTCGAACGTTACGCTACGTAAGGGTCAAGCGGAAGATTTCAGGTCGGCGCGCGGGGTGAGGCCGCGCGCCGTGCCCTGTGCGCCGAGACGCACAACCGTTACTGCGGCGCCGGTCGTGCGTCGGGCGTGGTCGCGGCGGCGTGGGGGGCGGGGACGTCCTGAGCCGCGTGGCCGGCGGCGCCGGCTGCATCGGCGTTCGCGGCTTGAGCCCTGTTGCCGGCCGGGTCGACCGGCGGCGTGCCCATCGCCTGATAAAGCCGCGCGGTGTCCGCGAAGCGTGCGCCGGTCGCGCGGATCTCGTCGAGCCGCGCATTGCGATACTGCAGTTCGCTCGCGCGCGCGGCCGACGGCGGCAGCGCACCGAGCCGCACGCGGGCGGCGGCGTCGTCGTAAGCGCCGCGCGCCGACAACGCGGCGCGCGACGACGCATCGAGCGCCTCCGCATCATGCTCGAGTGCGGCGAGCGAATCGGCGACGTTCTGGAATGCGGCGAGCACCGTCTGCCTGTACTGGTCGACCGCGGCCTCGTACGTGGCCTTCGCCGCGCGGCGCTGCGCGAGCAGCGCGCCGCCATGGAACAGCGGCTGGCTCAGCGACGCGCCGACGTTCCAGATCGTACCGGCGCCCGACAGCATCGCCGGCCAGCTGAAGCCGCCCTTGCCCATCGCCGCCGACAACGACAGCTGCGGGAACAGCTGCGCAGTCGCGACGCCGACTTCGGCGGCGGCCGCCTTCAGCCCCGCGTCGGCGGCCTGAATGTCCGGCCGGCTTTGCAGCAGCGCCGACGGCACGACCACGGGCACCTGTTTCGGCAGATGCAGGTCGGCGAGCGCGAGGTCGGCGGGCGGTCGGTCCGGCGTGCGGCCGATCAGTACGGCGAGCGCGTGGCGGGCGGTGTCACGCTGCTGGCGCAGCGCGGGCAGGCTGGCCGCGACGGTGTCCGCGCTTTGCTGCGCATTCAGCGCGTCGCTGCGCGACGCGGAGCCTAGCGCGTAGCGGCGTTGCGCATCATGCGCCTGGTCGCTCGCGAGCGCGACGAGCCGTTCGGTCGTCGCGATCTGCGCATTGAGCACCGACACCGTGATCGCCGCGGTGACGATGTTCGCGGCGAGCGCGCGGCGGGCCGATTCGAGCTGGAATGCGCTGACGTCGACGCGTTTCGCGAGCGCGCGATTCGCGAAGCGCGCCGCGCCGAACAGGTCGAGCGTATAGCTTGCCTGCAGCTGCCCGACGAACGTGTCGTACAGCAGCGTCGGCGCGCCGAGCGCGGGGATCGGCACGCCGAGCGCGCGCTGGCGCGCGGCCTGCCCGCCGGCGTCGATCGACGGCAGCATCGAGCTGCCGACCTGCGCGCGCAACTGCTCGCGCGCGGCATCGAGCGAATGCGATGCCGCACCGAGCGTCGGGCTGTTGCGCAGCCCTTCGTCGACGAGTGCGTTCAGCGCGTCGGAGCGGTATTGCGTCCACCAGTCGGGCACCGGTTGCGCGCCGACCTCGAACTGCTGGGCCACGCCTTGCGCGACGACGGTCTGCTGCACTTGCGGCGCGGCGCCGTAATGCGCGGGCGACGGCATCGCGGGCGGCTCGCCGCTCGGCGCGAACCATGCGCAACCGGTAAGCGGCCCCGCGAGGGCCGCGGCGGCGAGCGCGCGCGCGGTCTTCGTTTTCAGGTTCATCGACAATTCCATGGTCAGGCTCCGGACGGCGCGGCAGGCGTGCCGCCGTCGTGCGGGTCGCGCTCGTCGCGCTTCACGCGGAACCATGCGGCGTACAGCGCGGGCAGGTAGAACAGCGTCAGCACGGTCGCGCTCGTGATCCCGCCCATCAGCGCGGTCGCCATCGGCCCGAAAAAGTTCGAGCGCAACAACGGGATCAGCGCGAGCACGGCGGCCGCGGCCGTCAGCGTGATCGGACGGAAGCGGCGCACGGTCGCGCCGACAATCGCGTCGAAGCGTCCGTGGCCGGCCGCGATGTCCTGCTCGATCTGGTCGACGAGAATCACCGAGTTGCGCATGATGATCCCGAACATCGCAATCACGCCGAGCATCGCGACGAAGCCGAACGGCTGGCCGAACAGCAGCAGCGTGCCGACCACGCCGATCAGCCCGAGCGGCGCGGTCAGCACCACCATCAGCACGCGCGAGAAGCTCTGCAGCTGGATCATCAGTAGCGTGAACACGGCGATTGCCATCAGCGGCATCTGCGCGTTGATCGACGCCTGCGCTTTCGCACTTTCCTCGACCGACCCGCCGATGTTGATCTGATAGCCGACCGGCAGTTGCGCACGCAACGCGTCGAGCTTGCCGTCGATCGCGTGCGTGACGTCGATGCCCTGCGCGCCGGCGCGTACGTCGGACTGCACGGTGATCGTCGGCTGGCGGTCGCGCTCCCACACCACGCCGTATTCGAGCGTCGGCGTGAAGCGGCCGAGCGAGCCGAGCGGCACCGGGCCGTTCGGCGTCGGCAGCGCGAGGCCCGCGAGCTTCGCGGGATCGACGCGGTCGGGGCGCGGCGCGCGCAGATCGACCGCGATCAGTTTGTCGCGTTCGCGATACTGCGTGACGGTCGTGCCCGACAGCGTCATCGCGAGGAAGCTCGACACGTCCTGCGACGTCACGTTCAGCTCGCGCGCCTTCTTCTGATCGAGCTCGAAGCGAACCGAACGCTCGGCCGGCTCGTCCCAGTCGAACTGCACGTTCACCGTGCGCGCGTCGCCGCGCATCGTCGCCGCGACTTGCTCGGCAATCGAGCGCACCTGCGCGATGTCGTCGCCGCTCACGCGGAACTGCACCGGGTAGCCGACCGGCGGCCCGTTCTCGAGGCGCGACAGCCGCCAGCGCACGGCCGGAAACTGGTCGCGCAGCGTGGTTTCGAGCCAGCTCGCGAGTTTCTCGCGATCCTCGACCGATTTCGCGGTGACGACGAACTGCGCGAAGTTCGGCAACTGCAGCTGCTGGTCGAGCGGCAGGTAAAAGCGCGGCGCGCCGCTGCCGACGAAGTTCACTGAATGATCGATCTCCGGCCGCTCGTCGAGCACTTTCTCGAGGCGCTCGGTTTCGCGCAGCGTCGCCGCGAACGACGCGCCCTCCGGCAGCCGCACGTCGACCAGCAGCTCGGGGCGATCGGAACTCGGGAAGAACTGCTGCGGCACGAGCGTGAAGCCCAGCAGCGCGACCACGAACAGCGCGCCGGTGATCAGCAGCACGACGAAGCGCCGCTCGATGCACCAGTCGATCCAGCCGCGCAGCCGCGTGTAGAAGCGCGTGTCGTAGATGTCGTGCTCGTGATCGTCCGGCAGGTGCGCTTCGTGCGCATGCTTCTTGCGCTCGGGCAGCAGGTGATAGCCGAGCAGCGGGATCAGCACGACGGCCGCGAACCACGATGCGATCAGCGCGATCGCCGACACCTCGAAAATCGAGCGCGTGTATTCGCCGGTGCTCGATTTGGCGAGCGCGATCGGCAGGAAACCCGACACCGTGACGAGTGTGCCCGTGAGCATCGGGAACGCAGTGCTCGTGTACGCGAACGCGGCGGCGCGCGCGCGGCTGTAGCCCTGTTCGAGCTTCACGGCCATCATCTCGACCGCGATGATCGCATCGTCGACGAGCAGCCCGAGCGCGAGCACGAGCGTACCGAGCGACACCTTGTGCAGCCCGATGTCGAACAGGTACATGAACAGCGCGGTGACCGCAAGCACGACCGGAATCGAGATCACGACGACCATCCCGGTGCGCAGGCCGAGCGACACCAGGCTCACGACCAGCACGATCGCGACCGCTTCCGCGACGGCTTCGAGGAAGTCGTCGACCGAATGCGACACCGCGTGCGGCATGCTCGACACCTCGGTCAGCTTCAGGCCGGCCGGCAGCTGCGCCTGCAACTCCTTCGATTCGGCATCGAGCGCCTTGCCGAGCCGGATCACGTCGCCGCCCGGCTGCATCGTCACGCCGATGCCGAGCACCGCATGGCCGTTGGCGCGCATCTGCGTGACTTGCGGATCGTCGTAGCCGCGCTTCACGGACGCGAGATCGCCGAGCCGGAACGTGCGGCCGTTGATGCGGATCAGCGTGTCGGCGATCGCATCGACGTTGTCGAACTGGCCGCTGGGCCGCACGAACACGCGATCGTCGGCCGTCGTCAGCACGCCCGCCGACGAGATGTCGTTCTGCGCGTTGATCGCTTGCCCGAGCTGCTGCGGCGAGATGCCGAGCCGCGTGAGCTGCGCGTTGCTCACCTCGATGAAGATCCGCTGATCGGGATCGCCGAAATAGTCGACCTTGCCGACGCCCGGCACGCGCAGCAGCACCGTGCGCAGCTGGTCCGCGTAGTCGTGCAGCTGCGCGGGCGTGAAGCCGTCGCCTTCGAGCGTCCAGATGTTGGTGTAGACGTCGCCGAACTCGTCGTTGAAGAACGGGCCCTGCACGCCCGGCGGCAGCGTATAGCCGATGTCGCCGACCTTCTTGCGGATCTGGTACCAGGTCTCGGGTACGTCCTTCACCGGCGCGGAGTCCTTCATCGTGAAGAAGATCAGCGATTCGCCGGGGCGCGAATAGCTGCGCAGGAAGTCGATGGCCGGCGTTTCCTGGAGCTTGCGGCCGATCCGGTCCGTCACCTGTTCCTGCACCTGCCGCGCGCTCGCGCCGGGCCAGAACGTGCGGATCACCATCACGCGGAACGTGAACGGCGGGTCTTCGGATTGCGCGAGCCGCGTGTACGCCAGGATGCCCGCGAGCGTCGCGAGCGCGATCAGGTAGACGACCAGCGCCTGGTGGCGCAGCGCCCATGCCGACAGGTTGAAGCGGCCTTCTTCGCGGGAGCCGCTCATGACGCGAAATCCTCGCGATGCAGCGGTGCGACCGCGCGCACCTTCTCGCCCGCGCTGACCGTATGCACGCCTTGCAGCACGACGCGCTCGCCCGGCTGCAGCCCGCGCGACACGGTGACGGTGCGTTCGTTGAAGCGCACGACGTCGACGCGGCGCAGTTCCAGCGTGTCGTCCTTCGTGCGCACGACCCACACGGCCGGATGCGGGCCGTCGTGGAACAGCGCGGTCGCGGGCACCGTGATGCTCGGCGCGTTGCCGGCTGACGGCGCGCCGTCGAATGCGACGTTCGCGGTCATCCCGAGACGCACGGCAGGGTCGGGCGCGGCAAGCGTGAGCCGCACGCGCCAGGTGCGGCTTTGCGGATCGGCGGCCGGCGCGATCTCGCGCACTTTCGCGGCGAACTGGCGGCCCGGCAGCGACGGCAGCGTAACGCTTGCCGCGTGACCGGGCTTGAGCGACGCGAGCGCGGTTTCGGGCACGTCGCTGACGACGTCGACGTCGCCCGACCACGCGAGCTGGTAGACGGGCTGGCCGGCCGACACGTTCTGGCCGGTGTCTGCCTGTTCGGCGGTGATCGTGCCCGCGTGATCGGCGACGAGCGTCGCATAGCGCAGCTGGTTCTTCGCGAGCGCGAGCTGCTGCTGCGCCTGGTTGCGCTGCGCGAGCGCCGACGTGTAGCTGTTTTCGGTCTGTTCGAGCTGCGCGGTGGCGATCAGGTTTTCGCGCGCCTGCGCGCGATCGCGGTCGAGCTGCTGTTTCGCGAACGCGAGGCTGTGCGACGCGGCGTCGAACTGCGCCTGCGCGCTGGCGGCGTTCTTTTCGACGTCGGATGGATCGAGCAGTGCGACGACCTGGCCCGCCTTGACGGTATCGCCGAGCCGCACCTTGCGCTCGACGATCTTGCCCGCGATGCGGAACGACAGCGGTGTTGCATAGCGCGGCTGGATCTCGCCGGGCAGCGTGGCCCCGGAGGTGGCGCCGTCGGCGTGCACGGGCAGCGCGACGACCGGACGTGGTGCGGGTGGCGGGGCTTCCTTCGGATGACAGGCGGCGAGGACGAGCGCGGTGCCGACCAGCAGCACGGCGCGGGAACCGGAGCGATTCACGAAACCCCCAGAGCAGGTGAGAGCGGAACGAAGCCGGCAAGCGCGACGGACGCTTGCCACGAGTGGCGCCCGGGGCGCACACGGTCAGCCGAACGAGATTGTTCGGAAACTGTGGCGGATTCTAATACACACCTGTATCTGAATGCAAAGATGAATCTGAAAGGGGGTTGGTGCTAGACTGCGCGCCATGAAACCACAGCGCTTAACTCGCGAGCAGAGCAGGGACCAGACGCGCGAACGTCTGCTGACTGCCGCGCACCGGATTTTTCTGAAGAAAGGCTATGTCGCCGCGAGCGTCGAGGACATCGCGGCGGCGGCCGGCTATACGCGCGGCGCGTTCTATTCGAATTTCCGCAGCAAGTCGGAACTGCTGCTCGAGCTGCTCGAGCGCGACCATGACTCGGTGCGCGCCGATTTCGAGGCGATCTTCGACGAAGGCGGCCCGCGCGAGCAGATGGAGTCGATGGCGCTCGCGTACTACCGGACGCTGTTTCGCGACGACGAATATTCGTTGCTGTGGGGCGAGGCGAAGCTGCAGGCGGCGCGCGACGCGAAATTCCGTGTGCGCTTCAACCAGTTCCTGCACGCGAAGCGGCTGCAAATGGCCGAATTCATCCAGCGCTTTGCCGAGCGCGCGGGCACGCCGCTGCTGCTGCCGCCCGACACGCTCGCGTTCGGGCTGATGTGCCTGTGCGACGGCGTGCAGTCGTACTACACCGCGGATCCGCAGCATGTGTCGGCCGACGCTGCCGAAGCGGTGCTTGCGGGCTTCTTCGCGCGGGTCGTGCTGGGGCGGTCGCCGGACTGAATGCGATCGCCTCGGGCGCGGCGGCCGGTGGACGGACCGGATGCCGTCGCACCGTTCACGGCACGGCCGGCGGCGTGCCGTCGAGCGGACGTCGTGCGTCAGCGCTCGCCGGTCATGCGCCGGTACGCGTCGAGCAGCGACGTCTTGTAGACGACGCCGGCGAGCGTCGGCTCCGCCTCGCTTTCGATCACCGGCAGCCGTTCGCCCTGGAACGCCATGAAACGTTCGAGCGCGGTCGCGAGCGGCATGTCGGGCGTGAGCAGCGGAAACGGCGTATGCGCATAGTGCGCGGCGGTCTTGTCGGTCGTGTCGCGCTTGTCGAGCAGATCGGACGTGATGTCCTTCAGCGCCACGGCGCCGCGGAAGCGGCCGGCATCGTCGGTCACGTACAGATACTTCACCGGATATTCGAGGAACACGCGGGTCATGTCGGCGACGCTCGCGGTGAGCGGCACGACCGTTTGCGCAGGCTGGATCAGCTCGCGCATCTGCGTGGTGCGCAGCCGCAGCCGTTCCTGTGCGTCCTGGAGATGGCGCAGCGTGATCTCGTACATCGACGTCGTGCCGGTCGCCCGCGCGGTGAAATACGCGAACACGCATGACACCAGCAGCGGCAGCACGACCTGGTAGCTGAGCGTCATCTCGAAAATCATCAGGATCGCCATCAGCGGCGCCTGCGTGGCGCCGGCCATGAACGCGCCCATGCCGACCATCGCATACGCGAAGTAGGCCGACGTGTGGCCCGGCCACAGCGCGTTCATCGCGAGCCCGAACAGCGAGCCGAACACCGCGCCGACGAACAGCGTCGGCGTGAACACGCCGCCGACCGCGCCCGAGCCGGCCGTCGCGGCAGTCGCGACGACCTTGAACACCAGGACCGCGACGAGCGCCTGCCAGGTCCACGGCGCATGCAGGATATGGTTCACGACGCTGTAGCCGTTGCCCCACACGTCCGGAATCCATACCGAGATCACGCCGACCACGAGGCCGCCGAGCGCGAGCCGCACCGGCAGCGGCACGGGCAGTCGCTTGAACTGGTTCTTCGACGCATCGAGCAGGTGCAGGAACTGCGGTGCAAGCACGCCGCACAGCGCGCCCAGCACGACGAACAGCAGCACCTCCGGGCCGGTCACGGCCGGGAACACCGGCATTTCGTACGGCGGCCGATAGCCGGCGAATTCGCGCATCACGATGTTCGCGACGACGGACGCGACCACCATCGGCCCGAAGCTCTCCATCGCGATCGTGCCGAGCACGATTTCGGACACGAAGAACGCACCGGCGATCGGCGCGTTGTACGCGGACGTGATGCCGGCAGCCGCGCCGCACGCAACGAGCAGGCGCAGGCGCGGCGGGTCGAAGTGCACGAAGCGGCCGACCAGCGACGCCGCGAGCGCCGCGAGCTGCACCATCGGGCCTTCGCGGCCGATCGAGCCGCCGCTGCCGATCGTCAGCAGCGACGACACGCTGCGCCATAAGCTCTGCCGCACCGGCACGACGCCGTCGCCGAGCGCGACGGCCTCCATGTAGTCGGTATTGCCGGATTTCCTGTCGCCGCGCGTCGCGAGCAGCAGCACGCAGCCGGCGAGAAATCCGCCTGCGGCCGGCATCCAGAAGCGCACGTACCATGGCAGGCTTCGCGCCATCTGCACGAAGCTGCCGCTGTGCCCCGAGATCAGGCGCTGCATCAGGTCGATGCCCTCGCGGAACGTCATGGTCGCGAACGCGCCGCCGACGCCGACGATCGCCGACCAGATCAGCATCGTATGGGCGTCCGACAGGCGAAACAGCGTCTGCGCGCGGGTGCGCAGCTTCAGCAGGAACGAGAGCACGGCTGAAAGTAGATGATGAAGAGGACGAAGGAAAACGACGCGAAGCATAGCACCGCGCCGCGCCCGCGGGACCTTCCCGTCGTGCGCGGCGCGTGTCGCGGCGTGGACGTGCGGCTCAGCCAAGCCAGTGCTGCACGGCCCAGGTGATCGCGTAACCGCCGGCGATCAACCACACGTAAAGGATCAGGCCGGTGACCAGTGCGCGCGGGCCGGCCTCGCGGATCTGCGCGACACGCGTTTCGATGCCCAGCGCGGTCATCGCCATCGTCAGCGCGAAGGTGTCGAGCACGTTCAGCGTATGCGTGACGTCGGTCGGCAGCACGTTCAGCGAATTCACGATCACGAAGCCGAGAAACCCGAGCGCGAACCACGGCACGGCAACCTTGCGCGTGCGGTGCGCACCGTCGGCGCCGGCGTCGGCCGAACGCGCCGAGCGTGCGAGCCACCAGCCGAGCGTCAGCAGCACCGGCACCAGCAGCATCACGCGGGTCATCTTCACGATGGTCGCGACGTGCGTGACTTCGGGGCTGATGTCGCTTGCGGCGCCGACCACCTGCGCGACTTCATGGATCGTGCCGCCGAAGAACAGGCCGAGGCCGGCCGGGTCGAGATTCAGCAGACCGACGTGATACGCGAGCGGGTACAGGAACATCGACAGCGTGCCGAACAGCACCACGCTGCCTACGGCCATCGCGCTCTGGTGCGGCTTCGACTGCAGCGTCGATTCGAACGCGAGCACGGCGGCCGCGCCGCAGATCGCACTGCCGGCGGCGGTCAGCAGTGCCGCGTCGCGATCGAGCTTCATCACCTTCATGCCGACCCAAGTCCCGATCGCCAGCGTGCTGACGACGATCAGCACCGAAACCGTCAGGCCCGGCAAGCCGACCTGCGCGATTTCCTGCAGGCTCACGCGCAGGCCGAAGAACGCGACCGCAATGCGCAGCAGCTTGCGCGCGGAAAAGTTGACGCCGGCCGCCCAGCTCGCGGGCATGCCGTCGCGCAGCGCATTGCCATACAGCGCGCCGGCGACGATCCCGACGATCAGCGGCGACAGGCCGAGCGCGGCGATTGCCGGAAGCTGCGACAGGCTCGTGACGGCGGCGGCGAACAGCGCGACGAACAGCACGCCGTTCAACTGGCCGCGCATCGACGGCGCGGCGTGACTGAGACGGGGACTCGGGGCAGTGGGCATGGGGCACCGTGATCAAGCGGGTTGCGATGGCTTAATCCTAATTTGGATATATCGATATGAAAAATTGTGATTTGTGACGTAAACTATCTGGAAAACCGATAATTCGATGCCATGACCCCGGATCAACTGATAACGTTCGCGGCCGTCGCCGACCACCTGAACATCAGCCATGCGGCCGTCGCGCTGCATCTGTCGCAGCCCGCTGTGTCGGGCCAGCTGCGGCTGCTGCAGGACGAGTTCGGCGAGCCGCTGTACCAGCGCGACGGCCGCGGCATCCGGCTGACGCCGGTGGGCGAACAGCTCGCGCAATACGCGAAAGCGCAGCGCGACTCGTTCGCGCAGGCCCGTGCGTTTCGCGATGCAGTGCGCGGCCTTGACGCGGGCACGCTGCGGATCGGCGCAAGCACGACGCCGGCGAGCTACCTGCTGCCGTATCTGATCGCGGCGTTCCAGCCGCGGGCGCCGCGGGTCGCCATCCACACGATGAGCGGCAACACCGCGGAGGTGGTCGCCGCGCTGGCGTCGCTCGATATCGCGATGATCGAAGGCCCGCCCGGCGAGGCGCTGCCGCCCGGCACCGCCGTACATGCGTGGCATCAGGACGAAATCGTCGCGGTCGTGCCGGCCGGACATCCGCTCGCGGCCGCCGATCACGACACCGGCGTGACGCTCGACATACTTGCCGCGTATCCGCTGGTGCTGCGTGAGGAGGGTTCCGGTGTCCGGCAACTCGTCGAACGCGCCTTCGCGCACGGCGGGGCGCCGATGCGCGTCGCGTTCGAGATCGCAGGCGTCGAGGCCGTGAAGGAGGCGGTGCGCGCGGGGATGGGCGTCGGATTCGTGTCCGCGATGTCGCTGCGTCACGAGGATGCGGCGCTCGTGCCGCGCTCGCTCGCACCGGCGCGGCTGACGCGCCATTTCTCGATCCTCGTGCCGCACGGGGCCGCGCCGTCGCGGGTGGCCGCGCAGTTCCTCGAGATGAGCGTTGCGCACGCGGCCGGATAGGCAACGTGCGCCGCATCGGGTATGCCGGACGCACGGCCACGGGCGCGCGTGCGAGCGTCGGCGCCTGTTAGGGATTTTCTCTATGGCGTGCTCAAGAGGCGAAGCGCACCATCCGTCTCACGTTGATGGAACCGGTTCCATTCCGGTAAAAAAAGGGTAGAAATGGCAGACATCGTGATCGTGGCGAGCGCATTCGGGATGGACCGCGTGCGCCAGCAGGGCCACCGCGCGTTCGTCGCGACCGCCGCGGCATCCGGCGCGAGCGGCTTCGAGGTGCGGCGCGAACTGTTCGCGTCGGAGGACGACGCGACGCCCGGCGCGCTTGCCGCGCTCGGGGCCGAAATCGCCGCGCAGGGTTTGTGGTCGGTCTATTCGACACCCGCGACGCTGTACACGGAGACCGGGTCGCTGGACGCCGGCGCGTTGCGCGACACGCTCGCGCAGGCCGACGCGCTCGGCGCGCGCTTCGTGAAGTTTCAGCTCGGCGGGTTTGCGGGCGACGCCCATGCGGCCGAGATCGTCGCGCTGTCGCGCGGCGCGCGTGCCCGTGTGGTGGTCGAGAACGGGCAGCTGCCGGTCGGCGGTGCGCTCGCGCAGTTCCGCGGGCTGTTCGCGGCACTGAACGCGGCGGGCATGCCGGATGCGCTCGGCATGACGTTCGACATCGGCAACTGGCAGTGGCCGGGCGAAGCGCCGCTCGCGTGCGCGCACGCGCTGGCGCCGCACGTGGAATACATTCATTGCAAGGCCGTCGTTGGCGACGGCGCACGCCGCTTCGCGGTCGCGCCGGCGGCAGACGATCCGCTCGTCGCCGCTGTGCTCGCGGTGCTGCCGCAAGCGGCGCCGCGCGGGATCGAGTTCCCGTTCGATGCGGCGGACCTGGCCGGCGATGCGGGCCGGCGCGTCGCATGGCTTGCCGCCGCGTGATGCCGGAAGGATACGGAGGAGTTCATTCATGAAAGCAGCACTCGATGTCGTGACCTACGGCGAAGCGATGGCGATGTTCGTCGCCGCGGAACCCGGCCACCTCGCGCAGGCCGCGCAATTCACGAAGCGGATCGCCGGCGCGGACCTGAACGTCGCGATCGGCCTGTCGCGGCTCGGCTTTCGGGTCGGCTGGATGAGCCGGGTCGGCCGCGATTCGTTCGGGCGCTACGTGCTCGACACGCTCGCCCGCGAAGGCATCGACGCAGCGTGCGTGAGCGTCGATCCGCGCTATCCGACCGGCTTCCAGCTGAAGTCGCGCAACGACGACGGCAGCGACCCGACCGTCGAATACTTCCGCAAGGGTTCGGCCGCGAGCCACCTTTCGTGCGACGACTACGTGGCCGACTACGTGCTCGGCGCGCGCCATCTGCACCTGACGGGTGTTGCGCCGGCGATCTCGGCGACGTCGTGCGAGCTCGCCTTCAAGCTCGCGCGCGAGATGCGCGCGGCCGGCAAGACGATCTCGTTCGATCCGAACCTGCGCCCGACGCTCTGGCCGTCCGCCGACGCGATGGCGAAGACGCTGAACGCGCTCGCGACTTTCGCCGACTGGGTGCTGCCGGGTCTGGCCGAAGGGCGGCAATTGACCGGGCACGACACGCCTGCCGACATCGCCGGCTTCTACCTGGCCCAGGGTGCGCGCGGGGTCGTGATCAAGCTGGGCGCCGAAGGCGCGTACTTCCGCACGGCAGACGGCTGCGAGGGCACGGTGGCCGGCGAGCGCGTCGCGAACGTGGTCGACACGGTCGGCGCCGGCGACGGCTTCGCGGTCGGCGTGGTCAGCGCGCTGCTGGAAGGCAAGCCGATCGAGCAGGCGGTCGCGCGCGGCAACCGCATCGGCGCGCTCGCGATCCAGGTGATCGGCGATTCGGAAGGCTTGCCGACCCGGGCGGCGCTCGATCGGCTCGAAAACGTCAGCAATCGCGCCGATCGCTTAGAGGAAACCGTCTCCGCGCAATGAGATGCCGGACACGGCACAATCCGCGGACTATTGCGTGCTTCGTGCACGAGTTTGCATGAGGCCGGATTCGGCGCCATTGCGCCGACGCCGGCCGATTCCCAAAGGACGGGAGCGGAGCCGGGCGTTCGACCCGCCCACTCCGATCACCCAAGGAGACATTCAGATGGCAGCCAATCTCGCAGCCCGACGCTGGTGGACGATCATGCCGATCGTCTTCATTACCTACAGCCTCGCTTACCTCGACCGCGCGAACTACGGGTTCGCGGCAGCGGCCGGCATCAATCAGGATCTCGGTATCAGCAAGGGTCTGTCGTCGCTGATCGGCGCGCTGTTTTTCCTCGGCTATTTCTTCTTCCAGATTCCGGGCGCGATCTATGCGGAACGCCGCAGCGTGAAGAAGCTCGTGTTCGCGAGCCTCGTGCTGTGGGGCGCGTGCGCGGCGCTCACCGGCGTGGTCACCAATATCCCGTCGCTGATGGCGATCCGCTTCGTGCTCGGCGTGGTCGAGGCGGCCGTGATGCCGGCGATGCTGATCTACATCAGCAACTGGTTCACGAAGAACGAGCGCTCGCGCGCGAACACATTCCTGATTCTCGGCAACCCGGTGACCGTGCTGTGGATGTCGATCGTGTCGGGCTATCTCGTGCACGAATTCGGCTGGCGCCACATGTTCGTCGCCGAAGGCGTGCCGGCCGTCATCTGGGCCGTGTGCTGGTGGTTCCTCGTGCAGGACAAGCCGGCCGACTCGCCGTGGCTCACCGCACAGGAAAAGCGCGATCTCGACGCCGCGCTCGCGGCCGAACAGGCGGCGATCAAGCCGGTGCGCAACTACGCGGAGGCGTTCCGGTCGCCGGCCGTGATCAAGCTGTGCGCGCAGTACTTCTGCTGGAGCATCGGCGTGTACGGCTTCGTGCTGTGGCTGCCGTCCATCGTCAAGAACGGTTCCGAGCTCGGGATGGTCGCGACCGGCTGGCTGTCCGCATTGCCGTACCTCGCGGCGACGATCGCGATGCTGGCCGCGTCGTGGGCGTCCGACAAGGTCGGCTCGCGTCGCGGCTTCGTGTGGCCGTTCCTGCTGGTCGGCGCGGCCGCGTTCGCCGCCTCGTACGCGCTCGGCTCGTCGCATTTCTGGATCTCGTACGCGCTGCTGGTCGTCGCGGGCGCCGCGATGTACGCACCGTACGGCCCGTTCTTCGCGATCGTGCCGGAACTGCTGCCGAAGAACGTCGCCGGCGGCGCGATGGCGCTGATCAACAGCATGGGCGCGCTCGGCTCGTTCGTCGGCTCGTATTTCGTCGGCTACCTGAACGGGGCGACCGGTTCGCCGCTGGCGTCCTATGCGTTCATGAGCGCCGCGCTGGTGGCCGCGGTGATCCTCACGCTGTCCGTCAAACCCCAGGCCCGCGATGCACACGCGCTCGCGACGCCGTTGCAAGGAAAATGAAAACGATGAAGCTCCGTATCGTCGCGTACAAGCCGCTGCCCGATGACGTCCTCGCGTATCTGCGCGAGCACGCGGAAGTCGTGCAGGCCGACGGCGCCGACGCGCTCGCCGATGCGCTCGGCGACGCCGACGGCGCGATCGGCGCGAGCCTGAAGGTCACGCCGCAGATGCTCGATCGCGCGCCGCGGCTGAAGGCCTGGTCGACGATCTCGGTCGGCTACGACAACTTCGACGTCGCGGATCTCACGCGGCGCGGCATCGTGCTCGCACACACGCCCGACGTGCTGACCGAATCGACGGCCGACACCGTGTTTTCGCTGATCCTCGCGTCCGCGCGGCGCGTGGTCGAGCTGGCGGAGTGGGTGAAGGCGGGGCACTGGCATCGCAGCATCGGCCCCGATCTTTACGGTACCGACGTGCAGGGCAAGACGCTCGGCATCGTCGGGCTCGGGCGGATCGGCGGCGCGGTCGCGCGTCGCGCCGCGCTCGGGTTCCGGATGCGGGTGCTGTACGCGAACCGTTCGGCGCATGCCGAAGCCGAAACGCAGTACGGCGCGCGCCGCGTCACGCTCGACGAACTGCTCGCGCAGTCGGATTTCGTGTGCCTGCAAGTGCCGCTGTCGCCGCAAACGCATCATCTGATCGGCGCGGCCGAACTCGCGAAAATGAAGCGCGGCGCGATCCTGATCAATGCGTCGCGCGGGCCGGTGGTCGACGAGGCCGCGCTGATCGAGGCGCTGCGCGCCGGTACGATCCGCGGCGCGGGCCTCGACGTGTTCGAAAAGGAGCCGCTCGCAGCCGATTCGCCGCTGCTGCGGATGAGCAACGTCGTCGCGTTGCCGCATATCGGCTCGGCAACGCACGAGACGCGCCACGCGATGGCGCGCTGCGCCGCGGAAAACCTGGTCGGCGCGCTCGCCGGCACGCTGCGCACGAACGTGGTCAATCCGGACGCGCTCGTGCACGCATGAACGGCGACTGACGGCGGCGCCGGTTCGCCGGTGCGGTTAGAGTCGACGATCTTGGTGCGGGAGCGCTGGCTGCGTTATGATCGCCCGCTCGTCGCATCGACGAATCGGCCTTGCGGCCGGCGGCCACGGGCATCGATGCCGGCGCTGGCGCCGGGCGGTCTCGGGCGGTCTCAGGCGGCCGGGACGGGCGCGAACGCGCCGGCGCGGGTCGGCTGCGAAGCATGGGGCCGGCGGCGTCCGCCGGGTGGTTTTCGTATCCAACAACAATGGTCCGTCCGCGCGCAAAGCGGCGCGGATCGTACGTCGCGAGGCACCACTTGAGCGATTCGCAACCTTCCACGCAGCGTCCGGCGACGATCAGCGACGTCGCACGCGAAGCCGGCACGGGCAAGACCAGCGTTTCGCGCTATCTGAACGGCGAGACGCACGTGCTGTCCGCCGATCTGCGCCAGCGGATCGAGGCGGCGATCGCGCGCCTGAACTACCGGCCGAACCAGATGGCGCGAGGGCTGAAGCGCGGCCGCAACCGGCTGCTCGGCATGCTCGCGGCCGACCTCACCAACCCGTATACCGTCGAAGTGCTGCAGGGCGTCGAGGCCGCGTGCCACGCGCTCGGCTACATGCCGCTCATCTGCCACGCGGCGAACGAGGTCGAGATGGAGCGGCGCTTCCTGCAGCTGCTCACGACGTACCGCGTCGAAGGGCTGATCGTCAACGCGCTCGGCGCCGACGAAGACGTGCTGCGCCCGCTGCGCGGCGCGGGCATCCCGGCCGTGCTTGTCGACCGCACGGTCGAGGGCTTCGAGGCCGACCTGATCGGGCTC
Source organism: Burkholderia latens (assembly GCF_001718795.1). Taxonomy (NCBI): domain Bacteria; kingdom Pseudomonadati; phylum Pseudomonadota; class Betaproteobacteria; order Burkholderiales; family Burkholderiaceae; genus Burkholderia; species Burkholderia latens. The sequence continues at coordinate 1,807,057 of NZ_CP013435.1, read as the reverse complement.
GACAACACCGACGCGATCGAGACGGCGCTCGCGCATCTCGTCGCGCGCGGATTCGATGCAATCCATTTCGTCGTGCAGCCATTCGAGCGCGTCAGTTCGCGGCGCCTGCGCGAAGTCGCGTTCCGTGCGGCGCTCGCCGCGCGGGGCCTGCCGGTGCCGCCGACGATCGTGCTGGACCTCGACGAACCTGCGGCGGCGGCCGCCGCACTGGCCGATCTCGACGTGCGCGTCGACGACGCGCTGCGGCGCGGCGTGCGCGCGGCGCTGTTCGCCGCGAATGCGCCGGTCGCGCTCGCGATCGCGCGTCACCTGCGCGCGCGGTTCGGCGCCGCGTGGCAGGACAAGGCCGCGCTGCTGTCGATCGACGATCCGGAGTGGGCCGAGCTGATCGGGATCACGACGATCCGCCAGCCGACCTACGAAATCGGCTACAAGGCCGTCGAATTCGTGCACGAGCGCATCGACGGCGCGGCCGGCGACGTGCGCGTCGCGATGCTGCCGGGCGAGCTGATCGCGCGCGCGTCGACCGCAAGCTGAGTATCATTCGGGGCACGCAGCGCGTCGGGTGCGCTGCTTCGAACCAAGGAAATACATGACTGTCGCCCCCGTCACGCTGGCGGTGCTGATCGCCGCCACGCTGATCATCGCGCTACTGCCGTTCGTTCTCTTCCGTACCCTGCGCAAGCCGCTTGCACTCGACCGCCGCGACACGATCGTCGGCGTCGCCGTCTTCACGCTGTTCGCGATGATCGTCGAACGCGCATTCCATGGCCTCGTACTGAGCCAGACGCCCGCCGGCGGCTGGCTCACGCGGCCGCTCGCGTTTGTCGCATACAGCGCGCTCGCGACCGCCGTGTTCGAGGAACTCGGCCGCTATCTCGGGATGCGCTTCCTGAAGCGTCGTTACGGCGCACCGGCCGGCGACAGCCGCGGCATCGGTTACGGGCTCGGTCATGCGGGCGCCGAAGCGTGGTTCGTTGGCGTGCTCGTGTGGGGCCAGTGGTCGTATCTCGCGTGGATCGCGAGCCGCGGGCAGCTCGACGCGCAGCTCGCGGACCTGCCGGGCGACACCGTCGTGCGCTTGCACGTGATGCTCGCGACGCTGTCGGCGCAGTCGATGCTGTTGCTGCTGATCGAGCGTTGCGCGTCATTCGCCGTGCAGCTGGCGCTGTCGGTGCTCGTCTGGCGCGGCGTGCGCGCCGGCCGCGCGGGCGTGCTGCCGCTCGCGATCGTGCTGCATGCGCTCGCGGTCGCGCCGGCGCTGCTGTATCAGGTGCGCGTGCTGCCGGCAGGCGCGCTCGAGGCGGTGTATTTCGTGCTGGCCGCGGTCCTTGCCGCCGTGCTGGTGAAGGCGTGCCGGCCGCAGCGTGCGGCGGCCTGACGGAGAGACGGAATGGACGATTATCTGATCGAATGCCAGAGCGTGGAGTTCGATGCGCTCGCGCGCGTGATCTGCGACCTCTTTCCGGAGCAGACGCGCTTCACCGAAAGCAGCGACGAGCGCGGACGGTTCCTGTCCGTGAAATGGCTTGCGATGCGGTTCGGTTCGACGCCGAAGCGGATGACGCTCGACATCCGGATCGTGCCGGCCGCGCTGGCGCGCTATCTGGCGCTGCGGCCGATGCAGCGCGCGCGCAGTCATGCGGTGCTGCATGCATACACCGAAGCAATGCTCGGCTCGCTCGAGGAGCGGCACGCGGCGGGCGAGGCCGTCGAGCGCGATGCGGAACTCGAACTCGACGAAGACTTTGCATGAGCGCTGTTGCCGGCGCGCCGTGTGTTAAGCGTCGCGATAAACCTGCGCGAAGCGCTGCGCCTGTACGACGCCATAGTCGCCGGGCGCATATTGCATGACCCAGTCGCCGGCGACGCCGCGCAGCGTGTCGCCGTTTTCCGAGCGCGCGATCGTGAACGGCTCGTCCATCCGGCGAGCGAGCACGACGGCCGGCCGGTTCCGGTACGCGCCTGCCGTGCCGTGCGCGAGCGCCGGATCGGCGGGCACGTACTTCGCGTCGAAGCGTGCGCGCGACACGACCCAGCGGTCGCCGGTCGACCCGGTGATCAGTGCGTCGCCCGCGACATAGCGGTTCGGGCCTTCCAGGCTCATCAGTTCGCCGTCGGCATCCGCGAATGCGACCGTGACGGTTTCGTCCTTCACGACGCGACGGGCCTGCGGATCGGTACGCAGATCGAGGTGCTTGAGTTCGAGCATGGCGGGGGATGTGCGGGAAAAGCCGGGAGCTTATCCCGAATTCGGCGCGCCGTGTGACGCGCCGAATTCCCGCCGGATGCGCGGCGCCGGTTTTGCCCGTGCGGGCAGCGCGGCGCCGGCGGGGCGGAGGTCAGGGTTGCGCGGGTGCGCTCGCGGCCGGCGCGGCTGCTGCCTTGCCATCCTTTCCGGCTTTGCCCTTGCCGCGGCGTTCGCCGCCGTGGTGCAGCCAGCTGCGGAACGTCGTGTCGGCCAGCGCCTTCTGGTCGGCAGGGAAGCTGTCGTAGAGCGGCGCGAACGCGTCGGCGAGCTTCTTCGCGCCGTCCGCATTCGCTTGCGCGAGTTCCGCGTACTGCTTCATGTCGTCGACTGCGGACACGTTGCGGCTTTCCATCCGCTCGCGATACAGGCGACCCATCGTGTCGCCGTTCGCGCGCATCGTGTCGGCGAACGTCTTCCACTGAGGTTCCTGCGCCGGCGTGATCTTCAACTGGTCGTGCAGGTACTTGATGCGTTGCTCGATGCGCGCTTCGTGGCGCGCGGCGCGTTGTTCGGCGCTCGGTGCCGATGCGGCGGGCGCAGCCTGCGCCGGCGGCGGAGTTTGCGGCTGGGTCTGCGCGAACGCGCCGGCTGTCACGGCGAGCATCGCAAGGGTGAGCGAGATTTTCTTCATGATGGGCTCTCCGGGGGGGTGCCCCTATGTGTTTCGTCAAGCGTTAGGGGCTGACTTGGGTTGGTAAATGGTGCCGTCGCGCAGCATGGCGAACAGAACGTCGCAGCGTCGCCGCGCGAGCGCGATGAGCGCTTGGTTATGACGCTTGCCTTGCTGGATCTTGCGCGAGTAATAGGCCCGTGAGACTGGGTCCCGCAAGGCCGCGAAGGCGGATAGGAACAAGGCGCGCTTGAGCACCTTGTTGCCGCGTCTGGATGGATGTTCACCGCGTATCGATGAACCTGAGCGTCGGGTAACCGGCGCGAGGCCGGCGTAGGCCGCCAGATGCGCAGCCGAAGCGAACGCCTTATGGGCGACCTCGGTCAGGAGTCTGGCGGCGGTCCTGACGCCGACTCCCGGCATGCTGGTCAGGACCGGCCAAAGAGGGTGAGCAAGCACCAGTCGTTCCACTTCGACAGCGACCTCGTCGCGCTGCTGACGCAAGGCTGCAAGCTGCTGGGCTAAACGGGGCATGACGATGGTGGCGGCTTGCGTGCCGGGCACGGTCACGGCTTGTTCGCTCAGTGCCTGAACGATTTCGGCCGCTAGGCCTTTGCCCATGCGCGGAGCGAGCTTGGTCAGGCGATTGGCGAGCGTCTTCTCGCCGGTGCCGGCAAGCGCGGCGGGCGACGGATAGCGCTCAAGCAGATCGAGTACCGCTGGATGGTCAAGGCGCGGTCCGAGAACACGCTCGAGCGCCGGATGGATCTGGGTAAGCAGGCCGCGAATGCGGTTGCTGGTTTGCGTGACCTGAGCGGCGAGGTCGTCATCGAAGCCGCAGAGCATGGTGAGTTCGGCGAGTTGCTCGTCGGCCAGTCGAAGCGAGCGCAGCGTATGCGGCATCGATCGAGCGGCTTCGGCGATGATCGCGGCGTCGCGGGCATCGGTCTTGGCTTCGCCGGCGTGCAAATCAGCGATGCGGCGCATGGCCAGTCCGGGCAGATAGGCGACGAGTACGCCTTCAGCGCGGGCGACGGCTACAGGAAGCGCGCCGATGGTGGAAGGCTGATCGACGACGAACAGCAGTCGACCGTGAGTCTTGAGTTCGGCGATGAGGGCGCGCAGCTTGGCCTCGTCGTTGGGTAGCGCCTTGTTGTACAGGCGCTTACCGTTCCGATCGAGTGCCACGGCGTGATGGTGGCCCTTACCGACATCGACGCCGACAAAGACATCGACGGCGTCACGTTGTTGAGTGTCTTGCATCGAAGTTTATGCAGAGTGAACGGATTGGCCTGCAACAACGGTGGCAAGTCTCGGCATCCACGTTACGGACGGCGTCGGGATATCCCGGCCAAACCCCTATCAGCGATCACCAGCCACCCACCAGGCCCGGTGACAACACCCCCCGGATCATGACTGCGACTGGGGGCGAGAACCATGCCGGGCCTGGCTGGCCATAGCCCCGATTATCGAGGCGTGAAGATAGTAACGGGGCGTGCGAGCGGGCGCGGCGGCGACTGCCACGGGCGCGCATCTCGCGTCGCCGTTATTAGTAGCACGTCGGATGCGGCGCGGCAGCGAAAGCGACACTTGCTTACATCCGATACGAATCGAAATCGAAGCGGTAACGCAGCGGGCAGTCGGCCGAACGCCGGATATTGCACGCGCAAGAGGAGGGCGGCGCGCATGCGCAGCCCGTCACGGCGCGCGATGCGGTTGGGGCGCACCGGCGTTCGGCGCTATCATCGCGTCACGTTCCATTTCGCCGGCGCGCTATACGCCGGCCCAGCCTCATGCGCCCACCTCGCCTCGATCAACTCGACGACCTCGACCGGCAACTCGTCGCACTGCTGCAAGCCGATGCGCGCGCAAGCGTCGCCGATCTCGCGCGGCAGCTCGACGTCGCGCGCACGACGGTCGTCGCGCGCATCGCGCGGCTCGAGCGCACGAACGTGATTGCCGGCTACAGCGTGCGGCTCGGCCAGGATGTACTCGATGCGAGCATCTACGCATACGTCGGCATCATTCTCACGCCGAAGTTCGGCAAGGACGTGCTGAGAAAGCTCGACCGGATGCCCGAAGTGCAGCTGCTATGCGCGGTGAGCGGCGAATACGACTATGTCGCGTGGTTGCGCGCCGATTCGCCGGAACGGCTCAACGACCTGCTCGACCAGATCGGCACGCTCGAAGGCGTCGAGCGCACGACGACGTCGATCATCCTGTCGCGCAAGATCGATCGCGGCACGATCGGCGGATGACGCGGCGCCGGCGGCGCGCGTGATGTCGTGATGTCGCGGCGCGGTTCGATTCGCCGCGTCTGCTTGTTCTTCCTTCGTATTCCGTCGACGCTTGCGCACCCGCGTAGCGTTGCTTCGTACAGCAGCGGCGCGTGCGTCGTTGCGGGGCATTCTTGTCGCATGCGTGCGCCCGAGTCCTTCGCATGCGCCGGTGCCGCTTTCCCGTTTCTTTGTGCCTTCCCGTGCGCGCCCGCCGCAGCCCGTTTTCGATACTCCATATACGCGATTTTTAGATGGTTTGGTCGTATCGACGAAATGCGTGGTCATTTCGTCGATTTCTAAGGTCGTTTCGCATCATTCTTCGTCTTGGAACTGATTTTGAGCGTCCGTAAACTGTGTTCATGGCTCGACGCCGTACACCAACACCAAACCCATCATCAGGAGATAAGCGCATGAAAATCGCCATCGTCGGCGCAGGTCTGATCGGCCACACCATTGCTCACATGCTGCGTGAAACCGGCGACTACGAAGTCGTCGCGTTCGATCGCGATGCGGATGCGCTCGCGAAGCTGTCGCGCGAAGGCATCGCGACGCAACGTGTCGATTCCGCCGATGCCAATGCGATCCGCGAAGCCGTGAAGGGCTTCGATGCGCTCGTCAACGCGCTGCCGTACTACCTCGCCGTCAACGTTGCCGCAGCGGCCAAGGCGGCCGGTGTCCATTACTTCGACCTGACCGAAGACGTGCGTGCGACTCACGCGATCCGCGAACTTGCCGACGGTTCGGACCGTGCATTCATGCCGCAATGCGGCCTTGCGCCGGGTTTCATCGGCATTGCCGCGCATGAGCTCGTGAACGGTTTCAGCGAAGTGCGCGACGTGAAGATGCGTGTCGGCGCGCTGCCCGAATATCCGACCAACGCGTTGAAATACAACCTGACGTGGAGCGTCGACGGCCTGATCAACGAATACTGCCAACCGTGCGAAGCGATTCGCGACGGCCGCAAGCAATGGGTGCAGCCGCTCGAAGGCCTCGAACACTTCTCGCTCGACGGCACCGAATACGAAGCGTTCAATACGTCGGGCGGCCTCGGCACGCTGTGCGAGACGCTGTCGGGCAAGGTCGAGACGCTCGACTACAAGTCGGTGCGCTATCCGGGCCACCGCGAGCTCGTGCAGTTCCTGCTCGAAGATCTGCGTCTGTCGAGCGACCGCGACACGCTGAAGTCGATCATGCGCCGCGCGGTGCCGTCGACGAAGCAGGACGTCGTACTCGTGTTCGTCACGGTGACGGGCGTCAAGGACGGCCAGCTGGTGCAGGACGTGTTCACGCGCAAGATCTTCGCGAAGGACGTGTGCGGAATGCACATGAGCGCGATCCAGATCACGACGGCCGGCGCGATGTGCGCGGTGCTGGATCTGTTCCGCGAGAAGAAGCTGCCGCAGAGCGGTTTCATCCCGCAGGAAAAGGTGTCGCTGAAGGCGTTTCTCGCGAACCGCTTCGGCAAGCTTTACGAAGGCGGCACGATGGAGCGCGTGCACGAAGTCGCCTGACGGATCCTGACGGATCCTGACGGATCCTGACGGATTGACGGCACGAGGGCCGCACGACGCCGGGGGCGCTACAGCGCTTCCGGCGTTGTTTTTTTCGCGCGTGGCGAAGTCAGTGGAAGCAGGGTGCCGGCTCAGGCCGGCAGCGGGGGGACGATCGCGGTTCGCACCGCGGGCGGTGCCGGCGGTGCGATGCGGTACAGCAGCGCATCGATGTCCGCATCGGACGGTGCGGTGTTGTCGAACATCACGATGCCGTCGCATTCGTGGCCGGTCGGCACGAAGCGGCGCTGACGGTATTCGTCCCAGTGCGCGAGCTTGTACGCATCGTTCGGATTGCCGCGCGCGACGATCCGCTGATGCGCGACGTCTTCGGACGTATGGACCCACACGACCGTCAACGCGACGTCCGGCCCGACCCCCAGCCATGCGCGGTCGAGAATGCGCCGGTCGCGCACTTCGCGCGACAGCGGGCCGACCACAAGGACGCCGATACCGAGCGCAAGGTTTTCGCGGGCCGTGTCGAGCAGGCCCTGATATTCGGGATCGCGCAGGTGCTTCAGGTAGAGCGGGCTGTCGCGATCGTTCGGATCCGCAGCAAGCGCGCCCATCGCGGCGGCGCTGTAGCGTCCGTAAAGCGTATCCTTGTCGAGCAGGCAGAAGGCTTGGCCGGTTGCCCGCATCAGCGGCCCGATCAGCCGCTTCGCGAGCGTGGTCTTGCCAGTGCCGGCATGACCGCAGAAGAACACCAGGTGTGTCACGAATATCGGCTCCCCGAGCCCTGGCGCGATGCATCACCGCGCTTGTCGCCGCGCGAGAACACTTCCGCCTCCAGCCACATCGCGTTGATGATGCCGAAGCCGAGCGCCACGCCGATGCCGAGTATCCACGAGAAATACCACATGGGTCTGTCTCCCTGATGGTTGCGCCGCACGGCCGTGCCGTGGGCCTGTCGAAGCGATGCCGTGTGCGTGCAGCGGCGCACGCAGCCCGATCATGACCAATATCGGTCCGTCGTGCAAGCCGGGCCGACCGCGCGTCAAACCGGTAAACTGACGCCGAAACGGCAACCTCACGGACAACATGCTGATCAACTGCGCTGCATACCAGGACGGCCGCAAACTGGCCGACATCGATATCGATGCCATCAGCGACTACGTGTCGAAGCCCGAGTGTTTCGTGTGGGTGGCGCTGAAGGACCCGACGCCGGACGAGATCGACCTGATGGGCGAGGAGTTCGGGCTGCACGAGCTCGCGCTCGAGGATGCCCGCAAGGGCCATCAGCGCCCGAAGATCGAGGAGTACGGCGATTCGCTGTTCGCGGTGCTGCATACGGTCGAGCTCGATGACGACGACGAATTCAAGGTCGGCGAACTGAACCTGTTCGTCGGGCCGAACTACGTGCTGTCGATCCGCAACCATACGGAACAGGATTTCCGCGAGGTGCGCAAGCGATGCGAGCGCGAACCGCATCTGCTGCAGGAAGGCTCCGCGTTCGTGTTTTATGCGTTGATGGATCAGGTCGTCGATCGTTACTTCCCGATTCTGGAGACGCTCGGCGCCGAGCTTGAGGAACTCGAGGACCGCATCTTCACGAAGGCCACGCCCGCGTCGTCGCGCGCGATCATCGAAGATCTGTATTCGCTGAAACGCAGGCTCGTGATGCTGTATCAGCATACGGCGCCGCTGATCGAGCCGCTCGCGAAGCTGACGGGCGGACGCATCCCGCAGGTGTGCAGCGGCATGGATCACTATTTCCGCGACGTGTACGACCATCTGCAGCGGATCGTGAAGACGATCGAAGGGCGGCGCGAGATGGTCGTGACCGCGATCCAGGTGAACCTCGGGATGATCTCGCTTGCCGAGAACGAGGTGACCAAGCGGCTCGGCTCGTTCGCGGCGCTGTTCGCGATTCCGACGATGATCGCGGGCATCTACGGGATGAACTTCGCGAACATGCCCGAGTTGCACCTGAAGTACGGCTTCTACGGCTGCATCGCGGTGATGGCCGTGGCCGACCTCGCGCTGTGGTGGCGGTTCAAGCGGGCAGGGTGGCTGTAGGCCTAGCCCGGTGCATGCTTGCCGACCACGACGCGCCACGGCCGCACACGCCAGGATTTGACGAGGCCGTTCTGAACGTAGGGATCGGCGCGCGCGAACGATTCGGCGGCTTCCGGCGAATCGCCCTCGAACACGAGCACGGCCTGGTCGGCCGGGTCCTGCAGTGCGCCTGCGAGCACGAGCTCGCCGCGTTCGGTCGCCGCGCGGGCGAGCGCGAGGTGCTGCGCGCGGTATTGTTCCCGCCGGGCGAGGTAATCGTCGACGAGTTCGTAGATCAACTGATAGTGCATGGTCGCTCGCTCCTCGAATCGGCCGCCGCGTGATCGCGTGCGGTCGCTTTGGTATCTGGCTCAGTATAGGGCGCGGTACGGGTTTTGTCGGGCGTGGGTCGAGGTGGTCCCGGCGATCTGGCTTGCCGGCCGGTTGAAACCGACGCGCGATCTTCCCGTCTACGCGCCCCTTTTAACGCAACTAACGGTCTAAGAAAAATTCGACTTTGCATTGGTTGGGGTTGTCGCACAGCAATAGACGCAATGAGCGCCTCGAATCTTTGTCTACAGGAACGACAGGATTCGCAAGCGTATTGCTGCGCGGGCTTCATATGCCGACAGTGCGGTTGCCGCGTTGTCGGAAAAACGACTGGTGACGGGTAACGGGCCGCTTTGGTTGGCGCTGCGAGAGGGTATTTCCATCGGTCGAAATGCGACCTATGCTGAACGAATCCGGAGCGAGGTTGGTTCGCTCGATTCGTCGACACGAGGTGCGCCATGTCTGTGTCAGCCACCCTGCAGGATTGCCTGCGCAAGAAGTCATCGCGGTACGAAGTCGTGTATCACCCGTATAGCCATACCAGCATGGAGACGGCCGCCGCCGCGCATATTCCCGGCGACCGCCTGGCGAAAACCGTGCTGCTCGAAGACGACGAAGGCTATGTCGCCGCCGTACTGCCGACGTCGCATGCAGTGCGGCTGTCGGACCTATGGGTCAAGACCGGCCGCCATCTCGTGCTCGCAAAGGAAATGGAGCTGCGCGAGCTGTTCAAGGACTGCGACATGGGCGCTTTGCCGCCGGTATGCATGGCGTACGGAATGAAGACGTTCCTCGAGGAACAGCTCGCCCAACAGCCGGAAGTGTATTTCGAGGCCGGCGACCACGAAGCGCTGATCCACATGACGCAGGACGAATTCCTGTCACTGATGGAAACAGCCGAGCGTGCGCATTTCTCGCACAAAATGCAGGGAATGTGGGTTTCCTGATTGCGTTGGTGCGGTTTGTTTGCCGTAAATGGGACGGCGTCTTATGGGCGCCGTCGCGGAGCATTGCGGCTGGCGATTTTGTGGTTGCGGGCCGTGAAATCGCGGCTGGTGCAGGCGCGGTGGCCGGTGTCGGGTAAGGTGCTGGCCGCAGATCCAAGTTGTTTTCGATCGAATCTTGTATTTGACATAATCATAGTTATCACCGGTCACGATGTAGGTCCCAAGTTCAGATGTCGCGTTTGGGGGTGCGGCGGAATTCTTGGACTATCAGGAGCTAGTCCATGTACTCATACGAAGAACGCATCCGAGCAGTCAAGCTCTACTTGAAGCTTGGAAAGCGCCTTACCGCGACCGTTCGTCAACTTGGCTATCCAACAACGAAATCGCTCGAACGCTGGTATCAGATGTACGAGCGATGTCTGGACTTGCCGAAGAAACGTATCTGCCTGAGGCCGCGCTATTCGGTGGAACAAAAGCAGGCGGCCACGGACCACTTTATGACCCATGGCCAGTGTCTGGCAGCAACGACGAAGGCCTTGGGGTATCCGGGACGCGGGACGCTCGTCACATGGCTTGATGAGCTGCATCCTGAGCGAAAGAAACGCGTCCTCGGTAAGGCTTCGGGTATTCGGCATACACCAGAGCTCAGGCAAACAGCGGTCATCGATCTGTGCACTCGACGAGGAAGCGCAGACGAAGTTGCCAAAAAGATTGGCGTGAGCCGCCCAACGTTGTACAACTGGAGAACTCGGTTACTCGGTCAGGAGGCTGTTTCAACCATGACACGCCGCAACGATTCGCCTCAGAGCTCCGAGAAGGCGACGCTGGAGCAGCAGGTCGAATCACTCCGACGAGACATCCGAAAGCTCCAGATCGAACACGACATCCTGAAGAAGGCCAACGAAATATTAAAAAAAGGCCTGGGCATCAACCCGCAACTCCTGACGAATCGGGAGAAGACAGCGCTGGTTGATGCCCTGAAACAGACCTACACGCTATCGGAGCTTTTTGCCCAATTGGGGCTCGCACGCAGCTCCTACTTCTACCACCGGGCACGGATACAAACTGCCGACAAGTATGCTGGCGTACGCCGTGCCATCGCAGACATCTTTGAGCTGAATCACCGCTGCTACGGATATCGTCGAGTCCGCGCTGCACTGGGCAGGCAGAAGGTCTTCATCTCGGAGAAGGTCGTTCGGCGGTTGATGAAGCAGGAGCAGCTAAGCGCAGCCACAACGAGGCGACGTCGATACGGATCCTATGCCGGGGAAATAGGTCCGGCTCCAGAAAACCTGATCAATCGGGATTTCCGGGCCGCAGCACCGAATGAAAAATGGCTCACAGACATCACGGAGTTCCAGATTCCTGCCGGTAAAGTCTATCTGTCTCCGGTCATTGATTGCTTCGATGGACTGGTGATCAGCTGGTCGATCGGTACGCGCCCCGACGCCGAGCTTGTAAATACGATGCTCGATGCCGCCATCGAAGCAATTGGAAGTAGCAACAGCCGGCCTGTGGTCCATTCAGATCGCGGCGCGCACTATCGCTGGCCAGGTTGGCTTACTCGGATACGCAAGGCCAATCTGACGCGCTCAATGTCGCGCAAGGGGTGCTCGCCCGATAACGCGGCGTGCGAAGGTTTCTTTGGACGGCTGAAGACGGAACTGTTTTACCCTCGAGACTGGCAGACCGTCAGCACCGACCAATTCATTGCGGTCGTTGACTCGTACATTCGCTGGTACAACGAGAAACGGATCAAGATCTCGCTTGGTGCACGCAGTCCGATCGAATACCGAGCAAGCCTCGGGCTGACCACATAAACCAGTCCAAGAATTCCGCCGCACCCCCTTTCCGCTAAATAAAAATGTCGTGTTTTGGCCTGTAGGTTGATCGCCTGCACCCTTGGGAGCGCCGGCGATGAACGCGACTGGGACGATCACCATGACGATGCGTGAAGTGGATCGGCTGAAGGTCATCGAGGCTGTAGCCGAGTGTCGGCTCAAGCCTGGGCAGGCGGCCGAACGGCTGAAGTTGAGCGTGCGGCAGATTGAGCGTCTGGTATTGCGCTATCGCGCGGCCGGCGTGGCCGGATTGGTGTCAGGCAAGCGTGGGCGCCCGAGCAATCATCAGTTGCCGGCTGGAAAGGCGCAGCGGGCGCTGGCATTGATCCGCGAGCGCTACGCCGATTTCGGGCCGACGCCGGCGTGCGAGAAGCTCTGGGAGTGCCACGGCATTCGGCTGGCCAAGGAGACGGTGAGGAAGTCAATGACGGAGGCCGAGTTATGGATTCCGCGTCGGCAACGACCGCCCAAGATCTATCAGCCACGAGCGCGCCGGGCGGTGCCTCGGTGAACTGATTCGAGTCGACGGCAGCGACCATTGGTGGTTCGAGGAACGGGCGCGCCGGTCCCAGGTACCCCCTCGCCGACATCTGCGCGAATCCGGGCGAGCACCGTCGGGACGTCTCTCCTCGTATGGGCTGGATTGTGCGGGTGTTGACCACGTTCGGCGTGAAGGAACGCGCCGCCAGCGCACATGCATGCGGTCACGACCCTGTCCGTTCTGCGCGGGAATGTCAGGTCGGCGCGTTTTCATACTTCCGAGTTTGTATGTAGAACGAGTCTATTGTGATAAGAAAAGTTATCCAGATAACATTGATAAACATCGAAAATGCTCGATCCAAGACCGCGACAACCAGCGCGGCGCGCCTGCGTTCCGGGACGATAAACCGCCCGATTCTGCGCGATTCAGCGCATGCCTCGAACCCGCTCGCCGACCTCATGCGCGGCGCCGTTATCCAGTTTCCACAAGCGCAGTACCGCCACCGCCATTCCGTCGCTTCCCCGATTTGTTCCCGCGACGCAAGAGTGTTGGTCCACGGTGGGTGTTCGAACTCCGGCGCGACGCGCCTAGAGTCTCGTCCATCGGATCCATCGATCCGGGCGGCACTGAAAGCCGAAAACCATTCACCTGTCGAGGCATGTCATGAGCACTTCCAAAGTCATCATCGTTACCGGCGCATCCCAAGGCATCGGCGCGGAAACGGTCAGCGCATTTCGCGCGCACGGCCATCGGATCGTCGCGGTGTCACGTTCGATCGGACCGTCGGACGATCCGGATCTCGTCACCGTCGCGGGCGACATCGGCGATCCGGCCGTCGCCCGGCGCGTGGTCGACACCGCGCTCCAGCGCTTCGGCCGTGTCGACACGCTCGTCAACAACGCGGGCATTTTCATCGCGAAACCATTCACGCAGTACACCGCGGACGACTATGCGGCCGTCACGCGCGTGAACCTGGACGGCTTCTTTCACGTCACGCAGCAGGCCATTGCCGCGATGCAGCGCACCGGCGGCGGACACGTGGTCAGCATCACGACGAGCCTCGTCGATCACGCGAACAGCAGCGTGCCGTCGGTGCTCGCGTCGCTGACGAAAGGCGGGCTCAATGCGGCGACGAAGTCGCTCGCGATCGAGTATGCGAAGGCGGGAATTCGTGTGAACGCCGTGTCGCCCGGCATCATCAAGTCGCCGATGCACGCGCCCGACACGCACGCGACGCTCGCGTCGCTGCATCCGGTGGGCCGGATGGGCGAGATGAGCGACATCGTCGGCGCGATCCTGTATCTCGATTCGGCGCCGTTCGTCACCGGCGAGATCCTGCACGTGGACGGCGGCCAGAGCGCCGGGCACTGAACGACGCGTGGCGAACATGGGCGGGCGCCGGTACCCGAGTCGCCCGCCCTCACCTTTCCCCTGCGCCGCTGCCGGCTTGCCCGAATGTGCGAGCTAGCGCGCGCGCTGCGCCGGCGCCTGCTCCAGCCGTTCGATGAGGAAATCGACGAACACGCGCACGCGCGACGACAGAAAGCGCGCATGCGGATACAGCAGCATGAACGGTCTCGACCGGCCGCCATGGTCGGACAATACTTCCGTGAGCACGCCGTCCCGCAGATCGCGCTCGACAATGAATCGATAGGTCTGGAACAGGCCCGCGCCGCTGCGCGCGAGCGTGACGCCGGCGAGGACGTCGCCCGACGTGCCATAGCCGCCGGTCGTCATGACGTCGATCTCGGCGGCCCCGTCGCTGAACAGCCAAGGGATCGGCCGGCCGCTGCTCGGCAGCTCGAACTGGATGCATTCGTGCGCGTGCAGATCGTCGACGGCGCGTGGCACGCCGGCCCGCTTCAGATAGCCGGGCGTCGCAACGACTACGAGTTCGGCGTCTTCGAGCTTGCGCGCGATCAGGCCCGAATCCGCAGGCGCACGGCCGCGGATCGCGAGGTCGAAGCCCTCTTCCGCGAAGTCGATGTTGCGATTGCTCAGGTGCGTTTCGACGCGTACGTCCGGATATCGCTCGCGAAACGCCGGCAGCAGCGGCAGCACACGATAGTGGCCGTAAGGTGTCGGCATGCTGATGCGCAGCACGCCGGCCGGTGTGGCCTGCTGGCCGGTCGCTTCGCGTTCCGCGTCGACGAGTTGCGCCAGCGCGTCGCGGCATTGTTCGAAGTAGCGCCGCCCGGAATCGGTCAGGCGGATCTGTCGCGTCGTGCGTACGAACAGACGCACGCCCAGCCGCTCCTCGAGTCGCGCGACCGATCGGCTCACCGCGGCCGGCGTGACGCTCGCCGCGTTTGCCGCCAGCGTGAAGCTGCCAAGTTCGGCCGCGAGGCAGAACAGCTCGATGCTGCCGAGCAGCAGGTCGTCGAATTTTCTTTGCATGGGGTGGCTCCTGCCCTCTCGGTGGCGTTCGTCGCGGGCCGCCGAAGCAGCGAGTGTGCATCAATCCCGAACGCGAAGCCAGTGTGCGCGTGCGCGCGGCGAATGGCTCCGCGGGCAGGCATTTGCGCCGCTTCATGTCGCGTGCGATTCGTTACATCGCGTGTCGACTCAATTGCGCGAACGATATTTACCGGCCTGGGCCGCGTCACTACAGTGACTGACGGAGGCCGCGCGAGCGACGCTGGCGCGCGGCGGCCGGTCCATCGAACTTCCGAAAAAGGAACACGTCATGACGATCGAACAAACGCTTGCCGAACTCGGCTTCGCGCTCCCCGAACCGCCGCAACCGCTCGGCAGCTATACGGCCGTCAGCGAAGCCGGCAACCTGTTGTTCGTTTCCGGACAACTGCCGCTCGTCGACGGCAAACTCGCTTATACGGGCCGCGTGGGCGAACGGCTGAGCATAGAGGACGGACGGCACGCGGCGCAGCTCGCTGCGTTGAACGTGCTCGCGCAGATCAGGAAGCATCTCGGCGGGTTCGATCGCCTGCATCACATCGTGCGGGTCGAGGGCCACGTCGCGTCGGCCGACGGCTTCTACGGTCAGCCGGCCGTGCTCGACGGCGCATCCGACCTGCTCGCCGCGGCGCTGGGCGAGCGGGCCGGACACGCACGTTCGGCGTTTTCCCAGCGGCAGTTGCCGGCCGATGCGACCGTGATCCTGGTCGTGATCGCCGAAATCCGCCCGGCCTGAGGATGGCGAATGGCCGCCGCGTCCGATCGGCGGTTACGAGGCCGTAACGGCGGCGGCTGCCCTCTCACCGCCCGGGATTTCGGTTTTCCCCGATTTTCGAATACTAGGGATAGACCGCGTGAGCGCCTTTATGGACAAGGCTGAGGGCGATCCAGATACATTGAAATACAAAATATCGCATGCGATTTAATCGAATGCGCTTGACGCCGCGTCTCGTCGCGACCAAACTGCATCGCATGCGATCGAATCGCATCTGAGAAAAACCTTCCTACATGACGGAGTGAACGATGAGCAAGATCGAAAAAGTGCTGTACACGGGCAAGACGCACACGACTTCCGGTGGTCGCGACGGCGCGGCGCGCAGTTCCGACGGTCGGCTCGACATCCAGCTGTCGTCGCCGGGCAGTGCCGGCACCGGCACGAATCCGGAGCAACTGTTCGCGGCCGGCTGGTCGGCCTGCTTCATCGGCGCGATGCAGCTTGCGGCGCGGGCGGCGAAGGTCACGCTTCCGGCCGATCTCGCGGTCGACGCCGAAGTCGATCTCGGCATGGGCGGCAACGCGTACTTCCTGCAGGCTCGCCTGAATGTGAGCGTGCCGGGCGTCGAGCGCGACGTCGTGCAGCACATCGTCGACACCGCGCATCAGACCTGCCCGTACTCGAAGGCGACGCGCGGCAACATCGACGTCGAGATCCGCATCGTCTGAATGCGGCGTCCGGCGGCCAGCGCCGCCTTCCCGAATGTTCTGTCCATATCCAGCCGAGGTGAATGATGAAAACCCAACTGATCGCCGCCGTTCTCGTTGCCGTGTCCGCTGCTGTTGCCGCGCCGGCTTTTGCCGTTGAAACCGTCGTGACGCGTGCGCAAGTGCATGCGGAGCTCGTCCAGCTCCAGCAAGCCGGATACGTGCCCGGCCGCGCGAACGATCCGCATTATCCGGACGACCTGCAAGCCGCGCTGGCGCGCATTCGCACGACGGGCGCCGTCGCAACCGACACGGCGACGTCCACGGCCGGTTACGGCAACGACGCGGCAGCCGCCACACAATCGGGCAGTCGTCGTGCGACGCACATCGCCGAGCGCTCGATTTACTTCGGTCATTGAACGACGCCGCGATCGGCGCCGATTGCCGGCGTGCAATACACAACCCTGAATGCTCCCCCTTACTGCGAGGTGAATGATGAAAACCCAACTGATCGCTGCTCTTCTCGTTGCCGCATCCGCCGCTGTTGCCGCACCGGCATTCGCAAGCGAAAGCACGGTGACGCGCGCGCAGGTGCGCGCGGAGCTCGCCGCACTCCAGCAAGCCGGCTATCTGCCGAATCGCCCGAACGATCCCAACTATCCGGACAATCTGCAGGCCGCGCTGAAGCGCGTTCGCGATAACGGAACGGCAGTCGCCGATGCCGACGCATCGGGCTACGGCAGCAACGCAGAAGGCACGATGCAGTCCGGCAGCCGCGTGGCGATGCGCACGGCCGAGCGCTCGATCTACTTCGGTCATTGAACGCCGCGTCGAAGCCGTCGGCGCCGCCCATCAAATAAAGCGCATGCGATGTAATCGCGTGCGCTTTTTGTTTGTGTGCCATCGGTATCGACGATTGCGTCCATCCTGCCTGCCCGATAGTGTGCAACCAACGATCGGACGATGCGGGAAGCGGCGACGTCGCACGAAGATGGCGGAGCGCATCCGCTCGCAACGCGATCTGCATGCGCTCGCCGGCGAGCAGCATCGCTTTGCGCTCGGCGACGAACACGCGCGGCGGTTTCCTCCGGCGCTTGCGCCGTTTGCGGGCCGGGCCGGCCGCAGCCCGGCCGCTTTCGACGCGTAGCGTGAACCGATTGACGCATCCGGACCGGCGGCGTCGGTCTCGCCGGACGAGATTGCGGCGCCGCCCCGCTCTTTCGTGGTCTGGCGGGCGATGCGCCACCAGCTGCTCTGGCAGCAAGCGCTCGACGGCGCGCCGGCACGCGCGTTCGAGCATGTGCGGCTCACGGAAGCGACCGTGCCGGAGATGCCTGGACCGATCGCAACGTCGGAACCGCGCCCGTTCGGCCCGCGCACGGTCGAATCCGGCGGCTGGCCATATCGGCGTGCGCCGGCAAGGCCGGCTCGTCACGATGGCCGGCGAGCGGCTGAGAGCCGGCGGCTATACGGAGATCGGCGCTGTTTGCGTGGATGCTGCGTTTCGCGGGTCAGGCGCTCGCGGCAGGACTGATTCGGGCGCTGATCGCGACGGTCCGGGCGCACGGCGAAATGCCGTACCGCACGTGCTCACATCGAAGCACGCCGCGATCGACCTATCGCGCACTCGGTTTCGTGCTGCGCCGCGACATGCATCTGCAGGCGCCGGGCGCGAGGATGCCGGCGCAGACGGGCTGCACGGCGCACCGTGACGGCCACGCCGCCGCTACGCGGTGCTCGTGGCGGCAACAAAGGAGAAAGCAGCCGGGAAAAACGCAGGAAGAACGCGCGGGAGCGGGACCAAATTTGCGGGCCGGCCGCCGACGACCGCGTCGCCGGCCCGAGATCGGCGTTTCGTGTACGGGCTACTCGTCAATCGAATCGATCAAGTTGCCGCGCAGCGTGACGATCGCCTTCTGCATCTTCGCGAATTCGTCGGGCTTGAGCCCGGTGGCCTCGACGAGATTCATGTCGAGCCCCTTCTCGCGCACGCGACGACCGCTTTTCGTCAGACTCACGCGCACCTGGCGCTCGTCCGACGGATCGCGGTGCCGCTCCAGATACCCCATCGCCTCGAGCTTCTTCAGGATCGGCGTCAGCGTGTTCGATTCGAGGAACAGCTTTTCGCCGAGCTGGCCGACCGTCTGGCTGCCCTCCTCCCACAGCGCAATGATCGTGATGTATTGCGTGTACGTAAGGCCGAGCTCCTCGAGGATCGGCTTGTACGCCTTGCCGAACGCGAGGTTCGTCGAGTAGATCGCAAAACACAAAAACTCGGACAGTTTCGGCGTGGCCGGCGATTGAGCTTGGGTCGGTTTCATCAGCATTCCTCCATCGACCCTGGATCGGTCGCAGATGAACGCATTATATATCGCGTGCGATCTTATCGGAAGCATGATTATCGTTTCCGATCAACATGATGCGCCGTCCGATATGACCGCCCGCGCTCAGTCACGACGGGTACCGGCCGCGGCGCTCGCCGTTGCGCTGTCGGCTGACCGTCAGCAGCGAGCATTGCACGGGGTGCGCGATTTCGGTCGCGAGGCCGCCCGCCGCGAACAGCAGGATCATCAGCCAGCGTTTCATGCATCCTCCACGACGGAAAGGCTCGCGCCGTCGGCGACCGACGCGTCGAGTGCGTACGGATCGACGCCGTCGAGGCAGCCGAGATTGACGCGCCAGCACGCCGGATCCTTGCGGGTCTGATGGAACGGATAGATGCCGCACCGGCTGCAGAAATAGTGACAGGCCGTGTGCGTGTTGAAACGGTAGGTCGTCAGCGCGTCCTCGCCCGCGACGATCTTCAGGTCGGCGGCGGCAAACATCGGACTCATCAGTGCGCCGCGACGGCGGCACATGCTGCAATTGCAGCGGGTCGCCGGCGTGAGCGCGGTTCGCACTTCAAATTTGACGGCCCCGCAATGGCAAGATCCGTTGAACCATGTAGCAGACATGTCGTGCTCCTCGAAGGTCATGCCTGCTTTATAGCGGACGCGCGCCGGCTTCACGTATCACACTGTATCCGCACCGTGCGCCGATACCGGGCGTTGCAATTCTTTGGCCGGCGATGTCTGCGGCGCCGGCCCGAATCAGTCCAGCGCGTGCTGCAACCGCGCGATGGCCGCCCGCGTCTCGCGCTCGAGCGTCGCGAACAGTTCGGCGGCCGGCAGCGACCGGACGAGCGGCGCCGCCTGCCCGGCCCATTGGGCCCCATAACCGAACTCGCCTTTCGCCTTCGCGGCCGCATGCAGCGCCTTCCCAGCGTCATACGCGATTGGATAGGCCGGCGTGGCCGGTGCGTGCGGATCGTCGCCGAGCGCGGTCAGCCGGTTCGCAATACCGCGCGCGACGCGGCCCGAGATCGCGGCCGTAAACGTCGTGCGGTGCGCCGCGTCGCCGAGGATCGCGCGGCGGTAGCCGTCGTCGATCGACGTTTCCGGGCACGCGACGAAGGCCGTGCCGAGCTGCGCGGCCTGTGCGCCCAGCGCGAGCGCTGCGGCGATGCCGTCGCCGTCCATGATGCCGCCGGCCGCGATCACCGGAAGCGGGCATTCCCGCACGAGCAGGCGCGTCAGCGCGAAGGTGCCGAGCCGATCGTCGCGCGCCGTCGAATCGAATACGCCGCGGTGGCCGCCGGCTTCGATGCCCTGCGCAACGATTGCATCGATGCCGGCAGCGGCGATCTGCCGCGCTTCGTCGGGATGCGTCGCGGTCGCGAACAGCGTGATGCCCGCGCGCTTGAGCCTCGCGATCGCCTCGTCGGACGGCAACCCGAAATGAAAGCTGACGACGGCCGGCTTTTCATCGATCAGCATCGCAAGCATCGCGTCGTCTTCGACGAAGCTCGTGTAGATCTCCGACAGCGACGCGGGCGGCGTCGCGCCATGCTCGCGGAACGCAGGGGCGAGCCAGTCGAGCCACGCACGTTCGACCGCGGCGTCCGCGCGCGCCGGCTGGTGGCAGAACAGGTTGATGTTGAACGGCCGGTCGGTGAGCGCGCGCGTGTCGCGGATCATCTTGCGCGCGCCTTCGGCATTCGTCGCGCCGACGCCGAGGGAGCCGAGCCCGCCCGCGTTCGACACGGCAGCTGCGAGCGCCGGTGTGCTGACGCCGGCCATCGGCGCCTGGATGATCGGGGTGCGGATGCCGAGCGTGCGCAACAGCGTCCGGTTGTCGGTCGGTCGATTCATGTCGTTGCCTCCTGCAACGTCCGGGATCGGGATGCTGCGACCAGCAAGGCGGCCGCAGGGCGGGGTCGGGTCCGGCGCGCGACGCGTTCGGCAGCGCATCGTTCGAAGCCGGTCACACGGTCACACGGTCGCACTGGCAAACACACCGGCCGGTGACGGCGCTAGTCGGTTGCGCGCGGCGACGGGTTCAAGCGTCGCCGCGCGAGCGGTTCGCCACACGCATTGCCGCCCATGCTACGCCACACCGTCGCCCGCAGGCCAGCGCCCGATCGGCGCTAGCGGCTGCGCACCCTCACGGCGAGCGCCGCGCACGCGGCCAGCAACGCAGCCGTCGCGAAGAACACCGAATGCAGGCCGAGCGCGACGCCGATTTGCCCGCCGATCACGGGACCGAGCACCTGCCCGCCGAACTGCGCGGACTGCAGGTAGCCGAGCATCTGGCCCGTCGCGCGCTCGTCGACCGACTGCCGCACCAGTTTGCCGATCGACGGCAGCAGCCCGGCCAGCGTCATCCCCATCAGTACACGCAGCGCCGCGAGCTGCCACCAGTGCGTGACGAACGCCTGCGGCACCATCGCAAGCGCGGTCAACAGCAGGCAGCCGATGATCACGTTCCAACTGCCGATCCGGTCGGCAAGCGCGCCCAGCCGCGCGGCGGTCAGCATGCTGCCGAGCGCCGAACAGGCCATCACGACGCCGGCGACGCGCGCGAGATGATCGCCGCTTACCTCAAGCCCGCCGATATAGACCGTAATGATCGGCTCGATCGACATGTTCGCGAGCAGCACCATCATTGCCGTCGCCAGAAGCGCCGCGACTGCCGCGCGATCGGTGCGCCGGGTCGCGGACGCCGCGCTTGCGTGCACGCGGCGTGTCTGCGCATCGGCGCCCGCGTCGAAATCCTCCTTCACGACGACGATCGTCAGCAGCGCGGCGACCGCGATCATCGCGCCCCCTGCGAAGAACGTGCCGCGAATGCCGAGCCAGCCCGGCAGCAGCCCGCCGACAAGCGGCCCGACGAGATTGCCGGCGAGCGCGCCGGTCGACAGGATGCCGAGCGCCCAGCCCGCGCGTTCGCGCGGCGCCTGCGTGCCGACCATCACGGTCGAGGCCGACGCATAGCCGCCGACGAGCCCGGCAACGAGGCGCAGCGCAACGAGTTCCTGCACATTGTGTGCAACGCCGATCAGCGACATCACGACGGCCATTCCGAGGGCCGCACGTACGAGCATTGGCTTGCGACCGAAGCGATCCGCGAGCCGGCCCCACAGTGGCGCGGTGACGGCGGTGCCGAGAAACGTCGCGCCGAACGCGATGCCCGACCACTGGATCACCGCCGCCTGCGTGCCGACACCGAGCTGCCGCACGTACAGCGGGAGAAATGGCAGCAGCATGCTGAGACTCATGAGCGTCGTGAACGAACCGAACACGCAGACGGCGAGATTGCGTCGCCAGTAGCGCGCATTGCGCGCCGCGTAGCCGTCAGCCGGGCGGGCCGGGACGACCGTAGCCTGCGGGTGGGCTGCCGTGCTCATCGCGCCCTCGCCGTGGCAACGACGTCGACTGCGAGCGCGGCCAACAACGCGACCGCGCCGACCGCGAACAGCGCTTCGTAACGGCCGCCGCTCGCTGCGAACAGATACGACAAGCCGTAGGCGGCGAGCGCCTGCATGATCGCGAAGCTCGTCGTCGCGCTGCGCCACGCGCGTGTCGCGGCCGACGGATGATGGGCGAGCAATTCGTTCACGCGGCCAAGCGCGAGCGGCACGATGCCGGGCGTGAACGCGCCGACTACCACACTCGACACGATCAACGCCGCCGGCCCCATCCCGACGAGCGGCAGCACGACCGCCACGGCCTCGATTGCAAACGCGATCCGCAATGCGCGGCCGAAACCCGCGCGATCGGCCAGGTGCCCGCATGCAAGCGGACCGACGATCGCGCCGAGGCCGTACAGCACCCAGTACTGCGCACCCGCGTCGACGCCCTTGCCGAGCCCGCGCGCGACGTAGTCGACGAGGAAGATCATGTGCGGGACGAGCCCGATCGCGTTGAGCCCGTATTCGACGTACAGCGGGCGCAGGCTCGCGGCACGCACGCTGCGCGCGTGAACGGCCGGCGCCTCGGTGGCGGCAGGCCGCGCATCGTCGGCCGGCCAGCCGCGCCACGCGACCACAGTCAACAGCAGCGACACGATTGCGAGCCCGAGCCAGGTCGCGGTGAGGCCCTGGCGCAGCAGGACCGGCACGATCGTGCCCGACGCCGCGATGCCGAGGCCGATCCCGGTGAAGATGCCGCCGCTCGCGAAACCGCGGCGCGCCGGCGGCACGTGCGCGAGGATCGCCGGCGCGGCAAGCACCATCAGCGCCCCGCCCGACACGCCCGACGCGAAGCGCCAGACGAAGAACCACAGGAACGACAACGGCGCCGCGCACGCGACGAACGCGAGCGTCGCGACCAGCATCATCGCGCGCAGCACGGCGGTGGAGCCGGCGCGGCGCGCGAGCCAGCCGGCGACAAGCGCGCCGGCCAGATAGCCGCCGAGGTTGGCCGCCCCGAGATAGGCGGCCGTCGACGCGGGAAACCAGTGCGCGCCGACGATCGCGGGCAGCAGCGGCGTGTACGCAAAGCGCGCGAGGCCGATACCGATCAGGCTCGCACTGGCGCCGGATACCGTGCCGCGCCATACGTTGAACGCGGGGGCATGCGGCCGGTCGAGAAGCGCTTGTTGCATGAGGACCTCCATTCGCTCGACGGACGAACGTGCGGCCGTCGCTTGAAGGAAGTCTAGATTGAACCGGCAGTCGGGAGAATTCATGCAACGCGGAAGCCATTCTTCCGCGGCGCGGTTCAATCCCCGTCGGTGATCGCTGCCAGTCGCGCGAAATGCTCGCGCAATCGCGGCGCGGCAAAATCGACGAACGTGCGCACCTTCGGCACCGACAGCCGTCCGTAAGGCGTGACCAGGTGGATCGGCAGCGGCGCATGCTCGCTGTCGCGCAGCACGATTTGCAGCGAGCCATCGCGAATCTGCTCGGCGACGTGGTACGAGAACAGCCGCGTGACGCCGTGCCCGTCGAGCGCCGACGCCAGCGCGCCGCGAATGGTGTTGACGATGAAGCGCGGCACGAACTGGACCACCTGCGGCAGCGCCGAGTGCCCGGACGGCGGGAAGCTCCACGAATCGAGCCCGAAGTGTGTCATCGAAATGATCCGGTGCCGTGCGAGATCGGCCGGCGCGGCAATCGGCGGGTGGGCCGCCAGGTAGCGTGGCGACGCAACGACGACGCGCCGCACCGAGCCCACCGGGATCGCAACGAGCGTCGAATCGGTCAGATGCGCGATCCGCAGCGCGACGTCGATTCCCTCGTCGATCAGGCTGACGGGCCGGTCGAGCAGTTGGAGGCGGACCGACACGGCCGGATGGCGGTCGATGAATTCGTCGATCAGTGCGCGCAGCACGTCCTCGCCCGCGGCGACGGGTGCGGTTACCGTCAGCAAACCGCGCGGCGCCGAGCGCGCGTCGGCGATCAGCATGTCGGCTTCTTCGAGATCCGCGAGAATGCGGCGGCATGCGGCAGCGTAGCGCTCGCCGGCTTCGCTCAGCCGGATCGTCCGGGTGGTCCGGTACAGCAGCGCCGTGCCCGTGTGTTCCTCGAGAAACGCGATCGCGCGGCTGACTGCCGCCGGCGAGCGGCCGAGGCGGCGGCTCGCGCCTGCGAGACTGCCCTCGTCCAGCGTGGCAACGAACACCTTCATCGCATCGATTCGGTCCATGGCGTGTGAGTGGGCGCGAGCGGTCGTGTCGTTGGGGGCGGGAACGCAGCGAGCAGTCTACCGCAGGCGCGCGCCAGCGCACCGATCGGCGGCAGCCGGTCGCGTCGTGAAATACTTCGGGCATGCGCCTTTGCGGAATTCCTCCGATGACTCGTGAAAAGCTTGCCACCCTGCCGTTGCATTGCGTGGTCGCGCGGCGGGGCCTGACGTGGGTTGCCGCGTTGTTGATCGGCGCGCAGCCGAACGCGGGTTCTGCCGCCGATTTGCCGCGTGCGCCGGCAGCACGCGCGCCGCAACGCATCCTGTTCGTCGGCGACAGCCTCACGCACGGCCGCTACGCGCCCGTGCGTTCGTACGGCGCGATGCACACCGGCAGCGGCGCGCGCGGCGACGCCGCGCAGGTCGTCGACGAAAACTTCGGACAGACGGGCGCGCGCGCGGAACGCGAGCCTGGCCCGTGGGGCGGGATTCCGGGCATCTTTGCGCGCTTCGCCGTCGAAGCGGGGCTCGATTACGACGTGCATCTGGAGGCCATGTCGGCGACGAGCCTCGCGAAACACGATCGCGTTGCGGCGGATGTAATCTACCGGCCAGGGTGGGACGCGGTCGTGTTGCAGGAATTGAGCGCAAAGCCGCTGCCGTTCGCGCTCACGCACCGCCGCGACAGCGATCCGGCCGGTTTCTGCGCGAGCGTCGCGACGCTCGCGCGCGGCATTCGTTCGGCGGCGCCGCAAGCGCGCATCTACCTGTATGAGACCTGGCCGAGCGCGGATCGCGCGAAAGCGCTTGCCGGCGAGCCGGGCAGCGATGGATTTCGCGCGCGCTACCTCGAGCGTATCGCCGACATTGCCGCCGCGTATCGCGAAGCGTTCGAACGTGCACGCCGATCCGATCCGTCGATCGTTGCCGTCGCGCCGGTCGGCCGAGCTTGGCTACGGGCGTGGGCGGCCGGCATCGCCGATCCCGATCCGTATGCGCCGTCCGGCGCGCCGCTGCTGTGGTACGGGATGCACGCGCAAGGCGACCCGCCGATCTCGCGGCCCGATTATCTGCATCCGGGCGTGCTCGGCGCCTACCTCGGCGCGCTCGTGCTGTTCCAGCAGATTGCAGGCATCGATGTGCGCACGCTCGGCCCGCACGAGCAGGCAGCGGCGCAACTCGGCATCGCGCCGCAGATGGCCGGGCGATTGCAGGCTGTGGCGTCGGATACGGTTCGCCACGAACATACGCGGGGCGGCGCCGGTTCACGTGGAGCGGCGCCGGCCGGAGATTCCCATCCTTGTGCGCCGCAATGACGGGCGCGTAATTCGTCACGTCGGCCGGCGCACGCTTGCCGACAAGGTACGCCGCTGCCCCGCTCCACCTTGATGGCGGCCGGCAAGACTGGCCGCGAACCGCGCGACACCGCTCTCCCCGATCACCGATCACCGATCACCGATCACGCGCGATATCGCGCTCAGGGTTTTCCGTGCCCGAGGCTCCCGCATCGGCCGAGCATTGTCCGACGCCCGTGCGGCCCGCGTGGCGCAGCCTTTCTGCCCGGGAAAGGATGCTTGAAGCATCCGCAATTATCGCGGCGCGCGAATTCGCCCACCATGTTTCGGACGAGCGGCGCTGCCCTCGCCTGCAGCCGTTTCGCGGGCTTGCGGGGCGCGGCCGTCGCGTCGCGCGACCGGGTTCGTGATGGCGGCCGCGAACGGCCGGGCATCGCGCCACGGCAAATCGATAATCTGGAGACACGATGAACAGCCAATCCCTCGATATGGGCGGCCCTGCGGGCCGGCCCGCGTCAACCTTAGCGGCTTCGGCGCGGCCCGAAGCCGAGCCGCCCTCCGTCGCCGCCGGCGGCGTCACGCTCGGCGAATTCATGGACGACCTGCCGGTCGGCGCGCTGCACCGGTTCGTCGTCTGGGTGATCGGTATCGGGCTGTTCTTCGACATGTACGAGATCTTTCTCGTCAGCACGATCGGCTCCGCGCTGCAGCACGAATACGGGCTGAGCCGGCAAAGCGCCGATTTCAAGCTGCTGCTCGCATCGGCCTTCATCGGGATGTTCGTCGGTGCGATGTGCCTCGGCAGCCTCGCCGACCGGATCGGCCGGCGCAAGGCATTCCTCACGACGCTCGTGTGGTACAGCGCGTTCTCGCTGATCGGCGCTTTCTCCGTGAGCGCCGACATGCTGGTCGCGTGCCGCTTCCTGACGGGCATCGGTGTCGGCGCGATCTATCCGGTTGCCGACAGCTACCTGTCGGAAATCCTGCCGAAAGACAAGCGCGGACGGCTCGCCGCGTGGGCGTACACAACTTCTTACGTCGCGGTGCCGCTCGTCGGCTTCCTCGCGCTGTGGCTCAATCCGCTGCATGTCGCCGGCGTGGCCGGCTGGCGCGTCATTCTCGCGACCGGCAGCCTTGGCGCCGTGTACGTGCTGCTCGTCCAGCACCGGCTGCCGGAAAGCCCGCGCTGGCTGTTCGCGCAGGGCCGCACCGCGGACGCGCATGCCGCCGCGCGGCGCTTCGCCGACAGTGCCGGCGTGCGCGTGCCGGAGCAATTCGCCGCATCGACGGAGCCGCAGCGGCCGCTGGGCGTCAGCGAGCGCTTCGCGCTGCTGCGCCGCCGCCCGTATGGCGTGCGCTACCTGATGCTCGCGGTGTTCCACCTGCTCCAGGGATTCGGCTATTACGGTTTCGGTACGCTCGCGGGCACGGTCGTCAAGAGCCGCGGCTTCGACGTGACGGACAGCACGCTGTTCATCGCGCTGTCGTTCATCGGCTATCCGATTGGTTCGCTGCTGTCGATTCCGCTGCTGAACCGGATCGAGCGTCGCACGCTGGTGATCGCGTCGATCCTGTCGATCGCCGCGTTCGGGCTGTGCTTCGCGTATTCGGGCAATACGCTGCTGATCGTGTGCTTCGGCTTCCTGACGACGTGCGCGTCGAACGTGTTCAGCAACGCTTATCACGTGTATCAGGCGGAAATTTTTCCGGCGCGCGTGCGCTCGACAGCGATCGGCAGCACGTACGCGCTGTCGCGCATCGTCAGCGGTGCGCTGCCGTTCGTGCTGCTGCCGGTGCTCGTCGAACACGGTGCGGGTGCGATGTTCGGCGTGATCTCGGTCGCGCTCGGCATCGTCGCCGTCACGCTGCGCGTGTTCGGGCCGTTGACCACGCGGCGCAGCCAGGACGATATCAATCCGGTGTGAAACTTCGTCCGGGACGGCGCCGCGAACGCGCGCGCCCGGCCGTTCGTGCGCCGCATGCATTCCGTGCATTCGGCGCATGCGGCACGTTCATCGCGCCGACATGAAATCGAACAGCTTCGCGATGTCGGTGGTCAGCGCCGCGCCGGCCTTCACGCCGACCCACAGTGTGCGCGTTGCCCACGCGTCGTCGAGTTTCACGACGCCGAGGCGCGCCGCGCGCTCGCCGGTCACGGCATCGCGCGGCAGCACGCCGATCCCGAGCCCGGCCTCGATCATTCGGCTCACGCCGTCAAAATTCGATACCTGGATGCGCAGCTTCAGCGAGCGCTCGGCGGCGAATGCGGCATCGGTCATCCTCGTGAGCAACGAGCTGCCGTCGCTCAGGCCGACGTAATCTTCATCGAGCGTGTCCGCGAAGCGGATGCTGGCGCGCGCGGCGAAGCGATGGCCGCGCGGCACGAGCAGCACGAGTTCGTCGCGCCGGTACAGCCGGCGTTCGATGCCGGGCGCCGGCACGTTGTCCGCGAATACGCCGAGATCGGCTTTGCCCGACGCAAGCGCATCGACGATCTCGTGGCTCAGCCGCTCCTCGAGACTGATCTTGATGCCCGGATTGCCGGTGAGGAATGCGGCGAGATCGGCGGGCAGGAACTGCACGATCGCCGACGTGTTGGTCCATACGTGAATGTGTCCGCGCACGCCGGCGACGTAATCGCTCATCTCGTGCGCCATCCGGTTGACCTGCTCGACCACTTTCGCCGCATGGTCGAGCAGCGCGCGGCCTGCGGGTGTCAACTCGACGCCGCGCGCATGGCGGACGAACAGCGCGCTGCCGGTCACGCTCTCCAGTTCGGCGATCCGCTTGCTGACCGCCGACAGCGTCAGCTGGCCGTGCTCGGCCGCTTTGGTCAGGCTGCCGTGCTCGGCGACGAGCGCGAACACGCGCAGCGACTGCAGATCGAAATGAAGCGGATTCACCATGATGAAGGTCCTGGGAATGGCCGGGCGGCGACCGAGCGGTGCGGCAGCGGCCTGATGCGGATCATACGCCCGGCCGCTCGATGCAAGTCGTCGCGCCGCCGCACGGTCATCACGGTACGAGCGTGTGCAACGCAGCGAGCATCGCGCTGTCGGGCGTCGCGAGATCGTCGAGCACCGTGAAGTGCCGCATGCCGGGCAGCCACGCGCGCGCGACACGTTCGCCGGCCGCTTCGCACGCGTGCGCGTAGTCGTGCGCATGCCGCACGAGCTCCGGCAACTCGGCGTCGCCTACCGCAATGACGGTCGGCGCGCCGCGGCCGATGTGGCGCAACGGGCTGTAAGCGGCGATCTCGCGCGCGGTGAGCCGAAGCTTGTCGCCGAGCACGCACAGTGCGATCGGCTCGAGGTCGACGAGCGGGCTGATCGCGAGCGCGGACACGACCGCCGGATGCGCGCGATGCACGGCCGTCAGATGGCCGCCCGCCGAATGACCGCTCAGGTGAATCGGGCGGCCAGCGGTGCCGATACCGTCGGGATCGGCCGCGAGATAGTCGAGCAGCGCGCCGATCTCGCCGACGATGTCGGTCATCGATGCGGCCGGTGCAAGCGTGTATTCGGCGAGCACGACGTCGAAGCCGCGCGCGAGCGGTCCGGCGGCAGCGTACGCGAAATCCTCTTTTGCGCAGTGCTGCCAGTAGCCGCCGTGAATGAATACGAACAGCGGTGCATCGGGCCGGCCGCACCGCAACCAGTCGAAGCGCTGCGCGGCATGCGCGCCGTAACGCAGGTCGCGCTGCCCGCGCGTCGCTTCATAGAGCGCCGCACTGCGCGCCTGACAGGACGCGAGCACGGCCGGGAAGTCGGGAATGGCTTTGGTGTTCAGGTAGGCGGCGTCGAGCGCCGCGCGGTCCATGCCGCGATAGAGGATCGTCATGCGGAAAGTGCCCGGTCGGATGGCGGATGCGCGGGACGTGAATGATGCCCCGCCGTGAAGGCGGCGGACGGACCGACGCCGTTGCACCATTATCCGCAGCGTGAGCGCGCCGTGCTATCGGGAATCGGCGGGCGGCGCTTATGTCTGTCCGCTTTCGGCGAAGGACTGTCTTGCCGCCGGAGCGGCCGGACGAACGCGATCGACGCGTTGAAGCGGCACGACGCCAGCCACGCAGCGCGACGCGGCTCAGGCCAGCTCGGAGATCTCGATCAGGTTCAGGTCCGGATCGCGCACGTACACGGACCTGATCTTTTGCGTTGCACCCGTGCGCTCGACGGGCCCGTCGACGATCGGCCACCCGACGCGCTGCAGATGCGCGATCACGTCGTCGAGCGGCACGGACGCGATGAAGCACACATCGAGCGCGCCGGGCACCGGCACGTGCGCCTTCGGCTCGAACTCCGCGCCGCGCACGTGCAGATTGATTTTCTGATTGCCGAAGCGGAACGCGATCCGGCCCGTGCCGAAGGTTTCGAGCTGCATCTGCAGCACTTTCGTATAGAAGTGCGTTGTCCGCTCCGGATCGACGCAGGTCAGCACGAGGTGGTCGAGATGGTCAATCAGCGCCATGCGCTTCGCTCCTGTTCACGAGAAAAGTCCGCTGCGCCGGCCGGTCCCCGGCGTGCGCGCGCGGCGGCGGATGAAGGTCCGATCGGCGCCCGGCCTTCAGAAGCTGGCTCGGCACGTCGTGCCCGATCAGCGCGGGCAGCCGTGCAGCCGCGGCGAGCACGGCCGCGAGATCGACGCCCGTGTCGTAGCCGTCGAGCGCGAGCATGTGCACGAGCTCTTCCGTGCATGCGTTGCCCGTCGCGCCCGGCGCGTACGGGCAGC
Source organism: Burkholderia latens (assembly GCF_001718795.1). Lineage (NCBI taxonomy): Bacteria > Pseudomonadati > Pseudomonadota > Betaproteobacteria > Burkholderiales > Burkholderiaceae > Burkholderia > Burkholderia latens. Next base: position 1,776,961 of record NZ_CP013435.1, on the reverse strand, counting down.
CGCCGAGGCCGCCGAGCGATGCGTCGAAGCGATCGATGCCGGCGTCGAGCGCGGCAAGCGTGTTGGCAAGCGCCATCCCGCGCGTGTTGTGAAAGTGCAGCGTGAGTTGAAGCGCGCCGAAGCGTTCACGCGCGCGCCTGGCGAGATCGCGCACCTGCGACGGATACGCCATTCCGGTCGTATCGCACAGCGTGAAGCCGTGCACGCCGAGATCCGCGAAACGCTGCATCCACGCGAGCACGGTTTCCGCGCGCACGTCGCCTTCCATCGGGCAACCCATCGCGGTCGACAGCGACACATTGATCGCGATGCCGGTGCCGCGCACCGCGTCGATCACGTCGTGCAGTTGCGCGAACGACTGCTCGCGCGTCATCCGCAGGTTCGCGCGATTGTGGCTCTCGCTCGTCGACATCACGAGGTTGACTTCATCGACGCCGCACGACAGCGCACGCTCGGCACCGCGCACGTTCGGCACGAGCGCCGTATAGACGACCGCCGGAGCACGCACGATGCCGTGCATCACGGCCTCGGCGTCACGCAGCGCCGGAATCGCGTTCGGCGACGTGAACGATGTGACTTCGATCTTCGCGTAGCCGCATGCGCTCAATGCGTCGACGAGCGCGATCTTGTCGTCGGTATCGACGAACGCCGCTTCATTCTGGAATCCGTCGCGCGTCGCGACTTCGTGGATGTAGAGCCGTTTGGTCTGCCGGTTCATGTCGTCGCCTCGGCGAATTCAGATCACGCCGCGCGCACGCCAGTCGGCGCGTGTCGCGGCGTCGATGCCGAGCGATTCGAGCACCGCGCCCGTATCGGCGCCGAGTGCCGGTGCCGGACGCTCGATGGATCCCGGCGTCGCGCCGAGCTTCGGCACGACGCCCGGCACGAGCACGGGCGTGCCGTCGGGCAGCGCGGCGTCGACGATCATGTCGCGCGCGCGGTAATGCGGGTCGGCCGCGATGTCGGCCACGTCGTAGATGCGCCCGGACGGGATGCGCGCGTCGTTCAGCGCGGCCAGTACGTCGTCGAGGTCGCGCCGCGCGCTCCATTCGCCGATCGCCGCATCGATGCGCGCGACCTGCGCGACACGCCCGTCGTTGTGCGCGAGCGCCGGGTCGTTGCCGAGATCGGGGCGCCCGATCACCTCCATCAGGCGCCGGAAGATGCTGTCGCCATTGCCCGCGATCAGCGCGTACCGGCCGTCCCGACACCGGTACGCGTTGCTCGGGGCGATGCCGGGCAGGCTGCTGCCGGCCGCCTGGCGCACCGCGCCGAACGCCGCGTATTCGGGCAGCAGGCTTTCCATCATGTTGAACACCGATTCGTACAGCGCGACGTCGACGACCTGACCGTTGCCGCCCTGCAGATCGCGATGCCGCAGCGCGAGCAGGATGCCGATCACGCCGTGCAGCGCCGACAGCGAATCGCCGAGCGACACGCCGACGCGCACCGGCGTGCGGCCCGGTTCGCCGCTCAGGTGCCGCAGGCCGCCCATTGCCTCCGCGATCACGCCGAAGCCGGGCCGGTCGCGATACGGGCCGGTCTGGCCGAAACCGGACACGCGCAGCATCACCAGGCCGGGGTTGATGTCGGACAGCACGTCCCAGCCGAGCCCCCAGCCCTCCAGCGTGCCCGGGCGGAAATTCTCGATCAGCACGTCCGTTTCGGCGACGAGGCGCCGCACGACGTCCTGCCCTTCGGGCGTGCGCAGGTCGAGCGCGACCGAGCGCTTGTTGCGCGACTGCACAGCCCACCAGACCGACGTGCCGTCGTGCATCAGCCGCCATTTGCGCAGCGGGTCGCCGACGCCGGGCGGCTCGACCTTGATCACGTCCGCGCCGAATTCGGCGAGCATCCGGCCTGCGAACGGCCCGGCGATCAACTGGCCGAGTTCCAGTACGCGGATGCCGTCCAGCGGTCTCGTCATGGCTGTCTCCGATGAAAAAAGCGTGTTGTCGATGACGGCGATCATGACGGCGTTCGGAGCCCGCGAAAATCGATCGATGCTCAACCAGCCTTTCCCGGGCGGAAAGGCATGGCGGTTTCACGCGGTCCGGTCGGTCTGTCGCATCCGGCGCTTACCGCGATGCCGCACGTCGTGCGGGCGACTGACGACGCAATGCGGGCGGCTCGATGTCGTCGCCGGAAGATTTGAGGGGCAGCGGCACGCCGGTACGCAGCGGGTGCAGACATGACGGCGTGCCGACGCGCTGCGGACAGGACGCGAGCCGCGATGGAATGGAGGAAAGCGCGGGAGACAGAGCTGGGGCGATGCGGGAGCGGTGCAGCGCTGCGCACCGATGCGCGAGGCGTGGCCCGCGCGAGCGCGGACGCAGGCCGCGCGCGGGGGCAAATCAGTGGTGAGTGGCCTGCGAGGCGGAGTTCAGTAGGCCGACATCTCGACGCAAGGATCGACCTTGGACGGCGAGCAAATGACCGAGTACTTGGCGCTTTCGCGCATCAGCGCTTCGCCTTCGTGCAACGCAATCTTGATCTCCGGGTGGCGCTCGTACGCAAGGAATGCGGAGCACGCGACCGCCGACATCACGACCAGGGAAAACACAAACTTTTCAAGGGATTGGAAACGTTCAGGCATGATTCGACCTTTCTGCTAGGCCGCCATTATACCCGGGAATAAGGGTTTTCCCTATAACCCCGTTCGCATGCCGGCCATCACCTGTGGTCGCGCCCTTAAATCGCCGCCGGCCGCCCCGCCGCTGCGCTCGGCCTCAAGCCCGCTCGCGCGGTTCCGGCGCATCGACCGCCCGGAACGGAGTCCGGTGCGAGCCCAAGCGACCCGCGCCCACTCCGATCCCGTGGTGTAGCAAGTCGTGCTCGAATCGCTGGAACGATTCGACGATGTGCTTGTGCAGCAGCGCGACGTCCGATGGCTTGATCAGCAGCTTTGGACCAGGTCGTCGCCACGGGCGTCGGCGATCGATTGCCCTTCTCCGCAGCTGGACAGCAAAATCCTCACGATGTCCGCGTAGCGCCTTTGCGCGCTGCAGCAGGCCGATTCCGGACACGCGCAGCAGATAGCGGATCCGGTAGCCCGGCAGCTTCCAGCGGATCGGCTCCGACACGAAATCGGTCGCGCCGGCGTCGAACGCACGGGCGATCGATGCGTCGTCGTCATTCCGCCGTGAGCATGACGATGGGCACGCGGTGCCCCTCCGGCAACGCACGCAGCGCGCGGCAACCGTCGAAGCCGTCGCCGCCGGGCATTTCGCGACATCGGGCAGCACGACCGCGGGGCGATGCCGCAGGAACGCGGCGATGCCTTCGTCCGGCTCCGTCGCTTCCTCGACGCGAAAGCCTTCGGGCTCCAGCGTTTTCCACCACCAGCATGCGCGTCATCGCATCGTCGTCGATGATCCGCATGGATGCGCGGAGCCGGCGAAAAATGCCGCCGGCGACTTTACTGCGGCGTCGACGCGCCGCGGGCCGCACTCCCCGGCCACGCGTTGCCGATCTTGTCGATCAGCGACTTCGCGGCACCGGTCGCGATGGCGGCGTCGACGCCGGACGTTTGCCACGATCCGTCGGCGCCCTGCACGAACGTGAGGTTCGCGCGCGACGGCGCATAGTCGGAATTGCGCCACGTGACCACGACGTCGCACGTGTACGTGCGTTCGCGAGCCTTTCGGCAGTCGCCGTCGGGCTTCGCCGAGATCACATCGGCCGATACGGGCAGCGGCTGGCCGAACAGCGCGTTCAGGCCGCCGTGGTTTTCCGCGTCGAGCGCACGGCGCACGGCGGCGTCGACGTCGCTCGAGCCGGGGCCATCGTGGATCAGGTTGCAGGCGGCGAGCAGCGTGGCGGCACAGCCGAGCGTCAGCAGCGTTTGAAGCTTCATGGAATTCCGTGAATCGGTGAACGTCGGGCGGCATGCGGCGATGCGAGGGCGTGCATTGCCAAGCCGATACGCCGCGTAGTCTGCAACGTCCACGCGCGGTTCGCGGTATCCATTTGTAACCGATTGCACCGCCGGCTACTGCCGCTCCTGTTTCACCCGGCTGACGAGTTGCGTCGGGCTGACGAACTGCAGCGCGATCACGACCCACACGAGCGTGATCGCCATATAGATCATCGCCATCGCGTCGATCGACTGCGGCGCGCGCACGCCGGTCGAGAAGACCGCGTAATACAGCGCGACGACGAGCGTCTGCGTGCTCGGGCCCGCGGTGAAAAACGTTAACTCGAACATCCCGATCGTGCGCACGAGCACGAGCAGCCCCGCAGCGAGCATGCCGGGCACCAGCAACGGCAGCAGGACGTAGCGGAAATAGCGCCACGTGTTCGCGCCGAAGATGCGCGCGGCGGCCTCGAGATTCGGATCGATCTGCTCGATGAACGGCGTCATCACGAGGATCACGAACGGCAGCGCCGGCACGAGGTTTGCCAGGATCACGCCCGGCAGCGTGCCGGCGAGTCCGACCTTGTACATCACGGTCGCCATCGGAATCCCGTAGGTAACGGGCGGCACCATCAGCGGCAGCAGGAACACCAGCAGCGCGAACCGCTTGCCGCGGAACTGCACGCGCGCGAGCGCATACGCGGCCGGCACACCGAGCGCGACCGACAGCAGCACCACCGCGCCGACCACCTCGACCGTCACCCACAGCACGCTCGCAAGCTGGAAGTCTTCCCAGGCCTTCGCATACCAGTGCAGCGTGAAGCCCTGCGGCAGCGGCGTGCCGAACCAGCGCGTCGCGATCGAGTTCACCGCGACGGTCGCAATCAGCAACATCACGTTCAGCAGGAAAAACGCCATCAGCCCCCATACGAGCGCCTTCCACGCACGGCCGGCCAAGTTGCCGCGCATCTTTTGCGGCTTCATCGCGTTGACGGGCTGGGCGCCGGGCGGGCTGTGCTTCGGCGGCCACGCCGGCGCTGCGTGATTGTCGGTCGCCATCAGCCCTTGCCTCCCGTGACCGGACCGGTATAGAAAAAGCGGCGTGCGCCGAGCATCGATGCGACCACCAGCAACTGCACGAAGCCCATCACGATCGCGATCGCCGACGCGAGCGAATAGTCGTAGCTCTCGAACGCGGCTTCGGCGGCTGCGATCGAAATCACGCGCGTCGGCCCGGCCGGCGCGCCGAGCAGTACGGCCGACGGGAACACCGAAAACGACTGCACGAACGACAGGCACGCGGCCATCGTGAGCCCCGGCACGAGCAGCGGCAAGTAAATCCGCCGGAACTGCTGCCATGGATTCGCACCGAGCGTGGCCGCGGCGCGCGCGAGCGTCGGGTCGATGCCGCTGATGTACGACAGCATCAGCAGGAATGCGAACGGAAACCCAGACACGATCAGTGACAACAGCACGCCCCAGTAGTTGTGCGTGAGGCGCACTTCGTCCGTGTACAGATGCAGCCCCTGCAGCGCTTGCGGGAACCAGCCGTTCGGGCCGAAGTACGTGAGCATCCCGTCCGCGACGAGCACCGTGCCAAGCGTGACCGGAATCACGAGCAATGTCGTCACGAACTTCTGGTACGGCGAATTGCGGCGCAGCGCGAACGCGACGGGCACCGAGATCCCGACGTTGATCAGCGTCGCCGGCACCGCGAGCTTCAGCGTGACGAGCACCGTCGGCCACATCGCGGTGTCGGTGAAGAACTGCACGTAGTTCGCTAGCGCGCCGCCGCCGTTCATCGGCTGGAACGACAGCACGAGACCGTATGCGAACGGGTAGATGAACAGCGCGACGATGAACGCGAGCGCGGGCGTGACGAGCCACGCCTTCGCGTCGCGCGGCGCGCCGCCGGTCGCGAGCGTGCTCATGCGGCCTCCGGGCCGTGCGCCGCCGCGCCCGCCGGGTGGCGCGGGCCGGTCATTGCCCGCCTCCCGGATAGACGAGCGTGCGCGCCGGCGCCACGCGCAACCGCAGCGGCTCGCCTGGCGAGAATTCGCCAGCCATGCGCGCCCAGATCGCGCCGAACGGCGCGATCGCACGAACCAGCGAGTCGCGGCCGCCGTACTTCACCGTCTCGACGGTCGCATCGAACGCGTTGTCGGCGCCCGGTGCCGCACGCTCGATGTCGTCGGGGCGCAGCGCGACCAGCACGTCCTTGCCGTCGAAGCCGGCCATCGGCACACCGGCGATACGCACACCGGCCGAACCGACGTTCACGTAGTCGCCGGCCATTCCTTCCAGCGTGAACGGCAGCACGTTGCGATAGCCCATGAAGCGCGCGACGTGCAGGTTGTGCGGGCGCGTATATACGTCCTTCGGCGACGCGACCTGCTGTACGACGCCCTCCTTCATCACGACGATCCGGTCGGCCATCGACAGCGCCTCGTCCTGATCGTGCGTGACGTAGATCGTCGCGCGTTCGAGCTGCGTGTGGATGCGTCGGATCTCCGCGCGCATCTCGATGCGCAGCTTCGTGTCGAGGTTCGACAGCGGCTCGTCCATCAGCACCAGCGGCGGCTCGATGACGATCGCACGCGCGATCGCGACGCGCTGCTGCTGGCCGCCCGACAGTTGCCCGGGCAACTTGCCCTCATGGCCGACGAGCTGCACGAGTTCGAGCGCCTGCTGCGCGCGCCGCCGTGTCTCCTGCTTCGGCACGCCGCGCATCTTCAGGCCGAAGCCGACGTTGTCGAGCACCGACATGTGCGGAAACAGCGCGTAGTTCTGGAACACCATCCCGAAGCCGCGGCGCTCGGGCGGCAGCACGTCGATGCGCGTGTCGTCGAGCCAGATGCCGCCGCTCGTGAGCGGCTGCAGCCCGGCGATGCAGTTCAGCGCGGTCGACTTGCCGCAGCCCGACGGGCCGAGCAGCGCGATGAATTCGCCGCGGTGGATGTCTAGATCGAGTCCGTTCAGTGCGGCGACCTGCGCGCCCTCCGCGTTGGTGAAGCTGCGGCACACGCCATCGAGCCGCAACCGTTCGAAACTGTGCTTCATTACGCGAACTCCGTCGGCGCGGGCGCTCGCGCGCCCGCGGGTTCATCCGTCATTTCGACTTCTGCGAACCGATTTCGCGGTCCCACTTCTGGAATGCGGCGACCATCGCCTGCGCGCTGAGCGGTTGCACGTGCGGACGATCCGCGAGGAGTTTCGCGTACTCGGGGCGGCCGAATTTCCTGATCACTTCCTGGCTGTGCGCGGGCGCCATCTCGAGCGTCACGCCCTTCACTGCCGGGCCCGGGTAGAAATAACCGTCGTCGTAGGTCATCGCCTGCTGTGCCGGTTCGAGCAGGAAATTCATCAGCTTGAACAGCACGTCGAGCTTGTCCTTCGGCACGCCCTTCGGGATCACCATGTAGTGGGCGTCGTTGACCCATGTCATGTTGTCGAACGCCTGGACCCGGAAGTCGGCCGGCACGATGCCGAGCGCCCGCGGGTTCAGGTCCCAGCCGGTGACGGTGACGGTCATGTCGCGCGTGCCTTCGCCGAGCTCCTTCATCACCGCCGACGTGCCGCCCGGGTAGTACGGCACGCATTCGTTCAACTGTTTCAGGAACGCCCAGGTCTTGTCCCAGCCGTTGATCGGATCATGCGGATCCTTGTCGCCGAGCACGTATGGCAGCCCCATCAGGAACGTGCGTCCGGGGCCGGAGTTCGCCGGGCGCGCGTAAATGAGCTTGTTCGGATGCGCCTTGCACCACGCGAGCAGCTGGTCGGGCGTCTTCGGCGGATCGCTGACCTTCGCCGGGTTGTATTCGAGCAGCGGGCCGGCCGGCATGTAGGTCACTTCGAGGCCGAACCCCTGCGCGAGATCCTGCATCTTGCGCGGGCCCGGCGCGTACTTGTCGAGCACGCCGGGAAATGCGCTTGCGTTGTCGGGCAGCAGCTTCAACCACAGGTTCTGTTCGATGCCGGCGGCCAGCGCGTCGGTGCCGGTCAGTACCAGATCGATGTCCGCGCGTCCCGCCGCCTGCATCGCCTTGATCTTGCCCGGCAGCTGCGGCGCGGGCGCGTTCGTGAAAGTGACGTTCGCGACGAGATTCGGGTTCTTTTCCTTGAACGCGTCGATGGCCTTCTGCGTGAGCTGCAGGTTGCCCGCGACGTCGACGACGTTCAGCGACACCGGCGCCGCGACGGCCGCCGCCGACAGCGTCAGGCCCAGCGCCAGCGCGATCCGGCGGGCGCGGCGCGCGATCGTGGTTGTGTTCATGTCTCCTCGCTTCGGTCGGTGGATGGGACCGTTCTTTCAGGAAATCATGACGGCGTTATACGATGTCGGTCAACAAAAAACCGAGCGGCGCGGGGCGGGAATTTCCCTAACAACAACCTTCCGATTGTCGACGGTTTGGACATCGCGCGATCCCATGGCACGTTCAGCCCGTAATGTGTTAGGACGTCGTATATCGGGGTGCGCCGCAATGCAATCGGTTCACGCGGGCGGCGCCGGCAGTCGTCACCTCCGTGCAGCGCAGTGCGCGCCCAGCATCACCGGTGCACCGGGCGCCGCGACGCCCGCACACGCGTGCATGGCGCCATGACACGACGCGTACACGGCCGCGGCCCGTGGCACGTATCGCCGCCGTCTGCAGCAATCACGGGGATCGGCTACAGTTGGCGTTTTCGGCGCGCCCCGCGTGCCTGCCCTCGCGGTCGCCCCGTCCGCGCTGCCGTCCTGGCCGCGGGCAGTATCGCGCGGCGAGCCGGCGGAGCGCGGATTCTTCACATTGACGAGCGAACCTTCATGCCCGATCTGTCCGCCTTCCCGATCACGAAAAAATGGCCGGCCCAGCATCCCGACCGTCTCCAGCTTTATTCGTTGCCGACGCCGAACGGCGTCAAGGTGTCGATCATGCTCGAGGAGACCGGCCTGCCGTACGAGCCGCACCTCGTGCGCTTCGACACGAACGACCAACTGTCGCCCGAATTCCTGTCGCTGAATCCGAACAACAAGATTCCGGCGATCATCGACCCGAACGGTCCCGACGGCCGGCCGCTGCCGCTGTTCGAATCGGGGGCGATCCTCATCTATCTCGCGGACAAGACTGGCCAGTTGATCCCGAAGGATCTGGCGGGCCGCTACGAGACGATCCAGTGGGTGATGTTCCAGATGGGCGGCATCGGCCCGATGTTCGGCCAGGTCGGCTTCTTCCATAAATTCGCGGGCCGCGACTACGAGGACAAGCGTCCGCGCGACCGCTACGTCGCCGAATCGAAGCGGCTGCTCGGCGTGCTCGACGCGCATCTCGCGAACCGCAACTGGGTGATGGGCGATACGTACACGATCGCCGACATCGCGATCTTCCCGTGGGTGCGCAACCTCGTCGGCTTCTACGAGGCGGGCGATCTCGTCGGCTTCAGCGAGTTCCGGCATGTCGCGCGAGCGCTCGACGCGTTCGTCGCGCGTCCGGCCGTTGCGCGCGGGCTCAATATCCCGGCACGCGACTGACGCGCGACTGTTTCGTGCAGCGGGCGCGGCCCGCTGCCTGCGTGCCCGCCGCATGGCCGGTCGGTGCGGGCCACGGGCGTTCGACGTTCATTCCACAGGCGGCCCGCTGCACCGCGCAGCGGGCCGCTTCCTTCCGTTTTCCGCGTTTTCCGCGTTTTCCGCTTCTGGCCGCGCGCTGCGTTCGGCGTGATCAGGCGGCCCGGTCATCTTTCGGTCGTCGCCGACGCCGGTCCCGTCAATCCCGCCAGCAGCTTTTCCAGCAGCGCCGACAGTTGCACCTGTTCGGCTTGCGACAGCGAAGCCAGCATCGCGCGCTGATTGTCGACGTGCGCGACCACCGCATCGTCGATCAGCGCGCGGCCGGCGTCGGTCAGCGCGACCAGCGTGCCGCGACCGTCGTCCGGATTCGGCCGGCGTTCGACCCAGCCCGCCTTCTGCAACCGGTCGATGCGCGCGGTCATGCCGCCCGACGACATCATCAGCGCGTCGTATAGCGACGTCGGCGTCAGCGCGAACGGCGCACCGCTGCGCCGCAGCGTCGCCAGCACGTCGAATTCGCCCGGCTGCATCCCGTAGCGCGCGAACAGCGGATTCAGTCCGTCGCGCGCGATGACGAGCGCGGCCTCCTGCAGCCGTCCGATCACCAGCATCGACGATGCATCCAGATCCGGTCGCTCGACGCGCCATTGTGCGAGCGCATGTGCGGCTCGATCCATTAACCCTCCTCGGCCCGGTAGTTATCTTGACGTCGAGATAAATCGCGATTTATCTTGATGTCGAAATACTTTACCTGAAAACGCACTGCGACCGACGGGATGCCGTGCATCGATATCGAGGGCCACTCCAGATGATCTCCTTCACTTCTCCCGGATGGCGGCTTGCCGCGATTGTGCTGGTCGGGCTGAACCTGCGGCCGGCGCTGGCGGCAGTCGGCCCGCTGCTCGACATGATCCAGCGCGCGACGGGCATTGGCGACAGCGCGGCAAGCCTGCTGACTACCATTCCGATTCTGCTGATGGGACTCGGTGCATTGGGCGCGCGCCGGCTGCAACGGATGACGGGCATCGCAGGGGGTGTGTGGGTCGGCGTCGCGCTGATCGGACTTGCGTGCGTGTCGCGCGCCGGCGCGCAGCACGCGTGGCTGCTGCTTGCGAGCGCGTGCTGCGCGGGCCTCGGCATCGCGATGGTGCAGGCGTTACTGCCCGGCTTCGTGAAAGCGCATTTCGCGGCGCGGATCGGCGGCGCGATGGGGGTGTACTCGACGTCGATCATGGGCGGTGCGGTGCTCGCGAGCGTCGTCGCACCGTTGGTCGCGGCGCGCTGGGGCTGGCAGGTGGCGCTGGCGGGCTGGGCGCTGCCGGCCGCTATTGCGGCGGTTGCATGGTCGTTCGCCGGCCGCGGCGGCGACGCGTCGGCACCTACGGCGAGTTCGGCGCTGGCATCGGCGCCGGTGCCGCAGGGCGGGCCGTCACGCTCGCCGCGCGCATGGCGGCTCGCGCTGTTCTTCGGGATCGCGACCGGCGCGTACACGCTCGTGCTGGCATGGTTGCCGCCGTACTACATGCGGCTTGGCTGGTCCGCGACCGCGGCCGGCAGCCTGCTCGGCGGCGTGACGCTCGCGGAAGTCGTCGCGGGCCTGGCAATCTCGGCGACGATCGATCGCTTCCCCGATCGTCGGCCCGCGTTGCACGCGGCGATCGCATCGCTTCTCGCTGGATTGCTGGTGATGTTGGCCGCGCCGCAGGCGCTCGCGTTGCCGGCCGCGTTGCTGCTCGGAGCCGGCATCGGTGCGCTTTTTCCACTGTCGCTGATCGTCACGGTCGATCATGCGGCGACGCCCGCCGATGCGGCATCGCTGACGGGTTTCGTCCAGGGTGTCGGCTATCTGATCGCGGGACTGTTTCCGTTCGCGGCGGGCGTCGTGCGGCAGCAACTCGCGGATCTGTCGCCCGCCTGGATCGCGATGGCCTGCCTCTGTGTCGTACTGTTCGCACTGGCGGCAGGGTTTGCGCCGACGTTCGCGCGGCGCGTTGCGCGCGCGTAGGCAGCGGGCGTTGCGTCAGGCGCCCGCCGCCTGTGCGCCGCCGGTCGGACAGGCGCCGCGGCACACGTGCGCGACGTCGCCGGCGACACATACGCGGACATACGCAGATCGTCACGCGTTGCCGGTGTTTCTTCAGCGCACCGCCGACACGCGCCGGCCGTTCGCTGCTGACTGAACGGGTGACGCGCAGCTCGCGATGCGCTGCGGGGACTGGCCCGGCGTCAGCGCGGGGATGACGTCAACCCGCCTCGCATCCGGTTCCGTCCGTTCCGTTCGCGATCAGCCGGCGCTCGCATACAGCGTCGAATCCGCGAATCCTTGCGCATCCAGCACGCGCCCGATCAGGATCAGCGCGGTACGCTCGATCTGCGTGCCCTGCACCTTGTCGACGATATCGGCGAGCGTCCCGGTCACGCGTTCCTCATCTGGCCAGCTCGCGCGATAGATCACCGCGACCGGGCACTCGGGCCCGTAATGCGGCAGCACTTCGTCGACGATCCGCGCGAGATGCCGCACGCCGAGATGGACCGCGAGCGTCGCGCGATGCGCGGCGAGCGAACCGAGCGCTTCGCCTTCCGGCATCGTCGTCTTGCCTGCGAAGCGCGTGAGAATCACCGTCTGCGCGATGCCGGGCAGCGTCAGCTCGACGCCGAGCGCCGCCGCGCATGCGGCGGTGGCCGTCACGCCCGGCACGATTTCGTATGGAATCCCGAGCGTCTTGAGCCGGCGGATCTGTTCGCCGATCGCGCCATACAACGACGGGTCGCCCGAGTGCACGCGCGCGACGTCCTGCCCTTTCGCATGCGCGTCGGCGAGCAGTGCGACGATCGCATCGAGGTCGAGCTCGGCCGTATTGACGACCTGCTCCGCCCGATGCCCGTCGAGCACGGCGGGCGGCACGAGCGAACCCGCATACAGGATCACCGGGCACGTGCGCACGAGGCGCTGGCCCTTCACCGTGATCAACTCCGGGTCGCCGGGGCCGGCACCGATGAAATACACCGTCATCGAAAATTCTCCGTGAATTCTGGGGGCGGCCGTTCGCGTCGCATCACGCGCGCGCGGCCGGGTCGAGCGCAGCGAGCAGCTCGGTGGGCGAGTCGAATGTGCGATCGGCGTCGGGCAGCGGCGGCCGTTTCAGCATCACGACCGGCAGCCTGCGCTCGCGCGCGACGTCGAGCTTGGCCTCGGTCGCGGCGCCGCCGCTGTTCTTGCTGACGACGACGTCGATGCCCGCGAGCGCGAACAGCGCGCGTTCGCCGTCGAGCGTGAACGGCCCGCGCGCGGCGACGACTTGCGCACGCGCGTTGCCCGGATGCGAATCGAGGCAGCGCACGAGCCAGAACTGGTGCGGCGGGATCGCGTCGAGATGCGCGAGCGGTTCGCGCCCGAGCGTGAACAGCGGTCGCCGGAACGGCGCAAGCGCGGCCTCGATGCCGGCCCAGTCGTCGACCATTCGCCAGTCGTCGCCTGGGCGCGGCGTCCACGGCGCACGGCGCAGCGCCCACAACGGCACGCCCGCGTCGCGTGAGGCGGCCGCGGCGTTCGCGCTGATCCGGGCCGCGTACGGATGCGTTGCGTCGATCACGAGGCCGATGCCGGCGCTGCGCAGGTACGCGGCGAGCGCTGCCGCTCCGCCGAATCCGCCGACGCGTACGCCACAGCGCAAGTCGTCGGGCACCTTGCCGAGGCCCGCGAGGCTATATACGTCGTGCGGTTCGAGCGCACGCGCGACCTTCAGCGCGTCGCCGGTGCCGCCGAGCAACAGGATGCGCGCGCTCATCGTGCGCGTCCGACGAAACGGCCCTGCCGGTCGATCGCGAACATCTCGATCGCGACCGACGCCGGCACGATGTCGCGCGCGATCCGCAGCGCGTGTGCGCACACGATGTCGCCGAGCGGCACGTTTTCCGCGAGCGCGAGCTTCAGCGCTTCCTGGCTGGTGTTCGCCGCGCGCATCGCTGTCTGCAGCGCATCGTTCGCGCCAGCTTCTCCGGCCCACTGCGCGAGCAGCGGCAGGTCGATGCTCGAATGCCGGCTGTGCAGATCGAGATGCCCGGCCGCGAGCTTGCTCAGCTTGCCGAAGCCGCCGCACATCGATACGCGCCCAATCGGCGCCCGGCGCAGGTGCTTGAGCACCGCACCGGCGAAGTCGCCCATTTCGATCAGCGCGATGTCGGGCAGGCCGTAGTGCGCACGCATCGCATCCTCGCTCGCATTGCCGGTGCACGCGGCGATATGCGCGATGCCGTTCGCGCGCGCGACGTCGATGCCCTGGTGGATCGACGCGATATACGCGGAGCACGAGAACGGGCGCACGATGCCGGTCGTGCCGAGGATAGACAATCCGCCGACGATGCCCAGGCGCGGGTTCATCGTCTTCAACGCGAGCGCCTCGCCGCCGTCGACGCCGATCGTCACGTCGAAGCCGCCGCCATAGCCGCATTCGGCGGCGAGCGCGTCGAGGTGCGTGGTCATCATCTGGCGCGGCACCGGATTGATCGCGGGTTCGCCGACCGGCAGCGTGAGCCCCGCGCGCGTGACGGTGCCGACGCCCGGCCCCGCATGAAAACGCACGCCGGGCGCGGCGGCCAGCGCGACGCGCGCGAAAATCAGCGCGCCGTGCGTGACGTCCGGATCGTCGCCGGCATCCTTGATCGTGCCAGCCTCGGCGCCGCCGGCCGTGGTTCGGCAGAACTCGAGCCGCATCATCACGCGCTGCCCTTTCGGCAGCACGATCTCGACCGCATCGCCGGCGTGCCCCGTTAGCAGCAGGCGCGCAGCGGCGAGCGACGTCGCGGTTGCGCAGCTGCCGGTCGTGTAGCCGAAGCGCAGCGGCGCCGGTTGTTCGGGGCTTTCGTCGCGCATCACGCGAATTCCGCGAAGTCCGCTGCGGTGGAATCGGGCTTGCGCACGTCGTACAGCGTGACGGGCAACGGTTGCCGCCACGTGTCGAAGCGGCCGAGCGGCTCGGCATGCGCGAGCGACACGCGCGTGAGCGTGCCGCCGTGCGCATCGCGCCACGCGGCGAGTGCGAGCTCGCCCTGCAGCGTGACCGCATTCGCGACGAGCCTGCCGCCGGGTTTCAGCGCCGACCAGCATGCGTCTAGCACGCCGGCCGCGGTCGCGCCGCCGCCGATGAAGATCGCGTCGGGCGCGGCGAGGCCCGCGAGCGCATCGGGCGCGCGTCCGGCAACGAGTTGCAGGCCCGGCACGCCCAGCGCGTCGCGATTGTGCTCGATGAAGCGCTGCCGCTCCGCGTGCGATTCGATTGCGATCGCCTGGCACGATGGATGCGCACGCATCCATTCGATGCCGACCGAGCCGCTGCCGGCGCCGACGTCCCACAGCAGTTCGCCGGGTGCGGGCGCGAGCCGCCCGAGCGTCAGTGCGCGCATGTCGCGTTTGGTGAGCTGGCCGTCGTGGCGGTACGCGTCGTCGGGCAAGCCGGGCGTCAGCGCGCGGCGCGGCGCATCGGGGCCGGCCGCGCAGTCGAGCGCGACGAGATTGAGCGCGGCGGTCTCGTCGACGTTCCAGTCCTGCGCGAGGCCGTCGATCCGCCGCTCGAGCGGGCCGCCCAGATGTTCGAACACGCTGATGCGTGTCGGGCCGAAACCGCGTGCGGCGAGTTCGGCCGCGACCGTCGCCGGCGTGCGGCCGTCGGCGCTCAGCACGAACAGACGCCGGCCCGGCAGCAGATGCCGCGCGAGCGTCGCGAGCGGCCGGCCGACGAGCGATACCGCGCCGACGTCCTGCAGCGCCCAGCCGAGCCGCGCGGCCGCCAGCGACAGCGACGACGGTGCGGGCAGCACGCGCCATTCGTCCGGCGCAAGCGCGCGAGCGAGCGTCGCGCCGACGCCGAACAGCATCGGGTCGCCGCTCGCGAGCACGCACACGGGCGCGCCGCGGCGCGCGAGCAGGCCGGACACGTCGAACGGCGACGGCCACGCTTCGCGCTCGGCCCGCAACCGCGCGGGCAGCATGTCGAGGTGCCGGCTCGCGCCGACGACCCGCGTCGCATCGAGCAGCGCACGTCGCGCGCTGCGCCCGAGCCCCGCGTAACCGTCGTCGCCGATGCCCACTACCGTCAGCCACGCCGTCATGCACCGTTCCCCATCGTCCGTTTCCATCGAGTCGCGCGCGCCCGCCGTGCCGTGAAGCCGGCGCGGCGCTCCGCATTGCGAAAGTCGGCATGGTACCGTGTTCCCTCGCGCGTTTCATCTGCGGATCCGCCGCGGCCGAGCGGCGCCCCGCCGCGGTCGCGCTGCCCGTTCGACGGTCGCGGAGCGCCGGTGAAATCGGGTATGATACGGCCGTTCGTTCGCCGGTGCCCTTCGGGGCCGAAGAGGGAACACAGGGCGCGCCGCGCGCCGCTGTGGCTGCCCCCGCAACTGTAGACAGCGAGCCGACTCCCCCTCATGCCACTGGTTTCACCGGGAAGGCCGGGAGCAGGCGTCGACCTGTCAGCCAGGAGACCTGCCGGCCTGAAAGTGCGTGCGTGCCAGTCTGCGTCGGGCGGGGTGTACCGATGCGTTGGCCGCGGCGCGACACTGCCCCGGTATCCCGTTGAGATCCGCCCCCGATTCGAATCCTGCCTCGCCTGTCGTGCGCCCGTCGGCCTGTCCGGGCCTCGTGCGCGTCGTCGCGGCCGCCGACGGCGGGCTGTGCCGGATCAAGCTGCCCGGCGGCAGCGTCGACGCACGGCAGGCACGCGCGATCGCCGAAGCGGCCCGCATGTACGGCTCCGGCGCGATCGACGCGACCAATCGCGCGAATCTCCAGCTGCGCGGCATCCGGAACGGCGCGGCCGATGCGCTGGCCGACGCGTTGCTCGGTGCGGGGCTCGGCCCGCGTCCGGGCGGCGATGGCGCCGCCGCCAGCCGCGCCGCGCTCGCCGCGACCGACGACGTCCGCAACCTGATGCTCAGCCCGCTCGCGGGGCGCGATCCCCACGCACTGCTCGACACGCGGGCGGTCGCCGCGCCGTTGCTCGACATGCTCGCGCGCGAGCCGCGCCGAGGCGAGCTGTCGCCGAAATTCGCGATCCAGCTCGACGGCGGCGAATCGGTCGCCGCGCTCGACCATCCGCACGACATCTGGCTCGCCGCATGGCGCCGCGGCGACGGCGCGCTGCGACTGGCCGCGGGCCTGGCCGGCTGCCCGCCGGTCGCGCAGGGCGACCGGCCCGCTGCGCTGGACGTCGCGCCGGACCAGGCCGTTGCGCTCGTGCGCGCGTTGCTGCTTGCGTTCCTCGATCTGGCGCCGGCCGACGTGACGCGGATGCGCGCGCTGCTCGCGAGCCGCGCCGAACCGGCATTGCGCGAACGCGCGCAGCAGTACGCGCCCTTCCCGCTCGGAGCCGATCCCGCATTGGCAGGCTGGCGACGGCCGCATGCCGACGCCGCGCTGCGCTTCGGCGCGCGTCCGGTGCGCACCGCGGGCCGCTGCAGCGTCGGCGCGCAGTTCGTGCTCGGCCGGCTCGACGCGACGCAGCTTGAACGGCTCGCTGCACTCGCCGAAAGCGACGGCGACGGCACGCTGACGATGACGCCGTGGCAAGGCGTGTTCGTGCACGGCGTGCGGTGCGAACGCGCGCCAGCCGTGCTCGATGCGCTGGCGGCGCTCGGACTCGTGTGCACGCCGTCCGATCCGTTGGCGGCGCTGGTCGCCTGCACCGGCAGCGCCGGGTGCGCGAAGTCGCGCGCCGATACCAAGCGCGATGCGCTCGCACTGGCCGCGCGCGTCGGCCATCCGCTCGACGTGCACGTGACCGGCTGCGAGCGCCACTGCGCGCTGCCGCATCCCGCGACGCACACGCTCGTCGCGGTCGCGCCCGCGCACTACGACCTTTACCGGCGCGACGCCGGCGCGGGCCTCGGCGCCCCGCTCGCGCGCCATCTGACGATTGACCAGGCCGCGGCCCGACTGACCGGCACGCGGCACAGCCAGGACACCACCGATGCTTGACTACATTCGCGACGGGCAGGAAATCTACCGCCAGTCGTTCGCGACGATCCGCGCCGAGGCCGACCTGTCGCGCATTCCGCCCGATCTGGAGAAACTCGCGGTGCGCGTCATCCATGCGTCCGGGATGGTCGACGTCGTGTACGACCTGCGCTTCTCCGCCGGCGCCGGCACGGCGGGCCGCACCGCGCTCGCGGCCGGCGCGTCGATCCTGTGCGACGCGAAAATGGTCGCCGAAGGCATCACGCGCGCGCGGCTGCCGGCCGGCAATCGCGTGATCTGCACGCTTGGCGAACCGGACGTGCCCGACCTCGCCCGGCAACTCGGCAACACGCGCTCGGCCGCGGCGCTCGAACTGTGGCGGCCGTACCTGGCCGGCAGCGTCGTCGTGATCGGCAATGCACCGACCGCGCTGTTCCATCTGCTCGACATGATCGACGCCGGCGCGCCCCGCCCCGCGCTGATCCTCGGCTTCCCGGTCGGCTTCATCGGCGCGGCCGAGTCGAAGGCGATGCTCGACGCCGACAGCCGCGGCGTGCCGTACGTCGCGCTGCTCGGCCGCCGCGGCGGCAGCGCGATGGCCGCCGCCGCCGTCAACGCCCTCGCGACGGAGGTCGAATGAAAGCCGCGCGCGGACGTCTGTTCGGGGTCGGCGTCGGCCCCGGCGATCCAGAGCTGATGACGATCAAGGCTCTGCGCGTGCTGCAGGCGGCCCCGGTCGTCGCATATTTCGTCGCGAAAGGCAAAAAAGGCAATGCGTACGGGATCGTCGAGGCGCACCTGGCGGATACGCAGACGCAACTGCCGCTCGTCTATCCGGTGACGACCGAGGCGCTGGCGCCGCCGCTCTGCTACGAGACGGTGATCGCCGACTTCTACGACACGGCCGCCGAGATCGTCGCGTCGCACCTCGATGCGGGGCGCGACGTCGCGGTGATCTGCGAAGGCGATCCGTTCTTCTACGGGTCGTACATGTACCTGCACGACCGCCTCGCATCGCGCTACGACACCGAAGTGATTCCCGGCGTGTGCGCGATGCTCGGCGGCACCGCCGTGCTCGGTCAGCCGCTCGTCTATCGGAACCAGAGCCTGTCGGTGCTGTCGGGCGTGTTGCCCGAGCGCGAATTGCGCGCACGGCTCGCGCAGGCCGACGCGGCCGTCGTGATGAAGCTCGGCCGCAACTTCGACAAGGTGCGGCGCGTGCTCGACGAGCTCGGGCTCGCGAAGCGCGCGCTGTACGTCGAGCGCGCGACGATGGCGACCCAGCGCATCGTGCCGCTCGACGAAGTCGATCCGATGGCGTCGCCGTATTTCTCGCTGCTCGTCGTGCCGGGGGAAAAATGGCAAGGATGACGACTCCGCCGGCGATCGTGATTCTCGGCGCGAGCGCGCTTGATACCGCGCGGCGCATCCAGGCGCGCTATCCGGGCGCACTGGTGCACGGCCTCGCATCGCGTGTGGACGCCGACGTGCCGTTTGGCGAACTGGGCGCGCATCTGCGCGAACTCTATGCGCGCGGGCTGCCGATCGTCGCGCTGTGCGCGGCAGGGATCGTGATCCGCTGCATCGCACCCGCACTCGCCGACAAGGGTGTCGAGCCGCCGGTGCTCGCAGTCGCGGAAGACGGCTCGGCCGTCGTGCCGCTGCTCGGCGGATTGACTGGCGTGAACGCGATCGCACGTGAAATCGCCGCGTGCCTCGCGGTCGCACCGGCGATCACGACGAGCGGCGAGCTGCGCTTCGGCGCATGCGTGCTGAACCCGCCCGATGGCTATGCGCTCGCCGATCTGCAGCAAGGCAAGCGCTTCGTGTCGGATCTGCTCGCGGGCGCGGCCACGCGGGTCGACGGCGCGGCGCCGTGGCTCGACGACGTCGCGCTGCCGCGTGACGACGCGGCCGCGCACGCGATCCGCGTAACGCCCGACGCGTGGCGCGGCGCGCGCGACGAGCTCGTGATTCATCCGCGCAGCGTCGTGGTCGGCATCGGCGCAAGCAGCGTGTCGGCCGACGCCGAATCATCGCTTGCCGAGCGTATCGGCGCATTGCTCGACGCGCACGGGCTCGCGCGGCTCGCGCTTGCCGCGCTCGTCGCACCGGCCGCGTTGCTCGGCGATCCGCACGTTGAAGCGGCCGCGCTGACGCTCGGCGTGCCGCTGCGGTTCGCCGATTTCGATCGCGATGCAGACGCCGGACACGATCTCGTTGGCGCGTGCGACGCCGCGACGCTGCTCGGCAGCACGTTGCGCATGGCGCACACACTGCACGCAACGTCCGGCGGTCTTGCCTGCGCGGTGGCTGTGCAGCCGGTCGATCCGGCCACGCTTGGCCGCGCGCGCGGCCGCCTGACGGTGCTCGGCATCGGCCCGGGCGATGTCGCGTGGCTCACGCCCGCCGCGCGCAACGCGCTCGCGGACGCCACCGACATCCTCGGCTATACGACCTACGTGACGATGGCCGGCCCGTTCCGCGCCGACCAGCGCGTGCACGGCACCGACAATCGCGAGGAGATGCAGCGTGCGCGTCATGCGTTCGAGCTCGCTGCCGAGGGCCGGCGTGTGGCGGTCGTGTCGTCGGGCGACCCCGGCGTGTTCGCGATGGCCGCGGCCGTGCTGGAGGCGCTCGACGAAGCACGCGATCCGCAGTGGGCGGCGGTCGAGCTGCGCATCGAGCCGGGCGTATCCGCGTCGCTCGCGACGGCCGCGCAGGCTGGCGCGCCGCTCGGCCACGATTTTTGCGCGATCTCGCTGTCGGACAACCTGAAGCCGTGGGACGTGATCGAGACACGGCTGCGGCATGCCGCGCAGGCCGATCTGGTGATGGCGTTCTACAACCCGATTTCGCGTGCACGGCCATGGCAACTCGATCGTGCGCTCGACGTCGTGCGCGCGCATCGCGCGGCCGATACGGTCGTCGTGCTCGGGCGCGACATCGGCCGCCCCGGCGCGACGCTCGCCACGACGACGCTCGGCGCACTGCGCAGCGATCAGGTCGACATGCGCACGATGGTGATCGTCGGTTCGTCGACGACCCGGCGTTTCGCGATCGGTGGCGGCCGAGAGTGGGTGTATACGCCGCGCTGGTATCGCTGAGCGTTATACGGACGAGCGGACCGTCCCGCCTCCGCCGCCGCGCTTCACGGCCCCTGCTGCCCGTGCCCCTGCTCCGTCAGCAACCGCGCTTTCGCATCGACCAGCAGCGCCGCGTGTGCGTCGCAATGCTGACGAATCCGCTCGGCCGGTCCGGCGACCGATAACCCCGTCGAGCGTCAGCGCAACCACGATCTCCGACGCGCAGGCCACGGCCGTAATGTGCTGCGTGATGTCGGCCGGCGCGCATTTCCGAAGGCGATTCCGCCGAGGCCTGGCACACCGCGCCGGCCGGGTCACACCATTTCGTTATCGGCCACGATCGTGCCGCGATCGCGTGGCATCGGCGCGGCAACATGTTGCCGCGCCGATGAATAACGTGCGCATCGTCCGCGCGCTTCGCGGCGCGAACCGTGTCAGCCTTGCGGAATCGTGCCGGGCCGCACGTACGCCAGCATGTGCGGCACGTAGTCGGCCTTGCCGAGTTCGACGCCGTGATGGCGCAGGATCGCGTACGCGGCGATCGAGTGAAAGTAGAACTGCGGCAACGCCCAGTCGCGCGCATACTGCTCGCCGGTCATGTCGAACGCAATGCCGTTCGGCAATTCGAGCGCGATCGGCAACGCGGCGCCGCCATCGAGCGCGTCCGGCGCGAGTTCGCCGAGAAAGGCAATCGTGCCGGCGAGAATGCCTTGCGCGTCGCTCAGCGTGCCGGGCTGCGCATCCGCATGCCAGCCGGCCTCCCGCAACGCGAGCAGCGCATCAGGCAGCGGCTCGCCGCGCAACCGGTGCACGGGCTCCATCGCCTGAAAGCACGAGAACCGCACCTGCGCGGCGAGCGGATACATGTCGGGCGCGAGCTTGAGCATCAGCAGCGCATCGGGCGTGCCGGATGAATCGGACGCGTCGCCCGCGGCCTGCCGATGCGCGACGGCCTTGTCGAGCCACGCGGATTGCGCGCGCAGCATCTGGGTGAAGGTTGGAACGAGAAGTTGGGTCAGCGACATTCATGCCCTCCGATGAGTCGTTCGCACCGCACGATCAATGACGCGGCAGAATCCATATTCTGCCGCAGCAGACGATTCGACGCGAAACCGGTGACGCATCGCCGCGCCGGCCCGCGAGCGCGTCAACGCTTGCCGTGGCGGGCGAGAAACCGGTCGAGCTGCGACGCGAACGCGTTGCCGTCGCGTGCGCTGAACGGCGCCGGGCCGCCCGTGTCGATGCCCGCGCTACGCAGCTGGTCCATCATCGCGCGCGTCGACAGCCGCTCGTCAATGTTCTCGCGGCTGAACCAGTTGCCGCGCGGATCGAGCGCATGCGCGCCCTTGTCGAGCACGGCGGCGGCCAGCGGGATGTCGGCGGTGATCACGAGATCGCCCGCTTCCGCGAGCTCGACGATCCGCGCATCCGCCACGTCGAAGCCGGCCGGCACCTGCACCGCCCTGATGAACGGCGACGGAGGCGTGCGCAGGAACTGGTTCGCGACGAGCGTCACGCAGATCTCGGCACGGCGTGCGGCACGAAACAGCATGTCCTTGATGACCGCGGGACACGCGTCGGCATCAACGAGTATTTGCATGGCAGCGTTCCAGTCGGCAGAAACGGCGATCATAGCGCAGCGCCGGCGCGCGCTCCGCGCAATCGGGCGTTCGATCAGCCGATCAGCCGGCGAGCCCCGCGCACAGCGCCGCCGCCGTCGTCCATTGCGCGCCCCATGCGTCGGCGAGCCGCCTGCCCTGCCCGACCCGCACGGCGGCGTCATCGAAGTCGACGAACACGACGTGATCGGCATCCACCGGCTTCGGCGGCGTTTCGCGCGTGCGGCCATCGGACAGCACCCACAGCCAGCGCTGCTTGCCCGCGGCCGGCGTGCGTCTTGCGTCGCGCGCAAGCATTTGCGCGGCGGCCGCGATGCCGTCAGCAAGCGGCGTGCCGCCGCCGCCGTCGACCGGTTCGAGCCAGCGCGCATTCCACCAACGCGGCACGGCCGGACCGAAGCGCCGCGCGGCGCCGTCGCCGCCGAAACAGATCAGCGCGGTTTCCGTGCGCTCACGCGCAGCCTGATCGAAATACGCGACGATCAGGCCTTTCGCGAGCGCGAGCCGTTCGTGCGACAGCATCGACGCCGAACAGTCGAGCACGAAGCAATGGAGCGCACGCGGCGCACCGGCCCGTTTGCGAAAGCGCAAATGGCTCGCGTGCAGCGGATCCGAGCGCTTCGCGGCGAGCGTCGGCGGCCACGCAATGGCCGTACCTGCGGGCACCGCACCCGGCACACGTGCCGCAGCGCCTGGCTGCCATCGAGGACCGCGAACGGCGTTCGCGGCGGCGCGGGCTCGATGGCTCAGCGTTTTTTTAGCGGCAACGGCACCACGCCTTTCACGTCACGCAGGCCGGCCGGTTCGGGCGGCAGGTAACCCCAGTCGCCTTGCGAGGCCGCCGCACCGTCCGGTGCCGCGCGTGCTCGATCGCCGGAATGCTCGCGTGCTTCCGGCGGCGAACGGCCGTCGCTGGCGCGGCCGCGTTCGCCGTTCGATTGCGACGCGGGCGACGCCTCCGACGACGGCGGCGTGGGCGCACGGCGCCGATGACGCAGTACCGCATCGGCCACGCGTTCGACATGCGCGATCGTCACCGCGTCGGCGTGCTCGAGTGCCGCGAGCGCGCGCGCGGCGCGCAACATCACGAGATCCGCGCGCAGCCCGTCGACAGCGGCGCCGATGCACAGCGCGCTCACGCGTGCATGAACCGCATCGCCGAAATCCAGCGACGCGAGCCGCGCGCGTGCCGCATCGATCCGCTCGCGCAGTTCGGCCTGCGCGGCCGCATGATGCGCGCGGAACGCATCCGGATCGAGATCGAATGCGAGCCGCGCCTTCACGATCCGCTCGCGCTGTGCGGCGTCGAAGCAGTTCTCGAGTTCGACCATCAAACCGAAGCGGTCGAGCAGTTGCGGGCGCAACTCGCCTTCCTCGGGATTCATCGTGCCGACCAGCACGAAGCGCGCGTCGTGCGCGTGCGACACGCCGTCGCGCTCGACCACGTTCACGCCGCTCGCGGCGACGTCGAGCAGCGTATCGACGAGGCCGTCTGCGAGCAGGTTCACCTCGTCGACATACAGCACGCCGCGATGCGCGCGGGCGAGCAGGCCGGGGCGGAAACGCACGCCGTTGTCGGCGAGCGCATGCGCGAGATCGAGCGTACCGGTGACCTGCTCGTCGCTCGCCGACAGCGGCAGCGTGACGAATTCGCCTTCCGGCAGCAGTTCCGCGAGTGCGCGCGCGGCGGTCGATTTCGCGGTGCCGCGCGGCCCGCTGACGAGCACGCCGCCGAGCGACGGGTCGATCGCCGCGAGCAGCAGCGCCTGCTGCAGCGGCTGCTGTGCGACGAGCGCCGCGAACGGAAATACCGCGCGCGCGCGATGCGTTGTCGGATCGGTCATCGCCGCTTTCCTTCCTGGAGTTGTTCGCTGTCGAGCCAGACCGCTTCGATCCGCTCGCGATAGTCGCCCGGCTGCTGCCACAACCCGCGCTGCATCGCTTCGACGAAGCGTTCGCAGATGCCGTGCAACGCGTTCGGATTGTGGCGTTCGAGGAACGCGCGCGTGTCGGCGTCGAACAGGTACGCGTCGGCAACGAGCGCGTACTGATGATCCGACAACACGCGCGCGGTCGCGTCATAGCCGTACAGGTAATCGACGGTCGCGGCCATTTCGGCGGCCCCCTTGTAGCCGTGGCGCTTCACGCCGTCGAGCCATTTCGGATTCACGACGCGCGAGCGGATCACGCGCGCGATTTCCTCGCGCAGCGTGCGCATCCTCGGCGCGGCCGGATTCGCATGGTCGCCGTGATAAACGCTCGGTTGCCGCCCGGACAGATGGCGCACGGCCGCCGTCATGCCGCCCTGGAACTGGTAATAGTCGTTCGAGTCGAGGATGTCGTGCTCGCGGCTGTCCTGGTTCTGCACGACGACGTCGATCGTCGCGAGCCGCGCGCCGAACACGTCGGGCGCCGCGTCGCCCGCACTGTTCTGCGCGTACGCGTAGCCGCCCCATTGGCGGTACGCGCCGGCGAGATCGGCGTCGGTCTGCCAGCGGCGCTGGTCGATCAGCTCCTGCAGGCCTGCGCCGTAGCTGCCGGGCCGCGCACCGAACACGCGCCAGCCGGCGCGGCGCCGCGCTTCGTCGGGCGCAAGACCTTGCTCGATCCATTTGAGGCGCTCGCGCTCGATGCGCGCCCGGATCGGGTTCAGCTCCTCGGGCTCGTCGAGCGCGGCGACGGCCTGCACCGCCGCGTCGAACAGGTGCATCAGGTTAGGGAACGCGTCGCGGAAGAAGCCCGACACACGCAGCGTCACGTCGATGCGCGGCCGGTCGAAAATCTCGATCGGCAAGATCTCGAAGTCGGTCACGCGATGGCTGCCGTGCGCCCACTTCGGCCGCACGCCGAGCAGCGCGAACGCCTGCGCGATATCGTCGCCGCCAGTGCGCATCGTCGCCGTTCCCCACACCGACAGGCCGATTGCACGCGGATAGTCGCCGTGATCCTGCAGATGGCGCTCGATCAGCTGCTGCGCGGATTTCAGCCCGAGCGACCATGCGGCCTGCGTCGGCACCGCGCGCGTGTCCACCGAATAGAAGTTGCGGCCCGTCGGCAGCACGTCGGGACGGCCGCGCGACGGCGAGCCGCTCGGCCCGGGCGGCACGAAGCGGCCGTCGAGCCCGCGCAGCAACTGGCGCAGCTCCTCGCCGCCGCATGCGTCGAGCGCGGGCATCAGCGTCGTACGCACGCGTTCGATCACTGCAAGCGTGTGCGGCCATTCGCCTTCGGGCGCCGCGCCGCTCGCGACGCCGCCGGCACGATCGCCGTCCGACGCGCACAGGCCATCGAGCCACTGCTGCGCGAGCAGTTCGAGCCGCTCGCGAGTATCGCCCGCATGACGCCACGGCGACGCGTCGAGTGCCTGCAACACGGCCGGCCGCGGCCCCGTCCACGGCGCGGCCCAATCTGCCGCGAGCGGATCGAACGCGTCGCCGAGCGCGAGGTCGCGTGCGAGCGCGCCGATCAGCCCCGCGCGATCGTCCTTGCCGTCGCCGACCGGAAAGCGTGCGAGCGCGAGCAACGTATCGCGCCGCTGCCGACCGGCCGGCGATGCGCCGAACACGTGCAGCCCGTCGCGAATCTGTGCTTCCTTCAATTCGCACAGCCATGCGTCGACGCGCGTGAGCAGCGCATCCTCGTCGCCCGCATCGCGCGGCGGCGACACGCTCAGCTCGTCGTGCAACCGATGCTCGGCGATCGTCGCGAGAATCGTCTTGCGCAGCAGCTTCGCGCGCCGCGCATCGACCATCAATGCTTCATAGTATTCGTCGACCTGCCGCTCGAGATCCTGCAGCGGCCCGTAGTTTTCCGCGCGCGTGAGCGGCGGCATCAGGTGGTCGACGATTACCGCCTGTGCGCGGCGCTTCGCCTGGCTGCCCTCGCCCGGATCGTTGACGATGAACGGATACAGATGCGGCAGCGGCCCGAGCGTCAGATCGGGCCAGCACGCGTCCGACAGCGCGACGCTCTTGCCCGGCAGCCATTCGAGATTGCCGTGCTTGCCGAGATGGATGACCGCATCGATGCCGAACGCATCGCGCAGCCAGAAATAGAATGCGAGATACGCATGCGGGGGCACCAGCTCCGCATCGTGGTAGCTCGCATAGTCGTTGTCGTCGCGCGAGCGCGACGGCTGAATGCCGACGAACACGTTCCCCGCGCGCCAGCCGGCAATCGGAAAGCGCCCGTGCCGCAGTGTCGGATCCGCTTCGGGTGCGCCCCAGCGCGCGTTCAGCGCGTCGCGCACGGCAGCCGGCAGCCGCGCGAAATGCGCGACGTAATCGGTCAGCGCGAAACTCTGGAACGCCGGGCGCAGTGCGCGCTCGGCCGGATCGTTCGTCACGCCTTCGGTGAGCCGCGCGATCAGCGCGTCGCCGTCGGCCGGCAGATCGGCCACCGCATAGCCCGCGTCGCGCAGCGCCGCGAGCACGCGCAGCGCGGACGCCGGCGTATCGAGCCCGACGCCGTTGCCGATTCGCCCGTCGCTTTGCGGATAGTTCGCGAGGATCAGCGCGATCCGCTTGTCGGCATTGTCGAGCGTACGCAACCTGCACCAGCCGCGCGCGAGCGCCGCGACGAACGCAATCCGCTCGGCGTCCGGCTGATAGCGCACGACGTCGACTTCGGTGTGCGGGCAGCGATAGGCGAGCCCCTTGAAACTCACCGCGCGCGTGACGATGCGCCCGTCGACTTCCGGCAGCGCGATATGCATCGCGATGTCGCGCGCATGCAGCCCCTGGTTGTCGGCCACCCATGCATCGCGATTGCCGCCGGACAGGATCACCTGAAGCACCGGCGCGTCGCCCGCGAGCACGTCAGGCTCGGGGCTGTCGATCGCTCCGGCCGCGAACGCCGTGGTGTTCAGCACGAGCGCGACGCGCTGCGTGTCGCACAGCTGCGCGATGACTTCTCGGCTCACCGCGTCCTTCAGCGACGTGACGGCGATCGGCAGCGGATTCAGTCCCTCGTGCACGAGTGCATCGGCCAGCGCGTCGAACACGGCCGTATTCGCGGCCTGCCAGTGCGCGCGATAGAACACGATTGCGACGACGGGCGCGCCGGGCGTCCAGCGTGCGCGCCAGTCCTCGACGCTAGCCGGGTCGCGCGCCGGGTGATAGAGCGCGGCGGCCGGCAGCGGCCGCGGCGGCTCGGGTTCGTCGCCGAAGCCGAGCGTATGGAACGCGATGCTTCGCAGCAGCGCTTCCGCGTTGTGCATCCCGCCTTCGCGCAGGTAGCGCCACCACAGCCGGCACAACTGCGGCGCGACCGTGCTCTTCGCGACGAGGTTCGGATCCTCCTGCAGATCGCCCGAGAACATCGCGAGTTGCTGCCTGCGTTGCGACGCGAGCGACACCGCCTGTTCGATCCCGTACGGCCAGTACGCTTCGCCGCCAAGATGATCGATGACGACCGTCTTCGCGTGACGCAGCACGTCGTCGACGTAGAAGTCGACCGACGCCGGCTGCCGCAGAAACGTGACGTTCGCGAGCCGCACGCTCGGGAACCCTCGCGGCAGCTTCGGCACGATGCTCGCGAGCAGCGACAGCGTCGTGTCGGCCGAGCTCAGGATCACGATGTCGGCCGGCTGCTGGTCGATCCGCACGACGCCCTGCGTATCGTCGACGAAGCCGCCCGGCGTGGTGCGCAGCAGGTGCATCGTGCGTCACGCCTGCTGCGTTTGCGCCGCGCACGCGGCGTCGAACGCTCGCTGCAACGCGGCGGCGTCGAGATCTTCGCCGATCAGCACGAAGCGGCTCGCGCGCGGTTCGCCGTCTTGCCAGCGGCGATCGAAATAGCTGTCGAAGCGGCGGCCGACGCCCTGGATCACGAGCCGCATCGGCGCATCGGGCAGCGCGGCGAAGCCTTTCGCACGGTAGATCGTGTGCGTCTCGACCACATGCCGGAGCGCCGCGATCGTCGCATCGCGCGAGCCTGCGTCGCCCGACACCACGACCGAATCGAAATCGTCGTGATGATGGTCGTGATCGCCGTCGTCGGCCGAGCCGTGATGGTCGTGGCGCAGGTGAATCGTTTCCTCCGACGCCGATTCGAGACCGAGCAGCATCGCCAGATCCAGTTCGCCGCGCGTCGCGCGCACGATCTTCACTTGCGGCGGGATCTCGTCGCGGATCGCCGCTTCGATGTCGGCGAATTGCGCGTCGGCGACGAGGTCCGCCTTGTTCACGATCACGAGATCGGCGGACGACAGCTGATCCGCGAACAGCTCGTGCAGCGGCGATTCATGGTCGAGGTTCGGATCGGCGCGACGCTGCGCGTCGACGGCCTGCGGATTCTCCGCGAACTGGCCGCTCGCGGCGGCCGGCCCGTCCACGACGGTCACGACCGCGTCGACCGTGAAGCTGTTGCGGATCGTCGGCCAGTTGAACGCCTGCACGAGCGGCTTCGGCAGCGCGAGGCCCGACGTCTCGATCAGCACGTGATCGATGTCGGCGCGGCGCTCGACGAGCGCTTCCATCACCGGATAGAACTCTTCCTGCACGGTGCAGCACAGGCAGCCGTTTGCGAGTTCGTACAGCTGCCCCGACGCTTCCACCTGCGCGCCGTCCGCGCCCGCGGCGTCGTCGCAGCCGATGCCGCAGCCCTTGAGGATTTCGCCGTCGATGCCGAGTTCGCCGAATTCGTTGACGATCACCGCGATACGGCGGCCTTGCGCGTGCTGGAGGATGTGCCGCATCAGCGTGGTCTTGCCGCTGCCGAGAAAGCCCGTGACGATCGTGACGGGAAGCTTGCGTAGGGTCATGGTAGATCCTGGGTCGAATGAGGGAGTCAGGCCGAGAGCGTCACGTCGATCTCGTCGTAGCGTTTGAGCCGGTAGATCGCGGCCGACACGATCCAGCACGCGACGAACAGGCCGATCACGACGTAGCCGAGCATCCCGAAATGCGATGCGACCATCGTGGAGAACGCCCATATCGGGCCTTCCAGCGACAGCTTGTCGGCGAGCAGCGCGAGCACTTCGATGCCGCCGATCAGCGCGGCGACCAGCACCGACACGAACGTGATCGTCATGTTGTAGTAGATCTTGCGGATCGGCCGCACATACGCCCAGCGATACGCGCCCATCATCAGGATGCCGTCCGTCGTGTCGACGAGCGTCATGCCCGCGGTGAACAGCGCCGGCAGCGCCATCACCGACCAGAACGACATGCCGCCCTGCACCTGCGTCGCCGAAATGCCGAACAGCGCGATTTCGGTCGCGGTATCGAAGCCGAAGCCGAACAGGAAGCCGACCGGATACAGGTGCCAGCTGCGCGACACGAGGCGAAACAGCGGCCGGAACAGGCGCGCGAGCACCCCGCGCCGGTTCATCATCATGTCGAGATCGGCATCGACGATCGCCTCGCCGCGGCGGGCCGCGCGAAACGTCCGGTACACGGAGATCAGGATCAGCAGGTTTGCGGCCGCGAGCACCAGCAGGAAGAATGCCGACACGCTCGTGCTGATCACGCCGCCCCAGGTCTTCATGCTTTCGAAGCGCGCAAGCGACGCCGCAGTCAGCGCAACCGCCACCGACATCACGATCACCACGGTCGAGTGGCCGAGCGAGAAGAACAGGCCCGCGCCGAGCGGGCTGCGGCCTTCCTGCATCAGCTTGCGCGTAACGTTGTCGATCGCGGCGATATGGTCGGCATCGACCGCGTGGCGCAGCCCGAACACGTACGCGAGCAGCGCGGTGCCCAGCAGCACGGGCTGGTCGCGAAACGCGACGAAGGCCCAGATCCACGCGGCGACGTTGAACGTCGCGAGCAGCGCGTAGATCGCGACGATTTTGCCGCGCAGCCCGGACGGGCTGTCGTTGAACAGGCGGAAGAACGAGTCGAGCATGATGCTCCTTTGCGAACGGTCGACATGGTGAATGCCAACACGGCTGCCGCGTGCCCTGCCCGCGCCGCCTGCCGCTCGCCGCGCCGGCCCGCGCATGCATGCTGCTGGCGGATCGGCGGACGAAGCGGGAAACGTTCGGACGTCTGGGCGTACTGCGGCCGTGGACGATGCGCCGCCTCCCCGCGGCGCTGAACCCAACGTCCTGGCCGGTATCCGGGCTGACGAACACGCCGCTTCGCCTTCCCGGATGCGCGGCATCCAGTGGCGGTCGTCCGCATGCGGCAGGCATGCGGCGAAGCGGCGCTGCGTCGCGCTGCGCGCGACGCGTTCGCTTACCGTTGCGGGGGCAGCACAGGTTGGCTCGACTGCGGTGCAGGCAGGCTCCCTGTTTCCCGTTTAACTGCGCACGCCGGAGCGGCACGCGCGAGCACCAAAACGCGTGCGAGTGTAGGCGGCGGTGCGGGGAGCGTCAAGGCGCATCGGGCGCCGGCGCGGCGCCCGGCATGGCAGCCCGCCGCGCCGCGGGCCGGCTGCGACGCCCGCGCGGCGGTTCGCGCGGGCCGGACGCTGTGCTATCGTATGCGCCGCGTTCGGTGCTCGCGCCCGCCCTCCGGCGAGCGCAGTTAAACGGGAAACAGGAGGCGGAAAGCCGCCCGGCCTGTGCTGTCCCCGCAACGGTACGCCGCCCGCGCGCCGCGGTTCCCCCGCACGCGCCCAGGCCGCCCGCGATGCCACTGCCCTCCGGGGCGGGAAGGCTGCGGCCTGGCAAGCGGCCAGCCCGGATACCGGCCGACGCAAGGGGCGCGCCAACGGCGCGCCGAACGCCCTGTCCGCGAGGGACGGACAGGGTGCGCATTCCGCCCGCGCGTGCGCGGGTTTCGCCGATCCGCCATGCCCTGCCTGCCCGCCGGCCGCCGATGTGCCGCTCGCTGTCCCGTTCCCACCGCTACCGCACGGTGCGCGCCGTGCCGCGCCCGATGAGCCGCGCGTGGCTTGTGGGCGCCGGCCCCGGCGACGCCGATCTGCTCACGCTGAAGGCCGTGCGCGCGATCGCCGCGGCCGACGTGCTGCTGGTCGACGATCTCGTGAACCCCGACTTATTGCGCCACGCGCGCGCCGACGCGCGCATCGAACACGTCGGCAAGCGCGGCGGTCATGCGTCGACGCCGCAAGACGCGATCGTCGCCGCGATGCTCGCGCACCTGCGCGCGGGCCGCAGCGTCGCGCGGCTCAAGGGCGGCGACCCGTTCGTGTTCGGCCGCGGCGGCGAAGAATTGCTCGCGCTCGGTGCCGCCGGTTACCCGGTCGAGGTCGTAAACGGCATCACGGCCGGTATCGCCGCACCGGCCGCGCTCGGCATTCCGGTCACGCATCGCGGCGACGCCCAGGGCGTGATCTTCGTCACGGGGCACGGTGCGGGCGCCGACGAACCCGATTGGCGCGCGCTCGCCGCGACGCGAATGACGATCGTGATCTACATGGGCATTCGTCGCCTCGACGCGATCGCGGCGGCGCTGCGCGACGGCGGCATCGCCGGCGACACGCCGTGCGCGGCGATCGAGAATGCGACGCGCGACGGGCAGCGGCACGTGCTCGCGACGCTCGATACGATCGTCGAACGCGTGAGTGCGACCGGCATCGGGTCGCCCGCGATCGTCGTGATCGGCCGCGTTGCCGCGCTCGCCGACGAGCCGGCCGTGCGCGCCGCGCTCGGCGCGCGTGCATGATGCGCGTCGCGCTCGGCATCGGTTTCCGCGCGAACGCGAGTGCCGCGCAACTCGATGCCGCGATTCGCGCGGCGCTCGCGCAGCATCCGGACGTCGAGCCGGCCATCGTCGCGACACTCGCCGACAAGGCGCGCGCCCGGGCGCTGCGCACGCTGTGCGCGCGGCGCGGCTGGCCGCTCGTCGCATTCGACGCGGCGCAGCTCGCGCTGTGCGCGTCACCCGCGTTGAGCCGCCCGTCGGCCGCCGCCGTTGCGCGCTTCGGCGTGACCGGCGTGGCCGAGCCGTGCGCGCAGCTCGCGGCGCCGGCCGGCCGGCTGCTCGGCCCCAAATCCATCGTGGGCGGCGTGACGGTCGCGCTCGCCGGCCCGCTCTGAACTTTTGTTTCGCTTTCGACAGGACGACTCCGATGAAGACCGATGCCGAATCCCATCAGCGGATGACCGAGCGCCGCCGCGCCGGCCATGAAAAAAAACAGGCGGCCGCCACTCAGGAAAAGGGCCTGCTGATCGTCAACACCGGCAACGGCAAGGGCAAGAGCACGGCCGCGTTCGGGATGGCCGTGCGCGTGCTCGGCCACGGGATGCGCCTCGGCGTCGTGCAGTTCATCAAGGGCGCGCTGCACACGTCCGAGCGTGACTTCCTCGGCGCGCTTGCGCAATGCGACTTCGTGACGATGGGCGACGGCTACACGTGGAATACGCAGAACCGCGACGCCGACATCGCGACCGCGCGCAAGGGCTGGGACGAGGCGCGCCGGATGATCGAAAGCGGCGAGTACCGGATGGTGATCCTCGACGAGCTGAACACCGTGCTGAAGTATGAATATCTGCCGCTCGACGAAGTGCTCGCGACGCTGGTCGCGAGACCGGCGTCGGTGCACGTCGTCGTCACCGGCAGGCATGCGCCCGATGCGCTGATCGACGCGGCCGACCTCGTCACCGAGATGCGGCTCGTCAAGCATCCGTACAAGGAACAAGGCGTGAAAGCACAGCCCGGCGTGGAGTTCTGACCGATGCCGGCCTGCCCCGCGCTGTTCGTGAGCGCGCCCGCGTCCGGCCAGGGCAAGACGTCGGTCACGGCCGGCCTCGCGCGGCTGCACCGCCGGCTCGGCCGCCGCGTGCGCGTGTTCAAGACCGGGCCGGACTTTCTCGATCCGATGCTGCTCGAACGCGCAAGCGGCGCGCCCGTGCATGCGCTCGATCTCGGAATGGTCGGTGAAGCCGGCTGCCGCTCGCTCCTTGCCGACGCCGCATACGACGCGGACCTGATCCTGATCGAAGGCGTGATGGGGCTGTTCGACGGCACGCCGAGCAGCGCCGACCTCGCGGTCGCATTCGGCGTGCCGGTCGTCGCGGTCATTTCCGCGAAGGCGATGGCGCAGACGTTCGCGGCGATCGCGTTCGGGCTTGCGCGGTTCCGGCCGGGCCTGCCGTTTCACGGCGTGCTGGCGAACCGCGTCGGCTCGCCGCGGCATGCGCAGCTGTTGCAGCAGGCGTTACCCGGCGACTTGCGCTGGCTCGGGCACGTGCCGGCCGATGCGGGGATCGCGCTGCCGGAACGGCATCTCGGCCTGCACCAGCCGGCCGACATCGCCGACCTCGATGCGCGGCTCGAGCGCGCGGCAGATGTGCTCGCCGGGACGGCGCTCGCCGACTTGCCCCCCGCCGTCACGTTCGCCGAACCGGACGTTGCCGCGCCGCTGCCGCGCGCGCTCGCCGGCAAGCGGATCGCGATCGCGCGGGATGCGGCGTTCTCGTTCATCTATCCGGCGAATCTCGCGCTGCTGGACGCCCTCGGCGCTCGGTTGCAGTTCTTTTCGCCGCTGGCGGACGAGCCCGTGCCCGCCGATTGCGATGCGCTGTTCGTACCCGGCGGGTACCCGGAGCTGCATGCAGCGACGCTCGCGGCGAATGCCGTGACCGCGCGCACGATCCGCGCGCACGCGGCCGCTGGCCGGCCGATCGTCGCGGAATGCGGCGGGATGGTGTACCTGTGCGAATCGCTAGCCGACGCGGATGGCGTGACGACCAAGATGCTCGGGCTGCTGCCGGGCCATGCGACGATGCAGCGCCGGTTCGCGGCGTTGGGGATGCAACAGCTGGAGACGCGCACCGGAACGATGCGCGGTCATACGTTTCATTATTCGCGGCTCGATACGCCGCTGGCGCCGGTGGCGACCGCCGCGCGGCCGGATGGCGAACCGGGCAGCGGCGAAGCCGTATATCGCTCGGGCGCGATCGTCGCGACGTACATGCACATGTACTGGCCGTCGAATCCGCACGCAGCGGCGGCGCTGTTCGGCGGGGACGCGTTCCAGGTTCGGCGCGTCACACCGGAATCGCGAGACCGCTGATGCGTGATCGCTTGACGCGCTGCCAGCGATGACGAATGCCCGCTCGATGCCGATGCGACGATGCGACGATGCGGAACGCGGACCACACGTTCGCCGTCACTCGCCGTCACACCAGAAACGCCTCCGCGAGCTTCACCCAGTACGATGCGCCGGTCGGCAGCGCCGCGTCGTTGAAGTCGTAGCCGGGGTTGTGCACCATGCAGCCGCCCTCCCCGTCGCCGTTGCCGATGATCAGGTAGCAGCCCGGCCGCTTCTCGAGCAGGAACGCGAAATCCTCGCTGCCGGTGAGCGGCACCATCCCGTCGATCAGGTTCGCTTCGCCGGCCCATTCGCGCGCGACGCCGCGGGCGAACTCGGTCATCCGCTCATCGTTGACGAGCACCGGGTAGCGGCGCTGATAGTCGATCGTCGCGGTCGCGCCGAATACCGCCGCCTGCGCATGGACGACTTCCTTGATGCGCGTCTCCAGCAGATCGCGCACGTCCGGCTTCAGCGCGCGAACGGACAGGCGCATCTGCGCGCGATCGGGAATCACGTTCGGTGCATCG
Organism: Burkholderia latens; assembly: GCF_001718795.1. NCBI lineage: Bacteria > Pseudomonadati > Pseudomonadota > Betaproteobacteria > Burkholderiales > Burkholderiaceae > Burkholderia > Burkholderia latens. The sequence goes on along the minus strand of NZ_CP013435.1, from coordinate 1,742,425 downwards.
CCTGCATGGATCGCGCCGACCGTAACGATCGCCATGTCGAGCGGCGACACGTTGCGCGACACGATCGTCTGCAGCGCGATGACGATCTGCGCGCATACGACGACCGGGTCGATCGCCTTGTGCGGCACCGCACCGTGGCCGCCGCGACCCTGCACGTCGACGATCACGGTGTCCGACGACGCCATGAACGGCCCCGGCAGGAAGCCGAATTTGCCGGTCGGGAAGCCCGGCATGTTGTGCATCGCGAAGATCGCATCGCACGGGAATTGCTCGAACAGCCCGTCGTCGAGCATTTTCTTCGCGCCGCCAAGGCCCTCCTCGGCCGGCTGGAAAATCAGGTTCAGCGTGCCGGAAAAGCATCGCTCGCGCGCAAGGTGCTTCGCGGCGGCGAGCAGCATCGCCGTATGGCCGTCGTGGCCGCACGCGTGCATCTTGCCGGGGATCGTGCTCTGGTACGGAAGACCGGTCGACTCGTGGATCGGCAGCGCGTCCATGTCGGCGCGCAGGCCGAGGCGCCGCGCGCCGTCGCCGACCTTCAACTGCGCGACCACGCCCGTGCCGCCGAGCCCGCGATGCACGCTATAGCCCCACGCTTGCAGTTGCCCGGCAACGAGGTCGCTCGTCGCGAATTCCTCGAAGCCAAGCTCCGGATGGGCATGAATGCGGCGCCGGATCTGGATCATTTCGTCGGCAAGGCCTGCGGGGATCACGCTGTGCGTCACGGTGACGTCTCCTGTTGCGGGGGGATGTGGTGGCAAGGATAGTCCGGCGCGCGGCAACCGGACAGACATAAAGTCGTCGTGGCGACAACCAGGAGTTGCCGGTCGAGCTTGGTCAGGGCGCAAAAGGATTCGCCGCGCACCTGTCGTGCGTCCGGACGAGCGCCGTGCCGGCTCCGCGTGCGTGACACTGTGGGTTCGGTCGCAAATGGGGGACGGAGGAATCGTTGATTGTGGCTATGGAAAACGGAATAGTCGCTTTTCATCAACGGGTTGGGTGAATTTGTTCATTTTTTGACGGTTGTACATTTTTTGTGTACGCTGGCAATAAAGTGAACAAGCGAACCGCTCCGATGCCCGACAACGTCACTCTTCCGATAGCGGAACAGCATGTGCTGGACGAAGCATGCGCCGCGTTCGAACGCGCGACGCGCCGCTTCAACGCACGGCCCGTGCGCGTGCCGGCCGCATACCGGGCGCACGCCGACGCGATGGTCCGTTTCCGTATTGCCGGGCAGACGTTCGAGATGCCGGCGGCCGTGAGCGTCGGCGTCGAATCGGTGCAGGACGCGCGCGCGGCGCTGCGCCGGCACGGCAGTGCACCCGCGCCCGGCGAGCGGCCGCTGATGCTGGTCGCGCCGTACGTGTCGGCCCAACTGGCGGCCCGGCTCGCCGATGAAGGCATCCCGTTCGTCGACACCGCCGGCAACGCGTGCCTGCTCCAGCCGGAAGCCACCGTGATGATCTCCGGCCGGCCGAAACCGGCCCGCATGCCGCGCCGGCAGGCGTCCCGCGCCACGACGCCGAAGGGACTCGCCGTGATGTTCGCGCTCGCGACGCAACCGGGCCTCGTCGCGCAACCGTACCGCGCGATCGCGGCCGCGTCCGGCGTCGCGCTCGGCACGGTCAACCTCGCGATGGACGATCTGATCGCGCGCGGCCTCGTCGCGCAACGGCGCAACGGCGAACGGCTGATGTCCGACTGGCCGCGCTTCGTGCAGGAATGGGCCGCGCTGTACCCGAGCCGACTGCGCGCGAAACTGCCTGCCCGGCGGTTTGCGGCGCTCGCACCCGACTGGTGGCGCGGCTTCGATTTCGCCGCGTTCGATGCACGCCTCGGCGGCGAAGCGGCGGCCGATCTGCTCACGCACGACCTCAAGCCGGCCGCGATCACCGTCTATACGCACGGCGCCGCATCGAACCGCTTGCTGCTCCAGGCGCGCCTGCGCCCGGACGCGCACGGCGACGTCGAATTGCTCGAAGCGTTCTGGCCGGCGTCGCCGGCACTCGACTGGCGCGAGCACGACGTGCCGCTCGTGCCGCCGCTGTTGATCTACGCGGATCTCGTCTCGTCGGGAGACAGCCGCAATCTTGCCGCCGCCGAACGAATCCATGAACGATACCTCGCCCACCCGCCCGCTTGAAATCGACGCGCGCCGGCCGCTCGAGCCGGCGGCGGTCGCGCTGCTGCAGGCGCTCGGCGCGGCGTGCGCACGACTCGACGCGGCATTCGTCGTTGCCGGCGCGACCGCGCGCGACATCCTGATGTGGCACGTCCACGGCATTCGCCCGGTGCGGGCGACGCGGGACGTCGACGTCGCGGTGTGCGCGGTCAGCTGGCCGTTTCATCAACGGCTCGTCGATGCGCTCGTCGCGACCGGGCAATTCACCCGCGCGCCGAAGCATCAGCAAAAACTGCTGTTCGACAGCGGCGCGCCGGGTTTTCGCACCGAACTCGACCTGGTGCCGTTCGGGCCGCTCGAAACGCCGCCCGGCGAAATCGCATGGCCGCCGGGCGGCGAGTTCGTGCTGAACGTGCTGGGGTTTCAGGAAGCGGTCGATACGGCGCTCGCCGTGTCGATCGGCGGCGGCGTCACGGTGCCGGTGGCGAGCCTGCCGGCGCTCGCGCTGCTGAAGCTGCTCGCGTGGAAGGACCGGCGCGCGCGCCAGAACAGCGACGCGTACGACTTGCTGTTCCTGCTCACGCATTTTCACGATGCAGGCAATCGCGAGCGCATCTGGGACGCCGCGCCTGACCTGCTCGAACGACACGACTTCCAGCCGGCACTCGCGGCAGCGGCCCTGCTCGCGCGCGACGCGAAACGGATCGCGTCGCCGCACACGCACGATGCAATACACGCGCTGCTGTCGGACGACGCGACTTACGCAACGCTCGCGCAGGATCTGCAGGCGCGCGCGTTCGCGCTGTTGCCGGGTGAATTCAATGACGACGCCGACCGGTATCTCGATGCGTTCCGCGGCGGCTTCCTCGCGGATCGGCCCGATCGCCGGGAATGACATGCTGCCGCGCGACGGTCGTGCCGTCGCGCATGCGCTCCCTCACGCCAAAGCCGCCCGGTCTTCGACTGGGTGACCGGCGCGGCCCCGGCCGCGATCGCGTGGCCGGCGATCGATGCATCGTTTGCAAGACCGGCGACCGCTCGCGCATGATGAACGAGCAAATGTTCGTATCGAGCTTGCAGCGTGGTCACCGGCCCGGCTCCGTCGGCGCATCGTCTTCTTCGCAGCACAGGTCGAAACGACCGGATTCGACTTCGCGCCCGATCCCGTCAAGGCAACCGGAAAGTGTCGAAGAACGTCTCGCGCTCCATCACCGTGAGCGCCGCGCGTTTGTGCGGGAAATCGAACTCCTTCAGCGTGTAGAACCCGAGCCGGTGCATGTACGCGATATGCCGCACGTGATCGACGCGCGGCTCGCCGACGAGCCGCTGCGTGCGCGGTTCGTCGACGAACATGTAATGCAGCACTCCGCTCCACCACGCGTGCAGCTTGCCCGCGCTCTGGAAGCGCGAGTCGCCGATCAGCAGATGCAGCCCGCGATCGTAGTCGTGCGCGTCGTAGAACGGCGCAAGGCGATCCTCCTTCGCCCAGTAGAATTCGAAATAGCCGAACGGCGTGTCGTCGAAATAGCCGATCATCGGATGCATGTGAGGATCGGCGAGCCGCTCCGCGAGATACGCAGCGTGTTCGTCGAGCGTGCCGCGCTGATCCCAGAAATGCGCGACGCGATCGAGGTTCATCCAGCCGCTGAACAACTGCGCATGCGCGTCGATGTCGACGGTGCGCAGGCTGAACGTCATCCCGACCTGCGGCATGTAGCGCGCATAGATCTCGCCGGCCGGCGACGGCGGCCGCACCGGATGCCGGTGCCCGTTCGTGATCGTGTAGCGCAGCGGCATTCCGCCCGACGCACTCGCCTTCAACCACGGCCGCGGGTTCTGCCAGAACGTCGCGCGCGAGGCGGTGAAGCACAGCCGGTCGCCCGCCACCTGCGCGTCGTCGATCACGCCTTCGCGCACCGCACGCGCGACGTACGCTGCGACGGTTGCCGGATCGGCGTCGCCGAGCGGCACCGACAGCGTCGCCGCATCGTGCCGCGTGTCCGTGTTGAACACTGCGACGAATGGCGCGAGCAGCGCGGCCGGCGGCTCGTCGGGCCGCCATGCGTCCAGCGTGCACTCCGCCACCGACGCCGGCTGCGCGCCGGCGCGCGCCCGTGCGGCGCCGTCGAGCGCCGCGGCCGCGTCGCCCTCGACCCGCTCCGCCGTGGCTGCCTTGCAGGCCGCGGCTGCCGGTTGCGTCAGCGTGTCTTCCATCACAGTGCTCCCGCGTCATGGCGGTCGGCGAGGATATGCAGCCCTCGCTCGAGCGCCGGAAACAGGCTGCGCTGGAAGTTGTTCCAGCGCAGTTCGAGAATCGTGTCGTCCGGCGCGATCGGCGTGTCGAGCACGTCGCAGATCACCTCGCCGGAATCGATGCCGTTGTCGACGTAGTGAAACGATGCGCCCGTCATCGTCACGGGTTCGACGTGCGACGTCGTGCCAGTCGCCCAGTCGACCCGTTCGCCGCGCGCGCCGTGCAGCGCATCGAGCGTCGCCCACGCGCCGCGCCGCTGGTACGGCGAATCGTCGGCGGTGATGCCGGGATGGATGTTCGCGATGCGGCGATGAAAGCGCGCGCCGGGGCGCACGAGCTCGTCGAGGATCACGAGCAGCCCGTCGAGCACGACCACGTCGGCGTCGAGTTCGAGCAGGCGTTCGAGCAGGCGGCGCTCGAACGCCTGCTTGCCCGTCACGCGTTCGCGTGCGTCGCGCGGCAGCCGCCGGTACGTCGATGCGATGGTGCAGAACAGGTCGTCGACCGGCCGGCCCTGCACGGTCAGCCCGGCGGGCAGGATCCACGGGCGGCCCGGCGTGCGCGTGAACCCGTAGTCCGCGACCTTCGCGCGGTCGGCCGGCGAACCTTCGTCGTCGTCGATGATCACGCCCTGCAGCGTATAGCGGTCGCCGAGCGGCGATTCGTTCAGCCGCTCGACGAGGAATTCGAGCGGCGCCTTCATGTAGCGCGTGCCGCCCCGGTAAGCGACCGGCTGGCCGGCGCGATCGGCCGCGCCATTGCGCAGCGACTGGATATAGACGAGATTTTTCTTCGGCATGGAGGCGTCGTGAAAAAAAGCGGACGACGGCGCTGCGGCCCGCCCGCACCGGCCCGGAGGCCGGCCGGCGCGCCGCGGCGCGCGGCGTCACCAGTTGTATTTCGCGGTGGCGATCACCGTGCGGTCGGTCCCGAAAATGCAGACGTTGGTCGACTGGCAACCGCTGATGTAATGGCGGTTGAACAGGTTCGTCGCATTGACCGCAAAGCGCCAGTTGCGCATGTCGTAATGCACGCCTGCGTCGAACAGCGTGTAGCTCGATACCGTCAGCGAGTTGTCGGCCGCGCCGGCCGACGCGCTCTGGTAGCGCACGCCGCCGCCGAGCCCGAAGCCCGCGAGCGGCCCCGTGTGCCACGTCCAGTCGGCCCACAGCGACGCCATCTGCCGCGGCCGCGGAATGTCGACCGGCCAGTTGTTCAGCGACACGTCGTTCGCCTTCACGTTCTTCACGTCCTGATACACGTAAGCGGCGATCAGCGACAGGTTCGGCGTGACCTTGCCGGTCGCGCTCAGCTCGATCCCGCGCGAGCGCACTTCGCCGGTCTGCACCGACTTCGTGCCGGTCGGATCCTGCGTCGGCAGCGCGGTCGTGAGCACGTTGGTCTGGTTGATCTGATAGATCGCCGCGTTCAGCATCAGGTTCTTGCCCGGCGGCTGCCAGCGCAGGCCGGCTTCGATCTGCTTGCCGCGCGTCGGCTGCGGCAGCCCGCCGCCCACCAGATTCACGCCGATCAGCGGATTGAACGACGTCGCATAGCTGACATACGGCGACAGCCCGTAATCGCCCTGATACGTGAGGCCCACACGGCCCGTGAATGCCGTGATGTCGGCCTTCGTCGACGTGCCGGCCGCGCGGTCGTCCTGCCGCATGTTCACCCAGTCCTCGCGGCCGCCGAGCGTCAGCGTCCAGCGGTTCCACTTGACCTGATCCTGCGCGTACAGGCCGAACGTGTTCATCGTCGTGTACGTGTTCGTGCGGAACGTCGAGTTCGGATCGAACACGGCGGTCGTGACCGGCAGGTAGACCGGGTTGTAGATGTTCAGCGACGGCGCCGCGGCCAGCCATTCGCTGTCGGTCGCGGTCTGCCGGTTGTACTGGAAGCCGAGCAGCAGCGTGTGCTCGAACGGGCCGGTGCCGAAGCGGCCCTCCACGTTGTTGTCGATGTCGAAGCGGCTGTAGTTCATCTGGAATACGCCGGCCCAGCGCGACACGTCGGTTGTGCTGTCGCCGTCGAAACCGTTCGCGAACACCGAGCCGTTGTCGAGCGACAGATGCATCCAGCGCGTGTTCTGCCGGAACGTCCACATCGGACTCAGCTTCCGCTCGAACTGGTAGCCGAGCGACCACTGCTTTTTGCGGTAGTAGTTGAAGTTGCCGTCGCCTTCGTAGATGTCCTTCGTGATCTGCCCGTTCGGGTTCGGCAGCACCGTGCCCTGCGCCGGCAGGAAGTTCGACGAGATGTCGCCCCAGTCCTGCAGGTAAGTGGCGGACAGCGTCAGCGACGTATCGGCGTCCGGGCGCCAGCGGAACGACGGCGCGAGCGCCACGCGCTGATCGTTGTTCGGGCCGGTCAGCGCGTTGCCGTCGCGCGCGACGCCGACGAACCGGTACGCGTACTTGCCGTCCGGATCGAGCTTGTCGCCGACGTCGATCATGAACTGCTTGCGTGCGTAGTCGCCGATCTGCACGCCGGCTTCGCGCACGCGCTCGCCGTCGGCGAGCTTCGTGTGCACGTCGACGATCGCGCCGGGGTCGCCGGCGCCGTACAGCACCGACGTCGGCCCGCGCAGCACGCTGATGCTGTCGATCATGTACGGATCGACGCGCCAGCTCGCGAGGTTGATCGTGTTCGGCACCTGCAGCCCGTCCACGTACGCGGTCGGCGTGAAGCCGCGCAGCGCCGCGTACCAGTCGGACCGGTTGTCCGAACCGTACGACGAGAAGCCGGGCACGTAGCGCAGCGCCGCGTTCACGTCGGTCGCGCCGGTCATCTCGATCTGCTGCGCGGTGACGACGTTGATCGTCTGCGGAATTTCATTGATCGCCGTATCGGTCTTGGTGCCGGTGCGGCTGCGCTTCGCGACGAGGCCGACCGTGCCGTCTCCTTCCGCGCCCGCGTTGACGTTGATCGCCGGCAGCGTGCCGGTCGACGTGCCGCCCTGCGCGCCGGCCGCATCCGCCGCCTTGGCTGCCGCGCCCGCCGCGCCGTTCTGCGCACCGCTCGCCGATGCCGCCGCGCCTGCGTTCACGGCCGGCGCCGTCTGGGCGTATGCGTGCCCTGCCGCCATCCCGAACGCCACGCTTGCCGCGGCTGCGATCGCACGCACACGCGTGCCTGTTGCCCACTCCATCTTTTTCTACTCCGCTTGTTTCGATGCGGTCTCCGACCGCGCCTTTGTCAAAGAGCGAAAGCCATGCGGCTCGCGCTCGCCCCGTGTTGATGTCGTTGTTCGTGCGCGGTGCGCCCCGCGCCGTCGTCATGCGCGGCGTCGGCGCCTGCTTCGAGCGACGCGCAGATTTCGTCCGCGCGGCGCGCCAGCACCGACAGCAGCGTGTCGGACAGCCCGTGGCTGTCTTCGCAGCAGCCTTGCAGATAGATGCGCGGCGCGAAGTGCTCGGGCGTCGCGAGCAGGTAATCGCGCGTCACGTCGCCGCGCGTGAGCGCATCGCCCAGGTGCGGCGCGAGCCCCTCGAGCAGCGCCGCATGCGTGTCGCGCCGATAGCCGGTCGCGAGCACCAGTGCGTCGAACCGTTCGACCCGCGTCGCCCCGTTCATCCGGTCGCGCAGCGTCAGCTCGATGCGGCCGTCGCCGCCGCGCACGGCGGCCTCGATCGCGCTGTTCGCGAGCAGCGCGTGGCGCGGCGTGCCGTCGATGCGCTGCAGGTACAGCATTTCGTAGATCTGCTCGATCAGCGGCCGGTCGACCACTGCGTAGTTGGTGTCGCGATAGCGCTCGAGCAACGCACGGCGCGCGTCGTGCGGCTGCGCATAAACGACGTCGGTGAACTCGGGGCTGAAGATCTCGTTGACGAACGGGCTGTCGTCGGCCGGCTTCAGCGCGCCCGCGCGCATCACGAGGCTCGCGTCGACGTGCGGGAAGCGGCGCGCGAGGTCGACGAACACCTCCGCCGCGCTCTGCCCCGCGCCGATTACCGCGACGCGGCGCCGCTCGCCGTCCGGCGCCGCGACCAGCCGGTCGATGTCGGTCAGATACGACGACGAATGGATCACGCGTTCGCGGCCCAGTGCCGCGAACGCGTCCGGCACCGCCGGCGTGCCGCCGACGCCAACCGACAGCGCGCGTGTCACGCGCTGGCGCTCGTGGCCGGCCGCGTCGCGCGACAGCACGCGCAGCGCGTCGATGCGCGCGCCGTCGCCGGACACGGGCTCGATCGCGGTGACGGTCTCGCTGTAATGCACGTGCTCGTCGAACGCATCGGCCACCCAGCTCAGATAATCGTGAAACTCGACGCGGGTCGGGTAGAAGTTCTTCAAATTCACGAATTCGTTCAGTCGGCCGCGCTCGAACAGGTAGTTGATGAACGTGTAGCGGCTCGTCGGATCGCGCATCGTCACGAGATCCTTCAGAAACGAGATCTGCATCCGGCAATCGGCGAGCAGCATCCCGCGGTGCCAGCCGAATTCAGGCTGACGTTCGACGAAGCAATGCGTGAACGGCCGTGCGCCGCCGCGCTCCGCGAGGCGCACGGCCAGCGCCAGGTTCGACGGCCCGAAGCCGACGCCGATCAGGTCGAATACGGTTTCTCTCTGCATGTCTCTCAGCTCCCTTGTCGGTGAAACCGGCGCGTCATACATGACGGCCGGCAAAGAACGTCTCGCGCTGCGTGCACATCCACAGCGGCTGCGCGTCGGCGAGCGCGAGCCGCCGCTGCCGCGTGAAGCCGTGCCGCGCGAGGAGATCGACGACCCGCGTGCGGCCGTCCGGGACCGCGCAGCCGACCGCTTCGGTGCGCGGGTCGTCGAGAAACAGGTGATGCACGACGCACGGCAGCCAGCCGGCCACCCAGTGCGGGCCGCGCCAGCGCGACGCGCCGACCAGCATCCGCAGCCCGCGGTCGTAATCGCGCGCGCCGACGTGCGGTGCAAGCGGGTCTTCCTTCAGCCAGAACGCCTCGACATACGCGAACGGTTCGCCGTCGAAGCAGCCGATGAGCGGCGTGACGTGCGGATCGGCATCGGGCGCCGTGCCGTCTGCGCCGGGCCGCGCCCACGGCCAGCCGTCGCGCACGCGCGGCTTGTCGAACCACTGCGCGATGCGCGCCGCGTCTTCGCCCGGCTGCCAGCCGCGCAGCGTGAAGCGCATGCCGAGCGCCGGCAGGTCGCGCGCATACACGTCGCCGCGCGGCGCAGGCGGCCGGCGCGGATGACGCCGGCCGTCGGTGAACATCGGCAGCGTCGCGCACGGCAAGTGCGTGCCGACGCGCCACAGATCGGCCTGCTGTGCCCAGCCTTCGCGCATGCACAGGCCGCCGTCGGCGAGCACGCCGCTCGCGCGCAGCGCGTCGAGCGCGACCGCCGGCCACGCGGCCGGGTCGAGCCTGATCGCCGCGTGGCGCGCCGCATCGGAAAACGCGGCGGCGAGCGCGGCCAGCAGCGCGCGGCGCTGATCGGCCGGCGCCGCGCGATGGTTGTAGGCGACGACGCGCAGCGCGCCGTCGTCGCCGAGTTGCACGCGCAGCAACTGCGCGCCGATGCCGTCGCCCTGCGCGACGCGGATTTCCGTGCCGTCGCGCACGGCGAACAAGCCGTCGGCGAACGCAAGGCGGTACGTGTCGAGCATCGTGAAACCGTCCGGACGCACTTCAGCGAGCATCGCGCACCTCCTGCTCCGCTTCGGCCGCCGCATCGATACGCGCGGCGAGCGCCGCGAGCGTCGTCGCGGCGAACACGTCGGCCACGGTCAGCGCGTGACCGGCACGGGCGGCCGCGTCGACGAAACGCACGACGTCGAACGAGCTCGTACCGGCTTCGAACAGATCGGCATCGGGCGCGGGCGCGGCCGTCGCGAACGTGTCCGACCACACCGCGGCGAGCGCGGCCGCCGTGTGCGGCGCGTGCGACGCGTCGGCGACACGCGGCGCGTGGCTTGCCGGACCGGCGGGTTCCGCGACGAACAGCGCATCGGGCGCACCGAGCGCCGCTTCCGGGGCGCCCGCGAACTGCGCGACTTCGTCGTGGTAGACGTCGACGAGCGCATCGACGAAACCGCCGTCGAGCAATTCGTCCGCATACGAGAACGCGGCGCTCACGCGGCCGTCCGGATGCTCGACCACGTCGAACTCGAGTGTGAACACGACGCGATGGCGCACGTCGTCGAATTCGTCGAGCGACAGGCCGGCCCAGTCGCGCGCGGCAGCACCCGTCGGACGCAGGTAGTTGAACATCACCTGGAACAGCGGATTGGCGTGCGCGGCACGCGGCGCGCGCAGCGCGGCGACGACGTCCGCGAACGGCACGTCGGCGTGCGCATACGCGGCGAGCGCCGTGTCGCGCACCTGGCCGAGCACGTCGGCGCGGCGGGCCGCCGGGTCGAGCCGCGTGCGCACCACCACCGAGTTGACGAAGAGCCCGAGCGCATCGCGCGCCGCGTCGCCCGTCAGCGCGCGCGTCGATGCGAGCACGCCGACCGGCTGGTCGACCGCGCCGGTCACGCGGAACAGCGCGGTGTTGAGCGCCGCGTGCAGCACCATCGGCAACGTCGCGTGGGCACGCGACGCGGTGTCGCGCGCGGCGCGAATCAGTGCTGCGTCGAACTCGAACGCGATGCGCGTTGCGCGCCATTGCGGGACGGCCGGCGCGTCCGCGCGTTGCGGCAGCACCGATGACGGCAAGTCGGCGAGCGCGTCGCGCCAGTACGCGAGGCGCGACGTGCGGCATGGCGCCGGCAGCACGAGCGACACGCTTTCTGCGGGCGCCGACGACGATGGCGACGACGCGACTTCGCCACGGACCAGCGCGACATAGTGTGCGCGCACCGCATCGAGCCACAGCTCGATCGATTCGCCGTCCGACACGATGTGATGAATCGTCACCGACAGCACGTGATCATGCGCGCCGAGCTTCAGCACGCGCGCACGCCACAGCGGCGCATCGGCGGCGAGATCGAACGGCGCGAGCGCGTCGGCGTCGGTCAGTGCCGCCGCGCGGTCAAGCGCGTCGGACTGCGCGGACAGATCGACGACAGGCAGCGCGACGGCGGCTGAATCGTCGATCCGCTGCCCGGGCAGCGTTCCGTCGCGCAGCACGAGCCGCGTGCGCAGCGCCGGATGCGCGGCTGCCGCAGCCGCGAACGCCGCGCGCAGCGCACCGACGTCGAGCGGGCCGCGCACGCGCAGCGCGACCGGAATGTTGTACGCGGCATTGTCCGGCTGCGCACGCCACAGAAACCACAGGCCCAGCTGCGCGGGCGACAGCGGCCACACGCCGTACGCGTCGGGTTTGAACGCCGCGACGCCGGGCGCCGCCGAGCCGGCGTGCGCGGCGCGCGGCGCATCGGCGACCTGGCGCGCGTACTGCGCGAGCACCGGCGCTTCGAACAGCGCGCGCACCGGCACGTCGCGGCCGAGCCGCTCGGCAACGCGCGTTGCCACGCGCACCGCGGCCAGCGAATGACCGCCGAGCTCGAAGAAGTGATCGCCGCGGCCGACGCGTTCGACGTTCAGCACGTCGCGCCAGATTGCCGCGAGCGCGGCTTCGTCGCCGTCGTGCGGCGCGTCGTAAGCGCGTTCGACGCGCACCGGCGCCGGCAGCCGCGCACGGTCGACCTTGCTGTTCGCGTTGCGCGGCAGCGCGTCCAGCACGATCAGTTGCGCGGGCACCATGTAGTCGGGCAGCGTGCGGCGCAGATGCGCGTCGAGCGTCGCGGCTTCGACCGGCTGCGCGGCGGCCTGCGCGTCGGCGGTCAGTTCGACATACGCGACCAGCTGCGCCTGGGCGCCTTGCCCGTGCACGACCGCGCACGCTTCGCGCACCGCATCGTGCGCTGCCAGTTGCGCCTCGATCTCGCCGAGCTCGATGCGCAGCCCGCGCAGCTTCACCTGATGATCCACGCGGCCGATGAAGTCGAACACGCCGTCCGCGCGGCGCCGCACGAGGTCGCCGGTGCGATACAGGCGTGCGCCCGGTGCGCCGTACGGATCCGGCACGAAGCGCTCGGCCGTCAGCGCCGGGCGATCGAGATAGCCGCGTGCGACGCCGATCCCCTCGCCGCCCAGATACAGTTCGCCGATCACGCCCACCGGCAGCGGATGCAGCCGCGCATCGAGCACGTGCGCGGTGCGCGCGCCGACCAGCGTGCCGATTGGCAGATACGCGGCATCGCCGAGTTTCGCAGGATCGTCGCCGGGGCGGAACATCCACAGCGTCGGCGTGATCACGGTTTCGGTCGGGCCGTAGCCGTTGACGACGCGCACGTTCGGCATCGCGCGGCGCAGCATCGCGAATGCTTCGCGCGACGTCGCTTCGCCGCCGACCGTCAGCGAACGCAGCGTCGGCGGCGCGCCGTGCGCGAGCGCCCACTCGGCAAGCTGCGCGGCGCAGCCGGGCGGCACGTAGGTCATCGTCACGCCGTCGCGGTTCATCATCGCGCAGGTTTGCGCCGGCGGCCACAGCACGTCGGCCGTCACCGACACGGCGGCGCCCGACAGGTATTGCGAAAACCAGCCTTCGTGCGCGCCGTCGAAGTTGACGGACTGGAACAGCAGGAACACGTCGTTCTCGGTTACGCCGTAACGCTGCGCGATCGCCACGCAATGTCGCGCGAACGCCGCATGGTCGACGATCACGCCCTTCGGCTTGCCGGTCGAACCCGACGTGTAGATCGCATACGCGGCGTGACCGGGCAACACGTCGGGCAGCGCGACGTCCGCGGCGTCGCCGAGCGCGTCGACCTGATCCGCACGCCAGATGCGCAGGCCGGGCCCCGCCGGCAGCGATCCGGCGCTCGCGCCGTCGGTCAGCACGTGCGCGATCGCCGCGTCATCGACGATCTGCGCGAGCCGCTCGCGCGGGTGCGCAGGATCGAGCGGTACGAACGCCGCGCCCGACTTCAGCACCGCGATCAGCGCGACCAGCAGGTCGACCGAGCGCTGCAACGCGACGCCGACGCGCATTTCCGGCCGCACGCCGGCCGCGACGAGATTGCGCGCGATGCGGGCCGCACGCGCGTCGACCTCGCCGCGCGTCAGCGCGCGATCGACGTCGGCGACACCGCGCGCGTCGGGGCGCGCGCGCGCATGAGCGGCGATGCGCACATGCACCGGGATGAACGGCTCCGCTTGCGCGGCGCCCGCCGGCGCGTTCCATCCGGCCAATTGCGCACGTTCGTCGGCCGGCAGCCAGTCGAGATCGCCGATCGGCAACCCGGGGCGCGCGAGCGCGTCGCCGAGCAGCGTGACGAAACGCGCGGCAAGCCGCGCGATCGCATCGGCATCGAACAGATCGAGCGCGTAGATGAACGCGGCGTCGAACGTGCCGTCGGGCGTCGCCTCGACGGCGAGCGTCAGGTCGAATTTCGCGGACGGCGTGCCGGACGGCAGCAACGTGGCCGCTGCCGCGCCGAGCGTCGGCAACGCGCGGCGCTCGCCATATGCGGCCATCACCTGGAACAGCGGATGGTGGCTCGCGCTGCGCGGCACGCCGAGCGCGTCGACGACCTGATCGAACGGCACGTCCTGGTGCATCTGCGCATCCACGAGCGCGCGCTGCGTGCGCGCGACCAGCGACGCGAAATCGCCGTGCGCGGGCACGTCGACGTCGATCGCGAGCGTGTTCACGAAGAAGCCGATCAGCCCGGCGGTTTCCGCACGCTCGCGGTTCGCGGCCGGCACGCCGACACAGATCCGCGCATCGCCGGTCGCGCGCGCGAGCAGCGCGTCGAGCGCCGAGAGCAGCACGGCGAACGGCGTCGCGCCCGCCGCGGCCGCGAACGCGCGCAGTTGCGCACCGGTGCGCGCGTCGAGCGAAAACACGTGACGCGCGCCGCGCGCGCTGCGGCGGGCCGGCCGAGCGGCCGCACCGGGCAGCGTGATCACGCCGCGCTGCGGATCGATGCGTTCGCGCCAAAACGCAAGCTGCCGCTCGCGCTCGCCCGCGTCGAGCCAGCGGCGCTGCCACAGTGCGTAGTCCGCGTACTGGATCGGCAACGGCGCGAGCGGCACCGGCTCGCCGGACGCGTAAGCGCGGTAGAACGCCGCGAGTTCGTACAGCATCACGTCCGACGACCAGCCGTCCGACACGATGTGGTGAACGGTCAGCGCGAGCCAGTGGTGCGTCGCGTCGAAGCGGATCAGATGCGCGCGCATGAGCGGCGCGGTGCCGAGATCGAATGCGGCGGCTTCATCCGTCGACGCGACGGTTTCCGCGCGGGCGGTGCGCTGCGCGTCGGGCACCGCGTCGAGATCGGTCTCGCGCCACGGGCAGCGCAGCGGCGGATGAATCGTCTGCGCGACGCCGTCCTCCGCTTCGTCGAACGTCGTGCGCAGCGCCTCATGACGCGCGATCATCGCATCGCATGCGAGCCGCAGCGCGTGCGCGTCGAGCGGGCCAGACAGCGCGAGCCGCTCGGTGATGTGATACGCGGCGGGCGCATCGATCAGCCGCGCATGCAGCCACAGCCGCGTCTGCGCGAACGACGCCGGCACACGGTCGCTACGCGGCGTGCGCGGCGGGATCGGCAGCATGCGAAAGTCGATGCCGGCCGCGCCGAGCTTGTCGAGGAACACCGCGCGCTGCGCGTCGGGCAGTTGCGCGAAACGCGTCGCGAGCGCGAGCCAGTCGGGTTGGGCCTTCGTCATCCGTCGTCCTTATTGGGTTTCCAGTTCGCCGAGCAGCGCGTCGATCGCGCTCGCCGCGTCGGTGTCGCCACGGGCCGCACAGGCCGCATCGATCGCCTGCGCGCAACGCGCGAGCGTGCGGGTGTCGAACAGCGTGCGCAGCGGCAGCGCGAGGCCCCAGTGCAGGTTCGCCTGCGCATGGGCCTGCGTCGCGAGCAGCGAGTGGCCGCCGAGCAGGAAAAAGTCGTCGTCGCGGCCGATCGCATCCACGCGCAACACCCGCTGCCAGATCGCCGCAAGCGTGCGCTCCGTGTCGGTCGCGAGGTCCGCGGCCGCGACTGCGTTCCGTGCCGGTGCGGGCAACGCATGGCGGTCGCACTTGCCGTTCGGCGTGACCGGCAGCGCGTCGAGCTCGATCAGTTGCGACGGCACCATGTACGACGGCAATTGCGCGCGCAGCGCATCCAGCAGTGCGGTGCGATCGAGCGGGCCCGCGTCGCCGCGTGCGACATAGCCGATCAGCCGTTCGTCGCGCACGATCACGACCGCGTCGTGCACGCCCGGCGCCGCACGCAGCAGCGCCTCGATCTCGCCCGGCTCGATCCGCTGCCCGCGCAGCTTCACCTGCGTGTCGACGCGGCCGAGATAGTCGAGCGCACCGTCCGCGCGGCGCCGTGCGAGGTCGCCGGTGCGGTACATGCGCGCACCGGGCATGAACGGATCGGGCACGAAACGCTCGGCGGTCAGCGCCGGGCGGCCGAAGTAGCCGCGCGCGAGGCCCGCGCCCGCGAGATACAGCTCGCCGGTCGCGCCGGCCGGCACCGGCTGCCAGGCCGCGTCGAGCACATGCAACCGCAGGTTTGCGATCGGATGGCCAATCGGCACCGCGACGGCGTTCGCGTCGTCGGGGCCGCAGGTCCAGTGCGACACGTCGATCGCGGCTTCGGTCGGCCCGTACAGGTTCACGAGCGTCGCGTTCGGCAACAGCCGCGCGACCTTCGCGACGAGCTCGGGCGCAAGCGCCTCGCCGCTCGCGACGATCAGGCGCACGCTGTCGCATTGCGCGGCCGCCGAGAAATCGTCGAGATACGCGGCGAACGCGGCGAGCATCGACGGCACGAAGTGCAGCACCGTCACGCCGTGTGCGTGGATCGCGGCCGCGAGACGGGCCGGGTCGCGGTGGTCGCCCGGCGCCGCGATCGCGAGCTTCGCGCCGATCGCGAGCGGCCACACGAATTCCCATACCGACACGTCGAAGCCGAACGGCGTCTTGTGCAGCACGACGTCATCGCGCGTGAGACGGTACGCGTGCTGCATCCATGCGATCCGGTTCGCGAGCGCGCCATGCGAGTTGCCCGCGCCCTTCGGCTTGCCGGTCGACCCCGACGTGTAGATCAGATACGCGAGCTGTGCATCGTCGACGATGTCGGCCGCGCCGTCAGCGGCCGTCGCGGACGCGCCGTCGTCGAGCAGATCGGCGAGCGTCAGCAGTTGCGTCGTCGTTTCATCGCCGAGCGCGGCCGCCACCCGTTCGCGCAGATGCGGTTGCGTGATCGCGACCGCGGGCCGCGCATCGCGCAGCAGATACGCGATGCGCTCGGCCGGATAGTCGGGATCGACCGGCAGATACGCGGCGCCGGCCTTCAGCACGCCGACGAGCGCCGTCACCATCTCGAACGAGCGCTCGACGCACAGGGCAACCGGCGTGTCGGGGCGCACGCCGCGACGGCGCAGTGCTGTCGCCACGCGCGTTGTGTTATCGTCGAGTTCGCGATAGGTCGCGCGCTGTACGTCGCCGTGAACGTCCGCATGCTCGAGCGCGATCGCATCGGGCGTCGCATGCGCGGCTTGCGCGAATTGCAGATGCAGCGGCTGCCGCTGCGCGTCCGGCCACGTCAATGCGGTGTCCTGCGCGCGCGCCAGTGCGTCGCGCGTCGCTGCATCGGCGATCGACAGCGTGCCGAGCAGCGCGTGCGGCGCGCGAGCCAGTGCATCGAGCGCGCATGCAAACGCGCGGTGCCACGTCTCGACCTGGCGCGCATCGACGCGTGCCGCGTCATAGCCGTAGTCGATCGTCAGTTCCGCGCCGCTTTCGATCACGAGCGTCAGCGCGAAATCCGTCGCTTCGATGCTGCGCACGTCGGCAAGCGACAGCGCGCCCGGATCGGCGTCGTGCGCCGTGTCGCCGACCGGATAGTTCTCGAATACGACCAGCGTGTCGAACAATGCGCCGCCGGCGTCGCGCGCCCAGCGCTGGATGTCCGCAAGCGGCGTATGCGCATGTTCGGCCGCCGCCGCGTTCTCGCGCTGCAGCGCCTGCAGCCAGTCGGCCGCCCGTTGCTGAGGCGCGGGGGCGGTGATCACCGGCAGCGTGTTGATGAAGAGGCCGAGCACCGTGTCGACGTCCGCGAGCACATCGGGACGGCCGGCGACGGTCGCGCCGAACGCGATGGCCGGCTGATGCGTCATCCGCTGAAGCGCGAGCGCCCACGCGCCCTGCACCAGCGTGTTGACGGTCAGCTTCAGCGTGCGCGCCGTCTGCGCGACGCGCGCCAACGCTTCCGCGCCGATGGTTGCGCGCCACGTGACCATCTCGGCGTCCGCGCGGTCCGCGTTGCGCTCCGCGATCAGCGTCGGCGCATCGAGGCGCGCGAGCCGTTCGGTCCAGAAGCGCTCGTCCGCGTCGCGGTCGCGCGTAGCGAGCCACGCGATGAAGTCGCGGTAGCGCAGCGCCGGGCGGCTCGCGAACGGCGACGCCGCGTCGGGATCGCGATAATCGCGCAGCACGTCGGCAAGCAGGCGCGCGGTGCTCCAGCCGTCGAGCAATACGTGGTGGCGCGTCCACACGATGCGCCACGCGTCGTCGGTCACGCGAATCAGCGTGAGCCGCATCAGCGGCGGTTCGCGCCAGTCGAAGCCGCGCGCGCGGTCGGCCGCGAGCCACGCATCGAAATCGGCATCCAGGGTGTCGCCGCGCATGCGCCAGTCGAGCTGCTCGACCGGCATTCGCGCATGGCGATGCACGCATTGCAGCGGCGCGGCCTCGTCCGGGATCACGCTGGTGCGCAGGATGTCGTGCCGTGCGATCGATGCGGCGAACGCGGCTGCGAGCCGCTCGGCGTCGAGCGCCGTCGCGGTCGCGACGAGCTGGTTCACGTAGCTCGCGTGACCGGGCGCGAACAGCGCATGGAACAGGATCCCCTGCTGCATCGGCGACAGCGGATACACGTCGTCGATCGCGCGCCAGTCGAGCGGTGCGCGCTCGATCGCGGCCTGCGTGAGGCCGGCCGCCTGCGCGAGCGGAAAATCGCCCGGCGTCGCGCCGCCGCCGCGAAGCGCGATACGCGACGTGCACGCGTCGGCGAGTTCGCGAAGCGCGGTCTCGAAGCGTTGCGCGAACGCGTCGATCGTCGCGCGCTCGAACTGCGGCGCACCGTACACCCAGTGAACCTTCAGCGTGCGCGCACCGTCGCGGTCGGTGTCGAGGTATGCATGGATCGCGAGCGCGTTGCCGAGCGGGCCATGCGGATCGCGTTCGACGCCGGTGCCGCCGAAGCGCGGCACGAGCATCGCGTCGCGCGGTGCGTCGAACTGGCCGAGATAGTTGAACGTGACGCGCGGACGCGGCACGGCGGCCAGCGCCGCACGCGTCGCGGCGTCGCCGTAATGCGCGAGCACGCCGAATCCGAGCCCCTTGTGCGGCACCGCGCGCAGCGCGTCCTTGACCGCGCACAGCGTGTCGCGCGCGGTGCGTTCGACCGGCAACGTGACCGGATAGTGGCTCGTCAGCCAGCCGATCGTGCGGCTCGCGTCCGCATCGTCGAATAGCGGCTCCCGGCCGTGCCCTTCGAGTTCGACGCGGCACGACGCGGCAGCGCCGTTACCGGTCAGTGCCAGCGCGAGCGCCGCGCCGAGCAGTTCGATCGTCTGCGTTCGGTACGCGGCGTGCGCGTCGGTCAGCGCCGCGCGAGTCAACGCCGCATCGATCGTCTGCACGACGACGGCCGCGTCGGCATTCGTCGCCGGGGCATCCGGATGATCGGGCGCGATGTCGTCTCCCTGCGCCATGCCGGCCCAGTACGCGACTTCGCCGGCGAACGGCGATGCCGGTTCGATCGCGGCGCGCGCGAGCCGGGCAGCCCACGCGTCCGCGCGCAGGCCCGGCTGCGACAGGCGCACCGGCGAACCCTCGCATGCGGCGCGATACGCAGCATCGAGATCGTCGAGCAGGATGCGCCACGACACACCATCAACGATCGCGTGATGAATCGCGAGATACAGCCGCGTCGAACCGTCCGGCAGCCGCGCCGCGCACGCACAGGCCAGCGGGCCGCGGCCGAGATCGAGGCGGCGCTGCACTGCGTCGAAGCGTGCGACTGCGTCGGCTTCGTCGCGTGCGGCGACGTCGACGAACGGCAGCGCGTCGTACGGCTTCGCCGCGTCGCTTGCTTGCCAGCAGCCGTCCGCGGCGCGCGCGAAGCGTTGGCGGAACGCGTCGTGATGCGTCAGCACCGCGTCGAACGCACGTACGAATGCATCCGCGTCGAACGTGCCGCGCACGTCGAATGCAACCGACTGGTTCCAGTGGCCCGGATGCGGCACGTCGAGCGCGAAAAAGCGCTGCTGCGCCGGCGTCAGCCGGGCCGCTGCGCTCCCAGCGGGCGCGGACGCAGGCACGGAAGCGGCCGCTGCCGGCGTGGCGGCGGCGACCTCCTCGGTCTTCGCGATGCGTGCGAGTTCGGCAATCGTCGGCCCGTCGAACAACTGCTTCGGCGTAAAGCGCACGCCGCGCTTGCGCGCCCGCGCGATCACCTGCAGCACGAGGATCGAATCGCCGCCGAGTTCGAAGAAGTTGTCGTCGCGGCCGACGCGCGGCGCCTTCAGCACTGCTTGCCACACTTCCGCGAGCGCCGTCTCCACCGGGCCTTGCGGCGCGTCGCCGGCAGTCGCCGCCGCCGGCGCGACGGCCAGCTCGCGCAGCGCCGCACGATCGATCTTGCCGTTCGCCGTGACCGGCAGGCGCGCGAGCACGACGAACTGCGCGGGCACCATGTAATCGGGCAGCGTCGCGCCGAGCGCGATGCGCACACCGGCTTCATCGAAGGCGGCGCCGTCGCGCATGACGACGAACGTCGCGACCCGCAGGCGGCCGTCCGTTTCGATCGCGAGCGTCTCGGCCTGCATGATCGGCCCGGCCGCGCGCACCGCCGCACTGACCTCGCCCGGTTCGACGCGATAGCCGCGGATCTTCACCTGGTCGTCGATACGGCCGACGAACGCAAGACGGCCGTCCGCGCGCAGCCGCACGCGGTCGCCGGTCCGATACAGCCGCGCGCCGCGCGCGAACGGATCGGGCACGAACCGCTCGGCCGTCTGCGCGGGCCGGTTCAGGTAGCCGCGCGCGACGCCCGGCCCGCCGAGGTACAGCTCGCCCGTCGCACCGGCGGGCACGCACGCGCCGAACGCGTCGAGCACCAGTGCGCGCGCATTCGGCAGCGGCCGGCCGAGCGGCACGCCGCTCGCGGCGTCGCGCGCGTCG
This sequence comes from Burkholderia latens, assembly GCF_001718795.1. Taxonomy (NCBI): domain Bacteria; kingdom Pseudomonadati; phylum Pseudomonadota; class Betaproteobacteria; order Burkholderiales; family Burkholderiaceae; genus Burkholderia; species Burkholderia latens. The sequence goes on along the minus strand of NZ_CP013435.1, from coordinate 1,721,915 downwards.
GCGGCAACCGACGCGGTGTCGCACACGATCGCGCCGACGGTCGCTTCGGTCGGCCCGTAATGGTTGATCACGCGGCAGGCCGGTGCGAGCGCGGCGATGCGCGCGACGAGCGCCCACGTGAGCGTTTCGCCGCCGGTCACGAGCGCATGGCGCGGCAGCACGTCGGCGGGCGCGCGTGCGTCCAGCAGCGCCTGCAGGTGGCTCGGCACGATTTTCAGAACGCCGACGTCGCGCCGACGCATTTCGTCGGCGAACAGGTCCGGATCGAACGCACACGCAGCCGGCAGCAAATGCAGCGTGCGGCCCGCGCAAAGCGCGCCGAACAGCGTCGTGTGGCCAAGGTCGGCCGCCACCGTCGATACCATCGCGAACGACGCGTCCGGTGCGAACGCGAGTTCGTCGAGCATGCCTTGCACATAGTCAGCGAGCGCGCCGTGGGACACGACGACACCCTTCGGCGTGCCCGTCGAACCCGACGTGTAGATCAGATAGGCGCCCTGCTCCGGATGCGGCGCGACGCGCACGCCGGCCGCGTGCGCGAGCGTCGCATCCTGTGCGAGCGCGTCGACGTCGAGCGGCTGCGCATCGCCGGCGGCCGGCCACGCGGCCGCATCCGCGACGAGCGCCCAGCGCGCACCGCAATCGGCGGCAGCGGCCGCAATACGGCCGGCCGGCTGTGCCGGATCGAGCAGAACGGCCAGTACGCCCGCCTTCAGCGCTCCGAGCAGCGCGACGACGAAGCGCGCCGACCGCTCGATGCAGACGATCACGGGCGTTTCGGCCGTCGTGCCGCGCCGTGCCAGCGCATGCGCGATCCGGTTCGACGCATCGTCGAGTTCGGCGAACGTGAGCGACACCGCCGCATCGGCGAGCGCGACGCGATGCGGATATGCAGCCGCCTGCCGCACGAACGCGGCGACGATGTCGGCATGCTCGGCTTGCAGCGCGCGGCCATCGCGCGGCTGGCGCGTGGCCGGCGACGCATCGCAGCGCAGCGCGGCCGTCGGCCGATGCGGCTCGCCTGCGGCGGACGCGACGAGCGCCGCATAGCTGTCGAGCCATGCGCGCGCGGTATCGTCGTCGATGCAGTCGGTTGCATAGGCTGCGACGAGTTCGATTCCGCTCGCATCGTCGGTAAAGTCCAATGCGAAGTCGAAGCGCGCGGCGAGATCGGGGCCGGGCGTCGCGACGGCCGTCGCACCCGGCAACACGCTGTCGTGCCGCGCGTCGAACTGCTGCGCGAACTTCACGCGCAGCCATTCGTCGCCGCGCTTCACGGGGGGCTTCACCGCATCGACGACGCGCTCGAACGGCACGTCCTGGTGCGCGACCGCGCCGAGTGCCGCCGTGCGCGCCGCGTCCACGAGCGCGCAAAACGGCAGCGTCGGCGCGACGCGCACGCGCAATGCAACCGTGTTCAGGAACAGGCCGAGCAGCGCGTGGGTTTCCGCGCGCTGGCGGTGCGCCACCGGCACGGCGACGACGATGTCCGTCTCGCCGGTCGCGCGCGACAGCCATGCGTCGAGTGCGGCAAGCAGCACCGTGAAGACTGTCGCCTGGGCATCGCGGGCGAGACGCCGCACGTCGGCCGCGACGGCGTCGGGCAACCGGAGCGATACGCGTGCACCGCGTAGCGAGCGCGTCGCGCCCGGCTGACGGTCGACCGGCAGCGCAAGCGGGCCGGGCACGTCGCGCAATGCATCGCGCCAATAGTTGAGCTGGCGTTCGCCTTCGCCACCGGCAAGCAGGTCGCGCTGCCAGTCCGCGTAGTCCGCATACTGAATCGGCAGCGCCGGCAGCGACGGCTCGCGCCCTTGCGCATACGCACGGTACGCGGCCGCCAGTTCGTCGAACGCGCAGCGTGAGCTCCAGCCGTCGGTAATCGCGTGATGCGCGGTCAGCAGCAGCCGGTGCCGGGTGTCTCCGAGGACGACGAGTGTCGCGCGAAGCAGCGGCCCGCGCGACAGATCGAACGGCGCGAGCGCATCGCGCTCGGCAATGCGCGCAGCCTGCGCATCGCGTGCGGCCGGCGGCTGGTCGCGCAGGTCGACCGTTGCGATCGCAACCGGCAGCGTCTTGTGGATGCGCTGCATCACGATGCCGTCGTCGTTGTCGACGAGGGTCGTGCGCCACGCCTCGTGCCGTTCGATCACATGATCGAGTGCGCGCTGCAGTGCGGCACGGTCGAGCGCGCCGTCGATCGTCCAGTGTGCGGCGATGTGATACGCGGCGCTCGCATCGCGCGTTTGCGCGAGCACCCAGAAACGTTGCTGCGCGAGCGACGCCGCACGATCGACATGCGGCGCAGTCGACGCAGCGGCATCGGCCGCCGTCCGGCGCGCCGGAATCGCTGCAAGCGGCGCGCCCGTTTCCCGCTCCGCACGATCGACGTGCGCGGCCAGCTCGGCCAGCGCCGGATCGGCGAACAGCGTGTCGAGACGCAGGTTCACGCGCAACGCGGCGCGAATCGCGCCCTGCAGTTGCATCGCCGCGAGCGAATCGGCGCCCAGCGCGAAGAAGCGATCGTCGCGCGCCGGCACCGCATCGAGGCCGAGCAGCGTCTGCCAGAAACCGGCAATCTGCCGTTCGGTCGGCGTGCGCGGCGCATCGCCCGCCGATGATTCATTGTCGCGCGCCGCGGCGATGCGCTCGCACAACGCCGCACGGTCGAGCTTGCCGTTCAGCGTATACGGCAGCGCATCGCAGCGCACGAACCGGTGCGGCTGCCACGCGGCCGGCAACTGCGCGCCCACGTGCGCCTTCAGCACCGCATCGTCGGCCGTCGCACGCAGCGCGATGCATGCGATCAATCGCGTCGGCCCGTTGCCGGTTTCGGCGATCACAGCCGCGTCGGCCACTGCCGGATGCGTGCGCAGGCATGCGGCAATTTCAGCGGGCTCCACACGCACGCCGCGCACCTGGACCTGATCGTCGAGCCGGCCGAGATAATCGAATGCGCCATCGGCGCGCAGCCGTGCGAGGTCGCCGGTGCGGTACACGCGCGCACCGGGCTCGCCGTTCGCATCGGGAATGAAGCGTTCGGCCGTCAACGCCGGGCGGCCGTGATAGCCGCGTGCGATACATGCGCCGCCGAGCAGCAGCTCGCCGGCGTCTGCCGTGTCATCCGCCGCGCGTTGCGCGTCGCGATCGATGCGCGCGACACGCGGACCGATCGCACGGCCGATCGGCAGCGACGCATAGGCGTCGCCCTCGGCGAGCGCAGGCATCTCGCCCGGCTCGACGGGCCACAGCATCGGCGAGATCACGGCTTCGGTCGGCCCGTAGCCGTTGATCAGGCGAACCGACGGGAACGTGCGGCGCACGAATTCGAACGCCTGCTGCGGCAACGCTTCGCCGCCGAACGCGAGCACGCGCAGCGTCGGCGGGACGCCGTCGCGCGCGGCAACCGCCGCGAATTCGCGCAGATACGCGGGCGGGAACGCGGCAACGCTGACCGATTCGCGCAGCATCAGCGCATGCGCGGCGTCCGGCGCGAACGGCTGCGGCGGCGCAATCGTCACGCTCGCGCCCACTGCCAGCGGCGCCAGCCAGCATTCGTGCGCGGCATCGAAGTTGACCGATGCGAAATGCAGCAGTCGATCGCCGCCGTGGATCGGCAGCGCCGCCGCGAGCGCATCGCAATGCGCGGCGAGCGGCCCGTGCTCGACGACCACCGCCTTCGGCGTGCCGGTCGAGCCGGACGTATAGATCATGTAGGCGGCCGCACGCGGATGCACAGGCACGTCTTCATCGTCGGCGCAAGCAGCCGCATCCGCATCGTCACCGTCTGCCCACGTCGCATCGAACGCATGCTCGAACGGCGCGCCGAGCGCCGCGCGACCCGCCGCGTCGGCGATCCCGTGCCGCAACTGCGCATCCCGGACGATCCAGTTCAGACGCGCGGCCGGATGACGCGGATCGAGCGGCACGAACACACCGCCCGCCTTCAGCACGGCCAGCAACGCAACGAACAGCTCGCACGAGCGCTCGACGCACACGCCGACGCGCACTTCCGCGCCGACGCCGGCCGCGCGCAAGCGCCGCGCAAGCTGCGACGCCCGCGCGTCGAGCGCGCCGCGCGACAGGCGCAGGTCGTTCTGGAAAGGCGCGGCGAGCGCGAGTGCGTCGGGCGCAACGCGCGCCAGTTCGCGGATTCGGTGATGCAGCGCAGTCGGGAAACTCGTCATGTGCGTGAAGTCCTTCGGTCCGGCCGCTTAGGCCAAGTCTCGGGGCCGCTTGGGCGGCTTCACTGGTGTGACGAACGGCGCGGCAGATTTTTTACCGTTTTATGCGCAAAGTCCGAACCAGCGCATTCTTTGACGGCAGCGCTAAATATTTGCGCGCGCCGTTCGTCTATCAGGTGGGAAAGCCGCAACCGGGCCTGCCGGTGCACTGCTTTCACGTCAGTTTTGCCGTTTCCGCAGAATTTGCCTGCCCTTCATTTACCGACGTTGCCGATGACCGCCGCTCACGAGCCTTCTTCCCCGCCGTCCCTCGACGCTTCCCCCGGCCGCCCCGCGGCCCGCCTGATCCTCGCGCTGCTGCGCGAAAGCCGCGCGTCGCTCGCGCTCGCGCTCGTCGCGTGCGTGCTCAACGGCATCGCGAGCGTGCTGCTCGTGGCGACGCTGAACCGCGCGCTCGCGACGCCCGGCGCCGCCGACGCGGCGCTCGCGTGGCGGTTCGCGCTGTGCGCGGTGACCGCGCTCGTCACGCGCATCGTCTCGGGCACGCTGTTCGCACGGCTGTCGCAGGACACGATGGCGCGGCTGCGCGTGCATCTCGCGCGCCGCGTCGGCGCGGCCGAGCTGCGCGACATCGAGCGGATCGGCGCCGCGCCGGTGCAGTCGGTGCTGACCGACGACGCGACCAACGTATCGATGCTGTTCTTCGCGCTGCCGAATCTGGTGATGCACGGCTCGATCGTGTTCGGCTGCCTCGGCTATCTCGCATGGCTGTCGTGGCCGGTGTGCGCACTCGCGCTGACCGCGATCGTCGCGGGCTCGCTCGGCTACCACACCGGCGACCGGCGCGCGATCGCATCGCTGGAAGCGGCCGGCCACGCGCAGGACCGCCTGTTCGGCTATCTCGGCTCGCTGTTCTCCGGCGCGAAGGAGCTGAAGCTGCACGACGCGCGCGCGCGCCAGTTCGTCGACGGCCAGCTCGGCGCCGCGATCGGCGAAGTGCGCGATCACCGGCGCCGCGCGTTCAGCGCGTATGCGGTCGGCGTCGGCTGGATCATCTTCCTGTTCTACGTGTTCCTCGGCGCGGCCGCGTTCTGGCCGCAGCTCGGCGTGCATGCGGACGCGCGCACCGCGGCCGGGTACGTCGTCGTGTTCCTGTTCATGCTCGTGCCGCTCGACGGGCTGCTGAACAATCTGCCGACCGTCAACGCGGCGCGCGTGTCGCTCGGACGGATCGAAGGCGTGATGACCGAATTCGGTGCGCTGCGCACCGTGCCGCCGGCGAGCGATGCGCCCGACGTGCCGCCGGCCGGCGCCGTCACGCTGCGCGGCGTCACGCACGCGTATTTCCACGAACGCGACGAACGAATGTTCCGGATCGGGCCGATCGACCTGACGATCCGGCCGGGCGAACTGGTGTTTATCGTCGGCGGCAACGGCAGCGGCAAGACCACGCTCGCGAAGGTGCTGACGGGGCTCTACGAGCCGGAGGAAGGCACGATCGAGGTCGACGGCCGCACGATCGGCTGGCGCGAGCGCGCCGCGTACCGGCAACGCTTCAGCGCCGTGTTCAACGACTTCCACCTGTTCGATGCGCTGCTCGGGATCGTCGATCCGGACGACCCGGCGCGCGCGCAGGCCGACGCGCGCGCGAACGCGCTGCTCGCGAAGCTCGCGCTGGATCACAAGGTGAAGGTCGTCGACGGTGCGTTCTCGAACCGCGCACTGTCGACGGGCCAGCGCAAGCGGCTCGCGCTCGTCGTCGCGTATCTGGAGGACCGGCCGTTCTACCTGTTCGACGAATGGGCAGCCGATCAGGATCCGTCGTTCAAGGCCGTGTTTTACGAGCAGTTGCTGCCCGAGCTGCGCGCGCGCGGCAAGGCCGTGATCGTGATTACGCACGACGACCGTTACTTCGGCCTCGCCGATCGGCTGCTGAAGCTCGACAACGGGCAGATCGTCAGCGACACGGCGCCCGCACGGCCGCACGCACGGGACGGCGCCGACGCGCTGAGCGCGTAAGTACGGATCGGCAACGGCCGCCCGTGCGCCGGAACACGCGGCGCACGAGCGGCCGACGGTATCCGGCTCGAACGGTCGGAGGGAGCCGGAAGAGCCGACGGCGCGCAAGACGTTGCTCGGTCGACTGGCGTGTTCACGACACCTCTGCGATGGCGCGGAAAGAACCTTCGCGCCGCGCCTCCCTGCCCGCGCCAGCGACCACCCGCGCGCTCAGCGCGCGGCCGGCAGCTTCAGTACCGAATCGGTCATCACGTCGGCCAGCTTCAGCGCCGACATCGGCCCGCCGAACCCCCAGATGTTCCGCTCGACGAGCGCGATCCTGTGCTCGCGCAGCGCGGGCACGAAGCGCCACACCGGCGAATCGAGTTTCGACGACAGCGGCACGTCCATCCCCGTTGCAGTGACGAACAGCACCGCGAGATCGCGTTGCGTGAGCAGATCCGCGGACGTCACGTAAAGCGTGCCTTCCCGCGTCGGCTTCTTCGGCCATGGATCGAGCCCCAGCGCGCGCGCAAGCCCCGCCGACGTACTGTTGCCCGTATACGCCCAGTAGCGGTCCGGCAGCCCGAGATCCTGCAGCAACGCGACGCGCTCGCCGCGGCGGCCGGCCGCCTCGAGCCGCGACGCATTGCGTGCGATCCCCGCGTCGAGTTGCGCTTCGACCGCCCGCGCACGCGCGTCGCGCCCGGTCACGTGACCGATCGTCCGGAAGATTTGCCGCATCCAGTCGAGTTGCGTGACGGGCACACCGTCTTCGGAAACGTTCGGGCTGAACTGGAACAGGATCGTCGGCGCGATCCGGTCGAGCGCAGCGAAGATCGGCGCATGGCGAAAGCCGACGCCGACGATCAGATCGGGCTTCACGGCCGCGATCGCCTCGAGCCCCGGCTCCTGCCGCGAGCCGATGTCGGTCACGCGCGCGAGCCGGTCGCTCTCGTAACCGAGCCAACCCGGGTAGAACGCGGTATCGGCCATGCCGGCCGGCACGATGTCGAGCGCGATCGCGCTTTCCGCGAACATGAAATCGAGCGCGACGATGCGCTGCGGCCGCACGGGCATCGTCGCGCTCGCCTGCGAGACGACAGGGTTGCCGGCGAGCGCGCCGCCCGCCGGCGCAACCGCGCTGCGCCCGCCCGCGCGCGGATTGTCGGCGGCTGCGACGCCCGGCGCGACGAACGCGACGCCGAGCGCCGCGAGCGCGCCGAGCGCATGCCGGCGGCCGGCATGCGCGACCGCCGTCAGCGGATCGCGTCCTGCTCGGCGAGTGCCGCGTCGTCCATCGTCAAAAGCAGCGGGCAGCTTCCACACAGTTGCGTTTCTCCTGGAATTTCATAGCGCAGGCAACACACGCGCCGCGCACGAAACGGTGTCGGCAGCAGCCGCGAGCGCGGCACGGCGTCGCGCACGGGCGTGCGCAGCGGGTTCGGCTCGCCGTGCATGCACGCCGAACCGAACAGCCAGTCCGCATCGCGGCCGGGATCGGCTGCGCACGGCAGCGAACGGTAGGTGCCGAGCAGATAATCGAGCAGATTGCCCGCGTTGCTCCACAGCACGCGCGGCGTCACGCGGCCCATCGCGGCGAGCAGTTCGATCACCGCGCCGAGATGCGCGACGAGCGCTGCATAGCGCGGCGCGGGCGCGTCGCACGGCGCGCCGAGCGCGTCGCGCGCGAAATACAGCGCGGCCGGCATTCCGTCGTCGAGTGCGACGAACGTGCGATCGGGCGCCATGTCGAGCGGCCGGCCGAGCGTCAGCGCGGCGACCACGCCCGCGGGCGCCGCGCGGCCGAAGTAGTATTTGCTCCATTGCGACATCAATGCGCGCGCATGCCGCGCCGGATCGCCACCGTAATGGCGGACCATCGCGTCGAGCATCGCGTCGCGATGATCGGGCAGCGCGCCGACCGGCACGACGGTGCGGCCCGGCGCGTGCACGTCGTCCGGCATGCCGAGCCACACGACGTCGAGATGCCCGGCAAACGGCTCGGGCGCGAACGTCGAGAAACGCGTGGCGCGCGCGTCGTCGAGCGCCGGCGTCATCGACCCGCGCGCCGGCCGCGGCGCCCCTCGACGATCAGCAGGCCGAGGAGGTACGGCGCGCCGATCAGCGCAGTCAGCACGCCGGCCGGCACCTCGCGCGGCGCGACGACCGTGCGGGCCGCAAGATCGGCGCAGCCGAGAATCAGCGCGCCGCATGCTGCCGCGAGCCACAAGCGCGTGCGATGCCGGCGCGCACCGAGCATCGTCGCGACGTGCGGCGCCATCAGCCCGATGAAGCCGACCGGCCCGACTGCCGCGACGGCCGCGCACGCGGCGAGCGTCGCGATCGTCAACGCGAGCGGCCGCAGTGCGGCGACCGGCAAGCCGAGTGCGGCGGCCTGGTCGTCGCCGAGCGCGAGCATGTCGAGCGGCCGCGCGAGCCACGCGAACACGGGCACCGCGAGCGCACACCACGGCACGAGCATCGACACCTCGCCCCAGCTGCGGCCGTACGTGCCGCCGACGAGCCACACGACAAAGCGCGCGGGTTGCACGCTCTGCTGCGTGATCAGCCACTGCGCGAGCGTGGTCCACAGCGCGCCGATCACGATGCCGGTCAGCGCGACCGCGAGCGGCGCGTAGCGATGCCGGTGATTCAACGCGAGCGTGATCGCGAGCGACAGCGCACCGCCGAGCAGCGCAGCGGCCGCCAGCGTTGCGTGGCCCATCAGCGGCCACGTCGACAACGCGAGCAGCGTGACGAGCCCCGCGCCCTGCGTGACGCCGAGCACTTCGGGGCCGGCGAGCGGATTGCGCACGACGCTTTGCATCGCGACGCCGCTCACGGCGAGCAGCGCGCCCGCGAGCAGCGCACACAGCAGGCGCGGCATGCGCAGATCGATCAGCATCCGCGCGAGCGCGTCGTGGCCCGACAGCGCGGCGGCCCAGCGCGCGGGCGACAGCCACTCGGGGCCGGCGGATACGCCGACGAACACCGCGAGCGCGCCGGCCGCGACGAACAGTGCGGTGCGCAGCGGCCAGTCGAGCCGCTCCAGCGAGCCGACGATCCGCGTCGAGCCGCTGCCGGCCGCGCGCTCGGCCTGCGCATGCAGCACGCCCGACCACGCGGCGCCGCGCCGGATCATCGCGAGCATCAGCGGCGTGCCGACCAGCGCGATCGCAACGCCGGTCGACAGCGTCGCGTCGAGGCCCGACGCGAGCACCGCGCTGTCGGTGACGAGCACGAGCGCACCGCCCGCGAGCGCCGACAGCGGCACCAGCACGCCGAGCCGCGCCGCACGCGCGCCGCGCACCTGCCGCAGCAGGTTCGGCGCGACGAGCCCGACGTACGACAGCGGGCCCGCGATGCTGACCGCGACGCTCGTGAACGCGACCGCAACGATCGTCGCAGCGAGCCGCGTCGCGTCGACGCGCACGCCGGCCGCGGCCGCCGCATCGTCGCCGAGCGCGAGCGGATTCAGCGGCCGGATCACGAACGGCAACGCGACGAGCGGTACGACGAGCCAGCGCGCGGCGAGCGCGAGCCCGGTCGCGCCGGGTTGATAAAGACTGCCGTTGGTCCACAGCGCGGCGCCCGCGATGTTCTGCTCGAAAAACGCGAGCACGAGCGTCGACAGCGCCGCGAACAGCAACATGCATACACTGCCCGCGAGCACGAGCCGCAGCGGTGTCGCGCGCCAGCCGCCGGCCGCGACGATCGCGAGCGCGGCGGCGATCAGCCCGCTGACGAACAGCAGCGGCACCGACGCGACGCCGGCGAGCGCCGGCACCAGCATCGCTGCGAGCAGGCCGAGCTGTGCGCCGCCCGTCACGCCGAGCAGATCGGGCGACGCGAGCGGATTGCGCGTGAGCGACTGGAACAGCGCGCCGGCGATGCCGAGGCAGCCGCCCGCGACCAGCGCGGCCGCGACGCGCGGCAGATTGAGGTCGAACAGGAACACGCCGGCAAGCGCGGCGGCGTCGCTGCCCGGCGCGGCATTCCACCATACGTGCAGGTCGGGCGCGACGCGCAGCACCGCCAGCGCCGCGATCAGCGCGACGAGGCCGAGCGCGAGCGCGCCCGCGCGACGGCCGCGAACGCTACGCTGCCCGCTCGCCGAGAGCCGCTTGCGCATCGCGAACGTCGTCATACGGCGATGTCCCGGTCGATCGCACGCTCGAACGCGTGCGCGGCGCCCGATGCTTTCGGCCCCGGCGATTCAGCCGGCGGCCCATAAGCCGGCACGCACATCGGCGCGCCGGTCTGCGGGTGCGCGAGCTTCAGCATGTCGACGCCGAACGCCGCGCGCAGCTGCGCGGGCTCGAGCATCGCGTCGGGCGAGCCTTGCGCGACGACGCGGCCAGCGCGCATCAGCACGATGTCGTCGCTGTACGCAGCCGCCTGGTTCAGGTCGTGCAGCACCCAGACGATCGTCAATCCGCGCGCGCGGTTCAGCGCACGCAGCGCGTCGAGGATGTCGAGCTGGTGATGGATGTCGAGATAGGTTGTCGGTTCGTCCAGCAGCACGATCGGCGCCTGCTGCGCGAGCGCCATCGCAATCCAAGCGCGCTGCCGCTCGCCGCCCGACAGCGCGCCGACGTCGCGCTCGGCGTCACCCGCGAGTCCGCTCGTATCGAGCGCCTCCTCAATCGCCGCATGATCGGCGCGCGACAATCCGCGCAGGAAGCCGCCGTATGCATAGCGTCCGTACGCGACGAGTTCGCGCACGGTCAGCCCCGACGGAATCTGGTTGAACTGCGCGAGCATCGTGAGTTCGCGCGCGAGCGCGCGACGGCGAAACGACGCGAGCGGCCTGCCGTTCACGTCGATCTGCCCTGCACGCGCGGGCTGCAGGCCCGCGAGCGTGCGCAGCAGCGTGCTTTTGCCACAGCCGTTCGGGCCGCACAGCGCCGTGACGCGGCCGGCCGCGATCGACAGGTCCAGCCCGTCGATCACGACATGGTCGCGATAACCCACCGTCAACCCGCGCGCGGCAAGCGCGGCGGTACTACGCGTCATCGGTCCTCCGTTCGGCCGCACGCGGCGCCGTGTAACTCTGCGCCATCGCGACGACCACCTTGCGCGGCCCTTCGAACGGGTCGCGCGCATGTGCGCTCAGCATGTTGTCGAGCATCAGCACGTCGCCGGTCTGCCACGGAAACACGATGCGCTGGCGGTCGAGCACGCCGCGTATCTCCGCCAGCGCATCGGCCTCGAGCGGCGCACCGTCGCCGTAATAGACGTTGCGCGGTACGTTCTCGAGCCCGACCGCGTCGACGAGCGCGTCCTGCATGTCCTCGTCGAGCGCGGACAGGTGAAACAGGTTCGCCTGGTTGAACCACACGCGCTCACCCGTGCGCGGATGGCGCGCGACGGCCTGGCAGCGTTCACGCGTGCGCAGCAGCAGTTCGCCGTCGTCGCCGGTGCGCCATGCGCATTCGATCCCGCGCGCCGCGCACATGCGCTCGACTTGCGCCGGCTCGTCGGTGCCGAACGACTGCTGCCATGGCAGATCGAGTCCCTGGCCGAAATTGCGCACGTACAGCAGCTCGCGCTGCTCGAAGCGCGCAACGAGCGCGGGATCGAGCGCCCGATGGACGGCGCGGCTGTCCGCGATCGGCGTTGCGCCGCCCTTCGGCGCCGCGAGCGCGCAGTGGAACCAGATTCGCAGCGGCCATTCGCGCGTATACGACTGCTCGTTGTGCAACGGAATTGCGCGATGCGGCGGGTATTCGGTCGACGTGTAGACCGCGCCTTCGACCTGGCTGCGCGGCGTCGACGCGTATTCATAGCCGATCAGCGGATCGCCGAACGATGCCGCGAACCGCTGGAACGCATCGATCGACGGCACGTGAAAACCGGTAAACAACACACCGCCCGCGCGCTCGAGCGTGTCGGCGGCGATCGCGTGCGCGAGCGGCGCGAGCGCATCGATCGACATCCCGTCGGCGCTGCGCGGCGACACGACGGTGGGCAGTCCCGGCTCGATACGCAGGTCGTCGAGCGTCGGCAACGAAAGCAGGGTCATGCAACGTCCTCTTCAGATGGCGCGCCGCACGGGCGGCGCAGCAGGTCACGACGCGCGTGAAGCGCGCTCGCCGTCCATCGCGCGGCGCAGGCTCGCCGGGCGCATGTCGGTCCAGACCGTTTCGATGTGCGCGAGGCAATCGGCCTTCGGGCCGCTCACGCCAACTTCGCGCCAGCCGGCCGGCACGGGCCGGAACGTCGGCCAGATCGAATACTGTTCTTCGTCGTTGATGACGACCGTGTAGACGATGTCGTCGGTATCGGAAGGCGTCGTGGCTTGCGTCATGATCGGAAAAAGCGGAAGGCGGTTGAAGAAGGCGAAGCGGCGAACCGTCGATTCGGCCGCTCCTGTGTTGAAGACGATTGGCCGGCGCGATTTTTTACCGGCGCCGTGCGCGGCCGCCGAGAAACACCGGGCAAGCGACGCCGCGCTGGCACGCGTCGAGACATTCCACGCAGTGCCGTTCGGCATCGCGCACCATGAAATGCACGAGCGTCTGCGACACGTTCAGCGCGCGCGCCGCGCTCTGCAGCGTCTCCTCGCGCAACCGCACCATCTCGAACGCCGCGCGGCTGCGCGCCGGCAGGTCGTCGAGCGCAGCCCACACGCGACGCAGCGTGTCGCGCGTCACCAGCGCGGCCTCGGGAGTCGGCTCCGGCGACGGAACGTCCAAGCCGTCGTCCTCTTCCGTGTGATAGACGTTTTCAAGACTCTGCCGGCGGCACGCGTCGATCGATGCGTTGCGCACCATCCGCGTCACGTATGCAACCGGCTGGCGCACCGCGTCCTGGTTCGGAAATTCGACGAGCTTCACGAACACGTCGTGCACGACGTCTTCGGCGCGGCTCGCGCATCCGACGAAGCCGCGCGCGACGTTCACAAGCATTGCCCGATGGGCGATCAGCACGTCGAGCAGCGCGCCGTGCGCGCGCGACTCCGCGACTCGGCGCACACGCCGCGCGGGGCGCGACGGCCGCTCCGGACAACCGGCGACGAACGGGTTTGCCGGGGCTGCTGCCGATCGTTCGAGCACTTCCGCCATTGCCATCGATCTGCTCCGTCCAATTTCGAGATAGCGCAATTTAACGTAAACGCAAATCATTCTCAATCCGATTCCCGAATTCCCCTTCGGATCATCCGGATTTGTCTGATCAATCGGAGAGAACGGGTTTCGACGGCGCGCGCGGCGGCGCAGCATCGATTGGCGAGGGAAAGCTTTCTGCATGAAAGAAACATTCCCGCCGTCGGCGCATGGGGAGATTCATTCGCCGAGCCCCACGCCACGGGCCCGCGGCGGCTTCCGCCCATGCTGCGCGCTCCGCACGACGCCTGCGCATTCTTTCATCTGCCCGACAGAATGCGTACGAGCGTCATTTGCGGTAGCAACTTCTTACCGCGTGAAATTTTGGGGGCTCGTACGATGAACGAGCTGTTTCCAACGGAGAACGACATGAAATCCATCGTGTTATCCGCGGTGGTGGCCGGCGCGCTGGCGAGCGTGATGCTCTCCGGCTGCGTGGCCTACCCCGGCCCTGCTCAAGTCACGATCGGCTGGCATGGCGATCGCTACTGGGACGGACATCGCTACTGGGAGCGCCACGACTGGGAAGCGCAGCATCCGCGCGATCGTGACTATGGCCGGGACGAGCGCCGCGACGACCGCCGCGACGATCAGCGCCCGCAGTGGTGATGGCGCCCCTCCCCGTGAACCGATACTGAACGACAGGATCTCAACATGAAGACGCTACTGAAAACCCTGACTGCCGCCGCCGTCGCCGCCGCCGTGCTCGTACCGGCCATTGCCGAAGCGCACCCGCACCGCGTGTGCCATTTCGAGCATCACCATCACCACAAGGTGTGCCGCTGGGTGCGTTGAGCCCCGCGACGCGGGTTCGAAGAAAAACGCCGGCATGCCGGCGTTTTTCGCTGCCGCGCACGCGTGCGCGTCAGTAGATGAACAGCCTGATCGTTGCGCTCGCATCGAAGCGTCCGATCTTCGGCGCCCCGAACGACTTCAGTACCGCGTCCATCAACACGCTTTGATTCATCACGTTCGACGGAAACTGCGCGAGCGTGAACTGCTGGTTGAACGGAATCGCATTGCCGCGGCTGTCCTCGATGCCGATTCCGAAATTGCTGTCTTTCGCCGGGACCAGCAAGCCGTTCTGCACCGGAAAGCTCGTTTCGAAATAGCCGTCGACTCGCACCGCGACGTTGCATTTCTTCGTCAGCGACAGCGAGAACCGCTTGCGCGGCACCGCCGGCATGAACCCGTTGCCGACCGCTTGCACCTGCCCGAAATTCACGATGCCCGGCTCGGGCGTCACCAGCACGTCGACCAGGCACGGCGTCGGCTTCAGGTTGCGCAGGCCGCTCAACCGGTACTGGAAGCTCGGGCTGTACGCGTTCAACCCGAACTCGCCGTCGAACTGGAACACCGTATAGACGTCGCTCGGCGGCTGCACCCAATTGCCCTTCTTGCGCACGACGACCTGATAGTCGATGCTGATCCGCGTCTGCTGACAGCGGCCGCGATCGAAGTCGTACCGGCTGCACGGCGGCACCGCATAGCCGGTGAACACGCCGCCGCCGCGATTGCTGGTCTTGTTGAAATAGTCGATGCCCTTGTAGCGGATACCGATCTCGAGCCCCCACGCGGCCGGATTGGTGCGGTTCGGGTTCGCGTAGAAATAGATGTTGTCGACGACTTTCAGGCTGCCGGCGTCGCCGAGGTCCTTGTAGCAATAGCCGGACGTCGTGCGCACCGGCGACACCCAGATCACGTAGCCGTCCGGTGCGTCGGTCGGATACGACGCCACGCCGCCGATCGGCTCGGTCAGCGACGTCGCGCCGCTGTTCGTCAGGCAGCGTAGCGCCCATGCGGGCTGCGCCGACGCGATCAGCAACGCGAGCATGAGCCATCGCAGCCACGCGGCCGGCGATCGCCGTTCGTGCACGGCTGCGCTCATTTCTTCACGCTCTTGCACGCCAGCGCATCGCACGCATACTCGACCGGCACCTGGCCGCCGTAATCGTCGATGTGCGTGACGAACAGCGTCGACGGCGCCGCGCCTTTGAACGGCACGTCGGCCGTGCTCATCGGACTCACCATCACCGGGTCGATCGGCACCGGCGTCTTCTGCGCGCCCGCCGCCACGTCGACGACCGTCACGTGATACGGCGTCGGATTGTCGAACACGAGCTTGTGCGCGGCCGCGTCCACACGCAGCGTCATCGGCAGCGTCCAGTCCTCGTCGCGTGCCGGCTGCACGCCTTTCGGCCGGTAGAACAGCTTCATCTGCGTATGCAGCGCGATCTGCAGCGTGTTCGGCGTATCGGTCTTCGGCGGCACTTCGCGAATGTTCAGGTAGAACACCGATTCGCGATCGGCCGGCAGCGCGGCACCGGGCAGCTTCGCGATGCGCAACACGTTGCGCTCGTTCGCCTCGACGCGCTGCAGCGGCGGCACGACCATCAGCGGCGACGCGATCTTGTTGCCGTGCGTGTCTTCCAGCCACGACTGCACGAGATACGGGTACGTCGTGCTCTTGTTCGTGATCGTGACGATCGCGGCCTGTTCGCCTTCGTTGAAAATCACGCGCGTGCGGTCCGGCACGATCGCCGCGTGCGCGGCGCCGGCAAGCAACGCACCGGCGGCACTCAGCATGCACGACACGCGTCGTACGCAGGAAAGGGAGAAAGCATGGTTCATCGCTGGGTCCGTGAAATCATCGTTCGGTTCGGCGCGCCGCCGCGTGCGGCCCGCCGGACGGCTGGCACGTCACCGGGATCGGCGTGCCTTCGAGTTGAAGCTGGTTCGGCAACGTGTGCACCGTGCACAGCGTGCGTTCGCCCGCGCGCACCGCGAGCGCGGATTTCGGCTGTACCTGCGTCAGGAACGCGGCGCCGCCCTCGCCGACGATCCCGAGCTCCTTGCCGTTCGCCGCGTCCTGCACCGATGCGCCGAACGGCAGCGGCTCGCCGGCCGCGTCGGTCAGCGTCAGGTACAGGTTGCTGCCGCGCGCGGCGGAGAACTTCGCGAAGCCGATCGCGCCGTCGGTCAGCACCATCCGCTGGATCGGGTTCGACACCTGCACTTCGAGCGGCAGCTTCTCGACGTTGACGGTCGCGTCGTACACGTTGTACGGCGAGATCCCGTCGAGCACCGCGTAGCCGCGCGAATCGGTATGCGTGAGCGTGCCGGACAGCGGCACGCCGGACACGCCGTCGGTCGACACCAGCAGGCGCGTATCGCCGGCGTTGCCGTTCGCGTGCGCGGACACGCCGTACTGCGTCGCGACGAGCGAGCCGTCGAGCTCGAGCGACGCCGCTGCATACGCGTTCGCGAGCGTCGATGCCTGCGCGCTCAGCTGGTACGTCGACGTGCGCTGGCGGAAGCTCGCGTTCGCCGACGCGCGGCCGTCGGTCGCGCCCGCGGCGATCTGATAAGTGCGCCCGGCCGGGTCGTCGTAGATGTAGCCCGCGCTCGCGCTCGTGCTGCCGTTGCCTGTCGTCAGGTTCGACGTGACCGTGTGGCGGCCGCCGATCGGCAGCGTCGCGGTCACCGAGAACTGGTTGCCGCTCGCGCCCGCGCTCTGCGTACGGAACGCCGACAGGCTGACGTTCAGGTTGCGCAGTGCGCCGAGCGAGAACGCGCGCGTCAGCGTAAGGCCCACGCGCTGCTCCGATGCGCGCGCCCAGTAGGTCGTCTGGTCGTACGAGAAATACGTCGACGTGTCGCCGAAGCGTTTCGACAGTGTCGCCGAGTAGCGCTGCTTGCTGTTCGCGAGCCCGTACGCGGTCGGATCTCCCGAGAACTGCGCGAAATTCGTGTAGTCGCGCTCGGAAAACCGATAGCCGAAAAAGCGCACGTCGGCGTCGAGGCCGTCGAAGTGCTTCGAGTAGTTGATGCGGTACGAGTTGCCGTTGCGCGTCGCGCCGGTCCACCACAGCCGTGCGCGCGCATGCGTGACGTCGGCCGACACCGCGCCGAACCGGCCGAAGTCCCGGCCGACGCCGAGCGCGATCGACGTGTAGCCCGATGCGGCAATGAAGCCGCCATACACCGTCACGTCGAACGGCAGCCCGTACGCCGCTTCACCGAAGCCGAAGAACGGCGTGATCCCCGCGCCGCCGAACTGCCGCGGCTTGCCGACGGCGGCCTTGTAGCGCAATTGCCCGGCGCGAGCGAGAAACGGCACGGCGGCCGTCGTCACCTGGAAGCGCTGCACGCTGCCATCCTCTTCCTCGACCGCGACGTCGAGCGTGCCCTGCACGCTCGTGTTGATGTTCTGCAGCGCGAACGCGCCCGGCGACACGCGCGTCACGTAGAGCACGCGGCCGGCCTGCGACACGGTCACGGTCGCGTTGGTGCGCGCGACGCCCGCGATCAGCGGCGCGTAACCGCGCAGCGACGGCGGCAGCATCCGGTCGTCGCTGCGGATCGACGCGCCCGTCAGCGCGAACGTGTCAAAAATGTCCGAGCTCAGGTAGTCGTCGCCGAACGTCACCGTCGACCGGATCGACGGCAGCGCGCGAAACGCGTAAAGGCGGCTGAAGCGGAACGTGCGGTCCGCATACGCGCTGCTGCCCGCGTTCGACTGCGCCTGGTAGTCGCCGCGAAACCGCCATGCACTCCAGTTCGCGCCGATCGTCCCGTATGCCTGGATCGCGTTCGTCTGTTCGCCGCCCGCGCCGAAGCTGCGGTTCGTGTTCGCGATCACGCGATAGTCGAGCATCGCGCCGGCAATCCCGTCGGACCAGCGCTCCGGCGGCAGATACGACGCATCTGTGAATTCGAGCGCCGCCTGCGGAATCGTGATCTTGAGCCGCCCGTCGCTCTTCAGGTAGCGCACGGTCGCACCTTCTATCGCGCCGAGATCGACGCACCGTCCGCCCTGCAGGCGCGGCAAATCCCGCACGAGCGACGGCTTCAGCCCGAACTGCGCGACGAGTTCGGGCGCGACGCACGGCTTGCCCGCGCCGGAGCCGTCGAGCGCGACGAACTGGATCGCCTGCAGCCCGTAGAACAGGTCGTTGACCTGCACGTCGAGCATGTACTCGCCGGGCAGCGTGAAGTCTGGCTGCGAAAACTGCGACAGGTCGACGTTGCTGTTGCCGCCGATGTCGAGGAACGACGAATTGAATTCCGTCGCATGGCTCTGGCTGCCGACGACCAGCACGGAGACGCAAAGGAAGGAATGTCTGATTCGCACGCGGCGCTACCGAAAATCCTGAACGAAGCGGAAAGGGAAGATGGACGGAGAAAGGGTGCGCACACCCCTTCTCCGATTCGGCCGCTTACTGGTAGCGCACCGTGAAGTTAGCGACGCCGTCGGCGGTACCCGGCGTCACGCCGGCTGCCGTCGCTTCGTACATCGCCGCGAAGCGCGCGACGTTCGTGCCGTTCTGCAGCACGGTCGGCGCCTTCTGCTCGGCGCCGTTGTCGAGGTACTCGCCCGATGCGGCTTGCAGGCGGATGCCGACGTTGGTTGCCGAGCCGATCGTCGCGAGCAGTTTCGGCTGGCCGGCGCTCGACGTGCCCGTGAACGTGAAGTACGCGTTCTGCGCGATGCTCGTGTCGCAGTCGGTCAGCTTGATGTCGAAGTTGGCCGGCGTGGACTTGTCGCCGGCCTGCTTGAACGTGTGCGTCGGCACCTTGCCGAGGTTCACGGTCTGGTTGACCGAGCCCGAATCGATGCCGCATGCGCCCGCGACGATCTCGCCGGTGAAGTTGATCGTGCCGGAGCCGTCTGCGAACGCCGACGTGGACAGGGCCGCGAGTGCGACAGCGGTCAGGAGGGATTTTTTCATGACGTTTTCCGTGAGAATTGCGAAGGAAATGAACGACGTGGCGGATACAAAAGGCAGCGTGAGGTTGGCTCCCGTCCGTCACGAGGCGGCATTATCGAGATAGCAATGAAAGTTTTCTGTAAATCATTGTTAAATCCGTCATGACAATGTTCGATTCAGTACCGAACGAACCGAATACTTCCCGCCGATTAATAATCCAGATATTTTTCTTCCGCAGTCCTTTTCTATTTCCCGGAACCGGCTGAAATACAAGACGAATTCCGCCAAACCCCTACGGCAAAGCCTGTCTACGCCAATGACAAAGGCTTTGCGGAATCGCCCCGCGTAAAAGCCAAAATACTGTCCCATTTCGCCATCGTTGCAGTATCGCAACGCGAGCATTCGACGATCTTCAACTGACAGGAAATTAATTTATGGATTCCAAAATCGAAAAACTCTCGCGCAAACGATTGCGATGTGCATCCGAACGATTTATCGCGACACTTTGTCGCCCACATTATTAACGCAGCGAGAATTAATCGATTCGTCAATTCAGGATTTAAAGCGCGATGCGGCGCCGCGCATGATGGCGGATTTTGATGCACGAGTGCGACGACGCGCACGGCGCGATCCGGTTGCGTCGGAGGAAGGCGAAAAGCAGAAAGCGCGGCACGGCCGGCCCGCCGAGTGGCGACGCGACCGGTCGCGGTGATGCGTATCGGGTCGAACGCGGTCGTTCGGCCCGGCAGCCTGGAGAAACACATGCGCGACGGCGATACGCGAATGCGCGCACCGCCGCTCCCGCCGGAGGCCCGTCAGAATCAGAGCCTGTGGAAGACGACGACGACGCGCGGCAATGCGCGGCCGCCGCCGCGATCAACGACTCACGCGGCCGACTGTCCTGGATCGCCCGACGCCCATCCGCCGCCGAGCGCACGATATAGCGCGATCGCGTTCGCGAGTTTGAACTGCTTGAGCCGGATCAGTTCCTGTCCCGACTCGTACGTGCTGCGCTGCGCGTCGAGCAGTTCGAGATATGTCGCGACGCCGCCCGCATAGCGGCGTTCGGCGAGCTTGAGACGCGCGCCGACCGCCGCGTATACGTCCTGCTGCGCCGCCAGCTGGCGCTCGATCCAGTCGCGCGCGGCGAACGCGTCGGCCACCTCGCGGAACGCGGTCTGCACCGCCTTCTCGTATTCGGCCACCGCGATGTGCTTGCGCGCATTCGCGACGTCGAGATTCGCGCGATTGCGCCCGCCCGCGAACAGCGGCAGCGTGATGCGCGGCGCGAACGTCCACACGCTCGTGCCGCCCGCGAACAGGCTCGAGAACGCGTCGCTGACCGAGCTGTAGTCGGTCGTCAGCGCAATGCGCGGAAAGAATGCCGCGCGCGCGGCGCCGATCTGCGCATTCGCGGCCTTGAGACGCGCTTCGGCCTGCCGGATGTCGGGCCGCCGTTCGAGCAGTGCGCTCGGCGCACCGGGCGCGACCGGCGCGATCGCGAGCGCGTCGAGCGCGGCGCCGTCGGCCGGCACGCTGCGCGCGAAGTCGCCGGCGAGCAATTGCAGCGCGCGCACCGACTGCGCGTGCTCGCGCTGCAGCGCGGCCTGCGACGCGCGCGCGGACGCCACCAGCATCTCGGCCGAGCGCAGCTCGATCGCATCGGTCGTGCCGGCTGCATAGCGGCGCTGCGTGAGCGATGCGATGCGTTCGCGCGCGTCGAGCGTGCGCTGCGCGAGCGCCAGTTGCTCGTGCAACGCGCGTTCCGACACGTACGCCGCGGCGACTTCCGCGATGACGCCGATGCGTACCGTGCGCTGCGCGTCGGCGGTCGCGAAATACTCGGCAAGCGCCGCATCGGACAGGCTGCGCACGCGGCCGAACAGATCGAGCTCGTACGCACTGATGCCGACGCCCGCGCGATACAGCCCGCTCACCGCGCTCTCGCGCAGTACGGGATCGTACTGGCGCGTACGCTCGTAACCGACGTTCGCATCGACCGCCGGCATCAGGTCCGCGCGCTGCACGCCGTACAGCGCGCGCGCTTCGTCGAGCCGGCCGGCCGCGATCCGCAGGTCGCGATTGTTCGCGAGCGCCGCATCGATCCACGCCTGCAGCGCGGGATCGGTGAAATACGCACGCCAGTCGTCGAGCAGCGCGGCATCGGGCACCGCAACGGCGGCATCCGCGGCGCCGGCGCGCTGTGCGGCCGCATCATCGGCCGGCGCATAACGTGCGGGCACCGGCGCCGCGGGCCGCTCGTAACGCGGCGCCAGCGAGCAGCCCGCGAGCGCGAACCCGAGCGCGGCGGCCAGCGTGGCCCGCATGCCGGATGCGGCGCGTGCATTCAACGCGAACCTCATTGAGAACCCTCCAGCGTCGCCGGCCGCGCTGCGCCGCGCCGGCGCGGGCCGACGTCGAACAGCCTGCCGACGATCACGAAAAACAGCGGAACGAGAAACACCGCGAGCACCGTCGCCGTGATCACGCCGCCGAGCACGCCGGTGCCGATCGCCATCTGCGCACCGGACGCGGCGCCCGACGCGAACGCGAGCGGCAGCACGCCGACGCCGAATGCAAGCGACGTCATCACGATCGGCCGCAGCCGCAGGCGCGCCGCCTCGAGCGCCGCGTCGACGAGCGACATGCGCTGCGCGACGAGATCTTTCGCGACTTCGACGATCAGAATCGCGTTCTTCGCGGACAAACCGATCGTCGCGATCAGCCCCACCTTGAAATAGATGTCGTTCGGCATCGCGCGCAGCGTGACGCCGAGCACCGCACCGATCACGCCGAGCGGCACCACCAGCATCACCGCGAACGGGATCGACCAGCTTTCGTACAGCGCGGCGAGCGCGAGGAACACGACGAGCACCGACAGCGCGAACAGCATCGGCGCCTGCGCGCCGGACAGCCGCTCCTCGAACGACTGCCCCGACCACGCATGGCCGATGCCGGCCGGCAGCTTCGCGGCGAGCCGCTCGATCGCGCTCATCGCTTCGCCGCTGCTGTGCCCCGGCGCGGCCGAGCCGTTGATCGTGAACGACGGATAGCCGTTATAGCGCGTGAGCTGCGGCGGCCCGAGGGTCCAGTGCAGCGTTGCGAACGCGGCGAGCGGCACCATCTCGCCGCGCGCGTTGCGCACCCGCAGCTTCTTCACGTCGTCCGCATCGAGCCGGTGCCGTCCGTCGGCCTGCACGATCACGCGGCGCACTTGCGTGCCGTGCATGAAGTCGCCGATATAGTCGGAGCCGAACATCACCGCGAGCGTCGTGTTGATCTCGTCCATCGACACGCCAAGCGCCGATGCCTTCGCGCGGTCGATGTCGAGCTTCAGCTGCGGCGCGTCCTGCGTACCCGCGAACATTACGTCGGTAAGCGCCGGATCCTTGCCGGCCGCTGCGATCAGCCGCTCGCGCGCGGCGCTGAATGCAGCGTAGTCGAGGCCGCCGCGGTTCTGCAGCCGGAAGTCGAAACCGCTCGTCGAACCGAGATCGGGCAGCGCCGGCGAGTTCATCGCGAACACCGTCGTGTTCGGCGTGCCCGCGAAGCGCTCGTTGATCCGCGCGACGATCGCCTGCACGTGATCGCGTTCGGCCTTGCGTTCCTTCCAGTTCTTCAGCGTGACGAAGATCATCCCGCCGTTCGGCCCTTCACCGTACAGGTTGAAGCCGCCGAGCGCATACGTATAGGCAGTCGGCTCGTCGCGGCGAATGGCCGATTCCACCGCGCGCACGCTCTGCATCGTTTCGGCAAGCGGCGTGCCCTGCGGCCGGATCACCATCACCATGAAATTGCCCTGATCCTCGTCGGGCAGGAATGCCGTCGGCAGCTGCGCGAGCATCAACACCGCGGCCGCGGTCAGCGCGCCGTACACGACGAGCCAGCGCAGCGGCTTGTTCAGCATCGCGCCGACGCGCGTCGCATAGCGCTGCGTCGAGCGTGCGACGAAACGGTTGAACCAGCCGAAGAAGCCGCGCTTTTCGTGATGGTCGCCGGACGCCGGCTTGAGCAGCGTCGCGCACAGCGCGGGCGTCAGCGACAGCGCGAGGAACGCGGAGAAGCCGATCGACACCGCGAGCGCCAGCGCGAACTGCCGGTAGATGTTGCCCACCGCGCCGCCGAAGAACGCCATCGGCACGAATACCGACGTCAGCACGACCGTGATGCCGACGATCGCGCCGCTGATCTGCTGCATCGCCTTGACCGTTGCGTCGTACGGCGACAGCCCTTCCTCGACCATCAGCCGCTCGACGTTCTCGACGACGACGATCGCATCGTCGACCAGGATGCCGATCGCGAGCACCATCCCGAACATCGTCAGCACGTTGATCGAGAAGCCGGCCGCATACATCACGCCGAACGTGCCCGCCAGCGCGACCGGCACGACGAGCGTCGGAATCAGCGTTGCGCGCAGGTTCTGCATGAACAGGAACATCACGAGGAACACCAGCACGCCGGCCTCGATCAGCGTCGTGACGACCTTGTTCATCGACACGCGCACGAACGACGACGTCTCGTACGGGATCTGGTATTTGACGCCCGGCGGGAAATACGCGGACAGCTCGTCCATCGTCGCGCGCACGCGTTTTTCGGTAGCCACCGCGTTCGAACCGGGCGCGAGCTTGATGCCCATCCCGGTCGCAACCTTGCCGTTCACGTACGACGGATAGTTGTAGTCGTTGCCGCCGAACTCGACGCGCGCAACGTCGCGCAGGTACAGCGCGGATCCGTCCGGCTGCGTGCGCAGCGCGATCGCGCCGAAATCGGCCGGCGTCTTCAGCGGCGCATCGGCGAACACCGTCGCCGCGATCGGCGCGCTGTCCGGCACCGCACCGCGGCCGATGTCGCCGACCGTCGCCCGAGCGTTGTGCGCGCGCACGGCCGACGCGATGTCCGACGCGGTGAGCCCGTGCCCGGCCAGCTTCACCGGGTCGGGCCAGATGCGCATCGCATATTCGGCGCCCCAGAACTGCACGCGGCCGACGCCGTCGACGCGGCGCAACGCCTGCACGACGTTCGCCGACGCATATTCGCCGAGCTGCACGTCGGTCAGCCGGCCGTCGTCCGACGTCAGCGACACGACGAGCTGGATGTTGTCGGCGGCCTTCTCGACCTGGATGCCGTCGCGCCGCACCGGTTCGGGCAGCCGCGCGTCGACCGACTTCAGGCGGTTCTGCACTTCGACGGCCGCGAGGTCGGCGTTGACGCCCTGCCTGAACGTCAGATACAGCGACGCGGCGCCGGCGCTGCTCGTCGCGGACGTATACAACAGCCCCGGCGCGCCGTTCATTTCGCGCTCGATCAGCGCGGTCACCGATTCCTCGACGACCTGCGCCGACGCGCCCGGATACGTTGCGTAGATGCTGACGACGGGCGGCGCGATGTCCGGGTACTGGGCCACCGGCAACGCGCGAATCGCGAACGCGCCGCCGAGCATGATGAAGAGTGCGATCACCCACGCGAAGACGGGGCGATCGATGAAGAAACGTGCCATGTTGGTCGATTGAACCGGTCAGGTTTGACGGGCGGCCGGCTGCGATGCGGCCTGGGCCGGCGCCGGGCGCTCGATGGGCTTCACCGGGGTGTCGGGTGCGAACTGCGCGGCGTTGTCGACGATCACGCGCTCGCCGCCGGCGAGGCCGCGCGTGATGCGCCAGTCGCGGCCGTTCATCTGGTCCGCGACGACCTCGACGTCCTTCACCTTGCCGTTCGCGCCCACCACGCGCACCGACGTGCGATCGGCCGTGCGCACCAGCGCATCGCGCGGCACGAGGATCGCGCGCTGGTCGACGGCCGCATCGAGCGCGATCCGCACGTAAGCGCCCGGCAGCAGTTCGCGCTCCGGATTCGGGAACAGCGCGCGCATCGCGACCGTGTCGGTGGTCGGATCGACCGCGAGATCCCTGAACAGCAGCTTGCCCTTCAGCGGATACGCGCTGCCGTCGGCGCGCAACAGCGTCACCGTCACGTCGTGCTGCGCGATCCCCGTCGCACGCCCGCTTTTTACCGCGCGACGCAGCGCGTCGACGTCGGCCGCCGGCTGCGAAAAGTTCACGTAGATCGGATCGAGCTGCTCGACCGTCGTGAGCGGGGTCGCCTGATCCTGGCCGACCAGCGCGCCTTCGGTGACCAGCGCGCGCCGCGCGCGGCCCGAAATCGGCGCGGTGACGGTCGCATAGTCGAGCTGCAACTGCGCGCGGGCGAGTTCGGCCTTCGCCGAAGCGACGTCGGCCTTCGCCCGCGTATCGTCGGCGATGGCCTCCGTGTGATCGCGCTCGCTGACCGCGCGGTCGCGCACCAGGTCGTCGTAGCGGCGGCGCTTGTCGCTCGCCGCGAGCGCCGCGGCCTGCGCCTTCGCGAGCGCGCCCTGCGCGGCGTCGCGTGCAGCCGTGAGCGGCGCGGGATCGATGCGGAACAGCACCGCGCCCTGCTTCACTTCCTGCCCTTCCTCGTAAGTGCGCGCGGTGACGATGCCCGCGACCCGCGCGCGCACTTCCGCCTGCCGATACGCGTCGAGCCGTCCCGGCAGCTCGATGGTCATCGGCACGGCCGTCGGACGCACCGTGACGACGGTCGCCTTTTGCAGCGTGTCGGGCGCCTTGTCCGGCTCGCCCTTTCCGCATCCGGCCACGGCGAGCAGCGTCGCGAGCGCGAACGGCGCCAGCTGCAGGCGCCACAGGGTGCGTTTGTTGTTCATGTTCTGACCTCGGATCGTTCGCCGCCGATACAATGCGGCGGCTCAGGGTGGCCGATTATAATCAGTCACGACTGATTAAATATGGTCGTTTGCAACCGGATCGTCAGACTGTCTCAATAAAACGACAGCGAACTGTAAGGAAATTCACGCCATGGCCCGCAAGACCCGGGAAGAATCGCTCGCCATCAAGCACCGGATCCTCGATGCCGCCGAACTCGTGCCGCTCGAAAAAGGCGTGGCGCAAACCGCGATGGCCGATCTCGCCGAGGCGGCCGGGATGTCGCGGGGCGCCGTGTACGGCCATTACCGCAACAAGATGGAAGTGTGTCTCGCGATGTGCGACCGCGCGTTCGCGCGCACGTCCGAAGGTTTCGACGCGGTGGACAGCCTGCCCGCGTTCGCGACGCTGCGCCGCGCGGCGTCGCACTACCTGCGGCAATGTAGTGAGCCGGGCGCGATGCAGCGCGTGCTGGTGATCCTCTATACGAAGTGCGAACAGAGCGAGGAGAACGGCGCGCTGCAGCGGCGCCGCATGTTGCTCGAACTGCAGATGCTGCGCATTGCGAAGGCGCTCTTGCGGCGTGCGATCGCCTCCGGCGAACTGGCGGCCGATCTCGACGTCCATCTCGCAGCCGTCTATCTCGTGTCGCTGCTCGAAGGCGTGTTCGCGTCGATGATCTGGACCAACCGGCTGCGCGGCAATCGATGGACCGACGCGGAGGCGATGCTCGACGCCGGTTTCGACGCCGTCAGAACATCCGGGGCCCTCCGCGTGCGCGCGCAAAAATTGCCTGACGGGCGAAACACTGCGCAACAAATGCGGATTTAACCCGATTTACCGCAGTGCGAAACGAATGAGCCGACCCTCTTTAAAATTTTTAACGTTTCGCGGAACATCGGTAGACTGGCGCTGTCATCTTTCTTTAGCGTCTTCGTGATACCGGGTTCGACCCGGAAATTCACGCCGCCGTTCGAAGCGGGCCCGCCCGCAAGTTGGGTCGAACGGGAACGATACAGGCCCCTGGCGGGGCCTGTTTTGTTGCACGCCCGTCGCCTGCCCCCGTCGTCACCCGACGGATGGACCGCCGACGGTCCCTGCCCACACCTCTTTGAACCGCTTTCCTGGATGTGGACACCTTTGGTCAAGCCTGCCGCAACCCCTGATGCTTTCGCGCCCGGCCGCGCGCAGCGCCTCGTGCGCGCGCTCGTGCCGGCCGCCGTGCTCGGCGCCCTTGCCGCCTTCGGTCTCGCCGCCGCGCTGCCTGCCGTTTCGCAACTTCCGGGCGCCGTCGACACCGGCACCGCGGCGCTGCCGCAGCGCGTGCTGTCCGACACGCCGTTTCCCACCGCGCAGCATTTCGTGACGAGCGAACTCGTCCGCACGCTCGGCGAGCGCAACGAATTCGACGAACGCAGCAACCGTAGCGCACAGCCCGGCCTGTTCGCGCCGCTCAGCGCACACCGCAACGACATGCTCGGCTATACGAGCCTGTTCCAGTACGCGGCGCCCGAAAGCGCGCACGGGATGCGCGCGGGCGACATCGAACTCACGCTGTCCGATACGCTGAATCGCCTGGACGTGCCGCCCGAAGTGCGCATCCAGCTCGGCGATCTCGTCAGCGGCAAGGTCGCGATGCGCGCGAGTGCGCAGCGCGGCGACTACTACCGCGTCGCATACGACACGAACAACGGCACGCCGCATCTCAGCGCGGTCGAGCTGCGGGTCGCGGGCCGCACGTTCGGCGCGATCTGGTTCCGCGCGCCGGGCGCCGATCATGGTGCGTACTACGCCCTCGATGGCACGCCGCTCGAAGCGGCGGCATTCACGATGCCGGTCAAGTGGACGCGCATCAGTTCGTTCTTCGGCGAGCGCATCCATCCGCTGTCGCAGGCAATGGCGTTCCATACGGGCGTCGATCTCGCCGCGCCGTCGGGCACGCCCGTCACCGCGGCAGCCGACGGTGTCGTGTCGTTCGTCGGCACCGATCCGGGCGGCTACGGCCGCTACGTGATCGTCGATCACGCGGATGGCTATTCGACGTACTACGCGCACCTGTCCGCGTACGCGCGCGGGCTGAAAGTCGGCGAAACCGTCAAGCAGGGGCAGCGCATCGGTTCGGTCGGGATGACGGGCGCGGCCACCGGCCCGCACCTGCACTTCGAAGTGCGCGTCGCGAACGATCCGGTCGATCCGCTCGTCACGCTTGCGAGCGCGCAGACGGGGCTGTCCGACATGCAGCTCACCGCATTCCGTCAGGAGGCCGCGCAATGGCGCTTCCGCCTGGCATCGATCAGCACGGCGCCGTTCGCATTCGCGCAAAGCGACGGCCCGCTGTGGGGGGACTTCGCGACCGGCCCGTCCACGCTGCGTGCGGTGTTCGATACGCACTACAGCGCGTCCTGACGCGCACGCGAACGCGGTCCGCCGATATTTACGCGACGAAGCCGCCAAGCATCGCAGCACACCGATGGCCGTCGCCGCTCGGTGCAGCGGCGACGTGGCGGCGTTCCCGCCTCATCGCCGCAAATCCGCCGCGTGAATCGCACGCGGCACGCCGTCACCGCGCGGGTTCGGTGCGTTCGCGCGTCGCCTGCGCGATGCGCGCCTCACGCGGACGGCGCGACAGCAACCATCGCGCCGCGCCGTCGAGCGACGTGCACAGCACCAGGTAGATCGCCGCGACGAACAGAAAGACCGGGGCCGGATACACCATCAATCTGTTGTTCACCTGTGTCGCGACGAACGACAGTTCGGGCACCCCGACGATATACGCGAGCGACGTGTCCTTCACCAGCGCGACCCACTGGTTGACGAACGACGGCGTCATGATCCGTATCGCCTGCGGCAGCAGCACGTAGCGCACCGTCTGCCAGCGCGTGAGCCCGAGCGACAATCCCGCCTGCCGCTGTCCGTCGCCGGCTGCGACGATACCCGCGTGCACCGCGTGCGCGAGATACGCGCCGCCGACCAGCGCGAGCGCGCACACGACCGTCGCGAGGCCCGGCACGTCCATGTGCAGCAGCATCGGCATCAGGAAGTACGTCCAGAAGACGAGCATCAGCACCGGAATCGCGCGGAAGAAACCGACGAACGCGAGCAGCAGCACGCGTGACGGCCCGCGCGCGAGCGCCATCGCGACGCCGAGCGCCACGCCGAGCACCGCCGAACCGACGGCCGACGCGATCGCGAGCACGAGCGACAGCGCAGCGCCGCCGAGCGGGCCGTCCGGAAACGCACCGACCAGCAGGTACGGAACGTTGGAGAACAGCAGTGCGAAGTCCATCGTCAACGCCCTGCCCCGAGCCGGTCGCGCCATTGTGTCGCCGTATACGCGCCGGCCTCGATCGCGGCTACCGCCGCAACGTACAGCACGGTCGCCACGCCGAACGCGGCGAACGTCTTGAACGTCTCGG
This sequence comes from Burkholderia latens, assembly GCF_001718795.1. Taxonomy (NCBI): domain Bacteria; kingdom Pseudomonadati; phylum Pseudomonadota; class Betaproteobacteria; order Burkholderiales; family Burkholderiaceae; genus Burkholderia; species Burkholderia latens. The sequence goes on along the minus strand of NZ_CP013435.1, from coordinate 1,692,799 downwards.
TCTCGACCTGCCGCGACGCATACGACAGCTCGGCGACGCCAATCGCCATCGCGAGCGACGAGTTCTTCACGAGGTTCATGTATTGGCCGAACAGCGGCGGCAGCGCAATGCGAACGGCCTGCGGCAGCACCACGTAGCGCAGTGACTGCAGCGGCGTGAGCCCGAGCGCCGCGGCCGCATCATGTTGCGCGCGGCGCACGCCGCGCAGCCCGGCTTCGCATTCCTTGGCGACGAACGCGGCCGTATATGCGCTCAGCCCGACCCAGCCCGCGACGAATTCGAACGACGGCCACGCGAGCGTGAGCGGCCCCGTGCCGAGCTCATGGCGAGCATTCAGCCATGCGACCCATGGATCGGGCAGCAGCGACGCAACGCCGAAATACCAGAACAGCAACTGCACGAGCAGCGGCGTGTTGCGAAACGCGACGATGTAGCCTGCCGCGAGCGTGCGAAGTGTCCGGGCGCGAGCATGCCGCGCGACGGCCAGCAGCAGCCCGCCGACGCTCGCGGCGAGCGCCGATGCCGCCGCGAGGCCGAGCGTCAACAGGAAGCCGTGCCAGAGCCACGACAGATATTTGGGAGCCAACCCGAGCATGCGATGGTGTGGTCGCGCAGTACACGCCGCGAAAAAGGATGTAGAAAGCGCCGCGATCCATGCGCGCCGGCATTGCCGGCGTCCGATCGCGGCGCGCCCGGTATGCGGCTCAGGTCTTGTCGCCGATGCGGAAGATGCGCGTGAGCGGCGTCTTCGTCGTCGGCCCGAACCATGCGTCGTAGATCCGCGCCGCGCGGCCGTTCGCCTCGAGCCCCTTCAGCGTGTCGTTCACGAAGCCGAGCAGCCGCGTTTCGCCCTTCGGCACGCCGACACCCATGTAGTCGTTCGAGATCGTGAACGGAGGAATTTCGTAGTTCTGCTTGTCGGGCACGTTCGCGAGCAGGCCGATCAGTTTCGGCCCGTCCTGCGTGATCGCCTGCACGTTGCCGGCGCGCAGCGCGGCGAACGCGAACGGCGTGTCGTCGTACGCGACGATCGTCGCCTTCGGGAATTTCTCGCGCAGCGTGATCTCGTTCGTCGTGCCCTTGTCCGCACCCACGCGCAGCGTGTTCAACTGGTCCGCCGACTTCAGCACGCCCTTCTTCGCGAGAAACTGCTGGCCCGACGAGAAATACGGAATACTGAAGTCGACCTGCTTCGCGCGCTCGTCGGTGATCGTGAAGTTCGCGAGCACGAGGTCGACCTTGCCCGACGTCAGGAACGGAATGCGGTTCGCGGGGTTCGTCGGCTGCAGCTGCAGCTTCACGCCGAGCTTGTCGGCGAGCGCCTTCGCATAGTCGACGTCGAGGCCGACGATGTGATTGCTTTTCGCGTCGACATAACCGAACGGCGGGTTGCTGTCGAACGTCGCGACGCGCAGCACGCCGGCCTTCTTGATGTCGTCGAGCCGATCCGCGTGCGCGAGCGTGCCTGCGGTGACGAGCGCGGCCCCGACGAGCCACGTGGCGAGAGTGTGGAATTTCATGAGCACGACCTGATTTGTTATGAAGGCCGCCGCGGATCGCGCGGCGGCCGGTTCGAGGAACATCGCGACGCAGTGTGTGTCGCCGCGAAGCCGCTAACGTATCAGCGCGTTCGGCAATTTCGAACCAACAAATGGTGCTTAGCTCTGCGGGTTTCGTGATGACGCGTGCACGGCTGCGGCGCACTCTGCGCACACGCAAAAAAACGCCCGCTGCACGCAGCGGGCGCGAATCCCAGTCAAGGAGGTGTCACACGAACTACGGGCACAGAATAAAAGCATCGTACGCGGCGAACAACGAAGCGATTTCGATATCGATATCGCGGGTCGCGCGATGAGCTTGCACGCGGCGATGCGAACGCGCCGCACATGAAAAAACGGCGCGCCGCCTGCGTGGCGGCGCGCCGTTTCGGTGCGTCGCACCGGTGCGGGCAGCGTGGCCGCCCAGCCGATCACGGCTCGTGACGCAGATACCCTTCCTTGCTCGGATCGCGCATCCGCCACGACACGATCAGCGAGATCGCGCACAGCGCGGTCACGTACCAGTAGAACGTTTCCTCGCTGCCGATCGACTTGAACCACAGCGCGACGTATTCTGCCGAACCGCCGAAGATCGCGTTCGCGACCGCGTACGACAGGCCGACGCCCATCGCGCGCACTTCGGGCGGGAACATCTCGGCCTTGATGAGGCCGCTGATCGACGTGTAGAAGCTGACGATCGCCAGCGCGACGGTAACGAGCACGAATGCGGCCGTCGGGCTCGTCACGGTCTTCAGCGCGTGCATCAGCGGCACCGTGCCGATCACCGCAAACGTGCCGAACAGGATCATCGACGTGCGGCGGCCGATCTTGTCGGACAGCGCGCCGAACACCGGTTGCATCAGCATGTAGACGAGCAGCGCGACGGTCATCACGTTGCTGGCCGTCTTCGCATGCATGCCGGCGGTGTTGACCAGGTACTTCTGCATGTACGTCGTGAACGTATAGAAGATCAGCGAGCCGCCCGCCGTGAAGCCGACCACCGTGAAGAACGCGCCCTTGTGCTGCCACACGCCGCGGATCGTGCCCGCATCCTTCTTGTCGCGCGACGCGCTCGTCGACGTTTCGTCGAGCGATTTGCGCAGGTACAGCGAGATCAGCGCGGCCGCCGCACCGACGACGAACGGAATGCGCCAGCCCCACGCTTTCAGTTCGCCCGCCGACAGCGTCTGCTGCAGGATCACAAGCACCAGCAGCGCGCACAGCTGCCCGCCGATCAGCGTCACGTACTGGAACGACGCGAAGAAGCCGCGGCGCCCCTTCAGCGCGACTTCACTCATGTAGGTCGCGCTGGTACCGTATTCGCCGCCGACGGACAGCCCCTGGAACAGTCGCGCGACGAGCAGCAGTGCCGGCGCGAGCGCGCCGATCTGCGCATAGGTCGGCAGCACCGCGATCACGAGCGACCCGCCGCACATCATCAGCACCGAGATCATCATCGCCGTGCGCCGGCCGTGGCGGTCGGCGATGCGGCCGAACAGCCAGCCGCCGATCGGACGCATCAGGAAGCCGGCCGCGAACACGCCCGCCGTGTTCAGCAGTTGCGTCGTCGTGTTGCCGCTGGGGAAGAACGCCGGCGCGAAGTACAGCGCGCAAAACGAGTAGATGTAGAAGTCGAACCACTCGACGAGGTTGCCCGACGAGGCGCCGACGATGGCGAACACGCGCCGCCGGGTGTCATGCGCGGACAGCGCAGCTTGGTCGCTCTGGACGTCCATGGGTTGGTCTGTTCCTTTTAGTGCTTTCTGGGCGAGACGGCTCGAGGGCCGCCGCGTGCGGTCGCACGTGGCACCGGTTCCGGCGCACGGTGCTACGGGATTTTAGCGAAATGTAAAGTAACGGGCGCTCCGGGTTCGTCCCGATGTAGAAAAATTTTCTCCGGCAACGCGTTCGTCATATGAAAACGCCAGCGCTGAGGCTGGCGTTTCATGCAAGCTATTCTTCGTCGATCACACGCGCACCTCCGGGGGCACGTACCGGCACTCGTAGCGCTTGCGCACGGTGCCCGCCTCGTCGACGCTCTCCAGGAACACGTCGAACTGCCAGAGCCGCGCCATGTGCTTGAGCACTTCCTCGCTGTCGTTGGACAGATGGCGGTTGTCGGTCATGAAGTGACGCAGCGTGAGGCTGCGGTCGCCGCGCGTGTTCACGGCCCACACCTGGATGTTCGGCTCGCGATGATGGATGTCGTACTGCCGCGACAACGCCTGCCGCACGTACTGGTAACCGGATTCGTCGTGGATCGCCGACACCTCCAGCGAATCGCGCATGTCGTCGTCGAGCACCGAGAACAGTCGCATCTCGCGGATCAGGTTCGGCGACAGGTACTGCGCAATGAAGCTCTCGTCCTTGAAGTTGCGCATCGCATAGTGCATCGCCGGCAGCCACGGCGTGCCCGCGATCTCCGGAAACCACTTGTAGTCTTCCTCCGTCGGCGCTTCGCAAATCCGCCGGATGTCGCTCATCATCGAGAAGCCGAGCGCATACGGATTGATCCCGCTGTAGTACGGCTTCGTGACGGGCGGCTGATACACCACGTTGCTGTGCGAATGCAGGAACTCCATCATGAAGCCGTCTTCCAGCTTGCCCTGGTTGTACAGCGTATTGAGCAGCGTGTAGTGCCAGAACGTCGCCCAGCCTTCGTTCATCACCTGCGTCTGCCGCTGCGGATAGAAGTACTGGCCGATCTTGCGCACGATGCGGATCACTTCCCGCTCCCACGGCTCGAGCAGCGGCGCATTCTTCTCGGCGAAATACAGCAGGTTCTCCTGCGGCTCCGGCGGATAGCGTTCCTCCTGCTCTTCCGCGAGCTCAGGCTTGCGGCCCGGCAGTGTGCGCCACAGCTCGTTGACCTGCGACTGCAGATACGCCTCGCGTTCGCGGCGCAGCGCAGCCTCTTTCGACAGCGAAGGCTTCTGCGGCCGCTTGTAGCGGTCGACGCCGTAGTTCATCAGCGCATGGCACGAATCGAGCAGTTCCTCGACGCGGTCGAGGCCATAACGCTCCTCGCATTCGGCGACGTAGTTCTTCGCGTACACGAGGTAATCGATGATCGCGTGCGCATCGGTCCACAGCCTGAACAGGTAGTTGCCCTTGAAGAACGAATTGTGTCCGTACGCCGCATGCGCGATCACCAGCGCCTGCATCGTCATCGTGTTCTCTTCCATCAGGTACGCGATGCACGGATTCGAGTTGATGACGATTTCGTACGCGAGGCCCATCTGGCCGCGGCGATAGCTTTTCTCGGTCGCGAGGAAATGCTTGCCGAACGACCAGTGGCGATAATTGACCGGCATCCCGACCGACGCATACGCATCCATCATCTGCTCGGCGCTGATCAGTTCGAGCTGGATCGGATAGATGTCGAGTTCGTATTGCTCGGCGACCTGCGCGATGTGCGTGTCGTATTCCTCGAGCAGTTCGAACGTCCAGTCGGACGGACACGGCAACGGCTTGCGTTCGGCAACGTTCATACGCGCTTCCTTTTGCCCGGCGGCGGGCAAGTCGGCGGCCGGCGGCGCCGGTTCGGCCGGGCCGCGTTGCTGCGATGCGGCAGTGCCGGACGTATCGTCGCCGGAAGGGCGCGGCGTGTAGCCGCGCGACTCGTTGTGCAGATGGCGGCTCGTCATGACATTTCCACCTGCTTTTCGAACAATTCGCGAAACACCGGGTAAATATCGGCAGCCGATTCGACTTTCTTCATCGCCAGATGCGGTTGCGACAGCGCGAGCTGCGCGTATTCCAGCCACAGATTCTGCTCTTCCGGCGCGACCTGGATATACGCGAAGTAGCGCGTCTTGGTGAGGATATCCTCTTCGAGGATTTTGCGACACTTCGGCGAATCGTCAGTCCAGTTGTCGCCGTCGGACGCCTGCGCACCGTAAATGTTCCATTCGGTCGGCGAATAGCGCTCGTTCATCACCTTGCGCATCAGTTCGAGTGCGCTCGACACCACGGTGCCGCCGCTTTCGGTCGAATGGAAGAACGTATCCTCGTCGACTTCCTCCGCGCGCGTGTGGTGCCGGATGAACACGACCTCGATACGCTCGTAGTTGCGCTTCAGGAACAGATACAACAGGATGAAGAAGCGCTTCGCGAGATCCTTGCGCTGCTCGTCCATCGAACCCGACACGTCCATCAGGCAGAACATCACGGCCTGGCTCGACGGCTGCGGTTGCTTCACGCGATTGATGTAACGCAGGTCGAACGGATCGATGAACGGAATCCGCCAAATGCGCCCCTTGAGATGATGGATCTCGGCCTCGAGCGTCGCGATTTCCGCGCGGCGGTCTTCCGTGTCGCTCTTCAATGCTTCGAGCTGCGCCTCGAGCTCGCGCAGTTCATTGACGAGCGGCGAGCCGAGCGCGATGCGCCGGCCGAGCGCGCTTCTGAGCGAACGCACGACGTCGATGTTGTTCGGCGTGCCTTCCGCCGACCAGCCCGCGCGCACGTTTTTCCAGCTCGGCACCGTCAGCAGGTGCGTCTTCACGAGGCGCGGCAGTTCGAGGTCGTCGAAGAAGTACTGCATGAACTCGTCGCGGGACAGTTCGAACACGAAGTCGTCCTGCCCTTCGCCCTCGTTGCTCGCCTGACTGCCGCCGCCACCCGAGCCGCCCTGCGGCCGCGGAATCTTGTCGCCGCGCACGTAGTCCTCGTTGCCGGGGTGCACGTACTCGCGACGGCCGCCCGGCGCGTGCCGGAAATTCGGCTCCGCGATGTCCTTGCGCGGGATCGTGATGCTTTGCGTGCTCTGGATATCCTTGATGCTACGGTCGCGCACCGCGTCGGACACGGCACGACGAATGTAGTTCTTGACGCGACGCAGAAAGCGTTCGCGGTTGGCGATGCTCTTGTTCTTGCCGGCCAGCCTGCGGTCGATGATTTGATGAAGCACTCCCGGTCTCCCGCTCGAAAGTCGATATGCCGGGACGCTCGCCGCACATGCCGTCTGCCGTCATGCGGGCGGCGTCTCTGAAGTCGCCCGTGCGGACGAACCGCACGGGCGCGGTACCGCGCGCGTCATGACGACTTGCGCACGCGCAGGTACCAGTCGCAAAGCAGCCTCACCTGCTTTGGCGTATAGCCCTTCGCGACCATTCGGTTCACAAAGTCCTCATGCTTGCGCTGCTCCTCGGCCGAGCCCTTCGCGTTGAACGAAATGACCGGCAACAGTTCCTCGGTATTCGAGAACATCTTCTTCTCGATCACGACCCGCAACTTCTCGTAGCTCGTCCATACGGGATTCTTCCCGGCATTCGCCGCCCGTGCGCGCAACACGAAGTTCACGATCTCGTTGCGGAAATCCTTCGGATTGCTGATCCCGGCCGGCTTCTCGATCTTCTCCAGCTCCGCGTTCAGCGCGGCGCGATCGAAGCTCTCGCCCGTGTCGTGATCGCGGAATTCCTGGTCCTGGATCCAGAAGTCGGCATACGTGACGTAGCGATCGAAGATGTTCTGCCCGTACTCGGAATACGACTCGAGATACGCGGTCTGGATCTCCTTGCCGATGAACTCCGCGTAGCGCGACGCCAGCACGTCCTTCACGAACGACAGATATTTCTGCTCCGTTTCCGGCGGGAACTGCTCGCGTTCGATCTGCTGTTCGAGCACGTACATCAGATGCACGGGGTTCGCCGCGACTTCGCTCGTATCGAAGTTGAACACGCGCGACAGGATCTTGAACGCGAAGCGCGTCGACACACCGGTCATCCCTTCGTCAACGCCTGCGTAGTCGCGATATTCCTGGTACGACTTCGCTTTCGGATCGGTGTCCTTGAGGTTTTCGCCGTCATACACCTGCATCTTCGAGAACAGGCTCGAATTCTCCGGCTCGTGCAGGCGCGACAGCACCGAGAACTGCGACATCATCTTCAGCGTGCCCGGCGCGCACACGGCTTCCGCGAGCGATGAATTGCGGATCAGCTTCTCGTAGATCTTGATCTCTTCCGACACGCGCAGGCAGTACGGCACCTTCACGACGAAGATCCGGTCGAGCAGTGCTTCGTTGTTGCGGTTGTTGCGGAACGCCTTCCACTCCGACTCGTTCGAGTGCGCGAGAATCACGCCGTCGAACGGAATCGCGCCGAATCCTTCGGTGCCCTTGAAGTTGCCTTCCTGCGTTGCAGTGAGCAACGGGTGCAGCACCTTGATCGGCGCCTTGAACATTTCGACGAATTCGAGCAGGCCCTGGTTCGCGAGACACAGGCCGCCCGAGTAGCTGTATGCGTCGGCATCGTCCTGTGCATACTGCTCGAGCTTGCGAATGTCGACCTTGCCGACGAGCGACGAGATGTCCTGATTGTTTTCGTCGCCAGGCTCCGTCTTGGCGATGCCGATCTGCCGCAGGATCGACGGATAGCGGCGCACCACGCGGAACTGGCGGATGTCGCCGTTGTATTCGTGCAGGCGCTTGACCGCCCACGGACTCAGGATGCTCTTCAGGTAACGGCGCGGAATGCCGTACTGCTCTTCGAGGATCGGGCCGTCTTCATCGTAGTCGAACAGCCCGAGCGGCGATTCGTTGACGGGCGAACCCTTCAGCGAATAGAACGGCACGCGCTCCATCAGCTGCTTCAGACGCTCGGCGATCGACGACTTGCCGCCGCCGACCGGGCCGAGCAGGTAGAGGATCTGCTTCTTCTCTTCGAGCCCTTGCGCAGCGTGGCGGAAATACGCGACCACCTGCTCGATCACTTCCTCCATTCCGTAGAACTCACGGAACGCCGGATAGACCTTGATGACCTTGTTCGCGAAGATCCGCGACAGGCGCGGGTCGTTGCGGGTATCGATTTGTTCCGGTTCCCCGATTGCAGCCAGCATGCGTTCGCCAGCCGTGGCGTACGCTGACGGATCGTTCTTGCAGAGCGCGAGATACTCCTCCAGCGAGAACTCTTCCTCTCGCGTTTTTTCGAAGCGGTTCGCGAAGCTGCTGTAAATATCCATGCTACCTCCCTCGCCTGAGTCTGAAGACGTGCCTGCCTTCTATGACTGCGCAGAAGCAAGCGCGTTCGAATTCATCCTAAACCCTTTCTTATTTTTTTTCACGAACTCTTCGTATGAAGTTCGTCATTCTCGACAACCCCGCTTGGACAACGCATTTCGACGCTTTACAATCGTTGCCCCGAGCCGCAGAAACTGCATCCGCCGCGTCTCGTCGAGCATCGAATCGTCTCGTGCGTTGGACACCTCCGGTGTCGCCACCCTCCCTTCTTCCCCCTCTGCATCCCTATACGTTCGAGCGGTCCTCTGCGATGACGCCGCCCGTGCATCGTTACAAATTTTTTTCGCATCTTCCACGATGGCGCGGCACGCGAATGCACAGACGGAACGCGTGACGACGCGCGGCTGTGTCGGCGCGACTGTCACATTCCGCCGGTCGCGAAAACGACGACGCCCGCATGCCGCGGGCGCCGAGCGTTGCCAAATAGGGATAGATGCGCGAGCCTCCGCGAATCAGAACGTCTCCCAGTCGTCGCCGCCAGCGCCGGCCGCAACCGCCGCCTGTGCAGGCGCGGCGGATGTGGCCACGGGTTTGCGAGCAGACGGAGCAATTGCCGTGCGCTGCGCCGCTGCGTCGCGTACGTCGCGCGCATCCCGCTCGTCACGTGCGGGCGCCGGTGCCGGCGCGGCAACCGGCGTGACCGCCGCGCGCGGCTTTTGACGCACCGCAACGGCGGCGGTCGCACTAGCCGCCGGCCGCACCGCGTCGTCGTCGATCCGGAACACCGACGCCGCCTCGCGCAGGCGTGCCGCCTGTTCGTCGAGTGATTGCGCGGCGGCGGCCGCTTCCTCGACGAGCGCCGCGTTCTGCTGCGTGACTTCGTCCATCTGCGCGACCGCACGCGCGACCTGGTCGATACCGCCGCTCTGTTCTTCGGAAGCCGCCGCGATCTCGCCCATGATGTCGGTCACGCGCTGTACCGCGCTGATCACGTCGCTCATCGTGCGCCCGGCTTCATCGACCAGCGTCGAACCCGTGCGAATACGCTCCACCGACGCGTCGATCAGCGCCTTGATTTCCTTGGCCGCGCTCGACGAGCGCTGCGCGAGGCTGCGCACCTCGCCCGCGACCACCGCGAAACCGCGCCCTTCCTCGCCGGCACGCGCGGCTTCGACGGCCGCGTTCAGCGCCAGAATGTTGGTCTGGAACGCGATTCCCTCGATGATCGCGATGATGTCCGCGATCTTCGCGGAGCTGTCGTTGATCTCGCCCATCGTGCCGACCACCTGGCCGACCACCGTATTACCCTTGTTTGCAATTTCCGACGCATTCGCGGCCAGCGAGCTTGCCTGCCGCGCATTGTCCGCGTTCTGCTTCACGGTGCCCGTCAGCTGTTCCATGCTCGAGGCCGTTTCCTGCAACGCGGCGGCCTGCTCCTCCGTGCGCGACGACAGGTCGATGTTGCCGGCCGCGATCTGCCGCGCCGCGGTCGCAATCGACTCGCTGCCGCCGCGCACCGTGCGCACCGTATCGACGAGCCCGCGCTGCATCCTCGCGAGACCGTCGAGGAGCTGACCCATTTCGTCGCGGCGCTGCACGACGATCGTGCGGCGCAGGTCGCCGGCGGCAATCGCGTCGAAATGCGCGAGCGCGTCCGCGATCGGGCGGCCGATCGCGCGCGTGAGCGTCAGCCACGACAGTGCCGCCGCGACGAAGCCGGCCACCAGCGCGGCGATCGACGCCGCGCGCAGCGTTTCATGCACCGATTCCGCGTGATCGAAGCCCCTCTGCGCATCGCTGAACTGGAAGTTGCGCAGCGCTTCGCTCGCGTTCGCGAGCTCGTTGTACAACACCTGGAGCTGCTTCGCGCCTTCGCCGATCCGGTCGTGGTCGCCCGCCGTGACGAGGCTGCCGAACGCGTCGCAGCTGCGCTGCAGCGCCTGCCGCTTCGCGGCGACGTCCTGCGCGAGCCGGTCTTCCTCCGGGCCGCGCGGCAACGCGAGGTACTTTTGCCACCACGCATCGGACTGCGTGCGCATCGCGCGGCTGCGCTCCACTGCCGCGGCGGAGTCCGGCGTACCCGCCAGCAGCGCCGCACGGTCGAGCGCCAGACGCTCGCGCGCAGCATACGTGTCCGCAACGGCTACGTTGACCGCGCTCGGCATCTGGTTCGTGAAGATTTCGCGCGTCGAGTCGTTCGCCGTCGTCATCCCGTAAATGCCGAGTATGCCGATCGCCGCCAGCAGCACCGCAAGAAACGCCATCGTCAGACCGATGCGCGCACGTATGGTCAGGTTTCGGATCACCATCATTCTTCCTGTGTTGCGTCGTCAAGGACGGGCGAGGCCCGTTTTCGAAACAGTGTTTCGCTCTGACTCATTTACGACCGTCTGTTGCGCAACTTGATGGTATTGACAGCAATTTTCCCCGCAATTCCTTAGTTCATTACGAATTCTTGAATGATGGGGACGATACAACGCACGCCTGCGCGAACGGAAGGCGGCGCGGGTGCCGGTGTCGGGAAATCGGGAAGAAACGGCCGGCGGCACGCGCCGGCCGTGACGGACGACCGAGCCTATTCGGCCAGTTCCGCGAGCGTGGGAATCGACGGCTGCGCGCCGGCGCGCGTGACCGACAGTGCCGCCGCGCGTTGCGCGAAGCGAATCGCGGGATCGACGTCGTCGCCGGCCGCGATCCGCGCGGCAAAGCCGCCGATGAACGTATCGCCGGCCGCGGTCGTGTCGAGCGCGCGTACGACCGGCGCCGGATAATGGCGCGCCGCGCCGTCGGCGGTGAGCGCGAGCACGCCGCGCGCGGAGAGCGTGATCAGCACGTTGCGCGCGCCGGCCGCCTGCAACGCGCGGGCGGCCGCTTCCGCATCGGCCGGATCGCGCACCGGCAGCCCGGTCAGCGCGGCCGCCTCGACCTCGTTCGGGATCAGGTAATCGACGAGCGGCAGCCAGCCGTCCGGCAGCGGCGCGACCGCCGGCGCCGGATTCAGCACCACCGTGCGGCCGAGCCGCCGGCCCGCCGACAGCGCCGCATGCACCGCATCAGGCGGCGTCTCGAGCTGGCAGATCAGCACGTCGGTCGCGGCCAGCGCGGCCTCGTGCCGCGCGACCGTATCGGGCGTGACTTCGCCGTTGCCGCCGGCGACGATCACGATCGTGTTCTGGCTCGCATCGTCGACGACGATCAGCGCGACGCCGGTCGACGCCGCCGTGCTGGTGGACAGCCCCGCGCAATCGATTCCTTCCGCTTCGAGGCCGGCCCGCAGCGCGGCGCCGTGCGCGTCCGCACCGACGCAGCCGATCATCGCGACCCGGGCGCCAAGACGCGCGGCCGCGACGGCCTGATTGCCGCCCTTGCCGCCTGCCGCCTGCGCATACGCTCGGCCGGCGAGCGTCTCGCCCGGCACCGGCAGACGCGGTGCGCGCACGACGAGATCCATGTTGAGGCTGCCGACCACCGTCACCCGGCCGGCGCCCGTGCGGCGCGCCGTCATGCGCGATCGCCGGACGCGGCCGGCTCGCGGTAGATCGCCGTCGATTCGCGCAGCACGAGGCGCGGCGACACGACGCGACGCCGGCTCGGCGCGGCCGACGAGCCGCCGCCAATCCGCTCGATTAGCGTCTGCGCGGCCATCTCGCCGAGCGCGCGCACCGACTGGCCCACCGTAGACAGCGCCGGATACGTGTAACGGGAGAATTCGATGTCGTCGAAACCGATGATCGAGCACTCGTCCGGCACGCGCAGCCCGCGCTCGGCCGCCGCGCGCAGCGCGCCGACGCCCATCAGGTCGTTGCCCGCGAAAATCGCGCTCGGACGCACCGACTCGAACAGCCGGGCCGCCGCGTGGTAGCCGCCAAGGCACGAGAAGTCGCTTTCCGCGATCGCACCCGGCACGATGTCGATCCCGCGCTCGGCCATTGCGCGGATGAAGCCGTGCACGCGCATCGCGCTGACGGCCGTGTCGGTCGGGCCGGTGATGCAGCCGATCTTCGCATGCCCGAGTTCGAGCAGGTGGCGCGTCGCGAGGTAAGCGCCGCGCTCGTGATCGATCTGCACGAGGTCGGCGGCGAGCCCCTCGATGTTGCGGTCGACGACGACGAGCGGCGCGTGCGCGTCGGCAAGCGTCTGCGCGAGCACGGCGTCCTCGCCGGCCGACGCGACGATCAGCCCGTCGATGCGCTTTTCCTGGAGCACGCGCAGGTAGTTGCGCTGCTTCACGGGATCGTCGTCCGAGTTGCAGAAGAACACGCAATAGCCGTTCGCCGCGCACTGGTCCTCGATACCGCGCGCCAGCTCCGCGAAGTACGGATTCGTGCTGTTCGGCACGACGAGGCCGATGGTCGCCGTCGCGCGCGCCTTCAACGAACGCGCCACCGCCGACGGCACGTAGTTCAGCTCGCGGATCGCGCCTTCGACCTTCGCACGCACATCCGCGGACACCGGCCGCGAATTGTTCACCACGTGCGAGACGGTCGTAAACGACACGCCCGCCATGGCCGCCACATCCTTGATCGTCGCCATTTCCCGTTTCTCTCTGGTCTGCTTTCTGTGTAGTTCTACCGGGCGCGCGCGCGCCGGCTGCGATACGTATCGAGCACGACCGCCACCACGATCACCGCCCCGGTGATGATCCGTTTGGTCGGCTCGTTCGCGCCGATCTGCGCGAGTCCGGCGGCCAGCACCGAGATGATCAACACGCCGAAGAACGTGCTGATCACCGAGCCGCGCCCGCCCATCAGGCTCGTGCCGCCGATCACGACGGCGGCGATCACCTGCAGTTCGAGGCCTGCGCCCGCATTCGGGTCGGCGGCCTCGAGCCGCGAAATCTGGAACAGCGACGCGAGCCCCGCGAGCGCCCCCATCAATGCGAATACGAGGATTTTATACGGCCGCGGGTTAACCCCGGCAAGCCGCACTGCCTCCTCGTTCGTGCCGATCCCGACCAGATAACGGCCGAACACGGTGCGCGTCAGCACGAACTGCGCGGCAATCATCACCACGACCGCGATCAGGAACGCCGGCGAGATGCCCAGCGCGATCGGGTTCGACAGGAAATCGAACGCGTCGCCGATGTAGGCCGTGCGCGAATTCGTCAGCTGATACGCGACACCGCGCGCGGCCTCCAGCACGCCGAGCGACACGATGAACGACGGAATCCGCCAGCCCACCGTGATCGCGCCCGTCAGCGAGCCCGTCGCGGTCGCGACCGCGATCCCGATCAGCGCGGCCGGCAACGGCCCCCATTGCCATTTCAGCGCGGCCACGCTGACCATCGACGCGGCCAGCGCGAGCACCGAACCCACCGACAGGTCGATGCCGGCGATGATCAGCACGAAGGTCATCCCGACCGACATCACGACGAGATCGGGGATCTGGTTCGCGATCGTACTGAACGTATCGTAGGTCAGGAAATGCGAGCTCAGCGCCGAAAACAGCGCGATCATCGCGACGAGCGCGCCGGCGAGCCCGAGGTAGTTCGACACGCCGAGCCGCGTGCCGGACAGCGTGCGCGCACGGCGCCCGGTTACGTCCTGCTGCGCGCCGGCGTCGCTCGGGGATACGGGGGGCTGGGTCATTGCTGGGATCCTGTCGTCGAAGTGCCGGAAGCCGCGCGCGGCGCCGCTCCCGCGTCCGGATGGCGCACGCCTTCAGGCAGCGCTGCGCGGCCGAAGCCGGCGAACGCCGCCGCCAGCAGCGCATCCTGGGTCCAGTTGCCGCGCTCGAACACGGCGGTCATGCGGCCGGCCGACATCACGCCGATCCGGTCGCAAATCAGCATCAGTTCGCGCAGATCGCTCGATACGACGACCAGCGCACGGCCTTCGCGCGCGAGCGCGCCCATCAGCGTGTAGATCTCGAACTTCGCGCCGACGTCGATTCCGCGGGTCGGCTCGTCGAACAGCAGCACGCCCATGTCGCGTGCGAGCCAGCGGCCGATCACGACCTTTTGCTGGTTGCCGCCCGACAGTTCGCCGACGGCCTGCGCGGCGCCGTGGGTACGGATCCGCAACGCGTCGATCTGCTGCTCGGCGAGCGCCGTCTCGCGCGCCGTATCGACGATGCCGCCGCGCGCGAGCCGGTCGAGCTGGCCGAGCGACACGTTCGACGTGACCGATTGCGTCAGCAGCAGCCCCTCACCCTTGCGATCCTCGGTGATCAGCGCGATGCCGTGCCTGACCGCGTCGACCGGCGACTCGATGCGCACCGGCTTCGGCGGATCGCCGACCGCGATGGTTCCCGCATCCGGCGTATCGGCGCCGTAGATCAGGCGCAGCAATTCGGTGCGCCCGGCGCCGATCAGCCCCGAAATGCCGAAGATTTCGCCGGCGCGCACTTCCAGCGACACGTCGCGCACCGCCGTGCCGCGCGTCATCCCGGACACCGCGAGCCGCGGCGCGCCGAGCCGGCGCACGCCGAGATCGATGTGCTCGCCGATCTCGCGCCCGACCATCAGCGTGACGAGCGCGTCGGACGTCGTCGCGGCCATGTCGCCCACATGCACGAGCCGGCCGTCGCGCAGCACCGCGACGCGCTCGGCGACCCGCGCGAGTTCCTCGAGCCGGTGCGAAATATAGACGATCGCGACGCCGCGCGCCTTCAGCCTGTCGATCTGCTCGAACAGCAGTTCGACTTCGCGCGCGGTCAGCATTGCGGTCGGCTCGTCGAGAATCAGCACGCGACAGTCGCCGATCAGATTGCGCGCAATCTCGACCATCTGCTGGTGGCCGATGCCAAGCGCGCCGACCGGCGTGTCGGGATCGACCGAATCGAGCCCGACCTGCGCCATCGCGGCACGCGCGTCGTCCCGCAGCCGCGCACGGTCGATGATGCCGAAGCGGCGCGGCAGACGGTTCAGAAACAGGTTTTCGGCGACGGTCAGCGTCGGCAGCAGGTTCAGTTCCTGCATCACCATGCGCACGCCGAGCGCCTCGGCCTGCGTGCGGCTCGCCGGCGCATAGGCTTCGCCGCCGAGCAGCATCGTGCCCGCCGTCGGATCGACGAGGCCGCCGATGATCTTCGACAGCGTGCTCTTGCCCGCACCGTTCTCGCCGGTCAGCGCGAGCGCTTCGCCGGCCGCGAGCGTCAGCGTGACGTCGGCGAGCACGGGTTCGGCATAGGTCTTGCCGATGCCGGCGACGGACAGTACGGGAACGGCTGAACGGGAGGGTTGGAAGGTCGGTTCCATCGCGATCCTGGTTGCGGCCGCGCGCGGGGCGCGGATATGACGCTCACAAGTGCAAGTGCATGCAGTGGCCGTGATCGCGCTCACCCCGTATAACGGCCGCCGCCCCGGATTCTTGAGGGAGGCGGCCGCAACGGCGCGGCGTTACTTCGTCACGAGGTCCACCGGCGTCTCGACCACACCGGTCATGTCGGCCTGCTTGCGATGCTCGGCGATCGCCTTGAGCGCCGTGTCGATGCCGAATACTGCCTGCTTCGCGGCGTACTGGTCGGCGGTCGCGAGCACGCGGCCGTCCTTGAGCATCGGCTTGATCGCATTGATGTTGTCGTAGCCGACCACGAACACCTTGCCCTGCTTGCCCGCCGCACGCACGGCCGACACGGCGCCGATCGCCATGTTGTCGTTGCCGCACAGCAGTGCGCGCAGGTTCGGGTATTCGTTGAGCATTGCGGACGCGACCGCGTTGCCCTTGTCGATCTCCCATTCGCCTGACTGCACCGACACGACCTTCATCCCGCCTGCCTTCATCGCGTCCTGGAAACCGGCCGTGCGCTGCTGCGCGTTGGTCGTCGTCGACACGCCTTCGATGATGCCGACCTGGTCGCCGGCCTTCAGCCGCTTCGCGAGGTAGTCGCCGATCTTGCGCGCGCCCTTGCGGTTGTCGGGACCGACGAACGGCACATTCAGATTTTTCGACTTCAGCACGTCGGGATCGAGCCGGTTGTCGATGTTCACGACGATGATCCCCGCATCGACGGCCTTCTTCACGACCGGCACGAGCGCTTTCGAATCCGCCGGCGCAAGCACGATAGCGTCGACCTTCGACACGATCATCTGCTCGACGATGCGGATCTGGTTCGCGGTGTCGGTCTCGTCCTTGATGCCGTTGGTGATCAGGTCGAACTGCGCGGCGTTGTGCTTCTGGTACTCCTTCGCGCCATTCTCCATCGTCAGGAAAAACTCGTTGGCGAGCGACTTCATCACGAGCGCGACCTTCGGCTTGGCCGCAGACTGCGCGTGAACGGCCGCCGGTGCGGCAGCGACCGCGACCGCGGCAAGCGCGGCGGTCAGAAAGCGACGGCGAAACAGGACATTCATACACATCTCCTGGCGACTGGCCCGACGGGCCGGATTGTTATTCGACTGTTGTTTTAATGTGAGCAAACGTTTGCGCCACACTACCCGGGCAATGGCCATCGATGCTGCTTGTCGGTACCAAGGAATGGAGCGAGGCAGACGGCCGACTGCCTGGCGCGTGCTGTCGTCGACGCGCCGCCGCCAGCGGGGACGCCAGCGGAGTGACGGCTATGCTGTACCGTTTCTATGCAACGCGCAACCCGTCTGATCAATATTTAAGGGTTTATTCGGAGCGCATTGTCGTTCGCGTCGGTTGCCGCGTGTTACGGCAGACGGATCACCGCTTCGCGCGGCGCGCACCGCCGGGTGCCGCCGCGCAGCGATGCGATGCAGCGAGCGCGCGCATGCCGCGCCCGCCGTGCATCGGCGGATCAGACTGCTTCGCGCAGCATCCCGGCGATTTCCGCTTCGTTCAGGTGCGGCGCGAACATCTCGATCAGCCGGTACGCATACGCGCGCAGGAACGCGCCCTTGCGCAAGCCGACGCGCGTCGTGCTCGCCTCGAACAAGTGCTGCGTGTCGAGCGCGACGAGCCCCGTGTCGCGCTGCGGATCGAACGCCATTGCGGCGACGACGCCGATCCCCATGCCGAGCTCGACGTAAGTCTTGATCACGTCCGCGTCGATCGCGGTCAGCACGACGTCGGGCACCGCGCCGGCCTGCGCGAACGCCTGGTCGATATGCGAGCGGCCGGTGAAGTCCTGGTCGTACGTGATGATCGGATATTCGGCGATTTCGTCGAGCGTGAGGTTCTCGCGGCCGACGAGCGGATGGCCTTTCGGCACGACGACCGTGTGATGCCACGAATAGCACGGAAACGTGACGATGTCCGGATAGCGATCGAGCGCTTCGGTCGAGATGCCGAGATCGGCTTCGCCGTTCAGGATCATCTGCGCGATCTGCTGCGGGCTGCCCTGGCGCAGCGCAAGATGCACCTTCGGGAACACCTCGGTGAACTGCCGGATCACCTTCGGCAGCGCGTAGCGCGCCTGCGTGTGCGTCGTTGCGACGACGAGGTGGCCGCTGTCCTGGTCCGCGAACTGGCGCGCGACGCGGCGCAGGTTCTCCGCGTCGAGCAGCATCCGCTCGATCAGCTGGTGCACGGCCTTGCCCGGCTCCGTGAGCCCGGTGAGCCGCTTGCCGCGCCGGATGAAGATGTCGACGCCCAGTTCATCCTCGAGATCCTTGATCTGTTTCGACACGCCCGACTGCGACGTGTACAGCACGTTCGCGACTTCCGTCAGGTTCATGTTCTGGCGCACGGCCTCTCGCACGAAACGCAATTGCTGAAAATTCATGGGTATGCCTCTTAGGCTGTCGTTGTTCGAATATCGATTCGATGTCGATCCGGAGCGGTATCCGCCCTCTTCTCGTTGCCGGGTTCAGGCGTCAGTGCGCGGGAAACACGCGAACCGCGCGCGGAACGGCCGTCGCGCCGTCGCCCACCTGCAGTTCGAGCGCACGCCACGCGTCGCGATCGAGCTCCGCCTCCAGCGCGCCGCCCGAGCGCGCCTCGAGCTCGATGCGTACCGAGCCGCCGAGCGGGATCACGCGGCGCACGTCGACCGCAATGCCGTCGCGATGGCCGTCGCCGGCCGGCCACAGCTGCAGATCGTGCGGCCGCACGTATGCGTTCGCGGGGCCCGCGAAATCGGCGTCGACCGCGATCGGCGCAGCCGCGCCGTCGGCGACGAAGCCGCGGCCGGCGACCGTGCCCGGCAGCCGGTTCGCCGCGCCGAGAAACTCGTAGACGAACGCGCTTTGCGGATGATCGTAGACGTCCTGCGGGCTGCCGACCTGCTCGACGCGACCGCGGTTCAGCACGACGATGCGGTCGGCCACTTCCAGCGCCTCCTCCTGGTCGTGCGTGACGAAGATCGTCGAGATGTGCAGGTCGTCGTGCAGGCGACGCAGCCAGCCGCGCAGCTCCTTGCGCACCTTCGCGTCGAGCGCGCCGAACGGCTCGTCGAGCAACAGCACTTTCGGCTCGACCGCGAGCGCGCGCGCCAGCGCGATCCGCTGTCGCTGGCCGCCCGACAGCTCGGACGGATAGCGCTGCGCGAGCCAGTCGAGCTGCACCAGCTTCAGCAGCTCGTGCACCTTGTCGCGAATCACGGCTTCCGACGGCCGCTCGCGGCGCGGCTTCACACGCAGCCCGAACGCGACGTTCTCGAACACGGTCATGTGGCGGAACAGCGCGTAATGCTGGAACACGAAGCCGACCTGGCGATCGCGCGCGCCGACCGATGCGACGTCGAGCCCCTGCAGCACGACCTGGCCGGCGTCCGCGTGCTCGAGGCCCGCGATCACGCGCAGCAGCGTGGTCTTGCCGCAGCCGGACGGTCCGAGCAGCGCGACGAGCTCGCCGGGCGGGAAGTCGAGCGACACGTTGTCGAGCGCGGTGAAATCGCCGAAGCGCTTCTGAAGATGACGGACAGTGATACCCATTCTGGTTGCCTCTTTACGATTTCGACGAAATGGCGGCGGCGGGGCCGGCATGAGCGGGAACGTCATCGCGCGCGCCGGCCAGTTCGGCGGCGAGATGGCGCTCGGCGAGCAGCTTCAGCGCGAGCGTGACGAGCGCGAGCAACGCCAGCACCGACGCCACTGCGAACGCGGCCGCGAAGTTGTATTCGTTGTACAGGATCTCGACGTGCAACGGCATCGTGTCGGTGACGCCGCGGATGTGACCGGATACGACCGACACCGCGCCGAACTCGCCCATCGCACGCGCGTTGCACAGGATCACGCCGTACAGCAGCCCCCATCTCACGTTCGGCAGCGTCACGCGCCGGAAGATCTGCCAGCCCGACGCACCGAGCACGCGCGCGGCCTCTTCCTCGTCGGTGCCCTGCGCCTGCATCAGCGGAATCAGCTCCCGCGCGACGAACGGGAACGTGACGAAGATCGTCGCGAGCACGATGCCCGGCACTGCGAAGATGATCTGCACGTCGTGATCCTGCAGCCACGGGCCGAGCCAGCCCTGCGCGCCGAACAGCAGCACGTAGACGAGCCCCGAGATCACTGGCGACACCGAGAACGGCAGATCGATCAGCGTCGTCAGGAGCGCCTTGCCGCGGAACTCGAACTTCGCGATCGCCCACGATGCACACACGCCGAACACGAGATTCAGCGGCACCGCGATCGCGGCGACGGTCAGCGTCAGCTTGATCGCCGACCACGCGTCGGGATCGGCGAGCGATTCGAGATAGAAGCCGACGCCCTTGCGCAGCGCCTCGAAGAACACCGCGGCGAGCGGCACCACGAGAAAGAACGCGAGGAACGCCAGCGCGATGCCGATCAGCAGCCAGCGCACCGCACGCGGCTCGCTGACGGGATCGAGCTGTTTGGCGGCGCGCGCACGCGCGGCGGACGGATTGTTCAGCACGACAGTGGACTCCCGGCTCATCGCTGGCCTCCGGCGGCGGCCGCCGTACCGGCCGCGGTGGCGGTTGCGGGCGCGGGGCCGCTCGCGCCCTTGCTCGTGCGGCGCTGCAGATACCACTGCAGCGTGTTGATCAGCAGCAGCATCAGGAACGACACGACCAGCATCACGACGGCCAGCGCGGTCGCGCCTGCGTAGTCGTACTGCTCGAGCTTCGTGATGATCAGCAGCGACGTGATCTCGGACTTCATCGGCACGTTGCCGGCGATGAAGATCACCGACCCGTATTCGCCGAGCGCACGCGCGAACGCGAGCGCGAAGCCCGTGAGCAGCGCCGGCAGCACCGCGGGCAGCACGACGCGGCGAAACGTCAGCCAGCGCGACGCGCCCAGGCATGCGGCGGCCTCTTCCTGCTCGCGCTCGAAATCCTCGAGCACCGGCTGCACCGTGCGCACGACGAACGGCAGCCCGATGAAGGTCAGCGCGACCAGGACGCCGACCGGCGTAAACGCGATCTTGATGCCGAACGGCGCGAGATACTGGCCGACCCAGCCGTTCGTCGCATAGACGGCTGCGAGCGAGATGCCGGCGACCGACGTCGGCAGCGCGAACGGCAGGTCGACGATCGCGTCGACGACGCGCTTGAACGGGAACGTGTAGCGGACCAGCACCCACGCGACGAGAAAGCCGAACACGGCGTTGATCAGTGCGCCGCCGAGTGCGGCCGAAAACGTCAGCCGGTACGACGCGAGCACGCGCGGCGACGTGACGGCGGTCACGAACTGGCCCCACGACAGCGTCGCGGTTTTCAGGAATGTGGCGGCGAGCGGGATCAGCACCACGAGGCTCAAATAAGCCACCGTGATGCCGAGCGTCACGCCGAAACCGGGCAGCGCGCTCGGCTTGCGAAAGGTGTACGTCGTCATCGGATGCTCTTGCTGGGGCGATGCTGCTCATGGGCCCGACGCAAACGCCGGCGCGAAGAATGCTCTCTCGCGCCGGCGGCCCGCCGGGGATGCTGCGCGCTGTCGTGGCGCGCCGCTGTCGTTATGGTGTTGCGTGCGTTACTGCGGCTTGTAGATCGAATCGAACACGCCGCCGTCCGCGAAATGCGTCTTCTGCGCATTCGTCCAGCCGCCGAACGTGTCGTCGACCGTGTACAGCTTCAGCTTGGGGAACTGCTTCGTCAGTTCCGCCGGCACGTTCTTCGCGCGCGGACGGTAGTAGTTGCGCGCCGCGATCTCCTGGCCTTGCGGGCTGTACAGGAAATTCAGGTACGCCTCGGCCAGCTTGCGCGTGCCCTTCTTGTCGACCACCTTGTCGACCACCGCGACGGGCGGCTCGGCCAGGATGCTCACCGACGGCACGACGATCTCGAACTTGTCGGTGCCGAATTCCTTGATCGACAGGAACGCCTCGTTTTCCCACGCGATCAGCACATCGCCGATTCCGCGCTGCACGAAGCTCGTCGTCGCGCCGCGCGCGCCCGAATCGAGCACGCCGGCGTTCTTGTACAGCTTCGTCACGAATTCCTTCGCGCTCTGCTCGTTGCCGCCCGGCTTGTGCACCGCATACGCCCACGCGGCCAGATAGTTCCAGCGCGCGCCGCCGGAGGTCTTCGGGTTCGGCGTGACAATCGAGATGCCGGGCTTGGTCAGGTCGTCCCAGTCCTTGATCCCCTTCGGATTGCCCTTGCGCACCAGGAATACGATCGTCGACGTGTACGGCGACGCGTTGTCCGGCAGGCGCTTTTGCCAGTCCTTGTTGACGAGGCCCTTGTTGGCGATCGCGTCGATGTCGTACGCGAGCGCCAGCGTGACGACGTCGGCCTGCAGGCCGTCCAGCACCGAGCGCGCCTGTGCGCCCGAGCCGCCGTGCGACTGTTTGAAGTTGACCGTCTCGCCCGTCTTCGCCTTCCACTCCTTGCCGAACGCCTGGTTGAAATCCTGGTACAGCTCGCGCGTCGGGTCGTACGACACGTTCAGGAAGGTCGTATCGGCCTGCGCGTGGGTCGCGACGCCCAGCGCCGCCGCCGCCCCCAGCGCGAGTGTTGCGATCAGGCGGCCCGCTCCGCCCACCAGCCCCGTATTGCGCTTCGCCATCCTTGGTTCTCCAGTGTTGTCGATGTTGCGATGTCGGGCCAGTCTATCGAACGGGTTACATGATTAAAAATAATCGTTCTTCATTTTTTAATACTCAAAAGTGCTAACGCAGACTGGGCGGACGGTTGCGGCAGACGAACCGGCGTCAGGGCGGCACAAAATGACGCCGGAACCGGCGCGATCGCGGCGAACCTCAAGTAACACTTGAAATTCGCGAAGTACTGTATAAAAATACAGCTCACTGTCTATCCATACAGTTCAGCCATGACCAAACTCACCGCCCGTCAGCAGCAAGTGTTCGACTTGATTCGCCGCGCGATCGAGCGCTCCGGTTTTCCACCCACGCGCGCCGAGATCGCCGCCGAGCTCGGCTTCAGTTCGCCGAACGCGGCCGAGGAGCACCTGCGTGCGTTGGCGCGCAAGGGCGTGATCGAGCTCGCGGCCGGCGCGTCGCGCGGCATCCGGCTGCTCGGCGTCGACGACGTCCCGCATCAGTTCACGCTGCCGCACGCCGGCCTGATGCAACTGTCGCTGCCGCTGGTCGGCCGGGTCGCAGCCGGTAGCCCGATCCTCGCGCAGGAGCACATCTCGCAGCATTACGCGTGCGATCCGGCGCTGTTCACGAGCAAGCCCGACTACCTGCTGAAGGTCCGCGGGCTGTCGATGCGCGACGCCGGCATTCTCGATGGCGACCTCCTCGCGGTGCAGAAGCGCACCGAAGCGAAGGATGGCCAGATCATCGTTGCGCGTCTTGGCGACGACGTCACGGTCAAGCGCCTGATGCGCCGCCCCGGCGGCATCGAGCTGATCGCGGAGAACCCGGATTACGAAAACATCTTCGTCAAGGCCGGCAGCGCGGAGTTCGCGCTGGAAGGCATCGCCGTCGGGCTGATCCGCTCGGGCGAACTCTGACAATCGGTCTCGCTGAGGAGAACACCATGGAACGCCTTTCCCGTCTGCTGCCTTTCCGTCAATTCGGCCGCCTGCGTCATCTGCGCGGCCGCACGCCCTGCGCGCCGCTGTCCGCCGCGGCGCCCGTGGTGAGCCAAGAAGTCGCAGTTGAACGGCAGGCGTCGCTGCTGCCGTCAGCGCTTCCCGCCTTCGCGCGCGTCTCGCTGAATGCCGGCCTCAATCACGCGGAACCGGCGCGCCGGGCGCCGGTGCGCGTCTATCACGGCCGGTCGCGCCTGATCATGGTGGGCACGATCGATGCCGTGTGCCGGATGATCGATCGCTGCATCGCCGAGGAACGATCGGCCACGCACGGCGGTCTCTGATAGCGGAACCCGTCCACCCGGAGGCATCGTGACTGGAGCAACGGGCCGCACGTTGCGGCTCAAACCTCTGCTGATCGTCGTGTTGGCCGTCGCCGTATTCGCGGCGATCGGCTACGCGTACGCTTCCCCGTATATCGCACTCGGTCGCCTGAAATCGGCGGTCGACGCGCGCGATGCGCAAGCGGTCAGTGAATACGTCGATTTCCCGTCGCTGCGCATCAGCTTGAAACAGCAAGTCACGGAAGAATTGATGCGCCGGATCGATGCAGTGAAGAAGGACAACCCGTTCGCGGTGATCGGCGCGCTGATCGGGTCTGCATTGATCGGCCCGTTGGTCGATGCGTATGCGACACCGGAAGGCGTAGCGGCGCTGATGAGCGGGATCCCGCCGCGCGGCAATCCCGGCGAAAGGCCGCCCGATTGGTCGGACGCTGCGCCAGACGGCACGCGTGGCAACGCAGCAGCACCACCAGCGGCAGTGCCTGCGGCCCCAGGCACCGCCGCCAGCGTGCCGCAACCCGGCAGTAGCACGATTACGACTGCGCCGGCCCCGCCTGCGGCAGCGCCCGCACCGGCCCGACCCAGCGACGCAGGCCATCCGCAGCAAACGAGTGCGGGCTATCGGAATATCGATGAATTCGTCGTGACCTACCAGCGCAGCGCCGACGGCACGCGCTATGCAGCGATCTTCCACCGCGTCGGGCTGTTTTCCTGGAAGCTGTCCGCGATCGACCTGCACGCGTGAGCGTGCTTCGAGCGGATGAGATGCCGCCAACGCAGCGCGGCGCGAAACCGGCATGAATGGCGGCACACCGCGCCCGGTCACGCGCTCGCGATATCGGGTGCGGTGTTAAGTGCCGCTCGCGATCGCCGCTTCGCGCTCGCGCGCGATCTCGGCCTTTTGCTCTTCCGCCGAAGAACACGCGACGAGAATGCTGCAATTCACGCGATCCAGCAGTTGCGTGTTGCCCGAGCCCATCCACCATCTCGACAAGCCGCTGCGGCACCGGTGGCCGACGACGACGAGATCGGCGTTGATTTCCGTCGCGAGATTCGCAATTTCGTCGATCGGATAGCCGAACGCGAAATGCCCTTCCGCCTGAACGCCGCGCTCGCGCAGCCAGTTCACGCCTTCCTGCAGGATCTCGCGCGCGGTTTCTTCGAAGCGGCCGCACGCGACGTCGGTGAGCAGCCCGGCACTTTGCGCGATGCTGGAACGCATGTCGACAACCGACAGCAAATGCGTTTCCGCCTTTAGATCCAGCGCGAGATTGGCTCCGCACCGCAGTGCCTTGCGCCCTTCGAGTGTGCCGTCGTAGCAGAGCAGAATCTTGTTGTAGCTAGCCATGAAACCTCCCTATCGCGACTACGTGCGCTATGCACTCATCATGGTGCGCCGCAATTGCGGACGCAAGGGATGGAAAACGCTGATTCGCCACGCGGGGCGGGTCGGCGATGATGCGGTGCATGATCGGCGCGTGCATGCACCGCGCTGCGCGGACATGCCGTGATCGGATGCAACCGATGCACTAAAATGGCCCATTCGTGCCGCCGATGCACGGTCGCGTCGGCCATGCGCGTGTGACACGCATGCGCGCGATCCGTTCGCACGCCGGCAAGCCGGCCCGGCCGGCCGCGATACGCGCCCGCTTACAACGACAAACCCGCCCATGTCCGTTGCACCGATCGATTTCCGGAACGTCGAAAAGCGCTATGGCGACAAGCTCGTCGTCAACGGCCTGTCCTTCCACGTGCAGGCTGGCGAATGCTACGGCCTGCTCGGGCCGAATGGCGCCGGCAAGACCACGACGCTGAAGATGCTGCTTGGCCTTGCGTACCCCGATGCCGGCGCGATTTCACTGTGCGGCGAACCGGTTCCGTCGCGTGCGCGGCATGCGCGCCGCCGCGTCGGCGTCGTCCCGCAGTTCGACAACCTCGATCCTGACTTCACGGTCCGCGAGAACCTGCTCGTATTCAGCCGCTATTTCGGACTGTCCGCAGCGGCTGCACGCGGGCTCGTGCAGCCGCTGCTCGAATTCGCGAAACTGGAAAACAAGGCCGATGCGAAGGTCGGCGAGCTGTCGGGCGGGATGAAGCGGCGGCTGACGCTCGCACGCGCGCTCGTGAACGACCCGGACGTGCTCGTGCTCGACGAGCCGACGACCGGTCTCGATCCGCAGGCGCGGCATCTGATGTGGGAGCGGTTGCGCTCGCTGCTCGCGCGCGGCAAGACGATCCTGATCACCACGCATTTCATGGAGGAAGCCGAGCGGCTGTGCGACCGGCTGTGCGTGATCGAGGACGGTCGCAAAATCGCCGAAGGCGCGCCGCACGCGCTGATCGAATCGGAAATCGGGTGCGACGTTATCGAAGTCTACGGACCGGATCCGGGCACGCTGCGCGACGAGCTGTCGCCGTTCGCGAAACACACCGAAATCAGCGGCGAGACGCTGTTCTGCTACGTGACGGATCCCGAGCCGCTCAGTGCGCGGCTCAAGGGCCGCACGGGCTTGCGCTATCTGCATCGTCCGGCGAATCTTGAAGACGTGTTCCTGCGGCTCACGGGCCGCGACATGCAGGACTGATCGATGATGGACGTACGCAACTATTCCACTGCCGCGCCGTTAGCCCCGCCGCGCGAATCGCGCTTCGCGATTGCGCTGCCCGCGAATGCCACGAACTGGATCGCGGTGTGGCGGCGCAACTATCTCGTGTGGCGCAAGCTCGCGCTTGCGTCGATGTTCGGCAATCTCGCCGATCCGATGATCTATCTGTTCGGGCTGGGATTCGGGCTCGGCCTGATGCTCGGCCACGTCGACGGCGTGTCGTATATCGCATTTCTCGCGGCCGGCACGGTCGGGTCGAGCGTGATGATGTCCGCGAGCTTCGAATCGATGTATTCGGGCTTCTCGCGGATGCACGTGCAGCGGACCTGGGAGGCGATCATGCATACGCCGCTCGCGCTCGGCGACATCGTGCTCGGAGAAATCGTCTGGGGTGCGAGCAAGGCGCTGTTGTCGGGCGTCGCGATCATGCTGGTTGCCGGCCTGCTCGGCTATGCGCGGTTTCCGTCGATGCTCGCGGCCCTGCCCGTGATCGCGCTGGCCGGCCTCGCGTTCGCGAGCACCGCAATGATCGTCACCGCGCTCGCACCGTCCTACGACTTCTTCATGTTCTATCAGACGCTCGTGCTGACGCCGATGCTGCTGCTGTCAGGCGTATTCTTCCCGATCGCGCAGTTGCCGCCGATCGCGCAGCACGCGGCGCACGTGCTGCCGCTCGCGAACGCGGTCGAATTGATCCGGCCCGCGATGCTCGGCCGGCCGGCGGCCGACGTCGGCATGCACCTCGCGGTTCTCGCAGGCTATGCGGTTGGCGGTTTCGTGGTGTCCGCGTGGCTGTTCCGGCGGCGAATGATGCGCTGACAGCCGGCGCGCGTTGCGCCGGCTCGATACGAAGCAATCATGACGACGTTATTCGTCGTCATCGCTCCACGGGATCTCCACGTCGGTCAGGAACGCGACGGTCGCGAGCGGCCCGCCTTCGTGGCGGCCGAGTTTGCCGTCCGCGCGATGCCATTCGACGCGAAACTGCGTACCCGGGTCGTCGGCGACCAGATAAACCGCGCGCAGTTCTTCCGGATCGGCTTCGTCGACCGGGCCGTCGAACGACACCAGCATCTTCTGCGGCCACAGGCCGTTTACCGGATCGTAAATGCGATCGCCTTGCGGAATGTCGATGCTCGCCTCGACGCCGATCGTGGCCGACGCTTCGATGATCATCGTGCCGAGTGCGTTCAGCACGGCAGTCGCCCGCGCGGAATTGGCCTGGCGGATCGCGAGATCGCCGCGCGTCAGCGCCTTTTCGAGTCGAGGATGAATCTTCGGTTGGGTCATGCGTTTTCCTGTTTGCTTCTTGTAAAGGGCGCCGCACGCTCGAAGCGGCGGTGCCGGATGAATACGACGGTCGCACGGCAGGCGCAAGCGGCGTGGCGGACGGCGGCTGTCATGCCGGCTCGTTTGCGGCCAGCCGCGTCTGTCGTGCCTGGCCGGCCGACCGGCGATGCGAACCCGGATGCGTCCGACCGCATCGCCCCGCTCGCGTGCCCGTCGCGCGCGGCCGTCAGAACCCGAACGCGATCGCGAGCAGCCCGCTCGCGATCCCGAATACGACGACGAGGCCCGTCACGATCGCCAGCATGTAAGGCTTGAACGAGCGCGCGAGCATCGCGAGCGACGACACGCTGATCGGCGGCAGCGTCAGCAGCAGCGCAGCAGCCGGGCCGACGCCCATGCCGAGCGACAGCATGGCCTGGATGATCGGCACCTCGCCGGCCGTCGGGATCACGAACAACGTGCCCGCGACCGCGAATGCGATGATCCAGCCGAGATGGTTGCCGATGTCCGGGCCGATGTGCGGAAACAGCCACGCGCGCGCCGCGCCCAGCAGCAGCACGAGCACGATGTACTCGGGCACGAGCCGCACGGCCATCCGCGCAAGCAGCTTGACCCAGCGCACGAACGGGTTGCCCGCGGCAGCCTGTTCGGCCGCCAGCGCCGCGAGCTGTGCATCGTCGATGCTGCGGTCCTCGGGGCGGGCGATCCGGTTCAGCAGATAGCCGATCCCGAACACCATCGCGATGCCGAGCACGAGCCGCAACACGCTCCAGTGCCAGCCGAGCACGAAACCCATGAACACCAGCGCTGCCGGATTCAACACCGTGTTGCCGAGCCAGAACGCGACCGCGCCGCCGGGCGACGCGTGCCGCGCGCGCAATCCCGCGACGACCGGCGCCGCGCAGCACGTGCACATCATGCCCGGCAGCGACAGCAGGCCGCCCGCCGCGACGCTGCCGAAACCGCTGCGACCCAGCACGCGCGCGACCCAGTGCGCGGGCAGCAGCGCCTGCACCGCCGAGCCGAGAAGCAGGCCGAGTACCATCGCCTGCCAGATCGCCTTGCCGTATGCCCATGCATAGTCGAGCGCCGCCTTCAGCGACGGTTCGGGCGCGCTTGCCGACGTGCCCATCAGGATCGACTGACCGATCGAGTGGTGCTCGGCGGCAACGAACGCCTTGTTGTAGTACGGGAACCATTTCACGTAGAAAAGCCCCGCGACCGCGATCAGCAGGAAGGTCATCCAGCCGAGTGCCGGACTGGGTTGAGTGCGTGTGGTCGTCATCGTGTGGTGGTCGGTTGGTTTTTGTCGGTATCGGATCCGGCATGCGCGCCCGCGGCGGGCAGCGCCGGCAGCCCGGCCTGCTCCAGTGCGTCGAGCAGCGCGCGCGCCTGCTGCCGCCCGTCGGCCGCACTCGGCCGGAACGCGAACGTGAGCACGCGGTTCGGGTTGCCGTACGACGAACGGTTGGTGCGTGCGTACGCGGGATCGTAATGCTTGTCGATCAGCGTGCGAAACAGTTCGGCGCGCGCGTTCGCGTCGATCATCGCGTTCCAGCGCGCGACCTCTTCCCGGCTGTGCAGGCCGATCAGCCGGTCAAGCTGCGCCTTGAACGCGGCCGGCTCGTCGAACAGGTTCGCGTAATCGTCGAGCAGGAATGCGATGCGCTCGTCATGCGCGGCCTCGACCTGCACCCACGGCCCCGCGCGAAACGCGTCCAGCAGCGCGAGCGGCAACTGGATAAGCCCGATCTTGCGGCTTTCCGATTCGACGAATACCGGCCACGCGGGGTCGAAACGTTCGAGCGTCTTCACGAGACCCGAGTCGAACGACTTCTGCGTAGGCTGCGGCACGCCCGGCAGTGCGCCGAGCAGCGAGCCGCGATGGCACGCGAGCGCCTCGAGATCGAGCGTCTGCGCGCCTTCGTCGCGCAGCGCGTTCAACAGTCGCGTCTTGCCGCATCCCGTATGGCCGACGAGCGCGATGTAGCGAAAACGCGTCGGCAGCGTGTCGAGCGTCGCGCATACCGCGCGCCGGTACGCCTTGTAGCCGCCCTCGAGCTGGCGCGCCTGCCAGCCGATCAGGTTGAACCAGGTAGTCATCGAGCCGGAACGCTTCCCGCCGCGCCAGCAGTAGATCAGCGGCCGCCAGTTGCGCGGGCGGTCGGCAAACGTGGTGTCGAGATGGCGCGCGATGTTGCGCGCGACCATCGCAGCGCCGACGCGCGTCGCTTCGTACGGCGACACCTGCCGGTACATCGTGCCGACGATCACGCGCTCCTCGTTGCTGAGGACGGGCGCGTTCAGCGCGCCGGGAATGTGGTCCTCGGCGAACTCGAGCGGCGTACGCACGTCGATGATCTCGTCGAACTCGCCGGCGCGATCGAGGGTGACAATCAGGTTCTTCAATTCGGCGTCGAACAGGGGCGATGCGGCTCGGCGAGCCGCACGGGCACGGAAGGCGGATTCGCGATTATCTCACGCCCGGGCGCCCCGGGCCGCGCGCGGCGACCGGCGGCGCCGACGCGGCACGCATTGCGTCGACCAGATGGTCGCGAAACGCGCGCACCGACGCGGGGAGATCGCGCCCCGCCATGGTCTGCACCTGGATGCTCCGTTCGCGCAGTTGCGGGTTCGTGACGGGCACGACGACAAATCCGTCCGCGTCGATGCGGTCGCGCACCGACAACAGGCCCGTGAACATCACCGCGCCCGTACGCTGCGCGTAGCGGTACATCACCGCGGTGTTGTTGCTCGTCAGTTCCGGCTCCAGCATCAGGCCGTCGAGCACGCACGCGATGTCGATCAGCTGACGCACCGTCGTGCCTGCCTCGGGCAGCACGTGCGGGTGGCCGGCGATATCGGCAAGCGACACCGCGTCGCGCGCGGCGAGCGGGTGATCGCGGCGCACCAGCGCGAAGATCGGCGCGCGCTCCGCGTGTTCGACGCGCACGCCCTGCTCCGGTGCGAGGCTGAACGTCAGCGCGATGTCGGCATCGCCGTCGCGCACACGCCGCGTCGCGTCCGCCGGCGACACGACCCACACCGTGAAATCGACGCCCGGGTGGCGCGCCTTGAAGCTCGCGAGCGCGCCCGGCAGGAAATCGATCGCGAACCCTTCCGAGCATGCGATCTTCAGCAGGCTGCCGTGCAGCGCCTCCAGCCCGCCGATCTCCTTCATCACATGCTCGGCTTCCAGCAGACTGCGCTGCGCGAAGCCCAGCAGCCGTTCGCCGGCCTCGGACAGCGCCATCCCGCGCGGGCGCCGCTCGAACAGCGGCGCGCCGAGCTCGCTTTCGAGCTTCGCGATCTGCCGGCTGATCGCCGAAACAGCCACGTGCAATCGCGCGGACGCGTCGCTGATCGACCCGGTGCGCGCCACTTCGACGAAGTACCGCAGCGCAAGACCATGCAGGAAAGCCGTCATCGTGGTGTCTCCGCGGCCGTCGACCGGACCGCTCCGCTTTGCCTTTTCGGCAACGAAAGGTTCGAAATTCGATCATTGTGACAAAAAAAACGGCTTTCTAGAATCGATCGCAACCTGGACCCTGCGCGCCGCACCGGGCTCGCAAAACGACAGAGGAGACCGTCTTGAGCCGCACCGCCGTCCTTCAGCACGCATTGAATCAGTTCGAATCGGGTGCGCTCTTCGCGACCCTGAGCCGCCGTGTCGGTCTGCGCACCGAAAGTCAGGACTGCGCCGCAGGCGCCGCGCTGCGCGCGTATCTGACCGACGAGATCGCACCGGAGGCCGCGCGCCTCGGTTTTACGTCGCGCATCGTCGACAACCCCGTCGACGGCGGCGGCCCGTTTCTGCTGGCGTCCCGCCACGAGGACGACGCGCTGCCGACCGTGCTGATCTACGGCCACGGCGACGTCGTGCGCGGCTACGACGCGCAATGGCGCGCGCCGCTGTCGCCGTGGACGCTGACCGTCGACGGCGATCGCTGGTACGGCCGCGGCAGTGCCGACAACAAAGGCCAGCACACGATCAACCTCGCCGCGCTGGCGAGCGTGCTCGCCGGCCGCGGCGGCAGGCTCGGCTTCAACGCGAAGCTGCTGATCGAGATGGGCGAGGAAACGGGTTCGCCGGGCCTCGACGCACTGTGCCGCCGGGAGCGCGATGCGCTCGCGGCCGACGTGCTGATCGCATCCGACGGCCCGCGGCTGACGGCGGAACGCCCGACCGTGTTCCTCGGCTCGCGCGGTTCGGTCAACTTCAAGCTGAGCCTGCGCGCGCGCGATGGCGCCCATCACTCCGGCAATTGGGGCGGGCTGCTGCGCAATCCGGCGACCGTGCTCGCGAACGCACTCGCAAGCCTCGTCGATGCGCGCGGCGCGATCCGGGTTGCCGGGCTGCGCCCGCCGCCGATTCCGGCCGCCGTGCGCGCCGCGCTTGCCGATCTGTCCGTCGGCGGCGGCCCGGGCGACCCCGCGATCGATGCGGACTGGGGCGAGCCGGGCCTCAGCGCCGCCGAGCGCGTGTTCGGCTGGAATGCGTTCGAGATCCTCGCGTTCAAGGCCGGCAATCCCGAGCATCCGGTCAATGCGATTCCGCCCGTCGCGTATGCGCACTGCCAGTTGCGCTTCGTCGTCGGCACCGACTGGGAAGCGCTGCAGACGCACCTGCGCGCGCATCTCGATGCACACGGTTTCGCCGACATCGAGATCGACGTCGAACGCGGCGCACCGGCGACGCGACTGCCGCCCGACGATCCGTGGGTCCGCTGGGCCGTCGCATCGATTGCACGTACGACCGGCAAGAAGCCGGCGATCCTGCCCAATCTCGGCGGCACGCTGCCAAACGAAGTGTTCGCGGACACGCTCGGACTGCCGACGCTGTGGATTCCGCACTCGTATCCGGCGTGCTCGCAGCACGCGCCCGACGAGCATCTGCTCGCGAGCGTCGTACGCGAGGGGCTGCAGATGATGGCCGGCCTCTTCTGGGATCTCGGCGACGCACCGCCGTCCGCACGCCGCGCGGCGCCGGCCGTGGCCAGCACCGTCCTTTAACGCGTTCGCTCCTTTCTCGGGATCTGCTCATACGATGAATACGACTACCCTGACGTCGCAGGACGCCGCCCGCCCGAGCGCCGCGAAGATCCGGCGCATCATCTTCGCCGCGTCGATCGGCAACGCGCTCGAATGGTTCGATCTGATCGTCTACGGCTTTTTTGCGGTGACGATCGCCAAACTGTTCTTTCCGGCGACGAGCGAAGCGACATCGCTGTTGCTCACGCTCGGCACGTTCGGCCTGTCCTACCTGATCCGGCCGATCGGCGGCTTCGTGCTTGGCGCATACGCGGACCGCGCGGGCCGCAAGGCGTCGTTGCTGCTGTCGATCGCGATGATGATGGCCGGCACGCTGCTGATCGCGCTGATGCCGACCTATGCGTCGATCGGCGTGCTGGCGCCGCTCGGGATCATGCTGTCGCGGCTGATGCAGGGCTTCTCGGCCGGCGGCGAATTCGCGAGCTCGACCGCGTTCCTCGTCGAACACGCGCCGCAGCGGCGGGGCTTCATGTCGAGCTGGCAGTTCGCGAGCCAAGGGCTCGCGACGCTGCTCGCATCGGGCTTCGGTGCGCTGCTGACCGCAACGCTGAGCACCGCGCAACTCGAAAGCTGGGGCTGGCGCGTGCCGTTCCTGTTCGGGCTCGCGATCGGACCGGTCGGGCTCTATATCCGCCGCTACGTCGACGAAGGAATCGAATTCAAGACGCAAGCACGCTCCGCGGCCCCCGTGCGTGAACTGTTCGCCGACCAGAAAATGCGCGTGCTGCTGGCGATCGGCGTGCTCGTGATCTCGACCGCAATCAACTACATGGTGCTGTACATGCCGACGTACGCGATCAAGCAGCTCGGCCTGCCGGCGTCGACGGGCTTCGCGGCGACGCTCGCGACCGGCTTCGTGCTGACGCTGGTCACGCCGCTCGTCGGCCATCTGTCGGATCGCACGGGCCGGATTCGCGTGATGGCGGCCGCTGCCGTGCTGATGCTCGCGACCGTGTGGCCGACGTTCGCGTGGCTCACGCATCACGCATCGTTCGCGACGATGCTCGCCGCGCTGATCTGGATCGGCCTGCTGAAGGCGACGTACTGCGGCGCGCTGCCGGCGCTGATGGCCGAGCTGTTTCCGGCGCAGACGCGCGCGACCGGGCTCGCGGTCAGCTACAACACGGGCGTCACATTGTTCGGCGGCTTCGCGCCGTTCGTCATCACCTGGCTAATCAGCGCGACGGGCAATCGGCTGTCGCCGGCGCTTTACCTGATCGGCTGCGCGGTGCTGAGTCTTGCGGCGCTGCTGGTTGCGCGCACGCGGCTCGGGATGCGGTAACGGCACGTCTGCGCGCGGCGCATCCGCCTATTCATGTACCGCCGGTTTGCGACCGCGAAAGCCGCGAGCGCGCTGGGATGCGCGCGCTGCACGGCCCGCCGCGGCACTCGCGCCGCGCGGGCCGCTCGTCGTCTTACGGTGCCGGATTCGGCTGCAACTCGTGCAACGCGTCGATCTCGGCAAGGATCTCGTCGGACAGTTTCACGTCGATGCTGCCGATGTTCTCCTTCAGCTGCTCGAGCGACGTCGCGCCGATCAGGTTGCTGCGCACGAACGGCCGGCTGTTGACGAACGCAAGCGCGAGCTGCGCGGGCGACAGCCCATGACGTTTTGCGAGCGCGACGTAACGCGACGTCGCTGCGACGGCCTGTGGCTTGCTGTAGCGCTGGAAACGCTCGAACAGCGTGATGCGCGCCCCGGCCGGACGCGCGCCATTCTCGTATTTGCCGCTTAGCCAGCCAAACGCAAGCGGTGAATACGCGAGCAGGCCGATACCGTCACGGTGCGTGAATTCGGACAGACCATTTTCGAACGTGCGATTGAGCAGGCTGTACGGATTCTGGATGCTCGCGATGCGCGGCAGCCCGAGCTTCTCGGCCGCGCGCAGGAACTGCGCGACGCCCCACGGCGTTTCGTTCGACACGCCGATCGCGCGAATCTTGCCGGCCATCACGAACTCCGCGAGCACGCCGAGGGTTTCCTCGATCGGCACCGTGTACGCATCGTCGACCCACGGATACGCGGGCCGGCCGAACGTCGTCGTGCTGCGATCGGGCCAGTGCAGCTGGTACAGGTCGACATAGTCGGTTTGAAGGCGCTTGAGGCTGCCGTCGAGCGCCTCGGTCAGGTTCTTTCGATCGAACTGATTGCCTTCGCCCCGAATATGGCGCGGATTGTGCGGCTGCCGCGCCGGGCCCGCGATTTTCGTCGCGAGCACGATCCGGTCGCGCTGCGCGCGATGCCGAGCAAGCCACGTGCCTATGTACTGCTCCGTGCGGCCCTGGGTATCGGGCTTCGGCGGCACCGGGTACATTTCCGCGGCCTCGATCAGCGTGACGCCCTGCCCGAGCGCGTAATCGATCTGCTCGTGCGCGTCGCGCTCCGAATTCTGCTCGCCCCACGTCATCGTGCCGAGACCGATCAGGCTGACTTCGATGCCCGAATCGCCGAGTGTGCGGTATTCCATGCTGTTCCTGTGGCGTCAGTGGAAAGCAGGAAAGCTATCACATTGACGCGAGCGCTTCAGACAGGCGGTGCGCGCGCTTACAGGCGGCCTTCGATACGCTGGCGGCACTCTGGATGCGCATGAAGGCCGCGTCCCGTTGACCGTCCGCTGCGTTGCCCACTGCAACAGCGTGCAACAGCTCACCCGTGCCCGCGCCGTTACTGCGGCCGTTGAATGAAGCAGGTCGCCGATGCATGCGCGACGATCTTGTCGTCCGGCGTCTTCAACGTCCCTTCCGCGACGCCCAGCGAACGCGACAGGTGAATCACGCGCCCTTCTGCGATCAGATCGACGTCGCGCGGCACGGGGCGCAGCATCTTCACGTGGAGATCGACCGTGCCATAGCCGACGCCCGCATCGAGCATCGAATGCACCGCACAGCCGGTGACCGAATCGAGCACCGTCGCCGCGAACCCGCCGTGCACACCGCCGAGCGGATTCAGGTGCCGCCCGTCCGCGCGCGCGGACATCTTCACGTAACCGAGCTCCACACCGAGCGGCCGCATCGGGATCGTCTCCGAAATCGACGCGAGCGGCACGTCGCCCGCAGCCGCCGCACGCAGCAGTTCGAGACCGGACAGGGAAAGCGGATTCATCGGGTTGTCTCCTGGTTGAACGCGCGTCGGCGCGCTAGTAAGTTCCAAATTGGAACGAATTATTGACAACCGCGCACGGCTTGTCAACGCAACCCGCAGCGATGGCAATCGAGCACGGGTTCTATAATCGAACCCGCTCCTTTACTGAACCGCCGCACGAGACTCGATCATGAAATGGGATGACATCGGCACGCTGAACTGTTCGGTCGCGCGCACGCTCGCCGTGCTCGGCGATCGCTGGACCATGCTGATCCTGCGCAACGCATTTCTCGGCTGCCGCCGCTTCGATGCGTTCCAGACGCAGCTCGGGCTCACGCGCCACGTCCTGGCCGAGCGGCTGGCGCGACTCGTCGACGAAGGCGTGCTGGTCAAGCGCGCGTATCAGGAACGCCCGCCGCGCTTCGAATACCGGTTGACGGAAAAAGGTCTCGACCTCTACCCGGCCCTGCTGGCGCTGATGACATGGGGCGATCGCTGGAAGGACGACGGCAAGGGGCCGCCGATGCAATTGCGCCATCGCAATTGCGGGCAGTTGATGCATGCGGTCGCGGTGTGCTCGGCGTGCGGCGAACCGCTCGATGCGCACGACGTGCAGCCGGAACCCGGGCCCGGCTGGATTGCATGCGAGACTGGGGGGCCGCGCGATACCTGATGTTCGATGCTGCGGGCGTGCCGCACGTCGATCACCGCCGTCGGCCCGCATGCGCGCGTACACGCGCCGCATAGGTTCGAGCATGCCGGCGCCCTCGAGTTGATGCGCCCCACTCGCAGTGTCGGTCGTTCACCCTTACCGCAGCGCGCTAACCGTTGCGATTGCGTGCACGCAAGCCGCCATGCCGCGGCAATCTACACGAGCGCGCATGCGCACGCATTCGCCGCCGAACCCGGGCACCGGCCCGACCATCCGGCCAATGCAAACGAGAGGCGACACGACGCGCCACGCCACGTCGCGCATGCCGCCTGCGCGACTGTGCATCTCGTTCCCACGAAGGCGTGGCTGCGCCGCCGTGTCTGCGTTACACTCACGGCCCGCTGTCTCGAAATCATTCGCTGTCCAAGATGTTGACGCGCCAACGCCTCGCCGCTGCCTGCCTCGCCGCCTCCCTGCTCGCCACACCGTTCGCCGCCTTCGGCAAAACGCATAACGAATCGCTGTTGCAACAGGCGATCGATTTCATCGCGCAGCTGCTGCCGGCTCCGACCCACGAAGCGCCGGCCACGCAGGTCGTCGAATCGGCGTTCTCGCCCGACGGGGGCGCCGAGGCGCTCGTGCTGAAGGCAATCGGCGCCGCGCGCAGTTCGATTCGCGTCGCCGCCTACTCGTTCACGTCGCCGCCCGTCACGCGCGCACTGCTGGCCGCGAAGCGGCGCGGCGTGAATGTTGCGGTCGTCGTCGACGACAAGGGCAATCGCGCGAAGAGCAGCAAACAGGCACTGAACCTGCTCGTCAATGCGGGCATTCCGACACGCACGATCGATGCCTATGCGATCCACCACGACAAGTATCTCGTGATCGACGCCGAGCACGTCGAGACGGGCTCGTTCAACTACAGCGCGTCGGCCGCAAGCCGCAATTCCGAAAACGTCGTCGTGGTGTGGAACAACCCGCAGCTCGCGTCGCGCTACCTCACGCATTGGCAGAGCCGCTTCGACCAGGGCACGCCGTACCGGTCGTCCTATTAACGTACCGCACGCACGCGACCGCCAGCCGGGTGCGTCACGCGGGCGCTCGCCGTTGCCCGCCTTCGCTGCGTGATGTCGTCAATGATCGGCGCACCTCGGCCGCCAATCAATCTGGCCGAATGGCCGGCGCGCCGAGCGTGGCATTGCCGCAGCGAGCTGGATCAGTGGATGCCTGGCGATCGCTCGGAGATTTGCGCGGACGCGACGCAGCTGCGCGCATGCGCGTCGCTTACGGCAGGCTTCGGTCCGTCATGCGCGGCGCCCGGCAACGCCCCGAGTACGCATTCCGTGCTGAAATTCAGCGTGTTCTGGACCATTGGGTACAGCAAGTACAACGCAAACGCGAGATAACCCGCGTACAGAAGACGAACCATGGTGCGATAGGTGAACGATTGATCTCGTCCTGTTTACGGCATCGTCGTGCACGCCTTGAGACGTCAAACAAAAAAATCATGCCTGCGTCATGCATGATGTGCCGGTCGCAGACCATGGCGGCGGCGCTCAGAATCCGCGATACTGTCCCATACGCACTCGATGGCGGCGACAGCAGCGGCGTGAAGACACCCCGCGCGTGCGCAGCCCCGAGCGACACACGATCGATGTCCGGCCTTGTGGCTGGACCAGAGACAAAAGCCCATGCAGATTGCTGCCAAACCGGCCGATGAGGCGGCCCGGCTCGAGACGCTTCATTCGCTATCGATCCTCGACACACCGCCGGAAGAACGGTTCGACCGGCTCACGCGTCTCGCGCGCCGACTGTTCAACGTCCCGATTGCGCTCGTGAGCCTCGTCGACGAGAATCGCCAGTGGTTCAAGAGCCATCCCGGACTCGACGCCGCGCAGACGTCCCGCGACGTCTCGTTCTGCGCGCATGCGCTGCTCGCGAGCGATACGATGGTGATCCAGGATGCGCGCAACGACGATCGTTTTCACGACAACCCGCTCGTCACCGGCCAGCCCGGCATTCGCTTCTATGCGGGCCGGCCGCTTGCAGCGCCGAACGGCGCGCCGGTCGGCACACTGTGCCTGATCGACACGCAGCCGCGCGAGTTCTCCGCGGACGAACGCGCACTGCTTGGCGATCTCGCGCACATGACCGAACGCGAGATCGCGGCACTGCATCTGGCAACCACGGACGAGCTGACGCAACTGACGAACCGGCGCGGCTTCGAGATCCTCGCGCGCCACGTGCTGAGCCTGTGCGAGCGTGTGGGCCGGCACGCGGTATTGCTGTTCTTCGACCTGAACGGCTTCAAGGCGATCAATGACCGGTTCGGCCACGCGGAGGGCGACCGCGCGCTCAAGACATTCGCGGACACGCTGACCGCCGCCCTGCGCGACAGCGACGTGATCGCCCGGCTCGGCGGCGACGAATTCGTCGTGCTGCTGAGCGCCACCGAGGCGGCTGACGTCAGCGAGCCGATCGCGCGCGTCGCCGAGGCGCTCGATCGGCGCAACGCCGCCGACGCACGCGGTTATGCGATCCGGTTCAGTGTCGGCCATGTCGCGTACGATCCCGCGCGGCATCGCACGGTGGCCGACCTGCTCGAATCAGCCGATCGCCGGATGTACGAGGACAAGCAGCGCGGCAAGGCCGACGGCGCGTAGGTGCGACGAGTCGTGCACGCGCACACGCGACCGTGGGCGCTTGCCGCCCGCCGCCGGTCGCCCTCAATCCGGTTGACCGGGCCCGCTCAGCTCCCGCACGGCGGCGCGCTCGCCATCGCTTCCGCGATCTGTTCCGGCGTCAGGTCGCGCTGATGGGTCGCGATCGACCATCGATGGCCGAACGGATCCTCGATCTGTCCATAGCGGTCTCCCCAGAACATGTCCGCGGCCGGCATCCGGACCGTCGCGCCCGCCGCGACGGCCTGTGCGATCGCCGCATCCGTATCCGGCACGAACAGGTGCAGGCAGACCGGCGTACCTTTCAGCGTTTTCGGACCGAGCGCGCCGTGCTCGGGCATTTCATCCACGAGCATCAACGTCGCATCTCCGATTGCGAGGCATGCGTGTGCGAGCTTGCCGTCGGGCGTCGGCAGGCGAAACCGTTCGGTCGCGTTGAACGCGCGTTTGTAGAACTCGATCGCGGCGGCGGCGCCGGCGCAGATCAGGTGCGGCGTCAGCGTGCGCATCCCTTCCGGGATCGGCTTGACGGTGGTGGCCATGGGTGTCGCTCCTTCAGTCGGTTGTCGTGTCGAAAAACGGGCGGACGCACGATGCGTACGCCCCCGACGCTACGACGAACGGGATCGACGCAAATCGACACGCGTGCCGATATTTTTTTCGTTCTCGAAGGCGCGATCTGGCCCGAAGCATCCTCGATGCGGCGAACCGATCCGGGTGACTGACGCGTTCATCGAGCACGCCGAGCTGTCCGCGACATGTTTCGCGCGACACGGCAGACGCCTGGCAAACGAGCCGTTACCAGCGGCCGGCAGGACTACCGGTCATGCGCGACGCCCGCCAATGTATGCGCGTGCGGATCGACATGGCAGCTGGAAACCGTCCGCAGACATGCTTCGCCCGGCGCATCGGCGGCCTCGTCAATTGCATGCGTTGGCCGTACCGTCGGACGTGCACTGATGGACACTCCAGTGACTCTGCCCCGTAAGGTGCGGAGCGAAAGCGATCCCGCGAATGGGCGCCGCTGGTGACGCCGGAACCGCTGTCGATGCGGTCTCGGGCGACGGGTGCACGGGTTCGGTCTGGCAGGCGGCGAGCATCAGACAAGGAGCGGCCGCCAACGACACGATGAGGGATCGGCACATGGCTTCGTCCTCGCTAGGAAGATAGCTGCTTGAGCGATTCGCGGGCGCTCGCGCCCCTCTCCGCTCAGATCTGCGGAAGATCGCGCAACGTGCGCGACTCGTTGGTTGCGTCGATGTCCAGTTCGATGCCTTCCGACGCGTCGCGATACAGCACGCGCTTGAGCCTCGGGCCGACCGCCGTTCCGTCCGTTTCGTCGAACACGGCACGAACTTCGCTGCCGCACGCAAGCGCGCGCGCCACTTCCGCGACCGTCGCCTCGCTCGGCGTCGCGGCCCAAGACCGGTCCGCCGGATTGACGGCCGCCCAGCGAACGTGCGTGACGCGCGCGCTGAGCACATCGATTCGGACACCATTCACCGCGAACATCGACATCGGTCTCTCCTCCGAAAAGGTGGCGGCCGGCAACGGCCGGACGACGAAGCCAAACGGCGGCGTGTCGGCAACACGAATTCGATCGGCACCGGCCGTTGCCCGACGCGTGACGAGCGCTTCGGCCAACCTGATTTTCGATGATACATTGGGACGCTTTGCAACCGTCAACAGACAATCGTGCACGGGAGAAACACATGACCGACGCCTGGGGAACCTTCCCGGCCAGAATGGGCGACCATCAGGCTTTCATCAGCTTCAATCACGGCTTCGCGGAGATCGCGGAAACCGACCCGCGCACGTCGCTGCTCAGCGTGCGCGTCGCGCTTGCCGATCCGACGCCCGAGGGCCTGCCGAGCAGCGACGAGTTCGCCGGTCTCACACAGATCGAGGATCTGCTGGACGCGGCCGTGACCGCGAAAAACGGCGTGCAGGTCGGCCGCATCACAGTCGACGGCAACCAGGATTTCCTTTTCTATGTGCCGTTCGACGAGGAAGCAGCGGCCGAAATCGTCGACTCGCTGGCCGAACGGACGACCTACGCGCTTCAGTACGCCTACCAGGACGATCCGGACAAGGAAACTTACTGGCGTACGCTCTACCCGACCGACGACGACTGGCAACTGATGCGCGACATGCGCGTGCTGGAAGCGCTGCGCCAGAAAGGCGACGTGAGCGACGTGAGCCGGCGCGTGATGCATTGGACGTACTTCGCGGAACCGAGCGATGCGCATCAATTCGCGGACTGGGCCGAGTCGAAAGGTTATCTCGTCGAGTCGGTCGCCCCCACCGAGGATGGCAAATCGGCCGTACGATTCGCGCACGAAGGCACGACGGCGCTCGCCGATATTACCCGCCATACGCTGGAGATCAATGCCGAGGCACGCGCGCTCGGCGGCGAATACGACGGCTGGGAAACCAGCATCGAGCAGGCAGGTTGATCAGGCCGACGCGCGTGCGGCGCACGGAATTCGGCTTGACGGATTCAGTACAAAAAACATCCCGGCAGCGCGACGGCACGCCGCCGGGATCAAGGCGTCGCTGGCCACAGCCGGCGACGGGCCCAAGCAAGCGCTCAGGCACGAGGAAAGCGATTCATGCGGATCAGGCGAACGGATGCCGCGGCGCGAGACGCCGTGTGCCGAACGCCTGTCCCGTTCCGCCGGCGCGGCCTGCATGCGTCGGACGGGCAAAAAGCCCCGCTCCTGCGCGAGCGAGCGGGGAAACGGTTGACCGGGCCGGGGTAGAACGGTCAACCGGTAAGATTGTGACCTCGGCCCGTGCAACGGTATGTGCGGCAACTCACCCTTGCGGCGGGAAAACGTCCGCATGCGACGCGACGCGCGCATCGCGACATCGTCGGCGCGGCACACCGGCGAGCAGCGCAGCGGTCGCGACTCTCTCTGGCGATAAATCGATCGACGGGCCGTTCATATCGGGCGGTTTCGGACAGCGTCGCGGCAGTCGAGATTGCGCATTCCAGCGTCCGGATTTTTCGATTTATACAGGCGATTTTTAATCGTGCGCCGCTCGCCGGCATGTCGTATTCCTTCGCCGAGCGCCGTCATTCCGCTGTTCTCGTATCCGTGATTTTCTATCGGTTTTTTGGCGAAGCGACGTTTCGCGATTGACATCGCCCGCTTGACGGAGAGGCGAGTCCGACGCTATGCCGGACCGTCCGTGAACCATTCGGCAATCATGTCGATCCAGCCGAGATCGCTGGCAATTTCGACGCCGACGTCGCTAATGACTTCCGCGACGGAAGAATCAGTTTCGACTGCGCTAACCGCGCCGATTTCAGCACGGCGCGTGACACCGCCGATCGCCGCCGCGGGTGACGCCGTCATGTCCGGGGGCGTTGCACCGCGTGTGGTCCCCAGCTGGTCGAGCCACTCGACGATATTCGCGCGCGCATCTTCCGGGTGCGCGAAATCGTTGCGCTTCAAGAACCGGTCGAGCAGCGTCCACGCGAACGTCTTGCCTCGCCCGACGGAATCGAGTTGCCAGTCGACCACGGCGACCCGCCCCGTTTCGCGCGTCGCGAGTGTCGCCGTGAAACGGTAATCGAGATAGTCGATCTTTAGTTCCGATGACATGATTTTCGCTGGTCAATAATCCGCACTCGGTTCTCGCAAGCGTTGCAATTGACGGCTTCACGTGTTGCGTGAACCTTCTGTGAATCCGTCGCCGCCCGTCATTCCGACAGAAGGTATCGCGATATTCTCACAGTCTGACGACGTCGCTTGAAAATGCCGGCCGCCTGCGTTTTGCGATCGTCTCCATGCAGCGCTTCCCGGCAGATGATCTCGCCACATCTGGCCGGCGTTTCGGCCGCCTCGCGAGCGCGGCGCCGCTGCTACACTCGCGCCGCAAAGACCGCTTCCCCACTCAAGGAAACAATGACACTCGTTCGGGCACAACATCACGGCGTCGATGTATGGATCGTGCAGCTTCCGGGACACGCCACCTATGCGTACACGCACCTGAAGCGGATATTCGCATCCGACGATTCGCGCCACCGCGTCGTGACCGTCGACCTGACGAAGCTGTTGGTTTGCGCCGACCGCGACACGACCGACTATGTGCTGCCGTCGGTCCAGTACTGGGCGCCCGGCAAAGCCGCCGGCATTCGCGACTTTCTCGACCCTGCCAAAGCGAGGATTCCGGACATGCCGTTCATCACGTTTCGCGAGACGAGAACGCGGACGCTGCTCGGCATCCCGGGCCTGTCGAAGGTCGGCGTCGCGTCGTTCCGCAACGGCCAGCATCGCGCGCGCTATCTCGCATATGCGGGGGCGACGAGTGTGCCGGTCGAAGTGCATGAAACGGAAGCGGATTTGCTCGTCAGGTATTGCGGGGAGTAACGGACACATCGCCTCGCTTTTTGTGGAATGTGCTGCGCCGCGCGTGACGTTCCAGTGGGCTCAGACGCACCGAGCATGAGGTTCGTAATTCATTTGCTGCGGTCCGCGGCGTGTCGCGCGCATTGCACGCGCGCGTTGTCGCGTGGCTGTCCTCTGATTCGTTCGCGGTGCGCGCCGACAAAAAATGTCCCGACGCGTTCCGGGTCGTCGGGACCGAACGAGCCTGCAAAACTGCGGGCACGAGGAAGTCACCACATTACCCAATGCACGCATGTTAAGCATCGGCTGCTGACGCCAAGCCTCTGGCCTATTCCGCCAAATTCTCGCGATGCGTGCCGCGAAACGGGGGCGCCGCTTTGTTGCGCCGACGCGCCAGCGGACGGGAGGCTGCCGCGCGGCGCGAGTGAATGACGACCATCGTCGCTTGGGCACAGTATCGAAACTGCGACGAGCGGCTCGTGCAATACGGATGGATTGATCGTGGGCGGAACGCCGCGGGAGTGACGGGGGGGTGACGCCGGTTGAAGCGATGTAATCGCTCCGAATTTTGCGCGCAAAACAAAACAGGCGCCGAAGCGCCTGTTTTGTTTCAGAATTTTGGGGTGGCTGATGGGACTCGAACCCACGACAACAGGAATCACAATCCTGGACTCTACCAACTGAGCTACAGCCACCACTG
Source organism: Burkholderia latens (assembly GCF_001718795.1). Classification (NCBI taxonomy): domain Bacteria; kingdom Pseudomonadati; phylum Pseudomonadota; class Betaproteobacteria; order Burkholderiales; family Burkholderiaceae; genus Burkholderia; species Burkholderia latens. The sequence goes on along the minus strand of NZ_CP013435.1, from coordinate 1,648,789 downwards.
ATACTGCTTTGTTTCTTCGCTGTTTCGTTTCGTGTTCAGCAGCGAAGAACAAGATTATACGAACACTTTTGAATCTTGCAAAGCATTTTTTTCAAAAATTTCTTCGGCGACGTTCAGATGCGTACGCGCCTCCTCGAACACGGCCAGATCGCCGCGTGCGAGCTTCTTGTTGTCGGACAGCACGCGACGCCAGCCGCGCGCACCGGCGACGCCGCGATACAGCCCGAGCGCATGCCGCACGATCGCGCCGAGATACGTGCCGCGCTTCAGTTCCGCCGCACAGTATTCGATCAGCTTCGCCTCGGCCTCCTCGCGCGTCGGCACCGCCGCGGTCGATCCATAAAAGCGCGCATCGACGCCCGCGAGCACGTACGGGTTGTGATAAGCCTCGCGACCGAGCATCACCCCGTCGACATGCTCGAGATGCTGCGCAACCTCGTCGAGCGTCTTGATCCCGCCATTGATCACGATCTCCAGCGACGGGAAATCCCGCTTCAGCCGGTACGCATAGTCGTACTTGAGCGGCGGGATCTCGCGATTCTCCTTCGGCGACAGCCCCTTCAGGATTGCATTGCGCGCATGCACGACGAACGTCTCGCAGCCGGCTTCCGCCACCTTGCCGACGAAGTCGCGCACGAACGCGTAGTCCTCCACCGCGTCGACGCCGATCCGGTGCTTGACCGTAACCGGCACCGACACCGCGTCGCGCATCGCCTTCACACAGTCGGCCACGAGCTGCGGCTCGTTCATCAGGCACGCACCGAACGCTCCACGCTGCACGCGCTCGGACGGGCAGCCGCAATTCAGGTTGATCTCGTCATAGCCCCACTGCTCGCCCAGCTTCGCGGCACGCGCGAGATCGTCCGGCTCGCTGCCGCCGAGCTGCAGCGCAACCGGCGATTCGCTCGGCGTGAACGCGAGATGCCGCTGCGCGTCGCCGAACAGCAGCGCGCCCGTCGTGATCATTTCCGTATACAGCCACGTGTCGCGCGTCAGCGTGCGATGAAACGACCTGCAATGACGGTCGGTCCAGTCGAGCATGGGCGCCACGGACACACGGCGAGGAGGAAGCGAAGACGAAGCGGACATGAAATTCGGCACGGAAAGCGGCGCGGGAAATAACCCGACATTTTACCGCAACGCCGCCGGACCGGCTGGGCGCCCGGACTAGACCGCTCCGCCACCGCCCAGTTCGGCGTCGACGGCCCGCCGCGCTTCGTCGAGGACGCGCTCGATCACGCGCCGTTCGGTCAGCAGCATCCCGTCGACCTTGACGCGCCGCCAGTCGATCCGCACGGCGTCGCCTTGCAGCACGCGGAAGTGTGCACGCTCACCGTCCCATACCTGCTCGGTCTTCACTTCGATCTCGTAGCCGCGGTACGGCTCGCTGAAGTCGCCGAGATCGCTGCCTCTCGGTTCCATCGTTCGCTCCGTCGCGACGCGGCACCGGGCCGCTTTGGCGGCCGGCGCCGTGCGCTCAATCGTATTCGTTGGACAAAACGGATTTGCCGTCGGCGGTCAGGTCGACGCGGTCCGCGGCCGCCTGGTAAATCAGCCCTTCGTTCAGCAACGCATAGACCACGTCGTCGAACGCAGCGGGAACCGCCCGGCTGTCGCCGAACTGGTCGATCCACTTCAGCGCCTCGATGGCTTCGGGAGAAAGGATGGGGGTCATGCGTTGGCCTCCGGCATCGGTGTCGCTCCATCCTAGCACTTCGTCCGGACGCCGAATACAGAGGCAAACGCGCGGCAAGGCCGCCGGCCGCCGCGCTCCGGTAGTCCGTACGCAGCCCGCCGGCGCCACACAACGGGATCAGAGGCGCGCGATCGACACCTCGGTGGACTTCACCAGCGCGACGACTTCCGCGCCGACCTTCAACTCCAGTTCGTCGACCGAACGCGTGGTGATCACCGACGTGACGATGCCGAACGGCGTCTCGACGTCGACCTCGGACACGACCGGCCCGCGAATGATCTCCTTAACCTTGCCTTTGAACTGGTTGCGCACGTTGATTGCAGTAATGCTCATCGGGTTGATCGCTCCGAAGAAAAAGTCCGAGAACGGGCGGCCGATGCCGCCCGGATTTAAACGGCCCAGCGGATCTGCCCGGCCGGTCGTACGTGATTGGTTTCAGAGGCGACAGGCTGTCCGGCACCGCCGGGCCCACCCGCGAGCACACGCTGCAGCACGCGATCCTCGAGCGCCGCGAATGCGGCCGACGCACGCGCACGCGGCCGGTCCAGCGGCACCGCTTGGTCGAGCGCGACACGTCCCTGCTCGATCAGCAGGATCCGGTCGCCGAGCGCGACGGCTTCCTGCACGTCGTGCGTGACGAGCAGCGCGGTGAACCGGTGTTCTCGCCACAACCGCTCGATCAGCGCATGCATCTCGATGCGGGTCAGCGCGTCGAGCGCACCGAGCGGCTCGTCGAGCAGCAGCAATTGCGGCCGATGTACGAGCGCGCGTGCGAGCGCGACGCGCTGCCGTTGGCCGCCGGACAGCTGCGCGGGCCAGTCGTTCGCACGCTCCAACAGCCCGACTTCGTCGAGTACCGCACGCGCCTGATCGCGTGCGCCGCGGCCAAGGCCGAGCATCACGTTCTGCAGCACGGTCTTCCACGGCAGCAGCCGCGCATCCTGGTACATGATCCGGGTGTCGAGCGCGCCGCCGCCGTCGCCGCGCGTCACGAGCGTGCCGCCGCTCGGTTCCTCGAGCCCCGCGACGAGACGCAACAGCGTGGATTTCCCGCAGCCGCTGCGCCCGACGATCGCGACGAAACTGCCGCGCGCGATGCCGAGCTCGACGTTGTCGAGCACGGTACGCGAACCGAAACGCTTGCTGACGCCCGACAACGTCACCGCGTCGTCCTGCGCCGGGCCGCCCGTGCGCCGCCGGGAGAGCGGCACGATCGATGCGCCACTGTCCCGGTCGACGATTGCCGCATTGCGTGCGTCGTCATCCGCCACGCGCGCCTGCGCCAGCTCCACGTCCAGGTCCGCGCCGGCGAGCGGGCCGTAGGCGGCCGCCGAAGTCGTCGCATTCATGCCTTCGCTCCTGATTGATAAGCGGGGTGCCAGCGCAGCGTCACGCGCTCGATCCATTTCGCGAGCACGTCGGCCAGCTTGCCGAGCACCGCGTACAGCAGGATCCCGACTACCACCACATCGGTTTGCAGGAATTCCCGCGCGTTCATCGTCATGTAGCCGATGCCCGACTGCGCGGAAATCGTTTCCGCGACGATCAGCATCACCCACATCAGCCCGAGCGCGAAGCGCACGCCGACGAGAATCGACGGCAATGCACCGGGAAGAATCACGTCGCGGTACAGCGCGAAGCCGCGCACGCCGTAGCTCTTTGCCATCTCGATCAGGTTTGCGTCGACCGATCGGATCCCGTGATACGTGTTGATGTAGACGGGGAAGAACACACCGAGCGCGACGAGGAACAGCTTCGCCTTCTCGTCGATCCCGAACCACAGGATCACGAGCGGAATCATCGCGAGCGCCGGAATGTTGCGGATCATCTGAATCGTCGAATCGAGCGCAACTTCCGCCGCTTTCGACAAGCCGGTCGCGAGCCCGAGCGCAAGGCCCACGCCGCCGCCGATCGCGAAGCCGAACAGCGCTCGCCAGGTGCTGACCTTCACGTTCGCCCACATCTCGCCCGAACTCACGAGCGACCACGCGGCCCGCACGACCGCAATCGGTTCGGGCAGCACGCGGGTCGACAGCCAGCCGACGCGCGCGCCGACTTCCCATGCAACCAGCAGCGCGAGCGGCACGAGCCATGGCGCGACGCCGCGCCATGCACGTGCGGCCACGGCGCCTGTCGTCGACGTTTTGGTAGTCATTGCAGGCCTCCTTCGTTCAACTCTGGGCCGCCTTCGGCAGGTAGTTGTTGCCGACGATCTCGCCGAACGGCCCCGACAGCGGACCGGAAGCCCGCTTTGCGTCCTTGCCCTTGATCAGCGGAAACACGAGTTCGGCGAAACGGTACGACTCTTCGAGATGCGGATAGCCGGACAGGATGAACGTCTCGATGCCGAGATCCGCGTATTCGCGCATGCGCGCCGCGACCTGCTCCGGATTGCCGACGAGCGCGGTGCCCGCGCCGCCGCGCACGAGCCCGACGCCGGCCCACAGGTTCGGATAGACCTCCAGCGCCTCGCGGCCGCCGCGCTTGCCGCCGTGCAGCGCAGCCATCCGGCGCTGGCCTTCGGAATCCATGTTCGCGAATGCCTTCTGCGCGCGGGCGATCGTGTCGTCGTCGAGTCGGCTGATGAGCCGCTCGGCGTCGCGCCATGCTTCATCCTCGGTCTCACGCACGATCACGTGCAGCCGGATGCCGAACTTGATCTTGCGCCCGCGCGCGTCGGCACGTGCGCGGATGTCGGCGATCTTCTTCGCGACAGCGTCGGGCGGTTCGCCCCAAGTCAGATATGTATCGATGTGATCGGCTGCGATCGCGTGCGCGGCCGGCGACGACCCGCCGAACCACAGCGGCGGGTGCGGCCGCTGCACGGGCGGATACAGCGCCTTGCCGCCCTTCGACTGAAGGTGCTTGCCGATGTAGTCGAACCCGCCGTTCTCGTGCGATGCGGACAGCAGCCCGCGCCAGATGTTCAGGAAGTCGTCGGTAATTTCGTAGCGCGTGTCGTGATCGGCGAACAGGCCGTCGCCTTCGAGCTCGGCCGCATCGCCGCCCGTCACGACGTTGATCAGCAGGCGGCCGCCGGACAGGCGGTCGAAGGTGGCGGCCATCCGCGCCGACAGCCCCGGCGACGCGATCCCGGGACGGATCGCGACGAGGAACTTCAGACGCTGCGTCGCCGGAATCAGGCTCGACGCGACGACCCACGCGTCCTCGCACGAACGCCCGGTCGGCAGCAGCACGCCCTCGTAGCCAAGCGTGTCGGCCGCGACGGCGATCTGCTTGAAATAGTCGTAGTCTGCGGCGCGCGCGCCTTCGGCGGTGCCGAGATAACGGCTGTCGCCATGCGTGGGGATAAACCAGAAAACATTCATCTGCTGCTCCTGCTTCACTGTCCTTGCCGGAATCGGGATAAAACGACGCCCTGCTCGCGTCGCGAGGGCGCGACGCATGCATGGTGTGCGTTCGAATCGGGATGGCTCGCCGGTCACGCCGTGCAGCGGGCGAGTACGCGATTGCACGGCTGTTTCTGGGAAATCAGTCTATGGATCGGTGCAGGGCTTTGGAACGATTTTTTTGAGCTTAGGTTTTCCGCTTTCGTGATTAGCACGACGCTGCAGCGAATATCGTGTCGGCCGGGCCCTATAATGGCGCACCTATCCGAATAACTTCGCGCGGACAGCCCCGGCCGACCGCGCCTGCAATGCACTCATCGATGCAGAAAGTCATCCTGCCGTTTCTGTCCGGCTTCCTGGCCGCCCTCTTCTTCCGCGAAGCGACGCTCGCACTGCTGCACACGGCCGACTTGATCGCGGCAGCCGGGTTTTCCACGCAACCGTTCGCGCCGCTCGGCATTCCTGAATTCGTCGCGAACGCGCTGATCAGCGCATGCTGCGCGATCCCGATGGCGTGGCTGCTGCGCGTGTCGCCGGAACGGGAAGCTCCGTGGATCGGCGCGCTGGTATTCGGCGGGATCGTACTCACCGCCGCGCGCGTGTTCGCGATCGATCCGCTGCGCGGGATCTGGCCGTCCGGCAACATGATGCCGGTGCTCGCGACCGGTTTCGCCGCGAATGCGGTGTGGGGATTCGGCGCGCTCGTGTTCATGCGCGCGTTCATGTCCGACGAGGCCGGCGACGAATGAAGCACACGGCGGCGCCGCGCGCTGCGCGCCGCCCGACCGAACGGCATCCGCCTGCGAAAAGGCCGCCTGCACGAGCATGCAGGCGGCCTTTTTTGTGTGCCGTGTCGATTCGGCCACGCGCCGGCGTCAGTCCTTCAGATTCCGCAGCGGATGCGTATCGGGCGTCCACGGGCTGTCGAACATCGCGAGCACGTCCGTACGGTCGACGTCCGCGGTCGACTTGAAGCGCCACGCCGGTTGATGATCCTTGTCGACGATCAGCGCGCGCACGCCCTCGATCACGTCGCCGCGCGCGAACGTCGAGCGCGTGAGATCGAGATCGCGCCGCAGGCACTCGGCCATCGTCGCGCCCCGGGCCCGCTCGACGAGTTCGAGCGATACGGCCATCGACAGCGGCGACAATTGCGTGCGCATCGCATGCGTCGCCTTCTCGACCCATCCGTCGACGGCCGCGCAGTCCTGCTCGGCGTCGAGCGACGCGAGAATCGCGCCGATATCGGGCCGCGCAAAGTGCCGGTCGATGCCGGAGCGCGCATCGGCCAGCGCCGACGTATCAGGCGTCGGCACGACTTTGTGCGCGGCAGCCGCGTCGGCCACGCAGGCAACGGCCTGCGCACCGCTGTCGATGCGCGCGGTACGCAGCGTGTCGAGCAGCGCCGGCAACGCGGCATCGGGCACGTAGACGTCGGCGAGCTGCGCATACAGCGCGCCGGCCGCATCGAGCGTCGCGCCGGTCACGGCCAGATAGCGGCCGAGCGCGCCGGGCGTGCGCGCGAGGAACCAGCTCATCCCGACGTCCGGGAACAGGCCGATGCGCGTTTCGGGCATCGCCATCTTCGTCGAGTCGGTGACGACGCGCAGCCCGCCCGTATGCCGGGCCGCCTGCGAAATGCCCATGCCGCCGCCCATCACGACGCCGTGCATCAGCGCGATGTACGGTTTCGGATAGGTGAAGATCGTATGGTTGAGCGTGTATTCGTCGATGAAGAACGTGTCGACTGCGGCGCGGTCGCCCCGTCGCCACGCGTCGTGGAAGAAGCGCACGTCGCCGCCCGCGCAGAACGCGCGCGGATGCGGGCTGTGCACAACGACGGCAACAACTTCGGCGTCATCGCGCCACGCGTCGAGCGCCTGCTGCATCAGGCGTATCATTTCAACCGACAGCGCATTCAGCGCCTTCGGCCGGTTCAGTTCGAGATAGCCGATACGGTTCGCGACGTACGCGCGCACGTCGGGCTGGGCGGATTCCGCGGAAGCGGGAGTGGAATCGGTCATGTGAGCCATCCGGCGTAGTGAAAGCGCACGCTCAGTGCGCCTGCATCTTCGAGAACAGGTTCAGCACCACGACGCCCGCGACGATCAGTCCGAGACCGATCACCGCCGGCAGATCCGGCACCTGACGATAGAGCAGCATCGCAACGAGCGTGATCAGCACGATACCGGCGCCCGACCAAACCGCGTAAATGATGCCGACGGGCATCGTGCGCAGCGTGAGCGACAGGCAGTAGAACGCGGTGCCGTAGCCGGCCACGACGAGCACGGACGGCCACAAGCGCGTGAAACCGTCTGCCGCGCGCAGCGCAGACGTGCCGATCACTTCCGCGACAATTGCGATCGCGAGCCATGCATAACCTGGAAGCTGCATCGTTCAGCTCCTCGCGAGCGCCAGCACGGCGTAGTCCTGGCCGAGTTCGGCGCACAGCGCTTCGACGACGAACTCGTGATCCGCGCGCTGCGGCAGCCCAGATGCGGTGATCGAGCCGATCACGCCGGCGCCGGCGACGGTCAGCGGAAAAGAACCGCCGTGCGCGGAATACTCGGAAATCGGCAACCCGTGCTTGTCCGCGAGCGTCGCGCCGGCCTGCTGCATGCGCAGCCCGATCGCATACGAGCTGCGGCGGAAATGCGCGACGACGTTGCGCTTGCGGCGCACCCAGTCGGCGTTGTCGGGGGTCGCGCCGGCGAGCGCCGCATAAAACAGCGGTTGCCCGAACGTGACGATGTCGATTGCGATCGCATGCCCGCGCGACGTGGCGAGCGCATGCATCCGATTGCCGAGCGCCCACGCACGTGCCGGGTCGAAATGGGAAAACACGAGCGCCTGTTCCTGCGCGCCGATCGATTGCAGATCGTGAGCGATGTCCATGAATCAGTCGATGCAGTAGTGAGGGTGACAACGACGCCGGCGCAATGACGCGCGGCCCGCTGCAGGAATGAACGACAAGCAAACCGCTCGATTCTAGCGCACGCGCCCGCCGTACCGGCCCTACAAGGACACCGCTGTCGATCGCAGCACGATTGTCAGAAAGTGCTTGCACGCATTCGCGTTACTCCCTATAATTCAATTCTTCGACGGACGCGGGGTGGAGCAGTCTGGCAGCTCGTCGGGCTCATAACCCGAAGGTCGTAGGTTCAAATCCTACCCCCGCAACCAACGTCCCGATTCGATGCAAAAAGCCCGGCTCCATGCCGGGCTTTTTGTTTTTCCACGCACGGCGGCGCACGTCGCATCGTGGGCTTCGCAGCCTGCGTCACGCACGCGCGCTCGCGTTCGAGAATGCCCCGCCCCGGTGATACACTCGCATCACCTCGTCCCTTCCACTCGACATGAAATTCTGCTCCGTCTGCGGTCACGAAGTCATCGCGCGCATTCCTCCGGGCGACAACCGCGAGCGCTTCATTTGCGATCACTGCGGCACGATCCATTACCAGAATCCGCGCAACGTGGTGGGCACGGTGCCGGTCTGGGGCGATCAGGTGCTGCTGTGCCGCCGCGCGATCGAACCGCGCTACGGGTTCTGGACGCTGCCGGCGGGTTTCATGGAAATGGGCGAAACGACGGCCGAGGCCGCAGCACGGGAAACGCTCGAGGAAGCCGGCGCACGCGTCGAAGTGCAGAACCTGTTCACGTTGCTGAACGTGCCGCACGTGCACCAGGTCCACCTGTTCTACCTGGCGCGTCTGGTCGATCCTGCGTACGAGGCGGGCGAGGAAAGCCTCGAAGTCAAGCTGTTCGACGAAGCCGACATCCCGTGGGACGAAATCGCGTTCCCGACCGTCAGCCAGACGCTGCGCTTCTTCTTCGCCGATCGCGCCGCCGGCGACTACGGCGTCCATACCGGCGATATCTTCCGCTCGCTGCGCAACGGCTGAGCCGCACCCATGGTTCCCTGGCTCGGCCCGGACGATCCGTTCCCGCCCATCGAGCGCGCGCTCGGCGCCGCGACCGGCGCGCCGGGGCTGCTGGCCGCGAGCGCCGACCTGCTGCCGTCACGGCTGATCGACGCGTATCTGCGCGGCATCTTTCCTTGGTATTCCGACGGCCAGCCCGTGCTGTGGTGGAGCCCCGATCCGCGGATGATCCTGGTGCCGGCCGAATTCAAGGTGGCCCCGTCGCTGCGCAAGACGCTCAAGCGCGTGCTGCGCAATCCCGCGTGGGAGGTGCGCGTCGACCACGATTTTCCGGGCGTGATGCGTGCGTGCGCTCAGGCGCCGCGGCGCGGGCAACGCGGCACGTGGATCACGGCCGAGATCATCGACGCCTATACGTCGCTCTATCGTTCCGGCAACGCCCACAGCATCGAGACGTGGCATGACGGGCGCCGCGTCGGCGGTTTGTACGGCGTCGCGTTCGGACGGATGTTCTTCGGCGAATCGATGTATGCCGACGTCACCGACGCGTCGAAGATCGCGCTCGCGACCCTCGTCGCCCACCTTCGCGAGCACGGACTGGAAATGATAGACTGCCAGCAGAATACGTCGCATCTAGCGTCGCTCGGTGGCCGCGAGATCGCACGCAAAGCCTTTGTCGCTCACGTGCGCCGCGCGGTAACCGAACCGCCGATTCCGTGGCAGTTTGACAAGCGCGTGCTCGCCGCGCTGACAGGCCCCGCCGAACCGGCGACTCCCTCCGGGAACGAGCGCTAGCGCGGCACTCCTTCCCTGCATCGAGAGCTGCCCATGACTCACCCGACTGAGCTGCCGCTTTCACCGCTTTCGGCGCTGCAATTCTATGCAACGGCGCCCTATCCGTGCAGCTATCTGGACGGCCGCATCGCGCGCTCGCAAGTCGCGACGCCGAGCCACCTGATCAATTCCGACATCTATACCGAGCTCGTGAAGGCCGGCTTCCGGCGCTCGGGCGTGTTCACTTATCGCCCGTACTGCGACGGCTGCCGCGCGTGCGTGCCCGTGCGCGTGCCCGTCGGCGCATTCAAGCCGTCGCGCACGCAGCGCCGGATGTGGAAGCGCCACCGCGCGCTCGTCGCGACGGTCTCGCCGCTGCACTACGACGAGGAGCATTACGCACTGTACATGCGCTACCAGTCCGCGCGCCACGCGGGCGGCGGGATGGACCGCGACAGTCGCGACCAGTACGAGCAGTTCCTGCTGCAGAGCCGGATCAATTCGCGACTCGTCGAATTCCGCGACCTCGACGCGCCGGCAGGCGAGCCGGGCAAGCTGCGCATGGTCAGCATGATCGACATCCTCGGCGACGGTCTGTCGTCGGTCTATACGTTCTTCGAGCCGGACGACCAGCACACGAGCTACGGCACATACAACATCCTGTGGCAGATCGAGCAGGCGAAGAGCCTCGGCCTGCCGTACGTGTATCTCGGCTACTGGATCCGCGAGAGCCCGAAAATGGCGTACAAGGCGAACTTCCATCCGCTCGAAGGGCTGCTCGACGGGCGCTGGAAAATACTCGATCCGGATCGCATCGACCTGCCGCCGGTCGATGCCGCACTCGCGCGCGCGCCGCTGCCGGGCGGGCATTCCGGGTCCGGTTGACGCGCACGCCACGGGTGCGACCGCACGGCGACAACGTGCCGTCGCCACCGCCCGCGAACCCGCCAGTGCACGGCGCGGCGCAGTACGGCGCACGGTGCAGCCGCGCTACGAACCGAACCGCGCCTTTGCCGTGCAACTCCCGGTAAAATAGCGGGTTGTCATTCATTCCGGCTGTCCGCCCAATTCCCGTGTTCAGTTCCCTCTATCCGCTGGCCCGCGCATCCCTGTTCAAGATGGATGCGGAAGACGCTCACCACCTCACGCTGCGCGCGCTCGGCGCGGCCGGCCGCACCGGCCTCGCCTGTGCGCTGTCGGCCCGCGTGCCCGACGCGCCGCGCACCGTGATGGGGCTCACGTTCCGCAATCCGGTCGGCCTTGCCGCCGGTCTCGACAAGGACGGCGCCGCGATCGACGGCCTCGCGGCGCTCGGCTTCGGCTTCATCGAGGTCGGCACGGTCACGCCGCGCGCGCAGCCGGGCAACCCGCGCCCGCGGATGTTCCGCCTGCCGCAGGCCGACGCACTGATCAACCGGATGGGCTTCAACAACCACGGCGTAGACCAGTTCGTGAAGAACGTGCAGGCAGCCCGCTATCGCGGCATCCTCGGCCTGAACATCGGCAAGAACGCCGACACGCCGATCGAGCGCGCCGCGGAGGATTACCTCTACTGCCTTGAGCGCGTGTACCCGTTCGCGAGCTACGTGACGATCAATATTTCGTCGCCGAACACGAAAAATCTGCGGCAGCTGCAGGGCGCGGGCGAACTCGACGCACTCCTTGCCGCGCTGAAGGACAAGCAGCAGCGCCTCGCCGACCTGCACGGCAAGCTCGTGCCGCTCGCGCTGAAGATCGCGCCGGATCTCGACGACGAACAGGTGAAGGAGATCGGCGACACGCTGCTGCGCCACAAGATCGAAGCGGTCATCGCCACCAACACGACGCTGTCGCGAGCGGCCGTGCAGGGGCTGCCCCATGCGGACGAAGCCGGCGGCCTGTCCGGCCGCCCGGTGTTCGACGCGTCGAACGAAGTGATCCGCAAGCTGCACGCGGAAGTGGGCAGCGCGGTGCCGATCATCGGCGTCGGCGGGATTTTCTCGGGCGAGGACGCGCGCGCGAAGCTCGCGGCCGGCGCATCGCTCGTCCAGCTGTACACGGGCTTCATCTATCGCGGGCCGGCACTCGTCGCCGAATGCGTGAAGGCCATCGCACGCGATCGCGCCGCGTAATATAGTCATAAACAAACGATATTTAGTGGTCGATTGCGATTTTGCTATGATCGGCGCCACATTCAGAATCAAGCGCGCCACTCGCGCAAGGAAATCCACACGATGAAAATCTCGCTGCTGAAGAAGTTGCTCGTCGCCGGCCTGATCGGCACGTCGTTCGCCGCCGCCACTGCGCATGCGGCCGACCTGCTCGACCAGGTGAAGCAACGCGGCACGCTGCGCATCGGCCTCGAAGGCACGTTCCCGCCGTTCAACTCGAAGAATCCGCAAGGCGAACTGGTGGGCTTCGACGTCGACATCGCCAAGGCTGTCGCCGCGAAGCTCGGTGTGAAGCCCGAATTCGTCACGACCGAATGGAGCGGGATCATCGCCGGGCTGCAGGCTGGCAAGTTCGACGTGATCGTCAACCAGGTCGGCATCACCGACAAGCGCAAGGAAACGCTCGACTTCTCGCCGGCGTACACGTACTCGTCGGCGCAGCTGATCCAGCGCAAGGACGACACGCGCGAGTTCAAGTCGCTGGAAGACCTGAAAGGCAAGAAGCTTGGCGTCGCGCTCGGCACGAACTACATGGACATGGCGAAGTCGGTGCCCGGCATCGACGTAAAGACGTACCCCGGCGCGCCCGAATACCTGCGCGACCTCGCGGCCGGCCGTCTCGACGCAGCGCTGAACGACCGCCTGATGCTCGCGTACCTGACGAAGAACTCGCAGCTGCCGCTGCGTCCGGGCGCGAATGTCGGCTCGGCGAATCCGTCGGGCATCCCGTTCAAGAAGGGCAATCCGAAGTTCCAGAAGGCAATCGACGACGCGATGACGCAACTCGAGGCCGACGGCACGTTCACGAAGATTTCGGACAAGTGGTTCGGTATCGACGTGACGAAGCCGATCAAGTAAGCACCCCTCTGTTTCCCGCCCGACGGCGGGCCGGAAAGGGCGGCATCTGCAACGATGCCGCCCTTTGTTTTATCGGTCCGGTTTATGATTGCGCTTTCGCGCACGCATTCGATCCGTATTCCATGTCGACAACGTCCCTGCTCGTCCAATCGCTGCCGGTGCTCGCCCAGGGTGCCGTACTGACCGTCAAGTTCGCCGTGCTGTCGATGGTGTTCGGCCTGCTCGGCGCCGTCGTGCTCGCGATGATGGGCATCCGGCAAGGCGAGACGCTCGAGGGTTTCGAACGCATCTGGGTCAGCGCGCTCGCGTGGCTCGCGCGCGCGTACGTGAGCCTGATGCGCGGCACGCCGCTGCTCGTGCAGATCTTCGTCATCTATTACGGGCTGCCGAGCCTCGGCATCTCGCTCGATCCGACGCCGGCCGGCGTGATCGCGCTGTCGGCGAACGTCGCCGCATACATGTCCGAAAGCATGCGCGGCGCGATCAACGGGATCGCGCGCGGCCAATGGCTGGCCGCCTACAGCCTCGGGCTGTCGTGGTCGCAGACGCTGCGCTACGTGATCGGCCCGCAGGCATTGCGCATCGCGGTGCCGAGCCTGTCGAACAGCCTGATCAGCCTGATCAAGGACGCGTCGCTCGTCTCGGTGATCACCGTGACCGAGCTGCTGCGCAGCGCGCAGGAAGTGATCGCGGCGACCTACCAGCCGCTGCCGCTGTACCTTGCCGCCGCGGCCATTTACTGGGTGCTGTGCCAGATCCTCGAATGGATCCAGCGCTGGTACGAAAAGCGCCTGTCGCTGCCGGCGCGTCATTGAGCACGCGGTTGCATCCGTGGCCGGGCCGCGGCGCGCCCGGCCGCCGCCTTCGTTTCCGCGCTTACTCTCCCGAGTAACGTACGCCGAGCGCCGCGCGCGCCGCATCGGTCATCGCGATCATCCGTCGTGAATGATCGTGCGTCATGATCGGACTCTCGAGTTCGCCCGCGCGCAGCAGGTCGCAGAAATGCGCGATCTCGTAGTTGAGGCCGCCGCCTTCGGCCGGCACATCGAATTCGACGGTGCGCCCGTCCGCATAGCGGATCGTCGCGCGTGCCGGGTTCCACCACTTCTCGTGAATCGTCACGTGACCGCCCGCTGCGGCGATCAGCGCGTCGCCGCGTCCCATCACGTCAAGCCCGCAAAAGAGCTGTGCGATGCCGCCATTCGCGTGACGGCTGTTCAGGCTGGCGAATACGTCGACACCCGTCGCGCCGACACGACCGAGCGTCTGCACGTCGAGCGCGGCGCCGAGCCAGTCGACCGCGAGAAACGCTTCGTAGATCCCGATGTCCAGCAGCGCGCCGCCGGCGCGGTCGAGCCGATACACCGAATGGTCGTCGGGCACCGACGATGACGCACAACCCGCGCGCACGAGCCGGATCTCGCCGATCGGATCGTCATCGAGACGCGCGCGCAGTTGACGGTACAGCGGAAAGAACGGCGGCTTCATCGCCTCCATGAACAGCCGGCCGGACGCGCGCGCCGCGTTCAGCACCGCGTCGAGTTGCGTCGCGTTGAGCGTCGCGGGTTTTTCGCACAGCACGGCCTTGCCGGCGGCCAGCGCGGCCTGCGCGTAGTGCGCATGACTGTCGTGGAGCGTCGCAATATAGACTGCGTCGATATCGGTCGCGAGCAGTGCGTCGAGCGTCGCGGCGGGCGTGCCGCCGCACGCGGCGCAGAATGCGGTGGCCGCGTCCGCGCGGCGTGCCCACACGCCGGCCAGCACGGCACCCGGCACGTGCGCGAGGCTCTGCGCGAAACGCCGTGCGATGCTGCCTGCGCCGACGATGCCGAAGCGCACCGGGCGGTTGTCGAAGTCGTTCATCCGGATCTTCCGTGTCGGTCGTATGGCGGTGGCCGGCACGCTGCCGGCCGGCCGTCATGATAAACGGCTCGCCGGCTTGTGAATCAACGACGCATTCGGATTCAGGCGCGCACGGGTACGTCGACGGAGAAATCGCGCGAGATCTCGTCCGCACTGAAATCGATCAGCGCGAGCGACGCCGCTTCGGCCTCGCGCGGATCGCGCCGCTCGATCGCGTCGACGACGCGCGCGTGTGCATTGACGGCGGTTTCGTGCGCGCCTTCCTTCTGCACGACGCGCGGATTCACGAGCCGGACCGCACCGCGCACGATCGCCGCCATCTGCTGGAAAAACTGGTTGCCGCTCGCCTGCACGATACGCGTGTGCAACAGTTCGTCGGCCGTGTCGTAGCCGGGGTCGCCCGGTTGCAACACCTTGAACGCATCGAACGCCTCGCGAATACCGGCGATGTCGACGGCCGTCGCACGAACCGCCGCCTGCGCGGTCGCACGCGGTTCGATCAGCATCCGGAATTCGATGACGTCGCGCATGAATTGCGGATCGGGTTTCGCACGAAACCGCCAGCTCACGACGTCCTCATCGATCATGCGCCAGTCGCGCATCGGCCGAACGCGCGTCCCGACTTTCGGACGCACGTCGAGCATGTCGCGCGCAAGCAACATCGACAATGCTTCACGCATCACGGTGCGGCTCACGTCGAACTCTTTCGACAGCACGTCCTGCGGCGGCAGAATGCCGCCGTACTTGTCCTCGACGATACCCGTAACAAGCCCATCCATCACTTTGGCGACCAGTGACCGGTCTTTGCCCTGCTCCATGACACCTCCCCGTGCGTCGATTTGCGAACAACTGCTCCGCAGTTCCGCCGGCCCTGGTTACGACTGTTCTTATGATCTATAAGTTGATGAGTTCGGGGATATTTCGCTATCTGGTAAACACCTGACAGGGTTATCCCTCTTTTAAACGGGGTGATTTATACGACTTCAAAAAAAGCCCGGGAAGCGCGCTGCGCTTGCCGGGCCGGGATTTCGACAAAATTTAAACATGCAGTCCATTACGGCATCCTGACGCCATTACGGACTGCTTCTCATTCAGTTTTGATTAACCGGGATAAACGATCGTCTCGACGCCGTTTGCGGTGCCGAGCAGGCACAGATTCGCGCCGCGCTCGGCGAACAGGCCAACCGTCACGACGCCCGGCCACGCATTCACCTGCGCCTCGAAACCGCGCGGATCGGTAATCTGCAGCCCCTTCACGTCGATGATCTCGTTGCCGTTGTCGGTGATGTAGGGCGCGCCGTCCTTCGTCACGCGAAGCACCGGCACGCCGCCGAGCGCCGCCACGCGTCGACCGATCGCTGTACGCGCCATCGGGACGACCTCGATCGGCAACGGGAACGCGCCGAGCACGGGCACGCGCTTGCTGCCGTCCGCGATGCAGACGAACGTGTCGGCCACCGACGCGACGATCTTCTCGCGCGTCAACGCACCGCCGCCGCCCTTGATCATCGCGCCGCTCGCGTCGATCTCGTCCGCGCCGTCGACATACACCTGCAGCGAGTCGACCTCGTTCAGATCGAACACCTTGATGCCGTGCGATTTCAGGCGCTCGGTTGTCGCGACCGAGCTCGACACTGCGCCGCGATAGCGCGACTTGACGGCGGCGAGCGCGTCGATGAAGCAGTTGGCGGTCGAGCCTGTGCCGACGCCGATTACCGCGCCTTCCGGCACGTTCTGGATCACATAATCGGCGGCCGCCTGGCCGACCAGGCGTTTGAGTTCGTCTTGAGTCATGAGAGGTGGGAATACAGCAGGATTGCGGAAAACCGCCAGTTTACCGGACTCCGAAGACGGCCCGGGCTTTTTAGGCGGCGCTGCCGGCAGCGATCGCCGCGGCGGTTACGGCGCGCCGACGGCGGATGCCGTGCCAGCTGCCGGCGTTTCGGGGAAGTACTTGTCGAGTAGCGCCTGCGCGATCGCGTCGGTCTCGGCGTCCGGATTGCCGGCATAGTCGGACGGCCGGAAATGCATCTGAAACGCGGCGAACACACGCCGTGTGCGCGCGTCGAGCACGCCATCGATCGGTACGTCGTAGCCGTAACGCGCGAGCTTCTGCTGCAACCCGCGTACGTCGACGAGCGCGCGCGGATCGCGGCCGGCGAGCCGCGCGGTCACGGTCGCGTCGTCCGGCCACGCGCCCACGCCCGCCTGCGCGAGCGCATGCCACGGGAACAGCGGACCGGGATCGATCTTTCGTTGCGGCGCGATGTCGCTGTGGCCGACCACGCGCGTCGGCGGAATGCGATAGCGCGCGACGATGTCCTTCGACAGCCGGATCAGCGCATCGACCTGGGCGGGCGGATACGGCTGCCACGTAAGGTTTTGCGCATCGAGCGGGCCGCGGTTCACATTCTCGATGCCGATCGACGCCGCATTGAGTTCCGTCGTGCCCTGCCATTCGCTGATGCCCGCATGCCACGCACGCTCCGATTCGGGAACGAGCTGGTAGACGACAGGCATCCCGTGTTCGATGCGCGGTTGCGGCGGCACGACGTAATGCACGCTGACCGAGTCGCCGGTCAGCGTGCGCAGCGAATTCGCTTCGTCGCTTTCGGTGTAGTGCATCACGAGGAAGCGGACCCGCGAATCCGCACCGCGCGCATGCAGGCTCGTATCGGCGTAGTAGGTGCCGCGCCCGACGAGCGACGGCGACGTACAGGCGGCCAGCAGGCCGAGGACGGCGCACGCTGCGCCGAGGCGAAACAGGGTCATGGTTCGCGCGCTGGATGAGCCGCGGGCCGCGCGCGATCGCGGCACGCGTCGTTCGGTCGTTGCGGCGCACGCGCCGCGTGCAGCCGCACCTGCAGGCCTGCGTAGCGGCCGGCCTGTCAGCCCTTCGCGCGCCGCTGGCGCACCGCTTCGTACAGGCATACGCCGCTCGCGACCGACACGTTCAGGCTTTCGACGCTGCCGGCCATCGGGATGCTCATCACGTCGTCGCACGTGTCGCGCGTGAGCCGGCGCATGCCCTCGCCTTCTGCGCCCATCACGATGGCGACCGGGCCGTCGAGCTTCGTGTCGTATAGCGTCCCCGACGCCTCGTCCGACGTGCCGATGATCCACACGCCGGCGTCCTTCAGTTCGCGCAGCGCGCGGGCAAGGTTCGTGACCGTAATGTACGGCACCGTGTCGGCCGCGCCGCTCGCAACCTTCGCCGCGGTTGCGTTCAGGCCCACCGCGCGGTCGCGCGGGGCGATCACCGCATGCGCGCCGGCCGCATCGGCGACTCGCAGGCACGCGCCGAGATTGTGCGGATCGGTGACGCCGTCGAGCACCAGCAGCAGCGCCGGACCTTGGATGCCGTCGAGCAGTTCCGACAGATTCTGAGCGAGCGGGACATCCTCGACACGCGCGACGACGCCCTGGTGGCGCTCGGTGTGCGCGAGGCCCCACAGGCGCGTTTCGTCGGCCGCGATCAGCCGCACGCCCGCTTCCTTCGCGGCGTGCAGGAACTCCTGCATGCGGCGGTCGCGGCGCGTCTGGTCGTACAGCACCTCCGCGACCGTCGACGCGTCGTGCCGCAAACGTGCGGTCACCGCATGAAAACCGTAAAGAACCTTCAGACGTGACATGACTGGAACAACCTTCGATCAAACGTGCGGCCGCGCGATGCGCGCGGCCGCGATCCATGGAAAAGGAAAGCGCCGCGTTGCCGGCGGTGACCGGTAGAACGCGGCGGCTGTCGATACTGCAACGGGCGTGCGCATGCGCCGCCCATACGCTCAATACTTCTTGCGGGCGTGCGCCTTCTTCGCGGCGGTCTTGGCCGCCGCACCGCCCTTTTTCTTTGCCGCGCGTGCGGCACGCGCTTCCTTCACCGCGGCGGTCGGCGCGCTGGCCGCTTTCTTGCGGCGCGGCGCGGCTTCGTCCGCCGGCGGCAGCGAGCGCACGCGCGGGCCGCCGCGCTCGCTGCCCGTGCCGTTACCGGCAACAGCCGGCGCCGGCGCGGGGCGCGGCGCCTTCACCGGCGTGTCGCGCACGAGCCGGAAGTCGATCTTGCGTGCGTCGAGATCGACGCGGCTTACCTGCACGCGCACACGATCGGACAGACGATAGCGGATGCCCGTGCGTTCGCCGCGCAGCTCGTTCTTGATTTCGTCGTACTGGAAGTAGTCGGAGCCGAGTTCCGTCACGTGCACGAGCCCTTCGATGAACAGCGTATCGAGCTGCACGAAGATCCCGAACGACGTGACGCCGTTCACCATCCCGCCGTACTCCTCGCCGAGCTTGTCGCGCATGAAGTAGCACTTGAGCCACGCCTCGACGTCGCGCGACGCTTCGTCGGCACGCCGCTCGTTCGCCGAGCAATGCAGGCCGAGTTCTTCCCAGATCGCGGTGTTCGAACGCGAACGGCCGCGCGTTTCGTCGTCGGCCTGCTGCATCGCGCGGGCGCGCGGCGACAGCGCGGTGTTCAGCTCGAAGCCGTCCGGCGCCTTCGGCGTGTACTTCTTGCCCGACAGGATCGCGTAGATCGCGCGATGCGTGAGCAGGTCGGGATAGCGGCGGATCGGGCTCGTGAAGTGCGCGTACGCCTCGTACGCGAGACCGAAGTGGCCGATGTTGTCCGGGCTGTAGACAGCCTGCTGCATCGAGCGCAGCAGCATCGGCTGCAGCATTTGCGCGTCGGGACGGTCGCGGATTTGCGCCATCAGCGCCGCGTAGTCGCTCGCGTGCGGCTTGTCGCCGCCGCCAAGCGACAGGCCCATGCCGCGCAGGAACGCACGCAGGTTCTCGAGCTTCTCCGGCGTCGGACCGGCGTGCACGCGATACAGGCCCGGGTGCTTGTGACGCTTCAGGAAGTCGGCCGCGCAGACGTTCGCCGCCAGCATGCATTCCTCGATCAGCTTGTGCGCGTCGTTGCGCTGGCGCGGGACGATCTGCTCGATCTTGCCCTGCGAGTTGCAGACGATGTAGGTCTCGGTCGTGTCGAAGTCGATCGCGCCGCGCTTCTGGCGCGCGGCGAACAGCGCCTTGTAGACGCCATACAGGTCCTGCAAGTGCGGCAGCAGCTCGGCGCGGCGCGCGGCCTCCGGCCCCTTGGTGTTCGACAGCACGGCGGCGACTTCGGTGTACGTCAGACGCGCGGCCGAATGGATCACCGCGGGATAGAACTGGTACGCCTTGATCTCGCCGCGTGCGGTAATCACCATGTCACACGCGAGCACGCAACGGTCGACCTGCGGGTTCAGCGAGCACAGCCCGTTGGACAGCTTCTCAGGCAACATCGGGATCACGCGGCGCGGGAAATACACCGACGTGCTGCGCTCGAGCGCGTCGGCATCGAGGCCGCTGCCCGGTTGCACGTAGTGCGACACGTCTGCGATCGCGACGATCAGGCGGAAGCCGTCGCCGCGACCGACCTTGGTCGGCTCGCAATAGACGGCATCGTCGAAGTCACGCGCATCCTCGCCGTCGATCGTCACGAGCGGCACGTCGCGGAGGTCCACGCGGAAGCGCAGATCCGCCGGGCGCACCTTGTCCGGCAGCGCGGCGGCCTCGTCGAGCGCCGGCTGACTGAATTCGTGCGGCACGCCGTACTTGCGCACCGCGATCTCGATTTCCATGCCCGGATCGTCGATGTCGCCGAGCACTTCGACGACGCGGCCGAGCGGTTGCGAATGGCGGCTCGGGAAGTCGGTCAGTTCGACGACGACGACCTGCCCGACCTTCGCCTTCTTCACGTTCTGCGTGATCAGGATGTCGTGGCCGATGCGCTTGTCTTCAGGGGCGACGATCAGCGCGCCGTTCTCATTGAGCAGACGGCCGATCACGCGCTTGTTCGCGCGCTCGGTGACTTCGACGACATGGCCTTCGGGCCGGCCGCGGCGATCGTAGCCGACGATCCGCGCGAGCACGCGATCGTTGTGCATCACCTTCTGCATTTCGCCGTTCGGCAAGAACAGGTCGTCCTGACCGTCATCGCGGATCACGAACCCGTAGCCGTCGCGATGGCCCTGCACGCGACCGGCAACGAAATTCGACGGGTGGGTAAGCTGGTAGTGGCCGCGCTTGTCGAGGCGGATCTGTCCGTCGCGTTCCATCGCGGCGACACGCCGGAAGAACCCTTCGCGCTCCTGGCGTTTGATCGACAGCGCCTCGGCGATGTCGTTGGCGGCCAGCGGCGCGTCGCTCGTACGCAGCACGCCGAGAATTTCTTCACGGCTCGGAATGGGGTACGGATATTTGCTCAAGGGTTTGTCGATGATTGTTCTCGTTGCGTTGACTGATGGTGCACGGCATCAACATAGAAGTGTCCGTCAGACAGTTCTATAGTGACGGCGGCGAACCATTCTATCACCCGCCTTGCGCAGCAAAATGACGCGAACGCCGCGGGCACGCGCGGCTGCGTCGGGTTTGCGGCATATCGCAAAAAAGTGTTGACACGAATAATTGGGGCGCTATAATCTCACTTCTTTGCAGGAAGCAGCTACTGCAAAACGTGCCCAGGTGGCGGAATTGGTAGACGCACTAGGTTCAGGTCCTAGCGGTGGCAACACCGTGGAGGTTCGAGTCCTCTCCTGGGCACCATCTGTTTTTAAAAAGGTCGGCTTCTTAGCCGGCCTTTTTTCATTTCGAGCCCAGGAAGCAAAGCGCCTGCGCGCTTTGCGCGAGGACTCGAAAGGCTGCGCTTGCAAGCGCAGCCGGGGTCGCGCTTGCGTGACCGAGTCCTCTCCTGGGCACCATCTGTTTTTAAAAAGGTCGGCCTCTTAGCCGGCCTTTTTTCATTTTCGGCACTGCATGAGTCATGCGTGCCGCGTCTTATGCCCACCGCTCCGATCGATAGCAGAATTAATCGCTTATCGATTGCCCCCCCGTTGGTACGTTAGCCGCGTCGCTTTCAATGAACCCAACGAGGAAGAGCATCCATGACGTTGATGAACCGCCGCGCATTCACTCGCGCGATGCTGGCCGCCGGCCTGAGCGCCATCGGCATGCGAGCGCACGCGGAGAAAGCAGCCACGACGTTACGCATCGGATACCAGAAATCGTCGACGCTCATTACGCTACTCAAGTCGCGCGGCACGCTGGAGCAGTCGCTCGCGCCGCTCGGCCTGCGCGTATCGTGGCATGAATTCGCGAGCGGCCTGCCGCTGACCGAAGCACTCAACATCGGCGCGGTCGATTTCAGCGCGGACGTGGCCGACACGGTGCCGGTATTCGCGCAGGCCGCGCACGCCCGGTTCGTATATGTCGCGCAGGAAGCGCCGTCGCCAAAGGCGCAGGCCATCGTCGTGAAGCAGGACAGCAGCATCCGCACGCTTGCCGATCTCAAAGGCAAGCGAATCGCGGTCACGAAGGCCGCCGGCAGCCACTACCTGCTGCTTGCCGCGCTCGCACGCGCGAACCTCGCGGTGCGCGACACAGCGGTCCACTACTTGACACCGGCGGACGGTCGCGCGGCATTCGAGCGCGGCAGCGTCGATGCGTGGAGCACGTGGGATCCGTACGTCGCTTCGGTCGAAGCGAATCCCGATGTGCGGATTCTGGCCGACGGCGACGGTCTCGCGTCGTACCAGCGCTATTACCTCGCGTCGAGCAGTTTTGCGGCCGCGCGTCCCGACGCCATCCAGATCGTATTCGATCGGTTGTCGCAGGCCGGTGCGTGGCTGCACGATCATCAGCAGGAAGCCGCCAATACGCTGGCGCCGATCTGGGGACTGGATGCCCGCACGATCGAGCGTGCGAATGCGCGCCGCAGCTATGTGGTCCGCGCGGTTGCCGCGCAGAACTTCGGCGAACAGCAGAAGATCGCCGATACGTTTCTCGCGGCCGGCTTGCTGCCCGCCCGCGTCGACACAAGCGATGCGCTGCGATGGAATTTCACGGCCAAACGGGCAGAGCCGCTTGGCGCATGAGGGCTCGATACGCAGCATCCGATATTTTTATCGCCATCGATCGAATTGTGTTGACAGCGTCTCCAGTAACGCTATAATTTCGTTTCTTTGCAGCAAGCAGGTACTGCAAAACGTGCCCAGGTGGCGGAATTGGTAGACGCACTAGGTTCAGGTCCTAGCGGTGGCAACACCGTGGAGGTTCGAGTCCTCTCCTGGGCACCATCTGTTTTTAAAAAGGTCGGCTTTTTAGCCGGCCTTTTTTCATTTCGAGCCCAGGAAGCAAAGCGCCTGCGCGCTTTGCGCGAGGACTCGAAGGGCTGCGCTTGCAAGCGCAGCCGGGGTCGCGCTTGCGTGACCGAGTCCTCTCCTGGGCACCATCTGTTTTAAAAAGGTTGGCTTTTTAGCCGGCCTTTTTTCATTTTCCGGCGCCCAATCGCGCGCGCACCCACGCGACACCACCCGCTCCGTTCGGCGAACACCTGCCTCCCTCGTCGCACCTCCTCACGCCGAGCAAACAAGCCGCAAAATATTTGCGCCCCAAGACGTCGAATTGTATTGACACAACCTTTAGACGCGCTAAAATAGCGGTCTTCGCATCGCAGCAAGCGAAACGTGCCCAGGTGGCGGAATTGGTAGACGCACTAGGTTCAGGTCCTAGCGGTGGCAACACCGTGGAGGTTCGAGTCCTCTCCTGGGCACCATCTGTTTTTAAAAAGGCCGGCTTCTTAGCCGGCCTTTTTTCATTTCCAGCCCCGCATCGCGCCACCGACGCTGCGCGACGCTCTCCCCACACGAACCGACCGGCCTCGCCGCCCCGGCCGCGCTCCCACGGCTGCTCGTCATTCGGGCCCGGAACCCGCACCCGCTGCCCGTCCGGCACGCCGCCATCCTCGCTCTCGCCGCGCCACCGGGATTTCCCTAGGCTGACACGCCGTCGCTCACACGGTTAAATAAATCAACGTGATTTATTTAATGCGCCGCCATATGGCGCACCATGGAAGGAGACGCCATGCGAAGCCCGCACATCGGCCAGGGCAGCAACTCGGCCAACGTGCGCCGTTACAACGAGCGCCTGCTGCTGAAAACGCTGCGCCGTGCGGGCAGCGCGTCGAAGGCCGATCTCGCCCGGCTCGCGAACATGACGGGCACGGCAGTCGGCAGCATCATCGCGTCGCTCGCCGACGCGAAGCTCATCGAATTCGCCGGGCGTACCGAAGGCCAGCGCGGCCAGCCGGCGTCGCTGATCCGCCTCGATCCGCGTGGCGCATTCGGTATCGGCGTCCATCTCGACCGGATGCGCATCGAAACGGCGCTTGTCAATTTCGCGGGCGACGTGCTCGGCCGCCGCTCGCACGACACGCTGCTCCCTTCGCCCGCCGATGTGCTCGACATCGTCCGGCGCGACATCGACGCGATGCAGGATCTGCTTCCGGCGCACGAGCGAGCGCGCTTGACGGGCGTCGGCGTCGCGCAGCCGTACAACCTCGGCGCATGGATGCGCGAGCTCGGCCTCGCGCCCGACACGTTCCGTGCGTGGGAGGACGTCGACTTCGCGAGCGACCTCGGCCGCACGGTGTCGCTGCCGGTGTTCGGTGAAAACGACGGCAACGCGGCCGCGATCGCCGAACTGTTCTACGGTTACGGCCGGCAGTGCGATGACTTCGTGTACCTGTTCATCGGCCCGGCGATCGGTGGCGGCATCGCAATCGACGGCGACTGCCTGCGCGGCGTGACCGGCAATGCCGGCGACATCGCCGTGATTCCCGTGCCGCCGAGCCGGCTGGCGTCCGCGCCGCCGCCGCGCGGCCCGTGGGACATCCTGCTCGCCCGCGCGTCGCTGCATGCGCTCGTGCGTCACCTGCGCCATCACGGCGAGACGGTCGAGAACCGCGCCGACCTCGAGACATGCATCGCCCGCGGCCTGCCGGCAGTCGACGAATGGATCGACGACTGCGTCGACGCGCTCGCGCCGGCATTGCGTGCGGTGTTGTGCGTCGTCGATGCGCCGGTGGTCGTGCTCGACGCCGATACCGATGCCGGCCTCCTCGATGCGGTCACGACGCGCCTGCGCGCGGCGCTGGTCGCGACCGCACCGGAAGCACGCGGCACACCGACGCTCGTGCGCGGCACGTTCGGCGCCGACGCCGGCGCAATCGGCGCCGCGACGCTGCCCATGTATTTCAATTTCTCCCCGCGGGCCGGCATCCTCAAGGGCGCCCGCACCGATTTGCAGGAGGTCCACCATGTCGCGTTCTGAGTCGCCCCGCCCGCTGCTCGAGATGCGCGGGATCAGCAAGACGTTCCCGGCCGTGCGCGCGCTCGACAACGTCAGCCTGACCGTCTATCCGGGCGAGATCCATTCTCTGATGGGCGAAAACGGCGCCGGCAAGTCGACGCTGATGAAGATCCTGTCGGGTGCGTACCAGGCTGACGCCGGCGGCGAAATCCTGATCGACGGCGCGCGCATCGACGTCGACGGCCCGCTCGCCGCACGCGATGCCGGGGTCGCCGTGATCTACCAGGAACTGTGCCTGGCGCCGAACCTGACCGTCGCCGAAAACATCTACGTCGGCCGCGAACTGCGGCGCGGCAACCGGCGCTGGGGCACCATCGACCGCGCGGCAATGGCGCGCGGCTGCCAGGACGTGCTCGCGCGTCTCGGCGCGCCGTTCGGGCCCGACACACTTGTCGGCACGCTGTCGATCGCCGAACAGCAACTCGTCGAGATCGCGCGCGCCGTGCATACCCGCGCACGCATCCTCGTGATGGACGAACCGACGACGCCGCTGTCGTCGCGCGAAACCGAGCACCTGTTCGGCCTGATCCGCCAGCTGCGCGAGGAAGGCCTCGCGATCATCTACATCAGCCACCGGATGGCGGAGATCTACGAACTGTCCGACCGCGTGTCGGTGCTGCGCGACGGGTCATACGTCGGCACGCTCGAACGCGCATCGCTGTCGGCCGAGCGGCTCGTCGCGATGATGGTCGGCCGCGACATCTCCGGCTTCTACAAGAAGGAACACGCGCCTTACGACCCCGGCCATCTGCTGCTGTCGGTGCGCGACATCGCCGACGGCGACCGCGTGCGCGGCTGCAGCCTCGACCTGCATGCCGGCGAAGTGCTCGGCATCGCCGGACTCGTCGGCGCGGGCCGCACCGAGCTCGCGCGGCTGATTTTCGGCGCGGAGCCGCGCACGCGCGGCGACGTGAAGCTCGGCGACCGCACGTTCGGCGCGCACTCGCCGCGCGACGCAATCGACGCGGGCCTCGTCTACCTGACGGAAGATCGCAAGCGCCAGGGCCTGTTCCTCGACATGAGCGTGCGCGACAACATCAACATCTCCGTGTGCAATCGCGACGCACGGCTCGGTGCGCTCGATCTCGCTCGCGGCGCCGAACGCGCGCGCGACGCGATCGCATCGCTGTCGATTCGCGTGCCGAACGCGAACGTAAACGTCGGTGCGCTGTCGGGCGGCAACCAGCAGAAAGTGCTGCTGTCGCGCCTGCTCGAAACGAAGCCGCGCGTGCTGATCCTCGATGAACCGACACGCGGCGTCGATATCGGCGCGAAATCCGAGATCTACCGGATCATCAACGAACTGGCCCGCGCGGGCGTCGGCGTGATCGTGATCTCCAGCGAATTGCCGGAGATCATCGGCGTCGCCGACCGCGTGCTCGTGATGCGCGAAGGCGAGATCGCGGGCGAACTTGGCGGCCACACGCATACCCCGATCACGCAGGAAGCGATCATCGCGCTCGCGACCGGCTCACAGGCCGAACTCGCCGACGCGCACTGACCACGGCCCCTTCATTTCCCTCTTCATTCAAGGTACCGAAATGATCAACCCGACCAAGCAGCGGAACCTCGCTTCCGCGACGGCCCATCCGGTCGCCAACCGCACGCCGCTGATGCGCGGCGCCGATCATCGCGCGCGCATGCAGTCGCTGATGCGCACCGCCGGCATGCTGCCGGTGCTGCTGGTCCTCTGCATCGGCTTCGGCTTTCTGACCGACGGCTTCTTCACGCTGCAGAATCTGTCGATCGTCACGCAGCAGGCATCGATCAACATCGTGCTGGCTGCGGGCATGACGTTCGTGATCCTGACGGGCGGCATCGACCTGTCGGTCGGCTCGGTGCTCGCCGCATCGGCCGTCGCCGCGCTGATCGCATCGACCATCCCCGGCTGGGGCTGGCTCGGCGTGCCGATCGCGCTCGCCGTCGGTCTCGTGTTCGGCGCGATCAACGGCGGCCTGATCTCGTTCCTGCGCCTGCCGCCGTTCATCGTGACGCTCGGCGCGATGACCGCCGTGCGCGGCGTCGCCCGCCTGATCGGCAACGACACCACCGTCTTCAACCCTCAACTGCCGTTCGCGTTCATCGGCAACGGCTCGGTGCTCGGCGTGCCGTGGCTCGTCATCATCGCGGTCGGGGTGATCGCGCTGTCGTGGTTCATCCTGCGCCGCACGGTGCTAGGGATGCGCATCTATTCGGTCGGCGGCAACCCGGAGGCCGCGCGGCTGTCCGGCATCAACGTGCGTGCGATTCAGCTGTTCGTCTATGCGGCATCCGGCCTGCTTGCCGGCCTCGGCGCGGTGATGTCGGCCGCGCGCCTCTATGCGGCCAACGGGCTGCAGCTCGGCCAGTCGTACGAACTCGACGCGATCGCCGCGGTGATTCTCGGCGGCACGAGCTTCGTCGGCGGTGTCGGCTCGATCGTCGGCACGCTGATCGGCGCGCTGATCATCGCGGTGCTGACCAACGGCCTCGTGCTGCTCGGCGTATCCGACATCTGGCAATACATCATCAAGGGGCTCGTAATCATCGGCGCGGTCGCGCTCGACCGCTACCGGCAGCGCGACTCGGCCCGTACCTGACGCGGACTTGCGCCGTACCGCCCGACGTTCAACCATCGAGGCGCAGTCAGGTCCTCCTGCGCCCATCCGCCAACGGACCATCCGGAGACACAACGACATGTTGAAGAACAAAGCCGCCCTGACCGCCGTCGCCTGCGCACTCGCATTCGGCGCCGCCGCCGCCCATGCCGCCGACAAGCCGCTGAAATCGATCGGCGTCACGGTCGGCTCGCTCGGCAACCCGTACTTCGTCACGATCGTCAAGGGCGCCGAAGCGCGTGCGAAACAGCTCAATCCGAATGCGAAAGTCACCGCGGTGTCGGCCGACTACGATCTGAACAAGCAGTTCACGCAGATCGACAACTTCATCTCCGCGCACGTCGACATGATCCTGTTGAACGCGACCGATCCGAAGGCGATCGAACCGGCGGTGAAGAAGGCGCAGGCAGCCGGCATCACGGTCGTCGCGGTGGACGTCGCGGCCGCCGGCGCGAACGCGACCGTGCAGACCAACAACGTGAAGGCCGGCGAACTCGCATGCGATTACCTCGCGAAGAAGCTCAACGGCAAGGGCAACGTGATCATCGAGAACGGCCCGCAGGTGTCGGCCGTGATCGACCGCGTGAACGGTTGCAAGACCGTGCTTGCGAAGAACCCGGGCATCAAGCTGTTGTCGAGCGACCAGGACGGCAAGGGCTCGCGCGAAGGCGGGATGAACGCGATGCAAGGTTATCTGACGCGCTTTCCAAAGCTCGATGGCGTGTTCACGATCAACGACCCGCAGGCGATCGGCAGCGATCTCGCGGCGAAACAGCTGAATCGCCCGAACATCGTGATCACGTCGGTCGACGGCGCGCCCGACATCGAGGTGGCGCTGAAGTCCAACACGCTCGTGCAGGCGTCGTCGAGCCAGGATCCGTGGGCGATGGCGCAGCAGGCCGTCAACGTCGGCTACGGAATCATGAACGGGCAGAAACCGGCCAATCCGATGATCCTGATCGAGCCGACGCTCGTCACGCGCGAGAACGTGAAGAGCTACAAGGGCTGGAGCAGCCCGCGCTGAGTCCGGCCGCGCGATACGGCGATCCCGGCCGGCGCCGCACCGGGCCCCGTCGCGTCACGCGGCGCCCGGCCGCCCTGCCCGGCCGTTCATCTCAACCGCTGCACTGCCGCGCGACACGCGCGGCACAAGGTTTCGACATGACGACGACGTTCCCCCGCCTGATCGTATTCGGCGAAGCGCTGACCGACTTCATCCGCGACGACGCGCAGCACTGGCGCAGCATCGCCGGCGGCTCGTGCTGGAACGTCGCGCGCGTCGGCGCACGGCTTGGTGTGCCGACTGCCTTCGCCGGCACGGTCAGCCGCGACATCTTCGGCGACGAACTGATGCGCAGGAGCGCCGATGCCGGACTCGACCTGCGCTTCATCCGTCAGGTCGATCGCGCGCCGCTGCTCGCGATGGTCGTGTCGAAACAACCGCCCGAGTATTTCTTCATCGGCGAGAACAGCGCCGACCTCGCATTCGATCCGGCCGATCTGCCGAACGGCGCGCTCGATGCAGCGGAAGTCGTGCATGTAGGTTCGCTCGGCGTCGTGCGCGAACCGCTCGCGTCGCGCCTGATCGAAGCCGCCCAGACCGCGCGCGCGGCCGGCAAGCGAATCTCGTTCGATCCGAACTATCGCGCACCGATGGCCGCGCCGTCGTATCGCCATACGCTGCGCCGGCTCGCCGGTCTCGCCGACTGGATCAAGGTCTCGGATGAAGATCTGCGCGGGCTGTTTCCCGAACTCGACGAAGCGGCCGCGCTCGCGCAATTGCGCGAGTGGGCGCCCGATGCGGCCGTGCTGGTCACGCGCGGCGCGACCGGCATGCAGCTGCTGCATCGCGACACCGCGTTGTTCCAGCCGGCGTTCGCGACCGAAGTCGCCGACACCGTCGGCTGCGGCGACGCCAGCATCGGCGGCTGGCTCGCGAGCCAGCTCGCGCATCCCGACGCCACGGACGCCGATCATTTGCGCTACGCGGCCGCGTGCGCGTCGGTCGCCTGTGCGCATGCGGGCGCGTATGCGCCGACTGCCGACGAGGTAGCGGACGTCATCGCCCGTCGCGCACGCGGCGAGCCGGCCGATACGGCTGTGTCTTACTAGGCGGCGCCGAGCGGCACTGAACCGCAACGCGCCGCACTTCGACGTCCCGGGCAGCGGATGTGCGACCCGTCGTCACGCGCCCCGCGCGTCGCCGGCTCCGGCGCTGCCGCGCGCCAGCAGCAATTGCAGGCTCTCGTCGACACTCAGTTCCGACATCGCATCGTCGCGCAGCGTAGCGTCTGCCGCACGACGCAGCGCATGCAGCGCGTGCTCCTTGAGCCGCACGATCGCGAACTGCAGTCCGCGCGCCGCGCATTCGGCCGCGAACGTGCGCAGCGACTCGATCGTCGTACCGTCGACGTCCGGCGTTTCCTCCAGGCTCAGCATCACGGTATGCGTGTCCGGCGCGGCTTTCAGCAGCCCGCGCACGCGATTGAGCATCCGGTCCGCGTTCGCGAAGAACAACTGCGCCTCCGGCCGCACAATGAGCACGCCGGGGATCGTCTTCGCATCGGCGTGATTCGCGACGTCGACGAAATCGTGCCCGTCGCGCAGCCGGCCCAGCACGCTCACGTTCGGCTCCGAAAGCTTGCGCAGCGTCAGCAAGAGACTCACGCCGATCGCTGCGAGCAGCCCGTGCAACACGCCGAGCACGAGCACCGCAAGCAGTGCGGCAATCACCACGAGCCGGTCGCGATGCCACGCCCAGTACGGCCGGAACACCGACGGATGCAGCGAATGGCTGACCGCGAAAATCACGATCGCCGCGAGCACCGGCTCAGGCGTGCGCGCGAGCTGCGGCAGCAGCAGCCACACGATCAACGCAACTACGCCGGCCGCCCACAGGCCGGCGAAACGCGATTGCGCGCCGGCCGCCTCGTTCGCGGACGTCGCCGAGTAGCCTGCTCCGACCGGCATCCCGTGCAGCAACCCCGATACGAGGTTCGCGCAGCCGAGCGCAACCAGGTCGCGATTCGCCGACACGCTGTCGCCGTGCTTGAGCGCGAAGTTGCGAATCGATCCGTACGACTCCGCATACAGGATCAGCATCAGCGCGAACGCGAGCTCGACCGTCTGCATCCAGGCGTTGCGATCGAGCTGCGGCAGCCCGAAGTCAAGGTGCCGGAAGTCGATGTGTCCGACGATCGCGATCCCGTAGTGCTGCCAGTCGAGCAGATAGCTGGCCGCGATCGACAGCACGATCACGACAAGTGTCGCCGGGACGCGCGAGCGCCGTCCGAGCACGAACAGCAGCGCGAGCGCGGTCGCGCCGAGCGCGACGCTCGCGAGATTCGCCTGCGGCGCACCGGTGACGAGTTCGAGTGCGACATGCGGCGCGTCGCCGTGATGCACGGAAATCGCGAGAATCTTTGGCAACTGCTTGATGACGATCGTCAGCGCCAATCCGAACGTGAAGCCGCGCAGGACCGGACGCGCGACGAAGTCCGACATGCCGCCGAGCCGCGCGGCGCCCGCGAGGATGAACAGCACGCCCGTCATCGCAACGAGCGCGGCGGCCAGTGCGAGCTGCGCGGCCAGCGCCATTCCGGATTCGGCCAGCACGGTCGCCGCGAGCACCGCTGCCGACGACGACGTCGACGCCACGATCGCGAAGCGGCTGCTGCCGGTCAGCGCATAGACGACGAGCCCCGAGAGCAGCGCGATGAGGCCGGCCTGCGGCGGCAGGTTTGCGAGGCCGGCATACGCGACCGCCTCGGGAATCAGCAGCCCGGCGATCGACAGGCCGGCCAGCGCATCGAGGCCAATGCGCCGCGCAGGCGGCGGCGGGGCCGCATCGAGTGCAGCGAAATGCTCGGGATGCTGCGGGCCGGCATCCGGTCGGGTCGGTGCTGTTGTCATGACGTAGAAGCCGACGAGCCCGTGTCAGGGCTTCACGGCGATCACGCCCGACCACCCGGGCAGATAGCGCGCGTCCTGGTCGTGTG
This sequence comes from Burkholderia latens, assembly GCF_001718795.1. Lineage (NCBI taxonomy): Bacteria > Pseudomonadati > Pseudomonadota > Betaproteobacteria > Burkholderiales > Burkholderiaceae > Burkholderia > Burkholderia latens. The sequence continues at coordinate 1,617,431 of NZ_CP013435.1, read as the reverse complement.
CGCGGCTTAGCGCGACGTCGAGCGCCTTCGAGAAGTTCTTGCGGATCTGGTCGAGCGTCACGTGCTGGCGCAGGTAATCGGCCCACAGGAATTCGCTGAACGGCGTCGCGTCCTTCGCATAGCCGCCGGCGGTGCGCAGTTCGCCCGCGAGACTGCGATACGGGTCGTCCGCGAGCCCCGTCAGCGACTTCGGCAATTGCGCGTAGTCGCGGCGCGAGCCGTCCACGCCGAACGGATGCACCCACTGGTTGTGTTCCATCATCCGCCAGAAGATCGTGTCGTCGAGCCAGGATAGATCCTTCAGCAGCATCGCGTTCACGCTCGACTCCCCTTCCTCGATCAGCGCGAGGCCGAGATGGTGATGATCGGTGATGTAGTGCAGCCCGCCCGGGCCGAGGACGGCCGGAAACCAGTGCGATTCGATCGCGGCCTTGCGCGCACGCTTGCCGAGTGTCTTCCAGTGTTTGCGCTTCGCTTTCACTTCACGATAGCCGACCGTCATTTGCGTCGGACGCAGTGCGTCGAGCCGGACGGGAATCAGATGAACGTCGTTGCCGAGTGCCACGGTCGTACCCCATGTTTCGAATTTCCGGCAACGATACTCCTGATCTCGCGCGCCGTTAATACGTCGCGAGACCGATGCGCGCGCGTTTGACGATCCCTGACACCCGGCCGCACCACGTTGCAGCGTCACATTGCCGTGTCACGTGCGCAGGTCGTCGCGTTCGAGGCGATGGCGAATGTACGGAATCCCGTCCTGCACGACACCCACGCGGCGCATCCCGAGCTTGCGCGCGACGTTCAGCGAGCCCGTGTTCGCCTCGGCAATGTCGGCGATCATGCGCGGCAGCCGCACGGTGTCGAACGCGTGACGCACGACGGCCGCGGCGGCCTCGCTCGCGATGCCGCGCCCCCAAGCCGCACGCACGAGCCGCCAGCCGATCTCGACGTCGCGCGCGCCGTTCGCATAATCGGGAATCAGCAGGATCCAGCCGATGAACGCTTCGGGCGCGGCCTTCTCGAAGATCGACCAGTAGCCGAGGCCGGGCGGATACTCGCGTGTGATGCGGTGCGTGACGAAGCGGCGGTGCTCGACCGGGTCGTGCCATGGCCCTGCGATGTGCCGCGTGACTTCCGGATCGCGATCCATCTCGATGCACGCGTCGAGATCGTCCAGCACGCGCTGCCGCAGCCACAACCGCTCGGTCTCGAGGACGGGCAACGTGGCGACGGAAGGTTCGTTCATCGGGGCTCCTGATGCGGGGAAGGCGCGCATCGCGCATTACATAACGGATACAACAAGCCTTCCTGAATGATACAGATGGCTGTCGCTTGTCTGGCACGGCCGCGCTCCCGCTTTCGCAACAGCGCGTTTCGTAGGGATTATTCCCGATTCTCCGTGTCGCGCCCCGCAACGCGCGGCTCGGCCGCCTACACTCCATCCATGCCCCTGCACCGCGCGCGAGCCTGGCCGGCACCCGCGTGCGATACGTGAACGCGCAAGCCAACGAGGAGACCCGGACATGAGCTGGACCCGCGAACAACGCAACGTCACGATCGCCGCCTACCTCGGGTGGACGCTCGACGCATTCGACTTTTTCCTGATGGTGTTCGTGCTGAAGGACATTGCCGCCGAATTCGCGTCGACGATCCCCGCGGTCGCGTTCGCACTCACGCTGACGCTCGCAATGCGCCCGATCGGCGCGCTGATCTTCGGCCGGCTCGCTGACCGCTTCGGTCGCCGCCCGACGCTGATGGTCAACATCGCGTGTTATTCGCTGCTCGAGCTCGCGTCCGGCTTCGCGCCGAGTCTGACCGCGCTGCTGGTACTGCGCGCACTGTTCGGGATCGCGATGGGCGGCGAATGGGGCGTCGGCTCCGCACTGACGATGGAAACCGTGCCGACCCATGCGCGCGGCATCGTGTCGGGATTGCTGCAGGCCGGCTATCCGAGCGGTTACCTGCTCGCGTCCATCGTGTTCGGCCTCCTCTACCAGTACATCGGCTGGCGCGGGATGTTCATGATCGGCGTGCTGCCCGCGCTGCTCGTGCTGTACGTGCGCGCGCACGTGCCCGAATCGCCCGCGTGGAAGCAGATGGAAAAGCGTGCACGGCCGGGTCTCGCCGCAACGTTGCAGCAGAACTGGAAGCTCACGATCTACGCGATCGTGCTGATGACCGCGTTCAACTTCTTCTCGCACGGCACGCAGGATCTCTACCCGACCTTCCTGCGCGAACAGCATCACTTCGATCCGCACACCGTGTCGTGGATCACGATCGTGCTGAACATCGGCGCGATCGTCGGCGGGCTGTCGTTCGGCGCGATTTCCGAGCGCATCGGCCGACGTCGCGCGATTTTCATCGCCGCGCTGATCGCGCTGCCGGTGCTGCCGCTGTGGGCGTTCGCGAGCGGCGCGCTCGCGCTCGCCGCCGGCGCGTTTCTGATGCAGATCTCCGTGCAGGGCGCGTGGGGCGTGATCCCCGTCCACCTGAACGAAATCTCGCCGGATGAAATTCGCGCGACGTTCCCCGGTGTCGTCTATCAACTCGGCAATCTGCTCGCATCGGGCAACGCGACAATGCAGGCTTCGCTCGCGGTTTCGCAAGGCAACAACTACGGGTTTGCGCTCGCGCTCGTCGCCGGCATCGTCGCCGTCGTGATCGCGGTGCTGATCCTGTTCAGCCGGGAACGCCGCGGGATTGATATGACGCAATCGGTCAATACGCGTACTACTGCCGGTTGAGCCCGCGCATTTGCGCAATGCATCATCGCGCGGGCCGCGTCGCCGCGCGATCGCACGCGACGATTGCCGCAGTCGCACATTGAACTAGAGGAATTTTTCGAGATTCCCTGCTTGCCCGCGCCGCCCGCGTTTTTTTATCTTAATGAAAACGGCTGTTTGAATCAGATAATCAAATCACCTGTTCGCGCCCGGGCGACCGGCGTTGGGAGGCGGGACATGGCAGTAAGTCAGGAGGGGCGACCGTCTGCGGGACGGCCGTCCGGGACGCGGTCATCCGGCAATCGGCAGGTCGGCGGAACGAAGGCGCGCATTCTCGATGCCGCCGAGGACCTGTTCATCGAGCATGGCTTCGAAGCGATGTCGATGCGGCAGATCACGTCGCGTGCGGCAGTCAACCTCGCCGCGGTCAACTACCACTTCGGCAGCAAGGAAGCGCTGATTCACGCGATGCTGTCGCGTCGGCTCGATCAGCTCAACCAGGAACGCCTCGGCATCCTCGATCGCTTCGATGCGCAGCTCGGTGCGCACATCACCTGCGAACACGTGCTCGGTGCAATGTTCATTCCGGCGCTCAAGGCATCGCGCGATCCCGATCGCGGCGGCCCCGCGTTCCTGCGGCTGATCGGCCGTGCGTACACCGACCCGTCGCCGTTCGTGCGCAACTTCCTGACCGCGCACTATGCGAGCGTCGCGGGGCGCTTCTTCGATGCGTTCCAGCGCGCGCTCCCGCATCTGCCACGCACCGAACTCGGCTGGCGGCTGCACTTCGCGATCGGCGCGCTGTCAGGCGCGCTGGCCGGTGCAGAAACCGAAAGCCTGATCGACGAATTCTCGCAGGGCCGGACGATGAACGACGTGCAAATGATCGCGCGGCTGTCGTCGCTGATCGTCGCCGCGCTGAAGGCGCCGATGCCTGACAGCGCGCAGTTGTCGATCTTCGCGGCCGTGCTCGACGATGCGGGCGCGAGCGAAGCGTTCGGACTGCCGTCGAGCACGGCGGCCGCCGATACGGCGCCGATGCATTCGGCGAGTTGAGCGCGTCTGGTCGCGCAGACGGGGTATCACGATGGAGCCGGCTTGGGTCGGGGCGCACGCGCCGGCGCGGGCCGGACAAATGCGATGCGGTGAAGGTCCGTATGGCTCTCGGCGATGGAAAACACCGCAGGAGCGAGCGCTGAAGCGCTGATGCTCAACAACCGCGAAGTATAGGCGGGAATAATGCGCCGAAGCGCCGACTCTCGCCGACCGCGAAGCATGGGACGAGAGTAAGGCGCTGAAGCGCCAGCTCTCGCCGACCGCGAAGCATGGGACGAGAGTAAGGCGCTGAAGCGCCAACTCTCGTCGACACGGAGACACGTCATGTCCTCATTCGCAGCAACCGCAGCAACCCAGCTCCCGCCAAACACCGACGGCATCTGGTACGCATCGTACCCGCCCGGCGTGCCGCACGAGATCGACGTCACACAGTACGAATCACTCGTGCAGTTCTTCGACGAATGCACGGCCCGCTTCGCGGACCGCGTCGCCTACGTAAGCGCCGGCGCGTCGATGACGTACCGCACGCTCGCGCAGAAAGTCGACGCGTTCGCATCGTATCTGCAAAGCATCGGCGTCAAGCCAGGCGACCGCGTCGCGATCATGCTGCCGAACACGTTCCAGTACCCGGTCGCACTGTTCGGCACGCTCAAGGCCGGCGCAATCGTGGTCAATGTGAATCCGCTCTACACCGCGCGCGAACTCGCTCATCAGCTGAAAGACAGCGGCGCGCAAACGATCGTCGTGTTCGAGAACTTCGCACGCACGCTGCAGGATGCGTTGCCTGAAACGCAAGTGAAGAACATCGTCGTCACCGCGCTCGGCGATCTCCTCGCCGACGGCTTCAACGCGAAAGGACGCCTGATCAATTTCGTGCTGAAACACGTGAAGAAGCTCGTGCCGGCCTACAACCTGCCACAGGCGGTCCGGCTGCGCTCGGCACTCGCGCTCGGCGCGCGCGGCAAGCCGCAACCGGTGCAAGCCGCGCGCGACGATCTCGCGTTCCTGCAATATACGGGCGGCACGACCGGCGTCGCGAAAGGCGCGATGCTCACGCACGGCAACCTGATCGCCAACCTGCTGCAGGCGAAGGCATGGATCGCCGACCAGGTATCGGGCGACGTCGAAACCGTATTGACGCCGCTGCCGCTCTACCACATCTATTCGCTGACCGTGAACGCGTTCATCTTCATGGGTCTCGGCGGACGCAACATCCTGATCGCGAACCCGCGCGACATGACGATGGTGATGAAGATCATTCGCCACGAAACGTTTACCGGAATCACCGGCATCAACACGCTGTACAACGCATTCCTCGACAACGAGGAATTCCGCAAGCGCGACTTCTCGAAGCTGAAGCTCGCGATGGCGGGCGGCATGGCGATGCAGCGCGCGGTCGCGGAGCGCTTCCAACAGGTTACCGGGCGACCGGTCGTCGAGGGTTACGGGCTTACCGAATGCTCGCCGATCGTCACGATGAACCCGGTCGACCTGAACGACATGGCCGCGTTCAGCGGCTCGATCGGCCTGCCCGCGCCGTCGACGATGGTGCGCTTTCGCCGCGAGGACGGCAGCTGGGCAGGCATCGGCGAGCCGGGCGAGCTGTGCGTGCGCGGGCCGCAAGTGATGCGCGGCTACTGGCAGCGGCCCGACGAGACCGCGAAAGTGATCGACGCCGACGGCTGGCTCGGCACCGGCGACATCGGTGTGATGGACGAGCGCGGCTTCATCAGGCTCATCGACCGCAAGAAGGACATGATCCTCGTGTCGGGCTTCAACGTATATCCGAACGAGATCGAGGAAGTGCTGGTCATGCATCCGGGCATCAGCGAAGCGGCTGCGATCGGCATCCCCGACGACGTGCAGGGGGAACGGATCAAGGTGTTCGTCGTGCGCCGCGACCCCTCGCTTACGGTCGACGACGTGCTCGCGCACTGCCGCAAGAACCTCACCGGCTACAAGATGCCGAAGTTCGTCGAGTTCCGCGACGCGCTGCCGCAGACGAACGTCGGCAAGATCCTGCGCCGTGCGCTGCGCGACGAGGAGCTCGCGAAGATCAACGCGGCGAAGCAAGGTTGATCGCCCCACCGTTCCGAGACACTATCGATGAACGAACGAAAGAAGCGCCGCGCTGCGGCCGTTGCCGCCGCTGCGATCGCAGCCATGCTGCTCCTCGTGCAGCCGAGCCTGCATGCGCAGGAATCGGCCGACACCGCCGGTGCGGCACAAGAGGCCGTGCTGCCGGCGGAGCTGGCGAAGGTAACGCGCGAGCCGGTCGCGCAGCAGGCGCGCTGGCTGCATATGGCCGCGCAACGCGGCACGCTCGCGCAACTCGACGATGCGACGCTCACGGCATTCTTCAAGGCGCTCGACCCGCTCGCGGTGCCGCTCTACATCCGCAACGGGCCGAACGGCTATCCGTCGTACCAGTTCACCATGGTGCGCCAGGAGCGCATCAGCGGGAAATGGTCGGACACGCCCGACCGCATGCTCGTGAAGACCACCCGCGAGCCGCTGCGCATCTATGCGAAATGGCTGCCAGGCGGCGCGCATGCAGGACAGGAAACGATCTACGACGCGACACAGCGCAAGGACGAGATGTACGGCCACCTCGGCGGGCTGCTCGGCAAGATTCCGTTGTGGACCGCGCTCGACGGGGCGCTCGCGCGTGCGCAGTCGAATCACCAGGTAAAGGATCTCGGCACCGAGTTCATCGCAAACTTGTACCTGAGCGAGGGAAAGAAATACCAGGAAGCCGGCGTGCAGCGGCCGACGCAAGTGGAAGCGAAAACGATCGGCGGCGTGCGCGTGGTCGCACTGACGTACGAGACACCGACCGGACGCACGCAGTTCTATGCAAAGAAGGAAATCCTCGGGCTCGATCTGCACGCGCCCTACTTCCGGACCGTCGAATCGTATGACAACGACGGCCGGATTTTCGAGCGGATCGTCATCGAGAAGATCGCCCCGGTGACGCTCGACGAATCCGCATTCGATCCGAAAAACCCGGATTACGCGTTCTGACCGTCACCGCGACGACGCATGCCGCGCTCAATCGTCGTCATCGTCGTGATGCTTGCGCCAGTGCTTGTAATAGTGCTTGCGCCATTTCCGGTCGCGGTCGTCATCGTCACCGTAGTAGCCATATCCGTAACCCGGATAGGCGACCACCGCCGGCTGCGGCGCCACATAGACTGGCGCCGGTTCGACATAGACGGGTGCAACCGGCACGCCGATGCCGACCGAAAGATCCACCTGCGCCATTGCAGTGCCGGACGCGAGCAATGCCGCGCTCCCGATCCACACCGCCCATCCCCTGTTGTTCATGTTTCGGTTCCCCATTTCCCGCCGGCCTGCCCGGCACGCGCGACGAATGTAATCCCGGCCGGCGCGCGCAGGTGCTACGCCGGTGCGAGAGTCGTAACGCGACGTAACGAACGGCATAGCCATTCGACCGAATCGCGAAAACGCGCGGGAACGTCTATAGTGGGTTACGGTTCGACACAATCGCGACCGCGCGCTGGCGGAACGAACAGGGTAAAATCCCGCCAAACACCCGGTGGGCGACCACGCCACACACACGCACAACATATTCTCTGACGCAGGCTCCTGCCGCACCTCAATGGCCAATCCCGCAGAATCCCATCCGCAAAACGACTTCATCAATGCGGCGCGCAAGGAACGTAAGCGCGTTGAAATCTATCTCGTCAACGGCATTCGTCTGACGGGTTGCATCGAGTCGTTCGACCAGTATCTGGTGATGCTGCGCACCCCCGTGGGTCTGCAAGGCATCTACAAGCGTGCAATTTCGACGATCCAGCTCGACACCGGCGGCTCGCGCCCGGGCGGCGGCCCCCGCGGCCCGCGTACCGGCGGCCGGCCGGGCGGCCGCGAAGGCGGCGGCCATAGCCCGTACGGCTCGCACGGCGGCTCCCGCGAGCCGCGCGGCGACGGCGGCTACGGCTCGCGCGAGCCGCGTGAAGGATACGGCTCGCGTGAACCGCGCGAAGGCTATGGCCCGCGCGAACCGCGCGAGGGTTACAGCGCGCCGCGCGAACCGCGTGAAAGCTACGGTGCGCCTCGCGATGCCGGCGATGCATCGGGCAACGCGCCGTCGGACTCGCGCAGCGGCAATGGCCCGGTTATCGTCACCCGCCGCCGGCGCATCGTGCCGGACGGCCAGTAAAACGAAAGGGCAAGCCAACCGGCTTGCCCTTTTTTCTCGTGGGGCGGCGCGGCATGTCGCCGCACCGCCGGACCATGATCGCGCTCAGTGCGCCCTCGACGGCAAACCCGCGTCAGCCTCGCGCTGCAGCGAACGCACCTGCTGCTGCAATGCGCGCAATTGCGACTGAAGTTGCGCCTGTTGCGCCTGCAGCGCCGCCGTTTCGTTGCGTACGCTCTTCTGGCGATCGGCCACCGCCGCCTGCTGTTCGCGAGCGATCGAAATGTCCGCTTGCAGGCGGCGCGCGCGGTCTTGCGTGACCTGGATCTGCCGGTCCATTTGCGCCTTCTGCGCTTCCAGTTTCGCCGCACGCAGCTCGTTTACCGCCAACCGCTCGGCCTGATGCGAAAAATCGCGGTAGATCGCTTCTGCGCGCGCATCGTCGTGCGTCTTGATCACCCGCCAGAACGCCTTCTGCTGGAACAGCGCAACGAAGTACGCACCGTCCTTGACGTTGAACAACAGGCTCGCGCCGTAGCTGCCGTTATAGCTGGTGCGCATTTCCGTCAGCGAATGCGCCTGGATCTGCCGTTGCAGTTCGTCGACCGTGCTGGGCCCCGTCGTCTCGCCGGCCTGCGGCTGCACCGACGGCTGCGCCTGCTGATCGATCGCCGGGATCGCCGCCACCGGCGCCGACGCCTGCTGCACCGCCTGCGCCGCGTCGCCCGCCAATCCCTGCGCGTACGCGCCCTGCATGCCTCCCATCATGGCGAACAAAAGACATGCCCGCCCCAACCTCGTCATATGGCTCATGAATGCTTATTCCCCGCCCGTGTCGTTGTAATTGCACGCGATTTTATCTCATTAATTACTCGCTTTCGCGGGCCTCGGGCTCTTCGTCGAAGATCTGATACTTGCGCATCTTTTCCCACAACACCTTGCGGCTGATGCCGAGCTGTTGCGCCGTGTCCTGGCGACGCCAACCGTTCGCGTCGAGCGCGGCGATCACGCGACTGCGCTCGTTCATGTCCCACTTGCTGCGGTCGACGAACACTTCCGCCGCGCTCTCCGCCGGCACCGGCTGCGCCGAATTGCGTGCGTGCGCGACCAGCCGCTGGAGTCGCGCGGCGTCCCAACCGCCGGTCTGCCGCACCGTCACGCCGACGCGCTCCGCCAGATTGCGCAACTCGCGCACGTTGCCGGGGAAATAGCTGTCCGCGACCGCGTCCGCGAGCCAGTAAGGCAGATCGGACAGTTGTGCGAGCCGCTCCTCGCCCACCACTTCTGCGACGAACGACTTGAACAGCGCGATCTTGTCGACCGCGCCGCGTTCCTCCAGCGACGGAATGTTGAGCTCGATCACCGCGAGGCGATAGTAAAGATCCGCGCGGAACAGGCCGTCCTTCACGAGTTGCGGCAGTTTCTTGTTGCTCGCCGCGACGAGACGGAAATCGACCTTGATCGGCGTCGTCGCGCCAACCCGCAGCACCGCGCCGTCCTCGAGCACGCGCAACAGCTTCACCTGCTGGTATAGCGGCAGGTCGCCCACTTCGTCGAGGAACAGCGTGCCGCCGGCCGCCTGTTCGAAATAGCCTTTATGCGCAACAACCGCACCGGTAAACGAGCCTTTCGCGTGACCGAAGAACAGCGATTCGAACAGACCGTCCGGAATCGCGCCGCAGTTGACCGGCACGAATTCGCCGTGCCGGTAGCGCGAATGCTTTTCGTGCAGCAGTTGCGCGATGCGCTCCTTGCCGACGCCGGTTTCGCCGTGCAGCAGCACGTTGGTATCGCAGTCGGCGAACGTGTCGACTTCGCGCAGCAGCGCCTGCATCGATTCGGAGTGCGCGACGAGTTCGGACGGCTGCAGCGTTTCGGCGGCGTGCGCGCGCAACTGCGTGACGAGCTTGCCGACCATCCCGCGCAGCTCGGCGCACGTGAAGTCGAGCGGCAGGATGTGTGAATAGTCGGGCGGATACTGCGATGCGTCGTGGTCGCGTGCCGCACCGACCCATACGACCGGCATGCCGATGTTCGCCTGCCAGTCGCGCAGGAACGCCGCGCCGGTTTCGATCATCGTCACGCTGATGATCGCGAGCGACGGCCGCAACGCGGCGCGCTCGGGCGAGATCTCCGCGTTGTCGGCGCGGATCACTTCGACGTCGAAGCTCGCCATGCAGCGGGCAACGCGGTCGACGATGTCCGCCTTGCCTTCCCAGACGTACAGGTCGAGTTCTGCGATTGCGGGGGGGGTTCTCATTGTTGATGCTTTCAATGAACGATTTGCGGGGCGTTGCAAGTCAGGCCGTGTTGAATCACGGTTAATTGGCCGATTTGCAATCCTAGTGCCGCCAGCAATGGCGTCACCAGCGTATTGAGCAACGGATTGACGAGCCCGAGCAGCAACGGGATGAGCTGGTCCGTCAGTGGCTGAAGAATCACGGTGAGAATCGACAGATCCAGCCCGAGAATGTCGAGCTTGAACGACTGGAGATTCAATAGATTGGTCAGTTGCACGTTGAGCGAGTTGGTCGCGCTCGACGACGTGCTCCAGTTGGGTCCCGGAGACCATGCAGACGACGAACACGCGCCATTGCTCGGCGTCGTATTGCAGAACGAGTATTGTGAATTGTTCGGATAAAGCGTGCCGGTCCCGGCCAACGACAGATTGGCATTGAGCGCCCCCGGGGTCGACGGCAACGGCGGGCCGCTGTAGACGGGCGCACTGGTGCTGCTCCCGACGTAAGCTACCGGGTTCGACACGGATAAAACCACTTGCAGGAGCGAAAAATTGCCGAGCAGCCCGCCACCGGATATTTTCGCTACGGGAATCGTGCCCGACGCGGACGAGCAACTCGGTGAATTGAGGTTCAAACTTCCCCCGGTATTTTGTCCGGCGCAAATCATCGCCACGCCCGGCAATGCACCGAACGTCGCGGTGCTCGATGCAGGCGTCGTTTGGCAACTCGTGTTGGCTAGCCATGCCCGGCCGGGGCCGCCAAGGATGATATACAGGGGCAAATGCGGCCCCGTCACTTGAAGCGTCAATAGACCAGACAAGCCCAGCGGTTTCGGATCCGACAGCGCCTGCACATCGACGTAAAGCCCGATCTCGGCCTGCGACGCCTGCGTGCGCCAGATGCCGTTTACCTGTCCGGCTTCGCCGATTCCGATCGACGGCGGCGCGAGCACCTGCAATTGCAGGCTATTGACTCGGACCAGTGACGACACCGCCGAAATAAGCGGACAGAATGCACTGCCGGGGCAATTGGCCTGTCCAACCGACAGCGTCAGCGCGCTGTTGTACGCGCCGATCTGTGCTGTGGTCAGCAACAACTGAAGCACGTTGATGCTGGCGTTCGCCGCCGCCTCCGGATTACTGCCCGAGTACTGCAGGAGGCTTCCCAAAGCGATCTTGTTCGCATTGACGTTGGCACCGACGCTGTTCTTCAGCACCGTGAGCACCGCGCCGACCGTGGTATTGCTGCCCACCGCCGTAGCGGCAAGGTTCAGGATATCCGATACGGACAGACTGAGGCCAAGCAACTTCCCGACGCTGGCTGGATTGGACATGCCTGCCGTGCCGAGTTGGGTCGCGACGTTCGCCAATTGACCGAGCGTCACGTTTGCCGCGGCCAACGCCTGGTAATTGGCCAAGCCCACGTTGACATTGGTCGAGGCACCGAGCAACCCGGTCAACAACGGATCGAGTATCGCCGACGAAGAGCTATTCAGGTTCGCAAGCGTCGAACCCACGCTAAATGTATCGATCGCGGCTGCACGTGCGGTCGCCGTCGCGGAGATGATCGCCCGCCGTCCGCTCAACTGGTTGAGCAGCCCCAGGAAGAAGTAGTTCACCTGCCGATACGCCGTCACCTGGGCCGCATTCGCCACGGCCGACGCGGGCGTCACGTAAGCAGTCGACGCATCCCACCTCCCGCAACTGACGGCAATCTGGTCGTTTCCCGCAGTAGGACTTGCCGCCGCCGTGGCGCTTATCAGCGTGAACGCGTAACCCTTGTCGTTGATGGTCGCACTCGTCGTTACGTTGTTCCGGGCATCGGTCAGGCAACCGGTCGGATCGGTCGTCATCGGCTGCACTGCCGCCAACGCGGCCAAGTCCGCGACCCTTTGCAGATCGCGCTTCTGCCAATACAGATTCGCAACGTCGACCACGCCGAGCACCACGATCGCGACCATGACCCAGATCGCTGCCATGACTGCAATAGAGCCACGTTGGCGCCGCTTGCCGAACCAGCGAGCGCCGTGCCGCAAAGACTCATGTGCTTGATCTGCGCGCATCGTCATCTCGCCTACTGCGCACTCTGCCCGCTGCCCGACATCCCGTTCGACGAACTGCCGAGCTGCGTGCTCATCGACACCGGAATCTTGTTCTTGAACGAATCAAGATAGCGCTGGTAGACCAGCGACGCGACGTCGCCGAGCAGCGGTTGTGCCGGGGCCGCAGCACGGTTTTCTCGTTGGATCGAGAGCCACTCTTTCGTCGAACGGTCGACATCGGAGGCGCCTGGCGTCGTTTCCGATTGTTCCTGCGCGACTGCGGTGCCCATCGTCATCGTCATGATCGCGGCGAGAATCACGATGCAGCTCGCACGCGCGTTTCGATAATGTTTGTTGTTCATGTCGATCCCCGCATCCTTGTTCATTGTGCAAATCGCTGCAGCAGCGGCACGGTCTGGTCATAACCGAAATTGTTTGCCATTGGCGTAATGGGCGCATTCGGCACGTGCCGCGACACCACCGGCGGCATCGCGACCGCGCGTTGCTGCGCACGCGCCGCGGCTGCGACCTTCGCGGCATCGCTCGCGATGTCCCGGCGGATATCCGCAGGTAGTCGCTGCTGATTCATCAGCCGCTGCGCGTCTTGTGTGCGCCCGGCGGCAAGCAAATACAAAGCAAGGTTGCTGACGATCTTCGGATTGCGCTGGTCCAGTTCGGCCGCCTTCATCAAGGGCACCCGTGCGCCCACCACGTCGCCGTTACGCAATTTCGCATAGGCGAGATCGGACAGCAACGACGCGTCCGTCGGCGCAAGCTCCGACGCCTGTGTCAGAGCACGTACCGCCTGATCGAAATCCCCGGCCGCGCCGGCGAGCAATCCGAGTCCACGATACCCGCGAGCGGCGAGCGGCGTCTTCAGCAACTGCGTGTAGGCGGCCGCGCTCGCAGCCGGCTGATCTGTCATGCGCAGCGCGTCCGCGCGAAGCAGGATCGTATCTGGTGAAATGCCGTATGCCTTGTCATAAGCGTCGATGTGGGCAAGTGACGCGTAATAGAGACCTTGGGCCTGCATCCGCTGGATCAAGCCGAGATACATCGCCGGTGTGTCCGGCACGGCCTGCTTCTGGTCAGCCGCCTGGATCAGTGCCGCGCGTTCGGTTTGCGCACCGACACCGTATCCGCTTTCCTTGGTCGCGCAAGCGCCAAGCAGCAGCACTGCCGTTGCCATACCTGCGTGCGTTGCCGCTCTGCCGATCCGCTTCATCGTCATTCCTTCCATCTATCAATGATGCGCCGACAGCGCATGCATCACCGCCAGAAATCCGGGCCCCGCGGTCACGATCAGCAGCGCCGGCAACAGCGTCAGGATCATGACTCCCGTCATCTTCACCGTCAGTCGACCGATGCGTTCGCGAAGCATCGCGCGGCGCGTCTCGCGCAGCCTGTCGCCGAACTGCTTGAGCGGCTCCTGCACCGCGCCGCCGTGCTTGTCGACCTGAACCATCAAGCGGACAATCGCGCGCAAATCCTCGTTATCGAATCCGCCGGACAACCTTTGCATCGACTGATCTCGCGTGCGGCCCGCTGCAAATTGGCGCTGCGCGATCCCGACCTCCGACGACAGCACGGGCATCATCCCCCGAAAATCGTTGGTTACGACCTGCAAGCTTTGATCCAGCGATAGTCCGACTCCTTGCAACAGGCGCAGCATGTCGACGAACAGCGGAAGTTCATCGACCACGCTTTGGCGACGCGCCGACGCGCGGCGCCGCAAGAAAATCTTCGGCAGCATGAAGCCGAGCGCGAATGCAGCGAACATCCCGATCGTCCAGTATCCGCCCCTCATTCGCCCGCTGGCGAAAATCGCGAAGATAACCGGCAGACTGATTCCGCACGCGATCCGCGCACTCAGGAACAGTCCGCGGGTGCGGGTGTCGATGTAGCCGCACTGCTCAAGAAGGCGGCGATCTTCTTCCGCGACAATGTGTTTGCCGAAACCGGTATCGAGCCAGCGCATGCCGACCGCCGACACACGAGCCAGTAGACGTTCAAAGCGCTGGCGGTCACGCGTAGCCGGCTGCGTATCTGCACTGCCGTCCGCCGTCGCCCGCACCTTGGCCGCTTCGAGCGCCGCCATGCGCCGATCGAGCGCATCGACCAGTGCGCGTTCGGCGCGCGAGGCTGCGCTCGCACGCAGCAACGCGACCATCCCGAGCAACAGCACGCCGAGCGCGCCGAGTGCCACGGCAACCGATCCGATTTGAGTAGCCGTCATCGCATCACCTGAGCCTAGCCATTCGATACAACCACACGCTGCCGGTCACTTGCGCGAGAAACGCGAACATGAGAAGCATTCGACCGCTTGGATCGTTCCACATCCCTTCCAGATACTTCGGGTTGGTCATCACGACGAAACTGCCGATCGCGATCGGCAGCATCACGAGGACGAAAGCCGACAGTCGCGTCTCCGCCGACATCGCCGCCAGTTCACGCTCGGCCTGCTCCAGGTCGCGCATGAACACGGCCATGCGATCGAGCATGACGTCTGCACGTCCCCCATACTTGACCGACAAACGCAGCACCGATCCAAGAAGCTCGAATTCCTGCGTCCGGTAAATTTTCGCGATATGAAGCATCGCGCGATCGATCTCCACGCCGGTCCGCAACATCCGGGAAACGTGATCGAGACACCCGCGCAAGGGCTCTTCCGTGGTCAGCAACGCAGCCTGAAATGCGGCGGGCACGCTGTTGCCGAGCGTCACCAGACGCACAATTCCGTCGAGAAACGAAGGGATCTGGCGGACAATCTTCAATCGCCGCCGCTGGATGCGTGAAGTGAGCCAGATGCCGAAAATCGCGCTGCCGCACACAAGCGCAGCGAATGCAGCGAGCACACCACCGCGGCTCCCGGCCATCGTCGCGATTGCAATGAGCACGGCAAGCGCGCCGGTGGCCTTGGCAGGCGCTCCGTCGATCCCGGCACGACTCGCGAGGTTGGTCAGATGCTCCTTGGCCTCCCCGTACCATTGCATCCACAACGCGTTCGACGCCGCATTGTGCACGTTGGGCGATGATGGGGCACGCGGCACATTGGACGCCGCCGGCTTCGCGGCCGGAACCGCTGCGCGTGCGCCCGGTTCGAGCCGGCTGTCGATGAAGCGCTTCGCATCGGTACGCACACGCCGGGTTTCCGCATGTCGCCACAGCATCAGGGCCGACGCCGCGCACAGCATCGCGACCGCGAGCACCCAGATCATTGCGCTATACATTGAAGCCCCCGCCGCGGCCGAACCCGCCACCGCCAAAGCCGCCGCCGAACCCGCTGCCACCCGATCCGCTGTTCGTCAGCGTCTGGCGGAAACGCGCGAGCTTCGGCGAATGCGGGTGGATGCCCAACGATTCCCAGTGATCGACTTCCTCGCCTTCGGGCGTCACGCGCGCTTCGTACCGATACAGCTCTTGCGTCGCGATGATGTTGTCGGACAAGCCGGTCACTTCGGTGATCGAAAGAATCCGGCGGCGCCCGTTCGACAGGCGTCCGATCTGCACGATGAAGTCGATCGCGTTCGCGATCTGGCGACGCAGGCTCGACTCGGTCCCCTGGAAGCCGGCAAAGCCGGCGAGCATCTCGAGACGGTACAGACATTCGCGCGGCGAACTTGCGTGCACGGTCCCCATCGAGCCGTCGTGGCCCGTGTTCATCGCCTGCAGCATTTCAAGCACTTCACCGCCTCGCACTTCGCCGACGATGATACGGTCCGGACGCATCCGTAGCGTGTTGCGCAGCAGATCGCGAATCGTCACGACGCCCGTGCCGTCGAAACCGCCCGGCCGGCTTTCGAGCCGCACGACGTGCGGATGGTTCAGGGATAGTTCGGCCGTATCCTCGATCGTCACCACCCGCTCGGCCTCCGGAATGTGGAACGCCAGCGCGTTGAGCAGCGACGTCTTCCCCGAACTCGTGCCGCCGGATACGAGTATGTTGCAGCGCGCCTCGACTGCCGCCTCGAGCAACGCGCCGATCTCTTCGTTGTACGTGCCGTTGCCGAGCAGGTCCGACGGCTTGAGAGGATCTTTGCGGAATTTCCGGATCGACACGATCGGGCCGTCGATCGACAGCGGCTCGATCACGACGTTCACGCGGCCGCCGTCGGGCAATCGCGCATCGACCATCGGATTCGACTCGTCGAGACGGCGTCCGATCGGAGCAAGAATCCGCCGCACGATGCGCAGCAGATGTGCGTTGTCCGTGAAGCGCACCGGCAGCTTTGCCAGGATCCCGTGACGTGACACGTACACGTCGTTGTAGCCGTTGATCAGGATGTCCTCGACCGCCGGATCCGCGAGCAGATCCTCGATCGGACCGAAACCGGCAAGCTCCTTCGTGAGCGCCTCCGCAACGGCACGCACCTCGTTCTCGTTGAGCGGGATACGGCGCAAGCGCACGAAGCTGTCGATCTCCAGGTCGACGAACTGGTTGATCGCCTGACGGGACCACCGGCCGAATTCGGCCCCCAGTTCCTCGATGCGCGTCAGCAAGTGCTCGTGCGCGGCATTCTTGATGTCGTGGAATTGCTGGGTCTGGGAAAACGGCGCTGCGCCGTCGGCGAATTGAATGTCGTGTGCCATCGGTTACGACCGCTTGGACGAGGGTTGAATGAAACGCTTGAGCGCGGACAGGCCGGGCGCGGCCCGCGACGCGCCCGCCATGCCGGATATGCCGGGCAGCCGCGTGGCGAGGGATTCGAGTGCGCGCACGTATGGGTCGCGCTCGGCCGCATCGACAATGAGTTTTCCCTGGTTCGCGGCATGACCGATCGCGACGCGGCGTGCGGGCAACGTGCCGACGAGCGACAGCCCGAGACGCTCGGCGATCTGCGCGGGCATCAGGTCGAGCCCGGGATCGTACTGGTTGACGACCAGTTTGACGCGATCGGTATCGACACCGACATCGCGTAGCCCTGTCAGCAGGTCGGCCGCGGACACGATCGATGCGACACCTTGGTCGCAGACGAGCCACGCCTCGTCGGCCGATGCGGCGATCTGCGTGACGAACTCACGATTCGTGAACCCGCCGAGATCGACGACCTGCTGGTCGAAGAACGCGCGAAACCGGTTCAACAAACCGATGCACGACGCATACGATACGTCGCGCAACGCGCCGAGGTCCGGCGGCAGCGTTGTCAACGCAACACCGCTGTGATGGCGGGTCAACGCAGTGTTCACGAACGTGCGATCGATGCGGCGCAGATTCTGCACGGCATCGATGAAGTGGAATTCGCAGCGCGTGTTCAGGAACAACGCACCGTCTCCGGCGGGCAGCCCGAGGTCGATCAGCGCGGTCTGCCGGCCGGCCGGCGCGCTGCCGTTCGGGTTACGCGTCACCCCCGGCCCGAGTGCGCGCTTCTGCAGCCACACAGCAAGATTCGCGGCGAGCGTGCTGACTCCCATGCCGGCGCGCGCGCCGAGCAATGCGACGACCTTGCCGTGTCGGCTCGCGGGCTCGCTGACGTGCGACAGCATTCCGCGCGTGGTCCGCAGCGCATCCTCGGCGGGACCGGACACGTCGATGAAATCGCGCACGCCCGCACGCAGCGCGGCCAGCGTGCTCTCCGGCTGCGCGAGCGAGCCGAGCGCGACGATCGGCAGGCCCGGATGCGCTGCGCGCACCGCGGCAACCGCGGCGCTCGCCACCTCGCTGCGATCGGAGAAATCGATAAAGACCAGCGCCGGATTCAGCCCCGTGATGCGCTGCGCGAGCATCGCCGGTTCCAGCGACGCCGCCTCCACTGCTCCGGCGGACACCAATGTTTCGGCGAGCCAGCGCACATGTGCTTCCTTTGTCGACGCACAAACGAAATAGTCGATCACGGCGGGTTCACACAATGATTGGGTTCGTGCGTTCATGTCGAACACCCCCGATTAGGCAAGGCGTCGCGACGTATCGCAACGCGCCATGCTTCACATTCATTTGGAAAATCCCGGCGCGGCGTCCGGCGACGCCGCCCCGCCCAGATACGATCGCCACACCGGGCCGTCGCGCTGCTCGGACAGCTCGCCGGGCGTCGCCGGCAGCACCGCGCCCTTCGCAATCGGCGCAACCAGGTGCGGCGTCACGATAATCAGCAATTCCTTGTCGTTCTGCTGGTAATTCAGGTTCTTGAAGAACGTTCCGATGATCGGCAGGTCGCCGAGCAGCGGCACCTTGCTCACATTCGACATGGTCTGGCGATCGATCAGGCCGCCGATCACGAAGCTCTCGCCATCGCCGAGTTCGACCGTCGTATCTGCGCGTCGCGTCGTAATGCCCGGTACCGCAACGCCGCTGATCGTCACGCTGTTGACGAAGTCGAGCTGGCTCGACTCCGGCGCGACCTTCAGCGCGATCCGGTTCGGGCTCAGCACCGTCGGCGTCAGCGACAATCCGACGCCATACTGCTTCCACTGAATCGCGGTCGAGCCGAGCCCTTGCGGCGACGGCACCGGAATCTCCCCGCCGGCAAGAAAGCTCGCGCTCTGACCGGACAACGCAACGAGCGTCGGCTCGGCGAGCACACGCGCCAGATTGTTCGCCTCGAGCAGCGACAAGTCGGCAAAGATGCCGCGGCCCGCCGCGTTCACCACCAGGTTGAATGCCGATGCAACCGGTGCGCCAAGGGTCGGGACGTACCCTCCGGTGCCTGGCCCGCCTCCACCGCCATATGACTGCACGCCGCCCGGCGAGAACGAGCCGAACGAGAAGCCGTTGCTCTGCTTGAAGAAGTTGAACCCGACCTGCTTGAGCACCGAACGACTGAATTCCACCACCCGCACGTCGACTTGCACGACGTTTTTGCCGGCCAGCGTCGAGCGATCGATCACCGTGCCCTTGGGGCTCATGTTTTTCGCAACGGCGGCGGCCCGTTCGTGCGCATCCAGGGAAGTCGCCGTTCCCTGGAGCACCGACGTCCCGCCGAACGCCTTAACCTGCGGCGTCGAACCGTCGAGTACGGCGTGCGCAGCCGCATCGACGACTTCGACGCTCCAGACCGTCGGCTCGTCGCGACCGCGCGCCCACAACATCACGTTCGTTGCACCGGGTGCCTTCGCGGTGAGCAGCACGGAGCCGGAACGACTGCCCTTCATGATCAGCACATCGGCGATCGCCGGATCCCCGACGGCGACCCGTTGCAGCGCACGGCCAGCGGAAAGCTGCCGCTGCGCGCCGACTGCGAGTTCGATCGTGCCGCCCGCGCTCGCAATGGAGGCGAATGTCAGGGTCCAGAGCGCAATCGCGAATGCAATCAGTGTGTTTTTCATTGTTTGTTGGACCGCCGCGCGGCCGTTACTTGTCGTCGCCGATGTCGATGGTCGTCGATGCTGTTCAATATGAGACCGTTTCGGACCGGCCGCCACGAATCACCTCGATGCTGCCCCCGCTTCCGCTTCCGCCCGAGCGCACCGGCGGCGCGAGGCGCGACGGGAGCGGCGGCACGTTCACGTTGGCCACCGCAGTCCTCGGCGTGCCGGACAGCTGTTGCAGCGATACGCCGGCCGCGGCGAGCGCCGACGGAGACAGTTTGTTGTCCGTGCGCACGGCCACGGTCTGCGTCGCGAGTTCATCGTCCCGCGGATTGCGCAGCGCGAGCGTAAGCCGGCCGCTGGATTCGCCGAGCGTCAGCGCGTCGACCTGCGCGGTCGGCACCGCAAGCACCGCAATGCGTGCGTTGCTCGGCTGTCCATTGCTGCCGTTGGCGGTGTTGCCGCTGTCACGTTCGGGCGTCGCGTCGCCGAACGACAGCACGCGAACTTTCGACATCAGCAGCCGAGCTTGTGTCTGCGATACCTCGCCGTCGACCATCGCACTATTCGGTTCGCGCTTCAGATTCACGAATACGTCGACAAAGTTGCCGGGCCGCAAGCGGTTGCCAACGGCGTTGGTCTCGTCGACGCGAACCGCGACCGCACGTTCGCCGGGCTGGATGTCCTCGGCAAGCCCCGATACCAGTGCTTCTGACAAGACCGGCGCTGCTGCCGGAACGTCCCTCGCAGGAATACGGCCGACCAGCGCGGCAGGATCGGCAAATGCACCTGCTGGCGCCGAGGCGGTCGGTTGGACTTTCAATGCATCAGCGCCAATCGGCTGGCCGGCCGGAAGCATACGCGTCGCGACGACGACCGGCACCGGACTCGACGTATTGGTCTGTTGTGCAGGGACGGGGTGCGCCGTGCTTCGCCCAAGCATCCACGCGTAAATTCCGAGCAGAATAGCGATCGCAATCAGCAACCCCGCGACGATTTTTGTCAGATTGTTGGCCATGTTGATATGGGAATGCCGGAATCGGTTCTGGAGCGTGGCGACGGTGAGATGACTGGTTCACGGGGATTCAATTCAAAGCATGCTCGGCAGAACCTGCACGGTCGCGCTACTCTGCAACTGCGGCGCACTGAAAATGAATATCCACGGGATCAACGGATTTGCCGCGTATGAATAGCTCGTCGTCACCATCACGTTGAATGACGACGTCGAAGTCGAAGTGAACGTTCCGCTGCAAGTGACGCCGGGTGTCGTAGCGGGCGCCGGCACCGATGTGGAAACCTGCGCAGCAAAACCGACGTTCTGCGCCCACGGCACGCCGGCCAGCGCTCGCGACACGGCATTTCGGGCATTGACCTGGAGCCGGTCACACGGCGCGGACGTGTAATTCAACGCGGCACGCGCACCTTCGGTCGCCGCGAATGTCAGGCTTTGCTGGATGATGAAAATCATCCCGAAGGTGACGATCGCGTAAAAGATGAGGAAGAACAACGGAAATACAAACGCGAACTCGATAGCCGCCGCTCCCCGTTGACGCCGCCATGCGGGCGACTGGCGTGCTTGCGTCCACCGAGCCATCACACTCCCCTCACGTGCGTAAGATGTAGAAGCCAAACGACGGCCGGCATCACGAGTAACGCTGCGTAAGGCGTCGCTCGGCGGCCCCCAAGCGTCATCGCCGGCGTATCGCGCTTGCATAGCGCCGAAATTGAAGTTCGTGACAAAACCATTACCGACAGCGCATGGAAAGCCGCTGCTACGCTTGCGATGAGCCACAACCACGGCAACGCTTGCACACCGCACCAGGCCCCGAGCACCGCGAATACCTTGACGTCGGCAGCGCCCATTACACGTAATGCAAAAAAAAGGGAGAAGCAGACTAGGCCGACAAACGCGCCGATCATTGACTGACCCATGGTCACCCCGAACGGATTTCCACTGATGGCCGCGCCGGTCAATGCACCGGCCAAACCCGCAATAACGAGCGCATTCGGAATGCGCCGATAGCGAATATCACTGGCCCCGACGAGCGTAGCCCATACCAGGAAAATCCCGGTAAACAATAGATGCGCCATGACCACGAGCGACTGCTAGCGGGTAGGCAGCGCACGGAATGCGTTGGCTGCCTATCCCAACGGATAGCAAGATCAGCTGGCCTTACAGGTAGCAGGTGTGGTTACGCAGCTTGAGATTGTCGAGAACATCGTTCCCAGATTGGTACCGATCGTGGAGACGCTTGCGATGATGGCCACCGCGATCAGCCCCGCAATCAACCCATACTCGATCGCGGTAACCCCGTCTTCTTCCTTCAGGAAGCGCTTGATGAGTGCTTTCATTTTATTCCTCGTGCCTGTATGTACATTCTTTGGCCTTTTATACGTTCTACATCCCCGCATATCCGGCCCTTGCCCCACGTCGTTCGTCACATCAGATGCAACGACAACCGGGTGCGCTTTCTTTATATGTCACCCCGAGGGGTATGTATCAATATTTGATGCAAGTTAACATTCGCGATAGTGAGCCTCCTCGAACGTCTTGTACCACACCGTACATTTGCTTACATCTGCCCCCGGATTCTATATCCGATCCAATTTACTTTCCAACCTCTTTTGAATCGGGACCGAAAAACTTTCCGGGAGCACAACGTATTTGTACGGCGTTTCGGTACGCCTTACACATAGGATTTACGATAGGTTAGATGCGCATACCTAATCCACCAGTAAAACAATCCGCCCGGTCGGCTGTGCGGCGCCCCAACCACGTTACGCCGCACGCGTAACGCCAATGTTGTGACGTTACGTTACGAAACGAGCGAAACCGTTCTCATTTGACGGCTCTTAAACAGTTTCAACAATCTTTCGACTGCCGCAAACTCCTTTTCCGACAAGGAATTGGCGCGTTTAAAACCAATCGCCGAACCAGCGACCGTCGAAATGGCACGACAGTTGCAGAGTAATCCTCGCATCACTCAACACAACATCAGCTTCAATGCGAGGACGAAATGGACATTCAGGTTATCCCTCATGGCACGCTCCGGACGACTATGATCGCGGCCACCGTGGCAGCCATGCTTTCCCTCTCCGCGTGCGGCGGTTCCGGTTCAATCAGCAAGGGTCTCAGCGGCGGCTCGAGCTCCGGCGGCGGCGACTCCATCTCCACGTCGGGCGGCGGTACCTCGGGCGGCACGTCCGGCTCGACGAGCGGCGGCACGTCGGGCAGCACCAGCGGCTCGACGAGCGGGTCGACTAGCGGCAGCACGAGCGGCTCGACGAGTGGAACGTCCAGCGGTACTTCCAGTGGTACTTCCAGCGGCACGAGCGGTACGTCCGGCGTGTCGGCGAATCCCGTGGGTACCGTCATCGCAAAGAGCAGCAATCTCATCACGGATATCGGCGGCACCGTGTCGGGCGTCGGCACCCTGATCGCCGGCCAGTCGCTGCCGGGCGTGAACCCGGGCACGACGCAGGCGGCAGGCGGCATCGTGCAAAGCGTCGGCGGCGCAGTCACGGCACTTGGCAACGGCGTCGGCAGCGGTCTCGGTCAACTCGGCGCGACGAAAGACCCGGTCGGCGTCACCGTCGCCAGCACGGGCGGCGTCGTGAACCAGCTCGGCGGCGCAGTGACGCAGACCGGCAACCTCGTCACGAGCCTCGGCACCGGCCCGCTGTCGCCGCTCGCGCCCGTCACCGGCGCCGTCGGCGGCCTGGTCACCCAGGTCGGCAGCGCGGTATCGAACGGCGGCACCACGCTTTCCAACGTGCTGTCGACCGGCCCGATCCAGCAGGTCACGCAAACGGTCAGCTCGGCAATCACGCCCATTACGACGATGGTCGGTCAGACGACGCAAACGATCGGAACGGCCACCGGTCTCGGCGCTCCGGTCAATACGCTGCTCGGCACGATCGGCAACGGCCTGAACCAGGGCGGCGCGCTCATCGCATCGACGGGTGGCAACCCCGTCACGACCGGCCTCGGCAACACCGTCTCGTCGGCCGGCAATACCGTGAAATCCGTCGGCGGGTTGCTTACCGGCGGCACCGGTGGCGTGACGAATCCGCTCGCGCCGCTCACAGGCCTCCTCGGCACCGTGGGCGGGCTGGGCGGCGTAGCAGGCGGCACGAGCGGCGGCCCGCTCGCCCCCGTCACCGGCCTCGTCTCCACCGTGACCGGCGCACTCGGCGGCGCGGCGGGCGGCACGAGCGGCGGCCCGCTCGCCCCCGTCACCGGCCTCGTCTCCACCGTGACCGGCGCACTCGGCGGCGCGGCAGGCGGCAGCGGCGGCCCGCTCGCCCCCGTCACCGGCCTCGTCTCTACCGTGACCGGCGCACTCGGCGGCGCGGCAGGCGGCAGCGGCGGCCCGCTCGCCCCGGTTACGGGTCTCGTCTCTGCGGTTACCGGCGCACTCGGCAGCGTAACGGGCGGCGGCAATCCGATCGCCGCGCCGATCCCCGCAGGCACCGGCACGGTGGGCGCGCCGGCACTGAGCGGCGGTACGGGCGCCGTGACGAGCTCCGGCTCCGGCACGAACCTGCTCGCGCCTGTCACGTCGCTGATCGGCGGCTTGCTCGGCGGCACGCACAAGTAATCCGACATCCATTCATCGAAAAGACAGCGAGGAGTCCATCATGTCCCAGCGTTCCATCACGACGACCGCCCTGCGCCAATGGCGCGTACCCCTTACCGTGTTGGCGACGGCCTGCCTGCTCGCCGCGTGCGGCGGCAACAGCGTCAGCGCACCGCCGAGCGGCAGCACCAGCGGCACGAGCGGTACCAGTGGCACGAGCGGTACCAGCGGAACGAGCGGCACCAGCGGCTCGACGTCCGGCACCAAAGGCGCCGTCAGCACGCTCGGCCAGACCGCAACCGATCTCGGCAGCACCATCGGCAACGTGAGCCTGCCCGGTCTCGGCGACGGCCTGACGAAGGGCGTCGGCAGCACCGTGTCGAGCACCGGCACGATCATCAACGCGGCCGCCGATGCGCTGAGCAACGGGCTGGGGCAGACCGGCTCGATCAAGGATCCCGTCGGCACGACGGTCGCCGGCCTGGGCAATGTCGTCGGCGCGACGAGCAACACGGTGTCCGGCTTGAGCTCCACGGTCAAGGCGCTCGGCACGGGTCCGCTGGCACCGCTGGCGCCGGTCACGACGCCGGTCGGCACGGTGCTCGACACGGTAGCCAACGGCCTGTCGGCGGCCGGCACGACGGTCGGCTCGACGCTGTCGTCGGGTGCCGTACAACAAGTCACGCAACCGCTCAGCTCCGCGATCACGCCGCTGGTGATCACCGCGGGCCAGCTGACACAGCAGGTCGGCACGACCACCGGCCTCGGCCAGCCCGTGTCGGGCCTGCTGGGCCAGGTCGGCGGCGCGATCAGCTCGGCGGGCAAACAGGTCGCCGGCACGTCGAATCAGCCGCTCGTCGGTGACGTCGGCCAACTCGTCACCGCGGTCGGCAACACCGTGACCAACGCGGGCGGCCTCGTGAATCCGAACGGACCGAATGGCGCGGCGCCGATCCCCGGCCTGATCACGAGCCTCGTCGGCGGCTCGACGGCTACCGTCCAGAATGGTCCGTCGTCGGGTTCCGGTTCGACGAACCCGCTCGGCGGCCTGTTGTCCGGCCTCGGCTCGACGCCGCTCGGTTCGCTCACGGGCGCAGTCGGCGGCGCAACGGGCAGCTCGGGCAGCAATCCGCTCGCCCCCGTCACCGGCCTCGTGTCGACGGTAACCGGTGCGCTCGGCGGCGCAACGGGCGGCGCAGGCGGTGCAAACCCTCTCGCGCCCGTCACCGGTTTGCTGAATACTGTCACGGGCGCAGTCGGCGGCGCAGCGGGTACCGGCGGTTCGTCGAATCCGCTCGCACCGGTCACGTCACTCGTTGGCGGCGCAACCGGTTCGGCGTCGTCTGGAAGTTCGACGGGCCTGCTCGCGCCGGTCACGGGTTTGCTGGGCACGCTGGGTAGCGTTGGCAAGTAAGGAGGACGGTCGCGCCTTTGCAGCCGGAGCAGGACGCGCGGCCGTACAAACACAACCGGCAATGCGGTACGCGGCGCGCGGCACCCTGGTGTCGCGCGCCCGCATTAGAAAGAAGACGAAAAAGCAAGGCCTACGAGGAAGAACAATGAAATCCAGACTCGACAGATGGATGATGCTGCTCGCCATCGCGGCAGCAGGCACGGCACATGGACAAACGCGCGCGGCGGGTAATCCGCTCGACTCCCTTCCCCAGATCAACGCACCGAAAACAGGCCCGAGCGTCACCGTCCAGGTCGCGCCGCAGGCGCCGCAACTTCAGGAACTGCTGTCGCGTCACCTGACGCCGGCGACGTTTCAGGTGGAAGGCGTGAAATCGATACCGTTCGAAGAAATCTCGCGCCGCTTCACGCCGCTCGTCGGCAAGGACATCACGATCGGCGACCTGATCGAAGCCGCGAACGGCGTGACCAAGCTGTACCAGGAGCGCGGCTACGCGCTGTCGTTCGCGTTCATTCCGGCGCAGACGTTCGAGAACGGCGTCGTGCGCGTAACGGTGGTCGAAGGTTACGTGTCGGACGTCAAGGTCACCGGCAAGCCCGGCGCGATGGAGTCGAAGATCCGCGCGATCGCCGCGCACATCACGGCCGATCGGCCGCTACGCCGCGCGACGTTCGAACGCTACGTGAACACGTTCGGCCTCCTGCACGGTGTCACGGTGAAAGCGAACGTGCCGCCGCCGCAGACGACCGACGGCGCGACGACACTCGAACTCGCGGTGGACCGCAAGGCTTTCAACATCAGCACCGGCATCGATTTCAACCACCCCGGCGTGCAAGGCCTCATCACCGCAACCGAAAACGGCCTGACGTCGTTCGGCGAGCAGTTGAGCATTTCCGCGCTGGTGCCGCCCGGGCGCGACAAGCAGACCTACGTCGCGTTCAGCGGCGCGGTACCGGTCGGCAGCAGCGGACTCGTCACACGTCTCGATGCCAGCACCTATCGCGGCAAGCCGACCGACAACCCCGGCCTCCCGTCGTCGGTCGAGCGCACGGTCAAGAACGAGAAGCTTGGTCTTTCGGCCTCCTATCCGTTGTTGCTGAACAATCAGCGCAGCCTGCTCGGCACCGTGTCGGGTTATGCGTCGCACAACGAAGACCGTTACCAGAGCAAGATCAACGGCAACAGCATCGATACGCGCTCGCAAGTGCGCGTGCTGCAAATGCAGCTCGACTACACGAGCGTATCGGACAAGCAGGTGCAGAAGCTGAGCGTCAACGTCGCAAAGGGCTTCAACATTCTCGGCGCATCGAAAGCGCAGGACGTCACGATCAGCTCGAACACGACGTCGGTGGACAGCCCGATCTCGCTGACGTTCGTGCGCACCGGCGCGACGTTCACGCAGACCAACGAATGGCCGTTCAAGATCGGCACGTCGGTCTCGCTGACCGGCCAGTACAGCCCCGACTCGCTGCCGACGTCGGAACAGATTTCGTTCGGTTCGACACGCTATGCGCTCGGCTACCAGCCCGGCGAAACATCGGGCGACTCCGGCTGGGGAATGTCGGTGGAACTCAACCGCGCGTTCACGCCCGGCTGGACGTACATGAAATCCATCACGCCATATATCGCATACGACATGGCGCGTGTGTACTTGCATACCGGCACGCCGTCGCCGAGCCGGCTATCGTCCGTCGGGATCGGCGTACGGTTTTCCGACAGCCGCTACTACAGTCTCGACCTGAACATCGCGAAGCCGGTCGGCGATGCGCCGGTTGAAAGCGCGTCGCGCAGTCCGCGCGTGAATGCCGCGTTTTCCTATCAGCTCAACTGATCGGACACCAAACGGCCCGCGTCTCGCGGGCCGTTTCGATTAGAGTCCCCTCTATCAAACGCGACGAGCGGTTTCACGTATTCTGGCAAAGCTCGCAACAAGCCACCGCCCCATGCAGACGGTCGTGCGGGCACATCGAACACGACATGAAACAAGGAGGAAGACAATGATTCAACTGACTCGCCCGTTGCGCGCATTGGCCGCCGCAAGCGCACTGCTCGCCTGCGCCGCACCCGCCTTCGCCCAGGCCGACAGCCCCGTCGGCATGTGGCAGACGATCGACGACAACACGCATCAGCCCAAGGCGCTCGTGCAGATCGCAGATGACGGCGACGGTACGCTGTCGGGCAAGGTCGTCAAGGGCCTCGGCGCCAACGATACGCCCGACCGCCGCTGCACTGCTTGCACGGACGAGCGCAAGGATCAGCTCATCAAGGGCATGACGATCATCAAGGCGATGAAGAAGGACGGCGATCACTGGGACGGCGGCAATATCCTCGACCCGGAAAACGGCAAGGTCTACAAGTGCAAGATGGCGCTGGAAGATGGCGGCCAGAAGCTGGTCGTGCGCGGTTACATCGGCGTATCGCTGCTCGGCCGCTCTCAGACCTGGGTTCGCGCGCAGTAAGTTCCGCGCCGCACATCGATGCGCACGACGCAATAAAAAAATCGGCCGGCGACGATGTCGTCAGGCCGATTTTGCTTTGATGTCCGCTTGAATGAATCAACGGGCGTCATGCTGCGTGCTTCATCGCACTCGGCGCATAGCTGCCCGGCGCTCGATATACCGGCACGGCAGCGCTTCTCACTTCGGCGGCCTTCGACTGCGCGTGCTTGCGCATCCGCGTCGACAGTTCGTTGCACAGGTTGACGCCGGCATCGCCATACAGTTCGCGCATCACCTGCATCAACGTGCCGGTTTCGTGCCACACCTTGAAGCGGCGATGGCAAGTTTGATACGACGGGTAACGACGCGGCATTGCGGACCACGTCGCGCCGCTATAAATAACCCAGAGCACGCCGTTCAGAACGGCACGCGTGTTGGCCAATGGCCGGCCGCGCAACTCGGTGCGCGGCTGCATTTCGGGCAGAAGCGGTGCGACCGCGCGCCACTCGTGGTCGGTCAGATCTCGATACGGTGTCATGGACATCTCCAGCCTTGGAACCATGACGCAACGATATCGGCTGACCTCACCGGTGAATATAAGACGAGTCCGAAAATACCCCGAGATCGCGGGAATTTGACCGGAATTGAAGATTGAAGCCCGCCGCTTGGCGCGAGCCGTCGATCAGGTCAGCGAAGTATCGACGATGCGACGCGGTGTTTCGAGGTATTCCTTCGATTGCATCTCGACGATACGCGAGACCGTGCGCGCGAATTCGTTCGCCATCGGCCCTTCGACATACAACTGCTCGGCCGGCACCGCCGCCGACATCAGCAGCTTGACCTTGTGGTCGTACAGCACGTCGATGAGCCAAGTGAAGCGACGTGCTTCCGACGCCATCCGCGGCGACATCTGCGGCACTTCCGACAGCACGATCGCGTGGAAGCGGCTGGCCAGCTCCAGATAGTCGTTCTGCGAGCGCGGGCCGCCGCACAGCGTTGCGAAATCGAACCACACGACCCCGTCTGCCTTGCGCAGCGCCTTCAGTTCGCGTTTCTCGATGTGCAGGATCGGGCTTTCGTCCGGCACCGCGGCAAGCTTCGCGAACGCATGACGCAGTTCGCGATCGGCGTCCGCGCCGAGCGGCGTGTGATACATCTGCACCTGCGCGAGCGTACGCTGGCGATAGTCGACACCCGCGTCGACGTTCAGCACGTCGAGCTTCTGTTTGATCAGCGCGATCGCCGGCAGCATGCGGTCGCGATGCAGGCCATCCGGATACAGATCGTCGGGATCGTAGTTGGACGTCATCACGAACTGCACGCCGTTGTTGAACAGGCGATCGAGCAACCGGTACAGGATCATCGCATCCGCGATGTCCGACACGTGGAATTCGTCGAAACAGATCAGCCGGTAACGCTTCGCGATGCGCCGTGCGAGTTCGTCGAGCGGATCGGCCTGCCCTTTCAGCTCCTCGAGTTCGCGGTGCACTTCGCGCATGAATTCGTGGAAGTGCAGGCGTGTCTTGCGCTGCACGGGCACCACCGCGTAGAAGCTGTCCATCAGGAAGCTCTTGCCGCGGCCAACGCCGCCCCACATATAGACGCCGCGCGGCAGATCCGGATGATTGATGAGCTTTTTGAACGCGTTCGAGCGGCGTGCCTTGTAGTCGACCCACTCGTCGAAGCAGCGCTGCAGGCGATCGACGGCCGCGCGCTGGGCGGGATCGGACTGATAGCCGCGCGTGGTCAATTCGCGCGTGTAGTATTCGGTGACGTTCATCGGGACAAACCGGAAAAAACGAAGGCGAGCGGGAACCCCCCGCCCGCCTTCGTCATGAGACGGCTGCGCCGGCCAAAGGCCGGCCGGCGCTATACCGCGCTCAGCTGTTCAGCGAGCGCTTGTCGACCGCGAGCGCCGCTTCGCGCATCACTTCCGACATCGACGGGTGCGGATGGCAGATGCGGGCGATGTCTTCCGACGCCGCCTTGAACTCCATCGCCACAACGGCTTCCGCGATCAGGTCCGACGCGTTCGCGGCGATCACGTGCACGCCGAGCAGTTCGTCGGTCTTCGCATCCGCGATCATCTTCACGAAACCGTCCGGCGCGTTCATGCCGAGTGCACGGCCGTTGATCGAGAACGGGAACTTGCCCGTCTTGATTTCGCGGCCTTCCGCCTTCAGCTGCTGTTCCGTCTTGCCGACCCATGCGATTTCCGGGTACGTGTAGATCACCCACGGAATGCAGTTGTAGTCGATGTGCGGCTTCTGGCCGTCGATCACTTCCGCGACCAGCACGCCTTCGTCTTCCGCCTTGTGCGCGAGCATCGGGCCGCGCACCACGTCGCCGATCGCGTAGACGTTCGGCACGGCCGTACGGCAGTGGTCGTCCACGTCGATGAAGCCGCGCTCGTTCGCCTTCAGGCCGATCGCCTCGAGGCCGAGATTGTCGGTGTTCGGCACGCGGCCAACCGACACGATCAGACGGTCGGCGTCGAGCGTCTGCGCGTTGCCGTCCTTGTCCGTGTACGCGATCGACACGCCGTTCGCGGTCGTCTTCACGTCGCCGATCTTCACGCCGAGATGGATGTCGAGGCCCTGCTTCTTGAACAGCTTCGCCGCTTCCTTCGCGAGCGCTTCGTCGGCTGCGCCGAGGAAAGCCGGCAGCGCTTCGAGCACCGTCACTTCCGCGCCGAGACGACGCCACACCGAGCCGAGCTCGAGGCCGATCACGCCTGCGCCGATCACGGCGAGCTTCTTCGGCACCGAGTCGAACGTCAGCGCGCCTTCGTTATCCGACACGATCTTGTTGTCGACCGGAATGTTCGGCAGGTGGCGCGCCTTCGAACCCGTCGCGATGATCACGTTCTTCGCGGTGACGACTTCGCTTTCGCCCTCGCCGCTCACTTCGATCTGCACGCCGGCGTCGGTCTTGCCGGTGAACTTGCCATGGCCCTTCAGCCACGTGATCTTGTTCTTCTTGAACAGGAACTCGATCCCGCTCGTCATCTTCTCGACGATTGCGTCCTTGCGGCCGAGCATCTTCGCGACGTCGATCTTCACGCCGTCGACCGTGATGCCGTGGTCGGCCAGGTGATGCGACGCGTTCTCGAACTCTTCCGACGACGCGAGCAGCGCCTTCGACGGAATGCAGCCGACGTTCAGGCAGGTGCCGCCGAGCTTGAGCGCGCCGGCCGGGTTCTTCCACTTCTCGATACAGGCAACGGTCTTGCCGAGCTGCGCGGCGCGAATCGCGGCGATATAGCCGCCGGGGCCTGCCCCGATCACGACGACGTCAAATTCCTTGGACATGACAATCCTTTCTACTTGTGCGTCCGCACGTTCGCGCGAGCGCGCGAACGTGCGACAGGGTCAATGCGGTGAGACTCGGCTTACAGGTCGAGCAGCAGGCGTGCCGGATCTTCCAGCGCGTCCTTCATCGCGACGAGCGACAGCACCGCTTCGCGGCCGTCGATGATCCGGTGGTCGTACGACAGTGCCAGGTAGTTGATCGGACGGATCACGATCTGGCCGTTTTCGACGACCGGGCGCTCCTTCGTCGCGTGCACGCCGAGGATGGCCGACTGCGGCGGGTTGATGATCGGGGTCGACAGCATCGAGCCGAACACGCCGCCGTTCGAGATCGAGAACGTACCGCCCGTCATTTCCTCGATCGACAGCTTGCCGTCCTTCGCCTTCTGGCCGAATTCGGCGATCTTCTTCTCGATTTCGGCGAGGCTCAGCTGATCCGCATTGCGCAGGATCGGCACGACGAGGCCGCGCGGCGAACCGACCGCGATACCGATGTCGAAGTAGCCGTGGTAGACGATGTCGTTACCGTCGATCGACGCGTTCACCAGCGGGAACTTCTTCAGCGCGTGCACGGCCGCCTTCACGAAGAACGACATGAAGCCGAGCTTCACGCCATGTTCCTTCTCGAACTTGTCCTTGTACTTCGCGCGCAGGTCCATGACCGGCTGCATGTTGACTTCGTTGAACGTCGTCAGGATCGCGTTGGTTTGCTGCGACTCGAGCAGACGCTCCGCGATACGCGCACGCAGACGCGACATCGGCACGCGTTGTTCCGGACGATCGTTCAGCCACGTGGTGGCCGATGCCGGCACCTTCACTTCCGGCAGCGACGGCTTCGCAGCGGCAGTCTTTGCAGGTGCGGCGGCCGGCGCGGCCTTCGGTGCGCCCGCGGCCAGCGCGTCGCCCTTCGTGACGCGGCCGTCGCGGCCCGAACCAGCAACGTCGCCTGCCGACAGGCCCTTCTCGGCCAGCAGCTTCGCTGCGGCCGGCGATGCGGCTGCCGAGCTCGATGCGGTTGCGGCTGCCGGCTGCACTGCCGGTGCGGCCGCAGCGGGCGCTGCCGCCGGCTTCACTTCCGCGGCGCCTGCCGCTGCTTCGGCGGCACCCGCCTTCGCTTCGGTGTCGATCGTCGCGATGATCTGGTCGGCCACGACCGTGTCACCGTCGTTCTGCAGCACTTGCGCGAGCACGCCCGCGGCCGGCGCCGGCACTTCGAGCACGACCTTGTCGGTCTCGAGTTCGATCAGGATTTCGTCCTGCGCGACTGCTTCGCCCGGCTTCTTCTTCCACTGCAGCATGGTCGCTTCCGAAACCGACTCCGAAAGCTGGGGGACTTTGACTTCTACGATAGCCATGTGATTTTCCTGGATGCTTAATCTGGGGTGTGACGAGGTTCGTGCGACTCCTTCGGCCGATGCGGCGCGCCACGCGCGCGGCAGGCCAAAAGAGACGGGAAAGCGCTGTGCGCCTTCCCGTTTCGCTTGCCGTCGGTTATTTCGCGATCGATGCGCTCTTCAGGCGGCCGAACGCACCTTCGATGAGGGCCTTCTGCTGCTCGTAGTGCTTCGCGTAGTAGCCAACCGCCGGCGAGGCCGAAGCCGGACGGCCGCTGTACGCCAGCTTCTGCCCTTCCTTCATGCCTTCCTTCAGGTGGTGCTCGACGTAGAACCAGGGACCCTGGTTCTGCGGCTCGTCCTGCACCCAGACCACTTCAGTCGCGTTCTCGTACTTCTTCATTTCGGCTTCGAACTGCTTGTGCGCGAACGGATACAGCTGCTCGATACGGATGATCGCGACGTCGTTCGCCTTCGCTTCGCGGCGGTGCGCGACGAGGTCGTAGTACACGCGGCCCGAGCACACCAGCACGCGCTTGACCTTCTTCGCGTCGATGCCGCCGTCGGTCTCGCCCAGCACCGGCTGGAACGAACCCTTCGCGAGTTCCGACAGGTCCGACACCGCTTCCTTGTGACGCAGCAGCGACTTCGGCGTCGCGACGATCAGCGGCTTGCGGAACAGGCGGATCATCTGGCGACGCAGCAGGTGGAAAATCTGCGCCGGCGTCGTCGGCTGGACGACCTGCATGTTGTGATCGGCGCACAGCTGCAGGAAACGCTCGATACGCGTCGACGAGTGTTCCGGACCCTGGCCTTCATAGCCGTGCGGCAGCAGCATCGTGAGACCCGACACGCGGCCCCACTTCACTTCGCCCGACGAGATGAACTGGTCGATCACGACTTGTGCGCCGTTCACGAAGTCGCCGAACTGCGCTTCCCACAGCACGAGCGTGTTCGGCTCGGCGGTCGAGTAACCGTATTCGAAGCCCAGCACCGCTTCTTCCGACAGCACCGAGTCGATCACCGTGAACTTCGCCTGACCGTCGGCAATGTTCTGCAGCGGCACGTACGTGCCGTCGTTCCAGCGCTCGCGGTTCTGGTCGTGCAGCACGGCGTGACGGTGCGTGAACGTGCCGCGGCCCGAGTCCTGGCCCGTCAGGCGCACCGAGTAGCCCGATGCGACGAGCGACGCGAATGCGAGGTGCTCGGCCATGCCCCAGTCGAGCGGCTGGTCGCCGCGCGCCATGTTGCGGCGGTCGTTGATCACGCGCTCCACGAGCGGGTGGACCTTGAAGTTTTCCGGGACCGTCGTGATGCGTTCGCCGAGGCGCTTCAGTTCGGCGAGCGGCACGGCCGTGTCGGCTGCGTCCGTCCACTTGCGGTTCAGGAATGGAACCCAGTCGACCGCGTACTTGCTCTTGTAGTTCGACAGGACCGGATCCACGGTGTGGTGGCCGTCGTCCATCGCCTTGCGGTAAGCCTTCACGTAGTTGTCGGCGTCTTCCGCGGTGATCACGCCCTGCTGCACCAGCTTCTCGGCATACAGCGCACGGGTGCCCGGGTGCTGCGCGATCTTCTTGTACATCAGCGGCTGCGTGACGGCCGGCGTGTCCTGCTCGTTGTGACCCAGCTTGCGGAAGCAGACGATGTCGATCACGACATCCTTGTGGAACTGCATCCGGTAGTCGATCGCGATTTGGATCGCGAGCACGACGGCTTCCGGATCGTCGCCGTTCACGTGCAGCACCGGCGCTTCGATCATCTTGACGACGTCGGTACAGTACAGCGTCGAGCGCGCATCGCGCGGGTCCGACGTCGTGAAGCCGATCTGGTTGTTGATGACGATGTGCAGCGTGCCGTGCGTGCCGTAACCGCGCGTCTGCGCAAGGTTCAGCGTTTCCATCACGACGCCCTGGCCCGCGAAGGCCGCGTCGCCGTGGATCTGCACCGGCAGCACTTGCAGGCCGTCTTCGTCGCCGCGACGGTCCATCCGCGCCTTCGCGGAACCTTCGACGACCGGGTTCACGATTTCGAGGTGCGACGGGTTGAACGCCAGCGACAGGTGGACCGGGCCGCCTTCCGTGGACACGTCGGACGAGAAACCCTTGTGGTACTTCACGTCGCCTGCCGGCAGGTCGTCGACGTGCTTGCCTTCGAATTCGGCGAACAGGTCAGCCGGCATCTTGCCCAGCGTGTTGACGAGCACGTTCAGGCGGCCGCGGTGCGCCATGCCGATGATGATTTCCTGCACGCCGCGCTTGCCCGCGTGCTGGACGACTTCGTCCATCGCCGCGATGAAGCTTTCGCCGCCTTCGAGCGAGAAGCGCTTCTGGCCGACGTACTTGGTGTGCAGATAGCGCTCGAGGCCTTCCGCCGCCGTCAGGCGATTCAGGATGTGCTTCTTCTTGTCGGCCGAGAACGACGGCGTCGCGCGGATCGATTCCAGGCGCTCCTGCCACCAGCGCTTCTGCTCGGGGTCGCTGATGTACATGAACTCGGCGCCGATCGTGCCGCAGTACGTATCGCGCAAGCCCTTGACGATGTCGCGCAGCGAAGCCTGGTCGAAACCGAAATACAGGTTGCTCGCGCTGTAGGTCTGGTCGAGGTCGCCTTCGGAGAAGTCGTAGAAAGCAGGTTCGAGTTCGGGGATGGCGGGACGTTCGCGACGCTTCAGCGGATCCAGATTGGCCCATTGCGAGCCGAGGAAGCGATAGGCGCTGATGAGGGACTGGACGTGAACCTGCTTGCGCGCGGTCGCCAGATTGCTGGTGCTTTCGCGCGGAATGAAGGCATTGGCCTTCGCACGCTCGGCAAACGATTCGACGATCGGGAAGTGAGCGACGTCATTGGCGTTCGAGCCGTCCGTTGCAGGTACGTTCTGCAGCGCGTCGAAATACTCTCGCCAGTTCTCCGGCACCGATGCCGGATTGTTGAGGTATGCATCGTACAGTTCTTCAACGTACGAAGCATTGCCGCCGAACAGATAGGAGTTCAGCTGAAACTGCTTCATTACATCTGACATTTTACGCTCACCTTTCTTCGAGCTTCTCGAGAAATAGCGGGTTACTCAACCTTCCGCGACACGGCCTGACCGTTTAGCGGATTGCGAATCAAGTCTTGCTTGGAAGGACCTAAAACTTGCGTGCGCGCAGCATATCACAGAACCGATACCGAAGCTCACGGCGAAATGCGCGTGAAAGCCCGCGCGGCGGGGTTTTGCCGGATTGCGGGCAGCGGCGGAAACAGTGTTTTGCAACCGTTCCGGCCGCACGTCGCGCGAATGCAAAAAAGGCCGCCCGAAGGCGGCCTTTGCCGTGCTGCACGGGAACGGTCGATGCTTAGTCGACCGCGCCTTCGCGGCTCGCGCGGCGACGCTCGTGCTCCTTCAGGAAGCGCTTGCGCAGACGGATCGACTGCGGCGTCACTTCGACGAGTTCGTCGTCGTCGATGAATTCGACCGCGTATTCGAGCGACATCTGGACCGGCGGCACGAGGCGCACGGCCTCGTCGGTGCCCGACGCGCGCACGTTGGTCAGCTGCTTGCCCTTGATCGGGTTCACGACGAGGTCGTTGTCGCGGCTGTGGATGCCGATGATCATGCCCTCATACAGCGCGTCGCCCGGCTTCACGAACATGCGGCCGCGATCCTGCAGCTTCCACAGTGCGTAGGCCACGGCCGCGCCGTCGTCCTGGGAGATCAGCACGCCGTTGCGGCGCTCGAACACCGAACCGTCCTTGACCGGCGCGTATGAGTCGAAGATGTGGCTCATCAGGCCCGTGCCGCGCGTGAGCGTCAGGAATTCGCTCTGGAAGCCGATCAGCCCGCGTGCCGAGATCCGGTATTCCAGGCGCGTGCGGCCGCGGCCGTCCGACGCCATGTCGAGCATTTCGCCCTTGCGGCGGCCCAGCTCTTCCATCACGCCGCCCTGGTGCTCGTCCTCGACGTCGACCGTCAACAGTTCGTACGGCTCATGCTTCACGCCGTCGATTTCCTGCATCACGACGCGCGGGCGCGATACCGCGAGTTCGTAGCCTTCGCGGCGCATGTTCTCGACGAGAATCGTCAGGTGCAGTTCGCCGCGGCCCGACACTTCGAACACCGTTTCGTCGCCCGTGTCCTTCACGCGCAGCGCGACGTTGTGGTTCAGTTCCTTCATCAGACGGTCGCGGATCTGGCGGCTCGTCACGAACTTGCCTTCGCGGCCGGCGAGCGGCGACGAGTTGACGAGGAAGTTCATCGTCAGCGTCGGCTCGTCGACGGTGATCATCGGCAGCGCTTCCGGCGTGTCGACCGCGCAGATGGTCGCGCCGATGCCGACGTCTTCAATACCGTTGATCAACACGATGTCGCCGGCTTCGGCCGAGTCGACCTGCACGCGCTCCAGGCCCTTGAACGACAGCACCTGGTTGATCTTGCGGTTCAGCACGTCGCCTTCGGGGCCGAAACGCATGACGACCGGCTGGCCCGGCTTGATACGGCCGCGCGTGATGCGGCCGACACCGATCCGGCCGACGTACGTCGAATAATCGAGCGACGTGATCTGCAGCTGCAGCGGCGCGTCCGGATCGGCCGGGCGAACCGGCACGTGCGTGAGGATCGCCTCGAACAGCGGACGCATGTCGCCTTCGCGGGCCGCCGGATCGAGCGACGCGTAGCCGTTCAGGCCCGATGCGTAGACGATCGGGAAGTCAAGCTGCTCTTCGGTCGCGCCGAGCTTGTCGAACAGGTCGAAGGTCTGGTTGATGACCCAGTCGATTCGCGCACCCGGACGGTCGATCTTGTTGATGACGACGATCGGCTTCAGGCCGAGCGCGAGCGCCTTCTTCGTGACGAAGCGGGTCTGCGGCATCGGGCCCTCGACCGCGTCGACGAGCAGCAGCACCGAGTCGACCATCGACAGCACGCGCTCCACCTCGCCACCGAAGTCCGCGTGCCCCGGCGTGTCGACGATGTTGATGTGCGTGCCTTCGTATTCGACCGCGCAGTTCTTCGCGAGAATCGTGATCCCGCGCTCTTTTTCGATGTCGTTCGAGTCCATCACCCGCTCGGCAATCTGCTGGTTCTCGCGGAAGGTGCCGGACTGGCGGAGCAGTTGGTCGACGAGCGTGGTCTTGCCGTGGTCGACGTGAGCGATGATGGCGATATTGCGAAGGGCGCGGGTCATAGAAACCTGAAATCGTTGAACGCGCAAACGCGCACGCTCGTCAGTCACCGGGACACGTGCGCGCGCGTTGCAGCTTGGAAACCGCAAATTATAGCACGTGAGAATGTCGAAAGCCCCGCCGCCTCGTTGCAACGCAACACGCCGGGGCGCCCCGCCCTTGGGTTGGCGGGACCAATCGGGCCCGTGCACGGCCGTGAGAGCGCGAAAACCCTGACGTCCGCGAGGTAATTTTCGGACGCCGAGCGCGGCTCCAGCCGTTCGATTAACATTTGCCGCGGCAAGCAATAGCGCCTACAATGCTGCCTAGTCAACTATTGCAGCTTCAGGGTTTTATGTCGGACTCTTCTTCTCAATCGCCCGTTTCGCCGTTGTCCGCGTATCAGATGAACGACAGCGTCGGTTATCTGATGTCGCGCGTGAAGTCGGTGATGACGAACCTCGTCACCCAGCGCACGCAGGAAGAACTCGGCATCACCGGCACGCAGGCAAGCATGCTGTTCATGATTGCGGTCGGCAGGTGCTCGACGGCGGCCGAACTTGCGCGGGA
This sequence comes from Burkholderia latens, assembly GCF_001718795.1. Taxonomy (NCBI): domain Bacteria; kingdom Pseudomonadati; phylum Pseudomonadota; class Betaproteobacteria; order Burkholderiales; family Burkholderiaceae; genus Burkholderia; species Burkholderia latens. The sequence continues at coordinate 1,579,175 of NZ_CP013435.1, read as the reverse complement.
GTACGGAATCGACGCAAGCGCGGTCACGCGGTTGCTGGATCGCGTCGAAAAGCGCGGCTTGCTGTCCCGCGTGCGCAGCATCGAGGACCGGCGGGTCGTTCGGCTCGAACTGACCGACGAAGGCCGCGCGCTTGCCGAACGGCTGCCGCCGGTATTCCGCAGCGTGCTGGATGAGTTGCTGGACGGCTTTACGCCGGAAGAAGTCGGCTTTCTGAAGAGCATGCTGCGCCGCATTCTCAGCAACTATTGCGAGAACGCCGGCGGTAGCGTCACGTAATAGTTGCCATAACAATTACTTTTGACAGATTAATGTAAGGAAATCCTTGCAGTGTCCATCATTCATTCCGAGTCAGGGAACAGCGCGATGAAATCCTCCCCGTTGTCCGTGCGCGCCGGGTCGTGCCGCGCCGCCGTCGCAGCCGCGGTTGCCGCGCTGGCGCTGGCGGGCTGCGCCAACTATATCGGCATCAAGAGCGACAAGCAGATCGCTCCCCCGTCGCAATTCGAAACCGCTCAGAGCCTGCCCGCCCAAGGCGGCCAGTGGCCGACGCTCGACTGGGCGAGCCAGTTCGGCGACCCGCAGTTGCCGAAGCTGATCGACGAGGCGCTTCAGGGCAATCCGTCGATCGCGCAGGCGCAGGCGCGAATCGCGAAGGCGTCGTCGTACATCGAATCGTCGCGCTCGAACCTGATGCCGAAGGCCGAAGCGAGCTACTCCTGGACGCGCGAGCTGTATTCGTCGAACGCGCTGTTCCCTCCGCCGTACGGCGGCCAGTGGTACAGCGAGAACAACGCGCTCGCGAGCGCGTCCTGGGATCTCGACCTCTGGGGCAAGAACCGCGAGCGGCTGCATACCGCGGTATCGCAGGAAAAGGCCGCCGAAGCCGACATGCAGCAGGCGCGCATTACGCTCGCATCGTCGGTCGCCCGCACCTACAACTCGCTCGCTCAACTCTATGCGCTGCGCGACATTGCGCAACGCGAGATCACCAACCGGCAGACGGTCGGCAAGATCACGGATGGCCGCGTATCCGCCGGGCTCGACACCAACGTCGAACGACAGACCGCGCGCGGCAACATCGCCACCACGCAGGCATCGCTGTCCGACCTCGACGGTCAGATCACGACCGTGCGCTATCAGCTCGCCGCGCTGCTTGGCAAGGGGCCCGACCGCGGGCTGCAGATCGCCGCGCCGGTGATGAATCCGACCGGCGAAATCGCGCTGCCCGGCAACCTTCCCGCCGACCTCGTGTCGCGCCGCCCCGACATCGTTGCCGCGCGCTGGCAGGTCGAGGCCGCGCTGCACGACGTGAAGGAAGCGAAGGCCGAGTTCTTCCCGGATGTGAACCTCGCGGCCGGTTTCGGCTTCGATGCGTTCGGCTGGGGCAAATTCCTGAACTTCGCGAGCCGTCAGGCGCAGTTCGGCCCGGCCATCCACCTGCCGATCTTCGACGCGGGCGCGCTGCGCGCGCAGCTCAAGGGCCGCTATGCGGACTTCGATCTGTCGGTCGCGAACTACAACCAGACGCTGATCAATGCGCTGAACGACGTCGCGACGCAGGTTGCATCGATCCGGGCGGTCGATCGCCAGATGGACGACGCGCAGCGTGCGCTCGACGCGTCGACGCGTGCGTACGATCTCGCCGTGATTCGCTACAAGGCCGGCCTGTCGCCGCAGTTGCAGGTGCTGACCGCGGACAGCAACCGCCTCGCGGCGGAGCAGACCGTGACCAACCTGAAGATGCGCCGGCGCGACATGCAGCTCGCGCTGATCAAGGCGCTCGGCGGCGGGTTCGACGCGACGGGCACGCGGCTCGCCGCTCCCGACGCCGACAAGCAGACCAAACAGGCCGCCAACTGATTCGGCGCCACCACTACGCAGACACTCGAAATAACGGACGGAGAAAATCGCCATGAGCGACCCTCAACAAAACGCTGCCAGCGCACAGCCGCAGAACAACGGAAAGCGCAAGCGGATGATGACGCTGCTGATCGCGGTTATCGTGATCGCCGCCATCGCGTACGGTCTGTACTACTTCCTCGTCGCCCGCTTCCATGAAGAAACGGACGATGCCTACGTGAACGGCAACGTCGTGCAGATCACGCCGCAGGTCACGGGTACCGTGATCGCCGTGAAGGCGGACGACACGCAAACGGTCAAGGCCGGCGATCCGCTCGTCGTGCTCGATCCGGCGGATTCACAGGTCGCGCTTCAGCAGGCCGAAGCGAATCTCGCACAGACGGTGCGCCAGGTGCGCGGCCTGTTCGTCAACGACGACCAGTACCGTGCCCAGGTGGCGCTGCGCCAGTCCGATCTGTCGAAGGCGCAGGACGACCTGCGCCGCCGTTTGGCCGTCGCGCAGACGGGCGCTGTGTCGCAGGAAGAAATTTCCCATGCACGCGACGCGGTGCGCGCCGCGCAAGCGTCGGTCGACGCGGCCCAGCAACAGCTCGCATCGAACCGCGCATTGACTGCGAACACGACGATTGCATCGCACCCGAACGTGATGGCCGCGGCGGCGAAGGTTCGCGACGCCTACCTCGCGAATGCGCGCAACGTGCTGCCGGCGCCGGTCACCGGCTACGTCGCGAAGCGCTCGGTGCAGGTCGGCCAGCGCGTGTCGCCGGGCAACCCGCTGATGTCGGTCGTGCCGCTGAACGCGGTGTGGGTCGACGCGAACTTCAAGGAAGTCCAGCTCAAGCACATGCGCATCGGCCAGCCGGTCGAATTGACGGCTGACATCTACGGCTCGTCGGCCGTCTATCACGGCAAGGTCGTCGGCTTCTCGGCCGGCACGGGCTCGGCGTTCTCGCTGCTGCCGGCGCAGAACGCAACGGGCAACTGGATCAAGGTCGTGCAGCGCCTGCCGGTGCGTATCGAGATCGATCCGAAGGACCTCGAGAAGCACCCGCTGCGCATCGGCCTGTCGATGCAGGTCGACGTCGACATCAAGGACGAGCGCGGCGACCAGCTTGCCAACGCGCAGAACACGGTCTACGAGACCAACGTGTTCGCAAAGTACGGTGATGAAGCCGACGCCGAGATCGCGCGCATCATTGCAGAGAACGCCGGCGGCAACGCGCCGGCGCCGGCCGCGGCGAAGTCGAACACCGCCGCCAAGATGATGTAACGGTTCCGACTCCGGAAATTTACCGACATGGCACAGGCTCCTGTCTCCCACCCGCCGCTGCAAGGCGGGCAACTCGTGCTCGGGACGATCGCGGTATCGCTCGCGGTGTTCATGAACGTGCTCGACACGTCCATCGCGAACGTCGCGATCCCGACCATCTCGGGCGACCTCGGCGTGTCGTCCGACCAGGGCACGTGGGTCATCACGTCGTTCGCGGTCGCGAACGCGATCTCCGTGCCGCTGACGGGCTGGCTGACCGACCGCTTCGGACAGGTGCGCCTGTTCCTCGCGTCGATCATCCTGTTTGTCATCTCGTCGTGGATGTGCGGGCTTGCGCCGAGCTTGCCGTTCCTGCTCGGGTCGCGGGTGCTTCAGGGCGCGGTCGCCGGACCGATGATTCCGCTGTCGCAATCGCTGCTGCTGTCGAGCTATCCACGCGCAAAAGCGCCGATGGCGCTCGCGCTGTGGTCCATGACGACACTGATCGCACCGGTCGCCGGGCCGATTCTCGGCGGCTGGATCTCCGACAACTATTCGTGGCCGTGGATCTTCTACGTGAACATCCCGGTCGGCATCGCCGCCGCACTCGCGACGTGGTCGATCTATCGCTCGCGCGAATCGACCGTACGCCGCGCGCCGATCGACGGCGTCGGCCTCGCACTGCTCGTGCTGTGGGTCGGCTCGCTGCAGATCATGCTCGACAAGGGCAAGGATCTCGACTGGTTCGCGTCGACGACGATCATCGTGCTGGCACTGATCGCGGTCGTGTCGTTCGCGTTCTTCGTGGTCTGGGAACTGACTGCGGAACACCCGGTCGTCGACCTGTCGCTGTTCCGGATGCGCAACTTCACAGGCGGCACGATCGCGCTCGCGGTCGGCTACGGGCTCTACTTCGGCAACCTGGTGCTGCTGCCGCTGTGGCTGCAGACCCAGATCGGCTACACGGCAACCGATGCGGGCCTGGTCATGGCGCCGGTCGGGCTGTTCGCGATCCTGCTGTCGCCGCTGACCGGCAAGTTCCTGCCGCGCACGGATCCGCGCTACATCGCGACCGCCGCGTTTCTGACGTTCGCGCTGTGTTTCTGGATGCGCTCGCGCTACACGACAGGCGTCGACGAGTGGTCCCTGACGCTGCCGACGCTCGTGCAAGGCATCGCGATGGCCGGCTTCTTCATCCCGCTCGTGTCGATCACGTTGTCCGGGCTGCCCGGTCACCGCATTCCCGCGGCATCGGGCCTTTCGAACTTCGTGCGGATCATGTGCGGCGGCATAGGCACGTCGATCTTCCAGACCGCGTGGGATCACCGAAACAACTTCCATCACGCCCAACTGGTCGAACAGGCCAACCCGTACAACCCGACGTTCAACCAGGCCGTCACGCAAATGGGCAACCTCGGACTGACGCGTGACCAGGCGCACGGCCTCATCAACAACATGGCCACGCAGCAGGCTGCGCAACTGGGCGTGAACGATCTGTTCTATATCTCGGCGGCGATCTTCGTGCTGCTGATCGGACTGATCTGGATCACGAAACCGGAACGCGCCGGCGGCGGCGATGCGGGTGCGGCCGCGTCGGCGGCACACTGAGCCGTCACGCTCGTACGCGCGTGCAACAAAAAGCCCGGTCTCGACCGGGCTTTCTTTTTTCTCGTTCGCGACGGCGCCTGTGCGCCGTGCGTCACGCAGCCGTCACCACGAGCCGCTCGGGGGCGAGCACGCCGTTCGCCTTGCGAGCAACGCCGAGCAGTCGCTGTGCGTCGTACACGCGCACGCGCGCGCCGTCGGTCGCGTCGATCGGATCGAGTGCCGACAGCGGCAAGCGCTGGCCATGCAGAAACCGCTTCGCGCTGGCTTCGTCGAGCTGCACGCGCGGAAACGTCGACAGCAACGCGTCGACCGGCTGGAGCCACGCGTCGCGCGCCGCTTCGGCAGCGTCGGACAGCGCATCGAGCGTCACCGCGTGCTCGAGCGTGAGCGCGCCGACGCCCGTCCGGCGCAGCATCGTCAAATGCGCGCCGCAGCCGAGCGCCTCACCGAGATCTTCCGCGAGCGTGCGCACGTAAGTGCCCTTGCTGCACGTCACGCGAAACGTCACATCCGGCAGTTCGCAAGCGACCAGGTCGAGCGCATGGATCGTCACGTTGCGCCCTTCCCGTTCAACCGTCTGGCCGGCGCGCGCATATTCGTACAGCGGCTTGCCGTCGCGCTTGAGCGCCGAATACATCGGCGGCACCTGCACGATCTCGCCGATAAAACGCGCGAGTGCCGCTTCCACGGCCGCGCGATCGCATTGGACGGCGCGCGTGTCGAGCACGTCGCCTTCGGCATCGCCGGTCGCCGTACGCACGCCGAGACGCATCGTCGCTTCGTAGGTCTTGTCCGCTTCCAGCAGGTCCTGCGAGAACTTCGTCGCTTCGCCGAAGCACAGCGGCAACAGTCCCGACGCCAGCGGATCGAGCGTACCGGTATGGCCGGCCTTTTTCGCGAGCAGCAGGCGCTTCGCGCGAATCAATGCGTCATTGCTCGACAGGCCGACCGGCTTGTCGAGCAGGAGAACACCGTCCAGCGCGCGGCGCGGCACGCGCGGGCGCTGGGAAGCTGCAGTCGTCATGGGGTGCGCGCTCAATCGTCCTTCGCGGGTGCGTCGGCTTCGTCGTCGTCCTTCGCGCGCGTCGAGTTGGCTTCCTTGATCAGGCGCGACATTTCGACGGCCTTCTCGATCGTCTGGTCGTAATGGAAATGCAGCGTCGGCACCGTATGGATGTGCAGGCGCTTGAACAGCAGATTGTGCAGGTGACCCGACGCATGATTCAACGCTGCCTGCGTCTTGTCCGGATCGCCGGTGAGCGCGGTGAAATAGACCTTCGCATGCGCGTAGTCCGGCGTCAGCTCGACGCTCTGGATGGTCACGATACCGATGCGCGGGTCTTTGACCTCGCGCATGATGAGTTCGGACAGATCGCGCTGAATCTGATCGGCGATCTGAACGTTGCGATTGGGGGAAGTACGTTTCCTGGACATGATCGATCCGTGATCCGTTTATCAGGATGAAGCGGCGCGCGTCGAGCACGCCACCATGAAAATGGGCGGGACAGGCCCAAGCCTGCCCCGCCCAAGAGCCGATACGCGACGATTACAGCGTACGTGCGACTTCGGTCACTTCGAAGACTTCGAACTGATCGCCTTCGACGATGTCGTTGAAGTTCTTCACCGACATACCGCACTCGAAGCCTTGCTTGACTTCCTTCACGTCGTCCTTGAAGCGCTTCAGCGATTCGAGTTCGCCCGTGAAGATCACGACGTTGTTGCGAAGCACGCGAACCGACGACGAGCGCTTGACGATACCGTCGGTGACCATACAGCCGGCGACCGTACCGATCTTCGGCACCTTGAACACCTGGCGCACTTCGACCATGCCGGTGATCACTTCGCGCTTCTCCGGCGCCAGCATGCCCGACATCGCTGCCTTCACCTCATCCACTGCGTCGTAGATGATGTTGTAGTAACGGATGTCGATACCGTTCGCTTCGGCCAGCTTGCGCGCCTGTGCGTCCGCACGCGTGTTGAAGCCGATGATGACCGCCTTCGAGGCCGTTGCCAGGTTGACGTCGTTTTCGCTGATGCCGCCCACCGCGCTGTGCACGATCTGCACGCGCACTTCGTCGGTCGACAGCTTGAGCAGCGACTGCACGAGCGCTTCCTGCGAGCCCTGCACATCCGCCTTGATGATGAGCGGCAGGTTCTGCACTTCGCCTTCGCCCATCTGCTCGAGCATGCTTTCCAGCTTCGCGGCCTGCTGCTTCGCCAGCTTGACGTCGCGGAACTTGCCCTGACGGAACAGCGCAATTTCGCGCGCCTTGCGCTCGTCCGGCAGCACGATCACTTCCTCGCCCGCACCCGGCACTTCCGACAGACCCTGAATTTCGACCGGGATCGACGGGCCTGCTTCCTTCGTCGGCTTGCCGTTCTCGTCGAGCATCGCACGCACGCGACCGTAAGCCGTGCCTGCGAGCACGATGTCGCCGCGGTTCAGCGTACCGGACTGCACGAGGATCGTCGCGACCGGGCCCTTGCCCTTGTCCAGCTTCGCTTCGATCACGATGCCCTTGGCCGGCGCCTCGACCGGTGCCTTCAGTTCCAGCACTTCGGCTTGCAGCAGCACGTTCTCGAGCAGGTCGTCGATGCCGGCGCCCGTCTTCGCCGATACCGGCACGAACGGCGAATCGCCGCCGTACTCTTCCGGCACGACGCCTTCGGCGACCAGTTCCTGCTTGACGCGATCAGGGTTCGCTTCCGGCTTGTCGATCTTGTTGATCGCCACGACGATCGGCACGCCACCGGCCTTCGCGTGAGCGATTGCCTCCTTCGTCTGCGGCATCACGCCGTCGTCGGCCGCCACCACCAGCACCACGATGTCGGTCGCCTTCGCGCCGCGAGCACGCATTGCCGTGAACGCCTCGTGACCCGGCGTATCGAGGAACGTAATGACGCCGCGCGGCGTCTCGACGTGGTATGCGCCGATATGCTGCGTAATACCGCCCGCTTCGCCTGCTGCAACCTTCGCGCGGCGGATGTGGTCGAGCAGCGAGGTCTTGCCGTGGTCGACGTGACCCATCACCGTGACGACCGGCGGACGCGGCAGTTGCTCCGCATCGGAGCTGGTCTCGCCTTCGACCAGCAGCGCTTCCGGGTCGTCCAGCTTCGCGGCAACCGCGCGGTGGCCCAGTTCCTCGACGACGATCATCGCCGTTTCCTGGTCGAGCACCTGGTTGATCGTGACCATCTGGCCCATCTTCATCATCACCTTGATGACTTCAGAGGCCTTGATCGACATCTTGTGCGCGAGATCGGCAACGGAGATAGTTTCCGGCACGTGCACTTCACGCACGATCGGCTCGGTCGGCGCCTGGAACGTCGACGCGCTGTCCTGGTGACGGCCGCGACCCTTCGGGCCGCCGCGCCAGCCGCGGTCGACGCCGCCGCTCGAATCGCCACGCGTCTTGATACCGCGGCGCTTCGCTGCGTCGTCCTGCCAGCCGCCCTTGCCGCCGCCCGGCTTCTTGTTGCGGTCGCCCGCGCCTGCCGGCGCCTGGGTAGTTGCCGGCGCTGCGCCGGCCGGCTTCTTCACCGCGGGACGCGCCTGCGCAGCCGCGCCGGCCGGCTTGGCCGGCTTGTGCAGCGTGCCCTTCGCTTCGGCCGGCTTCGGCGGCTCCACCGGCTTCGGCGGCTCGACTGCCTTGACCACGGCCTTGCGCGGCGTGTTCATCATTTCGCGAATCGCGCGTGCTTCGGCTTCCGCCGCCGCGCGACGCTTGCTGATCTCTTCCTGCTCGGCGCGCGCCTTGTCCGCCGCCTCGCGGGCCGCATCCTCAGCCTTCTTCGCCGCTTCGCGCTGTGCCGCACGTTCGGCGGCAGCGCGCGCCTCATCCTGCGCGGACTGCGCACTGGCGGTTTCCTGCTGTGCCTCGGCGGCTTGCTGCGCCGCTGCCTGCTTTGCCGCCGCTTCGACTGCTGCACGCTTCGCCGCCGCCTCTTCCTCGGCACGACGGCGCTCGGCTTCGGCCGCTTCCTCGCGGGCGCGGCGTTCGGCTTCCTCGCGCTCGAGGCGCTCCTGGCGCTCGCGCAGTTCCTGCGCCTGCTTTTCCAGCAGCTCGGCCTCGCGGCGCGCCTCTTCCTCGCGACGCTTCAGTTCCGCATCGTCGTCCGCTTCGGCGACCTGCGCCTGACCCTGTTCCGCACCTTCGGCCACGTCGTCGCGCTTGACGAACGTACGCTTCTTGCGGACCTCGACCTGAATGGTGCGAGCCTTGCCCGTCGCGTCAGACTGCTTGATCTCCGACGTATGCTTGCGGGTCAGCGTGATCTTGCGCTTGTCGCCGTCGGTTGCGCCGTGCGACTTGCGCAAATGATCGAGCAGACGCGCCTTGTCCGACTCGGACAGCGCATCGTCTTCACTCGCTTTCTGGACGCCCGCTGCCTGCAGCTGTTCGAGCAGCACACCAGCAGGCATTTTCAGTTCCGCGGCAAATTGGGCTACGTTGTTACTCGCCATTCATTCCTCTTAGTGCAAGGACCGATTCCTTGCGGTTAGCATCGGGTCAGGCCATACGGCCGCCATCAAATCAGTGCGCCATGGTCATTTCTCACTGGAACCAATGTTCACGTGCTTTCATGATCAACGCCTTAGCGGCATCCTCTTCCATCCCGGTCATGTCGACCAGTTCATCCACAGCCAGCTCGGCGAGATCGTCGCGCGTCTGCACGCCGTGCTCGGCCAGCTTCGTGAGCAACTCCGGCGTGATGCCGTCGAGGCTCTTCAGATCCAGCGCTGCGTTTTCGACCTTTTCTTCGTTCGCGATCGCCATCGTCAGCAGCGCGTCGCGTGCGCGGTTGCGCAGCTCGTGCACGGTATCCTCGTCGAACGCCTCAATCTCCAGCATTTCGTTGAGCGGCACGTAAGCGATTTCTTCAAGACTCGTGAAGCCTTCGTCGATCAGGATGTCGGCGACTTCTTCGTCGACGTCGAGACGCGCCATGAACAGCGCACGCAGCCGATCGCGCTCTTCACCCTGCTTCAGGGCGGATTCGTCCGGCGTCATGATGTTGATCTGCCAGCCGGTCAGCTCGCCGGCAAGGCGAACGTTCTGACCGCTGCGGCCGATCGCGACAGCCAGCTCGTTCTCGTCGACGACGACGTCCATCGAATGCTTTTCTTCATCGACGACGATCGACTGGACGGCTGCCGGCGCGAGCGCGCCGATCACGAACTGGGCGGGATCCTCGGACCATAGCACGATGTCGATGTTTTCGCCACCGAGCTCATTGCGCACGGCCTGCACGCGCGAACCGCGGATGCCGACGCACGTGCCGATCGGGTCGATCCGCTTGTCGTAGGCAATCACGCCGATCTTCGCGCGCACGCCCGGATCGCGAGCGGCTGCCTTGATCTCGAGCAGGCCCTGCTCGATTTCCGGCACTTCCATCTCGAACAGCTTCATCAGGAACTCGGGCGCCGTGCGCGAGAGCTCGATCTGCGGGCCGCGGGCGGTGCGGTCGACCTTCGCGATGTATGCACGCACGCGGTCGCCCACGCGCAGGTTTTCCTTCGGAATCAGCTGGTCGCGGCGCAGCAGCGCCTCGACGCGGCCCGATTCGACGATGAAGTTGCCCTTGTCGAGGCGCTTCACCGTGCCCGTCATGATCTTTTCACCGCGCTCGAGGTAGTCGTTCAGGATCTGCTCGCGCTCGGCATCGCGCACCTTCTGCAGGATCACCTGCTTGGCGGCCTGCGCGCCGATACGGCCGAACTCGATCGACGGCACCGGCTCCTCGATGAATTCGCCGACTTCGACGTCGGGCTTCTGCTCACGCGCCTCGAACAGCAGGATCTCGCGATCCGGCTCCTGCAAGCCTGCCTCGTCGGGCACGACGAGCCAGCGACGGAAGGTTTCGTGCTCGCCGCTTTCGCGATCGATATGGACGCGGATTTCGGCGCCTTCGTCGAACAGCTTCTTGGAAGCGGACGCGAGCGCAGCCTCGAGGGCGCCCAGCACCACATCCTTGTCGACGTTTTTCTCGCGCGCCAGCGCATCCACCAGCATCAACACTTCGCGACTCATTATTTGCGGCTCCTAAAGTCAACTTGCGGAATCAGGCGGGCTTTGTCGATATCGGCCAGCGTGAAATCCAGCATGGCGGCCTCGCCCTTCTTCCTCTCAAATTCCAAACCGATCGTTTCGCCGTTCGGCGCGTGCAGAATGCCCCGGAACGTCTTGCGCCCGTCCAGCGGCTTTTTCAAGGTCACGGAAACTTCGCTGCCGGCGAAGCGCTCGAAGTCGGCCAGCTTCTTCAACGGGCGGTCGAGCCCCGGGGACGAGACTTCGAGCCGTTCGTAATCGATGTTTTCGACCGTCAAGACGTGCTGGAGCTGACGTGTGACCTTTTCGCAATCTTCGAGCGAGATGCCGGCAGGCTGATCGATATAGATGCAAAGCATGCCGCGCCCGGTGCGCTCGAGATCCACCAGCTCGTAGCCGAGCCCGGTGACCGTGGTTTCTATCAGTTCCGTCAGTTGCACAGTGTCCTCTCAGGTGTTCGCGCCCGCCGCTCGCGATTCACCCGCGGGCGCGCGCCTTAGCCGGCGCAGGAAGCGCTACCCGAGATGCCTAACCGTTTCAGCAAAAAAAAATGGGCGGAACGCCCATCTTCTTACTGGTGGTCGCACCTGAGCCGCACATTGAATCCGTACGCCCAGCGACTCCGCGATTATAGCGATTTTTGGCGCAAACGCCAAGCCAGCCGGTAAAAGCAGCGTCTATCCGGCCTCTACCGACCAAAAATGCTAACCGGACGGCGCGCCGAAGCGATTCAGTCCGGCAACGCGATATATCCAGCCGAAAGCAAACGACGACAAACAGCCGCAGCGCGAGGCGCCGGCGCAACCGGACCGATGCCGATTTCGCCGGCATCCCGGCACCGGCGGCGTTACGCCGCCGGCCGCGCACGCTCAGCGGCCGCGCGAGCGATTGCGCTGCGGACGCTGGCCGCCGCGCGCGCCGCCATTGCCGCCGCCGTCGGCGCGATTGCCGTTCGGGTTGCGGTTGCCGCCCTTGCCGCCACCGCGCTTGCCGCCGCCCGCGCCTTCGCGCTTCGGACCCGAGCCGTACGACGCGCGATTGCCATCGACATCGCGGCCGCCGCCCGCACGATTGCCATAACCCGACGGCGAAACCGGCAGGCTGCCATAGCCGCTCAGGCCCGGCAGGCCCGCGCCGCCGCGGCGGCCCCCACCGCGACGCGGCTGATCGAGCTGGCCATGCGTGGTCAGCACCGGCTCTCGGCTGATGAAGCCCATCGACGTCTGCATCGGATCCGGCTGGCGGCGCTCGCTTTGCCCGCCGCTACCGCGTTTGCCCTTCTCTTCGGTCGGCGCCTTCAGGCCGACGGTCGCCATCAGCTTGCGCACTTGCGCCTCGTCCAGCTCTTCCCAGCGGCCGCGCTTGAGGCCGCGCGGCAGCGCGATCGGGCCATGGCGCGTACGGATCAGGCGGCTCACCATCAGGCCGGCCGCCTCGAACATCCGGCGCACTTCACGGTTACGGCCTTCGGCCAGCGCGACGTGGTACCAGTGGTTCGTTCCTTCGCCGCCGCCGTCGCGAATGCGCAGGAAGTTCGCCGGACCGTCATCGAGCTCGACGCCATGCAGCAGCTTCTGCCGCATCCCTTCGGACAGCTCGCCGACGACGCGCACCGCATACTCGCGCTCGACGCTGTAGCGCGGGTGCATGAAGCGGTTCGCGAGATCGCCGGACGTCGTCAGCATCAGCAGACCTTCGGTATTGAAGTCGAGGCGCCCGACCGCGAGCCATTTCGCCGTCTTCATCGGCGGCAGGCGGTCGAACACCGACGGACGGCCCTCCGGATCCGCGTGACTGACGATTTCGCCCGTCGGCTTGTGGTACAGCAGCACGCGCGGCGGCTTGTTCGGGAGCTTGCGCTTGACCGGCTTGCCGTTGATGCGAACCTGGTCGGTCGGCATGATGCGCTGGCCGATGTGCGCCGGCTCACCGTTCACCGACACGCGGCCGGCGACGATCAGCTCTTCCATTTCGCGGCGCGAGCCCATGCCGGCTTCAGCGAGCACCTTGTGCAGCTTCGGCGCATCGTCGTCCGGCGACAGCACGCGCTTGTTAGCCGGCTGTGCGCGCCCGCGGCGCAGCATCGGCGCACGCACGCCGCTACCGCCTGCCGAGTTGTCCGCGTCGAATGCCGGCGACGTCACGTACGCGAACAGATCGTCCTGCGACGCCGCGTCGCCGTCCGCCTTCGCCGCGCCGCCATCGGCCTTCGCCGAACCGCCGCGCCGCCCTTGCCCACCCTGCGCACCTTTGGCCGCGCCTTCCCGCTTGCCGGCCGGCTTGCGGCCGCCCCGGGCCGCACCTTCCTTGCGTGGCGCGCGTGCGGGTTGAGCTTCAGCGACCTCGGCCGGCTGCGGATCCGCGCCTTCGCCGCCCTGCGGCTCACCATCGGCGCCTTTCGACTTGGCCGCCGCGCGACGCCGCGCGATCAGGCTGCGCGGGCCGCGCCGCAGGCCGCGGCGGGGACGCTCGTCACCGCCCGCGGCGGGAGCGTCCTGCTCCGGCGTATCGTCGGCACGCGCGGCCTGCACGGCAGGCGCGGACGATTCAATATCGTGGATATCTGTCAAAACAACCTCAAAATGTCAGGTCTCGCGCCCGGCGCGGGCGCGGCAAGAAGTCGGCCGCGATCAGGCGCGGCGCTGTTCGGGTTCTGCTTCGTCGTCCGGCAACGCATCGGCGCCGATGGGCGCACTGGCGCTGCGTACGGCGTCGGCGAGACTGTCCGACGTATCGTCCAGCATCTCGCCGCCGGCGGGACGGGAGCGCAAGGCGCCGGCCTGGCCAGCGTCAGCCGGCATGTCGCCGGCCGCTTCCGCTCCGTCTCCGGCAACCGTGTCGGCGGCCGGCCTGCGATCTTCCTCGTTCCATTCCGCGCGCAGCGGCGCGGGCTGCCCGCCGGCCGGCGCTGCTTCGGCGCCGCCCTGTTCGGTTCGAACGCGATCAGCTTCCAGCGTATCGCGGTTCGGCATTTCCTGCGTTGCCGTCACGCGCGCCGCCGCCTCGCCCTCCACTTCCTCGGGCTGCGGCTGCGGCTCGCCGGCCGCTGCTTCGCCGCCTTCCACGGACGCTTCCGCGTGCGGCGCATCGCCGTCGAAATCCATTGCCTGTTGCGCGAGCAGCGCGGCCTCGATGTTCGCGGCGGGCTCCTCGAGCGCGGGCAGATCGTCGAGCGCCTTCAGGCCCAGATCGTCGAGGAACTGCTTGGTCGTCGCGTACAGCGCCGGGCGCCCCGGCACGTCGCGATGCCCGATCACCTCGATCCAGCCCCGATCCTCGAGCTGCTTGACCACCTGCGTATTGACCGTGACGCCGCGAATCTCTTCGATGTCGCCGCGCGTGACGGGTTGCCGATACGCAATGATCGCGAGCGTTTCGAGCACCGCGCGCGAGTATTTCGGCGGCTTCTCGGGATGCAGTCGATCCAGATAGTGGCGCATCGCCGGCTTGCTCTGAAAGCGCCATCCGGTTGCCAGAGCCACCAGTTCGACGCCGCGGCCGGACCAATCCTGTTTCAGATCTTCGAGCAACGTGCGGACCGTGTCAGCCGACACGCCGTCGGCAAAGAGCTTGCGCAAATCGCCGAGCTTCAGCGGTTCCTGCGCACAGATCAAAGCAGTCTCGAGGACGATCTTCGCCTCTTGGGTATTCATGCAGCTAGGCCAGACCCTGTGGTCAAACGAACCGGATCAACAAACAGACGAAAGGAACGGAAGACGCGCTCGCCCGATTCTGATCGGTCATATTGATGGGAGCACGAACCGGGGGCGGCGAACCAAACTTCAAGCCAGGCCCAAACCGGACGGAACAGCACGGCTCAACGGCGGAACCGCGTGACTGAGCGCCATATTACGCAAAATTGCCCGGTGCGTAAAGATGAGCCGAAAGGCTGATCATCCACGGGGCGCGCCGCTACGCCCGGCCTCGGCCCACGCGCGCCGCGCGGGAAACACGCCCGCACCGCGCCGCGACGGAGCGCACGCGCCGAGTCGGCGCGCGAAGAGTCATCCCGGGCCCGGATGTGCGCTCCTGCGCGACCCAAGGCCCATCTCCCGCCTCGCGCACGAACGCCCTGCCGCACGCGAATCGGCACACTCAGTCGAGATCCTCGGCCCGCGCCGGCATCTGCCGCACCAGTTCCCAGATCGCCTGCGCGGCGGGCGACAGCGACCGATCGCGGCGACGCACCAGCTCGACGGTACGCTCGGTGCGCGGCGTCAACGGTCGCGCGACCAGCGTCGAGCCGGCCGGTAACGGCAGCGACAGCCACGGCTGAACGCTCACGCCGACACCGGCCTCGACGAGCCCGAACACCGTCGCCGAGTGGCCGAGTTCCTGCATGACGGCCGCGTTGACACGATGGGTGGCCAGCGCAGCGTCGATCAATGGCCGGCTGCCGGATGCGTGGTCGAGCAGCACCAGCCGTTCGCCATCGAGCGCCGTCCACGGCACCTCGGTGAGCGCCGCGAGCGGATGATCGGCGCGCGCGACCAGGCAAAAGGAGTCGGTCATCAACGGTTCGCACAAAAGGTCGGCAACGGCGAGCGGCCCGATAACGACGCCGAAATCGACCTCGCTCGACTTCACCTTGCGTAACACGTCGCTCTGCACGTCGTCGCGCAAACCGAGCGTGACGAACGGGAACTGACGTTCGCACGACGCTACGACGCGCGGCATCAGCCGGCACGCGATGGTCGGACTCGCGGCGACGATCACCCGCCCGCGCCGCTGTTCACCGATCTCGCGAATCTCGCGCAGCGTGTCGTCGAGATCGTCGATCAGCCGCGACACGCTCGCGATCAGATTGCCGCCGACGTCGGTCAGCTGTACGTCGCGCGTCGTCCGGTCGATCAGCTTCAGCCCGAGCTCGGCCTCGAGTTCGCGCACGCAGCGGCTGACCGCGGACTGCGTGAGGCCGATTTCGTCGCCTGCGCGACTGAAACTCCGCAACCGCGCTACTTCGATGAAGACGCGAAGCTGGCGCAGCGTAACGTTCATCCGCTCACCTCATCAATTGTCGGTATCGATGCGCGATTCTAATGTGCGAATGCGGGTTCGATGTACGAATCCGGCATCGGGCGGCCATGTTTCGCTGCGGTGCAATATCCCGCCAAACGCACGCGGTGCGGGCGGACTGCACAAGATTGGTGATTGTCCTGATTTGCTGGCGGGTTATTTTGGCGTCTTATACGCCCCTAGCTGACTTAGCCGTTAGCCCGCTGCCAAGCGGCTCTCAAGGGAATCGCCTTCGACGTGGCACGCTTCGTGCATTACCTGACGCACAGGGCGCAGGTCTCGTCGGACGGAAGGCAGAAAGGCCGCTGCCGGCCAACCGGGCGCCCCCACCCGGCACTCGACGCTCGAGTGCCTGAAGAGTGCGCGGCGCAGGGCAGCGCACCGGAGTTAGCTTCGCTGAGGTGAGGACATGATGCTGTTCGACGATTTGAGAGATAACGAGTGGGCGCTGGTCGAGGGTCTGTTTTGCTCGGAACCCGCGCGGAGCGAACGGCGCGGCCGTCCCCGCGTGGAGGCCCGCGCGGTGGTCAACGCGGTGCTCTGGGTACTGTCGACGGGTGAAGGCTGGTCGAAGCTGCCGGGCCGCTATCCGTCACCGCCGACCTGCCGCCGCCGCTTCGACGAATGGCAGGCTGACGGCACGCTCGCCGAAATCGTCAAGCGACTCGGCACGAGCGGCCGGCAGATTTCGCTGCGCGGGCGCATCGGCGCAAGCGCGGCCAAACCGCCCGCACCGCCGAGCCGCGACAGGCTGCGCGGCGCGTTCTGGACCAATCCGGAGTCGTGGCGCGCCCCTGTGAAGATGGCGTGACGCATGCTGATTCGGGCGGCTTCGGTCGCCCGGTTCACTTCGGCATCCCGGCTTTTGCACGGCCCGCGCGCCGCCGCCGGTTATCGCTGTCGTGCGGCGATACATCTATTTACTATTATTTACAGCAACCCTGCACTCCCGCGCTTACCTTAGCGACATATCAACAAGCCGCGCCGACGGCTTGAAGGGAGCCCGCCATGAAAACAATGTCACTGCTCGTCGCATGCGGCATTGTCGGTTCATTGGCGCTGACCGCTCCCGCGCACGCCGACGACCGCTCAAAGCCTCCTCACCGCCAGCAGGATCACCGCAATACGCTGCGTCAGCAACAGCCGGTGGCGCCCTCCAGTCGACAGACCGTGCCGCGCGGCGACTTGCGCGGCGACATCGCGAGCAACGCGCGCGCGCGAATCGGCTCGCAGGCAACGGCAATGCCGCGGCATCCGTAGTCCGGTGATCCGAGCAGCACCACGAAAGAAAATTCCCGGAAGCGGGAACTGCCCGACATGGGGCGAGTCACAACGTTGCCATGAGCACAGCATGGCAACAGCAAAAGTATCCGGTACGCCCGTATCCTCGCGATACGGGCTTTTTTTTGCGTCGCCGGCGGCGGCGCGCGAGGACGGAAGTGCGTCGCTACAGGCGGCTTTCGAGAATCGCTACGGCGCTCGCTTCGCTCAATACGTAGTCGTCCATGCGGCGATCGGTCCAGGACAGTAGTTTCTCGTCGCGCTCGAGGCGTGCACATTCGGCTCGACCGTTATCGGTCAGCACCGCAATGTCGACCGGCGCGTGGAAACCCGGTGCGGGAGCGACGGTCTTCTGCCTGACCGTGTCCATCAGCCCAAGTGACCGGAGATACTCGAACACGCCCGGGCGGCGCGCCCACGGTACCTGGCGGTACTGCACTCGTCTCAATGCGTCGAGCACCGCTTCGTTGGAATACGTGGCCATCTCGATTCTTTCTTAAAGTGCAGCGACAATGCGAAGCGGCGCACCGGGCGGGATCTCCACCCGCCGATACCGCCACCGATTCTGGAGGCCGACGTTCGGCGTCGCGTCAGGGCCGGATCGTCAGCCGTCCATAAAAAGACACCATACCCCAATCAAATTGATTCTGTTCGATTCATTTGTACTTCTCTTCATCTGTTTCATGCTCTGCCGCAAGCGGCGGCGAGTCGTCGCGATTGCCGGCGCGACGCTGTTCTGGCTGATCGCGACGGGGTGGCTCGCCGCGCCGCTCATCGCGTGGACCGAAGCCGGCGTCACGCCGATCGAGCGGCCCGACATGCATGGGCACACCACGCTCATCATCATCGGCGCCGGCACGCGACGCACCGATGCCGGCTTGCAACCGCCGCGCGACGGTGACGCACGCATCCGCAAAACCGCCGCGCTATATCGCATGTGCCGGCAGCAAGCCGCCCGCTGCACCGTCGTGATGTCGGGCGGCGACCCGCAACATCATGGCGATACCGAGGCGTCCGTCTATGGACGCCGCCTGATCGCCGACGGCGTCGCTCCCGGCGACCTCATTCTGGAGCCGAACAGCCGGACGACCCACGAAAATGCGAAATTCACTGCGTCTATACTACGCTCTCAACATGACGACGCGCGCATTCTCGTCACTTCGTCGTACCAGATGCGCCGCGCGTTGCTCAATTTCCGCCGCTTCGGCATCGATCCGCAGCCCGTCTACGCGAATCGCCGACGTGCCGAAACCGGCTGGCTGCCGCGCTGGCACAACCTGGCGGATGCCGACCGCGCGTTGCACGAGCTGATCGGCATCGCGCAATTTCACGTCTACCGATGGCTGGGCTGGTTCTGACCACGACGCCGGAGCGTGAAAGCGCAAACGTTGGCACGACACCGTATGGCATGCGCATGACGGAATACACGGAAGTGTTGCGCGACTTCAACGGGGCCTTGCGCCGCACCGCGTTCCGGTGCACATTGATCCGTCACTTTTGTTACACTCGACACGCACTCGATTGCAGTCGCCAGACAAAACGGCAACATTCGGGTTCATCACCACTTAGCGGAGGTTAAGCAATGAAGAAGACGTCCCTGGCTATTCTGGTCGCGATGTCGGCGCTGACTGGCGCAGCGTATGCGCAAGAGAGCACGCAAATCCAGACCATCACCGACCCGGCGAAGATCGCCGAGATCGAGCAGCGCGCACAAGCACTGCAACAGCAGCAAGCAGCGGAAGCTGCTCAGCCGGCTGCTCAGGAAGAGCACCACCACGGCAAGAAGGCGGCTCACCACAAGGCAGCGAAGAAGGCCGGCAAGAAGGCCGCCAAGGCCGCTCCGGCAGAAGCTGCCAGCCAGTAAGTTCGGCGGCACCGCACACGCGAAAAGCCGAATCCGGGCAACCGGGTTCGGCTTTTTTTGGTTGCGGCGCCTGCGCGCTGTGCTAAAGTCGCGCACCGAAATTTTCCACCCGTGCGCACCCCGGTGCGGAGGACAGCATGAGCAACATTCAACTCGACATCGAGTGGACCGACGCGGCCACTCGCAAGATCAAGCAACTGATGCCGCGCGGCTCGGACGACGCCTTCCTCGCGCTGCCGCCGATCGAGTGCCTGCCGATGGAAGGCGACGTGCTTTTCCTCGGTCCGCAAGGCAAGCAGCAACCATTCATCGTCGCCGAGCGCCAGTATCACCACGACGGCGACGCCGACTGGACGATCATCCTGATTCTCGACGTTCCCAGCGCGTCGCACTGACGCGCCGCAGCGGCCGGGAATGCGCCCGGCCGCGCGCTCTGCGCATATCCGCGCTTCATTGGCGCGAGCTTGCTCGACGTGAGAGCGATCCGCTCTGCCCCCGTTACTATCTTCACGCCTCGATAATCGGGGCTATGGCCAGCCAGGCCCGGCATGGTTCTCGCCCCCAGTCGCAGTCATGATCCGGGGGGTGTTGTCACCGGGCCTGGTGGGTGGCTGGTGATCGCTGATAGGGGTTTGGCCGGGATATCCCGACGCCGTCCGTAACGTGGATGCCGAGACTTGCCACCGTTGTTGCAGGCCAATCCGTTCACTCTGCATAAACTTCGATGCAAGACACTCAACAACGTGACGCCGTCGATGTCTTTGTCGGCGTCGATGTCGGTAAGGGCCACCATCACGCCGTGGCACTCGATCGGAACGGTAAGCGCCTGTACAACAAGGCGCTACCCAACGACGAGGCCAAGCTGCGCGCCCTCATCGCCGAACTCAAGACTCACGGTCGACTGCTGTTCGTCGTCGATCAGCCTTCCACCATCGGCGCGCTTCCTGTAGCCGTCGCCCGCGCTGAAGGCGTACTCGTCGCCTATCTGCCCGGACTGGCCATGCGCCGCATCGCTGATTTGCACGCCGGCGAAGCCAAGACCGATGCCCGCGACGCCGCGATCATCGCCGAAGCCGCTCGATCGATGCCGCATACGCTGCGCTCGCTTCGACTGGCCGACGAGCAACTCGCCGAACTCACCATGCTCTGCGGCTTCGATGACGACCTCGCCGCTCAGGTCACGCAAACCAGCAACCGCATTCGCGGCCTGCTTACCCAGATCCATCCGGCGCTCGAGCGTGTTCTCGGACCGCGCCTTGACCATCCAGCGGTACTCGATCTGCTTGAGCGCTATCCGTCGCCCGCCGCGCTTGCCGGCACCGGCGAGAAGACGCTCGCCAATCGCCTGACCAAGCTCGCTCCGCGCATGGGCAAAGGCCTAGCGGCCGAAATCGTTCAGGCACTGAGCGAACAAGCCGTGACCGTGCCCGGCACGCAAGCCGCCACCATCGTCATGCCCCGTTTAGCCCAGCAGCTTGCAGCCTTGCGTCAGCAGCGCGACGAGGTCGCTGTCGAAGTGGAACGACTGGTGCTTGCTCACCCTCTTTGGCCGGTCCTGACCAGCATGCCGGGAGTCGGCGTCAGGACCGCCGCCAGACTCCTGACCGAGGTCGCCCATAAGGCGTTCGCTTCGGCTGCGCATCTGGCGGCCTACGCCGGCCTCGCGCCGGTTACCCGACGCTCAGGTTCATCGATACGCGGTGAACATCCATCCAGACGCGGCAACAAGGTGCTCAAGCGCGCCTTGTTCCTATCCGCCTTCGCGGCCTTGCGGGACCCAGTCTCACGGGCCTATTACTCGCGCAAGATCCAGCAAGGCAAGCGTCATAACCAAGCGCTCATCGCGCTCGCGCGGCGACGTTCTGTTCGCCATGCTGCGCGACGGCACCATTTACCAACCCAAGTCAGCCCCTAACGCTTGACGAAACACATAGGGGCACCCCCCGCATCGTGAGTCGCCGTGGCCGCGGGCAACATCGCTTGCACCACGTGCGCTATTTCCGTCATTCGCGGCCGCTCCGCGCCACACGAATACGACTACGGCACGACGCAATCGGCACGCCGCTGCATGGTCGCCCACAAAAAAATTGCCCACGCTTCAGAAGAAGCGTGGGCAAAAACCGTCGCCCTACGAGGATAGGCGACGGGGCCATCGAGATCCGCGCGTCGCGCGGATCGTCATCGGTTGCGCCGGTGCTCGCGGCCCGGCATTTGAAGACGCGGATACCGTTGATCGGGGCGCTCGCGACGCCCGCCCGACATCTCGCGCCATCCTCCCTGCCTTAACGATTCGAACTTATAAAGCACTTTGCGTGCCAGACGCGTTTTCAGATGCACACCATTGATTCAAAACGATATTTTTTCCAATCGTGACGATGTAACACCGCGTTGGCCGCCGTAACGCGCGGATGTTACGTAACGTCACGCAGAGCCCCGAACGTCGGGAACGAATCCGCGCAGGCGGACGACGCGAAAAAAAACCCGCCGGGGAGGCGGGTTCTTCCATAAACGGGATCGTTTCGCGATCAGCGGAGTTGATTCACGAGCAGCGCCATGATTTGACGGGCTGGCGACGACGTATCGATCGCACCGGAATCGTCGACGACCGCGACGCGTGTCTGGTCGGGTGTCAACGCCTTGACGTTCACGCGATATTGCTTCGCCTGCTTTTCCTTCTTGCCATGGAACAGCTGGCTCCAGAAGCCCTGCTCAGCCGCGCTCAGATCCTTCGGATCGACATAACGGACGAAATACAGGCCCTTCGTGCGATCGCGATCGTCGACCGTGAAGTTCGCGCGATCGAGCGCGAGGCCGACGTGCAGCCACGAACGGTCGTACGGCTCGCCAAGCGTGACTTCGGACGGCACCGAGGCGGAGTCGACGTCGTTCGCTTGCGAAGACGTACGCGCGACGTTCTGCGCGGCGATTGCCGCAGCCGCAGCCTTCGACGCGTCGGTATCGGCCTTCTTGTCCTTCGGCACCGCGTTGTCCTTGATGTTCGCGATCGGCGGCTCGCCGTTCTTCGCTCGCTGCTCGTTTTGTGCGAGCACCGCCATCAGTCGCTTCAGATACTCTGTTTCGAGCGCTGGATCGTTCGGCTTCGCTTCCCACTTGCTCGAATCGTTGCTGGCGCCGGTGAGCGCCTCCCGCATCCCCTTCTGACTGATGAACACGTAGGTGCCGCCGTTCGGCGCCGTATCGAGACGCGTGCGGTACTTGTTGCGCTCGGCGGTCACATACGAGTTGCCCATCGCCTTCGAGATCACGCTGCGGATCAGGCCGTCGTTGATCTGCGGGTGCGTTTCGTTCCAGTCGGTTTCCATCACGCCCTTGTCGCGCTGGTCGACGACGAGCAGAAAGCCCTGTTCCTGCCAGAAACGGCGAACCTGCGGCCAGATGTCGGCGGGCTTCTTGCCGTCGATCACGAGCCAGCTCTCGGTGCCGTCGCGCTGTATGTGCATGCCGGCCACCGCGGGCGCGACGGTGTCCGTGGCGGGGGCCGCCTGCTGGACTTGCTGAAGCGCGGACAGGGAAGTCGCGCCGCCCTGCGGCGGCAGCGAACGCTGATCGGCCGTTTCGTCGAGCATGTTGGGCGGCACTGCGAGCGACGCTTCCTTCGATTTGGAGTCGCTCTTGTAGTCCACTTTCGTGGGCGACGACGTACCGCAACCGGCAACGAGCGCACCGGTGGCGAGCACTGCAGCGAACCGCATGGTAAGACGAAGATCAGTCATGTTCGGGGAATCCTCTTCCGCTAAATCACGGCGCTTTCCGTGGATCAACCTTGCATTTTACCGGGGCCGCGCCGCGATGTGCAAAAAAGCGACGGGCAAGAAAAAACCCGCGTCAGCTTGAACTGACGCGGGTTCTTGTCTGGTCGGGGCGAGAGGATTTGAACCTCTTCGAACCCACGGTGGAATAAGGCTCTCGGGGCAGTGTGCCGGTCAAAACCGCCATGAAAATTGACACAGTGACATGAAGTCTAGCACGCCTCGCGTTACGGCTCTTGCCCCCGAATGAGATTCTCCGCCATCTTCGTTGCAAGGAAGTCTGCCTGAAGCATAGGCTTGATCGCCCGCCCCCACGCCTTGCGCTCATCTTCTGGCATCGCAATTGATGCACTGATCACACGTCTTTTCTCCCACTCGTCGCAGCGGTCGAACCACTCGCGAATAGTCCGAAACTCTTCACGCGTAAGATGCCCTCGCAACCCCTCCAATGCGATCATCGACGGATAGGTAACGCTGTCTTTCGCCGGCGCCTTGACGATATGGATCAATGCGGACTTCCTAAAATACCCGTCACTAGAAAGAAGCTTTGCAAGCGTCGCTTGATGCCATTCGAGCGCACCAAAACCCGAAGACAATACCAACTGTGCATAGTGATTAGTAATATTCTCCTTATTTTGCTCAGGAATGACATCACTATTTTTCAGCAACATGTCAACAAAATATTCTAAAGAATATAGATATTCGCCACACAATATGGCAACCGTTTCCAAAAGATCGAATTTCTGCTGCACGAGGCACGAGATGATCAATTTTTGAATTCCGGAGAATTCTGGTATGCCGGTCGCCTTGAGAACCTCAATTTCCTGCGGAATATCTATCTTCTTAAATGCATCATACTTGTCGCTGGCGGGCATAATAAATGTGCGAGCAACCCTATTATATCCACCCGTGAGCTTCGTTACCTTCTTAATAATCGCCTCAGGAGTATCATCAGATTGCCCCGTAGATGCCTCCTCGTCCTTACTGGCGAGATATAACTTCGTCTTACCAGTGTTTAACATCAACCCATCCCTGAACAAACGGGTTGTGAGCAAGTTCATCCATCTTTGTGCCGTAATTAAATCGGGCGCGAAGATCCGAAAATCGTCTACATATCTAACAAACCTGACGCCTTCGTCAATCAAATACCTATCGATATCAATGAGCGCAGCTTCCGCAATAATGCGACTAGCAGCATTCCCGACCGGAATACCGTAACTATCCTTCTTTGACCAAAGCAACAACAAACTATTTAGCGTCGAAACGATTTGCCTATCCACACCGATACTGAGCAATGTCGACTCGACGCGGTGTATATTTATTCTGTCGTAAAAAGATGCAATATCACACTGCACAACATACTTGCAAGAACCAGCGTTAGCCAACTCCTTCACGCGCTCACGCCAATCTCCATATCCTATATTCTTATCAAAGATCGCATTCTCATTTGGAGCAAATCGCGCCGAGAATACGATCTTCTCCGAAACCGGAATCCGCGCCCCCTCTATCTGCCGAGCAGCTTGCAGAACAATCGCAGTATATTTTGCAAGACACATAGGATCAATTATCGCAGCCTTTCGGTAGTCAAATACATACCGATTCTTCGGCGTTAAGATATATTGAATCGGCTTAAATCCCATGCCGTTTACATCGCCACTTCTAATTTTAGCCCGAACCTCTGCGATGAGATCGGCCTTGTTGGCAACGATAAGCGCGGTTTCCAAGGACTCACGCGTAATATCGCTCGGCCCGTGTGCCGCCAAATGCTCGATGCTTAGATTGCATGCGTCATCCAAGTTCATAACGTAGCGTGTATCTAGATTTATGTGGATGATCCACGCACCACTTGATGGTACGGGCCTGAGGCAGCATACGGGATGTCTCATCATTTGAGCAACAGCTCGCCTGGCTGTTACGGCCTCCACTAAGGCGAGGTGAGTGGCCGCAAGATGACCCAGCTATTCCCGATCGCTCAGGGCAACCTCGTTAAGTACGCTAGCATGAGCGTCACAGGCGGCCAACAGAACCGCCAGATTATCACCGAGTGAAGCCGCAAACACTGCCGCCATCGAGTCCGCAACGACTTGCGCTGCGCTATTACATCCCTTCGATTCATCCATAATCGGACCCCAAATAAAAAACGCCCGCGTAAATGCGGGCAAGCTATAAGTGAAAACGACTATCGTTCCGCCGCGATTATCCGGGCAATCATCTGGATTTGCTGATTGAGCGGCGCTAGTTGGAGCGCCTTCTTACCCACCTTGTCGAGGTCGCCGTTGAGCGCGTTCGCCGCGATGCTTTCGAGGGTCTCCACGTTTCCTTTCCACGGACCCATGAGGTTCGCGAGCCAGGAGTTCTGGGAGAACTTCGAAGCACCACCCCCGAGCGTCCACCCGAAGTTCGAGTTGAGCACAGGGTCCGTGAGCTTCACTGCGGCGTCCGTGTAGGCCCCCGCCATAGCGAGCAGGCCCGAGCGCTGGATCACGTTGTACGCGACCTGCTGCGGCTCCTGGTCGCCCACGTCCTGCCCCTTGCGGAATGTCGCGATAGCGTTGATAAGGACGCCTGCGGCCAGTGCCGTCCCGAGGGCAGACGCGAACCGCATGTGGTCCCCGGTGACGAACCCGTACTGCACACCAGCGCGGATGAAGTTGTTCGAGAACTGCATTGCCATTGTCTGGAACTGCAAGAACATCTTCCCGTACCATTTGTCCATGAGTAGCGGCTGGTTGCCGTACCCAGAGGTGTACGAGGCCCGCTTCTGCGCCTTGATGAGTGCGGACTCCAGCACGTACTTCATGTGCTCGCCGTCGCGCTCACCGAGCCACTTGGACATCCCAGGAGAGAACAGCCCCTGCCGCATCTCCGAGCCGTGTTTCTCAAACAACTCGTTGAGGCGGCGAGCCTCGGATTCCCCGATGCCCAGTGCGCCCAGTTGAGCGACCTTGCCCTTGTCGAGCGTGCCGTACTGGGAAACCCACTTCCGAATGTTGGACAGTTGGACGAGGCCAGCGGTGCGCCGGATGTTGTCCGACCATCCCTTCAGCAGCGACAGCTTGTTCCCGTAGTCCGCCGCCGTGTTCATAGCGACCTCAATGGAACGCGTGACTTGCCGGGTGCGGCCGGTTCCGAAGCCCATGATGTCTGCGGCCTCCCCGGTGCCCAGGGAACGATCCGATGAATTCAGGTGCGCCCCGGTCTCCAGGGAGCCGAGGATCATCTTGAGTTCCTCTGCATCCTTGTCGCCCTTAGCGGCCTGCTTCAGGATGTACTGGTAGTCCCGTGCGCCCTTGAACGCAATGGCCTTAAGTGCGGACCCTTGGGCTGTGAGCGCAGCTGTAGCAAGGTCCCCGATTGCCGAGAACACAAAGCCACCCATGTAGCGAACGACGCCCATCTGGCGCAGCCGGTCTGCCGCCCACACCAAGCCGTTGTGGTCCTTCACGTCGTACTTGCCGAGGATTCGGTCGTGCGCGTGACGCACATCGTCCAGCGCGGACTTCTTCTCGGCCAGCAGTGCCTGCCGCTCCTTCGGGTCGGCTACGCTGCCGATGTGCGCGTCGTAGTCGTCCTGGATTTCTCGCAGGATGTCCCCGATGTCTCGGCCTTCCAGGGAGCGATGTGCCGCCAGCTGGCCGCCCAAGTCCTTGTAGTAGCCCTGGAACGCGTCGTCGGCATTCCCCGCGAGGAACCCGCCGTCCACGAGCTTCCGGTACTCGTCCATGTTGAACTGGAACTGTCGCTCTTTCAGGCGACCCGAGGTGGGCGACTTGTCGAGCAAGATGCCACGCGGTGCCCGGTCCGTCCCGCGAAGGGAGTTCACCAAGTCATCGACGTACCGCGTGAGCGGGGAGAGTTCTGCGATACCACGGCGGGCCTGGAACGCAACCTTCCGAAGCTGGCTTGCTGCCCGATCTGCTGCCTTCGCAGCGGCCCGAGCCTCCATGCCCGTCTTCTTCATCGTGTCGTATGCGAGACGCCGTGCAGCACGCGCCTCGTCCAGCGTCTGCTTCAACTCCGCAGCAGCAGCCATGTGGTCATCCAACTCCTTGCGCAGTCCAGGAGCCAGCAGTGCGTCGCCCTCGTTGCGGACGATGGTGTTGACCTCCTTCGCTGCGGCGTCGTGCCAACGGCGCACTTCGGCCTGCTGGTTCGCCAGAGCATCGAAATTGCGATTGGCTTCGTGGAGGTCTGCCCGCGCTTCATTGCGCTCGGCCAGTGCCTCGCGGATTTCCTCACGCACCTTCAGAATCTCGGTACGTGCGGCCTGCCGCTGCGCGTGTAGCTCGGCTCGTTGTTGGTTGAGCGGATTCCGTGCGCGTGCGAGTTCGGTGCCTTCGAGGTTTGCGCGGACATCCTTGAGTTCCCCCAGGACATCCCGCTTCGCCGCGAGCAACGTACCGCTCTTGCCCTTCAGCGCATCCACGAGAGCCTTAGCCTCGCCCGTGTCAGCAGCGGCTTTCTGCGCTTCTGCATGACGCGCACGCGCCTTGGCTACTGCTTCACCGGCCTCGTCCAGCGCGTAGCCGCCATCGGTCAGCTGGCGCTGGAGGTCGCCCAGGACAGACTCGTCACCGCCAAGACGGTTGAGTGCAGCCTGCACCTTCTCACTGGCCCGCTGCGCCCGCAGCTGCGCGGACGCGACAGACCGCAGCACGGAGCGGCGCTCGATGTCCCGTGCCGCCGCCCGCATCTCCTTCAGCTTCGCGCCTCGCCAGTCCTTCTCCTGCCCCTTCAGCGTGTCCAGGATGTCAGCGGCGTGATCCTGCGCCTTCAACTGCCGCTGCTGGTAATCAGCGAGTTTCGACTGGAGGTATGCGTTCTGGAAGTCCTGCTGCTCCCCGGCCCACTGACGCAGGACGGAGTTGACCATCGTGTCGTCGCCGGACTGCTTCAGGGCGGCCCAAGACTCCGGGAGTGCCTCGTCACCTTCGACGCGGGGCCGCGCCGGGTCAGCGATGAATCCGTTCTCGCGAAGCCAGTCATCGGTCGGCTTGTCGCCCAGATGCTCCATGAAGAAGCCTTTAAGCTTCTCTGCGTTCGCATCGACGCCGTTGTGCATCCAGCGCTGCGGCATCCCGTACCGGCCCTCCACGAGGTTCTCGGGGTCCAGCAGGCCGTGCTTGATCGCCTCGTCCTTCATGGACTCGTATGCCTCGTGGTAGGTCTTCTCGGCCTCGTACACGCGGCGGTGGACAGCCTTGGCCTGGTCGAGCGAAAGCCCGTCAGCCGTGAGCCGCTCCATGACTGCCTTGGAGATAACCTCGTTCGTCGCCTGCGCGTTCGAGCCGTACTGGATCAGCGCGACAGCATCGTTAAACGCCTTCTGCGAGACGGCGTTGATGTCCTTGGACCCTTGGGTGAGCGTGTTGACCACGTTGCCCACGCCCGTGCGAGCGCCTGATTGGCCTAGGTCAGCATTGGCGGCCTGGTAGATCGAGGAGACCTTGTGCCGCACGTTCTGCATTTGCTGCTCGTAGACCGTCTTCAGGGTCTCGGCTTCGAGGCCCGTGGACTTACCCTCGGCCATCGCACGCGTCAGGAGACCGCCCGTGTCCATCAAGCGGAGCATGGAGTCTCGCGTCAGCGCATTCGAATAGCCACCGAGCCGCTGGAGCGGCGTGTAGCTGCCGAGCTTCGTAGCCCAGTCCACGGCACGGGCAATGGGGTTCTTCGACGTGGCGATGAGCGTATCGGTGTCCGCCGTGGCGCGAGCCGCCCCGATGGAGTCCGCGCCAAACGCGTAGCCTTCATCGGGCAGTTGGCCGATGTGGTGCTCGTTTATGGGAACCGGGTTGTCCAGGTTGTCCGGATGCAGGCCCTCACGGATCGCGGCCATGTTGTCAGGCGTGGCGTGACGGAATACCGCGCCGAGGCCAGCGCCTAGCGACATGCCGACCCCGATGTTCATGAACGTTTCCTCGGCAGTCTGCGGGTCGTTGAGCGCGTACACGCCAGCCTGTTGTGTGCCGATGTCGAGACCGCCGAAAACTGCGCCGCGTGCAGCGCTTGCGGCTAGGCCGGACCCAAGGCGTGCCGTGGTCAGGGCAGCTGCGCCTTCGGCCACGGGAGCCAGCAGGAGCGTCGCGTCGAGCATCGCGACGGGCATGGTCACGACAGTTTGCCAGGTATCAGCAGCAGCCAGAGTTTCGCGGTCCTTGACGTTCTGGCGTTGCGCGGCGGCCCACGACTCGAAAGCGGCGTGTGAGTCCACACTGTTGAACGTGATCGATCCGCCCGTTACCAGCGGCAGGAGGTCCTTATACTGGTCCTTGTTCTGCTCAATGAAGGCGTAGGGATTGAACGAGCGGTCCGATTGCGCCTGGATGTCCGGGTCCCGGTAGTTGTTGATGAGCGACGCGACGCTCGTACTCTGTCGCCACATCGCAGCAGCCACGTCCATCGTGTCCGGGCGCGTCAGGTGCGTGTACTCAACGTCCTCGGGGACGTAGCCCGACTGGGCCGATTTGAGCGGTACGCCAGAGTCGGCGGGGACCGCCTCGACCACATTGGGTGTTAGGTTCGTGCTTGTCATGGTGTGAGAGTGAAATTACGCTTCTGCCAGGCCCGTCTGGGTCTTCCTTGCCTTTGCGCTTGCGCGGAACCTGCCGGATGGTGTCGGGCATGAGGGAGCACGGGTAGTCCATCTCGTAGCAGTCCCCCTGCTTCAGGCCCAGGAGCAATGCGCCAACGTCATAGTCGTAGCCGTAGTAATGGTTCGCGAATCGGCGGGTGGTATCCAGCGCGGCGCGAATCTCCCCATGCTCGCCACGGGTCCATTTGCGACGGGAGATACCTTTGACGTGGTGGAGCCAGTGCCAATCCAGGATCGCGACGCGAACGAATTGCTCGGAGTTCGCCAACGGGACCTCCACATGGTCATCTCTGAACCGCAAGCGGCGGCCATGCGCTTCCCGCTTGATGAAGACCTCGGCCAGTGCCCCTTGCGGGGCTCCGGTTTGCGGGATGATCTCTACGCGGCGCGTGCGTCGCCTGAGCGTCTCCGGCTTCTCAGCAGCGGCCAGCGATGCCAAGGCCGCTGCCCTCTGGGCTTGTGTGAATGCAGGGCGCGGCTTATGCGTGCGCGTCTTCTTGATCGGTTGCGGGGCCATGCGCGGCTCGGCGCGGCTGATGGTCGCCAACGTCATGCAGGTACAGCGTCAGCCGGGAGCGTCGAGCCGACGACTACGGGAGAGTGGTGCCGGTAGGCGGTCTCGTCGGGTTGAGTCGAGCGCACGCCCATGTCGGCCTCGTCTACCAGCAGCATTGCAGTTACCGTGTTGGCGGCGTCGGCCAGAATGATGAAGGGATAGTCCATGTGTTCTATCGTTAGAGCGCCTTGCGACGCGGGTGGTGTTTGGATAGGCCCGTGGTATCGCGGGGCCGCTCGGGCCGTCGCGGGCGGTCCGTAGACGCGACCACGAACGGAGCTATCTCGGGCTTGGCCTCGGCAGGCAAGGCGGCCCACATGCGGCGCATGCGGTCCCGGAAGGCTCCGGGATTCAGGTCGTAGGCTTCTTGGGTGAGCCGGTAAGCGTCGAGCCGCTCCGGGCCGTCCGGGGATGCCATCAGGACGGCATGTGCCAGGTCGTGCCGCTCGGCGGGTTCCGTCGGGTCTGACAGGAACAGGTGCCGCACGGCGGCGGCGTAGGCAGTCATGAGCGACCGTAGAGCGGATTGCGTCCAGTGAGTCGCGTCGCGTCGCGCTGCATCGGCTCGCCTGGGGTGCAACCACGGGCCAACGGAAAGGTGAGATTGTGCGGAACCTTGTCCATGTCAGCCTCAGCGGCGGCCTCCATTGAATCCCATCGGGCAGCACGGGCATAGTCCTCAGCGGCTGCGCTGATGGACGTGGCGGCGTCAGCATCGAAGGGGGCGGCTTCGAGTCGCTTTGCTGCGAAGCGCACCGCTTCAGCGCGGCGCTTCTGAGCAGGGTTGGCTGCGATGGCGTCTGCGACCGCCAGGAGCGCCTTGGCCGGGTTCGGAGAGCGTCGGGCGGCGTGGAGACTCGCGGCAATCTCGGCGTTGCCGGTGATGTTCGCAGGTTTGGTCATAGTGTCGTATTCAGTTGGTTGGGGATGGTCACTTGGCTGCGGCACTACCTTCCGGTGCTGCGACCTGGTAGCCGTACTTGCTCGCCAGGTAGTCGCGGATAGCTGCGGTGTCCTCGGGACTCGGTGCGCTGTAGCTACCGCTCTGGGTGCTATTCTTCGGATCGGCGTAGCGGATCGTCTGGACCGTCTCGACTCGCTCGGCGTGGCTGAGGGTCTCTGGGCCGCTATAGGCGACGCATTGCCCCGATGCATTGCGCAGGGGGACGCCCAAGTGATCGCATTCGATGTAATGCGCCAAGCCTGCCAATTCGTCCTCATGGGTTGCAGGCTGGCCGGTGCGGTGATTGAGGTAGCGGATAACGGTGCTCATGGTTGATGGTTCCTTGTAGGTTGGATCGGAATGGAAAGAGGACGGGGCCTGGGAGCGACTACAGCGCCCTTGAGCGGCTCCAATGGGTTCAGTTGTGGTAAGTAGTCCTACCGACTAATGGGGCAACATGGTACGTCTCAGGCATGCCGCTCATTGATAAACAATAGGCCATCTTTGATGGGGGCCATGTGCGGCTGCATCAGCGACGGCATATGCGAGCCTTGCTGCCTCCACCTCCTAGCTAATCATAGGGACGGCCCCGGTGCTCTCTACCTGTGCTGATTTATTCAGCCACTGGGCCGCCCATGTCGGCAGGGTTTGAGAGGCGCTAGTACGGGCTCGTGAGACACATGATGCCGAAGAGTTGCGCGGGGCATCTCAACAGGGCTGCGGGGCTCTATGCGAGCCGTAGGGGTATCGCGGTTTCGATGTACTTCAGATGAACGCGTCGCACGTAATCGCGCCCCGCCGCCGCCGCTCGGCGGCATCGCGGGCTTTCTTGCGCTCCCGTTGATCCTTTCGAAGCGCTGCACCTGCCTGCGGGTTCGCGGCGTATCGCCCGCGCTTCTCGGCGGTCACGCATTCAATGCAGCGAGCCGCGTAGCGGGAGCGGAGCTTGGGGTTAACGCGCTTATCCTCATAGAATGCCGTGATCGGCAGGAGCCGCCTGCAACAGCGGCACACACGTTGAGCCGGTGGGATAAAGTTGGTCGGTAGATGTCGCATGGTGGATGTCGTTTCAGCAAAAATCAGAGGTGGGCAAGTGCCCGCGTTTGCGAAAAAATGCGCTGAAAAAGAAAAACCCCGCTCAGTGGCGGGGCTTGGTTGGCCGGTTAGGGCTCTTACAATGTGCTGATTTATTCCGCGAACCCGTAGGCATGCGCCAGGTCCGGGTCTAGCGGCGTGAGCATCTCGACCACCAGAGTCTTATGGAAGATTTCCTCGGAGTCCGGGTGGCGCGTGTGGCCCTCGATGCCTGCCGCTGCCAGGATGGCCTCCTGTTGGACCACAAGGGCGGCTCCTGCGGCATGGAGGTCCTGACGCACCGCCTGGACGCCCTCAGCGTTCAGCAGCCGCGCTGCGGTGTCCGCTGCTCGATTGAGGACGGGCACGATATGCGCCGGGATAGCTCGCAGTGCGGCCTGGCGCTTGGCGTTCAATGCTGCCCCTCCCGGCCCAGCTGCCTCAATCATCTCCGCCTCCACGTCGGCGGGAATACGGTAGGCGTGGGCGGCTTGTTGCACGTTCTTTTTCTGCATGGTCTCTGCACATTGTTGATGGTGGTGTTACTGCCGCCCGTCGGCCGCCGTGCTCATCGCTGAATCCAGCGCGGCGTATTGCGTTTCCAGTGCGTCCAATTCCTTAGCGAGTCTCAGCATCTGGTCTTCCATCGAGGCAGCCCAATGGAGCGCAAGTTCGCCAGGTGGCATGCTGGCTATGTCACGGCGAGCAAACGCAAAGGGGGAACTGGACGCTGCCCGTTCATTTTCAGATTTCGCGAGCCACGAATGATCGCCGCTCAAACCGGCGTGAGAAAACGCAATTCGGGCGCGGATCAATTGTGTATGCGGTCCGATCATTTGTCGGCCTCCTCTGGGTTGGCGACACTAGCGGAATTCAATGCGCGGGAGATGGTGGCGAGTCCTACGCCGAAGTGCTCCGCGAGAGATCGCACAGAGCCGCCGTGTTCCGCGTGATACGCCCTGACTTCTGCGTAATCCACGGCGTGCTTCCGCCCCTTGTACTTGCCTTCAGCTTTGGCAACGGCTATCCCTCGCGCCTGCATCTCGCGCCGGTTCAGATAGTCCGCAGCGCCCTGCGCCGCCATGAACGCCAATAGCGCATCGCGAATCCCAAGCCGCAATGGGTCGGTCTCTTGCCCGTCGAACACCATACCGTTGAGCGTGCATTCAACCCGAACACCCTTCTTCATAAGGCGCTGCATGGTCTCGTGGAGTTCGTCGTAGCGCCGCGAGATGCGGTCCAGCCAGCGAACCACCAGGACCCCGCCTTTGCGAAGGTCGCGCTCTACGTGCTGCCACTGTTCACGCTCGGCGGGCGGGACGTGATACCCACTCACCCCCTCGTCTATGAACACATCGTCAGCGGCTATGCCCTGGGCGGCTGCGTCGGCGTATTGGCTCGCAGCCGTTTGCCCGTCGAGCGTGGATACACGTCCGTAGTAGATACGTCTCATGTGCTACGTAACCTCGTTCCGTTGAAGTGGTGTTTCGAATTATCCACTGTTCCGAAAATCTGTCAACTTCAACGGAACGGAAACACATGGCCGTTGCGCGTTCGCTACAGGTATACCTAAACGGAACGGATGGGCAGCAGCATCGACTACGCCAAGACCGCCCTTTTTCTACGCTAAACGTAGAAAACTCACGGGCAACCGCCGACGACTATGCCGCCCTCGTGCCATGGAGCATGCCTGCCACTCCCAACCTCTGATGGGCGTCGTTAAAAGACCGCATACGAAAAACCCAAGTTCAACTTGGGCAATTCGCCCGACACTGCGCGGGCCATGAGTGACATCGGGTCCTCGACGGCCTCCCGTGCCACTTCCTGCGTCATGTACAACCCGTGCTTCCGGATGGACGGAAGGACTTTTGACCTGACCCACTTGCGGAACTCCCGCGCTATCGGTTTGTTAGAACGCATCACGAGCGCGTACAGGCCCGACTCGGAGATCACGGTCGTATTCTGCGGCCCCCCAAGGGTGTGCAAAAGTCGCGCACCCTTTTCGTCAGAATCCAGCGTCCGAACTGCGCTTCCAAGATGCGCGATGCCCACGGCAATACACACGCCCTTCGCAGGGAACCAGAGCTCCCCGTCGATCTCTACGACGCGAAGGTTCATGTTCGGGGCCCGCATGCGCCACGCCGGGATTGCTTCATCCGCGCCATGAGATACCGGAGACCGCATGGGGGAATTTCGGCTCGCGCGGCCGGGACACCTTGTCACGCATTTTTCGGAGAAAAATGAGGGCCATCGCGGATTTCGGTGGAAACCTTCGGAAGAAGTACGGGCGCTCTGCCGTGCCTCGATCAAAATGAGCCCTTGCGCCAGAAACCGAGAGTAGAATAGGCAGACTAAATCGGATGCGTTCGGGGCGTAGCAAGTCATGTCGCAATACCGCGACTGGCTTGGATACGGGGTGCTGGTACACATGCGCAAGGCCGCCATTAGAATCACATGACAAGCATGGAACTATTCAAACACTTATCTGATGTGGTGGCGTTTATTGCCAACGGCTTAACGATCGCAGCCTCTGTAATAGCGCTGTATGTTTTCTTCACAAACAGAAAGAAAATCTCTGCCGCAGTTGACTTACTTCTTAACTACTCGTTTCAAACCACTTTGGGCGAACTCAAAGAAAAAATCGAGCGATTGAATGAGTACAACGCAAATGAGCCAAGCGACGTTCCGGAAATAAAAAACATCCTCCACGAGATTTCCGGACAGATCCAGGGAAACAGTCGCTTATCGGGCGCCATTCCGAATTTAGCGCAGAAAATAGATCGCATGGCAAATGGAAGGAAACTTACCGAACCATCCAAGCGCTCAATCGTTAGTGAGCTGAGAGAAACGTTAAAAAATATCCAGACTTCAAATATTGGATCTATTGCGGGAATCGATGATGAGTAAAATTGTCCAAGCCGTGAATACAATGATTGCACACCAGGATCTTATATCCAATGTGCTCAAGGGCGATAAGGAATACTTCTTCTTGTACAAGGACAAATATAAGTGGTCAATTGTACAAAGGGAAGACGAAACTTTCCTTTGGTATTATCCGGGAACGCTCTCTTTAGAAGACCTCTGCGATATTGAAGAATCCGGGTCCTGGGATGGAATCGACATGGTGAAGTACACCGACCGAGAAATCGGCACGAAGGAGGCCATTGCCTCGTTCGCGGAGCTTTTCACCATCATAAAGGAAAAGGTGTTCGGCCTTGACAAGGTGCTTGATGACATCATCTCTGATGACGATATCTGATATTCATGCAACAAAAAATAGGGACATAGGCGTTAGCGGTTAGGCCAACAATGAAATACATTGCAGTCTGGATACTCGGCAGCGTCCCTCTCGCGGCACTGCCGATTCCCATCTTTGCAACGTGTCAAAACGCAAACCACATGGCATCGGCGCGGTCGCTTTGATGCAGGGCCACGCGCGGATGCCCTTGGCAATGATGACGTCGGCAGCCGGTACCAATCAAGGTGTGCTTGAGTTTACACACCTTCTCGGCGCTTGATAGCCGCATTCACCTTGTGGAGAAGTCGCACTGCCTCATCTACTGACTTCATGCTGCGCCGGGCATCCCGAGCGGCTTCTCGGAGCAAAGCCGCCGCTTTTTGGATCGCGATGAGATCCTCAGTTGCCGTATATCCACCATTGGCAGGCCGCGATGCTGCGGCCCGTCTTTTGTTCGCCCATTGTCGTATGGTCGAAGGAGTTGCCAAGCCATCGGGTATCTCCCCAAGTGCCCCTATGTTATCGACCAGCCATACGGCATCGCGGCGTGCGTTGCGGGCCATGCCGTCAAAACCCACGGACTTTATCCAAGCATAGTAGGCATGGCTCGTGTCGCTGGTGCGTCTCCCGATTGCAAGCGCCCGCCCGATTTCCAGCGTATGCGGTCCACGAACGACGCCCCACAGAGTGAGGTGGCGAAGCGCGTGATGTGTGGTAGCGCTGCCGATCAGCGGAGGTGGGTGGGCATCTTCCAGGGAAGCAGCGCGTCGTAATCATCGGCGGTCTTCGCCAGGGGCAGACGCTGGAACAGCCAGGTGAGGTATCGGTACGGATCGATGCCATTGGCCTTGCAGGTCTCGACGAGCGTATAGAGATTGGCGCTCGCGTTCGCACCGTCGACGGTGTCGGAGAACAACCAGCCGCGGCGCCCGACGCAGAACGGGCGAATCGCGTTTTCGCAGGGATTGTTGCTGATCGGCAGGCTGCCGTTCTCGACGTAGCGGATCAGCTTCGGCCACTGCTCGCGCAGATAGGTCAACCCCTTGCCAAGCAAGCTTTTCGGTACGACGCCGGGAGACTGTTCGAGCATCAGCGCGTGGATGATGTCGAGTACGCGTGCGCTGTATCGTCGTCGCAACCGCTGCCGTCGTTCCGCCGTCCACGCCTCACTCCGGGATTCCGCCGCGAACAGCTTGCCGATCAATTTGATGAAGCGCGTCGCGAGCAGCTCGGGCGAGCGTGCAGCCTTCGGCACGTTCTCTTCCGCCTTGACGAAGTACCGTCTCACGTGAACCCAGCATCCAAGGTGCACGAGTTGGTGACGTTGTGCGATGTCGTTGTAGGGCTCGTAGCCGTCGGTCATCATGACCGCGCCTTCGCGGATCCCGGTGAACAGCTTGTCGGCCAGCTTGGTACCGCGCCCCGGCGTATAGGTGAAGCAGCGGATGGGGACGCCCGAACCGGTCATTTGCGCCCAGAGGTAACTCTTCGTTTGAGGTCGTCGGCCTTCCTCCTTCAGCACCTGGAGCGTCGTCTCGTCGCAGTAGATCAGCGCGGCATCGAGCAACGCATCGCGCATCAGGTTGATCACGGGCTGCGTTGCGAGGCCGACGCGCACCATGCTGGCGGCGATCGTGTTCGAGGAGATGTCGCCGCCGAAGCGCCGCAGCAGACCTGCCTGGCGATACAGCGGCATACCGAACTGATACTTGCCGGTGGCAATCCACGCGAGCGCCGATTCGCTCAACAGTCCGCGCGGGATGATGCGCGGCGGCGCTGGCGTGACCTTGATGCCGAGATCGCAGCACGGACACGCATATTTGACGCGCTGGTGCTGGATCACACGAAGCTGTTCCGGAATCACGTCGAGCTGCTCGCTGATCTCCACGCCAAACTCGACGAGTGCGTGCCCGTCGTGCGCGCAGAAGCGTTCGGCTTCGGGCAGTTCGTGTCGCACAACGTCGCGCGGCAGATTCGGATCGAGCGGCTTGCGATGGCCGCGCTTCTTGCGCGCGTGAGCGGCAACCGTCGTTTCCGGAGTCTCTTCCTGCGCGGGCGTCGCGTTCGTACCGAGCGCCTCGGCTTCGTTGAACAGGCCGAACTGTTCCGAGTCTCGCGCTTCGCTCTTTGCGCCGAACAGCTCGCGACGGTAGGCTCGGAGTCGTTCCTCGGCGAGATCGCGTTCCGCCGTCACGAGACGCAGCACGCCGCGTAGTTCATCTCGCTCTTGCCGAAGTGCTGCGTGCTGCTCGCGTATTGCGAGCAGTTCCTTCAGTTCGTCGGCGGAGAGGGTGACCTGGATCGGCATGCCGGTTAGACTAGCATGCCGATGGCGTGTTCAGCTCACGCGCAGATATTCCTGCTTCGGATGCCGTCGAATCGCAGTGATGTCATCGCCGTCGAGCAACGCGTGTAATACGTCGGTCGTCATCGTCACGACCTCGGCCTTGTTGTCGGGCCAGATGAAGCGGCTCGTCTCCAATCGTTTCATCAGAAGCCAGAAACCACTACCATCCCAGCCAAGGATCTTGATCCGGTCACGACGCCGGTTTCCGAAGATGTAAAGCGACGAGTCCATCGGATTCAGGCGCATCGACTGTTCGACGAGAATCGACAGGCTGTTCATGCCGTAGCGGAAGTCGACAGGATCGCGATGCAGATACACCTTCAGTTTGTCGTCGAACCGGAACACGGCATCCTCCCCAGGATCTGAACCAGGGTCGTCAGTTCGTCGATGGTCGCGATGGCCTTGCCCAGCTCGAGTTCGACACCGTTCGACAAACGCACCTGGAGCGCGAGCGTCATCGACAACCGTGGCGAAGTCGATGCCGGCGGTGACAGGGGCACGGGTGCGGCAGAGGAAACGACCGGCAAGAACGCCGGTGGGGGACTCATATCCACTGGACTTCTGACTCTCGGCCCGGGGGCGTCGATCGAGACGCCATCGATTACCATCAGGTCCGGATCTCTTGACGCCTGCAGCATCTGCTGCTGATAGCGCGAGATCCAGCGACGCAACTGGTTCGGATTGACGTCGTGATCCATGGCCGCTCGGGCAATCGATACGCCAGGCTTCAGGCAAAGCTCGACCAGCTCTTGTACGGCCGCCTCATCAAATTCACGTCGGCCATCCCGTCTGCGGCCAATTACCAGTCTGCTTCGAAGGTCTTGTTTCTCGGTCATCACGGTCTGAGTGCATGTGTCCACGCGGACACTTAGCTTCTGACCTTCTGCCCTTCATTGGAAGGGCGTCGTTCGTGGACCGCATACTTTCCAGCCACCAACGGCGGTGCGTGGCCTGCGATTGTTCGCGTCGCTCCCTTGCTTTCTCTCCCGGCCCACGGGATAAGGCACGGCGTCGCGGGGCGTCCTTTTGAAGATACTCCCAAGCATCCTGCCCGCAGGCTACGACGGGATCCTCCGATCTCTTTGGCTTTGGCGGAGCGATTAGGCTTACCACTTCAGCAGAACCCCGAACGCGGACCTGAAGCTGACGAGCGCAAGCGCTACTGGAACAGCGACCGCGAGCGGCACCCACCACGGCATTCGGGCGAGTCGCCGTGTTTCCGCGAACTGCCGTTCCGCTTCGCCCAATAGCTGCATGGTAAAGGCATCAGACCTCGCGGCGAATTCCTCAGCTTGGCGCGAACGCATACGAGTCCTCAGGCGTAATCATGTTGGTTGCCAATTCTAACGCCCTCCCACTTCGTCGCTCCCAAGTGTCTTGATCTCGTCGCAGACATGCTGACAGTCCGTACGTCCCAGGCTTATGCTTGTGGGCACAACGTCACACGGGGATTACTACGATGGACATGCAGCAATTGACGGCAGCGGCCGCGTCGTTGAAAACGGCAATGGATTTCGGTAGGGCCGCACTGGAACTGAAGAATTACAACGATATGGCTGCAAAGGTTTCCGACCTGAATAGCAAGATTCTCGACGCACAACAGTCACTGTTCGCGCACAACGTACAGCTATCGGAATTGCAAGAGGAACACAGGACGGCTTTACGCGACCTCGAAGCAGCGAAGATCGCCCTAGCCGAGCGCGGCCGCTATTTACTGCACGCAGTAGCCCCGGGCCGCTTCGCGTACCGAGCAGAGGCAACGGCGACAGAGCCGGAGCACTATATCTGCCAGCCGTGCTTCGACGGCCCGG
Organism: Burkholderia latens; assembly: GCF_001718795.1. Classification (NCBI taxonomy): domain Bacteria; kingdom Pseudomonadati; phylum Pseudomonadota; class Betaproteobacteria; order Burkholderiales; family Burkholderiaceae; genus Burkholderia; species Burkholderia latens. Next base: position 1,539,912 of record NZ_CP013435.1, on the reverse strand, counting down.
ATCGGCGCAAAGCTGTTTTACAGGACCACCCTCCCACGCAGCGGACGGCCGGTTATTTGTCGTGTCCAGTATGTACCGTGAATGTTCGATACGCCAACTCTACCGGTCAAGGTCAACGGTCTGTGGCTGGAGGACGGAATAGCTGGATGGCGCGGTGATCCTGGGCCAGTCGATGCGGTCGAGAGCTTCCAGCATGGTCGGAAGCGACGCGGCGGCGGTGTAGGTTTTGCGCCCTGCGGAACCCTGGGCGCTATGTCCAGTAATGGAATCCATCGTAGCTTCGCCAACATGCTTCTCTGCCAGCGCTGACCGGAGCCAATGGCGGAACTTGTGCGAGCCTTCAAGCGCCCCTTCAGGCAATACTGCATCCTTGCGGAACTGACGGAACCATTGGCCCATGGTGTCACCCGGTCCCCGAGCACGCCCCCACGCAGACGGGAATGCAGGACCGGTACGGCCCAGGATTCCCTGGAGCCACTGGACAAACCAAGGATCGGCCAAGAGGTGCGCGGCCAGCGGTACGACCCGCTCAGACTCCTGAGTCTTGACCGTGCCAGCCTCGCCAGTGATCCGTATTACCGTGATCCCGTTCCGGGTTTGGAAGTCCTCTTTCCGTAGCTGCGCGATTTCGCCAATGCGGGCACCAGTGTGCAGCAGCAACAGCAGCAAAGCGCGACCATCAGACGGCGCTACGTCCTGCCAATGGGGGACGTCGGCCATGCGGGCAGAGAACAGCGAATGACCGAACATGCGCCGCAGTTCATCGTCGGTCCATGGCCCACGTGATTTCGCCCCAATAGTCTTGTCAAACGTGAGGTCAAGCGGATTCCGCTCCAGTAAATCGGCCTTCACTGCGACGTTCGCTAGGGACGTAATGCAGGCAGCATGGTTTGCCGCCGTCTTACGGGACCACCCCCGCGCCGGGTCCAGCAAGAATTCAACGAACGCGGCCCCCTTGGCCTTCGTCAGTTCAGTAAGCGGTACGTTACCCACTGCCTGCTCGAACAACGTCAGCGCCCTCTCCGTGCGTCCAATGGCGTTGTCCTTAGGGGCGTTGCGTGCGATCCAGGACGGTACGACATCGCGTAAGGTCTTGGGCGGCTCGGCGGGCTCGGACGACTCCGCGTGTACCTGCGGCGGCTCCGGTGCAGGCGGGGTATCGATAGGTGCGCCACCCTTCCGCGCCAGCACGTCCTGCCAGGCCGCCATTGACGCCCGCGCGATTTGGAGTAGCCCGCGCATTCCCTCCGGGGATGACCAATCGACCCGGATACCCCAAGCATCAACAGTACGCTCGGCGTAGGCGCGTGCTGACTGAAGGTCACCGCGTTTCATTGCCACCAAGTCCGCAGAGTATGACCGTCTCAGACCCTTCATTCCTAACGCCTTCAGTTCCGGCTCAGGTGTGAGGAACGTCACATTGTCGTCAGCTTGCAAAATCTGGTGGCGTAGCACGTCTGCAATCTGGCGCACCAACGCTGACGTGAGCGTAACAAACGGCGCAGGGGCGGCTTTGGCCCGCAACGCGTCGAATCGATCCCGATACTCTGCTATCAGCTTGAGGGCCTTGGTGATTGCCTCGTCGCGGTTCGAGGTACGCAAGCTCGCCCGATAGGCGTCGGCCTTCGGCTTGCCGGTCTTGGGATTGCGGAAGTGTTGTTGCAGGTCTTTGGGCACGCCGATCCGGAGGTGGAACACGGACGAGCCAGGGCGCAAATAGACGCCAGTGGGAAGGGTTGCCAAGTCAGTCATCTCCGCATTGTTGCACGGCGGAATTGACACACCAAACTGACACACCCGGAAAAAGGAAAGGCCTGGAAAGCTACGCCAGATAAGGAAACCCTTTACTGACAAGCCTTCCAGGCCTTGATTCCTGGTCGGGGCGAGAGGATTTGAACCTCCGACCACCTGCACCCCATGCAGGTACGCTACCAGGCTGCGCTACGCCCCGAAAGAACAAAATTATAACAGACAGTTCCCTGGCTGAGAACGGGTCGCATGCATTTTGTACATCCGCCGGCGTAACTTTTTTGATGGCGCGGTGTGATCGATGCGAACGACCGGCGCGCTCGCGAATACCGCGTCGCGAAGCGAATGGAGCCGGCCGTTCCGTCGCGGAGCGCTAGCGTGCGTGTGCGCTCGTCGCGTGACAACGTCGATGAGCGCGACGCTTCGTCAGATCGCACGCCGATCGACACGCGGCCAATGTCGTTCAATCCGGAAAAGCGGCGCCGGATGCCGACCGCCGCGGTAACCATACCGCAGCACTCGCCCGCCGCTCAGCTGCTGGCGGCATTCGATCAAGTCGTCATGTTCGAGCGCTTGATGATCGCGCAGATCGACAAAACCAAACGAGCGTTTGATCCGACCGCCCCGCGTCCGCGGATCCGTTGTCCCGCCGTGCGCCGCGCCGCCGAGGCCCGGCGCCGACTGTTTGGTTACGCCGCTCTAGCGCGCTATGACACACTGCACGGCATCGACGTCTGCGCCGCGCATTCGCGGTGCGCCGCGTCGATCACGACAAGACATGGAGACAGACGATGCGGAATGCGGTCCGGCGCGGCCATCGCACGCCTTTGGCAATACTCGACAGGATGTCCGGCCTGCGACGCACGGCCGGCCTCGTTTCACTCGGCGCTTCCCGCGTGCTCGGTTGCGCTGCGCTTGCGCTCGGGCTGCTCTGTGCCGGTTGCGCCGAACCGGCCGCGCAGCGGGACGGCAACGCATCGCCCGCGCCGACCCGGATCGAACGCGCCAAAGCGGAACGTCTCGCCCGCGAGCGGCAAATCGCGCGCACCGTGCCGTCGCTCGCGTCGCTCAGCCTCGCGCAACCACGGCCGTACACGCTGCGCGACTCGGGCCAGAGCGGCGCGATGACGTTCCTGCGCGATGTCGATTTCCGCATCGTCGGCAACCTTGGCTTTTTCGTCCATCAATTGTCCGCAACCCTGTTGCCGACCCAGCGCGGCGCGCCGATCGTATTCGACGATCCGACGAGCTTCGAGATCGACGTGCACGAAGGCACCGTCACGCTCGACGACGCGAAGCTGACCGCGCTCTTCAACACGTACATCTTCGGCTATCGCAACGCGCCGCTACGCAAGCTCGCGGTGTCGGCCGGCGACGGCGTGATTCATCTGCGAGGCGAGATGCAGCGCGACGGCTGGGTGCCGTTCTCGCTGACCGGCACGCTCGCGATCCGCGATGGCAGCCAGCTCGTGTTTCATCCGAGCGCCGTCCGCGTGTCCGGCATCGATGCGCAGCCTGTAATGCGCGCGGCCAATGTAAAGATGGCCGATTTGCTGAAGGTGGAGACGCCGATCGCGCGACTCGCCGGCGACGATCTGGTGATGTCGGTCGACAAGCTGATGCCGCCGCCGCGGCTGAAAATCCGGATTGCCGCGCTGCGCGTGACGCCCGCCGGCCTCGACCTGACGCTCGACGACGGCTCGCACGCCGGCTTCGCGCTCCCGGCGAACGCGTCACAACAGGCGATGTACATCCGTGGCGGCGACGTGAAGTTCATGCGGTCGATGCCGATGAACGCCGATATCCTGATCGGCCCGGTCGATCCGGCAAAGCGCGGCCAGAATTTCGTGTTCGACCTCTATCACTATCGCGATCAGGTATCGGCCGGCTACTTCAATTTCGACGAAAACGGCGCGATGGCGATCCGGATGCCGTCATATGCGGATCCGGCCGGCGGCGCCCCGCTCGGCAATGCGGCCGCTCGTCTGAATGACAGCTTCCTCGCCGCGCAGCAGAGCGCGTTGCGCGACGCGCGTCAGCACTGGGAAGCGTTTGCGGTCGCGGACGGCACGCCACGCTTCGGCATGCAGAAAGTGGCGATGCGCCGCACGTCGACGACGCCGTTCAACGAGCGGCACGTGTCGAACCGCAATCCGACGATCCATCTGCACAACGTGCACTTCAACCTGTCGGGCGACATCGGGTTCCATGTCGAGGATCTCGACGTGCAACTGATCGCGAAGCGGGCTGGCGAACCCGTCGACCTGGACGACCCGAACCAGTACGACATCCGCATTCTTGGCGGATCGGTCGTCGAGTCGTGGAAGGCGATGTCGGCGCTCTTCAACGACTACCTGCTCGACTACTCGCCGCGCTCGCTGAACGACCTGCAACTGAGCGCGGACGGCCAGGACCTGCGCGTGCAGGGCGGCATCAAGTTGTGGAATCACGTGCCCGGCGTGTGGCTGCCGACCGACATGAAGGGCTCGCTGACGGTCCTCGACGATCGCCACCTCGCGTTCAAGCCGTCGCAGGTATCGGTGCTCGGCATCCCGCAGGCGAAGCTGCTGCGCTCGCTCGGCATCGAGCTCGCGTCGCTGACGCCGCTGCAGCGCCGCGGCGCGGAATTGCGCGGCGACACGCTCGTGCTCGACCAGTACACCGTCTTCCCGCCGCCGGTGCTGAACGGCAAGCTCGACCACGCAACGGTCGAGCGCGACGGGTTGCGCCTCACGTTCCGGCGCGCCGCCGATGCACCGGTGCCGAAGCGGCCGCAGATCGATGCGCCGAGCTACATGTGGATGGAAGGTGGCGACATGAAAATGTTCAACGTGCTGGAGCTGAACGTCCGTGCGCTGATCCGGAATTCGGCCGAAGCCGGCCCGATGCGTTTCGACCTGTACGACTACCGCCGCCAGGTTGCACAGGGCTCGGTGCGGATGCTGCCGGACGGCACGCTGGTCGTCGACATGGGCAAGCCGAACCCGCTCGCGGCACGCTGATCGCGTCAGCCAGCGGACATGAAAATGCCCGGCGGCGCTACGCCTACCGGGCATTTGCTGTTTCTAGCGTCGTGCTCGTTCGCGTTTTCAGTCGTGCTTCAGCCCGTCGATGACGTCGAGGAGCGCCTGCCGCAGCGCGACCACGTCGACCGCCACCCCGGGCCTGGCCACGCCGCGCACGTCGGCGGCCGGCATGCCGGGATCGGCCGGCTCTGCCGCCGCGCGTTCACCGCCCGGCGAATCGAGCCGGTTGCGCGCGCCGTTGATCGTGAACCCCTGTTCGTACAGCAACTCGCGAATCCGCCGGATCAGCAGCACTTCATGGTGCTGGTAATACCTCCGATTGCCGCGCCGCTTCACCGGCCGCAACTGCGTGAATTCCTGTTCCCAGTAACGCAGCACGTGCGGCTTGACCCCGCACAGTTCGCTGACTTCGCCGATCGTGAAGTAGCGCTTCGCGGGAATCGGAGGCAAGACGACTTTCTCAACCGTAGTGGTCATCGTCGGTTAACCGTCGGTAAAGGGTGCGCGGCGGCCGCGCGGAGACGTCGGCGCGCGGACGTTACTCCGCGCCGTTTTCGACCAGCGCCTTCAGCTTCTGGCTCGCGTGGAAGGTTACCACCCGGCGGGCAGCGATCGGAATCGCCTCGCCCGTCTTCGGATTGCGGCCCGGACGCTGCGGCTTGTCGCGCAGCTGGAAATTGCCGAATCCCGACAGCTTGACGCTTTCACCATTTTCGAGCGCGTCGCGGATCACTTCGAAGAACGCCTCGACCATGTCCTTCGCTTCACGCTTGTTCAGCCCGACGCTGTCGAACAACAGCTCCGCCAGCTCCGCCTTCGTCAGCGTTGGCGTCTCGGCGGACGCCGGCGCCGAAGCGTCGCGGTTCATGGCGCTGCGTTGCGCCGTCAGGAGGGCTTCGAATTCACTCGAGGTCATGTCGTTCATATCTGCCATACAGCGCGTTAAACCAAAACTTACGAGGGGAAAAAGCCGCCCGTGAACGGGCGGCCCCTCTCCTTAGCCGCGCAGGCGCGCACCGGCTCGAGCCATACGCTCGACCAGCGTCTGGATCGCCTGATCGACGACCTCGTCCTGTAGCGTGCCGGCCGCGTCCTGCAGCGTCACGCGGAAGGCAAGGCTCTTCTCGTGTGCGGCAAGACCACCGGAAGTATTTGATTTTGCACGAAATTCGTCGAAGAGTACAACCTTCTGAACGAATCGGCACGCGTCCTCGGCCAGCGCCTTCTTCATTTCGTCGAAAAGTGCCTGAACCTCCACCGCCTGATCGACCACGACGGCGATATCGCGCCGCACCGGCGGGAATTTCGACACGTCGGTCGGTGCCGGCAGTGCGCGCGGAATCAGCGCGTCCGCGTCGATTTCGAACATCACCGGCGCGTGCGGCAGCTCGTACTTCTGCATCAGGCGCGGGTGCAATTCGCCAATCCAGCCGACCGCACGGCCATCGAGTTCGATGCGCGCGCTGCGGCCCGGATGGAGGGCCGGATGCGCTGCCTTCACGAAGCGCGCGGCGGCCGGCGCGAGCAGCGCCTCGAGATCGCCCTTCACGTCGAAGAAATCGACTGCGCGGGTCGCCACCCCCCACTGCTCGTCGACCGCCGGGCCGTATGCGAGCGCGCCGACCCGCTTAGGCTGCCTGTAGCCTTCGACAGTCAGCTCGCCGGCCTTCACCGCAGGATCGGCGAGGAACACGCGGCCGGCCTCGAACACGCGCACGCGGTCCGCCCGGCGATTCAGGTTGTGACGCAGCACCGAGATAAGGCTGCCGAACAGCGTCGTGCGCATCACCGACAGCTGGCTCGCGATCGGGTTCAGCAGGCGGGTCGGTTTGTCGTTGCCGGCGAAATCGAGCTCCCACTCCGCATCGACGAAGCTGAAGTTGACCGTCTCCGCATAGTCGCGCGCCGCGAGCGCATGACGGATGTCGTGGATCGAGCGCTGAGTCTCGTTGGTCGCGCGCATCTCGCTCGTCGCGACGGGCGGACGCGCCGGAATCTTCTCGAAGCCGTAAATGCGCGCCACTTCCTCGATCAGGTCTTCCTCGATCTCGATATCGAAGCGGTGCGACGGCGGCGTGACGAGGAATGCGTCGTCATCGCGCTCGAACGGCAGGCCGAGGCGCGTGAAGATGTTCGCGATTTCGTCGGCGTCGATCTTCACGCCGATGATGCGGTTCGCGCGCGACACGCGCATCTTCACCGGCGCGCGCTGCGGCAGGTTGACCGCCTGATCGTCGACCGGGCCGGCCTTGCCGCCGCAGATCTCGAGAATCAGCTGCGTGATGCGCTCGACGTGCTCGACCGTGGTCGCGTAATCGACGCCGCGCTCGAAGCGATGCGCGGCATCGGTCGAGAAGTTGTACTTGCGCGCGCGGCCGCGGATGCTGTCCGGCCACCAGAACGCGGCTTCCAGATAGATGTTGGTCGTATCGAGCGTGACGGCCGTGCTGTCGCCGCCCATGATGCCCGCGAGGCTTTCGACCTGACGGTCGTCCGCGATCACGCCGACCGTTTCGTCAAGTTCGACCGTGTTGCCGTTCAGCAGCTTCAGCGATTCGCCGCGCTTGCCCCAGCGCACTTCGATACCGCCGTGGATCTTGTCCAGGTCGAACACGTGCGACGGACGACCGAGCTCGAACATGACGTAGTTCGAGATGTCGACGAGCGCCGACACGCTGCGCTGGCCCGCCCGTTCGAGGCGCTCGACCATCCACTGCGGCGTTTTCGCGCGCGCGTTCACGCCGCGGATCACGCGGCCGGAGAAGCGGCCGCAGAGATCCGGCGCGGCGATGCGCACCGGCAGCGTCTCATCGAGTTCGACGCGCACCGGACGGATGTCGACCGGGGTCAGCGGCGCGCCGGTGATCGCGGCCGTCTCGCGTGCGATACCGAACACCGACAGGCAGTCGGCCTTGTTCGGCGTCAGCTTGATTTCGAAGATCGTGTCGTCGAGATTGAGCGTGTCGCGGATGTCCTGACCGACCGGCGTGTCTTCCGGCAGGATCAGCAGGCCGCTGTGGTCTTCCGACAGCTTGAGCTCGCGCGCCGAGCACAGCATCCCCTGGCTCTCCACGCCGCGCAGCTTCGACAGCTTGATCGCGAACGGCTTGCCGCCTTCTTCAGCCGGCGGCAGTTCCGCGCCGACCAGCGCGACCGGCACCTTGATGCCTGGCGCGACGTTCGGTGCACCGCACACGATGTTCAGCGTCGCGCCGGTGCCGGCGTCGACCTGGCAGACATTGAGCTTGTCCGCATCCGGATGCTTGACGACTTCGAGCACGCGGCCCACGACGATCTTCGACGTCGGCGGCGCGGCCTTGCTCAGCGATTCGACTTCGAGCCCCGCCATCGTCAGCGCGTGCGACAGCTCGTCGGTCGTCAGCTGCGGGTCGACAAAGGTTCTCAACCAGGATTCAGGGAATTGCATGGATGTCTACGTTCGAAACAGGTTAGATCGACGCGCAGGCCTCGTCTGATCGTGCGACGGAGCGTGCGCGGGCACGTGTGGGCGCGGCGCGTGCGTTATGCGAACTGGCGCAGGAAACGCAGGTCGTTCTCGAAGAACAGCCGCAGATCCTGCACGCCGTAGCGCAGCATCGTCAGGCGCTCGAGGCCGCTGCCGAACGCGAAGCCGATATAGCGCTCGGGATCGAGGCCCATGTTGCGGATCACGGTCGGATGCACCTGCCCCGAGCCGGAAATCTCGAGCCACTTGCCGGCGTTCTTGCCGTGCTCGAACATCATGTCGATCTCGGCCGACGGTTCCGTGAACGGGAAATACGACGGACGGAAGCGCACGAGGATGTCGTCGCGCTCGAAGAATTTCTTCAGGAAATCGGTGTAGACGCCTTTGAGATCGGCAAAGCTGATGTTCTCGTCGATCCACAGCCCCTCGACCTGATTGAACATCGGCGAGTGCGTCGCATCGCTGTCGACGCGATACGTGCGGCCCGGCGCGATCACCTTGATCGGCGGACGGTTCATGCGCGCATAACGCACCTGCATCGGGCTCGTGTGCGTGCGCAGCAGCAGCTGGCGGCCGTCGGCGTCCTTGCCTTCGACGTAGAAGGTGTCCTGCATCGAACGCGCCGGATGGTTCTCCGGGCTGTTCAGCGACGTGAAGTTGTACCAGTCGGTCTCGATTTCGGGACCGTCGGCCACGTCGAAGCCGATCGAGCGGAAAATCTGTTCGACGCGCTCCCACGTGCGCATCACGGGGTGCAGGCTGCCCGCACCGGCGCCGCGGCCCGGCAGCGTGACGTCGATCGCCTCTGCGGCGAGGCGCTGGTTCAAAAGCGCGTCCGCGAGCGCCTGGCGGCGAGCGGTCAGCGCGGCCTCAACCTGCTGCTTCGCGACGTTGATGCGTGCGCCTTCGGTCTTGCGTGCTTCGGGATCGAGCTTGCCGAGGCCCTTGAGCAACTCGGTCAGCGCACCCGACTTGCCGAGAAATCGTGCTTTCTCGTTTTCGAGCGTGGTGATGTCGGCAGCCTGTTCGAAGGACTGCTGCGCGTCGGCGACAATCTGGTCCAGATCCATAGATCCCATCATTTCCAACGTCATTCGGTCTTGGCGAGCGAATCTGCCCGCCAAACAAAAAAGGGGCTCGGAAGAGCCCCGTTTTCGCTGCAGCGGCCGAAACTACCGGAACATCGCTGCAACTAACCACGCAGTGCTAATTTCGCAATTAGGCTGCAACGGCGGCTTTCACCTGCTTGACGATCGCAGCAAAAGCAGCCTTGTCGAACACCGCCATGTCGGCCAGCACCTTACGGTCGAGTTCGATCGACGCCTTCTTCAGGCCGTTGATGAACACGCTGTAGGTCATGTCGTGCTGGCGAACTGCCGCGTTGATACGCGTGATCCACAATGCGCGGAACACACGCTTCTTGTTGCGGCGATCGCGGTACGCGTACTGACCAGCGCGCATCACCGCTTGCTTGGCGATGCGATAGACGTTATTGCGACGGCCGCGATAACCCTTGGCCAGGTTGATGATCTTCTTGTGACGGGCCCGTGCGGTTACCCCACGTTTGACTCGAGGCATGTTTCTCTCCTTTGAGTATCAGTTGAGGGGTTACGCGAACGGCAGCATCGCGCGGACGGAGTTCAGATCGGAATCATGAACTGCCGTTGCGCCGCGCAGGTGACGCTTGTTCTTCGTGGTTTTCTTGGTCAGGATGTGGCGCTTGAAGGCTTGACCGCGCTTGACGGTACCGCCCGGACGCACCACGAAGCGCTTTGCAGCACTCTTCTTGGTCTTCATCTTAGGCATGACGAACAACTCCAGTTTATTAGATGGCGATGGGTGTGCGGTTGGCTTGCGCCCTTGACCCGCCCTTCGAAACCCAGTCCACTTGTGTACGGCGAACCGCTTGCGCAGCCGCCGTCATTGTTGGCGCGCCGCCCTGACCGGGCAGCGCGCCGAACCACTATCGAACCTGCGCGACCGGCGCGCGGGCCCGTTACTTCTTTTTCTTCGGCGAGAGCACCATGATCATCTGGCGCCCTTCCATCTTCGGCATCTGCTCGACCTGGCCGACTTCCTCGAGATCCGTGCGCAGACGCTCGAGCATCCGCATGCCGATCTCCTGGTGAGCCATCTCGCGGCCGCGGAAACGCAACGTGATCTTCGTCTTGTCGCCCTCTTCGAGGAAGCGCACGAGGTTGCGAAGCTTGACGTTGTAGTCACCGTCATCGGTACCCGGGCGGAATTTGACTTCCTTCACCTGGATGACCTTCTGCTTCAGCTTCGCTTCGTGCTGCTTCTTGGACTCCTGATACTTGAACTTGCCGTAGTCCATCAGACGGCAGACCGGCGGAACGGCCTGCGGCGCGATTTCGACCAGATCAACGTCCAGCTCTTCCGACTTACGGAAAGCATCAGCGAGTTTTACGATACCGAGCGGTTCGTTCTCGATCCCGACCAGACGCACTTCCGGCGCAGTGATTTCACCGTTGATGCGATGCGACGACTTATCAGTAGCGATGTTACGTTTCCTCTAAAAATTAAAAAAACGAGCCGCGCTGCCAGGGCGGTTACTTGAACGAGCGCAGGTCTTCCTGCAGACGCTCAACGAAGGCTTCGACCGGCATAACGCCAAGATCGACGCCGCCACGGGCACGCACGGCTACCGTTTGCGCATCACGCTCCTTATCGCCCACGACGAGGAGATAAGGCACCTTTTCCAGCGTGTGCTCGCGTATTTTATAGCTAATCTTCTCGTTGCGCAAATCCGCCGCCACTCTAACCCCTTGTTTTTGCAACGTTTGGACCAGAGATTGCGCATATTCGGCCTGACTTTCGGCGATATTGAGCACAATTGCCTGGTACGGCGCGAGCCAGGCCGGCATTGCGCCGGCATGGTGCTCGATCAGAATGCCAAGGAATCGCTCCATCGAACCGACGATCGCACGGTGCAGCATCACCGGCCGGCGGCGGCTGTTGTCTTCCGCGACGTACTCGGCGCCAAGGCGCTCCGGCAGCACCATGTCGAGCTGCAGCGTGCCGCACTGCCACGAGCGGCCGAGCGCGTCCTTGATGTGGTACTCGATCTTCGGGCCATAGAACGCACCCTCGCCCGGCAGTTCTTCCCACGACAGGCCGCACGCCGTGAGCGCGTCGCGCAGGCCCTGCTCGGCGCGATCCCACGTTTCGTCGGTGCCCGCACGCTGCTCGGGGCGCAGCGACAGCTTGATGTCGATGTGCTCGAACCCGAAATCCTTGTACACGCTCATCGCGAGCGTATTGAACGCGATCGATTCGGCGATGAACTGCTCTTCGGTACAGAAAATGTGCGCATCGTCCTGCACGAAGCCGCGCACGCGCATCAGGCCGTGCAGCGCGCCCGATGCCTCGTTGCGGTGGCACGAACCGAATTCCGCGTAGCGCAGCGGCAGGTCGCGGTACGAGCGCAGCCCGTGCTTGAACACCTGAACGTGCCCCGGACAGTTCATCGGCTTGATCGCGTAGTCGCGCTTCTCCGACTCCGTCGTGAACATGTTCTCGCGGTAGTTCTGCCAGTGGCCAGACGCCTCCCACAGCGAGCGGTCCATGATCATCGGCGTCTTGATCTCGAGATACCCGGCTTCGTTCACGCGGCGGCGCATGTACTGTTCGACCTGCTGCCACAGCGCCCACCCCTTCGGATGCCAGAACACCATGCCCGGCGACTCTTCCTGCATGTGGAACAGGTCGAGCTGCTTGCCGAGCTTGCGGTGGTCGCGCTTCTCCGCTTCCTCGAGCATGTGCAGGTACTGATCCTGATCTTCCTTCTTCGTCCACGCCGTGCCGTAAATGCGCTGCAGTTGCTCGTTCTTCGAGTCGCCGCGCCAGTATGCGCCCGCGACCTTCATCAGCTTGAAGACCTTCAGCTTGCCGGTGGACGGCACGTGCGGGCCGCGGCACAGGTCGGTGAAGCCGCCGTGCGAGTACAGCTTGATTTCGTCGCTTTGCGGAATCGATTCGATGATCTCGGCCTTGTACTTCTCGCCGATGCTGCGGAAATAGCCGGCCGCCTCGTCGCGCGACACGACCCGGCGCGTGACCGGCTCGTCCTTCTTCGCCAGTTCCTGCATGCGCTTTTCGATCTTTTCCAGATCTTCGGGCGTAAACGGACGGTTGTACGAGAAGTCGTAGTAGAAGCCGTTGTCGATCACCGGGCCGATCGTCACCTGCGCATCCGGGTACAGCTCCTTCACCGCATAGGCGAGCAAGTGCGCGGTCGAGTGACGGATGATGTCGAGGCCGTCCGCATCCTTGTCCGTGACGATCGCCAGCGACGCGTCGCGATCGATGACCGTGGACGTGTCGACGAGCTCGCCGTCGAGCTTGCCGCCAAGCGCAGCCTTCGCGAGACCGGGACCGATCGAGGCCGCGACCTCGGCAACTGTCACCGGATGCTCGTATTGTCGAACTGAGCCGTCAGGCAAGCGTATCGAAACCATAGCAATCTCCGTGATGCCGACAGTGGGCGGCAAACCAAGCACGCGATATCAAAGTCACGCGCGAAAATTTCGCGACAAAAAAAATGCGGCCCCGCTTTCGAGGGGCCGCATTCGATACTTCACTCAAACTGAAAGGGCGAAAACGTTCCTCGACTAGCGTCGCTCCGAAAAGGTTTCGGTCAACGTTCGCGGTGTCATAACCGTATTCGCCTTGTTCGCGTTGAGTTATTTACTGCATCAAACACCCGGAAACCGGGCGTTCTCAATTCGTTGGTAGGCTCGATTGGACTCGAACCAACGACCCCCACCATGTCAAGGTGGTGCTCTAACCAGCTGAGCTACGAGCCTAGTGAAGCCAAAATTATATGGGTTGACTGCGCACTTGGCAAGCGTTTTTATGCGGTCGCAGCAAAACGGCGATATTCCGGCCCCGTTACTGTGGCCTCACCCTTTCCGTCCGGCCCGCACAACGCCCTGCACTTCGCCCAACAATGTACACGCACGCTGCACCTGCGCCGAATTCGACACCTCGACCGTGAACTGCATGAATGCCGCGTTGCGGCGGCTCTGCGTCTTCACGCCGACCACGTTCATCTTCTCCCGCGCGAACACTTCGGAGATATCGCGCAGCAAGCCCTGACGGTCGGTCGCCTCGATCATCAGGTCGACCGGGTACACGGACATGCCGCGCCCGCCGAGCACGTCGGCCGACCAGGTCGTCTGCAGCACGCGCTCCGGCGCGCGCTCGGCCATCCGCCGGAACGTGGGGCAGTCGCTGCGGTGGATCGACATGCCCTTGCCACGCGTCACGAAGCCGCTGATCGGGTCGGGCGGCGCCGGACGGCAGCAGCGTGCAAGCTGGGTCAGCAGCGCGTCGACGCCGACCACCAGCACGCCGGTCGATGCGCCGTGCGCGACGCTGGCCCCGCTGCTGCGTTTTTCGAAATCGGCCGGCGCCTCGGGCGCGTGTTCGGGAGGGGGCGCATCCGACAGCGCCTGCTCGACGTTACGCAGGCTGAACTCTTCCTTGCCGACCACCGAGAACAGCTCATCGGGCGACTTGAAGCCGAGCTTCGCTGCGAGGTGGTCGAGGTTGACCGACGTCTTGCCCTCGCGCTGCAGCGTCTTCTCAACGAGCGCGCGGCCATGCGCGATGTTTTCTTCCTGCTCGATCGAGTTGAACCACGCACGCACTTTCTGGCGCGCACGCGAACTCTTCAGGTAGCCGAGCTGAAGATTCAGCCAGTCGCGCGACGGGCCGCCCTCCTTCACCGCGACAATTTCGACCGTCTGGCCGTTCGCGAGCGGCGTGTTCAGCGGCACCATCACGCCGTCGACGCGCGCCCCGCGGCAGCGGTGGCCAAGCTCGCTGTGCAGGTGATACGCGAAATCGACCGGCGTCGCGCCCTGCGGAAGCGCGATCACGCGCGCCTGCGGCGTGAGCACGTAGATGTGATCGTCGTCGAGCGACGTCTCGCGCAATTGCGCCCATGCTTGGTCGCCCGATACTTCGGCGCCGTCCTCGACGTCGTCCTTCCACGCGAGAAGCTGCCGCAGCCACGCGATCTTCTCGTCGTACTTGTCGCTCGCCGAGAACTGGCCGCCGTAGCCGCGCGCGCCCGCTTCCTTGTAGCGCCAGTGCGCGGCCACGCCGTATTCGGCGAAGCGGTGCATTTCCTGCGTGCGGATCTGCACTTCGAATGCGCGGCCGTCGTCGCCGATCACGACGGTGTGCAGCGACTTGTAGCCGTTCGGTTTCGGACGCGAGATGTAATCGTCGAACTCCTTCGGCACCGGCTGCCACAGGTGATGGACGATGCCGAGCACCGCGTAGCAATCCTTGATGTCCGGCACGATCACGCGGAATGCGCGCACGTCGTACAGCTCGGAGAAGTCGAGTTCCTTGCCGCGCATCTTCCGCCAGATGCTGTAGATGTGCTTCGGCCTGCCGCTCACGTCGGCCGGAATGTGCGCCTCCGCGAGCTCGTGCTGCAGCCGGTCGATCGCCTGCGCGACGTACGCCTCGCGCTCGACGCGCTTTTCGTCGAGCAGTTTCGCGATGCGCTTGTAAGTGACCGGATCCTCGAAGCGGAACGCGAGATCCTCGAGTTCCCACTTCAGTTGCCAGATGCCGAGACGGTTCGCGAGCGGCGCGTAGATTTCGAGCGTCTCGCGCGCGACATCGGGCGGCGGATCGATCTTTGCCGCCGCGTAGTAACGCAGCGACTGCAGCCGCGACGCGAGCCGGATCAGCACGACGCGGATATCCTGCGCGAACGCGAGCAGCATCTTGCGCAGCGCCTCGATCTGCGTGCGCCGCTCCTGCGCGGCGTCGCGCCCTGCGTCGGGCATCGCGTTCTGCGCGCGCAGGCTGACGGTGCCGAGCCGCAGCAGCTTGCGCACGTCGGCGACGAGCCGCGCGACCTCTTCGCCGAACCGTTCGGTCAGCTCGCGCCCGGGATCGCTCAGGTGCGGCGTCAGCACGAACAGCGCGGCCGCCTGCATCGCGTGCGGATCGACGTTCAGCGTGCGCATGATCGACGCGGTGCCGGCCGAGTGGTCGGCGAGCAGCTCGCCCGACGACAGCCGCGCGTCGCCGGCCCGTTCGCGCACGAACGCGAGCACATCGTCGAACGACGGCGTCGCGACGGAGGAAGCGGAAACGGACTCGGTCATCGCACGGCCTGGCGTATTGCGGTCATCGTGATGCTTCGCTCAGCTCCGCTGGGCCGCAACGACGACGATCTCGACGAGCAGCGCCGGATCCGCGAGCTTCGCCTCGACCGTGGCGCGCGGCGGCGTGTTGCCCGGCGCGACCCACGCGTCCCATTCGGCGTTCATGCCCTCGAAGTTCGCGAGATCCGAGATGTAGATCTGCACCGACAGCAGATGCGCCTTGTCGCTGTTCGCTTCGGCAAGCAGGCGGTCGATATGGCCGAGCACTTCGCGCGTCTGGCCGCGGATGTCCTGCGTGGTGTCTTCGGCGATCTGGCCGGCCAGATACACGGTACCGTTGTGGATCGCGGTTTCGGAGAGACGTGCTCCGACGTGGTGACGAATGACTGCCATGGAAATTTCCGGTCGTATGGATGAGTGACGATTCGGCGGTGACGCGGCCCGCGTGCCGCCGAACCGCATATTATGACGCGTTTATGCGTTGCCTTCGACGAAAAACCGGCGCGCGAGCGCGATCTGGTCCGCGCTGACGAACGCCGGCGCGTGGCCGGCACCCGCGATTTCGGCCTGCGTCACGTGACGGCCGCGACGCACCATCTCGGCCGCCGTGTCGCGCGACAACAGGTCGGAGCTTTCACCGCGCACGACCAGCACCGACGCCTCCGTCGTCTCGATCGCGCGCCATAACGCGGCCTCGCCGAGCGCGGCGAGCTCCGGCGTCGTCGCCTTGAACGGCTCGGCAATGCGCGGATCGTAGCGCATCGTCCAGCCGCCGTCGGGCAGCTCGCGCAGCAAGGGCCCGTTGATCTCGCGCCATTCGTCGGCGTTCAACGCGCCGAACGGCAACGACAGCGACGTCAGGTAGTCGACGCCCTCCTGCTCGGTCGCGAAGCGCGGTTGGACACCGAGGTATTCGCCGATGCGCGCGAGCGATTCCGGCTCAATGCGCGGGCCGACGTCGTTGACGATCATCCGGCGCAGCGGCGCACCGCGCAGCCCGGAGAACGCCATGCCAATCAGTCCGCCCATCGACGTGCCAAACCAGTCAACCGATTCGACGTCGAGCCGGGCAATCAGCGTCACCATGTCGGCGACGTATTGCGGAATCGCATACAACCGCGGATCGGCGAGCCAGTCCGACTGGCCGCGCCCGACGACGTCGGGACAAACGACCCGATACGTATCGGACAGCGCGGCGGCCAGCCGGTCGAAATCGCGCCCGGAGCGTGTCAGGCCGTGCACGCAGACCAGCACGCGCGGATTCGCGGGGTCGCCCCATTCGGTATAGGCGACGTGGTGAAGTCCGGCGGCGCTCGCACACTGCACGCGTCGCTGACGGGGAACCGGAAGGGTCGCTGAGGTCGTGGGCATCGTTGGCATCCTGTGGAACGGTGACGGCGCGGCGGGCCGCGCTTGCATCCGACGAGCCGCCTGATGCGAACGATTGTAAACCGCTTCATCACGACGAGGCGTCACGCGGCCGCCGGCCTGCGGCGCATCCCTCGTTCGCAACGGCCCGCGCGTCGCCGCGCTACGAGCCGCGCAACTGCTCGCGCAGGAAATCGACGAACGACCTCACGCGCAACGGCACGTGACGGCTGCCGGGATAGACAGCATGCAGCGGTGCCGCTTGCACCGCGAATGCCGGCAGCACGCGCACGAGCCGGCCGGCATCGAGATCCGCGCCGACGTCCCAGATCGACTTCAGCGCAATGCCCGCCCCCTCGAGCGCGAGCGTGCGCGCGGCACCGCCGTCATTCGTCAGCAGCGCCGCCGTCACGTCGACGGCGACCGTGCCGTCGGCGCCGTCGAACCGCCACTCGGTGCGCGGCTGATCGCCCATCACGATGCACCGGTGCGCACGCAGTTCCGCCGGGTGAGCCGGCTGCCCGTGCGCGGCCACGTAGCCCGGCGCCGCGCACAGCACGCGATGATTCGGCGCGAGCTCGCGCGCGATCATCGACGAATCGGCGAGGCTGCCGATCCGCACGGCGACGTCGATGTCCTGTGCGAGCAGGTCGACGATCGTGTCGGTCAGCATCAGATGCACGACCAATTCCGGATGCCGCCGCTGAAACGCCGCGACGAGCGGCGCGATCCGCAGCCGGCCCAGTTCCCCCGGCGCAGTCACGCGCAGCACGCCGCCGACCGTGCCGCGACGATCGCTCATCAGCGTCTCGGCCCGATCGACCTCGGCCAGGATGCGCAGCACCTGCGCGTGAAACTGCGCACCGTCGTCGGTCAGCGTCTGCTGCCGCGTCGTCCGGTGCAGCAGTCGCACGCCCAGTCGGGACTCGAGATGCGCGAGCCGCTTGCTCACGACGGACAGCGACAGGTCGAGCTCGCGCGCGGCCGCAGACAGGCTGCCGGCCGACACGATTCTCGCGAAGGTGTCGAGGGCGGGGAGATCGTCGATCAGCATCGCGACACTCGGCTCGGCTCACCCTTTC
Organism: Burkholderia latens; assembly: GCF_001718795.1. Taxonomy (NCBI): domain Bacteria; kingdom Pseudomonadati; phylum Pseudomonadota; class Betaproteobacteria; order Burkholderiales; family Burkholderiaceae; genus Burkholderia; species Burkholderia latens. Next base: position 1,522,067 of record NZ_CP013435.1, on the reverse strand, counting down.
CTTTTTTCGAATAATTCATTCGCTTTTTGCCCGTATTCCGATCAAGAACGGAAACCTACCATACCTGCTCCGCGTCGTCCCACGATGCGTCATACAGGACTCTTCAGCCATGCCGATTCGCCTTTCTTCAGTCGCTCGTCCGCTCGCCCGCGCAATCGCCGCCGCAGCCTGCGTGGCCGCGCTGTCGCCCGTCGCCTCGCACGCCGCCGAACTCGTCGAGCCCCACGGCCTGACCGTCGCGACCGACGTGCCGGCCGCGCAGGCGCGGGCGCAGATTCTCGCCGCGCGCCGTTACGGCACGTTCTGGGATACCGGCGATGCGGCCCTCGCGCGCGCGGCGCTCGCCCCCGACTTCATCGACCGCACGTTGCCGGCAGGGCGCGCGCAGGGCGTATCGGGCCCCATTGCGGCATCCGGAACGATGCGTGCGGCGGTCCCCGACCTGCGTTGCGATATCGAACAGATGATCGTCGCCGGCGACCGCGTCGTCGTGCATCTGCACTTTCGCGGCCATTTCACCGGCACGTTCAATGGCGCGGCCGGCCACGGGCAAACGGTCGACTTCATCGCGACCGACATCTATCGGATCGATCACGGCCGGATCGCGGAAAACTGGCATATCGAGGACAACCTGACGCTGATGCGCCAGCTCGGGCTCGTCGGCTGACGGAGGAAACGATGACCTACATCGACAACGATCCTTCCGCGCCAAAGCCGGCCCGCCGCACGTTTCTCGCGCAAGCCGGCGCAGGGGTGGCCGCGGGTATCGCGATGGCTGCAGGCGCGTCGCACTCGGCTGTCGCCGCGCCGTTACCGGGCGCCGCTGCAACGGACACCGGCCGGTTCTGGCCCGACGACACACGGCTCGCGATTTCGATCTCGATGCAATTCGAGGCTGGCGGCCAACCGCCGAAGGGTGCGGATAGCCCGTTTCCGCCCGTCGAATTCCCGGCGTCGGTGCCGGTCGACCTCGCGTCGGCCACGTGGTTTGCGTACGGCTACCGGGAAGGCATTCCGAGGCTGCTCGATCTGTGGGACCGGCACGGCGTGAAAGTGACGTCGCACATGATCGGCGAAGCCGCCCGGCGGCATCCCGAACTGGCGCGCGAGATCGTGTCGCGCGGCCACGAAGCGGCCGCGCACGGACCCACATGGCGATCGCAATTCGCGATGAACCGCGATGACGAACGGCGCTTTCTCACGGAAGCCCGCGACATGGTCGAAGCGGTGACGGGGCAACGGCCGATCGGCTACAACTGCAACTGGCTGCGGCGCGGACCACACACGCTGCCGCTGCTACAGGAGCTCGGATACGTGTACCACATCGACGACGTCAGCCGCGACGAGCCCTTCATCGAGACCGTCGGCGGTCGCGATTTCGCGGTCGTGCCATACACGCTGCGCAACAACGACATCCTGCTGATCGAAGGCCGCAACTACTCGCCAACGATGTTTCTCGAACAGATCAAGCTCGATTTCGATCAGTTGTACGCGGAAGCCGGGCAGCGCCGCAGATTGATGTCGATCAGCGCGCACGACCGAATCAGCGGCACACCGCAGATGGTGCGCGCATGGGACGCATTCCTGCGCTACGCGCGCTCGCATCCGGGCGTGGCGTTCATGCGCAAGGACGACATCGCGCGCTTTGCATTGCGCAGCCGGTCGACGCTCCGCGAAGCGGAAACGATCTGACCGGATTCCACCTACTTCTTCATTACGGGAGCACCATCATGGACGATCCGCTACATGGAAAGAAAGTACTGGTCATCGGCGGCACCTCGGGTATCGGCGCCGCGGCCGCGACAGCATTCGCACAGCGTGGCGCTGTCGTGACGGTCGCATCGCGCGATCCGGCGAAGGCCGGCGCAGACATCGGTAGATACGGGCAGGTGCGTGCCGAAGCGCTCGACATTACCGATACGGCCGCCGTCGAAGCATTCTGCGCGCGCGCCGGACAGTTCGACCATGTCGTGATCTCGGCCGCGCAGACCGCCACCGGCCCGCTCCGCTCGCTGCCGCTCGCGGACGCGCAGGCTGCGATGGACAGCAAGTTCTGGGGCGCATACCGTATCGCGCGCTCGATCGATATCGCAGCCGGAGGCTCGCTGACGTTCGTATCGGGTTATCTCAGCGTGCGGCCGAGTGCGTCGTCGGTACTGCAAGGCGCGATCAATGCGGCACTGGAAGCGCTTGCACGCGGCCTTGCGCTGGAACTGGCGCCGGTGCGCGTGAATACCGTTTCGCCGGGCCTGATCGCGACGCCGCTGTGGGACAAGCTTGCCCCCGACGCGCGCGACGCGATGTATGCGAACGCTGCACAGCGCCTTCCGGCGCGCCGCGTGGGCCAGCCTGAGGACGTCGCGAATGCGATCGTGTATCTGGCAGCCACGCGTTACGCAACGGGCTCGACGGTGTTGGTCGATGGCGGCGGCGCGATTGCGTGACGCGCGGTCATGGCAAAACGCCCCGCGTTCCGCCAGGAACACGGGGCGTCGGGCGCCGTGCGCAACAGCGTCGCTTACGCGACCGCGCTGAGGTCGAGCGGTGCGCCCGTTTTTGCCTGGATCTCTTCCGCGCTCACGCCGTCGGCGAGCTCGAGCACCTTGAGCCCATCCGGCGTCACTTCGATCACGCCCAGATCGGTGATGATCAGGTCGACCACGCCGACACCCGTCAGCGGCAGATTGCATTCGTCGAGGATCTTGTGCTGGTCGCCCTTCGCGACGTGCTCCATCAGCACGACGACGCGCTTCACGCCCGCGACGAGGTCCATCGCGCCGCCCATCCCCTTGATCATCTTGCCCGGGATCATCCAGTTCGCGAGGTCGCCCTTTTTGCTGACCTGCATCGCGCCGAGGATCGCGAGATTGATGTGGCCGCCGCGAATCATCGCGAACGAATCGGCCGACGAGAAGATCGACGAGCCGGGCAGCGTCGTGACGGTCTGCTTGCCGGCGTTGATCAGGTCGGCGTCGACTTCGTCCTCGGTCGGCGACGGGCCGATGCCGAGCAAACCGTTCTCCGACTGCAGCCACACTTCGACGCCCGCCGGCACGTGGTTGGCAACGAGCGTCGGCAAGCCGATGCCGAGATTCACGTAGAAGCCGTCTTGCAGTTCCTTCGCCGCGCGCGCGGCCATCTGGTCACGATTCCACGCCATGTCAGTCTCCTTTCGCGCGTACGACGCGTTGTTCGATGCGTTTTTCCGGCGTCGCGTTCAGCACGATACGCTGCACGAAGATGCCCGGCGTATGGACCTGGTCCGGATCGAGCTCTCCGTTCTCGACGATCTCCTCGACCTCCGCCACGGTGATCTTGCCGGCCATCGCGCACATCGGGTTGAAGTTGCGTGCGGTGCGGCGATAGATCAGGTTGCCGGACTTGTCGGCCTTCCACGCCTTCACGAGCGCGACGTCGGCCGTCAGCGACGGCTCCAGCACGTAGTGGCGATCGCCGAACTGGCGCGTTTCCTTGCCTTCCGCGATCACGGTGCCGTAGCCGGTGTTCGTGAAGAACGCGGGAATGCCCGCGCCGCCTGCACGCAGCTTCTCGGCGAGTGTGCCCTGCGGCGTGAATTCGAGCTCGAGTTCGCCGGCCAGATACTGGCGCTCGAACTCCTTGTTCTCGCCGACGTACGACGAGATCATCTTCTTGATCTGGCGCGTTTCCAGCAGCAGGCCGAGACCGAAGCCGTCGACGCCCGCGTTGTTGCTGATGCAGGTAATGCCCTTGACGCCGGAATCGCGCAACGCCGCGATCAGCGCCTCGGGAATCCCGCACAGGCCGAAACCGCCCACCGCGAAGGTCTGTCCGTCGCGGACGATCCCTTCCAGCGCGGCGGCCGCGCTTGGATAGACTTTGTTCATCTGTATGTCCCTTCCTCTATGGAAACCAGCGAAACCGGTTCACGCGCCCACTGGGCAGCACGCCCGCCGCATCATTCTATGCATGCGCGGCGATAGCTGCGTCGTAGCGCGCTGTTTTTATATCGCGACAAACCGCCGCGAGATGCCTGAAAGGGTACGATGCGGCGAGGATGCGGCACAATACGCAAAAATACATAAGCGTTTGCCTACGCTTGCCCGCGCCATGCCCGCTCTCGATTACCAGACAGCCTTTCACCTCGCGCCGCTCGGCCTCGTGATGTCGCGCGACCGCGTGATCGAGGATTGCAACGACGCGCTCGCGGCAATCTTCCGCTGCGCGCGGGCCGACCTGATCGGCAAGTCGTACGAGGTGCTCTACCCGTCACCGGACGAATTCCAGCGCATCGGCGAGCGCATCACGCGCGTGATGATCGCGAACGGCACCTATGCCGACGACAGAATCATGAAGCGGGCCGACGGCGAACTGTTCTGGTGCCACGTGACGGGCCGCGCGCTCGATCGCACCGCGCCGCTCGCGGCCGGCGTCTGGACGTTCGAGGATCTGAGTGCGACACGCCGGGTCGCCGTCGAGCTGACGCCGCGCGAACGCGAGATCGCCGCACAGCTCGCGACCGGCAAAACCAGCAAGCAAATCGGACGCGTGCTCGACATCAGCTCGCGCACCGTCGACATCTATCGCGCACGGCTGATGCGCAAGTACGGCACGAACAACACGCCGGAGTTGCTGCAGCGCCTGCTCGGCCAATAAAGGCCGCGCGCAATGACAATCGGCCGCGTGACGCGGCCGATTCCGGAGATCGGGAAATGGCGACTCTCGGGCGCGCGGGCGCCCGGTTCGGCGCGACGGCGCTCAGTCGACCTTCGCCGCGAGCGCGCGCTCGATCGTGTCGCGAAGCAGTTGCGGCAGCGGCACCGACTTGCCGAGCGCATAGTCGACCCACACGCAGCGCGCATTGCCGCGCGCATAGACATGATGCGGGTCGTCCGCACGGGTGAGTTCGAATCCGGTATCGAAACTGCTGCGGCCAGGCTTCGCGGCCGACATTCTCGCGATCACGTCGCCCGGATAGTGCAGCTGCTTCAGGAATTCCATCGACGCCGTGACGATCACGGGCCCCTGCCCCTCGCCGTTGCCGCCCGCGATGCCGAGTTCCTCGAACCACGAAATCCGCGCCTGTTCCATGTAGCGGAAATAGACGGTGTTGTTCACATGGCCGAACGCGTCCATGTCGCCCCAGCGGATCGGCATCGACATTTCAAATACGGGGGAATATTCGCTCATTGCAGTCTTCTTCGTTGCTGAGGGTCAGCCGCTCATGCGAGGCCGAAGCCGTCGTCGGCGGAGATAATCGAGCCATTGATGAACTGCGACTCGTCGGCCGCGAGCAGCAACAACAGCCCGTCGAGATCCTGCGGCTTGCCGACGCGCCGGCGCGGCAGCATCGACTGCAGCTTCTGGCCCTGTTCGGTTTCCCACAGGTAATGATTGATTTCGGTATCGATATAGCCCGGACAGATCGCGTTCACGTTGATCCCGTGGCGGCCCCATTCGAGCGCCATCGCACGCGTCATCTGCACGACCGCCGCCTTGCTCATCGCATACAGCCCGATCTGCGGAAACACGCGCAGGCCGGCGACCGACGCGATGTTGATGATCCGGTACGGCGGCTTGCCGTTGCCGTTCGCGCGCATCATCATCCGTTTCGCGACTTCCTGCGCGACGAAAAACGCACCGCGCGTGTTGGTGTCGAACACGAATTCGAAATCCGCCGGCGTCACGTCGACGAGCTTCTGCATCGTCGACACGCCCGAATTGTTCACGAGGATGTCGATGGTGCCGGCTTCCGTCTCCGCGTGCGCAATGGCCGCCTTGATGCTCTGCACGTCGGTGACGTCGAGCGACACGACGTGCGCGGCGCCGCCCGCCGCCTCGATCTCCGCACGCAGCTCCTTCAGACGCTCGACGCGGCGGCTCGCGAGCACGACTTTCGCGCCTGCCTGTGACAGCACTTGCGCGAAGCGCTGCCCGAGGCCGCTCGAGGCGCCCGTGACCAGCGCGACCTTGCCTTCCAGGTTGATCGATCGACCCATTGCACATCCCCTTTCGATGTCGTTTCGCCGCCGCGGGCACGCAGCCCGTGCAGCATAACCCTAGCACAAAAAATAGAACGATCGTGCTAATCTGTTCGCATGCTGTTGCGGCAAGCGTTTCGTTTCGCAGACAATACGCTCCCGAATAAAAGCATTCTAACGGTTAGAGGAACGCCAATGACCCCCGCAAGCCTCATCGAGCAGTACGGCCCGCGCGAATCGATGGAATACGACGTCGTGATCGTCGGCGGCGGCCCCGCCGGGCTGTCGGCGGCGATCCGGCTCAAGCAGCTGGCCGCCGAGAAAGGCGCCGAGATCGGCGTGTGCGTGCTCGAGAAGGGTTCCGAGATCGGCGCGCACATCCTGTCGGGCGCGGTGATGGACCCGCGCGCGATCACCGAGCTGTTCCCCGACTGGAAGGAACGAGGCGCGCCTTTGAACGTCGAGGTGACGGAAGACCGCTTCCTGTTCCTGTCCGAAAAGAGCGCGGTGCAGACGCCGAACTGGGCGCTGCCCGACAACTTCAAGAATCACGGCAACTACGTGATCTCGCTGGGCAACGTCACGCGCTGGCTCGGGGCGCAGGCCGAAGCGCTCGGCGTGGAGATCTTCCCGGGCTTTCCGGCCGCGGAGATTCTCTACAACGACGACGGCTCGGTGAAGGGCGTCGCCACGGGCAACATGGGCGTGGGCAAGGACGGCGAGCCGACCGAGAACTTCCAGCTCGGCATGGAGCTGCACGCGAAGTACACGCTGTTCGCCGAAGGCTGCCGCGGCCACCTCGGCCGCCAATTGATCTCGAAGTTCAAGCTCGACGCGAACGCCGATCCGCAGGCGTACGGGATCGGCATCAAGGAACTGTGGGAAATCGATCCCGCGAAGCACAAGCCGGGCCTCGTGATCCACACGGCCGGCTGGCCGCTGAAGTCGGACACGTACGGCGGCTCGTTCCTGTACCACATGGACAACAACCAGGTCGTGGTCGGTTTCGTGGTGGGCCTCGGCTACACGAACCCGTACCTGTCGCCGTTCGAGGAATTCCAGCGCTACAAGACGCATCCGTCGATCCGCGCGTTCCTGGAAGGCGGCAAGCGGGTGTCGTACGGCGCGCGCGCGATCACGGCCGGCGGCCTGCTGTCGTTGCCGAAGACGGTGTTCCCGGGCGGCGCGCTGATCGGCGACGACGCCGGTTTCCTGAACGCATCGCGGATCAAGGGCAGCCACGCGGCGATCAAGACCGGCATGCTCGCGGCCGATGCAGCGTTCGACGCGGTGCAGGCCGGCCGCCAGTCGGACGAGCTGAACGCGTATCCCGATGCATTCAAGCAATCGTGGCTGTACACGGAGCTGTACCGCGCGCGCAACTTCAAGCAATGGATGGCGAAGGGCCTGTATCTCGGCACGCTGATGGTCGGGCTCGAGCAGAAGGTGATGGGCGGCAACGTGCCGTGGACGCTGCACCACAAGCATGCAGACTACGAGATGCTGAAGCCGGCGTCGCAGTGCGAGCCGATCGCGTATCCGAAGCCGGACGGCAAGCTGACGTTCGACCGGCTGTCGTCGGTGTTCATCTCGAACACGAACCACGAGGAAAACCAGCCCGCGCATCTGACGCTGAAGGACGCGAGCGTGCCGGTGAACGTGAACCTGCGCACGTACGCGGGGCCGGAGGCGCGCTTCTGCCCGGCGGCGGTGTACGAGTTCGTGAAGAACGACGACGGCAGCGACCGATTGGTGATCAACGCGCAGAACTGCGTGCACTGCAAGACCTGCGACATCAAGGACCCGACGCAGAACATCGTATGGGTCACGCCGGAAGGCGGCGGCGGGCCGAATTATCCGAACATGTAACCTGCCGGAAGACGCCGCCTCGCGCGGCGTTTTTTTTGGGCGGATCGCCTTCGGGCACCCGAGCGTGCGCGCGGCCGATACACCGCGCGCACGGCCCGACCGGCTACCCCGCTACCGGGCTGCGATCCGCCGGCGGAAATGCTCCGTGCCAGCGACGATCTTGTCGAGCACCGCGTCGAGCGCCCAAAACCGCTCGCGCACGTCGTAGTCGATCGCGCGGCAGCGAATCGACGAGAACGTGCCGATCCGCTGGTGATAGATCTTCGCGAGCGCCGGGTAGCCCAGCGCTTCCGACACCGCCGATACGACGAGGAACGTCGACAACTCGTCGGCGAGCGCCGGATCCGAATCGCCGTGCATGCGCAGCCACCGGTACAGATCGGGATGAAAGTTGGTGAACACCCCGTTGAAGCCGGCGGAGCCGGCCTTCATCGCATCCCACGCGATCGCGGCGTTCGCGTTCAGGATCTTCAGCGGCGAGCCCGCGGCGAGCGCCACGCGCCGCTTTACGGTTTCGAGGTCGCAGCTGACGTCCTTGAGCATCACGAAGCGGCCGGTGTCGATGCACGCACGCAGCTCGTCATCGGACAGCAACCGCCGGTAAGGCGCCGGACATTCGTACAGGCCGAGCGGCAGATCGGACGGCAACCGGGCGAGCAGCGCGTGAAGATGGTCGAGAAACGCGGCGCTGCCCTTGCGCTGCGGATCGAGACGGTTCGTCACGAGCACGACGCCCTGCGCACCCGATTCGGCTGCAGCGCGCAGCTCGGCGACCTGCGCATCGAGATCGTCGCTGATGTGCCCGGATGCGACCACCGGCACGCGCCCGGCCACGCGCTCGACGACGAAGCGCGCAAGTTCAGCCCGTTCGGCGAGACTCAGGAATTGCATCTCGCTCGATTGCGCGACAGCGAACAGCGCGTCCGAGCCGTGCGCCAGATACCATTCGATGAGCCGCTCGAGGCCCGCATAATCGATCGCGCCGGCGTCGTCGAACGGCGTCAGCATCACCGGTACGATCCCTTCGATGGTCGCGGTCGACTGCTGATGGTGTTGCATCTTTTTTCTCCTTCCTTCAGTAAATGCGCGGTGTAGCGGCGGCGCTCAGGCCGGCAGCGGTCCGGGCGCGGCGCTCGCGGCCTGCTCGGGAATCGGCTTGCGCACCAGCAGCAGGTAAGCCATCGCACCGGCGAATGCGATTGCCGCCGCCGTCAGCAACGCCGGCACGAACGACCACTTCTGCGCGATGACGCCCGTCAGGATTGGCGCGAGCGCACCGCCGATGAAGCCGCCGAAATTCTGGATCGCGCCGAGCGACGCAACGCGGCTCGGCGGTGCGGCCGCCGTCGCGAGCGCCCACGAACACGCGGATGCCGCATTCGCCAGGAAAATCACCACCGAAATGCAGGCAAGCGCCACGGTGTTGCTCTGCACGAGCGCGGCCGGAATCGTGAACGCGACCATCCCGAGCATCGCGACGACCACCGCATTGCGCCGGCTCACGACCGGCGAGCGGCTGCGTCGCGTGACGAGATCGGACAGCCAGCCGGCGACGAGCGAACCGACGAACCCGCACAGGAACGGCAACGACGCCGCAAACCCGGTGCGAATCAGGCTCATGTGACGCTCCATCGTCAGGTAGCCCGGCAGCCACGTCAGGTAGACCCAGTTCAGATAGACGGACCCGAAGAACCCGATCAGCATGCCCCAGGTCGTGCCATGCGAGAACAGGCTGCGCCAGTCGGCGAAGGTCAGCTTCGGCGTGGCTGCGCTCGTCTGCGCATCGGCATCGAGATACGCGCGTTCGGCCGCACTCAGTTGCGCGCGCGCCGGATCGCGGTACAGCGCGAACCAGACGGCGGCGACGACGAGGCCCAGCGCGCCCGTTACCATGAACGCCCAACGCCAGTCGAGCGACGCGACGAGCACCGACAGCAGCAAAGGCGCAAGCGCGGTGCCTAGCGGCGATGCCGCGTTGAAGATGCCGGTCGGCGTGCCGCGCGCCCGCAGCGGAAACCAGTTGCTCACCACGCGCGCCGCCGACGGAAACTGCGGCGCCTCGCCAATGCCGAGCACGATCCGCGCGACGATGAACCAGCCGAACGTCGACACCATGCCGCCCGCCGCCTGCGCGACCGACCACACGATCAGCCCGATGCCGAGCAGCCGGCGCGGCCCGATGCGATCAACGAGCCCGCCGACCGGAAACTGGCATAGCGCATAGCTCCACGAGAAGGCGGACAGCAGCACGCCCATCTGCGACAGCGACAGCCCGAGATCCGCCCGGATTGCCGAACTCGCGACGGCCAGCGTGCCGCGGTCGAGATAGTTGACGACTCCGCTCACCATCAACAGCGCGAGCGCGATACGTTGCCCGCGCCGGATACGGGGCGGCGCGACGGGAACAGCGAGGGTTTCGTTCATTGCGGTTGTCTCCATGTCCTTGATGGTTGCCGGGTCGCTCGGCCGTTCCGTCGTCGCGGAATTTATGCGGCTGTGCGATCCACTTCGTCGCGGGTCGGAATCGACGTCTGCGCGCCGTGGCGCGTGACGCTGATCGCGGCAGCGCGCTGCCCGAATGCGATTGCATCGTCCATCGACGCACCGCCCGCCCGGGCGGCCGCGAATCCGCCGACGAACGTGTCACCCGCCGCCGTCGTATCGACGGCGGTCACTGCAACGGCCGGGTGGCGGCCGCTCCCTGCACAGCCGCGCCAGCAGACGCCGCGCGCGCCGAGCGTCACCAGCACGTTCGCGACGCCCTTCGCCCGCAATGCATCGGCGGCGCGCACCGCCGATGCGTCGTCGCCGACGACGATGCCGGTCAGCGACTCCGCCTCCGTTTCGTTGACGACGAGGTAATCGATCCGGGCCAGCAACGCGTCGAACAGCGGCCGCGCGGGGGCCGGATTGAGCAGCACCGGCGTGCGATGCGCGATCGCGCAGCCGATCGCACGCGCGACGGTTTCGATCGGCACCTCGAGTTGGCACACCAGCAGTGCAGCGCCGGCAATCGCGTCGCGGGCCGCGTCGATCGATTCCGTATCGAGGCGCGCGTTCGCGCCGGGCACGACGACGATGCTGTTCGCGCCGCGCTCGTCGACCGTGATCGTCGCGACGCCGGTTGCGTCGCCGTCGATCCGGCGCACGTGCGTGACGTCGATGCGTTCCGCCGCGAGCGCGTCGTACAGGCGCGCACCAAACGCGTCGTTGCCGACGCAGCCGATCATCGCGACCGATGCGCCGAGACGTGCGGCCGCTACGGCCTGGTTCGCGCCTTTGCCGCCATGAACCGTCCGGAACGTCGTGCCGAGCAACGTTTCGCCCGGCACCGGGAGGCGCGGTGCGTGCGTGACGAGGTCGACGTTGATGCTGCCGGCCACCGCGATCTTCGGGGGTTTCGTATGATCCTTCATCGAATGTAACCGCTTACATTAGCGATAAACAAAATCGCCGAACAAGACGGCGTCGACAAAAACGGGATGGTGATGCGGCTGGAACGTGCGTCTGACATAATATGGACTGGCATCAGGATAGCGCTTACATTCTCACAGGCAGGACCGTGAATGCAAGCGGGACCACGACGAATCGAGGGTAAACGATGGCGTTGTTGAGAACGCGCGCGGTCCGCGCGACGGTTGCGGCCCGGAGTCACCGATGAGCACGCCCCCATCCAGCGGCGGCGCCGCGCGTGCGCGGCGCGGCAGCGGCCGATCGGTGCTCGGGGACGTCGCGAAACTCGCCGGCGTGTCGACCGCGACCGTTTCGCGTGTGTACAACGATCCCGGCAAGGTGTCGGCCGACGTCCAGCAGCGCGTGCGCGACGCGGCACGCGCGTTGAACTGGATTCCGAATGCAGCCGGTCGCGCGCTCGCGTCCACGCGCACCCACATTACGGGCGCGATCATTCCGACACTCGACGACCAGGTGTTCGCGTCGCAGGTCGCGGGCATGCAGGCGGTCATGGCCGAACATGGCATCACCCTCTTCCTCGGCTGCTCGAACTACGATCCCGCGCAGGCGCTCGCGCAGGTGCGCGCGATGCTGTCGCGCGGCGTCGAAGCCGTGTCGCTGGTCGGCGAAGCCCATCCGCCCGAAGTATTCGAGCTGCTCGATCTGCATCGGGTGCCTTATGTCGTCACTTACGCATACCGCGACGACAGCCCGCATTGCTGCATCGGTTTCGACAACCACGCGGCGTTCGCGCGGCTGACTACGCATCTGCTCGACCTCGGCCATCGCGATTTCGCGATCATCATGCAGCCGTCCGCGAACAACGACCGCGTACAGGCCCGCTTGCGCGGCATTCACGATACGCTGGCCGCGCACGGGCTCGCGGTGCGGCCGCTCCACCAGCACGAGGGCGCGGCCACGATCGCGTTCGGCCGCGCGAGCCTGCGGGCCATTGCCGACAGCGGGCCGACGCGTCCAACGGCCGTGATCTGCGGGAACGACGCTCTTGCGCTCGGCGCGCTGCTCGAGGCGCAGGCGATCGGCGTCGCGGTGCCATCCGAGTTGTCGATCACCGGCTTCGACGATGTCGCGCTTGCACGTGAAATCCGGCCGGCGCTGACGACGATGTGGGTCGACACCGATGCGATCGGCCGCAAGGCCGCCCGCGCGCTGCTCGACGCACTCGAGCACGGCGCAACCGGATCCGGCTGCGCGGTGCTGCCGGAACTGCGCGTGCGCGAATCGGCCGCACCGCCGCCCGTCGCGGCCATATGAGAACGGGGCGCTCCAGGCGCCCCGCTTCGGATCGTATCGGTTGAGCCGGCGGTTGCCGGCCCGCGCGTATCAGGTCGCGCTGCCGGCGATCTTCGGCGTCGACGTTTCGACGTCGCCGCACTGTGCGCGATGGCGCAGCGCATGGTCGATCAGCACCAGCGCGAGCATCGACTCGGCGATCGGCGTCGCGCGAATGCCGACGCACGGATCGTGGCGGCCGAAGGTTTCGACCGTCGCCTCGTCGCCCGTCTTCGTGATCGAACGGCGCGGCGTGCGGATGCTCGACGTCGGCTTGATTGCGATCGACACGGTGATGTCCTGCCCGGTCGAAATCCCGCCGAGCACGCCGCCCGCATGGTTGCCGACGAAGCCGGCCGGCGTCAGCTCGTCGCCGTGCACCGAGCCGCGCTGCGCGACGCTGTCGAAACCTGCGCCGATCTCGACGCCCTTCACCGCGTTGATGCTCATCATCGCCTTCGCGATGTCCGCGTCGAGCCGGTCGAACACCGGTTCGCCCCAGCCGACCGGCACCCCCGACGCGACGACGTCAATGCGTGCGCCGATCGAGTCGCCGTCCTTGCGCAGCGCGTCCATATACGCCTCGAGTTCCGGCACGATCGCCGCGTTCGGCGCGAAGAACGGGTTGTCGCGAACGTGCGACCAGTCGACGAACGGCACGTCGATTTCACCCAGGCCGCTCATGTAGCCCCGCACCTCGACGCCGAAGCGCTCGCGCAGCCACTTCTTCGCGACCGCGCCCGCACCGACGATCGGCGCGGTCAGGCGCGCGGACGAACGGCCGCCGCCACGGTAGTCGCGAATCCCGTACTTCTGCCAGTAGGTGTAGTCGGCATGACCCGGACGAAACGTCTCGACGATGTTGCCGTAGTCCTTGCTGCGCTGGTCGGTGTTGCGGATCAAGAGCGCGATCGGCGTGCCGGTCGTCACGCCTTCGAACACGCCCGACAGAATCTCGACCTCGTCGGCCTCCTGCCGCTGCGTCACATGCCGCGACGTGCCGGGCTTGCGGCGATCGAGTTCGGCCTGGATATCGGCTTCGGTCAACCCCATTCCCGGCGGGCAGCCGTCGATCACGCAGCCGATCGCGGGACCGTGCGATTCGCCGAAGGTCGTGACAGTGAAAAGCGTGCCGAGGGTATTGCCGGACATGATGGAACCGCCCAAAGAGAAATGGACAAACCGATGCGCCGCCGCAGCCGCGGGCAGCGCCGATCGTTTGCCGGTCGAAAGAGGTAAACCGCTATTATGCCAGCCGCGCCGCGCGCGCGGGCCGCGTGAACCGTTCGGACCACACGCGTTAGCCGCGGGGCCGGTGCGCGGCCGCATCGTGCTCGTGCGCGCCGCCGGCGCGTCTGGCGGTTCGCGGCCGGCTGTGCCAAAGCCGCCGCGATGACCGGCAAGCCGCCCTAACCGCCACGGCTACTTGCGCGCGCCGCGCAGTTCGGTCACTGCGGCCTGCAGCGCCTCGGGCGTCGCGAGCGACGCGGGAATCGGCTCGCCGACCGCGAGCGTCAACCGGCTCATCACACCGCGCTTGATCGGCCGCGGCATCCGCGCATCCGCATGGCGGGAGAAATAGCTGCCCCACAGCCCGCGCAGCGCCATCGGGATCACGGGCGCCGCCGTGCGGCTCAGAACCTCCGTGACACCGTGGTGGAACGTGTTGATGTCGCCGGTCTTCGTCAGCTTGCCCTCGGGGAAGATGCACACGAGCTCGCCGTCCTTCAGCGCGGCCTCGCATGCGTCGTACGCGCGCGCGAGCATGTCGGGATCTTCGTGGCGCGGTGCGATCGGAATCGCCTTCGCGTGCCGGAACACCCAGCTCGCGAAGCGCGTCTTGAAAATCCGGTGATCCATCACGAACCGGATCGGCCGCGGGCTTGCAGCGGCCAGCACCAGCGCGTCGACGTAGCTCACGTGGTTGCACACGAGCACGGCAGCGCCGTCTTCGGGAATCCGTTCCGCGTGTACGAGCCGGATCCGGTAGAACGTATGCACCAGCACCCACGCGACGAAGCGCAGCAGGAATTCGGGGACGAGCAGGTAGATGTACGCGGCGACGACGACGTTCAGCAGCGCGGTGACGAGGAACAGTCCCGGGATGCCGACCCCGGCCTTGGTAAGCGCCATCGCCATCAGCGCGGACAGAATCATGAACAGCGCATTCAGGATGTTGTTCGCGGCGATGATGCGCGCGCGGTGGGTCGGCGCGCTGCGGCTCTGGATCAGCGCGTACAGCGGCACGCTGTAGAAGCCGCCGAACATTGCGAGCAGGAACAGATCGGCGAGGATGCGCCAGTGGCGCGCGCCGGCGAGGAACTCGCCGACCGACAGCAGATGGCCCGGCGACGGCAGCGCGCGGCTCGCGAAATACAGCTCGATCGCGAACACGCTGATGCCGATCGAGCCCAACGGCACGAGGCCGATCTCGACACGGCGCTGCGACAGACGCTCGCATAGCAGCGAGCCGAGGCCGATACCGACCGAGAACGTCGCGAGCAGGACCGTGACGACGTCGGGGCTCGCGGACAGCACGTCCTTGGCGAAATTGAAGAACGACGTGAGGAACGTCGCGCCGACGAACCACAGCCACGAAATGCCGAGCAGGCTCAGGAACACGGTGCGGTTCTGCCGCGCGAGCCCGAGGTTGCGCCAGGTTTCGCTGAACGGATTCCAGTTGATCGCGAGATCGGGCTGCGGCGCCGGCGTCGGCGGCACGCGCTGCGCGACGAGCCGCCCCGCGAGCGCGATCACGACGACACTGACCGCCAGCACGCGCTCGCCGCTGCCTTCGATGCCGGCGGCCGCGCCGCCGATGATCGTGCCGATCAGGATCGCGATGAACGTGCCCATCTCGACGAGGCCGTTGCCGCCGACGAGTTCATGATCGCCGAGATGCTGCGGCAGGTACGAATACTTGACGGGGCCGAACAGCGTCGAGTGCATACCCATCATGAACGTGCACAGATACAGCAGCGTCGCACTGTGCGTGACGAAACCGGCCGCGCCGACCAGCATCAGCACGATCTCGAAGCTCTTCACGAAGCGCGTGAGCGTCGCCTTGTCGTACTTGTCGGCGATCTGACCGGACGTGGCCGAGAACAGCACGAACGGCAGAATGAAGATCGCGGAGATCAGGAATGCGGCCGTCTTCGCGTCGACGCCGGAAAAGCGCGCGGTGTGGTACGTGACGAGCGACGTGAAGCCGATCTTGAACACGTTGTCGTTCAGTGCGCCCAGAAACTGCGTCGTGAAGAACGGCGCGAAACGGCGCTGGCGCAGCAGGTCGAACTGCGAAGCGTGGGCGCGCCGTTCGCCGCGCGATGCGGAAGAAACTTGCGTGTGATCGCTCATGCGGAATACGCGCGCGTCGTCTGGGCGAAGCTGCGCGGGCGGTGTGTGGTGGTTGAAAAAACGGCGGCGCAGGCTGAACCTGCGCCGCCGTGCGCCGAATGGCCGAACCCGCGCACAACGGCAACGGGCGCGACGCGTATCACGGCTTCTGCGCTTCGGCTTCCGATTCCGGCCAGTCGCGGATGTAGGCCTTCAGCATCCGGTTCTCGAAGCTCTGCGCCTCGACGACCGTTTTCGCTACGTCGTAGAACGAGATGACGCCCATCAGCACCTTCTTGTCGAGCACCGGCATGTAGCGCGCATGGCGCTCGAGCATCATCCGGCGTACTTCGTTGACATCGGTTTCCGGCGTACAGGTGAGCGGCTCGTCCATCACCTTGCGCACCTGCACGTCGCCGATCGCCCCGCCGTTTTCGCGCAGGCGCAGAATGATCTCGCGGAACGTCAGCATCCCGACGAGATCGCCGTACTCCATCACGACGAGCGAGCCGATGTCGTGTTCGGCCATCGTGTCGACCGCTTCGCGCAGCGGCTTATCGGGCGTCACCGTAAACAGCGTGTTGCCCTTCACTTTCAGAATATCGCTGACGCGCATCGTAGTCCCCTCATGCTTGAATGCAAATCCGCTTTCGATCCTATCGGAAAGCCTGTCAAAAGGAAAGCGCGTGCCCGCGCAGTGCAGCCGCCCCGCTTGCGGATGCCGGCGGCCCGCCGCACAATGGCCGCATGGACGGCGGCCCGAGGAGACGGCCATGGCGCATACGCATTCGGAGCAATTCACCAGCTTCGCGGATTTCTATCCGTACTACCTGAACGAACACCAGAACCTGACGTCGCGGCGGCTGCACTTCATCGGCTCGCTGGGCGTGATCGGCTGCGTCGCGATGGCGATCGCGACCGGCCACTGGCTGTGGCTGCCGGCCGCGGTGGTGTGCGGCTACGGTTTCGCATGGGTCGGGCACTTCTTCTTCGAAAAAAACCGCCCCGCCACGTTCCGCCACCCGATCTACAGCCTGATGGGCGACTGGGTGATGTTCAGGGACATCTGCACCGGCAAGATTCCGCTGTAACGCTTGGCCGGCACCGCATCACGCCGTTTTCGGCGGACGCGCGTGCGGGTCGCGCGCGCCGTCCGGCACGTCGCCGTGCTCAGCCTGCGCCGGACGCGCCCCCGACAGCCGGTGCGCGGCGATCAGCGACGCGAGCGATACGTCGAACCGGTCGTTCGACAGCACCGCGAGCAGCGCCGCGCCTTCGACGTGGCTGCTGCGTCGTTGCAGCTGATAGGTCAGCTCGGTGCGGTCGATCACCAGTACGTCGAACAGCTGCGCCAGCGTCAGCTGTTCCGGATTCGCCAGCAGGATGTAGCGCGGCGCGAGTTCGCCATTGTCCAGCCGAGCGATCCATTCGCGCTCCTCCATCGTCAGCAGCAGCCGCTGTGCGGTTTCCATGTCGCAGCGCAACATGGTCGCGAGCCGCAGCGCGCTGTAGCCGGGCTTGCCAACCGCACGCGCCTCGGCAAGCCGCGCGAGCAGTTCGAGCGCATCGAGCAGGTCGCTGCCCGGATAGTGGATCCGATGGAACTGGCCGACCCGAATCGCCGGCAGCGCGGACGCCACCATCGCGCCGAGGAGTGCGATGAACCAGCTCAGGTACACCCAAAGGAGGAACACCGGCAGCGCCGCGAACGCGCCGTACACGGCCGTATAGGTCGGAATGCGCCGCACGTAATAGCCGAAGCCGCGCTTCGCGAGCTCGAACGCGATCGCCGCGAACAGCCCGCCGATCACCGCGTCGCGCCACGCGACCGTGCAATTCGGCAGGTATACGTACAACAATGTGAACGCGAGCACGGTCAGCGGCAGCGACGCGAACGCGAGCAGCCACTCGACGATCGAGGTGGACGGCGCGGCGCCGGTGAACGCGAGCGACTGCGTGAACAGGTACGACGAGATCGACAGGCTCACGCCGAACAGCAGCGGACCGAGCGTGATCAACGCCCAGTACGCGAGCACGCGCTGCGCGAACGGCCGCGGCTTGCGCACGCGCCAGATCAGGTTGAACGCGGATTCGATCGTCATCATCGTCATCACCGACGTGACGACGAGCACGATCAGGCCCGCGGTCGTCAGCCCCTTCGCCTTCGACGCGAACTGGTTCAGGTACTTGAAGATCTGGACGTTGAACTGCGCGGGCATCAGGTGGTCGGCAAGAAACCCCTGCAGCGAGATCTGGAACGACGCGAACATCGGGAACGCGGTGAACAACGCGAACGCGACCGTCACGAGCGGCACGAGGGCCAGCATCGTCGTGAACGTGAGGCTGCCCGCGACCTGCGGAATGCGATCCTCCGCGCTGCGCCGGGCCGCGAACTGCGCAAGGCGCTTGATGGTGTCGAGATCGACGCTCAACTTCGGCAAACGGCTTCTCCTTCTCGATGCCGCGCACCCGACGGCGCGCCGCCGCCGCGCTGCGCGACGGCTTCAGCCCCTATAATAGCCGCTCGATCCAGCAGGGGCCGACTGCACCGCGCATGCGCACGGCCGCACGCAGCTCCGCCGCCCATGAAAGACATTCTCGTCCTCTATTACAGCCGCCACGGCGCGACGCGCGATCTCGCGCTCGCGATCGCGAACGGCATCGACAGCGTGCCGGGCGTCCAGGCGCGCATCCGCACCGTGCCGCCCGTGTCGACCGTCTGCGAAACCACCGCCCCCGACATCCCCGACGATGGCCCGCCGTACGCCGAACTGCGCGATCTCGAGGAATGCGCGGGCCTCGCGCTCGGTTCGCCGACCCGTTTCGGCAACATGGCCGCGGCGCTCAAGTATTTCCTCGACGGCACGACGCCGCAATGGCTGTCGGGCGCGCTGACCGGCAAGCCGGCATGCGTGTTCACGTCGACCGGCAGCCTGCACGGCGGCCAGGAATCGACGCTGCTGTCGATGATGCTGCCGCTGCTGCATCACGGGATGATGATCGTCGGCATCCCGTACACGGAATCCGCGCTCAGCACGACGCGTACCGGCGGCACGCCGTACGGCGCATCGCACGTGTCGCAGCACGATCGCAGCGCGCCCGCGGGGCTGTCGGCCGACGAAAAAGCGCTTGCCGCCGCGCTCGGCGTGCGCCTCGCCCGCGCGGCGGCGGCGCTGGCCGACGCCCAGGCATCGCGGCCCGCCGGGGCCGCATGAACGCGCCCGGCCGCCCCGCCGTCGCCGCGCGGCCACGCTGCGCGCTCGCCGCCTGCGCGTGTCTGGCCGCGCTGATCGCGCTGTCGCTCGCGTGGGAACTGTGGCTCGCGCCGCTGCGTCCGGGCGGGTCCGCGCTGATGCTCAAGGCCGTGCCGCTCGCGCTCGCACTGCCCGGCGTCTGGCGGCGTAACATCTATACGATGCAGTGGGCGAGCATGCTGATCCTCGTCTATTTCGCCGAAGGCGTCGTGCGCGGCATGTCCGACCGCGGCTTGTCCGCGACGCTCGGCTGGTGCGAGACCGCACTCGCCGTCGGCTTCTTCGTGGCCGCGCTCGCATACGTCGCGCCGTTCAAGCGCGCGGCGAAGCAGCAGCGGGCCGCGCCCCGACCCTTACGCGACCGAACGTGATGATTTCCTCCGACGCATTCGTATCCGCCTGTCGCGACGCGATCGGCGCTGCACACGTGCTGACCGATCCGCACGACACCGAACCGTTCGTCATCGACTGGCGCCGCCGCTACAAGGGCAGCGCGTGCGCGGTGCTGAAACCGGCCGATACGGCGCAAGTCGCCGCGCTGGTCCGGCTCGCGAACGCGCACGGCGTCGCGCTCGTGCCGCAGGGCGGCAATACCGGCCTCGCCGGCGGCGCGACGCCCGATACGAGCGGCGCGCAGGCCGTCTTGAGCCTCGCACGGCTGAACCGCGTGCGTGCGCTCGACCCGCACAACAACACGATTACCGTCGAAGCCGGCGTGATCCTCGCCGACGTGCAGGCGCGCGCCCGCGAAGGCGGCCGGCTGTTCGCGCTGAGCCTGGCGGCCGAAGGCAGCTGCACGATCGGCGGCAACCTGTCGACCAACGCGGGCGGCACCGCGGTGCTGCGCTACGGCAACGCGCGCGAGCTGTGCCTCGGGCTCGAGGTGGTGACGCCGCAGGGCGACGTATGGGACGGCCTGCGCGGGCTGCGCAAGGACAACACCGGATACGACCTGCGCGACCTGTTCATCGGCGCGGAAGGCACGCTCGGCATCATCACGGCTGCGGTGATGAAGCTGCATCCGCTGCCGGCCGCGCAAGTCACAGCGCTGGCCGCGCTCGAGTCGCCCCATGCTGCGCTCGATTTCCTCGCGCTCGCGCAGCGGGCGGCCGGCCCGCTGCTGACCGGCTTCGAGCTGATGTCGGACTTCTGCATGCAACTCGTCGGCAAGCACTATCCGCAACTGCGCTACCCGTTCGACCGCACGCACGCGCAGACGGTGCTGCTGGAGCTGTCGGACAACGAAAGCGAAACGCATGCGCGCGCGCTGTTCGAAAAGCTGATGGAAGAAGCGTTCGACGCCGGGCTCGTGGTCGACGCGGTGGTCGCCGAAAATCTCGCGCAGTCGCGCGCGTTCTGGGATCTCCGCGAGCATATCCCGCTCGCGCAGGCCGACGAGGGTCTCAACATCAAGCACGACATCGCAGTGCCGATCTCGTCGATCGCGCGCTTCATCGACGAAACCGACGCGGCGATCCAGCAGGCTGCGCCGGGTGCACGGATGGTCACGTTCGGCCACCTCGGCGACGGCAACCTGCACTACAACGTTCAGACGCCCGAAGGCGGCGATCCGAAGGCGTTCCTCGCGACGTTCCAGAAGCCGATCAACCGGATCGTGTACGACAACGTGCACCGCCACCACGGCACGATCAGCGCGGAGCACGGGATCGGCCAGCTGAAGATCGACGACGCGCAGCGCTACAAATCGCCGGTCGAAACGGCGCTGATGCGCACGCTGAAGACCGCGCTGGACCCGCGCGGGCTGATGAATCCCGGCAAGGTTCTGCGCTGACACCCCGAAACCGGAGCGATGCCCATGAGAGTTCGCGTGCTGTCCGACCTGCATCTCGAAAGCAACCAGCCCGACACGATCGCGCATGCGGACGCGGACCTCGTCGTGCTCGCCGGCGACATCCACAACCACGCGGAAGGGTTGCGCTGGGCCGCCGAGACGTTCGATCCCGGCGTGCCGGTAATCTACGTGCCGGGCAATCACGAGTATTACGACGGGGAATTCGGCGCGCTCGAAACCGCGATGCGCGACGCCGCGCAGGCGATCGACCACGTGCATTACCTGAACAACGGCGTGTACGTCGATCGCGCACAGCGCTTTCGCGTGCTCGGCACGACGCTGTGGGCCGATTTCTCGCTGTTCGGCGCCGACGATGCGAGCGTCGCGCGCGCGATCGACGCCGGGATGCGCGTAATGCTCGATTTCAAGGGATTGATCCAGGTGACCTGGCCGCACGACGCGGCGCTGCATGCGCGCAACGCGCCGGAGCGCGATTTCACGCCGGCCGACGCGATCGCGCTGCACCGGCAAAGCCGCGCATGGCTGGCGGCGCACCTCGCGACGCCGTTCGCGGGCCGCACGATCGTCGTCACCCATCATGCGCCGCATCTGCGCTCGCTGGCCGAGCGTTATGCGCAGGATCTCGCTTCGGCGGGATTCGTCACAGACCTGACGGAGCTGGTGCGGCCGCCTGTGGATCTGTGGATCCACGGCCACACGCATACGTCATTCGATTACGTGACAGACAGCGGTACGCGCGTGGTGTGCAACCCGCGCGGTTATATCCACCGGCGCACCGGCGAGCGGGAGAACCCGGCGTTCGGCTGGGACAAGGTGATCGAACTCGGCTGAGCGCCGAGCCCACACAACATGGACCGCACGCTGCGGCCCGCGTCGATCTGAATACCGACGCTCAGCGCCCGGTGCGACGGGAACCGTTCGACGACGCGCGTACGCGCACCGGCACCGGCTTCGCCTGCGCCTTCATCGCGCGCAGCAGATCGCGCGTCGCCGCAGCGGCGGCGGCCGCGCCAAGCAGAACTCCAAGGCCGATGATCAGTTGCGTATCCATTGCGACTCCGGTGTGGGCAGATCCAAATCTCTATGTTTGAACAGTATCAAACTGTCTGCGTTCCGATAGTAAAAAAATGTTGCGTGAACGACAAATCTCGTCAGATCGCGCGCGACTGCGCGGTCATGTCGCAGCGGTGAAGTGCGCGAGCGCGGCTTCGTCGGCGCGCAGCGTGGCCGGCAGCTCGTCGCGCAGGAAATCGACCCAGGTCCGGATTTTCGCGTCGAGATACTGGCGCGACGGGTACAGCGCGTAGATGTTCATCACGTGCGACCGGTATTCGGGCATCACGCGCACGATCTGCCCGCTGCGCAGCCCGGCGATCGCCGAATAGAGCGGCAGCCCGCCGATTCCCATTCCTTCCCGCACCGCCACCGCGAGCGCCTCGGCGACGTTCACGCGGAACGGCGGCGCCGTGATCGGAACGACCTCATCGCCGTGCGGCCCCGACAGCGACCACTCGTCGAAGTGAAAACCGGGCGCGACCATCCCGAGACACACGTGCTGCTCCAGATCGGCGGGCGTGCGCGGCGCGCCGTGTGCGTCGACATAGCCGGGCGATGCGCACACGACGCTGTAGCTCTCGCCGAGCCGCTGCGATACGAGCCCCGAATCCGGCAGGTCGCGCCCGACGACGATCGCGACGTCGTATCCCTCGTCAAGCAGGTCGGGCATCCGTTGCGCGAGCGTGAGCTCGACGTGCACGTCCGGATAGCGCTGCCGGTAGCGCGCGATGGCAGGCACCAGGTAGTGCTGTCCGAGGCTCGTGAAGCAATGGACCTTCAACTTGCCCGACGGGCGCGCGTGCGCGTCGCCCGCTTCGGCTTCGGCCTGGTCGACGTACGCGAGGATCTGCTCGCAGCGCTGCAGGTAGCGCTCGCCGGCTTCCGTCAGCGCGATCCGGCGTGTCGTCCGGTTCAGCAGGCGCGTGCGCAGGTGCGCTTCGAGATCCGACACGGCGCGCGATGCGTAGGCGGTAGTCGAATTCATCTGCTGGGCGGCCGCGGTAAAGCTTCCCGCGTCGACCACGCGGACGAATACCCGCATGTTTTGTAGCGTATCCATCCCAATACCCGTTTGAATCCGGAGGGATTGTTGCACAGGAGCGAACAAATATTATCTCAGGATTCGTAAAAATGACTTGCACCGTTGTCCATTTATTCAGGAATTACTGAAAAATATAATCGCATCCGACTCATCTATATCCGAAAGGGAGAAAATCGTGCAGTTTCCGGCAACAAAAGGGACGCTGGCACTGGCGGTTCTTGCAGTCTCATTAATAATGGCCGGTTGCGCGAGCATGGGCGACAACAAGACCCAGTCCACTCGCATCGACGCGAACTCGCTCGATGCCGGCGCCGCGATCCGCGCGGCGGACCGCGACGCGGGCTGGCCCGCATCCGACTGGTGGCGCGCGTACCGCGACCCGCAGCTCGACGCATGGATCGCCGCCGCGCAGGCCGGCAACCCGTCGCTCGCCGCGGCCGAAGCCCGCGTGCGCGAAGCGCAGGCGATGGCGCGCGTCGCCCGTTCGGCCGAGCTGCCGCAAATCAACGGCAACCTGTCGCTGATGCGCCAGCACTGGCCGGACAACGTCTATTACGGCCCGGGACCGCTCGCCGACACCGACACCTGGAACAACAGCGGCACGCTCGGCCTGTCGTACCACCTCGATCTGTGGGGCAAAGACAAAAACGCGACCGAGCGTGCGCTCGACACCGCGCATGCAACCGCGGCCGACGCACGGGCGGCGAAGCTCGAGCTGGAAGTCAACGTCGTGCGCGCGTACGTCGGCATGTCGATGAACTACGCGCTGCTCGACCTCGCGCAGGAGACGTTCGAGCGCCAGCGCGCGCTCGCCGACCTCGCGCGCAAGCGCCTTGAGGCGGGCATCGGCACGCAGCTCGAGGTCAGCCAGGCCGAATCGACGCTGCCCGACTACGAGCGCCAGATCGATACCTATGAAGAAGCGATTCAGCTCGCGCGCCATCAGCTCGCGGCGCTTGCGGGCAAAGGCCCGGGCGCCGGCGACGCGATCAAGCGGCCGAGCCTGTCGCTCGATGCGCCGGCCGGGCTGCCGTCCGCGATGCCGGCCGACCTGCTCGGCCGCCGCCCGGACGTCGTCGCGGCCCGCTGGATGGTCGACGCGCAGGCGCGCGGCATCGACGTCGCGAAAGCGTCGTTCTATCCGAACATCGACCTGCTCGCGACGGTCGGCGGCTTCGGCGTGACCGCGCCGTTCACCGACTTCCTGCGTGCGATGAACGGCGGCTGGACGGCCGGCCCCGCGCTGTCGCTGCCGATCTTCGAGGGCGGCCGCCTGCGCGCGCAACTGGGCGCAGCCAATGCCGGCTACGACCAGGCGGTCGAGCGTTACAACCAGACGGTCGTCGGCGCGCTGAAGGACATTGCCGACCAGGTCGTGCGGATCCGCTCGCTCGACACGCAGAAAAAGGACGCCGCCCGCTCGGTGGCCGCCAACGAGCGCAGCTACCGGCTGTCGCGCGAAGGCTTCCGCCGCGGGCTGACCGATTACGTGAACGTGCTGGTCGCGCAACAGCAATTGCTGCGCGCACAGGAGACCGCTGCCCGCATCGACGCGGAACGCCTGGCCGCGCACGCGCAGCTGATGGCCGCGCTCGGCGGCGGCGTCGAGACGCAGACGGACGACCGCGACGGCCATCCGCCGCGTGGCGAAGCCGCCGCGGATGCAGCCGCGCAGACCGCACCGGCAGCGAAGTCCGCAGGCGCTGCCCGGCGCGCGCAGACCGTGGCGGCCGCGGCGTCCGGTGCGGCCGCGGCGATCGCCACGCCGGTCGCACGGTAACGCGGAGCGCCCTCCATGTCAGCTTCCTCCCCCGCTTCCACGCATGCCGGCGGCCCGCTCGCGGCCTGGCACGCCGCGTTCGCCGACTGGGCGCGCGGCGACGGCGCCGCGTGGCTCTATCTGTTCAAGGCGCTGCTCGCTGCGTTCATCGCGACCGGCGTGTCGATGCGACTCGACCTGCCGGCGCCGAAAACCGCGATGACGACCGTGTTCATCGTGATGCAGCCGCAAAGCGGCGCCGTACTCGCGAAAAGCTTCTACCGCGTCGCCGGCACAATCTTCGGGCTGATCGCGACGCTCGCGTTCGTCGGCCTGTTCCCGCAGCAGCCGCAGTTGTTCCTGCTGGCCGTCGCGCTGTGGGTCGCGCTGTGTACGGCCGGCGCCGCGCGCAACCGCAACTTCCGCAGCTACGGCTTCCTGCTCGCCGGCTACACGACCGCGCTGATCGGGCTGCCCGCGTCGCAACACCCGGACGGCGCGTTCATGAGCGCGATGACGCGGGTCGCGGAAATCATGGTCGGAATCGTGTCGGCAGGCGTCGTCAGCGCGCTGGTGTTTCCGCAGACGACCGGCGAGCAGATGCGCACGACGGTGCGCAAGCGTTTCGGCAGCTTCGTCGACTACGTCGCGGCGGCACTGTCGGGCAAGCTCGACCGCGCGCACATCGAAACGATTCATACGCGTTTCGTCGCGGACGTCGTCGGCTTCGAAGCGGCGCGCAGCATGGCCGTGTTCGAGGATCCGGACACGCGGATGCGCAGCGGCCGCCTCGCGCGGCTGAACAGCGAATTCATGAGCGTATCGAGCCGCTTCCATGCGCTGCACCAGTTGATGAACCGGCTGCGCGCGGCCGGCGCGCAGGCCGCAATCGATGCGATCGAGCCGTATTTCCGCGAAATCGCGCCGCTGCTGACGCGCAACGGCGAGCCGGTGCGCTCGTCGGACGACGCCGCGCTCGCAGCCGAACAGCTGCTCGCCTGGCGCGATGCGCTGCCACGACGCATCCGCGCAACGCGTGCGGCACTCGAAACGCAGCCGGACTTTCCGCTGCTCGACTTCGACACGGCCGCCGAACTGCTGTACCGCTTCATCACGGACCTGCACGAATACGCGGCGACCTACGCGTCGCTTTCCACCGCGACGCACGAGCGCGAGCGCTGGATCGAGCGGTACGAGCCGCGCACCAACGCGACGGCGATGGTGATCGCGGCGATCCGCACCGCGACCGTGATCCTCGTGCTCGGCTGGTTCTGGATCGAGACCGCCTGGCCAAGCGGCGTGACGATGACGCTGACCGCGGCGGCCACCTGCGCGCTCGCGTCGTCGACGCCGCGGCCGACCGCGATGTCCGCGCAGATGGGGATAGGCACGGCTCTGGCCGTCTGCACGGGCTTCCTGCTGACGTTCGGCATCTATCCGCACATCGACGGCTTCCCGCTGCTGTGCGTGGCGCTCACGCCGCTGCTCGCGATCGGCGTCTACATGACGCTGAAGCCGAAGCTCGCCGGCTACGGGATGGGCTATCTGATCTTCTTCTGCTTTCTCGCCGGTCCGGACAACATCACGCACTACGATCCGACGAGCTTCATGAACGATGCGCTCGCGCTGGTGCTGTCGATGCTGGCGTCGGCGATCGCGTTCGCGGTGCTGTTCCCGCCGACCGCGCCGTGGCTGAAGAAACGGCTGTTCGCCGACCTGCGGCATCAGGTGGTCGCGGCGTGCCATGCACGGCTCGCCGGCCTGCGCACGCGCTTCGAAAGCGGCGCGCGCGACCTGATGTACCAGGCGCACACACTGTCGGCCGACCAGCCCGACGTGCAGCGCGACGCGCTGCGCTGGATGTTCGCGGTGCTCGAAACCGGCAACGCGGCGCTCGACCTGCGCGCCGAGCTGGCGACGCTGCCGCCCGATCCGCGCTATGCGCCGGCAACGCCGTGGCGGCGCGCGATCGAGGCGCTGCGCACCGCGCTGTCCGCGCTGTTCACCAAGCCGAATGCGGAACGCTTCGACACGACGCTCGACGCGGTCAACGCCGCGATCGACGCGACCCGGCAGACGCTCGACGCGGTCGCGCCGTCGCGCGACGAGCGCCACAGGCTGCAGCGCATTCTCAGCCATCTGCATTTCGTGCGCACGGCGCTGCTCGATCCGGAATCGCCGCTCGAGCCGCTCAACCGCAACCGCGCCGTGCGCGCCCAACCAGGAGCCTCGTCATGATGCCGCGTGAAATCGCCATTCTCGATGCGTACATGCCCACGGTGGTGCTGATGTTCGTGCTGGGCGGGCTGGCCACCTGGGCCGTCGATCGCCTGCTCGCCCATACCGGGCTCTACCGCCTCGTCTGGCACCCGTCGCTGTTCCGCGCGTGCCTTCTCGTCTGCATTTGCGGCGGACTGAGTCTCGCCGTTTACCGTTGATTCCGAACCATCATGATTCTCAGAAAACTCTTCGGCTTCGTCGCGACCGCCGTCATCCTTCTCGTCGCGATCCTGATCGGGCGCTCGCTGTGGGTGCACTACATGGACGATCCGTGGACGCGCGACGGGCGCGTACGCGCCGAGATCGTCAACGTCGCGCCCGACGTGTCGGGTGCGATCGTCGAGCTGCCGGTGCATGACAACCAGCTCGTGAAAAAGGGCGACCTGATCATGCAGATCGATCCGTCGCACTACCAGATCGCGGTCGAGCAGGCGCAGGCGGCCGTCGCCGCCCGCCGCGCGGAATTGCAGATGCGCCGCGACGACGCGGCGCGCCGCGCGGATCTCGATGCGCTCGTCGTGTCGAAGGAAAACCGCGAGAACGCCGCGCACAGCGCATCGAGCGCCGAGGCGCAGTATCAGCAAGCGCTCGCCGCGCTCGATGCCGCGAAGCTCAACCTCGAACGCACGCGCGTGGTCGCGCCGGTCGACGGCTACATCACGAACCTGCAGACGTTCAAGGGCAACTACGCGGTGGCCGGCCAGGCAAAGCTCGCGATCGTCGACAGCCACTCGTTCTGGGTCTACGGCTACTTCGAGGAAACCAAGCTGCCGCGCGTGAAGATCGGCGCGCCGGCCGAAATGCGGCTGATGAGCGGCGGCGTGATGAAAGGCCACGTCGAAAGCATCTCGCGCGGCATCTACGATCGCGACAACCCGCAAAGCCGCGACCTCGTCGCGGACGTGAACCCGACCTTCAACTGGGTGCGCCTCGCGCAGCGCGTGCCGGTGCGCATCCGGATCGACGAAGTGCCGGCCGACGTGGTGCTGTCGGCCGGCACGACCTGCACGGTCATCATCGATCCGGACAAGCCGAAGAAGTCGTAAGCGCCGGTGGCCGGGCGCGCTTACGCCGCGATGCGGAACCGCCCGACCAGCGCCTTGAGCGCCTGAGCCTGCTCGTCGAGCGCATTGGCGGCGGCCGCCGCCTGCTCGACCAGCGCCGCGTTCTGCTGCGTGCCGGCATCCATTTGCGTGACCGCGCGGCCGATCTCCTCGATGCCGGCGCTCTGCTCGTCTGAGGCCGCCGAAATCTCGCCGATGATGTCGGTCACGCGCTTCACCGCCCGCACCACGTCGTCCATCGTGCGGCCCGCATCATGCGCGAGCGTCGCGCCGTTCGCCACACGTTCGACCGACGCACCGATCAGCTCGCGAATCTCTTTCGCCGCGGTCGCCGAGCGCTGCGCGAGCAGCCGCACTTCGCCCGCCACCACCGAAAAGCCGCGCCCCTGTTCGCCCGCGCGCGCCGCCTCGACCGCCGCGTTCAACGCGAGGATGTTGGTCTGGAACGCGATCCCCTCGATCGTGCCGATGATGTCGCGAATGTTCTTCGCGCTGTCGTCGATCTCGCTCATCGTCGCGACGACGCGCCCGACGACTTCGCCGCCCGCTTCGGCGACGGCCGACGCATTCGCCGCGAGCGCACTCGCCTGCCGCGCGTTTTCGGCGTTCTGCCGGACGGTCGACGTCAGTTCCTCCATGCTCGCCGCGGTCCGCTCGAGTGCGACGGCTTGCTGCTCGGTACGGCGCGACAGGTCGAGGTTGCCGGTCGAGATCTCGCCGGACGCAGCCGCGATCGCCTCGGCGCTGACGGCGATCTCGCCGACCGTCGCCGCGAGTCCGGTCTGCATGTCGGCAAGCGCGCGCACCATGCTGTCGCGATCGTTACGGGCGAGCGGGATCGGGCGCGTCAGGTCGCCGCGCGCGATGTCGGCGGCGATCGCCTTCGCGTCCGCCGGCTCGCCGCCGAGTTGCGACGCGAGGCGGCGCACGACACCCTCCGCGATCGCGATCGCGAGCACGATCAACGCGACCGTCATCGCAGCGATCATCGCGAATGACGACGAGAAGATCGTCGCGGACGCATCGAGCGTCGCCTTCGATTTCGCGCCGCGCGTCTTCACGAGCATCGCAACGAGTTTCTCGAGCTTGCCGGTCTCGACCAGCAGCGACACGTCCTGCGTGCCGACCTGCCAGTTCATCTGCGACAGGTCGAGCGGCTGCGCCTGCACGAGCGCGACGAAATCGCGCAAGTGGGCGCTCCACGTGCCGACCGCCATCGAGAACGCACGCAGCCGCGCGGAATCGTCGGCGTCCGCCGGATCCGCGTAGCGCTGCAGCGTGGCGAGCGCCTGTCCGATCGACGCGAGGCCGGCGCCGACCTCGGCGCCGAGATCGTCGCGCTCCTTCGCGGTGGTCGCGGTCAGCAGCATCTTTTGCGCGCGGCTCGCGCGCAGCACCTCGGCCCGCACCTCCTCCGCGGCCCGGCTCGCGACGTGCCCCTGCTCGTAGACCGACGCGATCGACGCGTTCAGCCGGCTGATCTGCCACAACGAAAACACGCCGATCGCGAGCGTGCCGACCAGCAGGATTGCGAATGCGGCCCGCAACGTCGCCTTGACGGTCCATGGCCGGCGCTCGCGCCGTGCATCGCGCGCGCGGCGGGCGGCAGGCCCGGCGGCCGCGCCGGATGCGGCGATGGTGGTCCCCCGCTGCGGATGCAATGATGCTGCTGCTTTCATCGATATATCCCCGTAGTAATCACGCCGCCGGAAAGGTCGGTCCCGGCGGGCGGCATTCCCGCGGCGGCTGGCCTCCGCCGCGCGGCCCGCGCCGCCCCGGCTCGTGGCCGGTGCTGGCGCGGCGCGCCGATATTGTCATTGCGCCTTTCTACGGCCGCGGTCGGCGCGCCTTGAGTCCGGACAAACACCGACCGGCCCCGCGGCCCGTCGGCGAGCGGCCATGCCGCAGGGTTATACCCGGCCAAAAAGGCGAGCAAAAAGACAAGCGCGAAGCGAATCGTCACACCAATGTCCGAATTGCGACAAAACTTGGCCGGACATTCTCTATACGCCACATTACACTTCTTTGACGCAACAACGATTCAAACGCGCCGATCCCCATCAGAGCGCGTCCCGTCACCTCAACTCGCTCAGCTCACATGGAAACCAGCCTCGATACGGGCGCCGGCAACGCCGCCGCGGCCCAGCCGCCCGTTCCGCCCGCCCCGCGCACCGTGTATCCGGTGCTCGGCGCCATCAGCTTCTCGCACATGCTCAACGACATGATCCAGTCGTTGATCCTCGCGATCTATCCGATGCTCAAGAGCCAGTTCGCGCTGTCGTTCGCGCAGATCGGACTGATCACGCTGACCTACCAGATCACCGCGTCGCTGCTGCAGCCGCTCGTCGGCCTGTACACGGACAAGCGGCCGAAGCCGTATTCGCTGCCGGTCGGGATGGGTTTCACGCTGGCGGGGCTGCTGCTGATGTCGGCCGCGCAGAATTTCCCGATGCTGCTGGCGGCGGCCGCGCTCGTCGGCTGCGGCTCGTCGGTGTTCCATCCGGAATCGTCGCGCGTCGCGCGAATGGCATCGGGCGGCCAGCACGGGCTCGCGCAGTCGCTGTTCCAGGTCGGCGGCAACGCCGGTTCGGCGCTGGGGCCGCTGCTCGCCGCACTGGTCATCATCCCGCACGGCCAGCACAGCATCGCGTGGTTCTCGGCGGCCGCGCTCGTCGCGATGGTCGTGCTCACGCAAATCGGCCATTGGTACAAGAAGCATCCGTCGATGAAGAAGAAGGCAGCGCCTGCCGGCCATCCGACGCTGTCGCAGGGCCGCGTGCTCGCCGCGATCGGCGTGCTGGTGCTGCTGGTGTTCTCGAAATACTTCTATCTCGCGAGCATCAACAGCTATTTCACGTTCTATCTGATCGACAAGTTTCACCTGTCGGTACAGGCCGCGCAGATCCACCTGTTCGTGTTCCTCGCGGCGGTGGCGGCCGGCACGCTGATCGGCGGCCCGGTCGGCGACCGCATCGGCCGCAAGTACGTGATCTGGGTGTCGATTCTCGGGGTCGCGCCGTTCACGCTGCTGCTGCCGTACGCGAACCTGTTCTGGACGAGCGTGCTGAGCGTGATTATCGGCGTCGTGCTGGCGTCGGCGTTCGCGGCGATCCTCGTCTATGCGACGGAACTGATGCCGGGCAAGGTCGGAATGGTCGCGGGCCTGTTCTTCGGCTTCGCGTTCGGCCTCGGTGGCGTGGGTGCGGCCGTGCTCGGCCAGCTCGCGGACGCGACGAGCATCACGTTCGTGTACAAGGTGTGCTCGTTCCTGCCGCTGATCGGCGTGCTGACGGTGTTCCTGCCGAACCTCGAAAGCAGCCGGCGCAAGAGCGCGTGACGATACGGCCGCGGCATGCGCGCCGCGGCCGGCCAATCGTCTGCGAAGGGAAAGTACGGCGGCGGCTTCAGGCCGCCGTCGTTGCATGCAGCGTCAGGAAACGCTTGAGGATGCCGGACGAATAGCTGCTCGCGATCGCCGACAGGAAGTGCGAGAACGACTGCGTCGCGTGATCGTCGGCCGTGTCGGAGATCGTGCGCACGAGTGCGAACGGCACGTCGTGTTCCGCACACACCTGCGCGATCGCCGCGCCTTCCATCTCGACCGCGAGCGCGTCCGGCAGCGCGTCGCGCAGTGCAACGACCTCGCGCTCGCTCGACACGAAGCGGTCGCCGCTGATGATCAGCCCGCCGTGCAGCGTCGCGCCGGCGAGCCCGAAGCGCTCGGCGAACCGCGCGCCCTCTTCGGCAACGAACAGCGTGCACGCGGCCTTCAGGCGCGCGGTCAATTCCGCGTCGGTCGCGAAGTGCGTGATGCCCAGCAGCGGCACCTCGTAGCGCGGAAACAGCGGCGACGCATCGAGATCGTGCTGCAGCAATGTATCGGCGACGACGACGTCGCCCACGCGCACCGTGCGCGACACGCCGCCCGCGACGCCGGTAAACACGACGCCGGACACGCCGAACACGTGGATCAACGCGCTGACGGTCGCGGCCGCCGCGACCTTGCCGACCCGCGCGAGCGTGACGACGCATGCCGCGCCGTGCACCGTGCCAACGTGATAATCGCGGCGGCCGAGCGTGATCGTCTTCATCGCGCCGTCGGCGCGCATCGCGGCGATCAAATCGCCGAGCTCTTCGGGCAGCGCGGCCAGGATTCCGAGCGGGCCCGTGGCCGCCGTTTCAACCATATCGATGCTCATCACTCCACCGCCTGCAGTTTCGCGACGGCGAGCGCGAGCCACTTCTCGCCGTGCCGCTTGAACTTCACTTGCGCCTTCGCATCGGCGCCGTTGCCTTCGAGCGCGGTGACCGTGCCCTCACCGAACTTGGTATGAAACACCTGCTGGCCGACGCGGAAACCGGTGTCGGCCGCGCGCTGCTTGTCGGCGAACGCGGGCAGCGGCGCGAAAACGGCCGCATCGACGATCTGCTCGCGGCTGCCGCCGCCCGGCCGCGCGAACCAGTCACGGCCCCAGCCGGCGTTGTCCGAGCGGCCGCCCCAGCGCGAGCCCGCCTCGACCTTCGGCGTCAGCCACTTCAGCACGTGCTCCGGCAATTCGTCGAAAAAGCGCGAGCGCACGTTGTAACGCGTCTGGCCGTGCAGCATGCGGCTCTGCGCAAACGACAGATAAAGCCGCTCCTTCGCGCGCGTGATCGCGACGTACATCAGCCGGCGCTCCTCCTCGAGGCCGTCCGATTCCAGCACGCTGTTCTCGTGCGGGAACAGCCCTTCCTCGAGGCCGGTGATGAACACCGCCGAGAATTCGAGGCCCTTCGCCGCGTGCACCGTCATCAGCTGGACGGCGTCCTGGCCGGCCTGCGCCTGGTTGTCGCCGGCTTCGAGCGACGCGTGCGACAGGAAGCCGGCGAGCGGCGTCATCGTGTCGGGATTCTGTGCGGGGTCGCCGAGCGGCGCGGGGTCGAGCACGTCGACAGACGGATCGTCTGCATCCACGCCAAGCTCCGGCGCCGCGATCGCCCCCGCGCGCAGCGGAATCGAGCGGGCCGGCGCGTCGAGCCCGTAGCCTTCCTCGCTGACGAACGCGGTGGCAGCGTTCACGAGTTCCTGCAAGTTCTCGAGCCGATCCTGGCCCTCCCGCTCGCCCTGGTAGAAATCGGCGAGGCCGCTCGCACGCACCACGTATTCGACCGTCTCGGGCAGGCTCATCTGCTGCGTCTCGGCACGCATCTTCGCGATCAGCGTCGCGAACGCGCCGAGGCTTGAGCCGGCCTTGCCCGTCACATACGGGATCGCGGCGGCCATCGAGCAATCGTACAGCCGCGCGGCATCCGCGAGCTGCTCGATCGAGCGCGCGCCGATGCCGCGCGTCGGGAAGTTCACCACGCGCGCGAAAGCGGTGTCGTCGTTCGGGTTGTCGATCAGGCGCAGGTACGCGAGCGCGTGCTTCACTTCCTGACGCTCGAAGAAGCGCAGGCCGCCGTACACGCGATACGGGATGCCAGACGTCATCAGCGTGTGCTCGATGGCGCGCGACTGCGCATTGCTGCGATAGAGCACAGCGACTTCGCTGCGCGACATCCCGGTGTTGATCAGCGAGCGGATCTCCTCGACGATCCAGCCGGCTTCCTGCGCATCGGTGCTCGCCTCGTACACGCGCACCGGCTCGCCGTGACCGGCGTCGGTGCGCAGGTTCTTGCCGAGGCGGTGCGAATTGTTCGAGATCAGCTGGTTAGCGGCGTCGAGGATGTTGCCGTGAGACCGGTAGTTCTGCTCGAGCTTGATCAGGTTGCGCACGCGGAATTCGTCTTCGAAGTCGCGCATGTTGCCGACGTTCGCGCCGCGGAACGCATAGATCGACTGGTCGTCGTCGCCGACCGCGAAGATCGCGTTCTGGCCGCCCGCGAGCATCTTGAGCCACGCGTACTGCAGCTTGTTGGTGTCCTGGAACTCGTCGACGAGAATGTGCTTGAAGCGCGCCTGGTAGTGCGCGCGCAGCGGCGCGTTGTACGCGAGCAGCTCGTAGCAGCGCAGCAGCAGCTCGGGGAAGTCGACGACGCCCTCGCGCTGGCACTGCTGGTCGTATGCCTGATACAGCTCGACGAACTTGCGGTTGAAGTTGTCGGACGCGTCGACCTTGTCGGGACGCAGCCCCTGCTCCTTCGCGTTGTTGATGAAGTACTGGACGTTCTTCGGCGGATACTTCTCGTCGTCGACGTTCGCGGCCTTCATCAACCGCTTGATCGCGGACAGCTGGTCGGCCGTGTCGAGGATCTGGAACGTCTGCGGCAGGCCGGCGTCGCGGTAGTGCGCGCGCAGCATCCGGTTGCACAGCCCGTGGAACGTGCCGATCCACATCCCGCGCGTGTCG
Source organism: Burkholderia latens (assembly GCF_001718795.1). Lineage (NCBI taxonomy): Bacteria > Pseudomonadati > Pseudomonadota > Betaproteobacteria > Burkholderiales > Burkholderiaceae > Burkholderia > Burkholderia latens. The sequence goes on along the minus strand of NZ_CP013435.1, from coordinate 1,487,559 downwards.
ATCGGCATCATCGCGGACAGTCGCGCCATCATCTCGCGCGCGGCCTTGTTCGTGAACGTGACGGCGAGCACGGTGGCCGGCGATGCATAACCCTGCTGGATCAGCCACGCGATCCGCGTGATCAGCACGCGGGTCTTGCCGCTGCCCGCCCCCGCGAGGATCAGCGCCGGTTCGTTCGGCAGCGTGACGGCGGCGTATTGTTCAGGGTTGAGATTGGCGAGCAGATCGGGCATGGAGCGGCAGCGGACGGGCAAGAAAAATGCGGACCCGCCATTATAAGTCGGCGGCGCGATGCCGTTTCCGCCGCGTTCGACGCACCGCTGCCGCCGCCGCGCTGCGGCGCTTCGCGACAGGCCCGCGCCGGCACGGCGATGGCTGGCCGATGTGCATCCATTTATAATTGCAGGATTCGGCATCCAATTCACGCATTTTTCAGCAAATTTCCAACATGAGCGACAACACGCTGGCGAAGAGTTTCGAGCCCCACACCATCGAGTCCCAATGGGGGCCGGAGTGGGAAAAACGCGGCTACGCCGCGCCGGCATTCGACCCGGCGCGCCCCGATTTCGCGATCCAGTTGCCGCCGCCGAACGTCACCGGCACGCTGCACATGGGCCACGCGTTCAACCAGACGATCATGGACGGCCTCGCCCGCTATCACCGGATGCTCGGCGAGAACACGCTCTGGGTGCCCGGCACGGACCATGCGGGGATCGCGACCCAGATCGTCGTCGAGCGCCAGCTGGATGCGCAGGGCGTGTCGCGGCACGATCTCGGCCGCGAGAAGTTCGTCGAGCGCGTGTGGGAATGGAAGCAGAAGTCCGGTTCGACGATCACGGGCCAGGTGCGCCGCCTCGGCGCATCGACCGACTGGTCGCGCGAATACTTCACGATGGACGACAAGATGTCGGCCGCCGTGCGCGACGTGTTCGTCACGCTGTATGAACAGGGTCTGATCTATCGCGGCAAGCGCCTCGTCAACTGGGATCCGGTGCTGCTCACCGCCGTGTCCGATCTCGAAGTCGTGAGCGAGGAAGAGAACGGCCACCTGTGGCATATCCGTTACCCGCTCGTCGACGGCTCCGGTTCGCTGACCGTCGCGACCACGCGTCCGGAGACGATGCTCGGCGACGTCGCGGTAATGGTCCATCCGGAAGACGAGCGCTACGCGCACCTGATCGGCAAGCACGTCACGCTGCCGCTGACGGGCCGCGAGATCCCGGTGATCGCCGACGACTACGTCGACCGCGAATTCGGCACGGGCGTCGTGAAGGTCACGCCCGCGCACGACTTCAACGATTATCAGGTCGGCCTGCGCCACAACCTCGCGCCGATCGAGATCCTGACGCTCGACGCGAAGATCAACGACAACGGCCCCGAGCAGTATCGCGGTCTCGACCGCTTCGACGCGCGCAAGGCGATCGTCGCCGACCTCGACGCGCAGGGCTTCCTCGACTCGGTGAAGCCGCACAAGCTGATGGTGCCGCGCGGCGACCGCACGGGCGTCGTGATCGAGCCGATGCTGACCGACCAGTGGTTCGTCGCGATGACGAAGCCGGCGCCGGAAGGCACGTTCAATCCGGGCAAGTCGATCACCGAAACGTCGCTCGACGTCGTGCGCAACGGCCAGATCAAGTTCGTGCCGGAAAACTGGACGACCACCTACTACCAGTGGCTCGAAAACATCCAGGACTGGTGCATCTCGCGCCAGTTGTGGTGGGGTCACCAGATTCCCGCGTGGTACGGCGAGAACGGCGAGGTGTTCGTCGCGCGCGACGAGGAAGAAGCCCGTGCGAAAGCCGCGGCGAGCGGCTATGCGGGCGCGCTGAAGCGCGACGAGGACGTGCTCGACACGTGGTTCTCGTCCGCGCTCGTGCCCTTCTCTTCGCTCGGCTGGCCGAACGAAACGCCCGAACTTCAGCACTTCCTGCCGTCGTCGGTGCTCGTCACCGGCTTCGACATCATCTTCTTCTGGGTCGCCCGGATGGTGATGATGACGACGCACTTCACCGGCAAGGTGCCGTTCCACACCGTGTACGTGCACGGCCTCGTGCGCGATGCGGAAGGCCAGAAAATGTCGAAGAGCAAGGGCAACACGCTCGACCCGATCGACATCGTCGACGGCATCGACCTCGACACGCTGGTCGCGAAACGCACGACGGGCCTGATGAACCCGAAGCAGGCCGCCACGATCGAGAAGAAGACGCGCAAGGAATTCCCGGACGGCATTCCTGCGTTCGGCACCGATGCGCTGCGCTTCACGATGGCGTCGATGGCGACGCTCGGCCGCAACGTGAACTTCGACCTCGCGCGCTGCGAAGGCTACCGCAACTTCTGCAACAAGCTGTGGAACGCGACGCGCTTCGTGCTGATGAACTGCGAAGGCCACGACTGCGGCGCCGACAAGCCGGAAGTCTGCGGCGCGGGCGACTGCGGCCCGGGCGGCTATCTCGACTTCTCGGCGGCCGACCGCTGGATCGTGTCGCTGCTGCAACGCACCGAGGCCGACATCGCAAAGGGCTTCGCCGACTACCGCTTCGACAATATCGCGACGAGCATCTACAAGTTCGTCTGGGACGAATACTGCGACTGGTATCTCGAACTCGCGAAGGTGCAAATCCAGAACGGCACGCCGGAACAGCAGCGTGCGACGCGCCGCACGCTGCTGCGTGTGCTCGAAACGGTGCTGCGCCTCGCGCACCCGATCATCCCGTTCATCACCGAGGCGCTCTGGCAGAAAGTCGCACCGCTCGCCGGCCGCTATCCGCAGGGCGAGGCCGAGGGCGCCGCGTCGCTGATGACGCAGGCGTATCCGGTTGCGAACCTGCAGAAAATCGACGAGGCGTCCGAACAATGGGCGGCCGACCTGAAGGCGATCGTCGACGCATGCCGCAACCTGCGCGGCGAAATGAACCTGTCGCCGGCAACCAAGGTGCCGCTGCTCGTGGCTGGCGACGCCGAACGCCTGCGTTCGTTCGCACCGTACGTGCAGGCCCTCGCCCGCTTGTCGGAAGTGCAGATCCTCGCGGATGAAGCGACGCTCGACCGGCAAGCGCACGGCGCGCCGATCGCGATCGTCGGCCCGAACAAGCTCGTGCTGAAGGTGGAGATCGACGTCGCGGCCGAGCGCGAGCGCCTGTCGAAGGAAATCGCGCGCCTGACCGGCGAGATCGCGAAATGCAATGCGAAGCTCGGCAACGAGGCGTTCGTCGCGAAAGCGCCGCCGGCCGTGGTCGAGCAGGAGCAAAAGCGGGTCGCGGAATTCCAGAGCACGCTCGACAAGCTGCGCGCGCAGCTCGATCGGTTGCCTGCGTAACAAACGGTAAGGTCGTTTGCGTTCACTATAATCAGGACGTGAACATAAGCCATCTGACAAGTCGATTACAGGAATAAAGGTTCGATCATGTTGAAAGTCACCAAGGCAGTATTCCCCGTCGCCGGCCTCGGCACGCGGTTCCTGCCGGCAACGAAGGCGAGCCCGAAGGAAATGCTGCCCGTCGTCGACAAGCCGCTGATCCAGTACGCAGTCGAGGAAGCGATCGCCGCAGGCATCACCGAAATGATCTTCGTGACCGGGCGCAGCAAGCGCGCGATCGAAGATCACTTCGACAAGTCGTACGAAGTCGAAGCCGAACTGGAAGCGCGCGGCAAGGAGAAGCTGCTCGAACTCGTGCGCAGCATCAAGCCGAGCCACGTCGATTGCTTCTACGTGCGCCAGCCGGAAGCGCTCGGCCTCGGCCATGCGGTGCTGTGCGCGGAGAAGCTGGTCGCCGACAACCCGTTCGCGGTGATCCTCGCCGACGACCTGCTCGACGGCAACCCGCCGGTGATGAAGCAGATGGTCGACGTGTTCGACCACTATCACAGCTCGGTGATCGGCGTGGAAGAGATTCCGCCGTCGGAGACGAAGTCGTACGGGATCGTCGACGGCAAGGAATGGGAAGAGTCGATCGTGAAGATGTCGGCGATCGTCGAGAAGCCGGCGCCGGAAGTCGCGCCGTCGAACCTCGGCGTGGTTGGCCGCTACATCCTGAAGCCGCGGATCTTCGAGCACCTGCGCGCGCTGAAACCGGGCGCGGGCGGCGAGCTGCAGCTCACCGACGCGATCCAGGCGCTGCTTGCCGACGAGCAGGTGCTCGCGTACAAGTACCAGGGCACGCGCTACGACTGCGGCAGCAAGCTCGGCTACCTGAAGGCGACGGTCGAATTCGCGCTGCGCCATCCGGAAGTCGGCACCGAGTTCGACGCGTACCTGCGTGCGCGCGCGAACGCGCAACCGGCCGGCTGAACGCGGCATGGGCCCGCGCCGCGTGCGCGGCGGGCCCCACACACTTGCCTGTCGGCTCGCGCGTCAGCGCACGGCCGCCGGCTTCACCGAGACGACGCCCGGCATTGCGCCCGCGTCGTCTTTTTTCGTCTTCACGAGCCAGCCGTCGCCAGGCCCGAACGGCAGCTTGGCGAGCACGCTCTTCACGAGCGTCGGCGCGGCCTGCCGCGTGCCCGCGTCGCGATCGCGCAGCGACGCCGACACGCGATAGACGTCGGCGCCCGACTTCGCATCGACGAAGCGCAGCGTCAGCACATGGCGGTACACCGTGCCCGTGAACGGCAGCGCGAGCGGCGCCGGCCCGTCGACGGTCACGCACGCGCTGCTCGCCGCGCCGCACTGCTCGGCCGTGGCCGCGACCGACGCCGGCTGCGTCGCATACGCGATCGACAGCCGGTAACGCGCGGCCTGCGCCGGCTGCGCGTCGAAACCGCGGTGCGCGAGTTCGTCGCGCACGAGCGTCTCGATCTGCCGGTAGTCGGCATCGTCGGCCTGCGCGGCCGTGCGGACGAACGCGTAGCCGTGCACGCCCGACGCAAACGCATCCGGCTGCCCGAGCGCGCTCACGCCGGTCGTGACGCCGGCGCAACCCGGCAACAGCGACACCGCCAGCGCGGCCGCTGCCCATTCCTTTCTCATGACTTCCCCCAAATGCCTGCCGTCGCGCCCGGCCCTGTCAGGCGGACGGCTCGTCGATCGCCGGCAGCGACACCGTCACCGCGGTGCCGACGCCGACTTCGCTGTCGACCGTCACGCTGCCGCCATGGCGCGTGACGACCGTCTTCACGAATGCCATGCCGAGCCCCGAACCCGAGATCTCGGGCCGCTCGCCGGCATGGAACCGCTTGAAACGTTCGAACAGATGCCGCTGATCTTCCGGCGCGATCCCGTAGCCCTGATCGCGGACCGTGCAGAACATCCGTTTCGATGCATGCTCGACCGTCAGCGTACACGTGATCACCGTGTCCGACGGACTGTATTTGACCGCGTTGTTCAGCAGGTTGACGAATGCGCGCGTGATCAGCGAGCGATCGGCACGCGTCCACCCCATGTCGGTACGGATATCGGTATCGATGCGGATGCGCTTGGCCTGCGCCTGCGGCCACACTTCGTCGCTCGCATCGATCAGCACGTCGACGAGGCTCGTCGGCTCGAGCTGGTACGCCTGCGACTCCGCGCGCGCCAGCTGCACGAACTCGTCGGCAAGCGACAGCGCGCGATGCGCATAGCGCTCGATCCGCCCGAGCAGCCCGCGCATCGCATCGGTTTCGACGCGATCCCGCTCGATCTCGACCAGCGCGAGGATCGACGACTGCGGCGAGCGCATGTCGTGCGACAACAGGTGCAGCGCCTCCTCGCGCTGCCGCTCGGCCGCATGCAGCTCGGTCACGTCCACCAGGCCCGCGATCCAGCCGGTCACCCGGCCCTGCGCGTTCGTACATGGCGCGTAGCGTAACAGATGGTCGAGCCCGTCGCGGTCGCGCACCTCGATCCCCCGCGCCATCGCGTCGTGTTCGGCGCCAAGCGTCGGGTCGAGTGCGGCCGGCCAGTGTTCGCGGATCGCGACGTCGTGCTCGGCGTTGCCGTCAACCGTCTTCATGAAGGTCAGCTCGCCGAGCGCCGTGCGCAGCGGCTGCCCTTCCGCCGCCGGCAGCGCGAGCCGCGCGCCGTAGCGCTTTGCCGCATGGTTTGCGATCAGCACGGTGCCGGCCAGGTCGGTCACGAAGATCGGCTCCGGCATGCTGTCGAGGCTGTCCCATACGAAGCGCTTCATGTCCTGCACGCGCTGCGCGGCCTGCGCCATCAGCGCCATTTGCCGCTCGAGCACGTCGCCGCCGACGCTGCGCGTGCGCGGCGCCTCGGGCAGCAGGTGCGGCTCGTCGGCGAGGCGCTGCAGCTCGCGGCGCAGGTACGACATCGTCATCTCGAGGCGCCGCCAGTTCCAGATCGGATACACGGCGATCAGCCCGAAAATCGCAGGCGCGGGCGACAGCCACACGCGCGCCTCGAACAGCAGCGCGACGCTCGCGACGACGGCCAGCGCCGCGAGGCTCAGCGTCAGCAACAGCCCGCGCCACGGCGACAGCATCAGGAAACCGCCGAGCAACACCGCGAGCGGCAACAGCGACGCGGCGAAGAGCCCGACGCGCGGCACCGGCGTGATCGCGCTGCCGGTCGTCAGCATGTCGAGCACGTTCGCATGGATGTACACGCCGGCAAGCGGGCCGAAGTCGCCCGACACCGGCGTCGCGAACCGGTCGTAAAGCCCCGATGCGGTCACGCCGACGACGACGATCTTGCCGCGCAACGCGTCCGGTTTCACGCGGCCTTCGAGCACGTCGTCGAACGACAGGGTCGGATACGCAGGCGTACTGCGACTGAACGGAATCAGGTAACGGCCCTCGCCCGCCGCGTCGCGCGCCAGGTCGTGCGCGTTCGGGCCGGGCGCGCCGCCAACCGGATGCAGGCGGCCGGCCTGGATCGCGCGATAGACCGGCACCATCAGTTGCGGCCAGCGCACGCGCCCGTCGCTTTCGAACAGCGCGACACTGCGCACGATGCCGTCGGGATCGACTTCGAGGTTGATGTGGCCGAGTCCCATCGCGCGTGCCGCGAGTTCGGCCACCGGCGGATCGACGGTACGGGTGCCGTCAGCCTGCTCGGGGCTTAGCAGCACAGGGAGAAACGTCGGCACACGGGCCATCGCGTCGGCGAATGCGCGGTCGTCGGGCGACTGCTCGGTAAACAGCACGTCGTACACGACGGCAGCCGGCTGCGCGCGAGCGAGCGTGTCGAGCAGCCTCGCATGCACGGTCCGCGGCCACGGCCAGCGACCCAGTGCCGCCACGCTCGGGTTGTCGATATCGACGACGACGACATCGGGCGACAGCGGCAGGCTGCGCAGCATCAGCAACCGGTCGTAGATCAACCCGTCGACGCTCGACGACAGCCGGCCGAGCGCGCATGCGAGGATTACCGCGATCCCCAGACAGCCGATCGCGATCCATTCGATGAGGAAGCGGCGGCCGAGGCGCCGCCGCGGGGAAACGGATTCGGGTTTCATGCGCCGCGGGTCAACGCGACAACGTGAACGCGCTGACCGGACTCGTCTTCTGATAGAACTTGCCGCCGTCGAACTCCTCGACCGTCACTGCCCAGTAGTAGTCGCCGGGCGGCAGGTGCGCGACGGAGATCGTGCGCGCCTGCAGGCCGACCTGGTCGACGACGGGCGCACTGAGGTCTTTCGACCGCGACAGCACGAACCGGTAGCGCGCGTCCTTGCCCGCGCCGTTCGGCGACCAGCGGAACTCGTAGCCTTCGGCGCTCGGCGACGCGGTCGCGTCGAGCCCCATCTGGCGCCGCTCGAACGCATAGATGCGCGGCATGCCTTCGAGGCCGTTCGCGTCGATCGCGGCGATTCGCACGAAGTACGTGCCGTTCGGTACGTCGCGGAACACCGCGCGCGACGAATCGGTTCGCGTTTCGCGGAACACGTTCAGCAGGCCCGCGTCGTGCGCGAGCTGCAGGCGGTACGCGCGCGCATCCGCAAGCGGCGCGATGTCGAACGCGATGTCCGGCTCGTCCTGCACCTTGTCGGGATGCACGAGCGCCGGTGCGGACAGCAGCTGCACGGGCGCGCCAACCGCCCCGGACGACGTCGCGACGCTGCCGAAGCTCGCATGCACGAGCGTCGGGTCGGCCGGGCGCCGCGTGCCCGCTACGCCGACGGTGCCGTCGAGCACTTCGACGCGCGTCGCCGCATTGCCGGCCGCGTCGTAGTTCACGCGGAACCGCGTGCCGCGCACGCCGGCCACGACCGACGGCGAGCGGATCTGAAAGCGGTCGTCGCGCTTCTTCAGATGGGTGACTTCGCTGTCGACCGAGCCGCGCGTGAGCTCGAATTCGCGATCGAGCGTGCCGGTCAGCACGGTGCGGCGCAGCGTCTTCAGATCGAGCTGGCTGTCGGGCGGCATGCTCATGTGCGTGCCGTCGGCCAGTTCGAGCGTCACGAAACCGTTCGCGCCGGTGCGCACGCGATCGCCCTCGCCGAGCGTCGCATCGTTCGCGAGCGGCGCATACGCACCGCCGGACGCGCGCTCGGCCGAACCCTGCACAGCGACGACGCGCGCGGTCAGCTTTTCCTTGCGCAAACGCGCAACCGGCAGCTTCAGCGCGATGCCAGGCTGCAGACGCTTCGGTGCGGGCACGCCGTTGATCTGTTGCAGCAATTGCCAGTCGTCCGGCCCCTGCAGATAGCGTGCGGCGACGTCGTACAGCGTGTCGCCGGCATGCGTGCGATAGACGACCGTCTTTCCTGCGGCGGCGGGCGGCTGGGCGGCGGCCTGCTGCGCAGCGCATGCGGACGCGAACGCGACCGCGCACGCCACGCGCAATGCGGCCGTGGGCGGGCCCGCCGTGCGCTGCGCGATTCCCGCGGTCACTCCGGTTCTCCGTGGCCGACCCGCTCGAGCCTGTAGCCGTAACCGTAGATCGGCGCGAGACGATAGCCGTTCTCCGGCCGCAGGCCGAGCTTCGTGCGCAGCATCGAGATGTGCGTATCCATCGTACGCGACGGAATGTCCGTCGCCTGCTTCCACACCAGATCCAGGATGTGCGCACGCGACAGCGGCCGGTCGAGATGCTGGAACAGCAGCAGCGCGAGCTCGAACTCCTTCTGCGTGAGGCTCACGGGCTTGTCGCCGACATACGCCTGCTTCAGGTTCACGTCGAAGCGGAACTGGTCGAATTCGCGTACGGTCGCCTCGGCGTTGACCGGATACGCGCGACGCAGCAGCGAGCCGATGCGCGCGCGCAGGATCGGGCCGGAGACGGGCTTGACCACGTAATCGTCGGCGCCGGCGTTGAGGATCTGCGTGATCCCCGCCTCGTCGTCGCGACTCGTCATGAAGATGATCGGCAGGCCGTGCTCGGTCTGGTTCGCACGCACCCACTTGAGCACTTCCTCGCCGGACATGTCCGGCACGTTCCAGTCGAGCACGAGCAGATCGAACGTCTCCCGTTGCAGACGCTTCTTCAGCGCCTTGCCTTCCTTGAACGCATAGCAAGTGTGGCCGGCGGCCGTCAGCGTTTGACTGACGAAATCCGTCTGGGCCGGATCGTCATCCAGTACAGCAATTCTCATAGCACCCCGCAAATCGAAATCGATTCGTCCAGTTCAGCTTCCGCGCTCACACCGCCGCGCGCCATGCGCGTGCACGGCCCCCGACACCGGCCGGAGAGCCGCCATTTGCGCCCGCGCAAGCTGCGCGGCGCGACGCCCCGGTAAATATCTCAAAAACGGGGCACGGACGAACCGGCGATTTCATCATAGTAGTATGAAATTCGCCGAGAAATTGCGCGGACTACGGTCCTTTGTTCGAATAATCCTTCCCGTCGCGCGCTCACGCGCTTAATCGACACCTGCGACACCTGCGACACCTGCGACGCCTGCGCCGACGGCCGGCTCGGCCCAATCGGCGGCCGACGCGCATCGCAGCCGGTCAGCCGGCAATGCGTCGGCCTGCGGTTGCGTCGGCCGCCGCAGCACGGGTTGCCCCTGCCCCAGCATCCGCTCCAGCTGCCCTCGCACGCGCTCCCAAGCCGTGGCCGCATAGTCCGGCTGGCTCGCCGCCCACGCGTGGGCCAGATCGAACACCCGCTCGACGGTCGCCCCGCAATACGTAACCGTAACGCCCGCGCCGTCGATTTGCGCGGCGTCCCGCAGACGTTCGTCGATCGACTCGGCGAGCCACGGCATCTCGGCCGCCGCCGAATCCGCATACGCCTCCAGCGCGGCACGCGCGTGGCGATCCTGTTGCGGATCGAGTTCGATCCGGCTCAAGCCGACCGCATGGGCGGCCAACGTGCATTCCGCCGCGGACGGACTTCGAATGGTCCCTGGTCTGAAGGACATGTCCTCTCCCCGTTTGTACGACGGTAGCGTCACGCTCGACCCTGGCCTGCGTCGTCCGACGTACCGTGGCCGGTGCATCCATCCGAGACGGACGACCGGCCGGGTCAGTATACGCAGCCCGTCGCAACGCGAGGTTTAAGAATTGTCAGAGGCGCGAAGCCTTCGGTGGCGCGGCACGACCGCAGCGGGACCCTGCCCGGCGACGTGCCGCGAGAGGCGCGTGATGCGGGCCGTCAGCGGCGGCGCATCAGGAACACGAACGTCTTGTCCTGCGTCGTCACTTCGACGATCTCGTTGCCCGTCTGCTTCGCGAACGCGGCGAAATCGCGCTGTGAGCCCGGATCGGTCGCGAGCACCTTGAGGATCTGCCCGCTTTCCATATCGGCGAGCGCTTTCTTCGCGCGCAGGATCGGCAACGGGCAATTGAGCCCGCGCGCGTCCACTTCCTTGTGAATCTGCATCGGCTGTCGACCTTCGAATGACGCGCCCCACGGGCGCGGGAGGAAGCGGCGATTTTACCGCAGCGCGGCCGCGGCTGCCCGCGCTGGCGGCGGCCGCACCGGACCGCTGCGGCGGATGCGCACTGGCCCGTACTTGCCGCTCACGCAGCCTTCAGGCGCCCTTCACACGCTCGAGAAACCGCCGGCGAGCCGCTCCCGCAAATGCCGCACCAGCGCGCGCACCGCGCTTGGCACGACGGCGCTGTACGGCCGGATCGCGAAGATGTGTTCGCCGAACGCGCCCGACGGCCGCCAGCCGTCGAGCAATGCAACAAGCCGGCCGGCGTCGAGATCGCGCCGTGCGCTGAAATCGGGCAGCAGCGCGATGCCGAGCCCGCCGAGCGCGGCCTCGCGCATCGCCTCGCTGTTGTTCGCCGCGAAGCTGCCGCGCACCGGCACGCTCACCCGCTGGCGCCGCCTTCCGTCCGGCTCGAAGCTCCACGCGGCCGGCTCGTTGTCGCGCAGGTAGCACAGGCAGCTGTGCTCGACCAGCTCGCTCGGGTGGCGCGGCGCGCCTCGCGCGTCCAGGTAGTCGCGGCTCGCAACCAGCAGCGAGCGCGTATCGCACAGTTTCCACGCGACGTGCGTCTGCGGCGCGGTGGTCGTGTGGCGGATTGCGAGGTCGAAACCCTCGTGCGTCAGCGAATGCAGCCGGTCGGACAAGTCGAGCTCGATGTGCACGCCCGGATGCTGCCGCAGGAACTCCGGCAGGTGCGGCACGATCTGCTGGCGCCCGAGCGCAACGGGCGCGGTCACGCGCAGCAACCCGCGCGGTTCGCCGGCCAGATCCTTCACGCGCGCGAAGTGCTGGCCGATCGACTCGAACGCGTCGCGCGTGCTGTCGACCAGCGTCTGGCCAGCGTCGGTGAGCCGCACGCTGCGCGTCGTGCGCCGCACGAGCGGCACGCCGGCCGCCTTCTCGAGATCGGCGATGCGCTGGCTCATCGCGGCCTTGCTGATGCCCAGCCGCTGCGCGGCGGCCGTGAAGCTGCCTGCCGCGGCAAGCACCGTCAACGAATGGATATGCGGCCACAGCGCCTGGACATTTTGCTGATTCATCCAGCGATTATTCAGAATTCTGAACAGTGAATCAAGCCGCGCGGCCTTCTCCCGCCTCCCCGCTTTGCCTAGACTAGGTTCCGTCCACCCCCAATCCCGCCAGGAGACACGCATGACCACGGTTCCCGCCTACACGTCCGACGCCGACGTCGGCCACTACATCGACGGCGCGCCCGTTGCCGGCCGCAGCGGCCGCTTCCAGGACGTCTTCAATCCGGCGCTCGGCCGTGCGGTGCGCCGCGTCGCACTCGCAGCCGACGACGAAGTGCAGCGCGCCGTCGCGTCGGCCCGTGCGGCGTTTCCGGCCTGGGCCGACACGCCGCCGATCCGCCGCGCGCGCGTGCTGCACCGCTTCCTGCAGCTGATGAACGAACACCGCGACACGCTTGCGGCGATCATCACTGCCGAGCACGGCAAGGTGTTCTCCGATGCGCAAGGCGAGGTCGCGCGCGGCATCGACATCATCGAATTCGCGTGCGGCGTGCCGCAACTGCTGAAGGGCGACTTCACCGACCAGGTCAGCACCGGGATCGACAACTGGACGATGCGCCAGCCGCTCGGCGTCGTCGCGGGCATCACGCCGTTCAACTTCCCGTGCATGGTGCCGTGCTGGATGTTCCCGGTCGCGCTTGCGACGGGCAACACGTTCGTGCTGAAGCCGAGCGAGCGCGACCCGTCGGCCGCGCTGTTCATCGCCGACCTGCTTGCGCAGGCAGGGCTGCCCGCCGGCGTATTCAACGTCGTGCAGGGCGACAAGGGCGCCGTCGACGCGCTCCTCGATCATCCGGACGTGCAGGCCGTCAGCTTCGTCGGCTCGACGCCGATCGCGGCGTACGTGCAGCAGCGCGCGGTGCAGTCCGGCAAGCGCGTGCAGGCGCTCGGCGGTGCGAAGAACCACCTCGTCGTGATGCCCGACGCGAACATCGAGCAGGCCGTCGACGCGCTGATCGGCGCCGCCTACGGCTCGGCCGGCGAACGTTGCATGGCGATCAGCATCGCGGTGCTGGTTGGCGACGTGGCCGACAAGATCGTGCCGGCGGTCGCCGAGCGCGCACGCAAGCTGGTGATCGGCGACGGGATGTCGCCGGAAGTGGAGATGGGCCCGATCGTCACCGGCGACGCGCTCAAGCGCATCGAAGGCTATATCGAACAAGGGGTCGCCGAAGGCGCGCAGCTGGTGGTCGACGGGCGCGGGTTGCGCGTGCCGGGCCGCGACGCTGGCTTCTTCACCGGCGGCACGCTGTTCGATCACGTGCGCCCCGACATGCGCATCTACAAGGAAGAGATCTTCGGGCCGGTGCTCGGCTGCGTGCGCGTGAAGGACTTCGGCGAAGCCGTCGACCTGATCAATGCGCATGAATTCGGCAACGGCGTTTCATGCTTCACGAGCGACGGCGGCATCGCGCGCGAATTCGCACGACGCATCCAGGTCGGCATGGTCGGCATCAACGTGCCGATTCCGGTGCCGATGGCCTGGCACGGCTTCGGCGGCTGGAAGAAAAGCCTGTTCGGCGACATGCATGCATACGGCGAAGAAGGCGTGCGCTTCTATACGCGCCAGAAATCGGTGATGCAGCGCTGGTCGTCGAGCATCGGCAAGGGCGCCGAATTCGCGATGCCGACCGCGAAGTAAGTGACGAGCCACGCGCCGCCCGCCAACCCAATGCGCGGGCGGCGCGCCAACGGAAGGCCGGTGTCAGCCGGCCTTCGTGCCGTGTGCGCCGTCGGCGGTCGGCAGGTAAGACAGCTCGAGCCGGTACGCGAGCGCCACGAACAGGCTCTGCGCGAGCCCCATCGTCGCGGTCAGCGCGCGAAACCCGAACGTCGCGCTCTCCTGCACCATCAGCGTCACCTCCGCCACCCGCGCGAGCGGGCTCATCCGGCTGTCGGTGATCGCGATCAGCCGCGCGCCGCGCTGCACGGCCTGCTGCGCGACCTGCACCGTCTCTTCGGCGTACGGCATGAACGAGATCACGATCATGACGTCGCCCGCGCGCACCGAGCGGATCTGCCCGAGATGCATGCTGCCCAGCGCGCTGAACAGACCGATACGCTTGTCGGTGTGCTGCAGCGCATAGTCGAGATACACGGCGATCGGAAACGCGCGGCGCGAGCCGGCAATCCAGATCGCCTGCGTGTCGGCGAGTAGATCGACGGCCTGCGCGAGCGCGTGCGGGTCGAGGGTCTGCCGCAGCTGCTGCATCCCGGCAATGCTGCCCTTGATGAATTCATCGGCGATCTGCTCCGGCTGCAGGCTCGACTCGCCCGATTCGATCACGTCGCGCAGCCGCAGGCTGTACGCGCGACCCGGCGCGATCTGCTGGGCCAGCCCCTCGCGGAACAGCCGCTGCATCTCGGAAAAGCCGGAAAAGCCGAAATGCTTCGCGAACCGGACGACGGCCGACGGCTGCACGCCGCACGCCTCCGCAAGCGACTGGATGCCTTCCAGGCCCAGTTGGTCCCGATGCGTTTCCACATGACGCGCAATCACCTTCAGGCGATTGCTGAGGCCGTCGTACTCCTGCGTCAGATGCTGCAGGAACGCCTCGACGGTGGCGGGTGGTTTGTCGGATGAACTCATCGGATAGCGCGAAGTTGACGGCCCGATGCGCGCGCCGCCTGCGCGTGCGCCCGGGACTCACCTGTGGACATGCATGAAGGGCGAATTTAATCACGTTTGCGGCACGGCCTGCGCCGCACCCTCGCTCCCACGCGCTCGATCATCACCTGCACACGCTCCGCGGCCGGAATGGAAACGATTTTCCAACGCGGTTGCGGCGCCGTAAAGATTAGGGCGTCTACCGAGGCCGATGCGCACCGCTACGCCGCGGGCCGCCCGCAGCCACGCCGGAGCGCCGGCCGACGCCGCGCATCGACCGGCGCCGGCTCATCGATAGTCGACCCACACGCCGCCCGCATCGGCGGACCGCACGCAGTTCTCCACCCACCGCACGCCTTCGACGCCTGCGTGGACGTCCGGAAAGCGGATGCGCTTCAACGTCTGCGCGTCGCCGCGATCGGCGGCGTCCATCGCGAGCGCGAAGCGCGCGTACAGATTCGACCACGCCTCGAACAGCCCTTCCGGATGCCCGGCGCCGATGCGGTCTTCGCGCGTCGCGTTCGGATGCAGGTACGGCATCCCGCGATCGAGCACCTGTGCAGGCTGCCCCTGGATCTCGTAGCGCAACTGGTTCGGATGTTCGTCCCACCATTCGACGCTCGCCTTCGACCCGATGACGCGAACCTTCTGCCCGTGCATCGACCCTGCATTCACCGCGCTCGACCACACGTAACCGATCGCGCCCGTGTCGTACTCCATGATCGTGAACGCGTTGTCCTCCAGCGGCGCGCGGCTCTTCACGAAGCTCTGCCGCGAGCACATCAGCCGCTTGATCTTGAGTTCGGGCGCCATCACTTCGGAGATGTACAGCGGGTGGGTGCCGATGTCGCCGAGCACGTAGCTCGGCCCCGCGAACCTAGGGTCGACACGCCAGCGCGCGGCCGCGCTCGCCGCTTCGACGCCGTCGCTATGAAAGCCGTGCGCGAACTGCATCTGCACGATCCGGATGTCGCCGAGATCGCCGCGCGCGATCATTTCCCGCGCCTGCTCGATCATCTGGTGTCCCGAATAGCCGTACGCAACGCCGACGATGCGGTTCTTCTCGACCGACAGCCGTTGCAGCGTCTCGGCCTCCTCGGTCGTGAAGCAAAGCGGCTTCTCGCATACGACGTGCAGCCCCGCGTTCAGCGCCGCTCGGCAAATTTCGAAGTGCGTGTTGTTCGGCGTCGCGATCGACACCGCACGGATGCCGTCGGCGCGCTTCGCCTCGGCGTCGAACATCGTCCGGTAGTCGGGATAGCAGCGGTCCGCGGCAACGCCGAGCTTCACGCCGAACTGCCGCCCGCGTTCGGCATCGATGTCGAAGGCGCCGGCAACGAGCTGGAAGCTGCCGTCGCGCAATGCGGCCGACCGGTGGCTGTAGCCGATCTGGCTGCCAAGCCCGCCGCCGACCATGCCCCAGCGAATCGAATGTCCGAGCAGAATCTGTCCGTCGATCATGATTGTCGTGTTCCTGTCCGTGTTCAGCATTCAGAGTGTGTGCAGACGACCGGGCCGACGCCCGCTTACGCGAAGCCGGCCGATGCGAGAAACGCGCGGCTTGCCGCGACGTCGCGCAGGCTCGTACCGGCGTTGCGCGGATCGCGCTCCTGTTCGATCGTGATGTAGCCCGCATACGCGATGTCGTCGAGCGCGCGGCGGATCGCGCGGTAGTCGAGCACGCCAGCGCCGATCGGGCACATCACGCCGCGCGCGCACGCCGCGAAAAACGCAATGTGCCCACGCATCACCGCGTCGTAGACGGCGCCGTCGATATCCTTGAAATGCACGTAGTCGAGCCGCGCCGCGTGGCGGCGCAGCCATGTCTCGGGATCCATCCCCGAGTAGTACATGTGGCCCGTGTCGAGACAGAGGCCCGCCGTATCGGCCGCGATGTCGGCGATGATCCGGTCGATTTCGTCTGCGAATTCGATGTAGCCGCCCGCATGCGGATGGATCACCGCGCGCACGCCGAATTCGTCGCGCGCGAGCGTCGCGATCTCGCGAATGTGGTCGACCATCCGCGCCCAGCGGTCGGCGGACAGGCGCGGTGCGCGATCGCCATGGCCGGCCGCGTAGTCGCGCTCGTCATGTCCCCAGTCGATCACGACCAGATACGGCGCCGCGTAACGCTGGCCAGGCTGCGTCGGCAGCTTCGGCAACTGCGTGATCAGCGCACAGATCTCGCGCGTCTGGCGCAGCAGGTTCGGCAGGTTCTCCGGCGAAACCAGGTCGTCGAAGATCGTGCCGGCGGTGATGCTCAAATGCTGCCGTTCGAGCTCGGCGCTCACCACGTCGAGCTCGAGCGGGATATAGCCGTACGGGCCGAGCTCGATGCCCGAATAGCCGGCCTGTGCCGCTTCGGCGAGCACGTGCCGCCACGGCGGCAGGTGCGGGTTCTTTACGTCGTCGACGCCCCAGCAGCAGGGCGCGCAGCCAATCTTCATCGTCATGTCGGTCGGTCCGGCAGAGAAGCGGCGCATGGCCGCAAGTGGGCCGCAGGCACGCGCGGCCCGGTGTGAACGTGTTCGGCGGGTTCAGCCGCGATAAAACGCCGGGCGTTCGGCCATCGTGATCGGCTCGACCGCACCGCTGCGCTGCGCGCGCACGCATGCGTCGGCCGCGACCGCCGCCGCATAGCCGTCCCACGCGGACGGGCCGGTCAGCGCCCCTTGTTGCACGCCGTCGATGAATGCCTGCAGTTCGACGTCGTACGAAGCGATGAAACGCTCCTTCCAGTCGGTCATGATCTCGACCGAGCGCCGCGCCGCATGCTTGAGCCCGACCGCGGGCGGATCGGGCAGTTTCGCGATGCCGTTTTCGCCGACCACCTCGCACTGGATGTCGTAGCCATACTGGCAGTTCACGAAGATCTCGACGTCGATGCGCACGCCGCTCGCGGTTTCGAGCAGCACGATCTGCGGATCGGCGAGATGCGCGCTCGCGTGGCGCGTCTTCTTCGGATAGACGACCTGCGCGCTCGTGTAGTCCTCGCCGAGCAGCCAGCGCAGCACGTCGAGCTCGTGGATCAGCGTGTCGGTGATCGCCATGTCGGTCGTATAGCGCTCGCCGACCGACTGGTTGCGATGCGCGCAATGCAGCATCAGCGGCGCACCGATCTCGCCGCCGTCGATCACGCGCTTGAGCGCGCGATAGCCTTCGTCGTACGGACGCATGAAGCCGACCTGCACGAGCCGCTTGCCGTGCGCGAGTTCCGCCTCGACGATGCGCATGCAGCCTTCGGCCGTCACCGCAAGCGGTTTCTCGCAAAACACCGGCTTGCCGAGCGCGATCGCGTCGAGCACGAACGCCTCGTGCGTCGGCCCCCACGACGTGACGAGCACGGCCTGCACGTCGGCGGCGGCGACCACGTCATGGCCGTCGCCGTATATTTCCGCGTCGAGCCCGTACTTCGTCACCGCATCGCGCGCGTGCTGCGCATCGATGTCGTTGACGGCCACCACGCGCGCGCCGGATAGCGTGCGCGTGAGCCTGCGGATATGATCCTGGCCGATCGCGCCGCAGCCGATCACGCCGATTTGCAAGGTCATCCGGGTATCTCCAGTCGTTCGTTCATCAGCAGCGCGGCCCCGTGCCGTGCCGCTCGGCATTAGTCAACAAACAGTCAGCGTGCGGCCGCCCGCTCGAAATGGCGCGCGACGTAGCGCTCGATCGTGTCGCCCATGTAGCGCGACGACGCTTCCGCGCGGTCCTCCCACGCGAACACGCACGACGACATCACGCCGTCGAAGCCGGCGCTGCCGAGCGCACCGAAAAACACGTCCCAGTCGATCTCGCCCTGCCCGATGTCGAGATGCTGGTGCACGCGAATCTGGTTCGAGCCCGGCGGGTTCACGATGTAGCGCAGCTGGCTGCTCTTGCGGTGATCGAAGGTGTCGGCCACGCGCACGTGCGCGAGAACCGGCGCGGCAGCCGCGATCATCGCGGCCATGTCGTCGCCGTAATAGAACGTGTGCGGTGCGATGTACGACAGCTTCAGCGACGGCGATCCGATGTTCGTGACGATGTCGATCGCCGGCTGCAGCTGTTCGATCCAGTCCTCCGGATGCGGCTCGACCGACAGCACGATGCGTTCGCGTTCGAGGATCGGCAGCAGTTCGTCCATCGAGCGGAACCACGCGGCTTCGCACAGCTCCTTCGGATTCGCGCCGGGCCGCTCGCCGACCGAGCGCTCCGGCGACGCACCGCGTCCGAATTCGGACACCATCAACGGGCATTCCATTTCGAGCGCGACCTCGATCGCCTTCTTCCAGCAGCGCACTGCCCATTGCCGCTCGTCGTCGAACGGGCTGGCCCAGCGGTACATCGGCTGCAGCGACGCAAGTCCCACGCCGCTCGCGCGCATCGCTTGGCGGAACGCGGTCATGCGCTCGCGCGTCGCGCGCGGCATGACCCACCAGTCGAGAAAGTCGCTGCGCGGCGACAGCTCGATCTGGTCGTAACCGAGCTCCGCGACCGCGTGCGGCAGGCGGTCGAGCGGCAAATGACGAATCATGTAGGGATCCAGAGCGATCTTCATCTTCTTCCCATAAGGTTGCAGGGGCTGCCGCGACAAGTCAGCGGCGCGATTTCTTGTTGCGATACTGATCGGCGATCACGGCCGCGACGATGATCGCGCCCTTCACCATTTCCTGGTAATACGCATCGATCCGGATGAACGTGAAGCCCGACGTCATCACGCCGAGAATCAGCACGCCGATCACGGTGCCGGTCACGCGGCCAAGGCCGCCCGACAGCGACGTGCCGCCGATCACGACCGCCGCGATCGCATCGAGCTCGTACATGACGCCCATGCCCGACTGCCCGGAGATCGCACGCGCGGCCGTCACGGTGCCGGCGATACCGCTCAACAGGCCCGCAATCGCATAGACGAACACCAGATGGCGCGTCACGTTGATGCCCGACACGACGGCCGCGTGACGGTTCGCGCCAATCGCATACGTGTACTTGCCGAAGCGCGTGTAGCGCAGCACGACGTGGAAGATCGCGGCGACCACGACGAAGATGATCACCGGGTTCGCCCCCGCGCCGATCGCGGCGAACTGGTCGGTCAGCATCGACACCGGCATCCCGTTGGTGAACCACTTCGCGAAGCCGCGCGCGGCGACCATCGTGCCGAGCGTCGCGATGAACGGCGGAATGCCGGTCAGCGCGATCAGCGAACCGTTCAACAAGCCGACCAGCAGCCCGACGCACACGCCGGCCAGCACCGGCCAGATCACCGGCAGGTCGGTCAGGTGAGGAAACACGGCGCGCGGAAAGTCGGACACTTGCGCGAGGCTGGCCGACACGACGGCCGCCGCTGCCACGACCGACCCGGATGACAGGTCGATGCCGCTCGTGATGATCACGAGGTTCACTCCGACCGCGATGATGCCGATCACGGCCATCTGCAGCACGATGATCTCGAGCCGCTCCGCGTTGAACAGGAAGCTCTGCCCGACGACAAGCCAGCCGATCACTTCGAAGAACAGGCTGATGCCGACCAGCACGAGGAAGATGCTCAGTTCGGGCGGCCACTTCGCGTGCCGCGTCTTGATCGTCATGGACTGCGCGTCCGCGACCGGATTCAGGTTGCCCATTTCAATTGTCTCCATGCTTGTTGCGGCTCAGCGCGAGGCCAGGTCCATGATGCGCACCTGGTCGGCGTCCTTGCGTTCGACGATGCCGGTCATCCGGCCTTCATGCATCACCATCACGCGATCGCTCATGCCGAGCACCTCCGGCATCTCCGACGAGATCATCAGCACCGCGACGCCCTTGCCGGCTAGCGCGCTGACGAGCCGGTGGATCTCGGCCTTCGCGCCGACGTCGATGCCGCGGGTCGGCTCGTCGAGGATCAGGATGCGCGGTTGCGTGAGCAGCCATCGGCCGATCAGCACCTTCTGCTGGTTGCCGCCCGACAGGTTCTGGATTTCCTCGTGCAGGCCGGGCGTCTTCACGCGCAGCATCCGGCTCATTTCCTCGCAGTCGCGCTTCAACTGCGCGTGCCGCACGAAATTGAACTTCACGTAGCGGTTGCTGAGCACCGCCGCTTCCATGTTCGCGAGCAGGTCGAGATTCAGGAAGCAGCCGGTGTCCTTGCGGTCCTCGGTGAGGAACGCCATGCCGTGCTTCATCGCCTGCGCGGGCGTCGAAATACGCACCGGCTTGCCGTCGATCAGGATCTCGCCCGACGTGGCCGGCACGACGCCGAACAGCGCCTCCGCGACGTTCGAGCGCCCCGAACCGACGAGACCCGCGACGCCGAGGATCTCGCCCGCGCGCAGCTCGAAGCTGACGTCGCGGAACACGCCGTCGACGCCCAGGTTCTTCACGGCGAGCACGACGTCGCCGATCGGCACGTCCTCCTTCGGGAACATCTGCGTGATTTCGCGGCCGACCATCATCCGGATGATGTCGTCGCGCGTGACGTCGGCCGACGCGTGCGTGCCGATGTACTTGCCGTCGCGGAACACCGAGAACTCGTCGGCGATCTCGAACAGCTCGTTCATCTTGTGGGTGATGTAGACGATGCCCTTGCCCTGCTCGCGCAGCTGTCGAATGATCCGGAACAGGTGCGTGACCTCTTTCTCGGTCAGCGCGGAAGTCGGCTCGTCCATGATCAGCACGTCGGAATCGAACGACACGGCCTTCGCGATCTCGACCATCTGCCGGCTCGCGACCGTCAGCGTCCGCACGTCGGCTTCCGGATCGATGTCGATCGACAGCCGCTCGAACAGCGCGGCGGTGCGGCGGCGCAGCGCAGCGTGGTCGATCAGGCCGAAGCGGTTCTTCGGTTCGCGGCGGATCCAGATGTTCTCCGCGACCGTCATGTACGGCATCAGGTTGAGTTCCTGGTGGATCATCGCGATCCCGCGATCGAGCGCGTCGAGCGGGCCGTGCAGCACGACCGGCTCGCCGTTGATCAGGATCTCGCCCTGGTCCGGCGTGTACACGCCGGCGATGATCTTCATCAGCGTCGACTTGCCGGCGCCGTTCTCCCCCATCAGCGCATGCACGGTGCCGCGGCGCACGCGGAACTGCACGCCGTCGAGCGCGACGACGCCGGGAAACGATTTGCCGACGCCGCGCACTTCGAGCAGGCAATCGGCGGGGGCCGCGCCGGACGAACCGGGCGCAGCGGACGAAGCGGCCGGCGCGCTTTCACTGGCCATCGGGCGCGCCATCCTGGCTGTAAACATGGACGTTCCTCGAAAGTCTCACGCGAGCCCGGCGGCGCCGGGCCCGCGCAGTTCAGCGGAAAAACCGGTCAGTGCTTCGCGTACTGGTTCATGTTCTCCGGCGTGACGAGTTCGAACGGCACGTTCACGTAGCGGTCGACCGGCTGCTTCTTCGCAAGCTTCAGCGCGGTCGCGACGGCCTGCGCGCCCTGCCCGGTCGCGTTCTGATAGACGGACACCTTCAGGTCGCCGCTCTTCATCGCCGCGAGCCCGTCCGGCGTCGCGTCGATGCCCGCGACGACCGTTTTCGGCGTCAGCTTGCGCGCGGCCTTCAGCGCGTTGATCGCGCCGATCGCCATCTCGTCGTTGTTCGAGATGATTGCGTCGAACTTCGTGCCGGAGCTCAGCCAGTTCATCGTGATGTCCTGGCCTTGCGTGCGGCTCCACTTGCCTTCGCGCTTGTCGACGATCTTCATGCCGGCGCAGTCTTTCGTCGCGATCACGTCCTCGATGTCCTTCGTGCGCGTGCGCGCCGACTCGTTCGACAGCTCGCCCATCAGCACGAGGACGTCGCCCTTGCCGCCGAGCAGCTTGCACACCTGGCGCGTCTGCAGCGTGCCCGACTGCTTCTCGTCGGACGCGACCACGGCGACGCCGGCCGGCAGCTTGTCGAAGTCGACCGGCTTGCGGTTCACGTAGACGAGCGGAATCTTCGCGGCGGTCACCATCTTCGTGATCTTCGGCGTCGCGTCGGTATCGACCGGATTCACGATGATCGCGTCGACCTTCTGCGCAATCATGTTCTGGACCTGGCTCAACTGCTTGCCGACGTCGTTGCCGCCGTCCTCGATCTGCACGGTCGCGCCGTCCTTCTTCGCGGAATCGGCGATGCTGTTGCGCAGGATCGTCAGGAACGTGTCGTCGAACGATGCCATCGTCACGCCGATCTTCTCGGCATGCGCGAGCGGCATGGCGAGGATCGCGGCGGCCGCGGCGGCCATCAGCTTGGTCTTCATGATCACTTTGTCTCCTCATCTCCGGGGGCGGAAAACGGCGCGTTGCGCGCCGCCGGCGCCGAGTCCGATACGGACTGAAGCATCCGGATGAAACTGTAGATCACTTCCTCACGAATTTGGAAATTTATTTCTACGTGATTTCACCTAGGGAACTGAATTTCCAAAACTCCTAGACTGCGTTCCGTAGCCCGATTCGTTGCGGCACGCGTTTTTGCGTCGTGCCGCGCGGGTGACGGAGCATCCTCACCCGATCGGCCCCCAATCTGCCGGCAGCGCCGAGCGCCGGCCGCGAGCGTGATACGTGATATGAGCCCGTTGAACTTTCCGACTGACCGCCCCATCGATCTCGCCTGCCTCGGCCGCGTCGCCGTGGACCTCTACGCGCAGCAGTACGGCAGCCGCCTGGAGGACGCGCGCAGTTTCCAGATGTATCTCGGCGGCTCGTCGGGCAACGTCGCCTTCGGCGTCGCCCGGCTCGGGCTGAAAACCGCGATGATCTCGCGCGTCGGCGACGAGCAGATGGGCCGCTTCGTGCGCGAGACGCTCGAGCGCGAAGGCTGCGACACGAGCCAGTTGCAGACCGACCCGGAACGCCAGACCGCGCTCGTGCTGCTCGGGCTGAAGGACCGCGACACGTTCCCGCTGCTGTTCGTGCGCGAGAACTGCGCGGACATGGCCGTGCGCGCCGACGAAATCAGCGAGGACTTCATCGCCGGCTGCCGCGCGCTCGCGATCACCGGCACGCATCTATCGACGCCGGCCACGCGCGAAGCGTCGCTGACCGCGCTCGGCTACGCACGCCGGCACGGCGTCGTGAGGATTCTCGACATCGACTACCGGCCGGTGCTGTGGGGCTTGACCGCGCGCGGCGCGGGCGAGAATCGCTACGTGCCGGATGCGCACGTCACGCGCCAATTGCAACAGGTGCTCGGCGAGTTCGATCTGCTGGTGGGCACCGAGGAGGAATTCCTGATCGCGGGCGGCGTGCCCCACGACCTGATCGCGTCGCTGCAGGCGGTGCGCCGCGCGAGCGACGCGGTGCTGGTGGTCAAGCGCGGCGCGCTTGGCTGCTGCGTGATCGAACGCGATATCCCCGCGCGCATCGAAGATGCGCAGACCTTCCACGGCGAACGCGTCGAGGTGCTGAACGTGCTCGGCGCGGGCGACGCGTTCCTGTCCGGGCTGTTGTCCGGGCTGCTGCGCGGCAGCGACTGGGCGGACGCGACGCGCATTGCGAACGCGTGCGGCGCGATCGTCGTGTCGCGCCACGCATGTTCGGCCGCGATGCCGACGCCGGCAGAGCTCGCGCACTGGTTCGGCGGCCGCCGCAATCCGCAGGTCGACGCCGACCGCACGCTCGCGCATCTGCATCGCGTGACGGTGCCGCGCCGTGAATGGGACGATCTGTGCGTGATGGCGTTCGATCATCGCAGCCAGTTCTACGAACTCGCGGTGCAGGCCGGCGCGGACGAGGCACGGATCAAGACGCTCAAGCGCCTGCTCGTGCGCGCGGCCGAGCAGGTCGAGCGCGATCGCCATATCGAAGGCCACGTCGGCGTGCTGATCGACGGCGGCGCGTACGGCCGCGACGCGCTCGCGTCGGCCACCGGCCGCGGCTGGTGGGTCGGCCGCCCGGTCGAGCTGCCCGGCTCGCGCCCGCTGTGCTTCGACGACACGCGCTCGGTCGGCTCGTCGCTCACCCACTGGCCGACCGAGCAGGTCGTGAAGTGCCTCGTGCACTACCACCCGGACGACGACGTCGACCTGCGCGTCGCGCAGGAGCAGCGTGTGCTGGAGCTGTGGGAAGCGACGCGCGCAAGCGGCAACGAGCTTCTGCTCGAAATCATTCCGCCGCGCGCGGTCACGCCGGCCGGCACCGAGGACGACGCGGTGCTGCGCACGGTCGCGCGCTTCTACAACCTCGGCGTGATGCCGGAATGGTGGAAGCTTCCGCCAATGAGCGCCGACGGCTGGGCGCGGCTCGAGACGCTCGTCGCCGAGCGCGATCCGCACTGCCGCGGCGCGGTGATCCTGGGACTGAACCAGCCGCTGCAGTATCTGGTCGACAGCTTCCGCTCGGCGACGAATCCGATCGTCAAGGGCTTCATGGTCGGGCGCACGCTGTGGGCCGACGCGTCGCTGAAGTGGCTGGCCGGCCGGATCGACGATCAGGCGCTGATCGATGAAGTCGCCGGTAATTTCGCGCAGCTGGTCGACGCGTGGCTCGGCCGCCGCGCGGCCGCGCACGCCGCCGCCGCGGCTTGATGCAGATGCCGATGTCCGATATCCGTGTTCGTGACGACCACCCGACTCTTTCCGATCGACAGACGATGACCACCACCGTGAGATTGACCATCAGCCAGGCGCTCGTGCGCTACCTGGCCGCCCTGCGCGCCGAAGTCGTCCAGCCGGACGGCCGCACCGAAATCCTGCCGTACTGCGGCGGCGTGTTCGCGATCTTCGGCCACGGCAACGTAGCCGGCCTCGGCGAAGCGCTGCACGCGGAGAAGGACCGGCTGCCGACGTTGCGCGCACATAACGAGCAAGGGATGGCGAACGCGGCCGTCGCGTTCGCGAAAGCGCATTTCCGCCAGCGGATGATGGCGGCGACGTCGAGCATCGGCCCCGGTGCGACCAACATGCTGACTTCCGCCGCGCTCGCACACGTCGCCCGGCTGCCGCTGTTGTTGCTGCCCGGCGACGTGTTCGTGTCGCGGCTGCCCGATCCGGTGCTGCAGCAGGTCGAGGATTTCGAACAGGGCGACGTCAGCGCGAACGACTGCTTCCGGCCGGTCACGCGCTACTTCGACCGGATCACGACGCCCGAACAGTTGCTCGTCGCGCTGCCGCGCGCGATCCAGGTGATGACCGATCCGGCGCAATGCGGGCCCGTGTGTCTCGCACTGCCGCAGGACGTGCAGACGTTCGCATACGACTGGCCCGCGGATTTCTTCTCGCCGCCGGTCATCCGGATGCGCCGGCCGCCGGCCGACGCGCTCGAGCTCGCCGATGCGCTCGACGTGCTGAAAGCCGCGAAAAAGCCGCTGATCGTGGCCGGCGGCGGCGTGCTGTACAGCCAGGCATGGGATGCGCTGCGCACGTTCGCCGACACGCACGGCGTGCCGGTCGCCGAATCGCAGGCCGGCAAGGGCAGCCTCGCGTGGGACCACCCGCTGAATCTCGGCTCGATCGGCGTGACGGGTTCGCCCGCCGCGAACCGCGCGGCCGCGCAGGCCGACCTGGTATTCGCGGTCGGCACGCGGCTGCAGGATTTCACGACCGGCTCGCATGCGCTGTTCGGCAACGCGACGCTGCTGAGCCTGAACGTGCAACCGTTCGATGCGGGCAAGAAGCGCGGCCGGCAACTGATCGCCGATGCGCGCACAGGCCTCGGCCAGTTGTCCGCCGCGCTCGCGGGCTGGCAGGCCGATGCAGGATGGACGGCGGCGAATCGCGACCACGCCGTCGCGTGGCACGCACGCGTGACCGAGCTGACCACGCGCGTGCCGAACGACACGCTGCCGTACGACGCGGAAGTCATCGGCGCGGTGCGCGACTCCGCAGCCGACGCCGGGCGCGACAGCGCGCGCGACGATCTCGTCGTATGCGCTGCCGGCACGCTGCCGGCCGAGCTGCACAAGCTGTGGCGCAGCGGCGTGCCGGGCAACTATCACATGGACTACGCATATTCGTGCATGGGCTACGAGGTTGCGGGCGGCCTCGGCGCGAAGCTCGCGCGGCCCGAGCGCGAAGTGATTGTGATCGTCGGCGACGGCTCGTACATGATGCTCAACGCGGAGCTCGCGACGTCCGTGATGCTCGGCCGCAAGATCATCGTCGTGATCCTCGACAACCGCGGCTACGGCTGCATCGAGCGCCTGCAGCTGAACTGCGGCGGCGCGAGCTTCAACAACATGCTCGACGACTGCGTGCCCGAAGGCGGCGAACGCTCGACGATCGATTTCGCGATGCATGCGCGCTCGATGGGCGCCGAAGCCGTGCACGTGCGCGACGTCGCCGAACTGCGCCGCGAGATGAAGCGCGCGCGTGCGGCGAAGACAAGCCAGGTGCTCGTGATCGACACGACGCACGAGCGCACGACGGACGACGGCGGCGCGTGGTGGGAAGTCGCGGTGCCGCAGGTGTCCGAACGTGCGGACGTCGAACGCGCGCATCGCGCGTATCTCGACGAGAAGGCCCGGCAGCGGCGTTGACTGGCCTGCGCTGTCGATACCGCACCGGTAAAACAACATTCGAACCAAGGACGCACGTGATGAGCTGGAACGTTCGCATCGGTATCAACCCCCTGTCGTGGATGAACGACGATCTGCCGTCGCTCGGCGGCGAGACGCCGCTCGAGACGGCGCTGAAGGAAGGCGCCGAGATCGGCTATGCGGGCTTCGAGCTCGGCAACAAGTTTCCAAAGACGGGGCCCGAGCTGAAGGCGAAGCTCGCCGAGTTGGGGCTCGTGTGCGTGTCCGGCTGGTATTCGGGATTCCTGGCGGAAGTGGCGCCGGGCATGAGCGACGCGGATGCGGTCGCCGCCGAGATCGAGCGCTGCCGCGCGCACATGACGAAGCTGCAGTACAACGACGTGAAGGTGGTCGTATACGGCGAATGCGCGGGTACGATCCAGGGCAGCATCGACACGCCGGTCGCGAAGCGGCCGCGCTTCGTCGACGACACGTCGTGGCACCGCTATGCGGCGCGCCTCGACGCGTTCGGTGCGCACCTGCTCGATACATACGGGATCAAGCTCGCCTACCATCACCACATGGGCGCATACGTCGAATCGCCGGCCGATGTCGACCGGCTGATGGCGCTGACGGATCCCGCTAAGGTGTTCCTTCTGTTCGATACCGGCCATGCGTATTTCGGCGGCGCAGCCGATCCGGTCGCACTGTTGAAGAAGCATGTCGCGCGCGTCGTGCACGTGCATTGCAAGGACGTGCGGCCGCAGGTCGTCACGCAGGCGCGCAACGGCGGCTGGAGCTTTCTGAACGGCGTGATCAACGGCACGTTTACGGTGCCGGGCGACGGCGCGCTCGATTACGAAGCGACGCTGCGAACGCTGAAGGATGCCGGCTACGAAGGCTGGCTCGTCGTCGAGGCCGAGCAGGATCCGGCCGTCGCACCGAGCTATCAGTATGCGAAAAAGGGCTACGACGCGCTGCGCGCGATCGTCGACCGGTTGAGCGCCGAGTAGTCGAGCGCCGTCATCTCATCGAGGAGCCTCATTCCATGACGATTTCTCCCCTGCTGGTCAAGGCGTCGCCGGAGCGCGAAATCTGCAACGTCACGCCGGAGTCGGCCGGCTGGAAGCACGTCGGCTTTCGCGCGCTGCGCCTGAAAGCCGGCGATACCGAAACGGTCGATACGGGCGCGCGCGAGCTGTGCGTGGTCGTACTGACGGGCACGGTGCGCGCCAAAGTCGACGGCGAAACCTACGACGCGCTCGGCAAGCGCGACAGCGTATTCGAGGAAGTGTCGCCGGACGCGCTGTACGTGCCGGGCGGCAAGACGGTCACGCTGGTCGCGACGCGCGACGCAGAAGTCGCACTGTGCACCGCGCCGTACGAGAGCGGCGACAAGCGCGTGCAGCGCCTCGACGGCGAACGGATGCGCCGTGCGGTGCGCGGGCAAGGCACCAACACGCGCTACGTGTGCGACATCCTGATGGGCGACAACCCGGCCGCGGACCGGTTGCTGGTCGTCGAAGTGATCACGCCCGCGAGCCATTCGAGCAGCTATCCGCCGCACAAGCACGATCGCGACGCGGCGCCCGACGAGACGTCGCTCGAGGAAACCTATTACCACCGGATCGATCCGCCGCAGGGCTTCGCGTTCCAGCGCGTGTACACCGACGATCGCAGCCTCGACGAAGCGTGCGCGGTCGAGAACCACGACGTCGTGATGGTGCCGCGCGGCTATCACCCGGTGGTCGCACCGCACGGCTACAACCTGTACTACCTGAACGTGATGGCCGGGCCGAGCCGCGCATGGGCGTTCAAGAACGATCCCGCGCACGAATGGATGCTCGACGCGGCGCCGAAGCGCTGACGTACGGAATCGCCCGAGCACTGAATGGAAGACGGGCCCGCGCGGCCCGTGACGATGCGACGCCCGGCACGCGCGTGCGGTGCCGGCCACGCTACGGAGCCGCCATGGTGACGTCACTCTTTCGCGCCGAACCCGACGCCTTCGACGACGATGCGTCGAACCTGCTGCTGCCGCACTTCAATGCGGCCGTCGCCCGTCGAATCGGAGAAATCGCCGTCAATATCGCGTCACGACGCGGGCTGCCGATTGCGGTCGGCATCGTCGGCGACGAGACGCCGCTGTTCTATTGCGCGCTCGACGGCAGCGGAGCGCACGACAGCGACGCGATCCGCCGCCGGCAGAATACGGTGCTGCGTTTCGGCCGAAGTTCGCTCGCGGTCGGCGCGGGCTTTCGCCGTGCCGGCTGGTCGCTGCGGTCGCAGGGTTTGTCGGAAGACGACTACGCGCTCGACGGCGGCGGCGTGCCGTTGCGCGTCGCCGGCGCCGGCATCGTCGGCGCGACCGCCATCGCCGGGCTCGGCTCCGAAGCCAACCACGCGCTCGTCATCGAATGCTTGCGGTGGCACGTCGGCGCGACTGCGCTAGCGATGAGCGCATAACAGCGCGCGGTGCGCGCCGCCGGATGACGGCGCGAACGGCGCACGCGCACCGTTCGCGCGGCAACGCCATCCGGTCAGTTCAACCCGCCGCTCACCACGACGTGTTCGCCGGTCATCCAGCGCGCATCGTCCGATGCAAGGAAGACGGCAACCGACGCGATGTCGTTCGGCTCGCCGAGGCGGCCAAGCGGCGTCTGGCCGAGCACCTGCGCTTCGAGGTC
This sequence comes from Burkholderia latens, assembly GCF_001718795.1. Lineage (NCBI taxonomy): Bacteria > Pseudomonadati > Pseudomonadota > Betaproteobacteria > Burkholderiales > Burkholderiaceae > Burkholderia > Burkholderia latens. Next base: position 1,458,080 of record NZ_CP013435.1, on the reverse strand, counting down.
CGAACCGATAATGCCCGCGGTGTGCGTGCCTTCGGTCACGACCATCCCCGGGTTGATCGCGTTCACGCGGATCTTGCGCGGGCCGAGTTCGAGCGCGAGCACGCCGGTGATCGCGTCGACCGCGCCCTTGGTGCCGCTGTACACCGCGCTCGCCGGCGGCGTGATGCTCGTCACGACCGAGCTGATGTTGATGATGCTCGCGCCTTCGCCGAGATGCTTGGCGGCCGCCTGCGTCGTCAGCAGCAGACCGAACACGTTCGTGTCGAACTGACGGCGATAATGCTCTTCGGTGATCGCTTCGAGCGGCGCGAACTCGTACACGCCGGAGTTGTTGACCAGTACGTCGAGACGGCCATAGGTGTCGATCGCGGTGTCGACGATGCGCTGCGCGTCCGCGGCCTTCGACACGTCGCCGCCGACGGCGACCGCGCGGCCGCCCGCTTCGACGATCGCACCGACGACCGCGTCGGCGCCTGCCTTGCTGCTCGCGTAGTTGACGACGACCGACGCGCCTTCGGCGGCCAGCGCCTTTGCAATGGCTGCGCCGATGCCCTTGGATGCGCCCGTGACGATCGCGACCTTGCCTGCCAGCTTGCTCATGATTTCATTCCTCAGTCGGAACACTTCGATGGATGGGTACCGGTCGCGCGTGGTGCGCTGCACCGGCCTTGCTGGCAATCTTCGCGGTTTGCGCCGCGGCGATAAAGCGGCTCGACACGAATTGACTGGCGGAGTTTGACGAACAATCGGCGACGTGCGCGTAGGCGACATGCGCGTAGGCGACGTGCGCGTAGGCGACATGCGCGTCGGCGACCCGGCATCCGCGCACGCTCAGCCGGCGCTCAGCCATGCACCGACGACGTCGCCGCCGAGCCCGTCGAGCGAACCGTCGTAGACGATGCGTCCCCGCCCCATTACCGCGACGCGCTGCGCGAGCCGCGGCGCGAGTTGCAATCGTTGCTCGATCAGCAGGATCGCGACGCCGTCGGCCTGCAGCGCCGCAAGGCACGCGCCGACCTCATCAGCCGCAAGCGGCGCGAGCCCCTCGACCGGTTCGTCGACGATCAGCACGCGCGGACCGCCGGCGAGCGCGCGCACGAGCGCGAGCACCTGCTGTTCGCCGCCCGACAGGCGGCCGGCCTTCACGTCGGCACGGGCGGCCAGCAGCGGAAACCGCGCGAGCAGCCGGTCGAGCGCCACGCGTCCGGCAGCGCCGTTCATGCCGCGCAGCCCGAGCCGCAGGTTGTCGCGCACGGTGAGCAGTGGAAACACGTCGCGGCTTTCGGCAACGTAAGCGACGCCGCGCCGCGCGATCTCGAACGTGCGCGCGCCTGCGCATTCCATCCCGGCGATGCGCACCGAGCCCGCCGTGCGCACGAGCCCCATCACGGCTTTAGCGAGCGTCGAGCGGCCCGAGCCGTTGCGGCCGAGCAGCGCGAGCGTCTCGCCGGGCGCGAGCGCGAGGTCGACGCCGTCGAGCACCGGCTGCATCCCGTACCACGCGCGCAGCCCGCGAATGTCGAGCAGCGCGCTCATGCGTGCCGGCCCAGATATGCGGCGCGCACCGCGGGGTCCGTGCGGATCGCGTCGGGCGCGCCGGTCGCGACGACCGCGCCGCGCACGAGCACCGTGATGCGCTCGGCGAAGCCGAACACCGTCTCCATGTCGTGCTCGATCATCACTACCGTGCGGCCCTGCGTCGTCGCGCGGATCAGCGCGATCATCCGCGCCGCCTGGTCGCGGTTCATGCCGGCCGTCGGTTCGTCGAGCAACAGCGTGCGGGCGCCGCTCGCGAGCGCAATGCCGAGATCGAGCGCGCGCTGTTCCGCATAGCCCAGTTCGCCGGCGAGCACATCGCGACGCGCGCCGAGGCCGATGTCGTGCAGCACGCGCCCGGCCGCGCGATCGACCGATACCGACTCGCGCAGCCGGTTCCACCAGCGGCGCCGCTCGGCCGGCGCGTGCAGCGCCGCGCAGCGCAGGTTGTCGAACACGCTCAGCCGCGCGAACGCGCTCGTCTGCTGGAAACTGCGGCCGATGCCGAGCCGGCTCGCGGCGACCGGCCCCCGCCCGCGCAGCTCGACGCCATGCAGCACGACGCGCCCGCGCGTCGGCCGCGTCGCGCCGGCGATCACGTTGAACAGCGTCGACTTGCCCGCGCCGTTCGGCCCGATCAGTGCATGCCGCTCACCAGCCGACACGCTCAGATCGATTCCGTCGAGCACCGTTTGTGCGCCGAAGCGCTGGACGATTCCGTGCAGCGCGATCGCGTTGCCGTTCATCGCGCATCCCCCTGCCCGCCATGTGCGTGATTCGTCAATCGTGCGCGCCACCCCCACAGCAGCGTGCCGATGCCGGCCGCCGAGCACGCGACGACCCAGCCGGCCGGTGCATCGGCATCGATACCCCACACGCCGAACGCGAGTCCCGCGCCGTCGTCCTGCGCGAAGCGCCACGCATAGCCGAGTTCGGCCGCGCAAACGATCGCGACCGCCCAGAACACGCCCGCGCCGACGCCACACAGTGCGCGCCAGCGCTCGGCGGCAGTCGCGCCGCGGCGCAACGCATGCACGAGCGTATGCGCGACGCCCGCGATGCCGCGCGGCGCGGCGATGACGACCGCGACGAACAGCACGCCGAGATACAACGCCCACGCACGCGACACGCCCGCGACGACGACGCTCAGCGCGGTCAGCACGACGGCGCCGGCCGCCGGACCGAAGAACGCGCCGGTGCCGCCGATTACCGCGGCGATCAGCACGGTCGCCGAGCGCGCCATCGATACGCTGTCTGGCGTCGCGACCTCGACGTCGATCAGCGTGAGCGTGCCCGCAACGCCTGCGAAGAACGACGCGCACGTGACCATCGCGAGCCGCACGCGGCGCGGCTCGGTGCCGAGCGCCGCGACGCGCGCCGGGTTGTCGCGCACCGCGTTCGCAAGCCGTGCGAGCGGCGTGCGCGTGAGCGCGTGCATCGCCAGCGCCGACACGATGCACCACGCGGCGATCACCGCGTAGGCCTGCGCCTGCGCGCCGAAATTCCAGCCGCCCACCGGCGTGCCGCTCGCGCGGTCGATCGGCACGCCGCCGACCCCGCCGAACCACGCGGGCACGCTCCATGCGGCGGCCGCGACGCATTCGCCGAGGCCGAGCGTGATCATCGCGAACACGGTGCCCGCGCGCCGCGTGGCCAGCAGCCCGGCGACGAACCCGAAGCCCGCGCCGGCCATGCCGCCGACGAGCGGCAACAGCGGCAGCGGACCGCCCACATGATTGAACCAGTGCGCGGCGGCGAACGCGCCGAGACCCGCGAACGCGGCATGGCCGAACGACAGCAGCCCGGTCGTGCCGAGCTGCAGGTTGTACGACAGCGCGAGCACGACGAGCGCCGCCGTCTGCGCGAGATAGCCGAGCACCGCGCCATGCGGCCACAGCCACGCAGGCAGCGCGACGCACGCGGCGAACAGCCCCCAGCGCAGCGCGCCGGCCCACTTGCGGCTAGCCATCGACACGCTCGCCGGACAACCCGCGCGGGCGTGCAACCAGCACCGCGACGAGCAGCAGGTACGGCACCAGCGGCGCCAGCTGCGCGATCGACACGGCGGCTACGCTGTCGGGCAGCGCGACACCGGCCCATTGCGCGACGTCGCGCAGCGACGCGTCGCCGGATGCGGCGAAGGTCTGCGCGAAACCGACTGCGAGCGACGCGACGAACGCGCCGCCGAGCGAGCCGAGCCCGCCGATCACGACGACCGCGAACACGACCGAGCCGACGGTCTCGGCCAGTGCCGGTTCGATCACCGCAAGCGGCGCGCCGATTACGCCGGCGAGCGCCGCGAGCGCGGTACCCGCACCGAACAGGCCCGTCATCATGCGCGGCACGTCGTAGCCGAGCGCCTCGACGGCCGCGCGGTGCGTAAGCGCGGCGCGCACGACGAGCCCTATCCGCGACGCACGCAGCAATGCGCCGAGCGCGACCAGCATCGCCGCGGACATCGCCATCATGAACAGCCGATAGCGCGGCAGCGCGACGTCGAACACGGTCACGGGTGCGCCGTCGAGCAGAGGCGGAACCGGGGCCGGCAGCGGCGCGAGGCCCCACACGAGTTTCGCGCCCTCGCCGATCAGGTATGCGAGGCCGAAGGTCAGCAGCAGTTCGCTCGTGTGGCCGCCGCGCGCCTGCACGCGGCGCAGCAGCCAGCGCTCGCAGCCGGCGCCGATCAGCCCCACCGCGAGCGGCGCGACCACGAGCGCGGCCCAGAAGCCGGCGCGGGCTGCGACGCTGTAGCCGATGTAGGCGCCGAGCATGTAGAAGCTCGCATGCGCGAAGTTGAGCACGCCCTGCACGCTGAAGATCAGCGTGAGGCCGGCCGACAGCATGAACAGCAGCAATCCGTAGCTGAGGCCGTTGAACGCCTGGAGCGCGAACACGTGCACCGCCGCGCGGCCGTCAGACGGCGAGCGGCTCGAGCGCCGCGCGCAACGCGTCCGGCAGCGGCACCGGACGGCGCGTGCCGCGATCGACGTACACGTGCACGAAATGCCCTTGCGCGGCCGGAGACGTTTCGCCCGCCGCGAACAGCCCGATCTCGTAGCGCACGCTCGACGTACCGAGCTTCGCGACGCGCAGCCCCGCGTCGACCGACTGCGGAAACACGAGCGGCGCAAAGTAGTTGCACTGCGTTTCCACCACGAGGCCGATCGTCTGCCCGTGCTCGACGTCGAGCACCCCCGCGCGGATCAGGTACTCGTTCACGACGGTATCGAAGTAGCTGTAGTAGACGACGTTGTTCACGTGCCCGTAGACATCGTTGTCCATCCAGCGGGTCGTGATCGGCAGGAAGTGGCGATAGGCGTCGCGGGGACGCGGCTGCGGCTTGTCGGACATGGCGATGGCGCTCAGGGGGACGAAGGGAACGAAGATGCGGCAGACGGCGGCGCAAGCGAACCCGGCGTTGCGTGGACGCCGTGCGGCGCGGCTTGCGGGCGAACGTGCGGATGCTGCGTCGCGGCCGTGCGCGGCGCGGCAAACGACGTGCGGGAAGCGGCGCGACGCGTCACTGCCCCGCTCGGTCGACGAATTCGAAATCGAGGCCGCGCGCGCGCATCCAGTCGGCCAGCGCGTAGCCGGTGCCGGCACGCCAAGGGCGCAACAGCGGCGGATCGACGAGCCGATACTCGAGCAGCTCCGGCGACAGTGCGACGGTGCCCGACGCGCGCACGTGATAAGCGATGATCAGCTCGTTCTTGCGGATGAACTCATACACGCCCACGAGCGTCACCTGCTCGGCCTTCAGCGCGGTTTCCTCGAACACCTCGCGCGCGATGCCGTCTTCGGGCGTCTCGCCGTTTTCGAGGAAGCCGGTAATCAGCGCGAACATCCCTTCCGGCCACGCTGCGTTGCGCGCGAGCAGGATCTTGCCGTCGAGCTCGACGATCGCGGCGACCACCGGCAGCGGATTGTTCCAGTGCACGTAGCCGCACAGCTCGTCCGGGCAGGCCTTGCGGACGCGCCCGCCCTCGTGTTCGGGATCGGCGCGCTCGGTGAGGGGGCGCGCGCAGCGCGGGCAAAAGCGGTAGTCGGCGGTGGTCATCGATGAGGATCTGGCGGGCGTCTCGCGCCGCCGTACGGCCGCGTCGGACGCCCGCTCGGCGCGGGAAAGGCTTCATTCTAGCGAGTTTGACCGCGCCGCAGACGATCCGGCCCCGCCGACGTCAGGGTTGCGGGTGTGCGCGTGGCCCGCGCACGGCGGTCGCCGCGAAGCCGGCGGCGCCGACGAGCAATGCACCCGCTGCGACCCACAACGCCGGCGAGAACGACCCGAACCGCGCAGTGAGCGGCGCCGCGACGAGCGGGCCGAGGATCTGCCCGACACCGTAGGACGCAGTCGCATAGCCCATCAGCCCGGCCGCGCGTTCGCCGTGCAGACGCCGCGCTTCGCGCATCGCGAACAGCGTGATCGCGGTGAACGGCAGGCCGAGCAGCGCGCTGCCGGCCGAGAAGCCGGCCGCGCTCGGCCATACGATTCCCGCGGCGATCCCGAGCGCCTGCGTCGCGCAGCCGGCCGCGAGCAGCAGCCGGTTGTCCCAGTGAGCGGGCAGCCGCGACGCCGCGATCGCGCCGACGATCAGCGCCGCGCCGAACATCGGCCAGAACAGGTCCGGCCACGGCGAGCCGGGCGGCAGCGCGGCGCGCGCGATCACCGGCAGGAATGTCGCGGTGATGATGTAGCCGAAGCCCGGCATCCCGTACAGCGCGACGAGCCACGCGGCATCGCCGCGACGATGGCGCGTCGCGTGCGAAGCCGCAGGAGGAGCCGTCGTGATCGCCGGCGCCGACGATAGAGCCGATGGCCCGACTGTCGATGTCGACGCCGCCGTGCCGCCGAACGTACGCCATATCGCAACCGACAGCCCCGCAGACAACGCCGCGAACCCCAGCCACCCGGGCGCGGCGCGATGACCGGCCAGCGCGCTGCCGATCAATCCGGTCAGCACGATGCCGACACCGGGCCCCGCGTAGATCACGCCGCTCCACTGCGGCGCGTGCAGCTCACTGAGTCGCCGCAACCCCCATTGCGACACGAACACGAACGTCCACGCGCTGACGACGCCCGCGACGAACCGCACCACGAGCCACGCCGACAACACGTGCCCGATGCCCATCGCGGCGGTCAGCAGCACGGTCGCGGCCAGCCCGAAGCGCACCATCCGCGCCGGCGCGACGCGCACGGCCGCGCAACTGACGGCGCCGACGAAATAGCCCGCGTAGTTTGCGGACGCGAGCCAGCTGCCGGCTTTCAAGCCGATCGAGCCGTCGGCGAGCATCAACGGCAGCAACGGCGTGAATGCAAAGCGACCGACGCCGAGCGCGACCGCAAGTCCGGTCATGCAGGCAAGCGCTGCCGCGCGGGCGCGGCGTTGGGCGTCGTCGTGCAGTTGCGCGCCGTCGGCAGCGCCGGAAACCTCGAAACGGGACATGGCGGCATGGGCCGCGCGCGCTGCGCGCCGCCCGAACGGAAATGGGAACGCCTGTATCGTAGCTTGACCTAACGTTCTCGAAAAATGAATAATGAAGAATCCGCATATCTCCAGGAGAGAATCATGGATCTGGCGGCGCTGGCGATTTTCCGGGCCGTCGTGCGCGAGAACGGCGTGACGCGCGCGGCGGCGAAGCTCAATCGCGTGCAGTCGAACGTGACGACGCGCATCAAGCAGCTCGAGGAGGAACTCGGTGCGGCGCTGTTCGTTCGCGACGGGCGACGGCTCGTGCTGACGCCGGCCGGCCACACGCTGCTGCCGTATGCGGAGCGGCTGCTCGCGCTCGCCGCCGAGGCGCGCGACGCGGTGCGCGAGGACTCGCCGCGCGGCCGGTTGCGGCTCGGCACGATGGAGAGCACGGCCGCGAGCCGGCTGCCGGCCGTGCTCGCGCGCTATCACCATGCGTGGCCGGACGTATCGCTGGAGCTCGTGACCGGCACGACCGGCTGGCTGATCGACCGCGTGCGCGACTTCGAGATCGATGCGGCGCTGTTCGCGCGGCCGCCCGCGCCGGATACGCTGCCCGACACGTTCGAAACGGTGCCGGTCTACCGCGAGGAACTGGTGCTGCTGACGCCGCGCGGCCATCCGCCGGTGCGCACGCCGCGCGACGTGATCCTGCCGACGCTGATCGCGTTCGAGCGCGGCTGCGCGTACCGGAAATACGTCGAGCAATGGTATGCGGCGCACGGGATGAAGCCGGCGCGCGCGCTCGAACTCGGCTCGTATCACGCGATCGTCGCGTGCGTCGCGGCCGGGGCGGGTATCGCGGTCGCGCCGCGTTCGGTGCTCGACCTGCAGCCGCAAACCGGCAACGTCGCGATCCACGCGATCGCGGAGCTCGGCACGATCGACACGCTGCTCGCGTGGCGGCGCGGTTACGCGTCCGCGGCACTTGCCGCGCTGCGCGATGCGCTCACCGAAGCGGTGCCGGAGACGAGCGCAGCGGCAAAGGAAAACGCGGCGGTGTCGGTCTGAGTTGGTGAAACCCGCCTGAGTCGGCAGCCCGCGCGGCCGCCGATGCGCGATTCACCGTTCACGCCCGCCAGAAACGCAACGACCCGACCGGCACACGTACCGATCGGGTCGTTTTTTGATGCGCAGCGATGTGGCGCGACGCGGTCAGCCCGACCGCACCGCATCATCAGCGACGCAGATCAAAGACGTTCTTCGATCCAGCCCTTCACGCCCGCGAGCGCGCCCGGCAGATTCGCCGGATCCGTGCCGCCTGCCTGCGCCATGTCCGGGCGGCCGCCGCCCTTGCCGCCGACCTGCTGCGCGACGAAGTTCACGAGCTCGCCGGCCTTGACCTTCTTGCTCGCGTCCGGCGTGACGCCGGCAATCAGGCTGACCTTGCCGCCTTCGACCGCCGCGAGCACGATTGCCGCGTTCTTAAGCTTGTCCTTCAGCTTGTCGACCGTTTCGCGCAGCGTCTTCGCGTCGGCGCCGTCGAGCGTCGCGGCCAGCACGTACACGCCGCCGACTTCGACGGCCTGCTGCGCGAGCTCGTCGCCCTGGCTCGATGCGAGCTTCGACTTCAGCGCGCCGAGCTCCTTCTCGAGCGCCTTCACCTGGTCCTGCACCTGCGCGATGCGCTGAGTGAGTTCCGACGGCTGCGCCTTCAGCGCGGCCGCGGCTTCGTTCACGCGCGCGTCGAGCTCCTGCACGTAGCGCACCGCGTTGTCGCCGGTGATCGCCTCGACGCGGCGGATGCCGGCCGCGACACCGCCCTCCATCACGATCTTGAACAGGCCGATGTCGCCGGTGCGGTGCACGTGCGTGCCCCCGCACAGTTCGCGCGAGAAGCCGAGGTCGAGCACGCGCACTTCATCGCCGTATTTCTCGCCGAACAGCGCCATCGCACCGCCCTTCACCGCTTCGTCGTACGGCATCACGCGCACGATGCCGGGCGCGTTGGCCAGGATCTCGTCGTTGACGATCTGCTCGACGCGACGGATTTCGTCGTCGGTCATCGGCGCGTTGTGCGCAAAGTCGAAGCGGGTCTTTTCCGCGTCGACGAGCGAGCCCTTCTGCTGCACGTGCGAGCCGAGCACTTCGCGCAGCGCCTTGTGCATCAGGTGCGTTGCCGAGTGGTTGCGCTGCGTGCGCGCACGGCGGTGCGCGTCGATCTCCGCGCGCAGCACGTCGCCGACCTTGAGCGCGCCCTGCTCGAGCGTGCCGTGGTGGCCGATCACGTCGGCCTGCACCTTCAGCGTGTCGGCCACCGCAAAGCGCGTCGCGGCGTTCGCGAGCACACCCTGGTCGCCGACCTGGCCGCCCGATTCCGCGTAGAACGGCGTGTGGTCGAGCACGACGACCGCATCCTGGCCGACCTTCACTTCGTCGACGGCCGAACCGTCGACGTACAGCGCGACGACCTTCGCGTCGTCGAACGCGATTTCCTCGTAGCCGTGGAACGTGGTCTTGGCGCCCGAGTATTCGAGCCCCTGCGTCGCCTTGAACTTGCCGGCCGCGCGCGCCTGCTCGCGCTGGCGCGCCATCGCGTCGTCGAACGCCGGCTCGTCGACCGTCATCCCGCGCTCGCGGCAAACGTCCGCCGTGAGGTCGAGCGGGAAGCCGTACGTGTCGTGCAGCTTGAACGCGAGTTCGCCGTCGAGCACCTTGCCGCCCTTCGCTTCGACCTCGGCGAGCGCCGCCTCGAGGATCGACATCCCGTGCTCGATCGTTTCGAAGAAGCGTTCCTCTTCCTGACGCAGCACGTCGGTCACGCGCTGTTCGGCTTCCTTCAGCTCCGGGTACGCCGCGCCCATCTCGGCGACGAGGTCGGCCACCAGCTTGTGGAAGAACGCGCCCTTGCGGCCGAGCTTGTAGCCGTGGCGGATCGCGCGGCGCACGATCCGGCGCAGCACGTAGCCGCGGCCTTCGTTGCCCGGAATCACGCCGTCGACGATCAGGAACGAGCACGCGCGGATGTGGTCGGCGATCACCTTCAGCGAGTTGTTCGTGAGGTCGGTGATCTCGGTCACGCGCGCGGCGGCCTTGATCAGGTTCTGGAACAGGTCGATCTCGTAGTTGCTGTGCACGTGCTGCAGCACCGCGGCGAGACGCTCGAGGCCCATGCCGGTGTCGACCGACTGCTTCGGCAGGCGCGTCATGTTGCCCTGCGCGTCGCGATTGAACTGCATGAACACGAGGTTCCAGATTTCGATGTAGCGGTCGCCGTCTTCTTCAGGCGACCCCGGCGGCCCGCCCCACACCTCCGGGCCGTGGTCGTAGAAGATTTCGGTACACGGGCCGCACGGGCCGGTGTCGCCCATCGTCCAGAAGTTGTCCGACGCGTAGCGCGCGCCCTTGTTGTCGCCGATCCGGATGATCCGCTCGGTCGGTACGCCGACTTCCTTCGCCCAGATGTCGTACGCCTCGTCGTCTTCCTGATAGACGGTGACCCACAGCTTTTCCTTCGGCAGCTTGTAGACCTCGGTCAGCAGCTCCCATGCGAAGCGGATCGCGTCGTGCTTGAAGTAGTCGCCGAACGAGAAGTTGCCGAGCATCTCGAAGAACGTGTGGTGGCGCGCCGTATAGCCGACGTTTTCGAGGTCGTTGTGCTTGCCGCCGGCGCGCACGCTGCGCTGCGCGGTCGTCGCGCGCGAGTACGGGCGCTGGTCCGTGCCGAGGAAGACATCCTTGAACTGGACCATGCCCGAGTTCGTGAACATCAGCGTGGGGTCGTTACCGGGCACGAGGCTCGACGAGCGGACGATCGTGTGGCCCTTCGATTCGAAGAATTTGAGGAATTTCTCGCGGATTTCGGCAGCTTTCATGGCGTGCGGGGAATGTCTGGCTGAGACGGCTTCAAACGCCGGCCGTCCTCGCGGACGCACGGCGGGCAAATATCGTAAACGGTCGATTATACGATACAGATCGGCGCCTCCGACGGCAGCGGCCCGCCGCGCCGGACGACCCGTATGGGCCACCGGTGCGGCCGATTCGCCTTAAGATGCTCGGCATGCCAATCCGCCTTGCTCCGGCCGGGCGAGCCACGAAAGGAGACGATTCGACGATGGGTGCCCTGAGCCATATCCGCGTGCTGGACCTCACCCGCGTGCTCGCGGGTCCGTGGTGTGCGCAGACGCTTGCCGATTTCGGCGCGGACGTGATCAAGATCGAGCGCCCCGGCGCCGGCGACGACACGCGCCACTGGGGGCCGCCGTACCTGAAGGACGCGGCCGGCGCCGATACGGCCGAGGCCGCGTACTACCTCGCGGCGAACCGCAACAAGCGGTCGGTGACGGTCGACATCGCGACGCCCGAAGGCCAGCAGATCGTGCGTGAGCTCGCCGCGCAATGCGACGTCGTGCTGGAGAACTACAAGGTCGGCCAGTTGAAGAAATACGGGCTCGATTACGAGTCGCTGCGCGCGGTTAAGCCGGACCTGGTCTATTGCTCGGTCACGGGTTTCGGCCAGACCGGCCCGTATGCGCACCGCGCGGGCTACGACTTTATCGTGCAGGGAATCGGCGGCTTCATGAGCATCACCGGCGAACGCGACAGCGAGCCGGGCGGCGGACCGCAGAAAGCCGGCGTCGCGATCGCCGATCTGGCGACGGGCCTCTATTCGACGATCGCGGTGCTCGCCGCGCTCGCGCACCGCGATCGCACGGGCGAAGGCCAGTACATCGACATGGCGCTGCTCGACGTGCAGGTTGCGCTGCTCGCGAACATGAACACCAACTTCCTCGCGAGCGGCAAGCCGCCGGTGCGCTGGGGCAACGCGCATCCGAACATCGTGCCGTATCAGACGTTCCAGACGAGCGACGGCTGGATCATCGTCGCGGTCGGCAACGACGGGCAGTTCCGCAAGTTCGTCGAGGCCGGCGGGCAGCCCGGGCTCGCCGACGACGAACGGTTCGCGACCAATCCGGCGCGCGTGCGCCATCGCGACACGCTGGTGCCGATCCTCGCGGAGATGGTGAAGGCGCGCGGCAAGGCCGACTGGATCGGTGCGCTCGAAGCGGCCGGCGTGCCGTGCGGGCCGATCAACGAACTCGACGAGGTGTTCGGCAACGAACAGGTGATCGCGCGCGGGATGCAGGTGTCGCTGCCGCATCCGTGCGGCGCGGACGTGAAGCTCGTGCGCAATCCGATCCGGATGAGCGCAACGCCGCCCGATGCGCGCACGGCCCCGCCGCTGCTCGGCGCGCAGACCGACGACGTGCTGCGCGACATGCTCGGCTACGACGCCGAGCGCATCGCGGCGCTGAAAGCGAAACAGGCGATCTGACGCTCCCGCGGCTGCCCGTGCGACTCGTCAGGCTGCGACCGCCAGCGCGTCGAGCCAGCCGCGCGCTTGCGGCCAGTCGCCGAGCCCGCTGTCCGCGTTGATGTGCCCGCGCGGGCCGAGATCATGGAATGTGCTGCCCCATGCGTTCGCGCAACCGCGCGCGAACGCGAGCGAGCCGTACGGATCGTCGCTGCTCGCGACCACGCAGGTCGGAAACGGGAGCCGCTCGTGCGGCACCGGCCCGAAGCCGTGTGCGTCCGCAGGAAACGCGGGCCCGGCCGGGTCCGGCAATGCGACGAGCAGCGCGCCGCGCACTTTTTCGAGCGCGGCCGGCCGCGCATAGCGGGTCGCCCACCATGCGGCAGTCAGCGTGCCGAGGCTATGCGCGGCGATCGTCACTGGGCCGGGTGCGGCCTCGACCGCCCGGTCGAGCGCGAGACACCAGCCGTTGCGGAACGCACGGTCCCAGTCGGGCATCGCGATCCGCACGAAACGCGGATCGGCCCGCTCCCAGCGGCTTTGCCAGTGGAGCGGGCCGGAGTTGCCGTAGCCCGGCAGCACGAAAACGAGAGAATCGTTCATGAAGGATTCGTCGACGGAGAATGTGGTTATATGACGTCGACGAAGTGTCGCACACCCGCTCCTCCCTGATGGTGCCTGTCGAATCGCGGAATGGATGTGCGGCGAATCAATGGGTCGCGGCGCGTGCCGAACGCCGCCGCGACGCGCCGGCGCTCATGCGCGCCGGCTGCGATCAGCGCACGCCGGCGCCGACCAGGCCGCCGGCCGCCGCGCCGGCAACCGTGCCGATCGGGCCGCCGGTGATCAGATAGCCGAGCGCGCCGCCCGCGGCCGCGCCGATACCGGCATTACGCTGCGTATGGGTCATCGCGCATGCGCCGAGCTGCGACAAGGCGGCGACGATCACCGCGGTACGAACGAGAAAAGTGGTCTTCTTCATCATGATTGTTGGCGTCCTCCCGCCACGCAACAATTGCGTATGGCGGCATTGAATCGGTAAAGCCATCATAGAAAAACACGAACGCAACCGGCAATCCGATTTACGTCGTGTTACAGCCGACACACTATCGAGATATTGCGACGGACATTGCGGTGCGGCGGCCCGCCGTGCCGCGACCCGCGCGGTCCCGACCCCGGTCAGGTAGAATTACGGGATTAAACCGGCGCGACGCGCCGACACAACCTGACGCCAACCGCATGAGCACCGAACGCAACGACGCCCCCGCGGCTTCCAATTTCATTCGCAACATCATCGACGACGACAACCGCACCGGCAAATGGGGCGGCCGCGTCGAAACGCGCTTCCCCCCCGAGCCGAACGGCTATCTGCACATCGGTCACGCGAAGAGCATCTGCCTGAACTTCAGCGTAGCGCGCGACTATGGCGGCGTGTGCCACCTGCGCTTCGACGACACGAACCCGGAAAAGGAAAGCATCGAGTACGTCGATTCGATCGTCGACGCGGTGCGCTGGCTCGGCTTCGACTGGCGCAAGGAAGCGGTCGATCACCAGTACTTCGCGAGCGACTACTACGACAAGCTCTATGAATTCGCGGAGCTGCTGATCAAGCGCGGCAAGGCGTACGTCGACAGCCAGAGCGCGGAAGAAATGCGCGCGAATCGCGGCTCGCTGACCGAAGGCGGCAAGCCGTCGCCGTTCCGCGACCGCTCGCCCGAGGAAAACCTCGACCTGTTCCGCCGGATGAAGGCCGGCGAGTTCAAGGAAGGCGAGCACGTGCTGCGCGCGAAGATCGACATGGCGTCGCCGAACATGAACATGCGCGACCCGGTGATCTACCGGATCCGCTACGCGCATCACTACCGCACCGGCGACGCGTGGTGCGTGTATCCGATGTACGACTACACGCACTGCATTTCGGATGCGCTCGAAGGCATCACGCACTCGCTGTGCACGCTCGAGTTCGAGGACCATCGCCCGCTGTACGACTGGGTGCTGAACGAGCTCGCGGATGCCGGCGTGTTCACGCGTCCGCTGCCGCAACAGATCGAATTTTCGCGCCTGAACCTCACCTATGCGATCACCAGCAAGCGCAAGCTGCTGCAGCTCGTCACCGAAGGGCACGTCGACGGCTGGGACGACCCGCGCATGCCGACGATCGTCGGGATCCGCCGGCGCGGTTTCACGCCCGAGAGCATCCATCTGTTCTGCGAGCGGATCGGCGTGACGAAGGTCGATTCGTGGATCGACATGAGCGTGTTCGAAGGCGCGCTGCGCGACGACCTCGACGACAAGGCGCCGCGTTCGGTCGCCGTGCTGGACCCGCTGAAGCTCGTGATCGACAACTATCCTGAGGACCTCGAGGAAGCGTGCACGGCGCCCGTGCATCCGCACCACCCGGAGCGCGGCGTGCGCACGTTCCCGATCTCGCGCGAGCTGTGGATCGAGCGCGACGACTTCGTCGAGAACCCGCCGAAGGGCTATTTCCGCCTGTTCCCGGGCAACAAGGTGCGCCTGCGCTACGGCTACGTGATCGAGTGCACCGGCTTCGACAAGGACGCCGACGGCAACGTGACGGCCGTGCACTGCAGCTACTTCCCGGACAGCAAGTCGGGCACCGAAGGCGCGAACAACTACAAGGTCAAGGGCAACATCCACTGGGTCAGCGCGAAGCATGCGCAGCCGGCGGAAGTGCGAATCTACGACCGGCTGTTCAAGGAGCCGCACCCGGACGCTGGCGGCGCGAATTTCCTCGACGCGCTGAATCCGGATTCGAAGAAGATCACGCAGGCGTTCGTCGAACCGGGGGCCGGCGACGTCGCGCCGGAAACGCGGCTGCAGTTCGAGCGTCACGGCTATTTCGTTGCCGACCGGGTCGATTCGAAACCGGGCAAGCCCGTGTTCAACCGCATCGTCGGGCTGCGCGACAGCTGGGGCAAGCCGGCCTGACGGCATGAGAACCGGGGCGCGCGTCGTCGACCATCGCGTTCCCGCATGCAAACCGGCGCGAGCCGTGAAGCCGTTCAGTCATGCGCTGAACGGCTTTGTCTTATATGAATTCAATATCTTTAGTACTTTGCGTAGCACGCTTTAGTACTTGACCTATTTCGTTGCTCTGACGCCCTCGCGAAAATATCGGCTGCCATCAACTAATGGAATCGCAACATGCGTGCAGCCAATATTCTGTGCCTCACCCTGATTCTCTTCGTGCCGCTAAAGGGCTGGGCCCTGGAGTGCTTCGAAGACGGAAGCAACGCCGTCACGACGACGACCACACTGCCCGCCGATCTGTACATTCTGGCATCGACGCCCGACAACACGCTCATTTGGCAATCCCCGACTTTTACTCGGACCTTCGGATGCTTTTCCGGCGTGAAAGAGGAGGTCATGATCTGGGTCAATCCGTCGAAGGCAAAGCCCGCCACCGGAGCGGAAGTGGGCCTCGTCGTCAACGGAAAAACCTACACGCAATCGAGTGGAGCGATTCCTACCGGCTATACGGTACCGGCCAACGGGAAAAGCGTTGTCAAGCTCAATTACTCCCTCGTTCTGCTCCGAAAAGGTACTGGCAGCACGTCAGGCTCGACGACGCTGAACAGTTATGGCGTCTTTCAGCTTGATGGCATCGGCGGCGTGAACGCGACGCCCAGCCGAAATTTCCGGCATTTGATCAGCGGCACCGTGAAGTTCACGCGAGGCACGTGCTCGCTGCGCGCCGGCGACGACAACAGAACGGTGCCCCTGCCAAGGGTCGTGACGCAAAAACTCCCGGCCGTCGCGGGCACCGCCGGACGCGTTCCGTTCTCGCTCCAGGTACAGAACTGCGACGTCGGCGTGAAGGGTGCGTCCTTCACGTTCTCGGGCACGCCCGATTCGAACGACACGAACGCATTCGCCAACACCGGGACTGCCCGGGGCATCGCCGTCTATCTGCGCAACGCCGACGGCAACAAGCTCATTCGTCCGACAGGACAGGAAGGCAACGTCGCGCCGGTTTCGGCCAACGTCGGCAAACTCGCGCTCAATGCGGAATACGTGGTGACACGTCCTACCGTAAATCCCGGCACGGTCAGGGCACTGGCAACGTTCGGGATCACGTACCAGTAGCGCACTGCGCCAACCGCCGGCGTCACACGTGCATCAAGCGCCGGTGCAGGTCCGCGAGCGGCAGCGTCGTGCGAAACAGCCGCGCGAGGCTGCGGCTCGCATATGCGTCGACATCGGCAGGCGCCGTCCATCGATACGCGTCCATCTCGGGAATGAGCGAACCGTCGCGGCGGCTCGGGAACAGTGACGTGCACGTGCAGCGGGCGGGATCGATCTCGTCGTCCGCAACCTGCACCGCGAACAGGTGCAGATCCTTGTCGTGACGGTACGCGAAGCGGCCGAGATCGATCAGCCGCGCAGCATCCAGCTCGATGCCGGTTTCCTCGCGCAACTCGCGCAACGCCGCTTCGGCCGGCGTCTCGCCTGGCTCGCCCTGCCCCTTCGGGATGTCCCAGTGCGTGGTGTCGGTCGCATGCGCGAGGAACACGCGACCGGCGCCGTCGAGCATCACGACGCCGCACGACACCGTGCGCGGCGCACCGCTGCGCTTCATCGCACCCGTGCTCAGCGCTTCTGCAGCTGCCACTTGCCCGCGGCGGTCTTGCAATACACCGGCTTGAGCGTCATCGTCTGGCCCTTCGCAGCAATCTCGGTCGCGATCTCGCGGCAGGTCTTGCCGTCGCTGTCGGTCGTCGACGGCGTGAGCTTCGCGTCGATCTGCGTGCCGCTGCGGCTGCTCTGCCACGTCGTGGTCTCGCCGTCCTTGCCTTCGTCGCGCGCCTGCGCGACGGCCTTGGTCAGCGACGCACGATCGGCCTTGCTGAAATAGGTGAGCGGCGTATCGTTCAGAAAGCCCAAATTGCTTTGCGCGTGAACGGGCAGCAGCGCGACTGCGCACGCGGCGCCGGCCAGCACGCGCGTGACGACGGAAAGGGATGCACGCATCGACATGTGTTGTTCTCCTTGGATATTCGATCGAACGGCGCGGCACGCGGCCGGGGAGCCGGCGGCCGGCAATCCGGCGGCCGGCGCTCCGGCGGCCGGCGCTCCGGCACGCGCCACGCCCGTCAGCGAGCGAGCATAGCATGCGTGCCGCAAGGACCGCGCGCTAGTGCGCCGCCGGCGCAGCCGCCGCTTGATATCCGTCGGTCAACGTGTTCAGGAACGCGATCACGTCCTTGATCTCGGCCGCGTTCAGCGCCGGCGCATCGCCGGGCTTGCGGTCGAACGGCGGCTCGCGGTTGATGTTCGGCCAGTAGCGCTTGGGCAAGTCGTCGTAGATCTGCACCTTGCCGTGCACGACCGGGTAGAACTTCTCCGGATGGATGTCGCGCTCGGCGTAGAAGCGCATCACGTCCTCGAGCGAGTGATACACGCCATTGTGGAAGAACGTCTTGCGCAGCGCGACGTTGCGCAGCGACGGCGTGCGGAACAGCCCGCAGAATTCGTCGCGGCCCTTCAGGTCGGTCCGCTCGGGGCCGCACGCGCCGAGATCGTGGAAGCGCGGATCGCGATTGACCGGCAGCGCGCGGTTGCGCGGCACCGCGATCGCGATCAGCCCGAAATCGCTGAACTGCGGCGGGCCGCCCTCGAGCGTGCGCTGGCTCACGTGGCAGCTCGCGCAGTTGCCCTTCTTCTCGTCGTTGAACAGCTGCAGTCCGTGCAGCTCTGCCGGCGTGAGCTGCGCGCGGCCTGCCAGATAGGCGTCGTACTTGCTCGTGTACGGATCGAACAATGCAGGCTGTTGCTGGAATGCGTCGAGCGCGCGCAGCACCGCGCCGAACGTCGCCTGGTCGTCGGCCAGCACCTGATCGCCGAACGCCTTGCGGAATGCGTCGGCATACGGCGCCGCGCGAACCGCCTTCGCCACGCGTGCCGGCGAGCTGCTCATCTCGAACGGCGACGTCAGCGGAATGCGCGCCTGCGCATCGCGCGTGTCGACGCGGCCATCCCAGGTCAGGCCGCCGGTCGGCCCCGCGTCGATGCTTTCGTCGCCTTCGTCAGGCGAATCGTGGAAGTGCTCGCTGAATGGCGGAATGCCGCGCAGATACTTCAACGACGGCACAGCGCGAAAGCCGGTACGGTGCATGTCGTCGCCGCCGAGCTGCACCGATAGCGCGTTCGGCGGCCCGAATGCATGCTCTGCGCTATGGCAAGACGCGCACGCGAGCTTGCCGGAGCCGGACAGCGACGGATCGAAAAACAGCTGCTTGCCGAGTGCCGTCATCTGCTTCACGCCCTCGAACACCTGCGCGCGCGTTTGCGGCTGGCCGGCAGGCGCGACCGCCGGGGCTGCGGGCGCGGCCTGAACCGCCGGCACGACGGACGCAATCGACGCACTCGCGGCAGGCCGGGCATCGCAACCGGCAAGCGCCCCGAGTCCGGCAGCGAGTGCCAGCGTGGCCATGGCCGGGATCAGCGTTCGCGCGGACGCGAAGGGTTTCGGAAGGCTGGGCATCGTCGTTCTTCTTGTAGCGGTGGGCAATCGGCCGGAGCTTATGTCAGTTCCATGACCGTTCAATGACGTTCCACCGACAGTCAATTGAAAGCGCCCCTACACCCGGCTGTCAAATCGGTTCCAGATAATGCGCGCAGCCGGGCGGTACCGCGAGGTTCGCGCGCCGGCCCTCCCGCCACCCGGTTCCCACGCGCGACCAACGACGAATGAGAGAGAACATCGCATGAAGAAGCACGCCTGGATTCGCTACACGCCGGTCGCACTTGCGGCCGCGCTCAGCCTGACCGCCTGCGGCGGCGACGATGTCACGCAGCAGGGCCTGTCGGCCGTCAAGAACGTCGTCGTGATCTACGCGGAAAACCGCAGCTTCGACAACCTGTACGGCAACTTCCCCGGCGCGAACGGCCTGCAGAATGCGACGGCCGCGAACTCTGTGCAGAAGGATCGCGACGGCTCGACGATGGCGACGCTGCCGAAGGTCTGGGGCGGGCTGACCGCGACCGGCATCACGCCGGCGGTGACCGAGGCGATGACGGCGAACCTGCCGAACGCGCCGTTCGCGATCGACGATCCGAACGGCTTCAACCAGTCGATGAGCATCGCGACGCGCGACATCGTGCACCGCTTCTACCAGGACCAGATGCAGATCAACGGCGGCAAGAACGACATGTACGCCGCGTGGACCGATGCGGGCGGACTGACGATGGGCCACTACACGCCGGACCCGTCGAAGCTGCCGCTGTGGAAGATCGCGCAGCAGTACGTGCTCGCCGACAACTTCTTCATGGGCGCGTTCGGCGGGTCGTTCCTGAACCACCAGTACCTGATCTGCGCGTGCGCACCGTACTACCCGAACGCCGACAAGAGCCCGGCGGCCGGCAAGATCGCCGTGCTCAACGCCGACGGCAAGTCGCTTAAGGTCGCGACGAACTCGCCGGCCTCCGCGCTCAGCGGCCCGCCGAAGTTCGTCAACGACGGCGCGCTGACGCCGGACTTCTACGGCGTCAACACGATGCAGCCGGCGTATCAGCCGAGCGGCAACAAGGCGGCCGCAGGCGGCGACCCGCTGCTCGCCGACCCCGCCAACCCGTCGACGATGCCGCCGCAGACGGCGACCAACATCGGCGACCTGATGACCAACGCCGGCGTGTCGTGGGCGTGGTACTCCGGCGCGTGGGGCCAGGCGCTGCAGGCGAGCCAGAACGGCACGTCGAACGTGATCTACGGCGCCGACCTGTCGACGCCGAACTTCCAGCCGCATCATCAGCCGTTCAACTACTTCGCGAACCAGGCGCCGGGCACCGCGAGCCGCGCGCAGCACCTGCTCGACGGCGGCGCGAACGGCGCCGAGTTCATCAAGGCGATCGACGCCGGCACGCTGCCGCAGGTGGCGTTCTACAAGCCGCAGGGCAATCTGAACGAGCACCCGGGCTATACGGACGTGACGTCCGGCGACCAGCACATCGCCGACGTAATCGCGCACCTGCAAGCGAGCCCGCAGTGGAAGAACATGGTCGTCATCGTCACGTACGACGAAAACGGCGGCTTCTGGGATCATGCTGCGCCGCCGACCGCCGATCGCTGGGGTCCGGGCACGCGCATTCCGGCGCTGATCGTGTCGCCGTTCGCGAAGAAGGGTTTCGTCGATCACACGCAGTACGACACGGGCTCGATCCTGCGCTTCATCACGCGCCGCTTCTCGCTGCCGCGCCTGCCCGGCCTGCAGCAACGCGACGACGCGCTGAAGGCGAACGGCGCGCAGCCGATGGGCGACCTGACGAACGCGCTCGCGCTGTCGCCGAACCTGTAATCGCATCATCGCCATCGTCGCGAACGGGCCGGCCACGCCGCCGGCCCGCGCAGACCAGGGCGGCCCCGCAGTTCAGCGGGCCGCCCTTTTTTCATCGCAGTTGCGCGTCGCCGCGCGGCGCAATCACCACCCGTACTTCAGCTCGACGCCGACGTAGTCCGCGTTGTGTCCGCCCGCCTGCCGGATCGCGTCGCCGACCTGGAAATGCACAGCCTCGACCGCGCCGATCAGGTTCGCGGCGATCGTCCAGTCCGCACGCAGCTGCACGTACATGCCCGTCCATAGACCGCCCTTGCCCGCCGTGCCCGGCACCGCGACGTTCGGCTGCTGATATACGGCATCGCCCGTCGTCTCGCGCCACTGGAAACCGAGCGCCGCGAGCAGCGACAGGTTCGCCGACGGCTTCAGCGTCACCGACGGCTTCACGTGAATCAGGTTCGCGTAGCTCGTGTAGCCCGCGAGCGTGAAGTAGTAGCCGTTCGGGAACAGCGGATTGAAGGTGCCGATGCGGCCGTCGTGCGGATGCCGATCGCCCGACGCCGCATCGACCTGCAGCGCGATGCGCGGCAACCACGGTGCGTCGAGCCTGTAGCCGGCGATCGAGCCGACCGCCCACGCGCTGATGGTCGCGTTGCCGACGGTGCCGGTTTGCAGCATCGTTTCGAGATCCCAGTCGAAACGGCCGTGCGTGCCCGTGTAGCGAACGTCCCATACGTCGCGATGCTCGGGGCCGCTCGCATCGAGAAACCGCGCTCGGCTGCGGTTGTAGCGCGACCAGTAGCCGGACAGGTCGCCGGGCCCGACCGACTGCCGCTCGAAGCGCAAGCCGCTGAACGTGAGATCGCGGTTCGACACGTCGTCGAAATCGGACGCATTGCGGTTTTGCACCGGTTGCGTCGCGTAGCCGATGAAGCGCCACTTGCCATATTCGTAGTCGGCCCACACCGCATCGAACGCCTGGCGCACGTTCGGGCCGTCACGCGCGGCGATGAAGCGCTGCAGGTCGAATGCCATCTCCTGCCGGCCGACGCGGAACTTGAACGTGCCGCCGCCGAGCGCGCCCGTGTAGGTCGCGAACGCCTGTTCGAGATCGAGCGGGTTCTTGTCGACCGCCGTGATCGTGTTCTTTCCGAACGCGCGGTCGTCCTGCAACTGTACGAAGAACTGCCAGTGCTGGCCGAGATGCGCATCGGCATGGACCTCGACGCGCTGAATCAGGTACGTATCCGATTGCGCCGAGCCGATGCCGAACAGCGGCGCGTCGTTGGTTTCCAGCCGCTCGCGAAGGTTGACGCCCAGCGATAGGTAGGATGAAGGATCGTTGCCGAGCCGGATGTATTTCAACCCGTCGAGCGGCGCGCGCGCCACGCATGGATTTGCAAGCACCGACCAGTCTTCCTGCCAGCGGTTGAACAGCACCGTCGGCCGCTTGGCGGTGCAGGCGGTGGCGGGTGCGGTGGCGGGTGCGGGTGTGGTGGCGGTTGTGGTGTCGGGTGTCGTTGGCGGCGGCGATGCGGCCGCCGCTTGCGCGAACGCGGCATCACCGGTGAACAGCAGCGCCATGGCGATCGATACGCGTGCGGCCCGCTCGAAGCCGCCAGCGCCGTAGTGCCTGGGCCAGACCACGGTCATGCGCGCTCCTGCGCGGCGGCGCCCGCCGCCTGCGCCGCACCGAGCGCGAGCACCACGAGTGCGCCGACCGGCACGAGCAGCGCCAGAAACCCGGCGTACCGGAACCCGAGCGCGCCGCATGCGGCGCCGAGCGCGAACGCGACGATAGCCGGCAGCATCTTGCCGAAACGGGCTCGCGCGGCCGCTCGGGCGTTTTCCGCGGTACCGGGCGACAGCATGTCGACGACGTCGAGAATCGCCTGCGTCACGTTGCCGGTCATCACCGTGTTCGGCACGCCGCCCGCCCGCGCGATCACGCGCGGATGCGCGTTTTGCACGCCCATCGCGAACGTGCCGACAATGCCGGCCACGAGCGCCGGCAGGCTGTCGGGATGCGTGACGGGCGTCGCCCACACGCCGGCCGCGCAGAATCCGAGCAGCAGCACCGCCTGCACCGTGTGCAGCACGCGCGTGCCCTGCCATGCGGGCCGGCCCGACAGCGATCGCGCGATTACGCTCGCGGCGATCACGCCGCACACGAACGCCGGAAACACGCTCAGTTTCAGCACGACGCCCTGACCGAAGCCCGCGATGCCCGCGCCGATCAGCACGAAGTTGCCCGTCACGTGCGCGGTGAACAGCCCGAACAACGCGACGAAGCTCAACGTGTCGACGAAGCCGGCGACTGCGGCAAGAATCGTGTCCTCGTGCTTCATCGCGCCGCGCCCGCGTGGATCTCGGCGACGTAGCCGCCGGGGAACTGCACGAGCGCCGCATCGCGGCCGTCCGATGCGAACGGCGGCACGAGCACGGTTACGCCGGCCGCTTCGGCCCGCTTCAGCGTCGCCGCGAGATCGGGCACCTCGTAGCCGGTCATCTCGCGGCCGAACGGATACGGCAGGTGACCGTCGGTGACTAGCACGGTCATCTTGCCGAAACCCGATTCGATCCGGATCCGGCGGTACGTATCGTTCGGCCGGCCGATTTCGATGCCGGGCGCCTTCGGGTTGTCGGACACCACTTTGCCCTTCGAGAACTTGACGAAGTCGTGCACGAACTTGCGTACGCTTTGCGGCGACACATAGACGCGATTCTCGGGAATGGTCTGCAGCGCGTCGTAATTCGGCGCCTGCGTGTGCCAGTACAGCTGCATGTTCACGCCGCCCGCCCACATGATGATCGCATCGCGCCCGATCGGATCGGGGAACGTGTCGACGATCACATCGGCACCGTGCTCACGCGCCGACTTCACCGCGACGTCCATGTCGGTGACGAGATAGCCGGTGCGCTCGGAGCAGAACGGGTACGGGATCGGCGTCTTGAAGCCGAACACCGAAATCGTGCCGGCTGGCGTCAGCACGAGCTGCGACATCGTCTGGCTCGGCGTCGGCGTGACCTGGAACACGCCCTGCTTCGATTTCTTGCCGCCGAACGTCGCGACGAAGCTGTCGGTGAAGCGGTCGAAGTCCTCCGGCGCGACGCACACGTGCGTCGTGTCGTACTGCGGACCGACGGCCACCGTCGGCGCGACCGCCGGCGGCACCGGCGGTTTCGCGAACGCCACCGGCACGGCCAGGCCGCCCGCGAGCATCGCGGCGATCAGTATTGAGCGAATGGATTTCATCAACGAATTTCCTGTGGGTTGCATCGTCATCGAATGGAGCGGCCATCATCGGCCGATTGCCGCGCATCGTCGAGTACGGTCGCGAGCACGAGTGCCGCGATCAGCCCGAGATGCTCGAAAAAGCTGTTCAGCGCGATGAAATGATCGACGCCCGAGCGGTTCCAGAAATCGTTCGCCACGATCATCGCGACGAGCGTCAGCATGCCGAGACTGCCGGCGCCGAGCCATGTGAAGCGGCGAAACACCACGCACAGCGAACCGGCGATCTCGACCGCGATCGCCAGCGCCGCCCAAAGCGCGGCTGGATGCAAGCCGAAGTGCGCCTGCTCCGCCACTGCGCCGTTGAAATCGAGCGCCTTCGCGACGCCGCCGAGCAGATAGGCGGACACCAGCGCGAGACGCACGAGCGGCAGCACCCACGGCTGCGACAGCAGTGCGCGAACCCACGCCGGAGTGCCGTAGGCGATACGCGCCGTCATGTCAGACGGCCCAGCACGAACAGCCGAACGCGCCCCAGAAGCCCTTCGCGTCCGACGTCGGCAGCGCGCTTGCCCAAGCGCTCGCGTGCGCATGCTGGTGAACGTTGCATGCATTGGCGCAGCCGCACATCGCGGCGGCCGCCGCGCGTTGCAGCGGTGCACCGTTACGCTGCGTCGCGCCCCAGCCGCCATAGCCGCCGTATGCGCGCACCGGCGACCAGTCCGGCATCGCGGGCGGAATCGGCGCGTCGTGCGGCTCGAACGGCCCCGCACCCCACACGATCTTCCCGCCCACCACCGTCAGCAACGCCGTCGTGCCGGCGATATCGTCCTCCGCACATGTGAAGAAGTCGCGATCCGGGACCATCAGGTCGGCAAGCTGCCCGACCGCGATCCGTCCTTTCTTGCCTTCCTCGTTCGAAAACCACGTGACGTACTCGGTCCACATCCGCAGCGCGGTTTCGCGATCCAGCAGGTTGCGCTGCGGATACATGCGCATCCCGCCGACCGTCTTGCCCGTCACCAGCCATGCAAGCGACACCCACGGGTTGTACGACGCGACGCGCGTCGCGTCGGTGCCGGCCGATACCTTCAGCCCCTTGCCGAGCATCTTCGCGACCGGCGGCGTCGCCTCCGCGGCCTGCGCGCCGTAGCGCTCGACGAAGTACTCGCCCTGGTAGGCCATCCGGTGCTGCACCGCGACGCCGCCGCCGAGCGCGGCGATCCGGTCCATCGACTTCTCGGTGATCGTTTCCGCGTGATCGAAGAACCAGTTCAGCCCTTCAAGCGGGATGTCCTTGTTGACCTTCTCGAACACGTCGAGCGCGCGGCTGATGGTTTCGTCATACGTCGCGTGCATGCGCCACGGCCAGCGGTTTTCCGCGAGCACGCGCACGACGCCTTCCAGATCGTCCTCCATCTGCTCGGGCAGATCCGGACGCGCGACGCGGAAGTCTTCGAAGTCGGCCGCCGAAAACGCCAGCATCTCGCCCGCGCCGTTGTTGCGGAAGTAATCGGTGCCGTCGTGATACTTGACGCTCTTCGTCCAGTTCACGAAGTCTTCCTTCTCCGCGTTCGGCTTCTGCGTGAACAGGTTGTATGCGATCCGGATCGTCATCTCGCCCGCATCGTGCAGCTTGCGGATCACTTCGTAATCGTCGGGGTAATTCTGCGAGCCGCCGCCCGCGTCGATCACGCCGGTCACGCCGAGCCGGTTCAGCTCGCGCATGAAGTGGCGCGTCGAGTTGTACTGATACTCGAACGGCAGCTTCGGACCCTTCGCGAGCGTCGCGTAAAGGATCGTCGCGTTCGGATTCGCGAGCAGCAGGCCGGTCGGGTTGCCTGCGGCATCGCGAAGGATTGTCCCGCCCGGCGGCTCGGGCGTGTCCTTCGTATAGCCGACCACGCGCAGCGCGGCCGCGTTCAGCAGCGCGCGATCGTACAGGTGCAGGATGAACACCGGCGTGTCGGGTGCAACCGCATTGAGCTCGTCGATCGTCGGCAGCCGTTTCTCCACGAACTGATGCTCGGTGAAGCCGCCGACCACGCGCACCCACTGCGGCGCCGGCGTGATCGCGACCTGCTGCTTCAGCATCTCCATCGCGACGGCGAGCGAGGGCACGCCGTCCCAGCGCAGCTCCATGTTGTAGTTCAGGCCGCCGCGAATCACGTGGCAGTGGTTGTCGATCAGACCGGGCAGCACGCCGCGGCCGCCGAGATCGACGACCTTCGTCGCGCGGCCCGCGAGCGGCATCACCTCCGCTTCGCTGCCGACGGCGACGAAGCGCCCGGCGGCAATCGCGACCGCGGTTGCAACGGGGTTCGCGCGGTCGAGCGTCGTGATGCGCCCGTTGTGCAGGATCAGATCCGGTTGAATGTCGGTTGCGCTCATTCGCGTGTCCTCGATGCGGTCAGAAGCCGAGCCAGTGACGCACGGGCCCGACGGCCTGCGCGCCGATCAGCATCCCGGCGAGGCCGATCAGCGCGACCAGCGGCGGCGCTGGCGAGCGCACCTTGATCACGCTGTACACGACACCGATCAGCACGCCGGCAGCCAACGACGATAGATAAGATTCCATAACGATATTTCTCCCGGCCGGATTAGAATGACCCGCATCGCATCGGCCGCATGCTGCGCTTCGCTGCCTTCGCCTTCACTCCGCTTCCCCGTCATTTCGTCCGACCATGCAACACCTTCCTGATCTCGAAGCCTGGGCCATCTTTGCGCGCGTCGCGGAGACCGGATCGTTCGCGAAAGCCGCCGACTCGCTCGGCGTGTCGCAACCGACCGTGTCGAAGGCGATCGGGCGCCTCGAAAAGCGCCTCGGCGCGATGCTGCTGTACCGCACGTCGCGCAAGCTGTCGCTCACGCCGACCGGCGAGTTGCTGCGCGACCGCGCGATCCGCCTGCTCGCCGATGCCGAACTGATCGAGAACGAGGCGTCCGCGCAAGCACTCGAACCGCACGGCCTCGTGCGGGTAAACGCGCCGATGTCGTTCGGGCTGCGCCACCTGTCGCCGGTGCTGCCCGCGTTTCTCGAACGCTATCCGCGCGTCGACATCGATCTCGTGCTGACCGACCACATCGTCGACATCGTATCCGGCGGCTTCGACGTCGCGATCCGCATCGCCGAACTGACCGATTCGTCGCTGCGTTCGCGCCGCCTGTGCGCGGTGCGCCGGCCGCTCGTCGCGTCGCCCGCATATCTCGAGCGGCGCGGCCGCCCCGCGCATCCGCGTGAGCTCGAGCAGCACGTATGCCTCACATACACGAACCTGCCAACGCCCGAACACTGGAGGTTCCGCCATCCGGCATCCGGCGAGGATTTCGGCGCGAACGTGCACGGCCGGGTCCGCACCAATAACGCCGACGTGATCCTCCCCGCGCTCGTCGCCGGTCACGGCCTCGCGCTCCAGCCCGAATTCCTCGTATGGGACGCGCTGCAGCGCGGCGAGCTCGAGGAAGTGATGTGCGACTGGAAGATCGCCGACATCAACGTGAACCTCGTCACGCCGCCCGGCATGCTGCGCGCCGCGCGCGTGACGGTGCTGCTCGATTTCCTCGCCGGACACTTCGCGCGCGCGCCATGGGCGCTGCCGGCGGCCTGAGCGCGTCGCGGGCGGCGCGCAAGCGGCCCGCCCGCGCAATCGCGCACTACGCGGCGCGCCCGTTACTTGGCCGGCACCGGCGCGATCGACTCGTGCGGCGTCGCGGTGCGCGGCGCCGCCTTGTGGACCATCGTGTACGCGTAGTCGACGCCCATCCCGTACGCGCCCGAGTGCTCCTTCACGAGCGTCATCACCGCGTCGTACGTATCGCGGCGCGCCCAGTCGCGCTGCCACTCGAGCGCGACCTGCTGCCACGTCACCGGCACGACCCCCGCCTGCACCATCCGCTGCATCGCGAAATCGTGCGCGGCCTGCGACGTACCGCCCGACGCGTCGGCCACCATGTAGATCTCGTAGCCGCCCTCGAGCATCGCGCACAGCGCGAACGTCGTATTGCAGACTTCGGTCCACAGGCCCGACACGACGACCTTCTTGCGGCCGTTCGCGGCCAGCGCGTCGCGCACCTTCTGGTCGTCCCACGAGTTCATCGACGTGCGTTCGAGCGTCTTCTGGTTCGGGAACACGTCCAGCAGTTCGGGGAACGTGTGGCCGGAGAAGCTCTCGCTCTCGACTGTCGTAATCGTCGTCGGGATGTTGAATGCCCTCGCCGCCTTGGCGAGCCCGACGACGTTGTTCTTCAGCGTCTGACGATCGATCGACTGCACGCCGAACGCCATCTGCGGCTGCTGGTCGATGAAGATCAGCTGGCTGTTCTGCGGAGTCAGTACTTCAAGTTTCGGGTTGCTCATCGCGCATCCAGTCCTGTGAACGGAAAAAGGGAGGCCTGCCTCGACCGGCAAAACGGGAGGCGCCTGAGGTACGTCGCGCCGGATCGCACTCCGGCTTGAAGTATTTAAGCCGCAAACGCGCGGCGCGAACACCCAAGAAACGGAATCGATGCGATTCCCGCCACGACGGCAGTTCATGCTCGCCCGCTCTTTTTTTCTTCACGCAAACCCGATACGCTTTCAAAACTTTGACGGTGCCGTTCCGGTGCCGCTCGGCCATCACGAGGCGCACCACCATGAAACCGTATGTCCTCTCGCTGCTCGCCGGCGTGCTCGCCGGCGTCATCTACGGCGCGATCGGCGTGAACTCGCCCGCGCCGCCGATCATCGCGCTCACCGGCCTGCTCGGCATGCTGGCCGGCGAACAGATCCTGCCGGTCGCGCGGCGCATGCTCGCCGGCCACCGGTTGAACGCCGCATGGCGCGACGCGAAGTGCAGCCAGCACATGTTCGGCGCGCTGCCGGGCGGCAGCACGAACGAACGCAAGCCGTCATGATGCGCCAACGACCGCTGCGCCGCGCATGAGCAACGTCGAGCTGTTCCACTATCTGCTGTTGTTGATCTGCGGCGCCGGCGCCCTCACGTGGCTCGCCGAACGCGCATCGATTCCGCCGGCCGTCGTGCTGCTGCTCGGCGGCTGCGTGGTGGCCGTCGCCGGCAAGCGCGTGCCCGACATGGATCCGGCGCTGCTGCTGGCGGCCGTGTTGCCCCCGCTGCTGATGTCGAGCGGCTTCTACACCGCGTGGAAGGAGTTCAGGCACGAGCTCGCATCGATCGCGTCGCTCGCGCTCGGCGCGGTCGCGTTCACGACGGTCGCGGTCGCGCTCGCCGTGCACGCCGTGAATCCGGCATTGCCTTGGGCCGCGTGCTTCACGCTCGGCGCGATCGTGTCGCCGCCCGACGCGGTCGCCGCGAAAGCGATCCTGCAGCGCCATCCGCTGCCGGCGAGGCTCGTCGCGGTGCTTGAAGGTGAAAGCCTCGTCAACGATGCGTCGGGCCTGCTGTTGTACCAGATGGCAGTGTCGGCCGCGCTCGCGGTCACGATCACGCCCGCGAGTGCGACGGGGCTGTTCTTTTCGCTGACGCTGATCGGCATCGCAGTCGGCCTCGCATGCGGCCATGCGATGTGCTGGGTACTGCAGCGCCTGCGCGAGCCGATGCTCGGCATCGTCGTCACGTTCGCGATGGCGTGGGGCAGCTACGGGATCGCGGAAGCCGTGCACGGCTCGGGCGTGCTGTCGGTGGTCACCTGCGGCCTCGTGCTCGGCGTGCGCCAGCATCGCGTGTTCGACGCCGACATGCGGATCAAGGCGAAGGCGACGTGGGAAGCGATCGTGTTCGTGCTCGACGCGCTCGTGTTCATCCTGATCGGCCTCGCGCTGCATGCGATCCTCGCGGGCGTGAACCAAGAAGGCGCGGTGCTGATGGCCGGCCTGCGCGTCGCACTGCCGGCCACCGCCGCCGCCATTGCCGCGCGGCTCGTGTGGGTGTTCGTCGCGATGTGGCTGCCCGGCCGCCTGCGCGCGCGGCGCGCGGGCCATGCGCCGTGGTCGTGGCGCGAGGCCGTCGTGCTCGGCTGGTCCGGCATGCGCGGCGTCGTCAGCCTCGCGGCCGCGATCGCGCTGCCCGGCACTTTCCCCGGGCGCGACCTGATCCTGTTCAGCACGTTCCTGCTGATCATCGCGACGCTCGTCGTGCAAGGCGGCACGCTCGCACCGCTGATCCGCGTGATGAAGCTTCGCCCGGCAACGCGGCACACGATGTCCGAGCACGCGGTGCGCGCGCATACGTTCGGCGCGGCACTTGCCGAACTCGATGCGCGCGAGCAGCGCGGCGCCGGCCTCGAACGCGCGTCGCTCGACCGGCTGCTGACCGAATACCGGAGCCGCGTCGCATTCAACGAACGGGCGCATCGCGACGGCGCGGAGCCCGCGGACGTGCGCGCGCGGATGCTGCGCGTCGAACTCGAGCTGGTCGGCGTGTCGCGCAGCGCCCTGCTCGACCTGCATCGCGACGGCCGGGTCGACGACGCGGTGCTGCACCGCATAGAATCCGAGCTGGACTTCGAGGAGCTGCGGCTGCAGCGGCTGCTCGAACCGTAATTCGCGGGCATGCGCGGCCCCTGCCGGCCGCGTGCCCCTTCTCTTGCCCAATGGAATTGCCATGAGCGAACTCACCGTCGAAGCGAGCATCGGCTCGGTCGATTACCTCGTCCACTTCACCGACGGCGTCCATCAGTGGCGCGCCGACGAACCGGCTGCGCTCGGCGGCGGCGACACCGCACCGACACCGGTCGCGCTGCTGCTGTCGAGCCTCGGCGCATGCACCGCGATCACGCTGAAGATGTACGCGCAGCGCAAAGGCTGGCCGCTTGCCGAGGTGCACGTGAAGCTCGCGCACGAATCGGGCAGCGCGGGCAGCACGATCGTGCGCCGCATCACGCTGGACGGCGACCTGTCGGACGAGCAGCGCGAGCGCCTGCTCCAGATCGCGAACGCATGCCCGGTGCACAAGATCCTCACGCACCCGATCGCGATCGACACGGCCATCGCGTGACGCATCGCTCCTGACCACGATACAGCCCACCATGTCCGCATCGATCAAGACCCTGCTCACGCCGCGCGAGAGCGACATCGGCAACCTCGTCGTGCGCCGCGTGCTGCCCGCGCGCGCCGCGCGCCTCGTCGGCCCGTTCATTTTCTTCGACGAGATGGGGCCGGCCGTGCTGCCGGCCGGCCGCGGCATCGACGTGCTGCCGCATCCGCACATCGGTCTCGCAACCGTCACCTACCTGTTCGACGGCACGCTGATGCATCACGACAGCCTCGGCTATCGGCAGAAGATCGTGCCCGGCGACGTGAACTGGATGACGGCCGGCCGCGGCATCGTCCATTCGGAGCGATCGCCGGACGAGGATCGCCCGCGCGAGCAGCCCGTCCACGGGATCCAGACCTGGGTCGCGCTGCCGGTCGAGCACGAGGACACCGCCCCTGCGTTCGCGCATCATGCAGCCGATACGCTGCCGTCGTTCACGCGCGACGGTGCGACCGTGCGCGTGATCGCGGGCACGGCGTTCGGGCTCACGTCGCCGGTGGACGTGTTCTCGCCGACGCTCTATGCGTACGCGGAATTCACAGCGGGCGGGCGGCTTGCGCTCGACGCCGAACACGATGAACGCGGCGTGTACCTCGTCGACGGCGACCTCGCGATCGACGGCACGCCGCTCGCAACTTCGACGATGGCCGTGCTCGAACCGGGCGGGACCGTGACGTTCGACAGCGCGCACGGTGCGCGCGTGATGCTGCTTGGCGGCGCGCACCTGCCGGGCGAGCGGTTCATCGAATGGAATTTCGTGTCGAGCGAACGCGCGAAGATCAACGCCGCCCGCAATGCATGGGCTGCGCAGACCTTCGGCAAGGTGCCGGGCGAGGAACATGAATGGACGCGCCAGCCGGAGCGCCGCGCGCAGTAAACCGGTCGGTTCATCGACGCACGACGGCCGGCGCGCACGCCGGCCGTCGTGCGTTTACCGCTTCAATCCCATCAGCTTCGCGAGCACCGGCCAGCGCTCCAGCGATTCGACGAACGCGCGTCGCGCCTGCTCGTCGACATAGCGCGCGGGATCGAGCGCAGGCAGATGCCGCGCAAGGCCGCGCACGTCGTTCGGCTGTGACAGGCGTTCGTCGTCGCCCTCGCCGACGTTGATTACTGTTCGTCGATCCATACGCCATCCGGAGTCTTCACCGCGTAGCCGGTGTTGGTCTGCATCGTCACCGTGCCCTCGTTCTCGCCGACCATCCGCGTGCGCGGCAGGTCGGCCGCGTATTGCGCAAGCGTCACGCCCGGCTTGAACGGGCTGTTCGACACGAGGTTCGACAGCAGTTGCGCGAGCGCGAGGAAGCTGGTCGGCTGGTCGATGACGGTCGCGGTGCCGTGGTTGCCGGCGAAGCCGACGAGCCGCACGCCGACCGGCCCGTGCACGATACGCGGCGTCGGAATCTCGCGCAGGCCGGCCACCTGGTTCTTGTCGCCGCGCAGCGCCGCGCCATGCTCGGGGACGAACACGATCACCGCGCGCCGGCCCGACCGCGCGATCAGGTCGGCGAGCCGGTCAAAGTCGCTCATCAGTTTCGTCGCGCGCTGCGGATACGAATCGATGCTGGTCAGCGAACTGCCCACCACACGGTTGCCGTCGTGCAGGCTGATCGTGTTGTAGTACAGCGCGACGGGTCCCGGCACCGATGCGCGTTGCGCATACCAGTTCGCGAGCGTGCCGTAATCGTCCTTGATCGCCGAACCGTCGAACGCATGCATCGCGACGGGCGCCGCCGCGTTCGACACGATCGGCGCATCGGGCACGCCGATGTTGTCGTGAATCACCTGCAGGAAGTTGTCGAAATGGCCGTCGTGGTTCAGTAGCGACTGCACCGTGTAGCCGGCGGACGCGAGCTGCGAGAACAGATGGCACTGCTGCGGCGCGGGTTTGTACAGGTCCGCATGCGCTTCCTGGCCGCAGCTTGCGCGCAGCACGCGGATCGCGGCCGGCCCGCTGTAGCTTGCGGCCGTGCTGAAGTTCGTGAACAGGTAGTCGAAGTGGCTCAGCATCGGGTGGTTGCGCACCTTCGCGGCGTCGAGATCGTCCCACGACAGCGAGCACACATGCAGCACGATCACGTCGAACTGCGCGGCCGGATCGTTGCCGAGATGGCCGAACGCGACCTGCCGTTGCGACTCCTGCGCGCGGAACGCCGCGAGCGCGGCGTTGTGATCCTCCGGCTGGCCGGAGCGCGCGGTCGCGGCATCGGCCTGCTGTGGCAGCGGCGCGACGACGCGCGCCATCAGGCCGTTGCCGGCCTGCCACAGCGGCATCACGATCAGCACGGCGAGCACGAACGTCGCGACACGCACCCAGCGATTGACGATGAAATAGACGATCAGCACGCCGGCCACCGTCAGCACGAGCACCGGCGGCAGCAGTCTCGGCAGCAGCTCCATCCAGTAGTCGAGCCGGAACGTGCTGACTTCGCGCGCGGCTTCAGCGAGACGCGCGAGCGGCGGCGCGTGCAGCTCGCGCGCGAGCAGCGGCACGGCGATCGCGATCGCGACGAGCTGCCGAACGATGCGCCACACGCGCTGCCGGATCGGCGCGCTCGCCGCGAGTGCGAGCGCGAACGCGAGGTTCGCGAGCCACATCGGCTGCAAATGGCCGGTCGCGAACAGCGCGAACTTCAGGATGAAATACAGATTCCAGAACGTCATCTAAACCACTCCATGATCCGCGCCGCGTCAATCGCGCGCGCGATCGAGTTTCGGCGCGAGCATCGACTGCACGCCGCGCGCCGCCCCCTTCCACATTCGTACGTAACCGTCGAGGCCCACGCGCAGCACCTCCTTCAGCCCGCGCAGCGGCGTATCGGTGCGCGCGGACGCGTGCCAGTCGAGCCATGCGTCCGCCCGGCCGAACGTGCATTGCACAAGCTGGCGCTCCTGCTCGAGCGTCAGCTCGTCGAATCGCACGCCGACGTGGGCCGGCGTTACACGCGTCACGCGCACCGGGAACGGGAACGCGCGGTCGCCGCGCGTCACGCACACCGTCAGCGTGTCGCCTTCCGAGAGCGACAGCCCCGGCACCGCTTCGAGACCGAGGCCGCCGGTCGAGTAGTCGCTCGTGAAGCACGCGGCCGTCGATCCGTCGGCAAGCAGCAGCGTCGCCGGCACGCGCATCGCGATCCGGTGCGTGACGCGCACCTGCTTCGTCTCGCGCGCAACGGCCAGCGCCGCGCCGAGCATCGCGAGGTTGTAGACGGTCCAGCCGAGCGTGATCAGGATCGTCGACGCTTCGTCGCCCTGCTCGGCCACGAGCCGCCACAGCCCCGCCACGATCGCGAGCACGTTCAGCCCGAACAGCACGAGGTAAGGTTTCGACGTCGACCAGTCCACGTAACCTTCGTCGATCTTGCCGCCCTTGTCGGTCACGTTGAACTTGCCGTGCTTCGGGCTGAAGAACGCGACGGTGGTCGGCAGCGCGATGTACCACGCAAGCACCGATTCGTAGACCTCAGCCCAGAACGAATGGCGATAGCGGCCCTGCATCCGCGAGTTCGCGACGTTCGCGAGCACGAGATACGGGATCACGTAGCTGGCGAGCGCGACCGACGATGCGTTGATGAAGTACAGGTGGAAGAACAGGTACGCGAGCGGAATCGTCAGGAACACGAGCCGTGGAATCCCGTAGAAGAAATGCAGCATCGCATTGCCGTAGCAGATCCGCTGGATGAAGCCGAGCCCGCGGCCGAGGAACGGATTGTCGATGCGGAAGATCTGCGCCATCCCGCGCGCCCAGCGCGTGCGCTGCTTCACGTGGCCCGCGAGGCTCTCGGTCGCGAGGCCGGCCGCCTGCACGGTCGGCAGGTACGCCGACGTGTAGCCGCGGCGATGCAGCTTGAGCGCGGTGTGCGCGTCCTCGGTCACGGTCTCGACCGCAACGCCGCCGACTTCCTCGAGCGCGGTGCGCTTGAGCACGGCACACGATCCGCAGAAGAACGTCGCGTTCCACAGGTCGTTGCCCGACTGCACGAGCCCGTAGAACAGGTTGCCCTCGTTCGGAATCTCGCGGAACGTGCCGAGGTTGCGCTCGAACGGATCGGGCGAGAAGAAATGATGCGGCGTCTGCACCAGCGCGCATTTCGGGTCGCGCAGGAACACGCCCATCGTCGTCTGCAGGAACGAGCGCGTCGGCACGTGATCGCAGTCGAAGATCGCGATGTATTCGCCGTGCGTTTTCGGCAGCGCACGGTTGATGTTGCCGGCCTTCGCGTGGCGGTTGTCGTCGCGCGTCAGGTAGCCGATGCCCGCTTCGCGCGCAAACGCCTCGAACTCGGGGCGCCGGCCGTCGTCGAGCAGGTACACGCGGAGCTTGGCCGACGGCCAGTCGATGCTCTGCGACGCGAACACGGTCGGCTTCACGACCGACAGCGGCTCGTTGTAGGTGGGAATATAGATATCGACGCTCGGCCAGGTGTCGGGGTCGTCGGGCAGCGGCACGATCGGCCGGTCGAGCGGCCACGCGGTCTGGACGAAGCCGAGCAGCAGGATCATCCACGTATAGGCTTCGGCCCCGTACAGCAGATAGCCGGCGAATGCCTCGATCGGGCTGCGGAAATCGAGCGTCTGCGTCGTGCGCCACCACACGTAGCGAACCGTCGCGAGCAGCGCGAGCGACGCGAGCGCGAGCGTTGGCAGGTGGCCCGGCAGGCGGCGCAGCGCAAGCGCCAGCACCGCGACGATCGCAAAGAACGCGAACTGCGCGCCGGGCATCAGCGGCGACATCCCGGCCGCCGCCCACATCAGCGCACCGGCGACCAGCAGCACCGGCGCGAGCCAGCGGCGCCGGCCGACGCCGTGCGCGCGCGCGTCGAGCCAGCCGCCCCAGCGGGCCCACGGCAGACGCGCGAGCAACGCGTCGACGCGTGCGCCGAGCGCCCGCACCGCAACGTACACCGGCACGACGAACGTGTCGAACCACGCGAGCGGATCGCGCGCAGGGCGGCCGTCGGCCGCGCGCGGCGCACGCACGATCGCGCGCCACAGCCATTCGCGCACGCTGAGCGGCTGCAGCACGCCCCATTCGCGCGCGAGCCGCAGAAACGCCGCACGCGCCCAGCGGCGCACCGGGTCGGCGCGGCCGGGCGGCGGCGCATGGAAGAAGAGCCGCACGACCCAGTCGAGCAACGTCCGCTCGGCCGGCAGCCCGATTCCGCGCGCGCACCAGTCGCTCACGCGCCGGGCTGCGGCACGCCAGCGCGAGCCGAAAGCGGCCCTCATCGCGCGGCTCCCGCGCGACCGGCCGCCGCCTCGAGCCATGCATCGACCCAGTTCGCGACGCCGTTCAGGTCGTGCGATGCCTGCGAATACGGTGCGTCGTCGAAAATCCAGCTGCCGCGCGCGAGCGATTCGGGCACGGCCGCGTCGACGTGGATGCGCTGCTCGAGCATCGACGCCGGCCCCGCCACCGTGCGCAGCATCGCGACCGCATCGCGCTGCATGTCGCGTGCGGGGTTCAGCCGGTTCACGACGATCTGCAGGTCGCCGCCGCCCGCGCGCAGCGCGTCCAGGCGCACGGCCACCGTCGCGCATGCGGCCGGCTCCGGCGGCACGACGACGAGCGTCAGATCCGCGCGGCGAATCGCCTGTTCGGCCTGCGGCGACGGATAGCGGGCGGTATCAATGAGCACGACGCCGTCGGCCGGCAGTGCGATCTCGTCGAGCGCGCGCGACAGCCACGCCGGATCGGCCGCGAGCCGCGCATCGCACGCGGCGGCGCCCGCTGCGTCGACCTGCCCGTACGGTACGAACAGCACGCCGTCGGCGTTGCGCCACGTATGCGCATGCCATGGCGCAGCGTCCGTCGGGTGGCCGAGCAGGCTCTGCGCGAGCCCGTGCTCGGCCAGCGTGTCGAGGCCCAGCGTCGCGCCCATCAGGTTCTGTGCGTCGAGTTCGAGCGCGACCACGGACCGGCCGCGACGCGCGAGCAGCACCGCGAGCGCGCCGGCAAGCGTCGTGCGGCCCGCGCCGCCCGTCGTCGACGTGATGGCGATCGTCTTCATCGCGCCGCCTCGCCGGTGCGGTCGGCTTCGGGCAGCAGGCGCCCGCGCAGCGCGACCGGCACGAGTTCGCACGGCACCGCGTCGCGCCGGTGCAGCCCGCGCGGCGCATGGAATCCGCGGCCGAGGCCCAGGTGCTGCGCGACGATCCACACCGGCACCGCGATGGCGATCCCCACGATGAATCCGATGACGAGTTCGGCGATCATGCGCCCTCCTGCTTGCGCAACGGCATCGCGCTGCGAATGGCGCCGCGCGCACGCACGGCAGGAAACACGGCGGCGTGCGCGGGCATCTCGGCGCCCGGCGCTGCATCGTCGGCGTGCGCGGGCTGCGATGCCGGATGCGCGGCAGGACTGCCGGCCGCCGTGTAGTCGGCAGCCGGTGGTTCGGCCAGCGCCGCGGCTTCCGCTGCGGATGCACCGTGCACCTCCGCCGCACCGCCGGCGCCTGCCGCGCCTTCCGCACCCGCAACAGCCCCCGCGCCCGCCGGACGCGCCGCCGCGAACAGGTCGCTGTAGTCGGCGATCGGCGCGCGCCGGTTCTCCGCCTTCAGCGCGTCGAGTTCCGTATCGATGCTGCCCTGGCCGAGACACACGACGCGGTCGGACAGCGTATCGACCGGCACGTCGAAGATCCGCGCAAGCGCATCGTCGGCGTCGGCCGGCTCGCACGCGAACAGGAACACGTACAGGTGCGCCGCATCGGCGGTCACGACGTCGCCGGCGCGGCGCGGCCGGCAGTGCCGCAGCGCGTCGACGTGCGACACGCCCGGCAGCAGCGCGATCTTCACGAGCGTGTGCGGCAGCGCGAGCACGGCACCGCGATCGAGCACCGCGCGAATCCGCAGGCAGAACGCGCCGACCGGCAGGTAGCCGAGCACCGAATCGCCGAGCGCAGCCGCGAGCGCCGCACGATAATCGGGCGCGACGGGGCGCGCATACAACTGCCCGCGCAGTGCGCTTACGGCGGCATGCATGCGCGACAGCGGCAGGTCGCGCGCGACGACGCGATTCGCGCCGACGCTCAGCACCAGCATCTCGAACTGCTGGCGCAGCACCACGTCGCGCTCGACTACCGCGATCTTCAGCGCGCCCCCGCACTGCCGGCGCAACGCGTGGACCGCCGCGCACACGCCCTCGAGCTGCGCATGCGAGCGAAACGCCAGCACGGCGGTCGCGGCCTGCGCATGCGAGCAGGCCGCGACGACGGCCGCGTTGTCGTCGACGATTTCCCAGCCGGCAGGCGCGCGCGCGCCGTCGTCGAACACCGCGCGACTCGCGACGACGCGATCCTCGTCGGTCGCAAGCTTCATCCGGCGGGCGGGCTCCGCTGCATCGCCGTCGGCGATTGCCGCGAGGCGGCCGCTCGGCGCAAAGCGCAGCGGCCGCACCTCGCCGGCCGCGAGCGTGTCGCCCGCGCGCCAGAAATCGACAACCCACAGCAGCTCGCCGTGCGTGCGCTGCAACTGCGCAACACCCGTGCATACGCCGTGAAAGCCGCTGCGCGCCGCGCGGCTCGCGTCGCGCACGAGCGGCGGATCGTCGGTGCGCGGGCCGGCGTCCGTACGCGCGATGTCCGGGTCGACGAGCAGCACCAGCGCGATCCGGTGCGTGCGGCACCAGTCCGCGAGCGCCGCCCCTTCTTCCGCGAGTACGGCTGGATCGTCCCAGCTGAACCAGCGCTGCGCGCCTTCGATGAAATACACGGAACGCGCGCGAAAGCCGTAGCGCTTCATTGCGCGCAGGCCGCCGGTGAGCCGTGCGAACGGTCCGGGCGCCACGACGCGCGGCGCATCCGGCTGCGTCGCGGCATCGTCGCCGGCCGCGGCACGCGCGGCCGGCATCGCGAGCACGTTCAGATTGCGCGGCCAGCCGGCCGGCTGCGCGCCGCCCGCGAAACCGCGCGTGTGCAACTGCGAGACGACCTGCGCGGGCTCCCGCGCGAGCACGACCGTCACGTCGCGCGTGCGCGACTGACGCGCGCTCTCCCACACCAGCGCATCGCACGCCGGCGTGCCCGCAGCCGCATACACGGCGTACAGGCCGCCCGCGTCGAGCTGTGTCCACGCATCCGGCAGCCCGTCGATCGCGAGCCGGCTCAACGGGCCGGCGCGGCTGCCGGCCGGCCCGGTGCGCAGCAGCGCGCGCAGGCGGCCCAGCAGGCCGGCGGCGCCGAGCGCGGGACGGGTAGCATCGAGTTCCGTATTCACGCGTTCCCCTAATAGTCCGAATAAAGCCGCACCGGCGTCGGCGTGACGAGCCAGCTGCGCTCCGCGCGTGCGTCGAACGCGTAGCGCAGATAGACGAGCGCCGAACTCGGCGCGTAATCGTGCGAGCGGTCGACGTGCAGTTGCGCGCCGACGCTCAGGTGCGGATTCACGCGATACTCGACGATGCCGTTCACGCCGTACGAGAACGACACGCCGCGCGTCGAACTGCCCGTGTAGACGAATCCGGCCGCCTGCTGCGCGGCGCGCTGGTCCGACAGCGTCGGGTAGAACAACGAATCTTTTTCATAGCTGTTCGAGATCCCGCCGGTGACGGTCAAATCCCACGACAGCGCGTCGCGCCGCCCCGCCCATTCGATCGGGACGCCGAGCGACAGGTAGCGCTGCGGACTGTAGTACCCGCCCTGCCCGTACGTGTAGTAGCGCAGGTTCTGCGCGTAGTGCCACGCATTGCCGACGAGGCCGGTGCTCACCCTCATCGTCGCGCGTTCGTACACCGGCACCGTGAAGCCCGAGCGCAGCGTCACTTCCGCATTGCGCTCGACGTTGCGGCCGGACAGCACGCCCGCGCCGAGTTCCGCGAACAGGTTCACGCGGCCGACGTCGACCGCCGCGCGCAGGTTCACGCCGTCGCGCCGCACGCCGCCCCATACCGCGCCCGTCCACGGGTCGCGCATCCCCGCATACGACAGCACGCTGCTCGTTTCGGGCCGGCGCGATGCATTCACGGTGAAGCTCGCCGGGCCCGCGTCGAAGCGGTAGCGCACGCCGCCGACGAGGTAATGCACCGGAAAGCCAAGCGGCGACGTGCCGAGATCGACGCGCCAAGCGTCGGTCCGATAGCCCGCGCCGAGCGCGACGCCCGTCATCGGCTGGTGCAGGTCGCCCTGCGGATGCGCGATCAGCGCGGCAGCAGCCGGATTCGGCGCGAACGGCGCCGGCAACCCGATCGGCGCATTGAGCGCCGCGTAGGTGCCGAAGGTTTTCAGCGAATACGCGTTCGGGTCGCTCGTATCGAGCGCGCCCGCGTCCAGATGCACGGTGTCGAGCTGCAGGAACGCGTGCCCGTCGTAACGCACCGGCACCTGCATGTAGATCGGCACCTGCTGCGCACGATAAGCGGATATCCCTTCGTCGCCCGACTTGTACGCGGGCAGCCAGCCGATCTCGATCTCGGGGTCGCGCCGTTGCTCGAGATCCGCGAACGCGGCCTGCGCGGGCGTACGGCCGTCACGGCCGGCGCTCACGCCGGTCATGCGCTCTTGCGACAGCGACAGCCGGTACAGCGACGCCGCATCGTCATAGCGGCCCTGCGCCTCGGCCACGCGGCCGGCCGCGACCGTCACGTCGGCGCGCGCCGGATACGCGGCCTGCAACGGCTCGATCACTTGCGCGGCTTCGTCCGCGCGGCGCAGTGCATTCAGCCGCCGCACCACCGACAGGCGCGTATCGACGTCGTCGTCCGGCGTGCGCGCGAGCACCGCCTGCACGCGAGCGAGCGCGGCCGCGCGATGGCCGCTGTCCTCGTCGATGCGCGCGAGCGCGAGCTGCGTATCGGCATCGTCCGGCGTGCGCGCGAGGACCGGCGCGAGCGCGTCGCGCGCCGCGTCGTAGTGGCCCTGCGCACGCTCGAGGTCCGCCAGTTCGAGCGCATAGCGTTTGTCCGCGCGGCCGGCCGGGCTCGCGCGCTCGAGCAGCGTGCGCGCACGCGCATAGTCCTGCTGTGCGATCGCGTCGTCCGTCTGCCGCAGCACGAGCCGCAGCGACTGATCCTCGATGCGCGCGCTCTGGGCCGGCGTCAGCGACGGCTCGCGGCGCAACGCATCGAGCCATGCGGCGAGCGTGTCGTCGCGCCCGGCGCCGCCGAGCAGGTCGCCATAGCGCAGCCGCACGTCGACATCGGCGTCGCGCGGATGCGCGGCGATCCAATCGCGCAACGGCGCGAGCCCGCGATCGGGCTCGCCCGCATCGATCCACTGCGCACCGACTGCGGCCAGCATGTCCGGATCGTCCGGTGCGCTCGCCTGCGCATGCGCGAGCGATGCGGCGAACGCCGCACGATCGCCGCGGCCGAGCGCGCCGCGCGCATCGGCAAGCGCGTGTTCGGCGTCGAGCTTGCGGGCGAGCGCGCGCATGCCGTCCGAGCGGTGCGCATCGTCGACGCCCGAGAGCGCGGCCTGCGCGCCCGCGACGTCGTCGAGCGAATTGCGGTACAGCGCGGTCGCGTAGCGCATCTCGGGCGTATCGCTCGCCGCGAGCCCGTCGTCCATCACCGTGCGGCCGAGTTGCGGCAAGCCCATGTCGCGATACAGCCGGGCAAGCGCGAAACGCGTCCAGGCCGCATCGGGCGCTGCACGCACCGCCGCTTCGTAACGTTGCGCGGCCGCGCCGCGCTCGCCCTTGTCCGCAAGCGTGCGCGCCTGGCTCGCGAGCAGGTCGGCGCGCAGCCCGTCGAGCGCGCGGCGATCGTCGGCGCCGGTCACGCGGCCTTGCAGCGCATCCAGCAGCGGGCCGATGCGATCCGCGCGGCCGGTATTTTCGTACAGCAGCGCAGTGTCGCGCACGGCCGACAGAGTCGGCGTACGTGCGGCCAACAGTTCGCGCAGCAACGGTTCCGCGCGGGCCCAGTCGTGCTGCGCGAGCAACGCATCCGCGAGCTGCAGTTTTGCGTCCTGGCTGTCCGGCTGCATCGCGAGCGCGGCACGCGCCGCACGCTCCGCATCCTGTGCGCGGCCCGCCGACGCGGCCGCGCGGCCCTGCGCGAGCAGCCCCCAGAACTGCGCGGTGCGTGCCAGGCTCTGCCACTTGCCGCGCTGGTCCGTCGACAAAGCCGCGGCCCGCGCGAACAGTGCGCGTGCTTCGTCATGGCGGCCTTCGCGCAAACGCAGCAGGCCCAGCCCGCCGAGCGCGTCGGCGTCACCCGCGCGCGCACGCGCGGCGCGTGCGAGCAGCGGATCGGCGCCGGCCAGGTCGCCACGCGCGAGCGCTTGCAGGCCCCGCTGTTGCGCGATGTAGTCGGGATCCCGTTCGAGCCGCTGCTGCGCATCGCGCTGCTGGTCGAGCGCGGCAACGCGATCGCGGAATTCCGTGTCGTCCGGCACGAGTTCGAGATACGCATGCAGCGCATCGCGATACGCGGGATCGGCGCCGGCGGACTGCAATACGCGTCGCCACACCGCCATTGCTTCGGTGTGGTCGGCGTCGGGGCGCTTCGCGAGCGACCACGCGATCCGGTTCGCTTCCGCGCGCGTGTCGGCGCGCTGGTTCAGCAATCGCGCGAGCGCGAGCGCCGCGCTGGTGTCCTGCGGATCCGCCGCGACCGTGCGGCGCAGCGCGGCGATCGCCGGCTCGCGGCCGCCCGGCGCATTGGACACGATCTGGTAGTACTCGGCGCCGAGCGCACCGGACGGCGCGCCATTCGGAAACAGCGCAACGATGCGCCGTGCCGCTTCGTCGGCGCGGCCGCTGCGGGCGAGCAGGCGGATTTGCGCCATCTCGCCGCGCCCGCTCGTCGCGACGCGGTATTCGTCGGCCGCGCGGCGCGTATCCGGAGCCGCGGGCGCACGCGCCTGCAAGCGCGCGAGCGCGGCCTGCGCGCCGCGCGCGTCGCCGAGCCGCAGCAGCACGCGCATCTGTTCCGCGAGCAGAGCCGGGTCGTCCGGCGCGATCAGCAGCCCCTTGCGCAGCGCATCGCGCGCGAGGTCGTCGCGATGCTTGTCGCCCCACATGCGCGCGGTCGCGAGCTGGCGCCGCGCGTCGG
This sequence comes from Burkholderia latens, assembly GCF_001718795.1. NCBI lineage: Bacteria > Pseudomonadati > Pseudomonadota > Betaproteobacteria > Burkholderiales > Burkholderiaceae > Burkholderia > Burkholderia latens. Next base: position 1,415,300 of record NZ_CP013435.1, on the reverse strand, counting down.
ACAGATCGGCCGCGCTCGGCACCGAAGCCGGCGCGGCCTTCGGCGCGACCGTTTCCGGTGCAGCCGCGACGGTGACGGCGGCCGCGGCCGGCGCCGCCGCGCTCAGGGACGACGCGAGCCACGCGAATCCCGCGACGCGCGGCGCGGTGCGTTTCAACGAGCCGCGCATGAACGCCCCTCCCAGTGCGGGTCGAGCGATCCGTCCGCACCGAACCGGTAGCGGCCGTCGCGCCAGCCGAGGCCGAACAACGTCAGCACGCTCGTGTAATAGCCGGGGGCCGACTGGCGCGCAAGTGTGTCGACGCGCGCCGCCTGCGCATCGGCCAGCGCACGCTGGCCGCGTGCGTCGAGAAACGGCACGGCCGCCGCGGAGAATCCGCCGTTGCCGTCGTTCGGGCCGGCCACGCCGGTCGTCGTATCGACCTTCTCCGGCGGCGCACCGTGTGCGGCGATGTAGTCGGCGAACGGCGCAAAGCGCGCGAGCAGCGGCGCGGCAAGCGGATCGGCGCGATCGAGCATGCCGGCCCACAGGTAGACGCGAATCGCGTTGTATGCGCTTTCCGCGCGGGTCTGCGGATCGGGGCCGAATCCGGCGCCCGCGCGATACAGCGCCCAGTCCGGCGCAAATCCCTTCGGCGCGGTGTCGAGCAGCACGCGGCCGGTGCTGGCCGCGAGCGCGGCCCAGCGGCGATCGTCGGGCAGCCGTGCGGCGAGCCCGCGGATCACCTGCGGCGGCGAATAGCTCGGATTCACGCGCCATCGATCGCTGCCGAGCTTGAAGCCGGTCGGCCCCGGCAGCAGCGTGAGGCCAAGGCCCGGCACGCTGGCCGTCTCGGTGTCGAGCACGCGCTTCGCGAGCAACGCGCCGCGCGCGGTGTAGCTGCGCTCGCGCCACAGCCTGCCGGCTTCGACAAGCGTATACGCGATCCACAGGTCCGCATCCGACGCCGCGTTCGCGTCGAGCACACGCCATGCGCCGTCGGGCGCGCGGCCCCACAGCCACGCCGGCAGGTGCGCGCTCAGGTCGCCCTGCGCGAGGTTGTTCTCGGTCCATGCGAGGATCGTGTCGAACGTGCGCCTGTCGTTCGCGACCAGCGCGAAGAACAGTCCATACGCCTGCCCCTCCGATACCGTGCGCGCATCGGCCGAGCCGACGTCGATCACCCGGCCGTCGGCCGACACGAAATCGCGCTTGAACGCGTCCCAGCGCGGCCATGCCGTGCTGCATTGCGCGTCCGCCGCAACGGCCGCGCCGCCTTGCGCCCCCTGCGCCGGCCCGGCCGTTGCCGCTACAGCACCGGCGGCCGCAACGGCCAGCAAGCAGGTTGCGCCGACGCCCCGCGCCGGACGCGTGGCCCATCGCCTTGCGAATGCCCAACCCATCCGTTACATCCCCCGTCGGCGCGCGGCGATTCGCTGCAGCACGCTGAACACGCCGAGCGCGAGCAGCAGCCCCGCGACGACCCCGACCACACCGAGCACGACCGGGTGCCGCGCGGCATGCGTCCACACGCGCGCATACCACGGCACGAAGCCCACCACGTACGGCTCGCCGACGCGCAGGCTGTCGACCTGCCCTGGCCGCACTAGCGCGAGGTCGCCCTGCAATTGCGATACGAGGCCCGGCTTCTCGAACACGTCGAGCAGATCGGCGAGGCGCGCCTGGTCGGTCGCCGTCAGCGCGACGACGCTGCGGCCATGACTGCCCGGCAACTCGAAACCGGCGAGCGCCGCGAGCTGGCCCGTCTGTTCGATATGCGCGCCGCCGTCGGCCATCCCGACGCCGTTGCGCCAGCGTTCCTTCACCGAGAACGCGACGCGCGTCGCGCCGGCGCCGCCCTGCTGGTCGATCGACAGCGGCAGTGCCGTGCGCCAGCGCGACAGCAGCGGCGACGCGGGCGAGCCGTCGATCACGAGCAAGTCCTTGCGCCCCTCGAGCGCGGCGACGTCGCCGGGCCGCGCGACCTGCACGCGCAGCGCCGGGAAGCCGGTCCACTGCCCCATGTGGCCGAGCATCGTCAGGTAGGCTTCGAGCTCCTCCGGCGACGGCCGGTCGGGCACCACCACGGCGGTCTGCGACAGGTCCGCGAAACGCGTGAACGGAAAGCCGCTGTTCGCGAAGAACGCGAGGTTCGGCAATTGCGCGTAGTGGACGAAGTGCGAGAAGTCGATCGTCGAATCCGGGTCGATCGCCGCGCGCTGCGGCTCGGTCGCGGTGCTCGAGCAGAGCCCTGTCTTCTGAGAGTCGAGCGTGAAGCGGAACTGCAGCTGGTTGCCGCTGCCGACGCGGAACGCCGGGATGTCGACGTCGCTCGTCACGCGGCCTTCCGGCACCGCGAGCAGCGGCAGCTGCATGCGGCCGCGCGCGTCTTCCGCATGGGCCGGCCCGAGCCGATACGACTTCACCAGCTGGTCGTTGATCTCGACGGCGAGCGTCGAGTTGTCCTGCACGGTCGGCGCTGTGTAGCGGTAGCGCAGCGTGATCGGCACGCCCGAGCCGTTCCACGAATGCAGATCGGCCGGCACGCGCAGGTTCAGGCGGATCGCATCGGGCGACGTGCCGCGCACTTCGAGTTCGCGCGGGTCCGCCACGAGCTCACGGAACGCGATCGGCCGGTTGACCGGCAGCCAGCGCGGCGCGTCGTACGGCTTGCGCGGCGCGCCGAGATCGACGTGCGCAACCGTCGCCGCCGGGCCCGACAGCGCTGCACGGCCTAGCACGAGCGTCGCGACCGCGTCGTCGACTTCGGCAGCCGTGCGGCCCGTCACGATCAGCAGCTTGCGGCCCGGCGCGGCCGGATTGTCGGTTACGGCGAGCAGCGGGCCGTTGACCGACGGCAGCGCGAGCCCGGCCGGCAGCGTCGCGGCCGTGCCGACGACGACGGCCTGATCGTCCGCCGGGAACGTCGCGGCGACCGGGAAGCGCGCCTGCCGGTAGTCGGCCTGCGCGCCGAACCACGACGCGAGTACGCCTGCGCTGCGCAGCGTCGCCGAGTCGGGCGACGCAGGCAGCACGAACGGCAGCCGCAGCAGTCCGTTATCGCGCCGGTCGAAGAACGGCGCGGGCAGCAGCGCGAGATCGTTCGGCAAGCGCACCGGCGCTTCGTCGAGGATCAGTTCGCTCGTCGGGCTCACGTCGGCCCACAGCGCCGAGTTCGACGGATCCTCGCAATGATCGAGCGTGTAATGCGCGATCAGGCGCAGGCCGATCTGGTTGTAATCGGAGAAGTAGCGCGGATCGATCGGTATGTCCTGCGTGACCATGCGGCCTGCGCGCGGCGCGTCGAACGGAACGGTCGCGACCACCTCGCCGTTCACCGACACCTTCAGATGCGACATCGGGAACACGAGCGACGGCGAATACGCGTAGGTCAGGCGCAACCGCGCGCCGGTAACCACGCGGTCGAGCCGCACGCCCGCATTGATCGTGCGCGCGTCGTCGGCGCCGCGCAGGTGCACCGGATCGAACGCGCCGAGCGACGCGAACGGCAGGCGCACCGTCGTCGCCGGCAGGCCGGCGGCCGGGGCGCTGGCGGCGGCCGGCGCAACCGCGAACGGCGGCACGGACGCGCCGCTGGCGAGCGCCGGTGTAGCCGGTGTAGCCGGTGTAGCCGGTGTAGCCGGTGTAGCCGGTGTGGCCGAAGCGGCGGAGGCCGCGGCGACGGCCGGCACCGGCGCGGCCGATAGCGCGGCCGCATGGAACGCGCCGAACGCGGCGACGGACAGGACGAACAGCGAGGCGGCCGGTCTCATGCGCGGCTCCGCGTGGTCGTTGTCGTTCGGCGATAAAGCGCGCCGCAGCCGGCGCGCGCAAAGCAGCTATGCCCGTGAGTGCACATCCCCACTGCTTCCCCTCAAAGTCTGGCCTGAATGCATTTATCGAAACGATCGGGCGAATTCTTCCGCTACCGGTCGGTCAGACTGCGCTCGCCTGGCACAGGCGCGCGCACATTCGTCACACTATCTCAAAATCGAGACAAAACTCATCCTGATTCGTACGGACGAAGCGAAAAACAACTCAGTTCGGTCGGAAATACGACGCGCGGCGATCGAGTGGCAAAAATTACACCGTTGCTGCAGGCCGGGACGACCGGCATACTGCCGGCGCCGAACCGTCGCCCCGGATAACCGGCCGGATGCCGGCTGCGGCCCGTTGCGAGCCGCCCGGAGCAACGCTGCCGCGTGCGCGGCGCGTATCGTACCGCAAGCCGGCACCGGGCGCCGCGCTTTCTCCATGGAAAACTGACTTGAATCAAATGGTCGACACAGCCACCCCTTCCACCGACACGCTGCTGCGCATCATCGCGGTCCAGACCGAGATCGCGAAACTTGGCCTCGATCTCGGCAGCGTGATGGCCTACGTGACCGAGCAGGTGCCGCAACTCACCGGCGCGAGCGGCGCGGCGGTCGAGTTTGCCGAAGGCGACGACATGGTCTACCGCGCCGCATCGGGCTCCGCTGCCGGAATGCTCGGCCTGCGGCTGCGCCGCTCCGGCAGCCTGTCGGGCCTGTGCGTGACGCGCGGCGAACTGCTGCAGTGCAGCGATTCGGAAACCGACCCGCGCGTCGATCGCGATGCCTGCCGACGGGTCGGGCTGCGCTCGATGCTGGTGATGCCGCTGACCCACGCCGATACGACGATCGGCGTGCTGAAGGTGATGTCGCCGGACGTCGACGCCTTTTCGGCCGCCGACGCCGGCACGCTGCGGCTCACGGCCGACCTGATCGCCGCCGCGATGTTCCACGCGGCGCGCAACGAGGCCAGCGAGCTTTACCTGCGTGCGACGCACGACGCACTGACGGGCTTGCCGAACCGCGCGCTATTCTACGACCGCCTGCGCCAGTCGATGCATACGGCGCTGCGCGCGAACGGGCGGCTCGGCATCCTCAACATCGACATGGACGGGCTCAAGCCGATCAACGACGGCCACGGCCACCGCGCGGGCGACGCCGCGCTGCGCGAGGTCGCGATGCGGATGCTCGGCGCCGTGCGGCGCTCCGATACGGTTGCGCGGGTGGGCGGCGACGAGTTCGCGGTAATTCTGCCGAACGTCGGCAGCCGCGACGACGTCGACGTGCAGCGCGTACGCCTTGCCCGGCAAGTCGGCGAACCGTTCGAGTTCGAAGGGCAACCGCTGCGGCTTGGCGTCAGCATCGGCGCCGCGATGCTGCCCGACGACGGCACCGACATGAACACGCTGATCGAGCGCGCGGACCGGGCAATGTACGAGGTGAAGCGCACGCGGACGCAGCGGGCTGCGCCCACGCTCGCGTAACGCGGCACGCGCGGCGCCCACTCCGTTCAGGCCGCCGCCGCACGCGCCCGATCGGCATGGCCGTGCCGCGCCACCTCGATCGCGCGCCCGACCGCGATTCACCGGACGATCGCGACCGGCGCGCGGGCTGGGCGAATGCCGCTGGCGATAGAGGCGCGTGTCGACGTCGTGCGTGACGAGGCCGGCGCCGCGCGCCGCGCGTGTGCTCATCCGATGTCTCTCGTTTCGTTATTCGAATCTTGCGGCGCCGCCGTCCGGCGCCGGTTCATCCACGGCGATCGACCGCCGTCAGCCGCCCGCTTCCGCGACACCGGCCCGCACGCGCCGCACCGCCGTCACGATCGACAGCACGATCAGCAGACGCCACAGCCACGCGGCGACGCCGCCGACCGGCAAACCGAAGCCAATCCACAACGCGAACGCGCCGAGCGCGAGCGCACGGTCGCTCTTGCCGAACGGGCCGTCGTAACGGCGCGTCGCGCCGGCGAGCGGACCGATCAGCCCCGCGCATTCGACGATGACCGCCGCCAGCGCGAACAGCCACACGTCTGCCGGCGCGAATGCGGGAATCGCGAGGAACGGCAGCACGAGCGCGACATCGGACACGACGTCGCCGAGCTCGTTCAGATATGCGCCGAGCGTGCTCTTCTGCCCGTGTTCGCGCGCGAGCATCCCGTCGATCGCGTTGAGCGCCATCCGCACGAAGAGCCAGATCGGGATCAGCAGGAACAGCACGCGAGCGAACACGCCGAGCCCCGCGAGCGCGCCGACGACGATCGAGCCGCCGGCCGCGAACAACGTGACCTGGTTCGCGGTGACGCCGCGCGCGGCAAGCGAATCCGCGAACGGACGCAGTTTGTTCTGGAATTTCGGTTTGAGTGCGTAGAGGCTCATCGTTTTATTTGGTTCGGCACGTTCGGACGCGTTTGCCGCCGCCATGCCCCGGGCGGCGCGACCGCCAGCGGCGGGCGCCGGCGGGTGGCCGTAATCGTCGCCGACGGGCCCGGATGCGTCAAGCTGCGCCGCGCGCCGCGCAATCTGGCGTTTTCGGCGGAAACTCGCGATAATCCGCTGGCCCGCAAATGCAGCAATCCATTCGAACTGCAAACGGGCGCTCGTGCAACAGCCGAATATCACACCGTCGAACGGCGATACGCCTGCGCGCAACGTGCGCGGCGTATCGTCCGGTGATCTCGGCCCTGCGACAGGCAGCCACGAATTTGAAAAAACTTGAACAATGGCCGTTCGGCGCGCATCCTGCCGCGCCGGCATTCCGGGAATCCGCCCGCCGCACATCCGCGGCCGCGCGGGCATGCACGCAGGAGGCGCCGCGCCGATGAACATCGTCAACGTGTGGCAGCGCGATTTCCTGCTGTCGATCGTGCGGCTCGTCGCCGGCGCGTATCCGATCTGGCATCAGGCGCCCCCTTCGCCAACGCAGAAAATCTACTTCTCGAACCATACGAGCCACATCGACACGCTCGCGATCCTCGCCGCGCTGCCGCGCGACGTGCGCGCCGTGGTGCGGCCCGTCGCGGCGCGCGACTATTGGGACAGCGGCGACCTGAAGCGTCACATCGCGCAGAAGCTGCTGAACGTCGTGCTGATCGACCGTCACCGCGAAAGCGGCGGCGATCCGTTGGACCCGGTGCGCGATGCGCTGCGGCAAGGCCACTCGATCATCATCTTCCCGGAAGGCACGCGCGGCGCCGACGTGTTGCCTCAGCCGTTCAAGAGCGGGCTGTTCCATCTCGCGACCGAATTTCCGGACGTCGCGCTCGCGCCGGTCTACCTCGAAAACTTGCAGCGGATCATGCCGAAGGGCACGATCTGGCCGGTCCCGCTGATCTGCAAGGTGCACTTCGGCGCAAACGAAGCACTCGGCGCCGGCGAAGACAAGCCCACCTTCCTCGCCCGCATGCGCGACGCGATCGTCGCGCTCGCGCCGCCGCAACGGCCGGCCGGCTGAACCCGGCGCCCTCTTCTTTCCTTTTCCGGATCTCTTCATGCGTACTCTCTTCTGGGAACTGGTCGCGGGCGTCACCGGCGTGCTCGCGCTCGCTACCGTGATCGGCGCGATCCTCGGCGCGCGCAGCGGCGGCACCAGCGCGACGATCGTCAACCTCAACCAGCGCATCCGCGCGTGGTGGGCGATGATCGCGATCATGGTCATCGCGATCGGCCTCGGCAACAACGTCACGTATTTCGTGTTCGCGCTGCTGTCGTACCTGACGCTGCGCGAATTCATCACGCTCACGCCCACGACCGCGAGCGACCATACGACGCTGTTCATCGCGTTCTTCATCGCGATTCCGGTGCAATACCTGCTGCTCGCGATCAACTGGTACGGGATGTACTCGATCTTCGTTCCGGTGCACCTGTTCTTCGCGATGTCGCTGGTCTCGGCGCTTACGCAGGACACGCGCGAATTCCTGAGCCGCAACGCGAAGATCAACTGGGCGCTGATGGTGTGCGTGTACGGCCTCAGCCATGCGCCTGCCGTGCTGATTCTCGACATTCCGCGCTACACCGGGCAGAACGCGCTGCTGCTGTTCTTCTTCCTGTTCGTCGTGCAGATCAGCGACGTGTTGCAGTACGTGGTCGGCAAGCTGTTCGGACGCCGCAAGATCGCGCCGCGGCTGTCGCCGTCGAAGACGGTCGAGGGCTTCATCGGCGGCGGGCTGCTCGCGACACTGTGCGGCGCCTCGCTATATCGCGTAACGCCGTTCGGCTTTGGCGCGGCGTTCGGGATCTCGCTCGCGATCGTGATCGCGGGCTTCGTCGGCGGCCTCGTGCTGTCGGCCGTGAAGCGCTCGCTGGGCACGAAGGACTGGGGCTCGATGATCGCGGGCCACGGCGGGATGCTCGATCGCGTCGACTCCGTCTGCTTCGCCGCGCCGGTGTTCTTCCATCTCGTGCGCTATCTGTACCTGTGATGCATGGGCGGCGCTACGCCGCCCGTGGCGTACACGGCCGTCAATCGCCTTCGCGCAGCGCGTTCGGCACGATGCAGCGGCCGCCCATGCGCGCGACCCCGCATCGTGCGGACTGCGCGCTCACGCCCCTGCCGCCTCGGCGACCCGCGGTCGAGCCAGCTTGAATTCGCCGACCATCTCCGCGAGCTGCGCCGCCTGTTCGCGCAGCAGCGCGGCAGCGGCGGCCGATTCCTCGACGAGCGCCGCGTTCTGCTGCGTCGAGTGATCGAGCTGCGACACCGCCTGGTTGACCTGCGCGAGGCCGGTGCTCTGCTCGTTCGCGGCGATCGTCATTTCGGAGATCACGCTGCTGATGCTGCGCACGCCGTCGACGATTTCGTCCATCGTCGCGCCGGCCGTCTGCACGAGCCCAGAGCCGCCCTCGATCTTCTCGACCGACGACTGGATCAGCTGCTTGATTTCCTTGGCCGCCTGCGCGCTGCGCTGCGCGAGCGTGCGCACTTCACCCGCGACCACTGCGAAGCCTCGCCCGTGCTCGTTCGCGCGCGCAGCTTCGACCGCCGCGTTCAGCGCGAGGATGTTGGTCTGGAAAGCGATGCCGTCGATCACGCCAATGATGTTCGAGATTTCGCTCGACGCCTTCGTGATTTCGCCCATCGTCGCGACCACCTGGCTCACGACTTCGCCGCCGCGCAGCGCGACGCCCGACGCGGATTCCGCAAGCCGGTTCACCTGGGTCGCGGAATCGGCCGAATTGCGGGCCGTGCCGGCGATCTCCTCGAGCGCGGCGGCGGTTTCCTGCAGGCTCGATGCCGCATGTTCGGTGCGACTCGACAGATCCTGGTTGCCCTGCGCGATTTCCGCGCTCGCCACGCTCACGGATTCGCTGAAGCCGCGGATCTTCAGCAGGATCGTGCTGATCTTTTCCGCGAACAGATTGAATGCGCGCGCGATCTGCGCGGCTTCGTCGGAGCCGTCGGCCTCGAGCCGCTTCGTCAGGTCGCCGCTTCCGCTCGCCACGTCGGTGAGCGCGTCGCGCACGAGCAGCACGCGCTTGAATGCCGCGTTCGTCAATGCGCCGACGAGCGCGGCCGCCACGCACGCGACGACGAGGATCGCGATGAGCGTCGTCGTCGCGACGGCGCGCATGCCGGCCGTCACGTCCGACCGGTCGAGCGCCATCACCAGCGACCAGTCGGTGCCGGCGATCGCCTGCGCGCGCAGCAGCTTGGTCGCGCCGTCGATGTCGACCGCCACCGGCCCCGGCGCGGCTTGCAGCCCCGCGAGGCGCTCCGGCGTCAGATCGGGCGACAACTGCGTTGCCGGCTTCATGATCAGATCCGTCTTCGCGCCTGCAATCACGCGCCCGCTACGATCGACCAGGAATGCAAAGCTTGCCGGCGTCGGGTGCATCGATGCGACGATCGCACTCGCGCGCTCCATATAGAGGCTCGCGGCCAGCACGCCTTTCAGCGTGCCGGCGCGAATGATCGGTGCGGCAAACGCGAACGCCGGCTTGCCGGTCGACGCGTCGAGGTACAACGCCGTGACGACGAGCCGGCCGGCCTCGACGGCCTGCTTGTACCACGGGCGCGCGGTCGGATCGTAACCTGCGGCAAGCGGCACGTTGGACACCGCCGTGCGATCCGGCTGGCCGAGCGTGAGCACCTGGAAACCGCCCGACTTGCCAAGCAGCGTCAGCGCGGGCAGCGGATCGCCGTCGCCGACCGTCAGCGTATCCGCGAGCGCCTGCGTCTGTTGCGCGCGGCTCGCGATCCATTCGTCGATCGCGATTGCATGGCCAGCCAGCACGGACTTCAGGTTCTGGTCGATGGTTTCGTCGTTGTGCTGCTTCACGACGTAATACACGAGGCCGCCAGTCACGGCGAGGGCCGTGACGACGATGGCGACGCAAGTCGCCAGAATCCGGGCGCGAATCGATGACAGCATGATGACGATGATCTCCGTTGCCGCGTTGTTCGAGTAATCAATGGGTGCTCGCAGTCGTTCTATCGGCCGCCCGCCGTCCAACTTGAGGTTAGACTGGTCAGACCAACGAAAAAAATGTGGGCGCCCCTTGCGGCACATCCATCCCGCTGCCAGATCCTGCGCAGCGATCAAGCCGGAAGCCCCCGCCGATTCCACGCAGACCCGGCCGGTATCGACCTGCCCGACCGCTGCGCGACGGGCCATGCAACCGAACCGCGACGTCGACGCCGCGCGCCGGGCGCGACGGCATCCCGCGATTTACGCGATCACGCGGGCTCCGGCACGTCGATCGCGAGCAGTGCGGCGCTCACCGACTTGCCGTGCGCGTCGAGCGCAAGCGAGCGCGTGACGCCGCCGCCGAGCGCATCGTGCAGCACGAAGTTGAACGCGGCGAGCGCCGGCAGCTCGTAGCGGACGACGTCGCCGTGCACGATCCCGCCGAGCCACGCCTTCACCGCCCGCGCATCGAGATGCGCGCGCAGGTGTTCGTAGTGCCGCGGATCGCGGCAGATGACCGACACGTTCAGCGTATTGCCCTTGTCGCCGGTACGCGCATGCGCCAGTTCACGCAGTTGCATCATGCCTCCACGAATGAAAACGACGGCGTCACGGCCGCGCGCGGCAGCAGCACCGACTGCACCGCGATCACTTCGCGCGCCGCTTTGAACGCGCCGCCGCCGCCCGCCGGCCCGTTCGTATAAAGCGTCTCGACTTCGTTGCCGATGCGCGCGGCCTCGGCCGCAGTCGCCGTCCGGCCCGCGACCCTCACGCGCACCTCGGCCGGCTCGCCGCGCATGGCGGGCGTCGCGTCCCCATACAGCGCATCGACGCCGATCAGATCGAAGCGCAGCTCGGTCGCAGCGACACCGGTGAGCGCGAGCCGCTCGCGGACGATGTCGCGTGCGAGCCGCGCACGCGCCAGCGCACCGGGGCCGCCGTACGAGATCTGGCCTTCGCCGATCCAGCCGTCGACGTAAGCGACCGACACTTTCAGCGTATCGGTACGCGCGCTGCCGCGCCCGCCCCTCACGCGCACGCGGTCCGGCGCTTCTTCGGCGACGCTCACCCGCGTGAAATCCGCGACGACGTCGGGCTGCAGATAGCGCGCCGGATCGTGAATCTCGTACAGCAGCTGTTCCTTGCACGTCGCCGCACTGACGCGGCCGCCCGCATGCGGCACCTTCGTGATCACGACCGAGCCGTCGGCCGCGACCTCGCCGATCGGAAACCCGAGCCGAGCGAGATTCGGCACGTCCTTGTAGCCGGGGTCCGCGAAATAACCGCCCGTCACCTGCCCCGCGCATTCGAGCAGATGGCCTACCACCGTCGCCTGGCCGAGCGCGTTCCAGTCGTCCATCCGCCAGCCGAACGCATGGATCAGCGGCGCGGCGAACAGCGCCGGATCGGCGACGCGCCCGGTCAGCACGACGTCCGCGCCGGCCGCGAGCGCAGCGACGATCGGCGCGGCGCCGAGATATGCATTGGCGGACACGATGCGGTCGCGATACGCGGCGACTTCGTCGCCCGACTCCTCGAAGCGAAACGCGCCGCGCAGCACGACGTCGAGCACGTCGTCGCCTTCGACCGCCGCGATCTTCAGCCCCGCGATGCCGAGCGACTGTGCGATCTGCGCGGTGCGCCGCGCTGCCGCACGCGGATTCGCGGCGCCCATGTTCGACACGATGCGCACGCGTTTCGCCGCCGCCACCGGCAGCACTGCGTGCATGCGCGCGTCGAGCAGCGGATCGTAGCCGAGCGACGGGTCGTTGCGCCGCGTCTGCTGCGCGATCGCGATCGTGCGTTCGGCGAGGCATTCGAAAACCAGATAGTCGAGCTGCCCGTGTTCGGCCAGCTCGACCGCGGGCTCTATCCGGTCGCCCGAGTAACCGGCGCCCGCGCCGATGCGCACGCAACGTTCGTGTAGAGGCTGTGCAGTCATGTCCGTACCGTCATCCGGCGCTCGCGCACCGGGGAAAAATCAGAAAACGCCGAGCGCGACGGACGCGATCGTCATCACGATCGACGCGCCGAACAACAGCGGAAACGTGAACTTCTGGTGCTCGGCGAGCTCGATGCCGCACAGGCCGACGACGAGGAACGTCGCGGGCGTCAGCGGGCTGACCGGGAACCCGGTCGTCATCTGGCCGAGCAACGCCGCCTGCCCGACGTGCACGGCCGGCACGCCGAGCTGGCCGGCCACTTCGGCAATCACCGGCAGCACGCCGAAATAGAACGAATCCGGATCGAACAGCATGCTGAGCGGCATCGACGCGAGGCCGAGCGCAACCGGGATATGGCCGGCCATCGACGGCGGCACGAAGCCGACCGCTGCCTGCGCCATGGCCTTCAGCATCCCGCTGCCCTGCATGATGCCCGTGAACACGCCGGCCGCGAGCAGGATGCCGGCCATCATCAGCGCCGCGCGCGCATGCGCGTCGATGCGCTTTCTCTGCATGTCGACGTCCGGGTAGTTCACCATCAGCGCGATGCACAGCCCGACCATGAACATGATCGCGGGCGGAATCTTCTCGCCCATCACGACCATCGTGCCGAGCACGACGAGCGTCAGCACGAGGTTGAACCAGAACAGGTGCGGCCGGCGCAACGCCCGCTCGTCAGCGCTCAGCTCGCGCGTGGGCAGCGGGATCGACGCATCGTCGCGCGTCAGGCCGAGCCGCTTCTCCTCGCGCCGCCCGAGCCAGTACGCGACGCCGAACACGAACGCGAGCCCGATCGCCTGCACCGGAATCAGCGGATTGAACAGCGCCGACACCGGCACGTGCAGCGACGCCGACGCGCGGATCATCGGGCCCGTCCACGGCAGGAAGTTGATCCCGGCAGCCATCGACACCGCGGCGGCCAGCACGCGACGATCCATCTTCAGCCGGTCGTACAGCGGCAGCACCGCCGGAATCGTCACGAGGAAACACACGGCGCCCGAGCCGTCGAGGTGGATCAGCAGCGCGAGCAGCGTCGTGCCCATCACGATCCGCGTCGGCCGCGTGCCGACCGCGCGCAGGATGCGGTCGATGATTGGATCGAGCGTCCCGGCATCGGTGATCGTCCCGAAATAAAGGATCGCGAACACGAACATCCCGACCACGGGCGCAAGGCCCTTCAGCCCGTCGATCACGAATTTGCTCGTGTGCAGCCCGAAGCCGCCGATCAGCGACGCCGCGATCGGCACGATGATCAGCGCGACGAGCGGCGACATGCGTTTGGACAGGATCGCGGCCAGCAGCACCACGATCGTGCCCAGCCCGAGTAACGGCAGCATCGGTGTCTCCTACCTTGTCTTTTATTGGGCACGAGCGTAAGGTCGGCGCAGCAATAGTACAATTGAAATGATTTGATCGCAGCAATCACGAACGATTATGGATCTCAACCTTCGCGACATTCGCGCATTCGTCACCGTCGCGCACGCCGGCAACTTCACGCGCGCGGCTGCGAGGCTGCATCTGTCGCAGCCGGCGCTGACCGTGCAGATTCGTCGGCTCGAGGAAATCGTCGGTGCGCGGCTGTTCGACCGCAACAGCCGCAGCGTCGCGCTCACGCAGACCGGGCGCGAACTGCTGCCGCTGCTGCAACGCTCGCTCGACGACATGGAGCGCGTGTTGCGCGATGCACGGGCGCTCGGGGAAGGTGCGAGCGGCACCGTGCGGCTCGCGTGCCTGCCGACGTTCGCGTCCAGCCTGCTGCCGGAGTTGATCCAGGCATTCCGCCGCGACGTGCCGCGCGCGGGTTTCGACATTCGCGACGGCGTCGCGAGCCTCGTTACCGCGCTGGTGCGCAACGAGGAGGCCGATCTCGGGCTGACCGGCGGCGATACGTTCGACGCGTCGCTGCACGTGCTGTATGCAGGCGCGGACCGGCTCGTCGCCGTGTGCCCGAAGGATCATCCGCTCGCGCACAAGCGCCGCGTGCGCACCGCCGACGTCGCGGCCGTGCCGCTCGTGTTGACCGCGCGCGGCACGAGCGTGCGCAGCGTCGTCGATCGCGCGCTGGAGACGGCCGGCTGCACGCCCGAGATCGCGTGCGAGCCGACGTACATGATGACGGCCGTCGCGATGGTGCGCGGCGGCCTCGGCGTGACGATCCTGCCCGCGACCGCGCGTGAAGTGCGCGCCGAGCCGGACCTCGTCGCCAAGCCGATCGACGACCCGGCGTTCGTGCGCCCGATCGCGCTCGTCGCGAAACGCGGACGCACGCTGCCGCGCGTCGCCGCGGCATTCGCCGGCGCGATGCTCGCGGCGTTGAAAAAGCGCGGCTGAATCGCGCACTTCGGACGACCGGGCGGTACTGCCGCGTCGCTTACTGCGCGTCCGTCCGATCGGGGTCGACGTGCAGCGATTCGCCGATCGCGTAGAAGTTGCCGCCCGCGATGTAGTGCAGGCTGCGCAGCGCCGGGTCGGCCGATTCGAAATACCAGTGGCCATCGCGGAACACGCGCGTGTCGGACCACGCGCCGATCACTTCGCCGATGAACAGGTCGTAGGTCTGCTGGTTGTGCGGTTCGGGAATCAGCTTGCACGCGAGCCAGCCCGAGCAGCCGGCGACGAACGGCAGGTCGTGCCCTTCGACGTCGAACAGCATGACGCCCGCCTCGCGCAGCTTGTCCGGCTGCTCGGCGAGACTGCGGCTGCCGACCGCATGCGTGAGCCGCAGCTGCGCGGCCGTCGGTATCTGGATCACGAACGCGCCGCTGCGCTCGACGAGTTCGCGCGTCTTCGCGGATTTGTCGAGCACGACGGTCAGCTTCGGCGGCAGGAAATCGAGCGCGCACGCCCACGCGGCGGCCATCACGTTGTCGACGCCGTCGTGGCGTGCCGACACGAGCACGGTCGGACCGTGGTTGAGGAGACGGTAAGCCTTGTTCAGCTCCACCGGTGCGATGTGACTGTCCATATGGGTTCCTGGTAGGCAGCGCGCACGTAAATAGCATATCTGCCACGCCGCGCGCGATCCAATTCCTTCAATAATTAATTGACGAATCGACGACAAACGCGCCGACCGTGCCGTTCAACACGAATTCACGTCGAATTATCTCGAATCCGGCAATACGCGCGCCGCACCATTCCAAAATTCGGCCCGATTGATACACGTCGCTCAATAGTGCGCATCTCTCAATGGAGCTTGTCGCAGCATGCGACTGTCTGCTTTAGGTCACATCGGAGAATTTCATTTTTGCCGTTCGACGACGGCTCGGTAGTCTCCTGCCATTCCGGTTCGGGCAAGCAACCCCGGCCAATCAATACGCAAGGAGATGAAATGAAACGCACGACCTTCTCGCTGATATCGCTTGCAGCAGTCGCGGCGACGCCCGTTGCGCATGCGCAGTCGAGCGTCACGCTGTACGGCGTGATCGACACGTCGCTCACGTACGTGAACCACGCGCAGGGCAAGGACAACGCGTGGATGCTCGGCAACAGCAGCGCGGGCAACCTCGCGGGCAGCCGCTGGGGCGTGAAGGGCACCGAGGATCTCGGCGGCGGGCTGAAGGCGCTGTTCCAGCTCGAGAACGGGTTCGATCCGAGCACCGGCCGGCAGGGCCAGGGCAATCGGCTCTTTGGCCGGCAAGCATTCGTCGGACTCACGAGCGAGCGCTACGGCACGCTCACGTTCGGTCGCCAGTACGATCCGCTCGTCGATCTCGTGCAGGGCATCACCGCCGACAACTATCTCGGCAGCGTGTTCGCGACGGCGGGCGACGTCGACAACTACGACAACAGCTTCCGCGTCGACAATGCGGTGAAGTACACGTCGGCCGTCTATGCGGGCCTGCAGTTCGCGGCGATGTACTCGTTCGGCGGAATCGCCGGCAGCACCGGCGCCGCGCAGTCGTATTCGGCCGCCGTGTCGTACAACAACGGTCCGTTCAGCGTCGCGGGCGGCTACTTCCACGCGACCAACAGCCCTGCGTCGAACGGGCTGCGCAACGGCTGGACCAGTTCGTCGGACGGCACCTTCGACGGTCCGATCAACAACGGGTATGCGAGCGCGCATTCGATCGGCATCGCACGCATCGCGGGACAGTACGTCGCCGGCCCGTTCACGTTCGGCGTCGGTTACAGCAACGCGCAATATCGCCGCGACGCAAGCTCGGCGTTCAGCTCGAACGAGCACTACAACACCGGGCAAGGCTTCGTGAACTACCAGGCGACCAATGCGCTGCTGGTCGGCCTCGGCTACAGCTATACGCGCTCCGGCGGCGATACGTCCGCGACGTATCACCAGGTGTCGGCCGGCGCCGACTACACGCTGTCGAAGCGCACCGACGTGTATCTGACCGCCGCGTACCAGCATGCGAGCGGCCAGACCGGCGACGGCAACGGCGGATCGATGGCCGCGCAGGCGTCGATCGGGTCGTACGGCTATGCGGGCACGAGTTCGCAGACGATGGTCAATCTCGGCCTGCGTCACCGCTTCTGACCGCCATCGGCCGGCTGCGCGCGATATCGCGCGGACGGCCGCGACAGCGCAGCGCGAATTCCCGCTGCCGGAGCGCGCGGCGCGACGCATCGACGTGGCGGCTGCGGCCGCCGCTTTCGTTTTCGCCGCCCGTCACGGGCGCGCGGCGGTCGTCCGGCTTCGGCCATTCTTTTCATTGCTGCATTCGCGGCATAAGTGACGTGTCGCGTCACGTTCACGACAGCAACGCCGCGCGGGGGTTCGCAAAAGCCGCCATTCTTGCTGATTCCATTACGTTGCGCTGCAATAACGCCGCGCGAAAAAATACGCGACAAATGCGGCTGTAATTGCAAAGGAAAGTTTGATGCGAGCCATTTGCCCTTTCGCTATGGCACACTTCGCGTCTGCGTAATTTCCTTGCACCGGGCGGCCGGATCCCGCCCCAACCTGTCATGCCGCGTCAGACTATCCGTTCGATCAGCCACGCCACGCCGAAGCTCGCCGCGACGATCGCGCTGTCGTGCGCGCTGCACGCGCTCGCGCGGGCCGACTGCCTCGACGATGCGGCCACGTTTCAGAAAGTCAGCGTGAGCCTGCTGCGCGGCATCGCGCAGGTCGAATCGGGGATGAATCCGAACGCGGTCAACACCAACACGAACGGCACCGTCGACATCGGCCTGATGCAGATCAACAGCACGTGGCTGCCGACGCTCGCGCGCGAAGGAATCACGCGCGAAAGCCTGTTCGACGCGTGCACGAACGCTTACGTCGGCGCGTGGATTCTGTCGCAGAACATCCGCCAGCTCGGCGCGAACTGGAACGCGATCGGCGCGTACAACTCCTCGTCGCCCGACAAGCGCCTCGCGTATGCCCGCAAGGTCTATGATGCAATCCGGACCTTGCCGGATTCGCCGGATACTCCCATGCCCATCCTGCCGCCCTCCTTCACGCCGCCGCAACAGGTGCAGGCGTACAACCCGTTCGCGAGCCTGAGCGTGTCGGCGCCGCCCGTCGCGCGTGCGCGCTCGCTCGCACCGGCCGCCCCGCCGCCGCAGCCGCAAGGCGGACCTGCCGGTCCGGCCGGCACGTACAACTTCGGCTGGACCATCACCGGTGCAGACCAGGCGAAGCCGACCCAGGTGTTCGACGACGGCGCGCGCATCTACGTGCAGTTCAGCGACATGAAACACGTGCCGGCGATCTTCACCGAAACGTCGTCGGGCCGCGTGCTGATGTCGTGGGAGCTGCAGTTTCCGTATGCCGTCCTGACCCGTCCGGCGCAAACGTTAATCTTCCAGCTTGGGCCGTTCGAAGCGCGTGCGCAGCGCGGCGCCGCCGGGATGACGGCGCAGGCGGGCGCCGGGGCGAGCACGGGAGGACAGCGTTCGGGCGCGATCGCGACACCTGCTGCAAAGCCCGCAGCCGCGAATGCGTCCGCATCCGCACCGGCCAAGCGCACGGCGTCCGCCGATGCGCTGTGGTATCTGAACACGTCATCGACGTCGGGATCGGCATCGACGTCCGGCGCCGCGAACACGGCGCCCGTATCGACCTCGGCGAACGCACCTGCCACATGGCCCACTGCGGTCACGTCGACCACACCGCCGCCGTCCGCACCCACGCCGGCAACCGCTGCGCCGTCCACGCGCACGAGCGCCGACGCGCTCTGGTATATCTCGAAGTAACACGCACGCCGGTTGCGCATGCGCGGCGGGGCAATCATCTTGCCGAGGCCCGCGCGAGTTCGCGCACGTTCATGTTGCTACGCATGGCCGGTCGTCCGAGCAACTCACGCTGAAGTGCGCACGCCGGCAGCGGGACGTCAATCGCCCCGTATTCGTCACGCCCATTGCGCCTGACAGCGGCGCACCGTCGCGCGAATTCCGCGACATCCGCGAATTCACGCCCCGCGCGTCCGTTCGCACGGCCCGATTCTCATCGCGCCGCATGCCGGCCGGCCGCCGCGCTCACCCGCGCCGGACCCAGATCACCTTGCCGTCCCGAATGCCTAGATCGCGGCGCTCCGCGCGGTAATCCATCGTGCCCGGCAACGACTTGCCGTCACGCTCGAGCACGCGCCACAGGCAGCCGTCGAGCAGCTGCGCCGCATCGGCCTCGGTCTTGCCGATCAGCGCGTCGTCCGGGGCGGCATCCGCGCCGCACGTCGCCGCGGCGCCCGACGGCGCGGGACTCGTTACCGCACCGCCTGCGGTGGCGTTCCGGTGCTTCGTGTTCATATCCGCACATCCTGCAAAGGTTGCGCTTGCAACGAGCGCAACGATCATCGCGATCGTGTTCTTCATCGGTTTCTCCGTGGCCCTGCGCAGCCGTTCATGCGACGCATGATGCGGGCTGCCGGTCATTTCGTACGTCATCGGCTGCATGCGGGACGCGAGCCGCCTGCTCGCGGGTGCGGGCAGCGAACGGCGGCGCTTCACGAGGCGGTCCCGCGATTCCGGCGTACGCGTGTCGCAGGACTGGCGACGCGCCGGACCCGCACGCATGTTACCGCACGCGATCCGCCTCAACCGCGGCACTGGCGCATGCGTCCGTCCTGCGCGATGCACGCGTGCGTTCCGTTCAGAACTTGTACGTCACGCCGGCCATCCCGTAGTAATTGCTGCGCGTCTGCACGATCGGGCTGTCGCCATAACGCCCGAGTAGACGAGTGAAGCCGCCGGTCGCGCGCACCGCCCAATGACGCGACACATCCCAGTTCCACGCGAGCGACAGCGTCGCGCTGTCGACGCCGCCGCTCGTCGAATACGGCCTGAAACCGCTTGCCAGCGATTGCGCGTCCGTCACACCGTAGAACGTCTGCATATAGCGCCCCGTGCCTGCGTGTACGCTGCCCGTCGCGACGAGCGCGTGCCGTCCGGCCTCGAATATCGGCACCGCGAGATCGACATGGCCGGACAAGCCGCGCGACGCATGCGTGACCGGCGCGTCGACCGCGATCGTCAGCTCGCCGCCATCCAGCAGCTTCACGCCGGCGCGCAAGCCGAAGAGCACCGATCCCGGAACCCGGCCCATACCCTTCAGGTGGTCCGAGCCCGGCAGGCCGAAGCGGTTTTCGTCGGCGCGGCCCGCGTCGTAACCCAGCGCCGCCGACACGAACGCGCCGTTGGGCAGGCTCAGACGGTAGCCGGCGCCTGCGCCGGTATCGATGAAGAAGCCGTTGCCGAACATCGCCGAAAACGACGGTCCGACGACCGCACGATACTGGTTGCTTCCCTCGTAGCGCGGTGCGAAGCCGCCGCCGAGCGATATCGCATACTGGTTTTCGGCATGAGCGATGGCGGCAAGCGTGAGGCCGGCAAGCGGCATGCAATAGCGCAGGGAGCGGAGGGATGGACGCACGATATCTGGACAGGAAGTGAAGGAGACCGAAGTCTAGGTTCGGCCGCTCGGCCCGACTGTCCGGAATCTGCGGAAAATGTGTGCCCAATTGTGTTCGAGTGTTCCCGATTGTCGTGCGTCTGCCCGCACGTTCCGAACGGCGGATAGAATTCGCGTGCCGCGCGCCGCGCCGCCCGGGAGGGCGACGGACCACGCGTGCATTCCGAGGAGACACATGAACGACAATCCGCTCAAACATCGCGTGCTGCTGATCGAGGACGACGACCGCCTCGCGCGCCTCGTGCGCGAATACCTCGACGGCTACGAGTTCGACGTGACGGTCGTGCGCCGCGGCGATCTCGCCGTCGCCGCGGTACGCGAACACCGGCCCGCACTCGTAATACTCGACCTGATGCTGCCGCATCTCGACGGGATGGAAGTCTGCCGGCGCATGCGCGCGTTCACCAACGTACCGGTGCTGATCCTGACCGCGCGCGCCGACGTCTACGATCAGGTCGCCGGCCTCGAAATCGGCGCCGACGACTACGTGACGAAACCGATCGAGCCGCGCGTGCTGGTGGCGCGGGCCCGCGCACTGCTGCGTCGCGCGCAGCCCACCGTACCGGACCCGCACGCCGACACGCCGGCGCACGAGCTCGTGTTCGGCGAATTGGCGATTTCACCGCCGAACCGCACGGTCACGTGGCGCGGCGAACCCGTCGAGCTGAAAACCACCGAGTTCAATCTGCTGCTGATTCTCGCCCGCGCGGCCGGCACGGTGCTCAGTCGCGACGCGATCCTGAAGCAGCTGCGCGGAATCGAATTCGACGGCATCGACCGCTCGGTCGATTCGGGCATCTCGAAGCTGCGCCGCCGCTTCGAGGACGCTTCGTCGGAGCCGCAACGGATCAAGACGATCTGGGGCCGCGGCTACCTGTTCAGCCCTTCTGCGTGGGATGACTGAATGCTTCGCTCGCTGATCAAGCTGTACCTCATCGTGATTCTGTGCTGCGCGGCCGCAATCATATTCATCCAATGGTCGTTCAACAGGATCTTCTACGAGCGCGTCGCACAGGCGCAGCGCAACGCGCTGACTACGTACGCGTTCGTTCTGAACGACTACCTCGAACGCCATCCTGGCGGGAAGCGCTCTCTTGCGTTGCGTGAACTCGCGCAGCACGGCAACGAACGATTCGGTTTCGTGACGATGGCCTACGCGCGCGCCCGACTCACCGGCGCGCCGCTGCGCGATCTGGACGCCGGCCGGATCGCGATCAGCTACGACCGCAGAAACTACTACATGCCGCTCGCGGACGGCTCGGTGCTGCATGCGCGCCCGATCGCGCCGGCCGACCTCGACATCCAGATCTACGCATACGGGATGACCGCACTCGCGGCACTGTTCGCCGTCGCGCTGTGGATTTCGTATCACTGGCGCGACCTGCGCAAGCTTCAGGCCGCCGCGCATTCGTTCGGCGCGGGCCAGCTGTCGACACGCGTGAAGCTGTCCAGGCGGTCGAACATCTATGAGCTCTCGCAGCAATTCAACGACATGGCCGATCGGATCGAGGCGTCGATCAAGCAACAGCGCGAGATGATGCACGGCATCTCGCACGAGCTGAAGACGCCGCTCGCCCGCCTCGAATTCGGTCTCGCGCTGCTCACCGACGCCGACGACAGCGGCCGGATGCGCGAACGCCGCGACGAACTGCGGCGCGACGTGCGCGAACTCGACGAACTCGTCACCGAGTTGCTGACGATCGGGCGGCTGGAACAAGGCGCGAGCGAACTCGCGCCGATGGACGTCGTCATCGACGCCCTGATCGACAGCGTGGCCGGGAACGTCGCGAACGACATCGCCGATCGCGGTCTCACGCTCGGTGTATCGACAACCGGCGCGCCCGCGACTCACGTTTGCGATCCGAAACTCGTCGCGCGTGCGCTGTTGAACCTGATCCGCAACGCCGCGCGTTATGCGTCGCGCACGGTACTGCTGTCGGCGACGCAAGATGCGTCCGGTGCGCTGGTGCTGAGCGTCGACGACGACGGCCCCGGTATTCCGGCTGCCGACCGCGCGCGCGTGTTCGAGCCGTTCCAGCGGCTCGACTCGAGCCGCGACCGGGAGACCGGCGGGTTCGGCTTGGGGCTCGCGATCGTGCGGCGCGTTGCGCTCGTACATGGCGGTGGCGTGCGGCTCGAGGATTCGCCGCTCGGCGGTGCACGCTTCGTGATGACGCTGCCGTCGCGCACGCTGCCGGCGTTTCGCGACGACGCGCCCGCGTGCTGATGGATGATCTTCAAGATCGCGCGACTACGACCTCACGCGCCTGATGACGGTGCGGCGCGCGACGCTCCGCGGCCTCACAGCCGTCGATCACCGGCGCTCACTCGCCGACCTTGAACGCCGGCAACTGCTGCCCGAGCCGCGCGCCCATTGCCGCGCCGAGCGCTTGCAGCGCATTGAACGGACGGATCATCACCTCGAATTCGACGATCCGGCCGTCGGTGTCGAAACGGATCATGTCGATGCCCTTCAACCGCTTGTCGCCGATCGTCGCGCTGAATTCGAGGACGATGCTCGTGCCGTCGTCATCGGCGAACTGGCGATGGTATTCGAAGTTCTCGAGAATCGTGACGACCGTGCGCAATGCGAGCAGCAGTGCGGGCGCCGGTCCATACGGCTTGAATGCCATCGGCGAGCGGAACACGGCGTCCGGATGGACAATCGTGTGAAGCTCGCCGAAATCCTTGCGCGCGAGCATCGCGTGCCATGCGTCGAGCGATTTGGCGATGGCCGGCGGCAGATTCGATAATGGTTGCATGCTCAACGACTCCGATAACGACACACGAAGAATAATCGACGATCGCGCGCGGCGCGCGACCGGGTCGCACGGCAGCGCCGTCAGGAAGCGGCGCGATCACGCGTCCGGCAGGATCACGACCTTGCCCTTGACCTGCCGGTTCGCCATCCGCGCGATCGCGTCGGCCGCGGCCGACAGCGGCACGCGCTCGGTGATCGCAGGCCGGATCTTGCCGAGCGCGAACCATTGCGCGAGCTGACGCATGTTCGCCGCGTGCTGCGCCGGGTCGCGCCGCACTGCGTCGCCCCAGAACACGCCGAGGATGTCGCGCTCCTTGAGCAGGGCCAGATTCAGCGCGATCTTCGGAATCTCGCCGGCGGCGAACCCGACCACGAGGAACCGGCCGCGCCACGCGGTCGCGCGCAGCGCCGCGTCGGTGTACGCGCCGCCGACCGGATCGTAGACGACATCCGCGCCGCGTCCGCCGGTCAGTTCGTCGACGCGGCGCCGCAGGTCGTCGATCGCGTAGTCGATCGTATCGTCGGCGCCGGCTTCGCGGCACAACGCGAGTTTCTCCGCGCTCGACGCGGCCGCGATCACGCGCGCACCGAGCGCCTTCGCGATCTCGATCGCGGCCAGTCCGACGCCGCCGGCCGCGCCGAGCACCAGCAGCGTCTCGCCGGCCTGCAGGCGCGCGCGCTGCTGCAGCGCATGCAGCGACGTGCCGTACGCGAGCACGAGTGCCGCCCCCTGCTCGAACGTCATTCCCGGCGGCAGCGCCGCGATCTGGTGCACATCGGCCACGCACTGCTGCGCGAAGCCGCCGTGGCCGGTGAACGCGACCACCTCGTCGCCAGGCCGCCAGTCGCTTACGCCTTCGCCGACCGCGTCGATCACGCCGGCAAATTCCGCACCGGGCGAGAACGGCAGTGCCGGCTTCACCTGGTACAGCCCCTGCACGATCAGTGCATCGGGGAAATTGAGCGACGCCGCTTTCACGCGGATTCGTACCTGGCCCGCGGCCGGTTCCGGAAGCGCGACGTCGTCGATACGCAAGCGGTCGATCGGGCCGAATGCCGTGCACAACAAGGCTTTCATGTTCGTCTCTCCTCGCGCGGAACACCCGCGCAGCGATGCGTCAGCGGGACGCGCCCCGCAGCGATCAGGCCGGCTTCCGTGAAGGCACGCACGGCGGTGCTCGACATCGGCAATCGGCAATCGGCAATCGCTAGCGTGCGGTTGCCGTCGAAGTGCAGCGCGTCGCGTTGGCGCGTGCCGCATGCGATGCTGACGGAGCGGATGTCGGACGCTGCCTCGGGTCGAGCACCTGGTCAACCGTCTTGCGGCCGTGCTCCGCATCACGCGACACCGCCGCCGGCGCATCGGCATCGGGCCGTTCGTACAGCAGGAACGCGAACGAGCGCGGGACGTCGCCAAGCTGTCGCGACGGCCGCCGCGCAGCCGACGGTCATCGATGCGCGAACCGTCGACGCGCGGATGCTCGATCAATGCTTGTTCCATTACGGCTGCCAGCTACCGGCGATACAGCTGCACGCCCGTCGACGCCGATTACCGGCGCCGGATGATCGATCGTTGATTGCAGTGCTCGGGGAATTTAGCACGGTCGTTCGAAAGCAGCAATGCTCGGACAAAGCGGCGTGCCGCTGCCCGTGCAGTTTCGAGGTGTCATCGATTCGACGGCTGCCTCCGGCCGGGCAAGGCCGCGCTAAAACTAGTCTGGCTGACGTCGCGCAACGTCGTGGCTAGGTGGGCCGCGTACCGGCACGAATGGAAGAACGCGATGACCCATCCACCGTCAACCAGAACTAGCGGCGCTCGAAAATTTACGTCCCAAACAGCTAAATCTCGTCGGTCATTCAAGTCAGACCATGTTTTGTCGTTATCCCTCATTTCAATAGAGGAAACCGAGCCGCCTATGAATTCGACGCCTGCCGTGCGCGTCAAGGGCACGAAGAAATTGCTAGAAGTTTTCGAATCTGCACTTTCGGCGATAGTGCAAGTGTTTTACACGACGGTTCCGCTTGTCATCCTGTTCATCGTCACTGCGATTTTGGGCGGTGGCGACATGATGTCCGTATTCGGTGGCTCAGAGGCCATGTTCGTCGCGGTGATCGCGTTCATTGACGCGTCTCGAGATTCAATCCGTGCCGTCTACCTTCAATCGGAAAGCAAAGATGCCGAGAAAGTAGATACGATGGCGATTGTTTCGATAATTCTTGTCGTGATGGCTGTAGCAGTACTCATCTTATCGATAGCTATCGATAAGCGTGCAATCGCGATGGTGGGCGACCAAGTCCACGACTTCGAGGTTCTCGTAAAGAATGTTCTCGTGCTTGCGCTAACGATCTCGTGCATCTACAAGTTCCGACTGAAGCGCCTTGAAGACAGTCAGGCAAAGGAACGCGCAAACCAGATGTCAGTTCCAGCTCGGGGCTAATCGCTTCAGATGTCAATTCGTCGAGAACGAACGGCTTCATTTGCATCGACGCCAAGAGTTGACCGATGGAGCGGTGGGCTTTCAGGCCCACCTCCCTCTCAAGAGCGCGCCGCGCTTGCACACGAATCCGCGTCTTGCTGCCGATGAAGAAAGTGAACGCCGCGCCCGCTCGATGAACACCTGGCGCCATCTCGCTCGGGTATGGCCTAAGGCCAATCATTGGACCGTGCGTAGGAGGTCGCACAGGCTGTAGCCAGCGCAACCTCTCCGACCTGTCGAGTATACGATTGCAGTGACGCGGGGAGTCGCGATTGACGAAATCCGGTACACCACGGTTGCGCGAGCGCGAACATGACAGTCGAGACTATAGAGAACTACAGCCAAGCGCTTGATTTGACTGGCCCGCCCTGCAGGATTCGAACCTGCGGCCTACGGCTTAGAAGGCCGTTGCTCTATCCAACTGAGCTAAGGGCGGTCGCGGAGAAAAGACACGGCCACGGGACCCGGACCGCATGTGACATACGAGGCTTCGATCAACGCAAACACGACCGCGACATTCAAAGCCCCGAAACGAAACGGGCCCGGCATGAAGCCGAGCCCAAAATTATACCTGATCATCGCGTCATATCACGCGCGACGCGCGACCGGCGCGGCAGGCTCAAACCGGCTGCGGATGCAGCATGAACCATCCGAGGCAGAACAGCCCCGCAATCACGCAATACACGCCGAACGAAGCGAGCCGACCGCGCCCTTCGAAATAGCGCATCAGGAACCGCACGCTCAGATAAGCGGCGATCGCAGTCAATACGCCGCCCAGCAACGCATCCGCGAGCTGATCCCGCGCATGAAACAGCTTCGGCAATTCGAGCACACCCGCCGCGAAAATGATCGGCGTGCCGAGCAGGAACGAAAACTCCGCCGCCTTCTCGGCCGTCAGCCCGGCCGCGTTGCCCGCAATCATCGTCAGCCCGCTGCGCGAGAAACCCGGAATCAGCGCGCCGATCTGCGCAAGGCCGACGAAGAACGCCTGCTTGAACGTCATCTTCTCCGGCGGCTGATGCGCGCGGCTGCGCTGGATGCGATCGCCGATCCACAGCAGCACGCCGTTCACGATCAGCGCAATCGCGACGATGCGCAGATCGTGGAACACGCGCTCGATGCGCTTTTCGAGCAGCAGCCCGACGATCCCGGTCGGAATCGTGCCGATGATCAGCGCCCACATCAGGTGCCCGTCGTCGTTCTTCCGACCGCCGAGCTGTGCAAAGAAGCCGCCGATCAGCGCGATCCAGCGCGCGCGGAAATACCACAACAGCGCAAGCGCGGTGCCAAGGTGCAGCGCGACGAGGAACGGCAGCAATTGCGGTGCGTGCTTGTCGATGTGCATGCCGAACAGCGCCGGCACGAGCAACGTGTGGCCGAGACTGCTGACGGGGAAGAGTTCGGTAACGCCCTGCAGGACGCTCAGGAATACCAGAAACCAGAGACTCACGCGTCGGTCCTTTTAGTGGTGATCAATCGGGTAAGAAAGCGGACGGCGCCTCGCACGTCCGAAAAACGCGCCCCGATTATGCCGAGCAAGGATTACCGCGCCAAGGCATTTGGCAGCTTATTGCGGCGCTGCACACAAACGCTTGCAATATGTAAGCGCACCGAAAGCAAAAAGCCCGCCATTTGCATGGCGGGCCTTTGGAATCCGGCACAAATTGCAGTCAGCGGCCGAGCTGGTAGAAAAATAGTACCGTGCTGCCGGTAAACATGCCGAACAGTGCGATTCCCATTGCCATTGCCAGATCCATGGCCTCTCCACAAAGTGTCATGACCCGGCAACATCACCGGTTTAAGGCCATTATCCGGACCGTCGGCGATCCGAAAAACTCGCAATTTCCCGAGAAGGGTTTTCCCGGACCGGGTCCCGGCCCGATAATGGAGCGCGCCATCGCGCATCCCGCCCACCTCGTTCATCCCGATTCGCCATGCCGATCTTCCAGCAGCACGACATTCACGAACTTCACGCCGGCCCGTCGCTCGTCCGGGTCGCTCCGCAATTCGGCGGCCGCCTGCTGTCGTGGCACGTCGACGGCGAACCGGTCATCTTCTGGCCGGACACGGCCGACTGGAGCAATCTCGCGCGCGTGCGCGGCGGCAATCCGCTGTTGTTTCCGTTCCTCGGCCGCCATCGCGTCGACGGCGAACTGGGCCGCTGGCGCGACACTGCCGGGGTGATTCGCGACCTGCCGATGCACGGCTTCGCGCGCGACCTGCCGTTCGCAGCGCATGCGTCCGACGACGGCGCCGCCCTGTCGATGACGCTCGATGCGACCGACGCGCTGCGCGACAGCTACCCGTTCGATTTCCGCTTCGAAGCGACGTATCGGCTTGCCGACGCGCACACGCTCGACGTCGCGCTCACCACGACGAACCGCGGCGACACACCGCTGCCGTACTACGCTGGCCACCACTTCTATTTCGCGCTGCCACACGGCGAACGTGCGCAGACCACGCTCGAACTGCCGTCCACGCACCGCTGCATGCAACTCGCCGACGGCGCGATCAGCCCGCCCGAGCCGGGCGAAGCGTCGTACAGCCTCGGCGACCCGGATATCGTCGATCGCTTCCACTGCCTCGACGGGGCGCCGTCTAAGCCGGTGCGCATCGTGATGCCGGGCCGCCGCCGCACGATCGAGATCGCACTCGACGTGCCGGGCTCGGTGCCGTGGTACGCGGTCACGACCTGGACCGAAAAGCCGGAATCGGACTTCTACTGCGTCGAGCCGTGGCTCGGCCTGCCGGACGCGATCCACAACGGCCTCGGCCTGCGCATGCTCGCACCGGGGGCGACCGAAACGGCCACGCTGCAAATTCGCGTTCTCCCGCTCGCCGGCTGACCGCGCACCCTCCGCAGCACGGCATGCCGGCCACGCTCGCGGCCCCAAACTGCGGTGCGCGGGTCGAACCCGTTAAAATCTGACGTTTTGTGTTGCCTGCCGCGTTGCACGCGGCAGGGTTTTGCGAGGTTCAATGTTCGGAACAACAACGAAGCAGCTGGTCGCGGCCGCCTGCGCCGCGCTGCTGGTCGCGTGCGGCTCCGCACCCGTCGGCCCCGGGTTCTACCGCGTCGAACGCGGCGATACGCTGTACAAGATCGCACGCGAGAATCGCACGTCCATGGCGAACATCGTGCGCTGGAACCAGATCGCGAATCCCGATGCGATCGAGGTCGGCCAGGTGCTGCGCGTCGCGCCGCCGGCCGGCACATCGAGCGCATCGACGACCGGTACCGGCACCGCAGGCCGCAGCCGCCCTGCACCGTCCGCACCGGTTGAGTCGGCCGTCAAGCCGGCCACGAGCATTGCGTTGATCTGGCCGGCCGCCGGCAACGTGGTGCGCACCTTCGACGGTTCGAAGTCCAAGGGCATCGACATCGCGAATTCGGCAGGCACGCCCGTGATGGCCGCCGCGCCGGGCACCGTCGTCTATGCGGGCAACGGGCTGCGCGGCTACGGCAATCTGATCATCCTCAAGCACAACGCGGATTACCTGACGGCCTACGCGCACAACCGCGCGTTGCTCGTGAAGGAAGGGCAATCGGTCACGCAGGGGCAAACGATCGCAGAGATGGGCAACAGCGACAGCGATCGCACCGCGCTGCATTTCGAGCTGCGCTACGGCGGGCGCTCGATCGATCCGGCACGCTACCTGCCGGCACGCTGAGCGCGACGATAGACAGGCGACACGCGATGCCGGCATGCATCGCATGTCGTCGCGAAGAAGATCGGAATGGTCGCGTCAGCGCTTGCGCAAACGGGCGGTGAAACGGCCGGACAGCGGATCGACACGGCTGGCGAACGCCACCAGTGCCCCGATTCCGAACAGGCTGAACCCCGCAGCTATCAGAAGCAAATCCATGGTCACATCACTGTTTTGTCGTGATCTTATGCGTCATCGTCGAATCCTGCACTGAGCCGCACCGGTTGCACGAGTCGGAACATTCCCCTATCCACCGGACGCCATTGTGGTTCCGGTCGCGTGAAATGCCGATGTAAGCCATCGCCGCGACGACGATCGACGCCCAGGAGACATTCGATGCTGCCCCCCGCCGACCGCCACGACGACCTGCTCTCCCGCTTCACATGGGACATTCCGGCCCGCTACAACATCGGCGTGGACGTCTGCGACAAATGGGCCGACGGCAGCGGACGCGTCGCGCTGATCCACGAAACCGCGCAAGGCGACGTGTCGCGGATCACGTTCGACGATCTGAAGAATGCTTCTAACCGTTTCGCGAACAGTTTGGCGAGGGCGGGTTTGCAACGCGGCGACCGCATCGCGATCTTCCTCGCACAGGGCCCCGAAACGGCGGTCGCCCATCTCGCCGCATACAAACTCGGCGCGATCGCGGTGCCGCTGTTCACGCTGTTCGGCGCCGACGCGCTCGAGTACCGGCTCGCGAACAGCGAAGCCGCCGCACTCGTCACCGATGCGGCCGGCTACGCGAAGATCGCGCCGCTGCGCGCGCGGCTGCCGGCGTTGCGCACGTGCTACTGCATCGGCGACGCGGCGTCCGACGCGCCGGGCGTAGTGCGCTACGACGACGCCGTCGCGGCCGAATCGCCCGACTTCGTACCGGCGGACACCGCCGCCGACGATCCGGCCGTGATCATCTATACGTCGGGGACGACCGGCAAGCCGAAAGGCACGCTGCATGCGCATCGCGTGCTGCTCGGCCACCTGCCAGGCGTCGAGATGTCGCAGCAGTGCTTTCCGCGCGACGCGCGCCTCTTCTGGACGCCGGCCGACTGGGCATGGATCGGCGGGCTGCTCGACGTGCTGCTGCCGTCTTGGCATCACGGCGTACCCGTGCTCGCACGCCGCTTCGAAAAATTCGACGGCGAGGCCGCGTTCGCGCTGATGGCGCGGCACGGCGTGACCCACGCGTTCCTGCCGCCGACCGCGCTCAAGCTGATGCGCGCGGTCCCGGCGCCGCGCGAGCGCTACACGCTCGCGCTGAAATCCGTCGCGAGCGGCGGCGAATCGCTCGGCACCGAATTGACGTCCTGGGGGCGCGACGCGCTCGGCGTGACGATCAACGAGTTCTACGGGCAGACGGAATGCAACATGGTGCTATCGTCGTGCGCCGCGTTGTTCGACGCGCAGCCCGGCGCAATCGGCAAGGCCGTGCCTGGCCACACGGTCGCGATCGTCGACGCGCACGGCACGCCGCTGCCGCCCGGCGTCGAGGGGCACATCGCGGTACGCCGCCCCGACCCGGTGATGTTCATCGAATACTGGCGCAATCCCGCCGCAACGCGCGACAAGTTCGCGGGCGACTACCTGCTCACCGGCGACACCGGCACGATCGATGCCGACGGTTTCATACGCTTCGTCGGCCGCGACGACGACGTGATCACGAGCGCCGGCTACCGGATCGGGCCGGGGCCGATCGAGGACTGCCTGCTCACGCATCCGGCGGTGCGCATGGCGGCCGTCGTCGGCGTGCCGGACGCGACGCGCACCGAGATCGTCAAGGCGTTCGTCGTGCTGAATCCCGGGCACGTCGGCGACGACGCGCTCGTCCAGGCACTGCAGGCGCACGTTCGCACGCGGCTGGCCGCACACGAATACCCGCGCGCGATCGCGTTCGTCGACGGGCTGCCGATGACCGCGACCGGCAAAATCGTGCGCCGCGCGCTGCGCGACGCGTAAGGCGACCCCCAAACAAGCACGCAGCTAGTCATTCGCGCGGATGGTTTATAGTGGCGCCCACGCAGTCTTTTCAGCACACATCGATGTCCTCCGACCAACACGAATCCGCCGCGGGCGCGTCGCACAGCCCGCTCTACGCCAAGCTCCTCGGCGAAACCGCCAAGATCGACTGGTGCGATCTCGAACGCTTCTTCGCGCAAGGCAAGCTGCTGTCGGTCGCGCGCGATCTCGATCTCGTCAGCGTCGCGGAGGCGATCGCGGGCGACGATGCGCAGCAAGTCACGCGCTGGCTGTCGTCCGGGCTCGTCTCACGCATGTCGGCGGAAACAGCGGCCGACTTCGCCGCGCGCAATCCGGAGCTGTGGGCGGTCGTCGTGTCGCCTTGGGTCTGCGTGCAAGAACGCGCCTGACGCGTTCGCCATGTCCGAATCCGCATTACCGCATGAAGCCGGCACCGGGCCGGCTACCGTCTCGCACCGGCGGGTGCTCGCGCTCGCGTTTCCGATCGTCCTCGCGAACCTGACCCAGCCGATCCTCGGCGCGGTGGACACTGCCGTCGCCGGCCACCTCGACGGCACGCAGTATCTCGGCGGCGTCGCGCTCGGCGGCCTGTTCTTCAATTTCGTGTTCTGGGGCTTCGGCTTCCTGCGCATGGGCACGACGGGCCTCGTCGCGCAGGCGCACGGCGCACGCGACGCCGCCGGCATCCGCCTGAACGTGCTGCGCGCGCTGATCGTCGCATTCGCGCTCGGGGGAGCCGTGCTGGCGCTCCAAGTACCGCTGTTGTCGTTCGCGCTGGCCGCGCTCGGCGGCAGCGACGCCGTGCGCGCCACCGCACTGGCATACGCCCATGCTCGGATCTGGAGCGCGCCGTTCGCGCTCGCGAATTACGTCGTGCTCGGCTACCTCCTCGGCGTGCAGCGCGTGCGGCTCGCCCTCGTCGCGCAGGTCTTCATCAATGCGGTCAACATCGGCGCCGTGCTGCTGTATGTGTACGGTTTCGGCTGGGGTATCGCGGGCATCGGAGCGGCAACGGCGAGCGCAGACGCATGCGGCTTCGCGCTCGGCGCATGGATGCTCTGGCGGCTGCGGCCGCGCGGCCTCGCGCCGCTCGCCGCGCACGCGCTGATGGACCGTGCGGCACTCAAACGGCTGATCGTCCTCAATCGCGACATCTTCCTGCGCACGCTGTGCCTGCTCGGCGCGTTCGGCTGGTTCGCGCACCTCGGCGCGAAACAGGGCGACGCGACGCTCGCGGCGAACGCTTTGCTGTTGAATTTCCAGACGTTCATGGCGTACGGGCTCGACGGTTTCGCGCATGCGGCCGAGGCGCTCGTCGGCGCGGCGGCCGGCGCGCGCGACCGCACCGCATTCCGGCAAGCCGTGCGCGTCACGCTGTTGTGGTCCGCGCTCGGAGCGCTGCTGTTCGCGCTCGTGTACTGGGCCACCGGCGGCTGGATCGTCGCACGGCTGACCGACCAGGCCGAGATCCGCGCGGTTGCGCTGCGCTACCTGCCATGGGCGGCGATCTCGCCGATCGTCTCCGTGTGGGGCTTCCTGCTCGACGGCGTATTCATCGGGGCAACGCAGACGCAATCGCTGAGGCGCGCGATGGTCGCTTCCCTCGTCGTCTTCATTGCCGCAACGCTCGCCGCCGTCGGCCCGTTCGGCAATCACGGGTTGTGGTTCGCGCTGCTGCTGTTCATGGCGGCGCGCGGCGCGACGCTCGCGCGCTACCTCCCGGCGCTCACGCGGCGCATCGGCGCCGATGCACCAGCGGCCGGCGCCTGACGGCCGTACCGCGCCGCCACCCGCAATCGTTATTGCGCAGGCGCAGCTGTCGTCCCCGGCGCGGGTTCGCCAAGCATCGACGGCGGTGTCATGTCGGTCGACACGCCGTGATAGTCGGCCGGATCTTGCGGCGGCCCGCGATGCGCATTGCGGGGATCGCTCGAACAGCCGGCAAGAACGGATGCGGCCAGCACGGCCAGCATGAAACGCATCATCGGGAGGGCTCCGTAAAACGGCGCACCCATCGCGCGCCAGGACCGCGCCGAGTCTAACGGAAATCCGGGTTAGGGGTCGCCTCGGCCATGTCCTACTATGTAGCCATGGCGCTGTGCCGTTGAAAGGAGGCTGCCATGACGTCTGAAGAAATTGCAGGCCTGATCGGCCTGTTCATCGGCCTGATGGTGCTGGTCGCCCTGTCGTACTTCGAGTCGCGCGAATACAAGCGAAGCCACGGCGGCGAAGGAATGATTCATCACTGGATGGCGGAACACCACCTGCTCGACTGGCGGCGCAAGCACTAGCGGACCGCTCCGCCGTTCCAGGGCACGGCTGCACGCACGGCCTGCCCCGAACGTGCGCGCACGCGCACGGTGGCTGCTGCGTGTCGCTCAAATTAACGGGGCCGGATAAACCGCCCTCGTCTCGACGAACAAACGCCGTCGCGAGGCCGATTGCCGCGCGACGGCGTTCGCTCACGTGCGCGCCGTCGCAGGCGCGCCGTGTTCCGGTTCGCTCAGCCCAGGAAATGGCGGGCGTAGCGGGCGTTGATGTCCGACAGTCGGAACAGCGTCAGGAAGTCCGCGCAGTTGAAGTCGGGATCCCACGCCGGCGCCCCGCAAATCTTCGCACCGAGGCGCAAATAGCCCTTGATCAGCGGCGGCGGCGCGACGACGGTGCCCGTCTGCAGTTCGTCGACCGGCAATGCCGTATGCGGGAACGCGCGGTACTCCGGCGCCGTCAGCGAGCTGGCGGGCAGCGACTGGTACAGGTTCGCCGCATAGTGGCCGCCGTCGGCCATCGACACGCTCGCGCAGCCGAGCATCGTCTCGTAGCCGTTCTGCATCATGTACGCGCCGAGACCGCCCCACAGCGCCATGATCACGGCACCGCTGCGATAGTCGCTGTGCACACATGAGCGGCCGACTTCGACCATCTTGCCGCGCAGGTGCGTCAGGCGCGACAGGTCGAACTCGCCTTCCGCATACAGGCGGCCGACACGTGCGGCCTGGTGCGGCGGCAGCACGCGGTACGTGCCGACCACCTTCAGCGTGTCGAGATCGCGCACCAGCAGGTGGTCGCAATACGCATCGAATGGATCGACATCGAGACCGGACGGGCCGCTGACCTGCGCGCCCATTTCTTCGGCGAACACCGTGTAACGAAGGCGCTGGGCCTCACGCAGTTCGTCTTCCGTGCGCGCCCACGCGGCGCGCAGACGGTACTCGGATGTGACGGTTTCAGCAGCGCGCGGCAGGTGACGCCGCGTGGTGTCGAGGGGAAGCGAGGCAAAAGGGAGCGTAGGCGTCGGCAGTTCTCGCATTAGGCTTTCCTGGTCGTAAGGAATAGGACGACATGCCAGCCAATGTAGTAACCGGTCGTTACCGTTATGTGGCACGACCGTGTCCATTCAATGACGTGTCGCCGAATTGACTTTAGCAGAAAGCTTGCGAAACCGTATGATCAATGCCTTCAACCCGCTTCAGACGAGGTCTGGCGTCAGCACCGCGCGCAGCACGGCCTGACGGTTGCCGTCGCGCGTGCGGCTGGCGACCCATACGATGCCGCCCTTCTTGATGCTCCAGCTGTCGCCGTTGCCGACGATCAACCGCGCCGCGACGCTGCCGAGCGTCGGCTGATGCCCGACGATCACGACCGTCGGGGCAATCCCGTCGGGCCAGCCGGCGGCTGTCAGCACGTCGTCGGCGCTGGCGTCGGGCGCGAGTGCGTCGACCGTCCGGTACTGGTCGGTCAGCGCTTCGACGGTCTGTACGGTGCGCGCGGCGGGGCTCGCGAGAATCACGGCGCTCGACTCGAGCCGGCCGCGCAGCCATTTGGCCATTGCCTGTGCTTCCTTGCGCCCGCGCGCCGTCAGCTGGCGTGCGAGGTCGTTTGCCGCGTAGTCTTCGGCTTCGGCGTGACGCCACAGAATCAGGTTCATCATGATGTCTCTCCATGTGTCGGGGCGGACCGTCCGGTCGCGCATACCGCGTGCCGGACGTCATCCTCCGAATTGTCGCCAATCGCGAACAATTCGTGATGACCGATGCAGGATGAATAACGTGATTGACCCGCGTCCCGATCAGGCGATAGAATCTCTGGCTCGTCGGAGCGTAGCGCAGCCTGGTAGCGCATCTGATTTGGGATCAGAGGGTCGAAGGTTCGAATCCTTTCGCTCCGACCAAGGAAATCAAGGGGTTAGCTGATGCTAACCCCTTTTTCTTTGGCACGTCGCCGGGCTATTGCTACCATTTTCCTACCAGCTGTAACGATTTCCATAGAGGAACTGTGAAGATGGCTGACGTCCCCGATCCGCGTCCAGCATCCCGTATTCGTCGCCCGCGTCGGTTGGCGCGACGAAAGCCAATACCCTCGCACCGATCTGCTTGACCCATCCATCTGGTCTTGGGAGTTCCTGGGACGAAGCGACGAGTATGCACAGGAATTCGACCTACTGCACCCGTTCTAGTGCAGGCGAGGTTTGATGGTAATCCTGAAGCGTTGTGAATTGCTCGTCACGGGTTGTCACGAAAACAGGGCCTCGCTACCAATGAAGCAGCAAAGGATAGGACGTCCAGTATCACGATATCGACCCAGTACCGGGAACGGAGAGATACATGACGCCCTTCAATATTCCGTTCGAATCATCAGCTGTTCAGACCTCGACATACGATACCGACTGCGACGCCACCAGCTTCGGCGGCGTCGAACATGCGCACCGACAGAGGTCATCACTCAGCGCCGCCTGTCGACCATCCGGTCCGGCGCTTGAATAACGTGGCCCGTCGCACTCAATCACGCCGAGTGTCTTGCACACTGGGCACCACACCGGATCGTGTTCATACGCTTGTTCGCGGTCGTGCAGAATGTCTTGTCCGTCACCACCCTGCACGATGCCTCCGACTGTCGTCGTGTCACCCTTCACGATGTCGTAGCGTCGCATGTCGCCTCCGCTCAGACTGCGCCCGGCCGCAGTCGCAGGCTGTTCAACAGCGTGTCCCACGTTTGCAGTGCACTAGCCTCATCGACCGGTGACGTTGCCTCCTCAGGCTTCAAATCGCGGCTGCTTGCCCCTAGCAGCAACTGAATAGCGGTATGTGGTTTCGCCAACGTGCTCGGATCGCCCGGCGCGAGCAGGTAGAAACGATAGGACGTGATCTCGCCTTCCTTCAGTGCGAACAGCACTTCCTCAGCGTCCATCCCAGCCACGGTGCGCTTGCCCTGTCGCAGGATACGGTAGCTGCCGCTCGAAACCTGATCCATCTTCGCGCGCAGTTCGGGAAGGGTTTTGCTTAATGGTGATTTCTGGTCCGCGTTCACCGAATCCCGCATCTGGATGACGAGTAGCGCCGGTCGACCCGGCATCAGCGCAAGTGACTGGCTGACCTCCTCGGTAGAAGTCGACGAGACTGTGGCAATCCCACCGTCGAA
The DNA here is from genome assembly GCF_001718795.1 of Burkholderia latens. Taxonomy (NCBI): domain Bacteria; kingdom Pseudomonadati; phylum Pseudomonadota; class Betaproteobacteria; order Burkholderiales; family Burkholderiaceae; genus Burkholderia; species Burkholderia latens. The sequence continues at coordinate 1,378,951 of NZ_CP013435.1, read as the reverse complement.
ACAGAACCCCGATTCGGTTGGGACCGACCAGTTATCGCGCGCCTTTATTCGACGATAGATTCCATTATAAATATTCTCGACATCACCCATTGCTGCCGATCCGACGCTACTGGTTGTATGAAACAAGGTATTGTTTTCGTAAATATATCCCTCAGTATCGAAAGGCAGCCCGTTAGCGGAAACCGCATCCTGGAATACGAAAACCCGGGAATCCTTTGTAGGAGAAAATGCCTTCTCTAGCCATACATGATTTGTTTCTTCGTTTCTGCGCCCAGGATTAATGCGTTTTTTTGTACGCAACTCTTTTTCCCGAGCGGCAACTGTTCCATGATACGTTGCAGACGATACGTTGTACCGCGTCTCCAGTTTTTCTCCCTGAAACTCATATCGTTGATTGGTAATTTCGCTTGCCACTGGGCGTTCAAAAACGAAGCGGCCGATGCACCACGGCCGTGGATTGGACAACAAGGGATTCGTCATGATCGGTTCACCGGAAAACGTTATCGAACAGGCGCATATGCCTGTCACTAAAAATAGAAATCGACCAATTCGAGTCAGCATTTCGGCTCCGGGGCATCCTGCGCGATTTGCACGACACTGTAGAGGAGCGCCCAGCGCGTCCACGGATGGTTATAGCTTTCCTGATGCACATAGCCTCCCTGGTCAAACACCATTTGTACGCCGGGGGCTGCACCTCCCTCCGCGCCGCGCGCGGGGGCTTCGGCGGACTGACCTGAGACGTTTCTTGTAGCCATCCGGCAAGTGAGTTCTCTTTTATCCTAGGGACAAGGAAAACTCAATGACGAAGCGATTTACCGACGAGCAGATCATCCGCATCTTCCGCGAGGCCGAGAGCCGGGGTGAGCCGGGGAAGGATCTAGGCAAGCGCCACAACATTTCGGGACAGACGTTCTATCGTTGGCGCAACAAGTTCGGCGGGATGGACGTGGCTGACGCGCGTCGACTCAAGGAACTGGAATCGGAAAACGATCGGCTCAAGCGTCTGATCGCCGAGCAGATGCTGGTAATCGACGGCCTGAAGGAGTTCAGCCGAAAAAATGACCACCCCGACGGGCAGGCCCGAAGCGCTGGAAGTCCTGACTCGGCGGGGGCTGTCGCAACGCAAGGCATGTCGCTACCGGGGACTGAGCCTCGCAGTGGCGACCTATACGCTCAAGCAACCCGAGAAGGATCGGAGTCGAGGCGAGAGGCTGATAGCGGCCGCGCAAGAGGTGCCGCGCGTCGGCTATCGCCGGATGTCGGCCTGGCTGGCGTTGAGCGAATCGCGCGTGCGGCGAATGTGGCGAGCCCTGCAGTTCAACATTCCGCGGTGACGTCCTCGCCGACGTCGTTGCGGCAACGACTTACGCCTGCCAGGCGCCACACAGCCAAATTCGGTTTGGAGCTATGACTGCGTGCACGATCAACTGGTAGATGGCCGGGCCTTGAAGATGCTATGCGTGATCGATGAATACACCCGCGAGTGTCTGGCGATCGAGGTTGGCGCCAGTCTGCGGTCGCAGGACGTGAGCTTGACGCTATCGAGACTCATGCGACTGTACGGCAAGCCCGCGTTTGTTCGGTCGGACAACGGCGCCGAATTTACCGCTGCCAAGGTCATGCATTGGCTGCGAGACGCTGCAATCGGTCAGCCTTCATTGCGCCTGGCAGTCCAGGGCAAAACGGATTCGTCAAAAGCTTCAACGGCAAACTGCGAGACGAATTGCTAAACCGCGAATGGTTCCGCAGCCGCGCCGAGGCCAAAGTGCTCATCGAAGGCTGGCGCCAGTTCTATAACGAGCGCCGGCCCCAGTGCGCTCATCGCTACCAACCTCCGGCCACAATCCGTCGAGCCTGGCTGGATTCCGAGAATATCGACGCGAGACTCACTGCCTGATTGGCTACAAAATCCCGCCGCAGGTCACGATGGCCGTGCCGCGCAATCGGGATGCCACCATCCGTCATCGACGAATCGCCCTCTTCAATGATGTTGGGCGACACGTCGGGATGCCGTGGGCATGACCAGACGATCGCCCTTGCGGGCAACATAGCGGCTATCGAAGCGCATCGAAGTTGACCCTGTTTCGACCGCGCCGCCGTGGTCGATGTCGTCGCCTACCCGAATCAAATTGATCATCTACGCTCCGGGCTATGGGCATGCGTTAACTGTGCCGCACTCAATCCAGCGCTCTATAATCCTTCCGTCTTTCGCGGTATATCTAACCCTCCAAAACTTGAGGTCGTCAGAAATATTCAATAATTCAACCACATCACCTTTTATTATGTAGGATTTTGATTTATTTTTACTGACTGGCTCTGCGTATAGGTACGCTCGATTCGTGGTCACCTGTCTATTCCTGGACGCTCTGCCGTCCTTGGTCAGGTAAACATCGAATGGGCCATAAAAAAAATCGCCATCTGGATTTTTTGTGACCTTCCAGTGTAACTCTCCGTTATTCAATGAAATATCCGAGATTCCATTTCTTGCACCAAAGAACGAGAAGAAGTTGATCGTGGCGCGCAATCCGTCGGGCGATATAGTTCCATCTAAATTGTTGGTTCCGTCTGGGTCGCAATCAATTCTTCGCCCTCCCTCACTGACAAAACAATAACTCCCTACCACTTGATTGCCCGAGGATTTGTGTAATTTAACGACAAAAGTAGAATAAGCCTTCTTGCCTTCGTGGTGCGCAGACACATACCGCCACTCTCCAAGAAGCGGACTCACCTCGGCTTGAGGCACTTGCGCAATCGCCACGTCGAATCCAACGAGAAAGCACAGGCCAATCAAAATACGCATCAATTTATTCATGATTTTACCCGAAGGCAATCATCAACATGACCAAGCCAATCTTTCAAGAAAACGACTTGACTGGAATCATTATCGACCAACCTCTTGCAATATTTTCGGCGAATTTCAGCAATATCCCGGAGCAACCGGCCCTGCTCTTGAACCGCGTTTATCGCTTTGATTGTGTCGGATCCGCGGCCGCCATCTTCGTCTACGCCCGCACCGTATTTTGAATTGAGCATTTTCTGAATTTGCTTCAAGGCACCGCCGGATGTGATTGTCCAATCGTACACCATAATGGCAATAAGGTCGTCACGGAATTGGCAAAATCCTTTTGGCTTCCAGAATCTCTTGAAATAAATTACCTGCGCCTGACTCCCAGTAAGCGCTTTTAGATTTTCGATTGTTGGCTCAATCCCAAGTTCTTCCTTGGCATATTTCTGCCACGTCGGCCAAGCTATCCGTCTATTTGCGAGTCCACTTTTATCATTTTTGTTGTTCACAATGCCGCCCTCGTGATTCAGAATAATTTTAGATATCTTCTTGAAGCGAGCGGCGCAATCGCCACAACCCTCTTCGCTTTTTTGGGCGAAGTTTCCAATCAACCCTATCGGATGGAGGTGCCATGGGTTCGGTTCCTTCGGGAAACCCTTCTGGATTCGTTCCACCGGAGATATATCTGCCATCAGGGTCAGACCTCGCGTCCTCGGCTTATGATTCTCATCTACCGCCAACGAAGCCGAAAATAGCGGGGCACCCGATTCGGGATCAGAGGGTCGAGGGTTCGAATCCTTTCGCTCCGACCACGAGAACCCTTTTTCGTTTTACGCGTCGTTTTAGCCCCGCCTCGCACCGCGCGCACGAATTTTGCGGATCCACGCGATAATGTTCGTGACCAACCCGAAACCGCGCATGAAAAACCACGCTTTCAAGACCGCCCTGCTCGGCGCGCTGTTCGCACTCGGCGCAGCTGGCGCCTCCGGTGCCGCGTCGGCGAAGTCGCTCGACGCCGCGCTCGACTGCCACTCCAACGGCCACAAGTTCGTCGCGCCATTGCTCGCGGCCGGCGACATCCAGTCGGAGCCGATGCACGTCGAAGCGAATTCGGTGAACGCATTCCGCACGAACCATGCGCTAACCGCGTATGGTTTCGGCGTGTACGTCGTGCTCGGCTACCAGGCGAACGACCCGATATTCCAGACGGGCGACGGCACGCCGATCGGCGAATGGGCCTACGGCGTCGTCGTGCGCGGCACGAAAAGCGCGGTCGAACAGGCCGTGCGCAAGGCCGGCAGCGACGCCACCGTCAAGCAGGCGTTCCCGTTCCTGACCGCGATCGTGTGCTCGGACTGAGCCTCTGCTGAAACGGACGCGCCGCGCGTCATGCGCCGGTATAAACCACGCGATATGGAATGCCGACCTTCTCCCACTCGGCCGCTTCCTGGCTGAGGCTGTAGTCGGTCAGCGGATTCTGCTCGACCCACGCGCTCGGCAGACGCACTTCATATCCGCCCTTCTTCATCTGCGACACGGAAATGTCCGGCAGCCCCGCGTCGGTCCGGCGCCGGCACAGCAGCGCCGCGAGCCGCAGGCAGAACAGGAGCGGCCATTCGACGTCGCGCGCCTGCGACAGCTTGCCGAGCTTGCCCGCATGACCGAGCACGAGCGCGGCCAGGCGCGCCTGGTCCGTGCGCGAGAAACCCGGCATGTCGGCATTGCTCGCGATATACGCGGAATGCTTGTGATACGAGCTGTGCGAAATGGACAAGCCGATCTCATGCAATGCGGCAGCCCAGCCAAGGAACATCCTGCCTTCCTCGCGCTCCTCCTCGTCGGACTCGTCGAGCTCGTCGTAGAACCGCACCGCGAGCGCACCGATACGCTCGGCTTGCGCGCGATCGACGCCGTAGCGGCGCGTGAAACCCTCGACCGTCACCGCGCGCATGTCCTCGTGCTGCGTCCGCCCGAGCAGATCGTACAGCACGCCGAGACGCAGCGCGCCGTCGGTCGTGTCGACATAGTCGACGCCGAGCTCCTCGAATACGGCGAGCATGATCGCCAGGCCACCGGCCAGCACCGGCACGCGATCGGGCTTCAGCGCGATCAGCTTCAGCCGGTTCACGTTCTCGGCCTTGATCAGCGCGCGCTTCAGGCGCTCGAGGCCGCCACGCGAAATGCCGTGCGTGATGCCCGCATCGTTGAAGCCGTTCGCCTCGACGAGCTCCGCGAGCGCGCGCGCGGTGCCGGACGACCCGATCGCCTGGTCCCAGCCCGCCTTCTTGTACTCGCTGGAAATGATCTGGATCTCGCGCTTGGCCGCGAGTTCGGCCTGCCGCATCGTGTACTCGTCGACGTTGCCGGCCGGGAAAAACGCACGGCTATGGCTGACGCAGCCGATGTAGAGGCTCTCCATCACGATCGGCGTGTAATGCGCACCGATGATGAATTCGGTCGAGCCGCCGCCGATGTCGACGACGAGCCGCTTGCCGGCACTCGCCGGCACCGAATGCGCGGCGCCCGCATAGATCAGGCGCGCTTCTTCGCGGCCGGCGATCACTTCGATCGGGAAACCGAGTGCCGCTTCGGCCTCGCCGAGAAATTCCCCCGCATTCTTCGCGACACGCAGCGTATTGGTCGCAACCGCGCGCACGTGATCGGGGTGGAAATCGCGCAGGCGCTCGCCAAACCGCTTCAGCGCTTCCCAGCCACGCTCCTGCGACGCGCGATCGAGCATTTTGTCGCTCGACAGGCCGGCGGCCAGCCGAACGGGTTCGCGCAGCGCATCGACGGGATAGATCTGGCTGCCCGCCGGCGTTTCCTCGACGCGCCCGACGATCAGCCGGAAGCTGTTCGAGCCGAGATCGACGGCAGCCAGCAAGTGGGGGGATGTAACCATCAGAAGGAGGCTCCGTGCGCATTCGCCCACGGCGGCCGATCGGGCACCGCCGGACGATCTGTCAAAGGCGACATTTTAAGCGTGGAACGCTTGCGATTGCCACGCTTCACGGGCATGTACCCGAGTAGTTTGTATATGGCCGAAACATATTTATGAGACAAATCGGTTCCGGCGTAGAATTTCCCGATATAAATAGATCATTGTCATCAGCACGTCATCGCACCGTGAGAGTTTCCGAGCGTCCTTTCGAATCATCGCCTGAATTACCGCCTACTCTGCCGATGTCCGCCCGTTATCCGCTTCTCAATCGTGAACTCGGCATCCTCGGTTTCAACGAGCGCGTGCTTGCCCAGGCCGCTGACCCGCAAATCCCGCTACTCGAACGCCTGCGCTTCATCTGCATCACGAGCAGCAACCTCGACGAATTCTTCGAAGTTCGGATGGCGGGCCTTCAGGAACAGATCCGCGACAATCCCGGCGCGCTGACGCCCGACGGCATGTCGCTGCAGCACGCTTACGATCTCGTCGTCGAACGCGCGCAGCGGCTCGTGCACCGCCAGTACACAATGCTGCATGAAACCGTGCTGCCGGCGCTCGAGCAGGAAGGCATCTACTTCCACGCGAGCGACTCGTGGAACGACGAGCAGCTCGAATGGGCGCGCCGCTATTTCCTCGACGAGCTGCTGCCGGTGCTGACGCCGATCGGCCTCGACCCCGCGCACCCGTTCCCGCGCGTGCTGAACAAGAGCCTGAACTTTGTCGTCGAGCTCGAAGGTCGGGACGCGTTCGGCCGCCAGGCGGTGATGGGCATCGTGCAGGCGCCGCGCGCGCTACCGCGCGTCGTGCGCATGCCGCAGGCGCTGTCGGGCTTCGAGCACGGCTTCGTGCTGCTCAGCTCGTTCATGCAGCGCTTCGTCGGCGAGCTGTTCCCGCAGCTCGTCGTGAAGAGCTGCAACCAGTTCCGCATCACGCGCAACAGCGAACTCTTCGTCGATGAAGACGAAATCACGAACCTGCGTGTCGCACTGCAGGGCGAACTGCCGGCGCGCCACCTCGGCAACGCGGTGCGGCTCGAAGTGTCGGCCGACACGCCGCAGCACATCGTGCGGCGGCTTCTCGACGAAAGCCTGCTCGACGACAAGGACTGCTATCGCGTCGCAGGGTCCGTGAATCTCGTGCGGCTGATGCAGATTCCCGATCTCGTCGATCGGCCCGATCTGAAGTTCGCGCCGTTCGTCGCGTCGATTCCGCCCGCGATCGCGGGGGCACCGACGATGTTCGACGCGATCGACGACGGCGACATCCTGCTGCACCACCCGTACGAGAGCTTCCAGCCGGTGCTCGAACTGCTGCAGCAGGCCGCGAAGGATCCGAGCGTCGTCGCGATCAAGCAGACGATCTACCGCACCGGCACCGATTCGCCGCTGATGGACGCGCTGATGGAAGCCGCGCGCAACGGCAAAGAAGTGACCGTCGTCGTCGAGCTGCTCGCACGCTTCGACGAGGAAACCAACATCAACTGGGCGTCCCAGCTGGAGGCGGTAGGCGCGCACGTCGTGTACGGCGTGGTCGGTCACAAGTGCCACGCGAAGATGATGCTGATCGTGCGGCGCGTCGTACACGAGGGCAAGGCGGTGCTGCGGCGCTACGTGCACCTCGGCACCGGCAACTATCATCCGCGCACCGCCCGGCTCTACACCGACTTCGGATTGATGACGGCCGACCAGAAGATCTGCGAAGACGTCCACCACGTGTTCCAGCAGCTGACGGGGATCGGCGGCGAGCTCACGCTGCACGAGCTGTGGCAGTCGCCGTTCACGCTGCATCCGCGCATCATCGAATCGATCAACGCGGAGATCGACAATGCACGCGCCGGCAAGCGCGCGCGCATCGTCGCGAAGATGAACGCGCTGCTCGAGCCGTCGGTGATCGCCGCGTTGTACGAAGCATCGCAGGCCGGCGTGAAGGTCGACCTGATCGTGCGCGGCGTGTGCGCGCTCAAGCCCGGCGTGCCAGGCCTGTCGGAGAACATCACGGTGCGCTCGATCGTCGGGCGCTTCCTCGAACATCACCGCATCTACTATTTCCATGCGGGCGGCGCCGAGGACGTCTATCTGTCGAGCGCCGACTGGATGGACCGCAACCTGTTCCGCCGCGTCGAAGTCGCGTTCCCGATCCGCGAGCGCAAGCTGAAGCGCCGCGTGATCGCCGAAGGGCTGTCGGTCTGCCTCGGCGACAACCAGTCGGCATGGCAGATGCACAGCGACGGCCACTACCGCCGGCGCCGCACGGGCAAGACGGTCCGCAACGCGCAGCTCGGGCTGCTTGCGAAATTCTGTTCGTAACGGGCCGCGCGCACGTATCGCGCGCGGCACGGAAAGCAAAAAGCACAGCCCGCGGGCTGTGCTTTTTCGTTTCAGGGCAAGCGCCGCAGCGCGCCACTCATGTTGCGATGCTCACGCTTCGAACGCGGCCGGCCGGATCGCGATGACCCGCGACGCCGGAAAACGTGCGGTGAACGTGCTGCCGCGCCCTTCTTCGCTCTGCACGTACAGGTGCGAGTCGTGCCGCTGCAGCACATGCTTGACGATCGCGAGGCCGAGCCCGGTGCCGCCCGTATCGCGCGAACGGCTGCGGTCGACGCGGTAGAACCGCTCGGTCAGCCGCGGCAGATCGGCCGCAGGAATGCCGAAACCGCTGTCGGTGACGGAAAACACGCCCTGCCCGCCCTCACGCCGCCACGAGACGACGATCTTGCCGCCGTCCGGCGTATAGCGAATCGCGTTGGTGACAAGATTCGCGAACGCGCTGAACACTTCGGTTTGCGCGCCGGTCACGCCGAGCGTCTCGTCGATCGCGAATGTGATCTTGTGATGCCCGTTCGACAGCGTCTGCGCATCCTCCTTCAGATGGTCGAACACGGCGCGCATGTCGACAGCGTGATCCATCGGCGGCTTGCTTTCGCCCTCGAGCTTCGCGAGCACGAGCAGGTCGGTGACGATGTGACGCATCCGCGATGCCTGCTGCTCCATCATGTCGAGATAGCGCGCGCGGTCTTCATCGTTCAGCGGCAGCTCGCGCATCGTCTCGAGAAAGCCCGACAGCACGGTCAGCGGCGTCTTCAGTTCATGCGAAACGTTCGCGACGAAGTCGCGCCGCATCGCGTCGGTCCGCTCGAGCTCGGTGATGTCCTGCGTGAGCAGCAGTTTGCGGTTCTCGCCGTACGGGAACACCTGCACTTCGAGCACGTTCTGCCGCGAATCGCCCATCCCGCGCATCACGAGCGTCTCTTCGTAATGCTGCGCATTCAGGTAGCGGACGAACTCCGGATGACGCACGAGATTCGTGATGTGTTGGCGCAGGTCGCGCTTTGCATCGAGGCCGAAGTGCACCTCGGCGATCGCGTTGCACCATTCGATCTGGTCATGATCGTCGAGCATCGCGACACCGTTCGGCGACGCCTGGATCGCCTGGATGAAGCGCGAATGCTGCTGCTCGACCTGACGCACCTGCGCGTGCCACTGTTTCGCGAGCTTGTGCAGCCGGTAATAGATCTCGCCCCAGATGCCCGGCGCGCTCGGCACCTCGCCGTACACCGGTGCATCGAGCAGACGCCAAAGACGTTGCGTATGAAAGGTACTGAAGAAGCCCTGCGCGACCAGCATCACGACCGCGAACCCGAGGGCCGCGGGCGGGCCGGCGAACACGCCGACCAATACGCTGATCAGCACGAGCAGCACGAGCGACACGAGAAAGCGCGCCCAGATGATGTTCATGATTCAGCGCCCGAAAGTTTGAACGGCATGCCGTGGCACACGGCATATCCGGATACGTTTACGCGTGCTTCGCGAGCCGGTAGCCGCTGCCGCGCACGGTCTCGATCATCGCATCGCAGCCGGCCGGTTTCAAGGCCGCGCGCAATCGTTTGATGTGCACGTCCACGGTGCGCTCTTCGACGAACACGTGATCGCCCCACACCTGGTCGAGCAGTTGCGTGCGACTGTGCACGCGCTCCGGATGCGTCATGAAGAAATGCAGCAGGCGGAACTCGGTGGGGCCGAGATCGAGCTTGATCTCGCTGCCGTCGCCGTGCGCGGCGACGCGGTGCGTAGCCGGATCGAGGCGCAGCCCGTTGATCGACACGACGTCCTCGGTCAGCTGCGGCGCGCGGCGGCGCAGCACCGCCTTGATGCGGGCCATCAGCTCCTTCGGCGAGAACGGCTTCGTCACGTAGTCGTCCGCGCCGATCTCGAGGCCGAGCACCTTGTCCTGCTCGTCGCCGCGGGCGGTCAGCATGATGATCGGGATGTGTTTGGTCCGTTCGTTGTTGCGCAGGTCGCGCGCGAACGCAATACCGGACTTGCCCGGCAGCATCCAGTCGAGCAGCACGAGATCGGGCAGCACATCGCTGATCAGGTTCTGCGCCTGCTCCGCGTTGTACGCGCGGATCGGGCAGTGGCCGGCATGCTGGAGATTCACCGAGATCAGTTCGGAAATCGCGGGCTCATCTTCAACGACGAGAATGTTGCTGGGCATCGGCACCTCTGTTCTTCCTGTACGGAGTCGATTAACTGTTGGCTTCGCGATCGAGCGTGTCGCGCGGCTGATGCCGCACGTCGGTGCCCTTCACGATGTAGATGATGAATTCGGCGATGTTCTTCGCGTGGTCGCCGATCCGCTCGATTGCCTTCGCGATGAACAGGTACTCGAGGCCGACCGAGATCGTGCGCGGGTCTTCCTGCATGTACGACACGAGCTTGCGCACGAACGCGCGGAATTCCTGGTCGATTTCCTTGTCGTCCTTGACGATCTGCGCGGCCGCAACCGTATCAAGGCGCGCGAACGCGTCGAGCGCGCGACGCAGGATCGTCACGGCCATCTCGCCCGACACCTTGATCTCCGCGATATTGACCGCGCGTGCGGCCGGCTCGTCGATCAGGCGGCGCACGCGCTTCGCGATCTTCTCCGCTTCGTCGCCGGCGCGCTCGAGGTTCGTAATCGTTTTCGAAATCGACATCAGAAGACGCAGGTCGCGCGCGGCCGGCTGCCTCCGCGCGATGATGTTGCCGCACTCCTGGTCGATCTCGACTTCCATCGCGTTCAGCGTTTCCTCGGCCGCGATCACCTTCTCGGCCGTCTCGCGGTCGAATTCGTTCAGCGCGTGCATTGCGCCGACGATCTGCGACTCGACCAGCCCGCCCATTTCCAGCACTTTCGACGACACGGCGTTCAGGTCCGCATCGAACTGGCTCGACAGATGTTTATCCGACATGACTGTTGTTCTCCGTCATCAGCCGAAGCGGCCGGTGATGTAGTCTTCCGTTTCCTTGCGCACCGGCTTGATGAAGATCTTTTCGGTTTCGCCGAATTCGATCAGCTCGCCCAGGTACATGTAGGCCGTGAAGTCCGAGCAGCGCGCGGCCTGCTGCATGTTGTGCGTGACGATCACGACCGTGTAGTCGCTCTTCAGCTCCGCGATCAGCTCTTCGATGCGGCCCGTAGAGATCGGGTCGAGCGCGGAGCACGGTTCGTCGAGCAGCAGCACTTCAGGTCGGATCGCGATGCCGCGTGCGATGCACAGACGCTGCTGCTGGCCGCCTGACAGCCCGTAGCCGCTCTGGTTCAGCTTGTCCTTCACTTCGTTCCACAGTGCGGCCTTCGTCAGCGCCCATTCGACGCGATCGTCCATTTCCGAGCGCGTGAGCTTCTCGAACATCTTCACGCCGAACGCGATGTTGTCGTAGATCGACATCGGGAACGGGGTCGGCTTCTGGAACACCATGCCGATCCGCGCACGCAGCAGCGAGATGTCGCGCTTGGTGGTCAACAGGTTCTCGCCGTCCATCAGGATTTCGCCTTCGGCGCGCTGCTCCGGATAGAGCGCGAACATCTTGTTGAACGTGCGCAGCAGCGTCGACTTGCCGCAGCCCGACGGGCCGATGAACGCCGTCACCTTCCCTTCGGGAATGCGCAGGTTGATGTTCTTCAGCGCGTGAAACTTGTTGTAGAAGAAGTTGAGGTTGTTGACCTCGATCTTCGCGTTCAGCGGCGCCAGCGGACGGCCGTTTGCCGCGTCTTGCGTGCCGGCGGGCGCGACGGTGCGCTCGACGGGATTCAGGTGGCTTTCTGCCATATTCATCGGATTGCTCCGCCGTTACTTTTTCGAGAAGATCGAGCGCGCCAGGATGTTCAGTCCGAGCACCCCGAGCGTGATCAGGAACACGCCCGCCCATGCGAGCGACTGCCATTCGGCGAACGGGCTCATCGCGAACTTGTAGATCGTCACGGGCAGGTTCGCCATCGGCTGGCTCATGTCCCACGAGAAGAACTGGTTCGACAGCGCCGTGAACAGCAGCGGCGCCGTTTCGCCGGCAATCCGCGCGACCGCGAGCAGCACGCCCGTCACGATGCCGCCGACCGACGCGCGCAGCGTGATCTTCAGCACCATGCGCCACTTCGGCGTGCCCAGCGCGACCGCCGCTTCACGCAGCGCGTTCGGCACGAGCTTCAGCATGTTCTCGGTCGTGCGAATCACGATCGGGATCTGCAGCAGCGCGAGCGCAATGACGCCGGCCCAGCCCGAGAAGCGCCCCGACTTCGCGACGACGATCGCGTACACGAACAGGCCGATGACGATCGAAGGCGCCGACAGCAGGATGTCGTTGATGAAGCGGATCGTGCTCGCGAGCAGGTTCTTCTGGCCGTATTCGGCGAGATAGACGCCCGCGAGGATGCCGATCGGCGTGCCGACCAGCGTGCCGAAGCCGCACAGCAGCAGGCTGCCGACGATCGCGTTCGCGAGACCGCCGCCTTCCGTGTTCGGCGCGGGCGTCGATTCGGTGAACAGCTGCACCGACAGGCCGCCTACGCCGAGATGCACGGTCGTGTACAGGATCCACACGAGCCACAGCAGGCCGAATGCCATTGCGGCGAGCGACGCGGTCAGCGCGATCGCGTTGGTCACCTTGCGCTTGCGCTGCAGCCGGTTGCGCATCGCGTCGAGCGCGGCGCCGTTCGGCCCCGGGAAATTCATGACGGGCTCGCTCATTTCTTGCCCTCTCCCTTCTCGAGACGAAGCAGCAACAGTTTGGAGATCGACAGCACGATGAACGTGATCACGAACAGGATCAGGCCCAGCTCCATCAGCGCGGACGTATGCAGGCCCGGCTGCGCTTCCGCGAATTCGTTCGCGAGCGCCGAAGTGATGCTGTTGCCGGGCGCGAACAGCGACACGCTGTCGAGCAGGTTCGTGTTGCCGATCACGAACGTCACGGCCATCGTCTCGCCAAGCGCGCGGCCGAGGCCGAGCATCACGCCGCCGATCACGCCGGTCTTCGTATAGGGCAACACGACCTTCCACATCACTTCCCACGTCGTGCAGCCGATTCCGTACGCCGACTCCTTCAACAGCACGGGCGTGACTTCGAACACGTCGCGCATCACCGATGCGATGTACGGGATGATCATGATCGCGAGGATCACGCCGGCGGCGAGAATGCCGATGCCGATCGGCGCGCCGGACGTCAGCGGACCGATGACCCACACATCCTTGAAGATGCGGCCGATCGGCTTCTGGAAGTATTCGGCGAAAATCGGCGCGAACACGAGCAGGCCCCACATGCCGTACACGATCGACGGAATCGCGGCGAGCAGCTCGATCGCGATGCCGAGCGGGCGGCGCAGCCACACGGGCGACAGTTCGGTGAGAAACAGCGCGATGCCGAAGCTGACGGGCACTGCGATCACGAGCGCGATCAGCGACGTGACGATCGTGCCGTAGATCGGCACGAGCGCGCCGTAGATGTCCGAGTTGGGATCCCACTCGGATTGCCACAGGAAGCCGAGGCCGAACTTCTGGATCGTCGGCATCGACGCAATGATCAGGGAAACGATGATCCCGCCCAGCAGCAGCAGGGTCACGATCGCGGCGAGCCGCGCGAGGCCGCCAAAGAGGACGTCGCCGAGGCGGCCCGGCGCGCGTTGCGACGCGGCGCCGGCGGACCGGGATGACGTATAGGAAATTTCAGACATGGGTGCCTGTCTTGGATCGCCGGGCGCCGTAACGCCCCGCCTTACCGCACACACTGCCCGGCCGGCACGGCCGGGCAGCGAACCGCACTACTGCTTACTCGGCGGCCACCGGCTTGCCCGATGCGTCCGTCACCTTCGTCTTCCACTGCTTGCGGATTTCCGTCTCGACCGACGCCGGCAGCGAGATGTAGTCGAGGCTGTCGGCTGCCTTTTCGCCGTTCTTGAACGCCCAGCTGAAGAACTTCAGCGTTTCCGCGCCCTGCTCCGGCTTGTCCTGCTTCGCGTGCAGCAGCACGAACGTCGCACCGACGACCGGCCATGCTTCCTTGCCCGGCTGGTTCGTCAGGATCTGGTAGAACGACTTCGACCAGTTCGCGCCTGCAGCAGCGGCCTTGAACGTTTCGGTCTTCGGCTCGACCACCGTGCCCGACGAATTCTTCAGCGCCGTGTAGACCATGTTGTTCTTCTTCGCGTACGCCCATTCGACGTAGCCGATCGCGCCCGGCAGGCGCTGCACGAAGGCCGCGACGCCGTCGTTGCCCTTGCCGCCCGTGCCCGTCGGCCAGTTGACCGTCGTGCCTTCGCCGATCTTCGACTTCCACTCGTCGTTGACCTTCGACAGGTAGTTCGTCCAGATGAAGCTCGTGCCCGAACCGTCGGCGCGGCGAACGACCGCGATGTCCGTATCCGGCAGCTTGACCTTCGGGTTCAGCGCGGCGATCGCCGGGTCGTTCCACTTCTTGATCTTGCCGAGGTAGATGTCGCCGAGCACCGGGCCCGACAGCGTCAGTTCGCCGGCCTTCACGCCCGGCACGTTGACGACCGGCACCACGCCGCCGACCACCGTCGGAAACTGGAACAGGCCTTCCTTCGCGAGTTCGTCGTCCTTCAGCGGAGCGTCCGAACCGGCAAAATCGACCGTCTTCGCGACGATCTGCTTCAGGCCGCCCGACGAACCGATACCCTGGTAGTTCACCTTCGCGCCGCCGGACTGCTGGTAGTCGGCAGCCCATTTCGTATAGATCGGCATCGCGAACGTGCTGCCTGCGCCCGTGATGTCGGCAGCTTGCGCGGCGACTGCGAAAAGCGCGCCAGCCAGGCCGGCAATCGCGGTTTGCATCAATTTCATGAGACCTCCAGTGTGTGAGCGGATGACTACGGCACCGCGAAGGTTAGGGGCTGCTCATGACGATAATGTGACAATCGATGAAACTGGCGTGACAGTAACATGACTGGTTGAAAGGGTATATCCGGCCTCGTGCGGACCGCCGCGCGGCCACGTCAGGCGGGAATGACCGGCAAGAATTGCCGGTCGGACGATGCATCCGCCGCACGCGCGGGCGACCGGACGGAACGTATGCAGATGGCAGTTTGCGGGATACCCGCTTGGTGGGGGAATCGGGATCGGCCGCCGCCGGAGGCATCGTTGCCATGGACGAATTTCCACGCCGAACTGCTCCCCAATTGTGCGCGCAAACCTTTGCGTATGAACAATGACGGCGCCCGCAGGCGCCGTCATCTTGATGCGGCGGACGGCCGGCGCGCACGCGGCGGGATCGACGCGCGGGCCGCCTGTCGTGCCGGTCAGGCCGTCGCCACGCGCACCGCTTCGGCAATCGCTTCCGCATGGCGGGTCGCGTCGGCCGCATGCTGCGCCTCGACCATCACGCGCAGCACCGGCTCGGTGCCCGACGCACGGATCAGCACGCGGCCACGGTCGGCGAGCGCGCTTTCGGCTGCGGCGATCGCCGCGCGAATCGACGCATCGCCCTTCCAGTCGGCGCCCGGCTTCATCCGCACGTTGATCAGCTTCTGCGGGAACAGCGTGACGCCGTCGAGCATCTGCGCGAGCGTGCGGCCGCTGCGTTTGAGCGCGGCGAGCACGAGCAGCGCCGACACGATGCCGTCGCCGGTCGAATGGCGGTCGAGCGACAGGATGTGCCCCGACCCTTCCGCGCCGAGCTGCCAGCCGCGCTCGCGCAGCTGTTCGAGCACGTAGCGGTCGCCGACTGCCGCCCGCACGAATTGCACGCCCTCGCGCTGCAGCGCGACTTCGACCGCGAGGTTCGTCATCAGCGTGCCGACAGCACCGTCGACCTTGCCGTCGGTCGCGATCCGGTCCTTCACGAGCACATAGAGCAGCTCGTCGCCGTTGAACAGCCGGCCGGTCGAATCGACGACCTGCAGGCGATCCGCGTCGCCGTCGAGCGCGATGCCCAGATCCGCATGGTTCGCACGCACCGCGCGCATCAACGCATCCGGCGCCGTCGCGCCGACGCCGTCGTTGATGTTGAAGCCGTTCGGCGCGACGCCGATCGGGATCACGTCCGCGCCAAGCTCGTGGAACACGTGCGGCGCGATCTGGTATGCGGCGCCATGCGCGCAGTCGATCACGAGCTTCAGGCCGCGCAGGTCGTACGCGGCCGGGAACGTGCTCTTGCAGAACTCGATGTAGCGGCCGGCCGCGTCGTCGAGGCGGCGGGCCTTGCCGAGTCGGTCCGACGACGCGCATTCGAGCGGCTTGTCGAGCCATGCTTCGATCTCGGCCTCGGTATCGTCAGGCAGCTTGTTGCCGTCGGCGGAGAAGAACTTGATCCCGTTGTCCTGATACGGGTTGTGCGATGCGCTGATCACGACACCAGCCGACAGACGCAGCGCGCGTGTCAGG
Source organism: Burkholderia latens (assembly GCF_001718795.1). NCBI lineage: Bacteria > Pseudomonadati > Pseudomonadota > Betaproteobacteria > Burkholderiales > Burkholderiaceae > Burkholderia > Burkholderia latens. The sequence goes on along the minus strand of NZ_CP013435.1, from coordinate 1,362,565 downwards.
TACGCGACGCCCGGCGTCGGCATCGGGCCGGCGAGCATCACGTCGACGCCTGCCGCCGAGAAGCCGGCTTCGAGCGCGGCCTCGAGCATGTAGCCGGACACGCGCGTGTCCTTGCCGATCAGCACCGTCGGTCGCGCACCCGGCGCGACGTCGGCGGAGCCGGCCAGTACCTTGCCGGCTGCATAGCCGAGACGCAACACGAAATCAGGCGTGATGGGCGCGTCGCCCACCGTGCCGCGAATGCCGTCCGTGCCGAAATATCGACGTCCCATGGCGAACCTTCCTCCTTCGTCTTTCTGACTTGCTTATCGTTGCCGCGCGGCTTCGCGCACGGCATTCCATACTTTCAGCGCATCGACCGTCGCCGCGACGTCGTGCACACGCACGATCGCGGCGCCCCGCTCGACCGCGCACAGCGCGGCCGCCACGCTCGCGGCGACGCGCTCCAACGGCGGCTTGCCGCCGATCACCGCGCCAAGCATCGACTTGCGCGACATGCCCGCAAGAATCGGATAAGCGCGCCCGTCCGGTCGCACGGGCGCCGTATCCGGCAGCGCGGCCAGCAGCGCGTAATTGTCGTCGACCACCGCCTTGCCGAATCCGAAGCCCGGATCGACGCAAATCCGCTCCGGCGCGACGCCCGCGTCGCACAGCGCCTGCGCACGCGCCGCGAGGAAATCGCGCACGTCGGTTACGACGTCGCCGTAGTCGGGTTCGCCGACCTGCATCGTCTGCGGCTCGCCGAGCATGTGCATCGCGCACAGCCCGCTGTTGCCGTCGCGCACGGCGTCGATCGCGCCCGGCTGACGGAACCCCCAGATGTCGTTGATCAGATCCGCGCCCGCGGCGAGCGCTGCGCGCATCACCGCCGGCTTGTACGTGTCGATCGACAGCGGCACGTTCAGCGGCCGCAGCGCTTCGACGAGCGGAATCACGCGCGCGAGTTCTTCGTCGAGCGGCACGGGCGGCCCACCGGGGCGCGTCGATTCGCCACCGATGTCGATCAGGTCGACGCCTTCGGCAATCATGCGCTCCGCCTGGCGCAGCGCATCGTCGCGCGCGAGGAAGCGGCCGCCATCGGAAAACGAATCGGGCGTTGCGTTGAGGATGCCCATTACGAGCGGGCGTTCGAACGTCAGCGAAAAGCGGCCGCACTGCAGCGGCGCGGGAATGTACGCGGGAACAGCGGAATTGGACACGGGCGGGAGGCGTTGATGAATGCAAAACGGGCCGGTGTGAAGCCACACCAGCCCGTGAACGGTACTACAGCGGAGGTCAGGCCGGCGAAGCGGGCGCCGGCGCGTTGCCGGGCTTCACTTCGGCGGTCGTGCCGCCGCCCGACGAATCGCCGCCGATGGCCGGCGAGCTCTTCGGCGAACGCGGCGGACGCCCTTCCATGATGTCGTTGATCTGATCGGCGTCGATCGTCTCCCACTCCATCAGCGCGGCCGTCATTGCTTCGACCTTGTCGCGGTTCTCTTCGAGCAGTCGGCGTGCAAGGTTGTACTGTTCGTCGAGCACGCGGCGGATCTCGCCGTCGACCTTCTGCTGCGTCGCTTCCGAAATCGTGCGCGTGAAGCCGCGGCCGAACGGACCGTTGTCGCTCTCGTCGTCGACGTAGACCATCGGCCCGAGCGCGTCGGTCATGCCGAAGCGCGCCACCATCGCGCGCGCCGTCTGCGTCGCCTTGTTGAAGTCGTCCGACGCGCCGGTGCTGATCAGGTTCAGGAACAGCTCCTCGGCCACGCGGCCGCCGAACAGGATCGCCAGGCGGTCGAGCAGATAGTCCTTCGAATACGTCTCGTTGTCATGCTCCGGCAACTGCCACGTGACGCCCAGCGCGCGACCGCGCGGGATGATCGTGACCTTGTGCACCGGGTCGGCCTTCGGCAGCAGCTTCGCGATCACCGCGTGGCCCGACTCGTGGTAAGCCGTCGCGCGCTTCGCTTCCTCGCGAATGACTGCCGACTTGCGCTCCGGACCCATGAAGATCTTGTCCTTCGCGTCCTCGAAATCCTGCATCTCGACGATGCGCTTGCCGCGGCGGGCGGCGAACAGCGCCGCTTCGTTCACGAGGTTCGCGAGATCGGCGCCCGAGAAGCCCGGCGTGCCGCGTGCGATGACCGCTGCGTCGACGTCGTTCGCGATCGGCACCTTGCGCAGGTGCACGCGCATGATCTGCTCGCGGCCGCGAATGTCCGGCAGGCCGACGTAGACCTGGCGGTCGAAACGGCCCGGACGCAGCAGCGCTTTGTCGAGCACGTCGGAACGGTTGGTCGCGGCGATCACGATCACGCCCGAGTTCGCTTCGAAGCCGTCCATTTCGACGAGCATCTGGTTCAGCGTCTGCTCGCGCTCGTCGTTGCCGCCACCCATGCCGGCGCCGCGATGGCGGCCGACCGCGTCGATTTCGTCGATGAACACGATGCACGGCGCGTGCTTCTTCGCCTGCTCGAACATGTCGCGCACACGGGCCGCACCGACACCGACGAACATTTCGACGAAGTCCGAACCCGAGATGCTGAAGAACGGCACCTTCGCTTCACCGGCGATCGCGCGGGCGAGCAGCGTCTTGCCGGTACCCGGCGGGCCGACGAGCAGCACGCCGCGCGGAATGCGACCGCCCAGCTTCTGGAATTTCTGCGGGTCGCGCAGGAAGTCGACGAGCTCGGATACCTCTTCCTTCGCTTCGTCGCAGCCGGCGACGTCGGAGAAGTTGACCGCGTTGTTGTTCTCGTCGATCAGCCGCGCGCGCGACTTCCCGAACGAGAATGCGCCGCCTTTGCCGCCTCCCTGCATCTGCCGCATCATGTAGAACCAGAACACGATGATCAGAATCGTCGGCCCCAGGTAGTACAGCGCGGACATCAGCGCGTTCGGCTCGTCATCGGCCTTGCCGCTGACCTGCACGCCGTACTTCATCAGATCGCCGACCATCCAGATGTCGCCCGGCGACACGATCTGGTATTTCTGGCCATCAGCCGGAGTGACGGTGAGGTTGCGCCCCTGCACGACGACGTTCTTGACCTTGCCGTTCTTGGCGTCGTCCATGAACTGCGAATAGGACACACCTTCCTGGACGCGGGGCTTGTCGAACTGCTTGAACACCGTAAACAGCACCAGTGCGATCACCAGCCACACTGCTGCCTTCGAAAACATATTGTTGTTCAAAGCACCACTCCTTCACTCGTAGACGAGCGCCTACATTTTCCTTGCGGCGCTCCTCGGTCATTCTAATCCAGTCCGACCACCCCTGCCATAAGCATTGACAACCGCCGCGATAGCGCTTCGCTTGTCTGGCAAGGGCCGGAGCCCGTTTGCGGCATCCGGCTCCGCGTCACCGCGGATGCTTGAGTTGCCGCCCCAAGATGAACGTTTCGGACGATTTGTCGCGGGACGCCTTGGGCTTGCGTGGTGCGACGACCTTAAACTGCTGTTTGAACTTTTCGACGATCTGGCTGTAGCCGCTGCCATGGAAGCACTTCACCAGCAGCGCGCCGTCCGGTTTCAGGTGATTCTGCGCGAACTCGAGCGCCAGATCGCAGATGTGCTCGATGCGCGCGGCGTCTGCCGACGCCACCCCGGACAGGTTGGGGGCCATGTCGGAAATAACAAGGTCCACCGGGCGCCCTTCCAGCACTTCCTCCAGCTGGTGCAGCACGTCGTCCTCGCGGAAGTCGCCCTGCAGGAAGTTGACGTCGGCGATCGGCTCCATCGGCAGGATGTCGAGCGCGATGATCGTGCCGTCGATGCCGCCTTCGCGCTGCGTGTCGCGCTTCTTGCCCTGCGCGAGCTTGTTGCGGGCATACTGGCTCCAGCTGCCGGGAGCCGCGCCGAGATCGACGATCACCTGGCCCGGACGGATCAGCTTGTCCTGCTCGTCGATTTCCTTCAGCTTGTACGCGGCACGCGCGCGATAGCCCTCCCGCTGCGCCATTTTGACGTACGGGTCGTTGATGTGATCGTGCAGCCAGTGCTGGTTAAAGCGGTTTTTTGCCATTCGAGAGAGAGATTGCTGCTATTTGCTTCGTGAAGCCGTGCTTTTGGCGGATAATACGCGTCTTCTTCGCGCGGCTGCGGCCCCTTTTGAGACCCAAGCCGCGATTTTACGTGGTTTCGGCGCGCGGCTGACGCGGTAACTTCCCGCGATTCGCTTCTGATGCAGCGCGCCCTTATTTAGATTTCGACATTTCCATGCCCGCCCTTTCGCTTTCCCCCGCCGAGCGCTCCGCGCTGCGTTCCCAGGCCCATGCGCTCAAGCCCGTCGTGCTGATCGGCGCCGAAGGGCTGACCGACGCCGTGCTCAAGGAAATCAAGGTGCACCTCGCCGCGCACCAGTTGATCAAGATCCGCGTGTTCGGCGACGAACGCGACGAGCGCGTCGCGATTTACGACGAGATCTGCGACCGCCTCAACGCGGCGCCGATCCAGCACATCGGCAAGCTGCTGGTGATCTGGAAGCCCGAGGCGCCTGCGGCGGCCCCGGCCCGCGGCCGTCGCGCCGGCGCGCTGCCGAGCGCGGCCGAAGCCGCCGACGACCGCAAAGGTCGTGCACCGCGCACGGTGAAGGTCATCAAGGTATCGCCGAACGCAAGCCCCGTGCGCCGCCCGAAGCCGACCAAGGTCGTCGTGCGCGGCAACGAGCGCGTAACCGCGGGCGGCACCGTCAAGCGGGCGAAAAAGCGTCAGGCCAGCACGAAGCGGCCGCATCAGGACAAGTAAGGCCGCCGGCGCGGCACGGGACGCCCCGGGCCGCGCGACGCTGCCGCCACGCAGGCCGCACCGCCCATTCAGGCGTCGCGTGCCGGCAGGCGCCAGATCAGCATCAGCCCCAGCACGCTCTCGACGAGGTAGAACACGCTCGAGACGCCGTGCAGCATCCCGAAGCGGCTCGCATACGGCGAGTTCGCGATATCGGTGCCCGCTTCCATCGCGGCCACCCGCAACGCGTTCATGAACGGCTGCAGCGCAAAATACCCGACCAGCACGCACGCGACCATCGCCGCGACGATCCAGCGCACGCGCCGGTAGTCGCCGCTGCCGCGCCGCACCTGCTGATTCGACAGCGCGAGCAGCAGCACGCCGCACACCACACCGAGGATCGCCTCGATGCGAAACAGCTGGGCGGCGACCGAACCGGCCGTCATCCGCTCCAGCGTCTTGAACAGCACGGGCGCGACCGCATACCCGATCGTCAGCAGGCTGCCGACCCATACGGCCGACAGCAGACGGAACACGCGATGCGGCATCACGTCGCCCCGCTTCAGATGTAGCTGACCGAGATGATTTCGTATTCGCGCACGCCGCTCGGCGCCTGCACGGCCGCGACGTCGCCTTCGGACTTGCCGATCAGCGCGCGCGCGATCGGCGAGCTGACCGAAATCAGGCCGTGATCGATGTCGGCTTCGTCGTCGCCGACGATCTGGTACTTGACGGTGTCGCCCGACTCGAGATCCTCGAGTTCGACCGTCGCGGCGAACACCACGCGGCCATCCGCGTCGAGCACGGTCGGATCGATGATTTGCGCGGCGGACAGCTTCGATTCGAGCTCCGCGATACGGCCCTCGATAAAGCCCTGCTTTTCTTTCGCTGCGTCGTATTCGGCGTTTTCGGACAGATCGCCCTGTGCGCGGGCCTCCGCGATCGCGTTGATCACGGCCGGCCGCTCGACGGACTTGAGGCGCTGCAATTCATCGCGCAGTTGTTCTGCGCCACGCTTTGTCAACGGAATGGTGCTCATAAACGGCTCAATCGCTAAAAACGGCTATAAAAAAAATCACCGCGATTAAGCGCATTTCCGGCGGACCGGAAACACCGCTTAACCGCGGCACGTGTTGCTTCGACAGGTAACTGACTGCTTAGTTTAGGCGAGCGTGAAGACCTTGTAAATCATAGACTTCCAGATCCTTCAGATAGCGCAGGCCTTCGACGGCCGCACGCGCGCCCGACATCGTCGTGTAGTACGTGACCTTGTGCGCCTGCGCGCTCATCCGGATCGAGCGCGAATCGGCGATCGCCTGGCGCGTCTCGTCAACCGTCGTGAACACGAGCGCGATCTCGCCGTTCTTGATCATGTCGACGATGTGCGGACGGCCGTCCTTCACCTTGTTCACGACCTTCACCGGCACGCCGGCCGCTTCGATCGCGGCAGCCGTGCCCTTGGTCGCGACGATCGGGTAGCCGAGGTCGTGCAGCATGCGCGCGACTTCGACCGCCTTCGGCTTGTCGGCGTCCATCACCGTCAGCAGCACCGTGCCCGATTCGGGCAGACGCGAACCGGCCGCGAGCTGCGACTTGAACAGCGCTTCGCCGAACGTGCGGCCGACGCCCATCACTTCGCCGGTCGAACGCATTTCAGGCCCGAGGACCGGATCGACGGTCGGGAACTTGACGAACGGGAACACCGCTTCCTTCACGCTGAAGTACGGCGGCTCCACTTCCTTCGTCACGCCCTGCTGCGCGAGCTTCTGGCCGACCATCGCGCGCGCCGCGATCTTCGCGAGCGGCAGGCTGGTCGCCTTCGATACGTACGGCACCGTACGCGATGCACGCGGGTTCACCTCGAGCACGTAGATGATGTCCTGCTTCGAGCCGTCCGGCTGCGGAACCTGCTGGATCGCGAACTGCACGTTCATCAGGCCGACCACGTTCAGCGCCTTCGCCATCGCACCCGTCTGACGCTTCAGCTCGGCCACGGTTTCCTTCGACAGCGAGTACGGCGGCAGCGAGCATGCCGAGTCGCCCGAGTGGACGCCCGCCTGCTCGATGTGCTCCATCACGCCGCCGATGAACACCGCGTCGCCGTCGCAGATGCAGTCGACGTCGCACTCGATCGCGTCGTTCAGGAAGCGGTCGAGCAGCACCGGCGAATCGTTCGACACCTTCACGGCCTCGCGCATGTAGCGTTCGAGGTCGCGCGGCTCGTGGACGATTTCCATCGCGCGGCCGCCCAGCACGTACGACGGGCGCACGACGAGCGGATAGCCGATTTCGGCCGCCAGCGCGAGCGCTTCGTCTTCGGTGCGCGCGGTGCGGTTCGGCGGCTGGCGCAGGCCGAGGTCCTGCAGCAGCTTCTGGAAGCGTTCGCGGTCTTCCGCCGCGTCGATCATGTCCGGCGACGTACCGATGATCGGCACGCCGTGCGCCTCGAGATCGAGCGCGAGCTTCAGCGGCGTCTGGCCGCCGTACTGGACGATGACGCCGACCGGCTTTTCCTTGTCGACGATTTCGAGCACGTCTTCGAGCGTCAGCGGCTCGAAGTACAGGCGATCGGACGTGTCGTAGTCGGTCGACACCGTTTCCGGGTTGCAGTTGACCATGATCGTCTCATAGCCGTCCTCGCGCATCGCAAGCGCGGCATGCACGCAGCAGTAGTCGAACTCGATACCCTGACCGATCCGGTTCGGGCCGCCGCCGAGCACCATGATCTTCTTGTTCGTGGTCGGCTGCGCCTCGCACTCTTCCTCGTAGGTCGAGTACATGTACGCCGTCTTCGTCGCGAACTCGGCCGCGCAGGTGTCGACGCGCTTGTAGACCGGGCGCACGTTAAGCTCCACGCGACGCTTGCGGACGTCTTCCGGCGTCGCGCCGAGCAGCTTCGCGAGGCGGCGGTCCGAGAAGCCGCTCTGCTTCAGGAAGCGCAGTTCGTCGAACGTCAGCGACGCGAGCGTGCGACCCGACAGCGCCTTTTCCTTCAGGATGATCTGCTCGATCTGCGCGAGGAACCACGGATCGATCGCGGTTTCCGCGAAGATCTCTTCGGCCGTCATGCCGATGCGGAATGCATCGCCGACGTACCAGATGCGGTCCGGGCCCGGCTCGTGGATCTCGATCGCGATCTCGTCGCGGTCGGTGGACTTCTCGTCGAGGCCGTCGACGCCGACTTCGAGGCCGCGCAGCGCCTTCTGGAACGACTCCTGGAACGTGCGGCCGATCGCCATCACTTCGCCGACCGACTTCATCTGCGTGGTCAGGCGCGAATCGGCTTCACGGAATTTCTCGAATGCGAAACGCGGAATCTTCGTGACGACGTAGTCGATCGTCGGCTCGAACGAGGCCGGCGTCTGGCCGCCGGTGATTTCGTTCTTCAGCTCGTCGAGCGTGTAGCCGACCGCCAGCTTCGCCGCGACCTTCGCGATCGGGAAGCCGGTCGCCTTCGACGCGAGCGCCGACGAACGCGACACGCGCGGGTTCATTTCGATGACGACCATGCGGCCGTCCTTCGGGTTGATCGAGAACTGCACGTTCGAGCCGCCGGTGTCGACGCCGATCTCGCGCAGCACCGCGAGCGATGCGTTGCGCAGGATCTGGTATTCCTTGTCGGTCAGCGTCTGCGCCGGAGCGACGGTGATCGAGTCGCCGGTGTGCACGCCCATCGGGTCCAGGTTTTCGATCGAGCACACGATGATGCAGTTGTCGGCGCGGTCGCGCACGACTTCCATCTCGTATTCCTTCCAGCCGAGCAGCGATTCCTCGATCAGCAGTTCGCGCGTCGGCGACAGGTCGAGGCCGCGCTTGCAGATCTCCTCGAACTCCTCGCGGTTGTACGCGATGCCGCCGCCCGAGCCGCCAAGCGTGAACGACGGACGGATCACGACCGGATAGCCGCTGCCGCCGGTGGCCGCCATGATCTCGGCGTGCACCTTCGTCGCTTCTTCCATCGAGTGCGCAATGCCCGACTTCGCGGAGCCGAGACCGATCTTGGTCATCGCGTCCTTGAACTTCTGGCGGTCTTCCGCCTTGTCGATCGCTTCCGGCGACGCGCCGATCAGTTCGACGCCGAACTTCTCGAGCACGCCGTGGTGGTGCAGGTCGAGCGCGCAGTTCAGCGCGGTCTGGCCGCCCATCGTCGGCAGGATCGCGTCGGGGCGCTCCTTCTCGATGATGCGCGCGACGACTTCCCACGTGATCGGCTCGATGTACGTGACGTCGGCCGTATTCGGGTCGGTCATGATCGTCGCCGGGTTGCTGTTCACGAGGATGACCTTGTAGCCCTCTTCACGCAGCGCCTTGCAAGCCTGCGCGCCCGAATAGTCGAACTCGCAAGCCTGGCCGATGATGATCGGGCCGGCGCCGATGATGAGGATGCTATTGATGTCTGTGCGTTTTGGCATGGCTTGTGAATTCAGTAAGTAATCTTTGTCGTGGCGTTGTCGTGGCGTTGTCGTGGGTCGGCCGGCCGCGCTCAGCTCATCGTTGCGAGCGCAAGCTTCACCGAGAACCCGATGAACAGGCCGCCCACGCTGCTCGCCGCGGCCGCCGCGAGCTTGCGGCGGCGCCGGAAATGCTCGGCGAGGCGCGCGCCCGCGAAGATCAGCGTGCTCAGGTACAGGAAGCTCGCGCATTGCGCGATCGCCCCGAGCACGGCGAACGACAGCGCGGGATGCGGGAATGCCGGGTCGACGAACTGGATGAAGAACGAGATGAAGAACAGGATTGCCTTCGGATTCAGGAGGCTCACGAGCAGCGCCTTGCGGAACGGCCTGTCGAAAGACCGTTCGCCGTCGACCGCTTGCGGCACCTCGGCCGGTGCGTCGCCGCGCGCGCGCAGCTTGCTCCACGCGCCGCGCAGCATCCCGGCGCCGACGTACAGCAGGTACGCGGCGCCGCCGTACTTGACGACGGAGAACAGCAGCGGATTCGCCTTCAGCAGCGACGCGACGCCCGCGGCGGACAGCACCATCAGCACCGTGTCGCCGACGAATACGCCGCAGGCCGCGCGATAGCCGGCCTTCACGCCGCGCTGCGCGGCAAGCGACAGCACGTACATCGAGTTCGGCCCCGGCAGCAGGATGATGAAGACCACGCCGAACACGTAGGTCCAGATATCCGTGATGCCGAGTGCGTGGCCGAACATGATGTGAATCTCCCGTTCTTCGATGACTTCGGTTGCGTCAGGCGGTGCGCTGCTTCGCCGCGTCCATCAGTGCAGTGAAACGGTCGAACAGATAGCCGATATCGTGCGGGCCGGGCGACGCTTCCGGGTGGCCCTGGAAGCAGAATGCCGGCTTGTCGGTCAGTTCGAAACCCTGCAGCGTGCCGTCGAACAGCGACACGTGCGTCACGCGCGCGTTGGCCGGCAGCGAGTCCGCGTCGACCGCGAAGCCGTGGTTCTGCGACGTGATCACCACGCGCCCATCGCCGAGATCCTTCACCGGATGGTTCGCGCCGTGGTGGCCCGTTTTCATCTTCAGCGTCTTCGCGCCAACCGCGAGGCCCATGATCTGGTGGCCGAGGCAGATGCCGAAGGTCGGCACGCCGCGCTCGATGAATTCCTTGGTCGCCGCGATCGCGTAGTCGCACGGCTCCGGGTCGCCGGGGCCGTTCGACAGGAAGATGCCGTCCGGATTCAACGCGAGCGCGTCGGCCGCGCTTGCCTCGGCCGGCAGCACCGTCACGTGGCAGCCGCGCTCCGCGAGCATGCGCAGGATGTTGTACTTGACGCCGAAGTCATACGCGACGACGCGGTACTTCGGGGCTTCCTGCATCCCGTAGCCGCCTTCGAGGCGCCATTCGGTCTGCTTCCATTCGAACGGCTTCGTGGTCGACACGACCTTTGCGAGGTCCATGCCGGCGAGGCCCGGGAACGAGCGCGCGAGTTCGATCGCTTTTTCCGCGTCGTCGGAGCCGGCCAGGATGCAGCCGTTTTGCGCGCCCTTGTCGCGCAGGATGCGGGTCAGCTTGCGGGTGTCGATGCCGGCGATCGCGACGACGCCTTCGTCGCGCAGGTAATCGCCGAGCGTGCGGTCCATGCGGAAGTTCGATGCGAGCGTGGGCAGATCACGAATGATCAGGCCGGCGGCATGGACTTTCGTGGCTTCGACATCTTCGGCGTTCACGCCGTAGTTGCCGATATGCGGATAGGTAAGCGTGACGATCTGGCGCGCGTAACTCGGATCAGTCAGGATTTCCTGATAGCCGGTAATCGCGGTGTTGAACACGACTTCACCGATCGTATGGCCTTCGGCCCCGATCGAATAACCACGAAAGACCGTGCCGTCGGCAAGTGCAAGCAAGGCGGGAGAAAAAGACGGCAACACGGGAGGCTCCTTGGGGAACACCCTGCTGCCGACCTGTTTACCCTGCCGCGCGAGCGCCGCGCTGCGTATGCGCGCGTCGGACGCTAGCTGGACGCGACCTGCGTTGTCGGCACGCGAACCCGGCGCGTGGCGCACGAGGCTGCGCGGCATCGCCCGACAGGCGGCGTGCGGCGGATGAACGGGATGAGTGAGGTAGGCGCTAGGGTGCGAGGTTGATCAGCACAAACTTTCAAATTATAGCCCGAAAATGGCCCTATCTTCAATTGATATGGCCACCCGATCGCGTACGACGCGCGCGCCGCCACCGCAACCTTGCGCGGCATGCACGGTGCGGCCCCGTTTGCGCGACCGCCCTGCCCGTCAGCGTACCGCCGGATCGGCCTGCTTGCCAGCACCGCGCGCGGGCCACACGTACCACACCGCACTCGCGCACTGCAGCGCGAGCAGCGCGGTCCACGCGGTGACGTGCGCTGCAACCGGATAATGGCCGTCGGTGGCCGGCCAGTGCGACAGCACCGCGCCGATACCGATCTGGAACGCAAAGATCAGCACGAAGATCACGAGCGTGAGCGTCGTATTCGCGCGGCCGATCAACTGGGCCGGAAAGTGCGCGGCCAGCACCGCGTAGGTCAGAATCCCGACGCCGCCGAACATCCCGTACGCTGCCCACAGCACCGCGGGCGGCAGCGGCACGCGCATGACGATCGCCGCTTGCGTGAGCACGAACAGCGCCATGCCGGCGCCGCAGAATGCCTGCACGGACACGCCGCGCCGCTCGAGCATGCGGGCGGCCGCGCCGAAGCCGACGCAGCCGGCCATCATCGCGAAGCCGAGCACCGATACGAGCCGCGCGGCGTGCGGCGCATCGAAGCCCGCGACGTCGCGCAGGTACGGCCCGACCCACAGCGACTGCATCGCGTAGAACACGCCTTGCGTGACGACCGAGAACGACGAGATCTTCCAGAATGCGCGGCTGCTCAGGATGTGCCACGTGCCCTTGAACTGGCTCGCGAGCCCGCCCTGATGGCGCGGCTGCGCGGCTTCCGGCGCGCCGAAGCCGATCGCGGCCGCGACGACGATCGTCAGCGCCGCGAGGCCGCCACAGATTGCGCGCCAGGTCGTCACGCCGAGCAGCCAGGTCAGCGGCGAGCCGACCGCGACGCCGCCGAGGCCGCCGACGGCCATCACCAGACCGTTGACGAGCGGCAGCCGGCCGACCGGGAAATGCTGCGCGAGTGCCTTGAACGCCGCGCCGAGGCACACCGACACACCTGCACCGATCAGCAGCCGCCCGACCATCATCGCGCCGAGGTCGTGCGCGACGCCGAACACCGCGGCGCCAGCCGCCGCGAACAGCAGCATCCCGGCCGCCACGCGGCGCGGGCCGAAATGGTCGAGCAGCACGCCGGCAGGAATCTGCGCGCCGGCGAAGCCAAGGAAATAAAGGCTGGTGAGCAGCCCGAGATCGGCGGCCGACAGCCCGAGCTCGTGCGTGACGAACGGTGCGAAGCCGAGATTGACACCTCGGAACACGTACGACACGAAATAGCCGGCCGCAAACAGCGCGAGCACCCTCAGCTGCACCGACGTCATCGCTCCTCCTCGTTATCGGGACCTGGGCGAGGCAGCGGCGCCCCGCTTCCCGCTGCCGCGCATAAACGAAAACGCCGTCACCTCGGTGACGGCGTTGCTTCGCGTTTCGTCGGATGATATCGCAGCCGAGCGGCCGACGCCGGCCATCAAGCTGCGCTCTCGACTGCGCCGGGTCGTTACTTTTTCTTGCCCTTGTGCGCGGCGGCCTTCGGCGCCGCCTTCGCCGGCGCGGCCTTCGCGGGAGCGGCCTTCGCCGCGCGCGCCGCCGGCTTCGCGGCCGCCTGCTTTGCGCCGCGGGACTTGCCGCCCACGGACAAGCTCGCACGCTCGATGTGCGCACCGCCGGCCGACGTCGCAATCCGCTCCGGACCCGGTTCGGCCGGCACCGCACGGCCCACCGGCACGTGCAGCACGAGCGCCTGGCCCGGCATCGCCATATCGCGGTGCGTGCGGTTCCATGCCTTCAACTGCGCGACCGAGACGCCGTACCGGCCCGCCAGTGCAGCCATCGACTGCTTGCGGCGCACGCGGATCAGCATCTTGCGCGTGTCGGGCACGTCGGGCTCCATCGCGAGCACGCCGTTTTCCGCGACGTCCGCGCTGATGTCCTCGTCGTCGTCATCGCCACGCGGCACGACGATCGTCGAGCCCGGCTTCAGGCGCATGCCGGCCGGAATCTTGTTGACCGACATCAGCGTATCGGCGTCGACGCCGATCTTCTCGGCGATCGCAGCCGGACGCGCACGCTCGCTGACCGTGTAGGTAGTCCACGACGACAGCTGGCCGTTGTACGCCTTCAGGTTCTTCTCGAACGCCGCCGCGTTGTCGAACGGCAGCAGGATCTGCGGCTCGGTCGCGCCGAGGATCACCGGCTTCGAAAACGACGGGTTCAGCGAGCGGAACTCGTCGAGCGACAGATTGGCGAGCTTGGCAGCCACCGCCACATCGATGTCGCGGGATGTCGTGACCGTCACGAAATACGGGTGGTTCGGGATGTCCGGCAACGCGAGGCCGAACTGCTGCGGATTCGCGATGATGTTCTTCACCGCCTGCAGCTTCGGCACGTAGTTGCGCGTCTCGTTCGGCATCCGCAGGTTCTGGTAGTCGGTCGGCAGGCCGGCCGCCTGATTGCGCGCGATCGCGCGCTGCACGTTGCCTTCGCCCCAGTTGTACGCGGCGAGCGCCAGATACCAGTCGCCGAACATGTCATGCAGGCGCGACAGGTAATCGAGCGCGGCGCTGGTCGACGCCAGCACGTCGCGGCGCTCGTCCTGCCACATGTTGCGTTTCAGGTTGTACGTGCGGCCCGTGCCCGGCATGAACTGCCACATGCCCGCCGCCTTCGCGACCGACAGCGCCTGCGGGTTGTATGCGGATTCGATGAACGGCAGCAGCGCAAGCTCGGTCGGCATGTGACGCGCCTCGAGCTCCTCGACGATGTGATACAGGTACTTCTGCGAGCGCTCGGTCATGCGTTGCACGTAATCGGGCCGCTGCGTGTACCAGGTCGTCTGCATGTCGACGAGGTCGCTTTGCAGGTCGGGCATCTGGAAGCCGCGACGGATGCGCGCCCACAGATCGGAGTCGGCACTGGTCAGTTCGCCGACCGATTGCTTGTCGACGTCGACGGTTTCTTTGGCGGTGGCTGATTTACGGAGGTAGGCGGACGTCGCCTGCGAATCGGCGGCGTTGTTGGCGACAGGGGCCTGGCTCGCACACGCGGCGAGCAGCAGCACCACCATCGCACTCAATATAAGTCGCATGAAAATCTCGGCTTCCGACGGCTGGAAATTGCAGGCGATACTACGGAAGTGCGTGCTTCACGTCAATAAAAACACCGAAAACTCAGCGAAATCCTACATTTGCAGCAATTTTTACAGACGCCACCTGAGGTTTGGACTCCTCCGGAAAGCGTCATCGGAATCGGTTTTTCCACTCGCGCATCAGCGTGAACGCCGCGAGGCGATCCGGCACCGGTTCATGCAGCTCGGCCTCGAGCGTTGCGCGAATGGCAGCGCTGTCCGAGCGCATGAACGGATTGACGGCGCGCTCGTGCGCGATCGTGGTGGGCAGCGTCGGCTCGCCGCGGGCGCGCAGCGCGTGCGCGTCGTCGCGCCAAGCGGCGAGCGCCGCGTTGCCGGGCTCGCACGCAAGCGCGAAGCGGATGTTCGACAGCGTGTATTCGTGTGCGCAATGCACGCGCGTGTCGCCGGGCAGCGCCGCCAATGCATCGAGCGACGCGAGCATCTGCGCGGGCGTGCCTTCGAACAAACGGCCGCAGCCGCACGAGAACAGCGTGTCGCCGCAGAACACGTGAGGCGTCGCGGCGCCGCGGCCGGCCGCCTGAAAGTAGGCAATATGGCCGCGCGTATGGCCCGGCACGTCGAGCACGTCGAATGCGAGCGCAGGGGCGTCGAGCGTCACGCGATCGCCGCCCGCAAGCGGCTGCGTGACCACGCCGATCGCCTCGGCCGACGGGCCGTATACGGCGAGCGGCACATTGTCCGGTTGGCTATCGCGCAGTGCCGCGACACCGCCGACGTGGTCGGCGTGATGGTGCGTGAGTAAAATAGCGGTCAACCGCCAGCCGCGCTCCGCAAGAACACGGCGTACCGGAGCGGCTTCACCCGGGTCGACGGCGATCGCATCGCGGCCGTCGGAGACAAGCCAGATGTAGTTGTCTTCGAATGCCGGCACCGGCACGTATTCCAGCTCGTTCATGGGCGCGCAATCATCGTTATGTCCGATCGTCAAATTATAGACTGGCCCGCCTGGACCGACTCGCCGCCCGGCCGCTACGTGCTCGGCTGGGAGCAAGCCCAGCTCGACCGGATCGTGTCCGACGTGTTCGGCTTTCACGCGCTGCAGCTCGGGCTGCCGCAGCTCGATGCGCTGCGCGAGAACCGCATGCCGTATCGCGGCCTCGTCCTCGACCCGGCGAGCGGCGCGAGCGCACCGTACCAGTATCCGTGGGCAGGCGACGCGCACGCGAGCACCCATGCGCCGGCCGATCGCAGCACGACGTGGTGCGACCTGCTCGACCTGCCGTTCGAGTCGCAGAGCGTCGACCTGATCGTGATGCCGCACACCCTTGAATTCACGTCGGACCCTCACCGGCTGCTGCGCGAGGCGGAGCGCGTGCTGATGCCGGAAGGCCAGCTCGTGATCACCGGCTTCAACTCGCTGAGCCTGTGGGGAATGCGGCAATCGTTCGGACGCATGGCGAACCGCCCGTTCGTACCGGCCGCGCGCGACCAGATCGCGTTCATCCGGCTGAAGGACTGGATCAAGCTGCTCGGCTTCGATCTCGAGCGCGGCCGCTTCGGCTGCTACCGGCCGCCGCTCGTCACCGACAAGTGGCTGGCCCGCTACGGCTTCATGGAAGCCGCCGGCGACCGCTGGTGGCCGATCTTCGGCGCGGTCTACATGGTGACGGCCGTCAAGCGCGTGCGCGGCATGCGCCTCGTCGGCCCGATCCGGATGAAAAAGCCCGTGCTCGCGCCGGGCCTGACGCCGGCCGCCACCCCGACCACCCATCAAGAAAGTTCATGACCACCGACACCATCGACATCTATACCGACGGCGCCTGCAAGGGCAATCCCGGCCCCGGCGGCTGGGGCGCATTGCTGCGCTACGGCGACCGCGAAAAAGAGCTGTTCGGCGGCGAGCCCAACACGACCAACAACCGCATGGAACTGATGGGCGTGATCGCCGCGCTCGAGGCGCTGAAGCGGCCGTGCCGCGTGATCGTCCATACCGACTCGCAATACGTGCAGAAAGGCATCAGCGAGTGGATTCACGGCTGGAAGAAAAAAGGCTGGGTCACCGCGGCGAAAACGCCGGTGAAGAATGCCGACCTGTGGAAGCGGCTCGATGCGCTCGTCGTCCAGCACGACGTCGAATGGCGTTGGGTGAAGGGTCACGCGGGCCACCCCGAAAACGAACGCGCCGACGCGCTCGCGAATCGCGGCGTCGAATCGCTCGCGGCCTGAATCCGGGCCGCCCTCCTTTTTTCCCGATTTATCCGACATGCGCCAGATCATTCTCGATACCGAAACCACCGGCCTGAACCCACGCACGGGCGACCGCCTGATCGAAATCGGCTGCGTCGAGCTGCTGAACCGGCGGCTCACCGGCAACAACCTGCACATTTACGTGAACCCGGAGCGCGACAGCGACCCGGGGGCGCTCGCCGTGCACGGCCTCACGACCGAGTTCCTGAGCGACAAGCCGAAGTTCGCAGAAGTCGTCGACCAGATCCGTGACTTCGTGAAGGACGCGGAGTTGATCATCCACAACGCGCCGTTCGACCTCGCGTTCCTCGATGCCGAATTCGCGCGGCTCGGCCTGCCGCCTTTCACCGAACATTGCGGCGGCGTGATCGACACGCTCGTGCAAGCCAAGCAGATGTTCCCGGGCAAGCGGAACTCGCTCGACGCGCTGTGCGACCGCTTCGGCATCAGTAACGCGCACCGTACGCTGCACGGCGCGCTGCTCGACTCGGAACTGCTCGCCGAGGTCTATCTCGCGATGACGCGCGGCCAGGACAGCCTCGTCATCGACATGCTCGACGACGTCGGCGGCGACGGCAACGCGGCGAACGGCCAGCGCGTATCGCTCGCGGCACTCGAGCTGCCCGTCATCGCGGCAAGCGACGACGAGCTCGCCGCGCACCAGACCCAACTCGACGAGCTCGACAAGTCGGTCAAGGGCACCTGCGTGTGGCGCCAGTCCGCCGACGCGGACACCGCGAAGGCTGCCTGACGCGCAATCCCGCCGCGCCGCGCGCGGGCCGGGCCTATGCGCGCGGTTGCAGCGCGATCAGCGCCATCCCGCCGAGCGCGAGCAACGCGCCCGCCGCATCCCAGCGTGTCAGCGCGACGCCGTCGACCGCCCGCAACCAGATCAGCGCCACCGCGATATACATGCCACCGTACGCCGCGTACGTGCGCCCGGCCGCGCTCGGGTGCAGCGTCAGCAGCCACGCGAACAGTGCGAGCGACAGCGCGGCCGGCGCCAGCAGCCAGACAGGGCGCCCGGCCTTCAGCACGAGCCACGGCAGGTAGCAGCCGACGATTTCCGCCAACGCGGTAACGGCGAACAGCGCCGCGATCCTGATCAGTTCGGTCATCCGGTTCCTCGCAGATTCGCCGCCGCATCCGGCGCACGGCGCGGCCTCTCCGCGCGCCGCCGATCATACCGGAGCATGCGCCGCCGAAACCGCCAGCCGACGGGGGGTTTCGACGCAATTTGCACGATCATCTGCCATCGTGCTACCATATCGCCTGTTTCAACATTCAATCTCTGTCTATTCGATTTCGCAAGAAATCCGTCCCCGCCCCGCGGGCTGGCGCTTCGACCGAAATCGCAAATCACAGAAAAGCCCGCCCGACAGGCCCGCTTTTCTCGTTTCGCTGCCCCTTCGGGGCGCTTGCCGGCGCGCAGGACTCCGTCCGCACCGGCATTCCGCCGCTCGCATCACGCGGCCCATTCTTCATGAGCGCACCGTCGCGACGGCCCATCGGGCCCGCGTCGAAGCAGTCCCTTGCGTCTTCTTGCCGCCAGTCGTGCAGTAAGCGCTTAAAGGCCTGCCCCGACGCGTAGCGCACGACCGAGCGCTTGCCGGCAAACCGTGTCGGACGGCCCGCCCGTTCCGGCGCAGTCAAAGGAGTGCATGACCTTGACCGCAACACACGTCAGCCCGACCGCTGCTTCTTCCACCCCGTCGTCCGGCGCAGCCTCGCTCGCCGCGGACGACATCACCGTCGTCGACCAGAGCCTGCTCAAGCGCGCCGTCAGCGCGATGGCCATCGGCAACGCGATGGAATGGTTCGATTTCGGCGTCTACAGCTATATCGCCGTCACGCTCGGCAAGGTGTTCTTCCCGTCGAGCAGCCCGTCCGCGCAGTTGCTCGCGACTTTCGGCACGTTCGCGGCCGCGTTCCTCGTGCGTCCGCTCGGCGGCATGGTGTTCGGCCCGCTCGGCGATCGCATCGGCCGCCAGCGCGTGCTCGCCGCAACGATGATCATGATGGCCGTCGGCACGTTCGCGATCGGCCTGATCCCAAGCTACGCGTCGATCGGCATCATGGCCCCGATCCTGCTGCTCGTCGCCCGCCTCGTGCAGGGCTTCTCGACCGGCGGCGAATACGGCGGCGCCGCCACCTTCATCGCCGAGTTCTCCACCGACAAGCGCCGCGGCTTCATGGGCAGCTTCCTCGAGTTCGGCACGCTGATCGGCTACGTGATGGGCGCCGGCGTCGTCGCGCTGCTGACCGCGTCGCTGTCGGAAGAAGCGCTGCTGTCGTGGGGCTGGCGCGTGCCGTTCCTGATTGCGGGCCCGCTCGGCCTGATCGGCCTGTACATCCGGATGAAGCTCGAAGAAACGCCGGCGTTCAAGCGGCAGGCTGAAGAGCGCGAAGCGCAGGACAAGGCCGTGCCGAAGGCGCGCTTTCGCGAAACGCTGATGCGCAACTGGCGCGCGCTGCTGCTCTGCGTGGGCCTCGTGCTGATCTTCAACGTGACCGACTACATGGTGCTGTCGTACCTGCCGAGCTTCATGTCGTCGACGCTGCACTTCGACGAATCGCACAGCCTCGTGCTGGTGCTGATCGTGATGGTGCTGATGATGCCGCTGACGCTCGCCGCGGGCCGCCTGTCCGACACGATCGGCCGCAAGCCCGTGATGCTGGCCGGCTGCGTCGGTCTGCTCGTGCTGTCGATCCCGTCGCTGCTGCTGATCCATGCGGGCACCACCGCGTCGGTGTTCGGCGGGCTGCTGATCCTCGGCGTGCTGCTGTCGTGCTTCACCGGCGTGATGCCGTCGGCGCTGCCGGCGCTGTTCCCGACCGAAATCCGCTACGGCGCGCTCGCGATCGGCTTCAACGTGTCGGTGTCGCTGTTCGGCGGCACGACGCCGCTCGTCACCGCGTGGCTCGTCGATGTCACCCATAACCTGATGATGCCCGCGTACTACATGATGGGCGCCGCCGTGATCGGCATCGTGTCGGTGGTCGCGCTCGCCGAAACCGCGCGTCAGCCGCTCAAGGGCTCGCCGCCGGCCGTCGCGACGCACCGCGAAGCGCACCAGCTGGTACGCGAGCTGCGCGACGAAGAAGATACGGAGATCTATGGCGTGGTGCGGACCGCGCGCGCGTAAGCGCCACCTCGGTCGTCCATGAAAAAGCCCCGGCCGAAGCCGGGGCCCGATCGAATCCGAACTGCCCGACCGGCTCGCGCCGGCCGGGCATTTCTTTATCCATGCGACGAATGCGCGTTCAAGCGTGCGCTTCGCAGTCGCGGCAGAAAATCAGTGCGCGCGAACGCGACACCGCTGCTTGCGCGCCCCGCGCAGCGACGATCAGCCCAACCTGGCCGAGATTGAAGTCGCGCTCGACCATCAGCTGCGTCAACGCGGCAAGCGGCAACACGACGGACGGGTGGTACAGACTCGATTCGATCAGCGCTCTCATCATCGGCTCCATCTGGCAATGCGTATTCGATGGAATGAATTCTAGGGAGGGGCCGCCTGCGGATAAACGGCGCGAATGCGAAGTCACTTGTCAGCGCGCGAGAACAATCGGCTCATGCTTGCCCGTCGGAGCTGAGCGGGCGCAGGCCAGCGGCGCGAGCGAGCGAACCGACGGACGCGATCGGGCTTACCGGCTATCGCGCCCGAGGCAAGCGCGCGGCCGGCAACACCCGCCAATAGCGGTCACCCCATACCGTGCCGGAGAGCCGAACGCGCCTGGGAACGCAGCCGGCCCGCCGGTCATACCCGGCCCTCCCCGTCACGCCGGCGCAAACATCCGCGCGTCAGGCGAGCGGCGTCTGCACGAATGCCGGCAGCGCCTCCGCCCGTGCGGAATGCGCGGCAAGCGCCGGATAACGGGCCGGATCGATTCGCGCGAGTGCCGGGTAATCGGCTGCCATGAACTGCGTGAAGCGCCACGCGACGGCCACGGTCACATCGGACTGTAGCGGCCGCGCGCCGCCGAGCCAGCCGTTCGCGGCCGCAACGAGCGGCTCGAGCTGGCCATATGCGGCATCGAGCTGGCTCAGCACGCGCTCGAGCCACGGCGCGTGCTGCTTGTCGGCCGGCCGCAACGCGTGCTCGTACACGACCTGCACCGTCTTCTCGGCCGCCGCCAGCGCGAAGCCGACCGGCACGAGCGCGCGCAGCCGTGCGTCGGCGGCGTCGGGCAGCAGCCGCCGCTCCGGCGCGACGCAGTGGTCGAGGTAGTCGACGATCAGCGACGAATCGATCAGCGTCGCGCCGTCGTCGGTCACGAGCGTCGGCGCCTTCACGACCGGGTTGAATGTCTGGAACTGCTCGAATTGCCTGAACACCGACACCGACTCGTGCTCGAACGGCAGGTCGAGCAGCTTCGCCGAAATGGCGACGCGGCGCACGAACGGGGAATCCAGCATGCCGATCAGCTTCATCGCAAACGCTCCGCTTGAGTAAGTATGGCGAAATGGTGGGACCAACGACTGTAGCAGCGCAGTGTGTCGCCGCCTAGCGCGTCGCATCGTTGACTTGCATCTGCCAGCGGCGTTTCCGATACCCCGCGCCGCAGCCGGAATGACCATAATGCAGATTCACGCTCCTTCCGCCCCAAGGTTCGCCATGTGGTACGCCGTCGTCGAGCAGCAGCGGGAATGGATGCGCGCCTGGCGCGCGGCGACGCGTCACACGTTCGACGTCTGGCCTGTCGCCACGCTGCCGCACGCCGCGTCATCGTGCTACGACGACCTGTTCGAGCCGCTGCTCGGCCCGGCTGTCGGGCCGCCGCGCTTCGAGATCCGGCGACCGGCCGTAGACGAGCAGGTCGTCGCACGTACGCCGTTCTGCCAGTTGCGGCGCTTCGCGCGCAACGACGCGCGGCGCACGGTACTGTTGTGCGCGCCGCTCGCTGGCCATGCAGCCGTGATGATGCGGGAGACCGTCGAGGCGCTGCTCGCCGATGGCGACGTCTGCGTGACCGACTGGATCAACGCACGCGACGTGCCGCTCGCGGCCGGCCGCTTCGGGCTCGACGAGTACGTGGCGACACTCGACGGCTTCGTCGACGCGCTCGTGCGCGCCGATCGGCCGCTGCACGTCGTCGCGGTGTGCCAGGCAACCGTTCCGGCGCTGGGTGCGCTCGCGCTGCGCGCGGCGCGCGGCCTGCCGCCGCCCGCGAGCGTCACGCTGATCGGCGGCCCGCTCGATGCGCGCGTCAATCCGACGACGCTCGGCACCACCGCCGCGTCGCGCTCGCTCACGTGGTGCCGCCGCCACCTGATCGACATCGTGCCGCCCGGCTTCCCCGGCCAGGGGCGGCACGTGTTCCCAACCTATCTTCAGCAAGGCGAGATCGCGTTGCTGTACCCGCAGCGGTTCGTCGCGCTGATCGAGGACTACGCGCGCGCCGCAACGCGCTTCGACCTGAGTGCGCTGGCCGACGCGCGGCGCGCGCTGCGCGAATACACGGCGTTGCTCGACATGCCGGCAGAGTATTTCCTGGATACCGTCGACATCGTGTTCCAGCGGATGTGTCTGGCGAACGGCACGTGGCGCGTGGGCGGCCAGCGCGTTGACCCCGCCGCGCTGCGCGGCGTCGCGCTGCTGACGATCGAAGGCGGCCGCGATGCGGTGACCGGCGCAGGCCAGACCCATGCGGCGCTCGATATGTGCGGCGGGCTCACGGCCCGCGAACGCCACCGCATCGATATCGACGATTGCGACCACTACGGGCTGTTTACCGGCGAGCGCTGGCTCGCCGACGTCCATCCGGCGCTGCAGCGCGCGTTCGCGCAAGCCGAGGCCAAGCGGCCGCGCGCGCGCCGGCGTCCGGTCAGGCGGACGTGAGGCCGTCGCCACGCGCGCGAGCCGCCTCGAGCAGCGCGCGGACTTCGTCGTCGCCGGTCTGATCGAAACGCGCGTAGAACTGGCTGATCCCGAAGAACGGCATCGGCTGCGACACGGTCACGAACGCGTCGGCCAGGTCGTCGAACGCGTGGCGGGCAGCAGCCGGTGCGACGGGCGCGGCGGCCACGATCTGCGCCGGATGGCGCTCGCGCAGCGCCTGCAGCGCCACGCGCATCGACGCGCCGGTGGCGACGCCGTCGTCGACGACGATCGCGATCCGGCCTTCGACCGGCAATGGCGGCCGCGTGCCGCGATATAGCGCATCGCGTCGCTGGAGTTCGGCGGTTTCACGCGCGACGATGTCGGCGAGCTGCGCATCGGTCACGCCCATCGAGCGGATCGCCGCATGCTGCAGGTGAATTGCCCCGCCGCTCGCGATCGCGCCGATCGCGAATTCGGGATCGGACGGCATCGCGAGCTTGCGCACGACCAGCACGTCGAGCGGCGCGGGTAGCCCGATCGCGACCGGATACGCAACCGGCACGCCGCCGCGCGGCAACGCGAGCACGACGACGTCGCGCCGCCCCGCATATTCCTGCAGCGCGCCGGCCAGCTTCCGGCCCGCGTCGGCGCGATCGGCAAAATACTCGGTCACGATCGGCTCCCTGCGTTACGCCGGATGCGCGACATGCGCGCCGGCGCCTGTTCAACGAGCATGGTTCATCGGCCGCGCCGATGCAAGCGGGGTCACACCGGCGCGAGCCGCAGGCGGATCGGGATCGCGAGGAAACGAGACAGGTAGCGCTCGTCCGCGCGAGCCGTCGGTCAGAGCCCGGCGGCCTGCCGGTACCGCCGCCAGAACGATTGCGTGTACGACTGCGCCAATTCCGGCGCGCGCTCGAATACGTTCATCGTCTCCGCGCGCGCGGCCGTGCCGTCGGACAGCGTGCTGAGCGCGACGCTGTCGTCGACGATCACGAAGCGCGGTGCCGGCTCGCCATGCCGCGAATCGATCGCGACGTCGATGCCGCCCGATTTCAGATAGCCGGCGCCGCTGTACCTGCCGGCGCGCACCGAACGCACCAGCAGAACCCGCACTTCGACCCCGCGCGAGCGCGCTTCACGCAGCGCCGCGGCGACCGCGGGCGGCACATAGTCGTAGCCGGCCAGCAGCACACGGCGCTGCGCGCCGCCGATCAGACCGACCGTCGCGTCCGACGCCGCATTGTCGTACGAAAAGTACGCGCCGACCGACGCGGCATCGGACGGAATATGGCTTGCGTGGGCAGTCGTCGCGTAGCTGAACGCGGCGAGAAAGAAGGCGGCTGGTCTCATGGCGGGCGCAATTGTAGCGATGCCAACTCGCGTGGCAAGCGCCTGCCGAAACGGTGCTGCGCCGGCGCAACACCCGGCGCGGAACGGCGGCCCGGCGACCGCGTTCGTGACACGATTTCGCGGCCGCTTGCGTGCGCTTTAGAGCCGGCTTTCCCGCCCTTTACAGCGCCGCGTTGCGGCCGTGTGCGGCCACGTGGGTCAGCCCTCGACGCGCTCGAGCCAGTTCGCGATACCGTCGAGCGAGCGGAAATCCGCGACGCTGCGCGCCGGCAACGCGGGATACGCGCCGCCGGCCATCTCGGCAAGCGCGCGGCCCGGGCCGAGTTCGAGAAACGCGGTCGCGCCGGCCTCCACACAGGCGGCGAGACACGCGGCCCATTCGACCGGCTCCGCGATCTGCCGCGCCAGCTTGTCGAGCCCCGCGTCGACATCGAGCACCGACGCGCCGTCGATCCCGGAAAACAGACGCGCACCAGGCAGCGGCCGGCGCACGGTCACGGCAGCCAGCGACGCACGAAACGCCGATACGGCCGACGCGAGCCGGCGCGTGTGCGACGCGATCCGCACGCACACGGGAGCGACGCGCGATGCGCCGTCGCGGGCCGCGTCGTCCGCCACGGCCGCAACGTCGGCCTGCCGCCCTGCAACCACGAACGCGTCGCCGGGATTCGCGATTGCGATCGCCGCGTCGCGGCCGGCGCATAGCTGCGAGAGCCGGGCGCGCGTCAATCCGCGCACGAACGCCATGCGTTCGTCACCGCCGCTTGCGGCATCCATCGCACGCGCCCGCGCGTCGGCGAGATCGAGCGCGTCGTGCGGATCGAGCATCCCTGCGACGCTCCACGACGCGACTTCGCCGACGCTGTATCCGGCAACACAGCGACGTCGCGGCAACACCGCATCGAGCAGCGCGGCCGCCGCGAGCGCCTGCAGCGTGCAGAGCATCTGCGCGGCGCGATTCTCATGCAGCGCGTCCGGCTCCGCCGTTTGCACCCAGTTGCGCGGATCGTCGCCGAGGAGCCGGCCCGCATGCGCGAACAGCGCGGCCGCCTGCGGTGCCGCACCGGTCAGCCCGAACATGTCCGCGCGCTGTGCGCCCTGCCCCGAACACAGGATCGCGAGCGTCATCGGCGCTCCTCGTCCGCTTCGAGCGCATCGACGAACACGCTCATCGCGAGCAGATCGGCCGCACCGCCCGGACTCAGCCGGCGCGCGACAAATGCACGATGCGCAGCCGCCGCACGCAGCCGCCAGTCGGGCGCGCGTATGCCGCCGCGGGCGACGAAGGCGCGGGCGGTCGCGCGTGCAAAGTCGAGCCCCGTCCGACCGCCGCGGTGCAGCAGATTCGTATCGTCGAGCGCGGCGATCAGCGCGAAGCACGCATCCACCCGCGCCGCGTGCGCATCGTTCGGCACGCAGCGCCGTGCGCGACGCAGCGCCGGCAAGCCGACGCGGTACACGGTCGTAAACCCGTCGGCCGCCTCGCGCCGCGCGCCGCCGACACCGTAGCGGCGGCTCGCCCGTTCGCCGTGGCTGTCCGGCAGCCGCGGGCCGCCGAGGATGTCGGCGCCCCAGCGCCGCGAGACGAGTTCGCCGAGCGTCATCGACCGGATCGCCGCGATCGCGCCCGGCGCCATGCGGCGGCCGGCCGCCGCACACAGCAAGCCAAGCCCGAATATCGCGCCGCGATGCGTGTTGACGCCGCCGGTCGCCGCAAGCATCGCGTGTTCCGCGCGCAGGCCGATCTTGCGCAGCACGGCCATGTCGGCATCGCGCGCGCCGGCGGCGGCGAGTTCTGCGAAGTACGGCCGCAACACGGCCGCGCTGCGCATGAACGTCGCGGCGTCCATGTCAGCATGGCTGCCGGTATCGACGTGACTCACGAGCCCCGGCTTCGGATACGTATCGATTTCGAGCACGAGACTGCGCTCGGCCAGTTCGGCGATGCGCTCGGCATCGGATGGCGCGGTTCGCGGCGCCGACGCGCGGCAGGCGGCCGATGCGCTCATCGTGCGCCTCCGGTAAAGGCGTCGGCAGACATCAGTTCGACGGCGCTAGCCGTCTTCACCGCGATCTCCGGCACCCGCACATGCAGCTCGCGCCAGTTCGCGCCCGCGCCGTCGACGCGCAGCAGTTCGCCGTCGATGCGCATCGGCGCGCGCGCGTCGAGCGCGGCCAGCCCGTCGAGCAGCGCGGCGACGGATGCGGCGTCCGGCAGCGGAAACACGATGTCGAGGTCGGAAGCGTCGCTCAGATAGCGCTCGCCCGTCAGCGCCTGCCACGCAAGGCTGCCGAACACGCGGCCCTGCACACCGCAGCGCGTGCCGAGCGCATCCAGATCGCGCAGCGTCGGATGCCATGCGTTGGGCGCGGCGGCAAGCACGTCGGCCGGTGCAGGCAGCGGACGAACCGACGCAAGCGCGTCGGCAGCCACGTTCAGCGCAACGCGCCGCTTGCCCGCCGATGGCGGCAGCGGCAAGCCGAGCGGCACGCGCTGCGCGTCGGCTTCGTCGGGCGATGCGCGGCGCACGATCAGCGGCCAGCCATGCGCGGCCCACGCCTGCACGAACGGATCGGCCGCCAGCGCGGGATCGCGCGCGCAAGCCGCGCCCCACCCCGCCGCCGTCAGCGTGACGAGCGTGTGGCGGCGCAGCGGTATGTCAGCGTGCGGCACGCGCAAGCGCCTCGACGCGCCGCGCGACGTCCGCCGCGACCGGCCGGCCGCGCGCGGCGCGGCCATCGTTGCGATCGGCCGGCTGGCCGAGCCATTCGGCCACCTGCGTATCGAGCGCGCGTGCCGGATCGAGCACGGCGTCGACGGCGCCCATCTTCACGAGATTGTCGAGCCCCGGCGCGAACACCGGCGTCGAGCGCGCCATTTCCTTCAGCACGTCGATCGGCAGCTTCGTCACGCGCGACATCGACGGCAGGTCCATCACCTCCGGCTCGGCGCCCGGCACCGCGAGCAACGTGCGCGTCGCGAGCGCGGTCGCGATGAACGCACCGGCTGCCGTATGGCCGTACAGCACGCCGATCGTACGGTGCCCGACAAGCTCCGCGTGCATCAGGCATTTCGCGAGATGCGACAAGCCTTCGTTCAGGCCGAGCAGTTCGTCGCGTTTGCTCATCCGCTGGCTGTCGCTGTCGACGAGCACGAGAACCGGCGTACCGCCGCCGCGCTCGATCGTGTCGAGCACGTGCGACGCGAGCGTCAGCGCTTCGTCGATGCCGAATGGGAGACGGTCGGCGACGCCGATCACGTCGACGCGCGTGCCGGCCAGTTCCGGGTGGCCGGCCAGCAGGCCGCCGGTTCGCGCGATCGAATGGCCGTGCGGGAACAGCGAGGTCAGTAGTTCATCGAGCGTCATGCTGCGGCTCCTGTAGCTGGTCGGCGAGCGTCGTGAATGCGTCGTCCGGCATGCCGGGGATCGCTTCGGGCCGGTCCGCGCCGAGTGCGCGCCACACGTCGAGTGCATCGTTGCATTCGCCGAACCGTTCGACGCGTGCTTCGAGACGCATCTGCTCCGCGCGCAGCATCGCCGCATCGAACTTCGGCGCGCGACCGAGCAGTTCGAGCGCGGCCGCGCGAAACGCGTCGGGCGTGTCGGCGACGTAACGGTCCGCCGCGCCGATCAGCCGGCGGTGCTTGCCGCCCATCGTGCGCCAGATCAGCGCGCGGTCCTTCGCATCGAACTCGTCGACGCCGCGATTGGTCTCGATCACCTCCGGCCCCGACACGCTGATGCGCCCCTGCTCCGACACCGCGAGCGCCGAACAGCACGCGGCGAGCAGCCCGCCGCCGCCGTAGCAGCCGGCACGCCCGCCGATCAGCCCGATCACCGGCACGCCGGCCGCACGCGCTTCGACGAGCGCCCGCATGATCTCGGCGATCGCGAGCTCGCCTGCATTCGCTTCCTGCAGCCGCACGCCGCCCGTATCGAACAGGATCAGCACCGGCGTGCCGAGATCGCGCGCGGCACGCAACAGCCCGGTGAGCTTCGCGCCGTGCACTTCGCCGAACGCGCCGCCCATGAAGCGGCCTTCCTGCGCGGCAACGAACACCGGCTTGCCGTCAAGCCGGCCGCGACCAACCACCATCCCGTCGTCGAACTGTTGCGGCAGGTCGAACAGCGGCAGGTGCGGGCTCGTCACGCGTTCGGCCGGCCCCAGAAATTCCGTGAAGCTGCCCGCGTCGAGCAGCCCGTCGACGCGCTGGCGCGCCGACGCTTCATACCAGCTCGCGCCGTTCGCGACGAACGCGGGCGCGTCGTGAATGACTTCGTTCGTCATGCGCCCCCCTCGATCGCGCGTACTGCCTGCGCGAGCCGCAACGACACCATGTCGGGCCGCGCGCCGCCGTCGTTGATCGACAGCTTCAGGCCGCCCGGTGTGCGACGTTCGACGAAGTCCGACACGACGGCCTGCCATACCGCGCCGAAACCGACCGCCGCGGTGCGGATGTCGATCTCGCATTCATTGCCCGGCAGCACGCGCTCGACGAGCACCTCGAGATTGCCGGATGCGACCACGCCGACGAGCGCGGCGGCCAGTTCGCCCTTCGCGCGTCCGCGCGCGGTGAAGCGATAGTTCAACTGTTCCATGCCCTCTTCCTCACCAGTTGCGGAACCGCGCCGGCGGCGCATAGAGGCCGCCCGACCAGTGCACGAGATCCTTGATCGAGCGCGCGGCGAGCCAGCGGCGATCGGCGTCGAGCGGATCGATGCCGAGATCCTCCGGGCGGCGGATCACGCCGCGCTCGCGCAGCCGCTCGACCATCTTGCGGTCGCGGCCGCGACCGATCTCCGTATAGCCGGCCACGCCGCGGATCGCGTGTTCGCGTTCATCCTTGTCGCGGCACATCAGCAGGTTCGCGATCCCCTCCTCGGTAACGATGTGCGTGACGTCGTCGCCGTACACCATGATCGGCGCGAGATCGAGCTGCAGCTTGTCGGCGAGCTTCAGCGCGTCGAGCTTCTCGACGAACATCGGCACGTTCTTGTCGCCGAACGTCTCGCCGATCTGCACGACCAGCTTGCGGCCGCGCCTGAGCGCCGCCGGCGTGTCGGGGTCGGCCTCGGCGCCCGCCTTCAGCCACGGTTCGCTCGGATGGCGGCGGCCGCGCGCGTCGCTGCCCATGTTCGGCGCGCCGCCGAAGCCGGCGATCCGCTCGGCGGTAACCGTTGACGAATGGCCGGCCAGGTCGATCTGCAGCGTCGAGCCGATGAACATGTCGCACGCATAGAGTCCGGCCGTCTGGCAGAACGCGCGGTTCGAGCGCAGCGACCCGTCGGGGCCGGTGAACCAGACGTCGGAACGCGCACGGATGTAGTCGTCCATCCCGACTTCGGAGCCGAAGCAATGGATCTGCTCGACCCACCCGGACTCGATTGCAGGAATCAGCGTCGGATGCGGGTTGAGCGCCCAGTGCGTGCATACCTTGCCCTTCAGCCCGAGCTTCGCGCCGTAGGTCGGCAACAGCAGCTCGATCGCGGCCGTGTTGAAGCCGATGCCGTGGTTCAGGCGCTTGATTCCGTACGGTTCGTAGATGCCCTTGATCGCAAGCATCGCGGTCAGGATCTGCGTCTCGGTGATGGCGGCCGGATCGCGCGTGAACAGCGGCTCGACGTAGAACGGCCGGCCGGCCTCGACGACGAAATGCACGCGGTCGCCCGGAATGTCGACGCGCGGCACCTTGTCGACGATGCGGTCGACCTGCGCGATCACGATGCCGTCCTTGAACGCGGTGGCCTCGACGACGGTCGGCGTGTCTTCGGTGTTCGGGCCGGTGTACAGGTTGCCGTCGGCGTCCGCGCTCACTGCTGCGATCAGCGCGACGTGCGGCGTGAGATCGATGAAGTAGCGTGCGAACAGTTCGAGATACGTGTGCACCGCGCCGAGCGCGATCTTGCCGCCGAACAGCAGCTTCGCGATCCGCTGCGACTGCGGGCCCGAATACGCGAAGTCGAGCCGCTTTGCGATCCCGCGCTCGAACACGTCGAGATGCTCGGGCAGCACGACGCCCGACTGCACCATGTGCAGGTCATGGACCTTCGCGCTGTCGACGTCGGCAAGCGCGGTCGCGAGCAAATCTGCCTGCTTCTGGTTGTCGCCTTCGAGGCACACGCGATCGCCGGGGCGCAGCACCGCTTCGAGCAACGCGACGGTGTCGCGCGCATCGACCCGCTTGCCGCGCGCGAAGGGAGCGGCGGCCGCGATGCGTGCATCGCGCGCGTGCCGCGCGTGATTCCATCCGGTCATGAACAGTTCTCCCGCTTCGGTGGTTCAGCGGCATTCTAAGCCTGGCGCCGCCGCCGATTGATGATGTTGACGAATGCGACTCAGAGGACGCCGCGATGGATGCGCGCCGCCGCGGCCGCGGGCCCGGCGGTTCGGGCGGCGCCCCCGGATCGTATGCGTTCGCTATGCGCCGACGAGCGCGCGCGTCGTGAAGAACAGCAGCGACGGCCCGAGCAGGCAGCCGACGCCGGTATGAAACGTCGCGACCAGCGCGCCGTACGGCACGAGCCGCCGGTCGGTCGCGGCGAGCCCGGCGCTCACGCCGCTCACGGTGCCGGCAAGGCCGCCGAAGATCATCGCGGAGCGCGGCGTCTTCAGGCCCATGAAGCTGGCCGCGACGGGCGTGCCGACCATCACGATGATCGCCTTCACGAGTCCGGTCGCGATGCTGAGCGCGATCACGTCGGAACTCGCACCGATCGCCGCGCCCGTGACGGGCCCGACGATGTAGGTGACGGCGCCCGCGCCGATGGTCGTCATGCTGACCGCATCGGTATAGCCGAACGCGCGCGCGACGGATGCGCCGACGATGAACGGCAGCACGGTGCCGAGCAGCAGCGACACGACGCCGACGAGGCCGGCCTTGCGCGCCTCGGCCGGCTGCACTTCGAACGCGGTCGCGACGATCGCGAAATCGCGCAGCATCGCGCCGCCCATCAGGCCGATGCCGGCGAACAGCTTGACGTCGGCCAAACCCTTCTCGCCACCGGTGAACGCGCCGCCGACGTATGCGAGCACGAGGCCGATCACGATCGCGATCGCGGAGCCGTGCACGCGGCCGAACGTGAGCTTGCGCGACGCGATCGACGACAGCCACATGATGAGGCCGACCAGCGCGAACGACGCGACGAGCCCGTTGTGGGCGACGGTTTTTTCGAGCATCTGCAGCATGGCGGCCTCCGTCACTGTTCTTCGAATGTCGGCACGCCCGCGAAGGCCGTGTCGTCGCGCCCCGTGCGCGCGAGTACCGCGATGCAGCACGCGCAGATCGCGACGGCGCCGAGCGCGGCGAGCAGCGCGACCGGACCGCCCTTCAGCGCGGCGACGACGTTCTGGTTCGCTGCCATCGCGACGACCACGGGGATGTACATCGCGCCCCAGAAACCGACGCCCGCCTCGGTTTCCTTCGGCAGCCAGCCGCGGCGATGCAACCACAGGCGCAGACAGATGAGCAGCAGCATCGCGATGCCGACGCCGCCGACGTTGGTCTTCACGCCGATTGCGACGCCGAGCAGATCGCCGAGAAACAGTCCGGCCAGATGGCAGAACGCCAGCAGCGCGGTTCCGTAGATGATCATGAGTCGTCTCCAGTCTCTTCTGACGGGCGCCTGACGCGTGCGGGAGCCGGGTCCGCGCGCCGATCCCGGGCGGACTGTC
The DNA here is from genome assembly GCF_001718795.1 of Burkholderia latens. Classification (NCBI taxonomy): domain Bacteria; kingdom Pseudomonadati; phylum Pseudomonadota; class Betaproteobacteria; order Burkholderiales; family Burkholderiaceae; genus Burkholderia; species Burkholderia latens. Next base: position 1,331,071 of record NZ_CP013435.1, on the reverse strand, counting down.
TGTCTCCTGCGGCGGTGCGCCGCGACCCGGCGGCTCGTCGTGCGAGCGCGTTCTCGGGGTCGATGGGATGATGCGGTTTCGGGCCGGACGCCGGATGGCTTAGACTGATCGATGCAGCCGGCGGCGCGACACGGGCGGCGCGTCCGGTGCAGCCCGTTCGCAGGGGCCGCACCGGCGCGTGATCCGATACTAGCGCCGCAAAATCCGGCCATTTATGAAGTTGTCGAAACCGATTCAGTGGATTTAGCAATGCGTCCGTTACCGCCCGAGTTGCTGCGCAGCTTCGTCGCCGTCGCCCAGTCCGGCAGTTTCACCGCCGCGTCGGAGCGTGTGAGCCTGTCGCAGTCGACCGTCAGTCAGCACATCCGCCGTCTCGAGGAACTGCTGGACCGGCCGCTGTTCGAGCGTGACACGCGCAACGTGCACCTGTCGCAGCACGGCGATGCACTGTTCCGCTACGCGGTGCGGATCCTCGAACTGATGGACGAAGCGGTCACGTCGGTGTGCGGGCCGCCGCTGTCGGGCAAGGTGCGGCTCGCGATGTCGGAGGATTTCGCGTCCGCCCATCTGACAGCGGCGCTCGCGAGCTTCGTGCAGCGCAATCCGGACGTCGAACTCGCGATCTCGACCGGGTTGTCGGGCGACCTGTTCGATGCGCTCGACGACGGCCGGCACGACCTCGTGTTCGCGAAGCGTGTGGCCGGCAGCCGCCGCGGGCGCGTGATCCGCAGCGAGCCGTTGTACTGGTGCACCGGCCCCGATTCGCGGATCACCGGCCACGAGGCCGTGCTGCCGCTCGCGTTGCATCCGGAGCCGAGCGTGTCGCGGCGCCGCGTGCTCGAATCGCTCGAGGCGATCGGCCGGCCGTATCGGATCGCGGTCGTGAGCAGCAGCATCGCCGTGCTGCGCGCGGCCGCGAGCGCGGGCCTGGGCGTTAGCGCGTTCGCCGGCTACGTGATTCCGGCCGGGCTCGCGCGGCTCGACGCGGGGCTGCCCGAACTCGGCGAGCTGGAATACGTGATCGACCGGCCGGCGGCCGCGTCGCGCTCGACGCTCGCGCTCGAAGCGACGCTTATCGCGGCGGCGGCCGAGCTGTAACGTCTTCGTCCGCCGTCCGCCGCTCGTTTCGGCCGTCCATCGCGCCGGCGCCGCCCTGCCGCGGCGTACGCATGCGGCTGACGGCGTTGCCCGGAACATGTCAGCGTCCGCGCAGCACCCGCCCGCGACAATGCGGCACATCGGCATCCACGGCAGCACGCCGTGAATCCGCCGACCCGTCCCCTCGACCGGAGCCCAACATGAACGTCTTGCGATTCGCCGTCGCGGCCGCGACAGCCGCGCTGGTGTCACCCGCGTTCGCGCAAACCGATGCCGCCGCACCCGCACCGGGCCTCACCCGCGCGGAAGTCATCGCGCAATTGAAGCAGGCCTATCTCGATGGCGAACTGCCGACCAACGACGGCAACTATCCGCCGAACGCCGCGACGCGCGCGCGCAATCGCGAACTCGTGCAGGCCGTGCAGCCGTCGTGGCTCGCGCACGCACCGCTGCAGGCACCGCACGCGAGCGTGCAGCAATAGCCTTTCCCGCCGCGGCAAACGGGCATCGCGTGCAAGCGCTCAGGGCAGGAAGCTGCGGCGCCGCGCGTCGATCAGTTCGACGAGCAACCGGTCGCGCTCGGCCGCCAGCTCCTGCATCGAGCGCGCGCCCTGGATCGCGCGCAGTTCGTCCTGGAGCTTGCGATCGACGGCCGGATCGAACGACGGCGTACCGAGATCGTCCCACCAAGTCGAAATCGGCCCCGACAGGTGCTCGAGAAAGTGCGCGATTCCGCCCGCACCGCCGCCGAGGTGATAGGTCAGGCACTGCCCCATCAGCCCCCAGCGCAAGCCCGGGCCCCACGCGACCGCCTTGTCCGCATCGGCGACGCTCACCACGCCTTCGCCGACGAGGTGATACACCTCGCGAAACAGCGCGGCCGCTAGCCGGTTCGCGACGTGACCCGTCATCTCCTTGTTGAGTACGATGGTCTGCTTGCCGAGCGCATCGTAGAAGTCCTTCACGCGCGCGATCACGGCCGCGTCGGTTGCGTCGCCGCCGACCAGTTCGACGAGCGGAATCAGATGCGGCGGATTGAACGGATGTGCGATCAGGCAGCGCTCAGGATGCTTGTCGCATGCGGTCTGGATCGCTGACATCTTCAGGCCCGACGAACTCGATGCGATCGGCACGCGCGCGGAGAGCGCGTCGTCCATCTGCCGGTACAGCGCGCGCTTCAGATCGAGCCGCTCGGGGCCGTTCTCCTGCACGAAATCGACGCCATCGAGCGCGCGCACGAGATCCGCGTCGAACGACAACCGCGTGGACAGTTCGCTCGCCCGTTCGCCAAGGAACGCGGCGAGCGCGTCGCGCAGCCGCGTGTCGGCCTCCGGTGCGGGATCAGTCGCGACGACGTCGAAGCCCTTCGACAGATAGAAAGCTGCCCAGCTCGCGCCGATCACGCCGGCGCCGACGATCGCGATGCGTTGAATGTCCATGTCCGTTCCGTCTCCGTGGTGTGTAGGTGCGCGACGATTGTCGCATCGAATCGCCGCATCACACGCGCACGCGCGTCGCACGGCCGCTCTTGAAAACCGCCGCGGCAGCCTCTAATTACCGGTTGCCAGGCGGTGTCCGTCATACGCACCGCCTCCGTTTTCGACTCAGCGGAGCATTGCGCGCCGCGACCGCCATTGGGCATCGCGTCGTCGCATCTGCCGCGCTTCATGTTCCGGAGGAACTTCATGAGCGGTATCCATTTCGGCCAGGACCTGTTCGACGAATTCGCCCGCGTGCAGCGGCAGATGGCCAGCCTGTTCGGCGAGCATCCGGCCGGCATTCGCGCGGTGCGGCCAGGCGCGTTCCCCGCGCTGAACGTCGGCGCGACCGACGACGCGATCGAGATCGTCGCGTTCGCGCCGGGCATGGCCGCGGCCGACTTCGACGTGTCGATCGACAAGGACCTGCTGACCATCAGCGGCGAGCGCAAGCCGGCGCCGCACGACGCGGGCGACACCGCGCGCACCTATGCGCAGGAGCGTTTTCATGGCGCGTTCCGCCGCGTGGTCGAGCTGCCGCAGGACGCAGATGCGGACAACGTCTCCGCACGCTACGAAAACGGCTGCCTGCTGATTCGCATCGGACGGCGCGAGGCATCGAAGCCGCGTTCGATCACCGTTCAATAACCTTCAGGAGAACGCCATGAACACGTACCAGACCCTGACCGAACGCCAGAACGGTGCCGCGTTCCAGGCCGCGGCCGCGGACGCGCCGCGCCGGCCCGCGATCGCCCCGGCCGTCGACATCGTCGAGGACGCGCAGCAGGTGATTCTGCGCGCCGACCTGCCCGGCGTACCGCGCGAAAACCTCGACGTGAAAGTGCACGACAACACGCTGACGCTTGAAGCCGACACACGCATCGACACGCCGGCCGATCTGCGCGTGCGCCATGCGGAAGTGCGCGCACCGCGCTATGCGCGCACGTTCGTGCTGAGCCCCGATCTCGATACGTCGCGGATCGATGCGAGCCTGCGCGACGGCGTGCTCACGCTGACGATTCCGCGCCGCGAGCAAACGCGCCCGCGCCGCATCGACGTGACGGCGGGCAGCGCGTAACCGCCCGCGCGACGTTGCCGAGCGCCGCGCATGAGCAAAGCCCCGCCACGCATTGCGCGTGGCGGGGCTTTTTTGCGACGCGCGACGCAATGCGTGCGCGCCCTTGCGTTCGGCAGCCGGCATCCGGCCTTCAATCGAAGTCGAACAGGTCGAACACCGACTTCTTGCGGCGCTGACCGTCGCGCCGGTAACGGTCGTCGTGCGATCGGCCGTCGCGCCCCCAGCCGTCGCCACGCGAGCGCGGCGCCTGTGCGTCGTGGCGCAATGACGGTTCGTCGCGGCGCACCGGCGCATCGCCGGTTTCGCGCGCGATCAGCTTGTCGAGTTCGCCACGATCGAGCCATACGCCGCGGCACGTCGGACAGTAGTCGATCTCGATCGACTGGCGCTCGGCCATCAGCAGGTCGGGCGTCTTGCACACAGGACATTTCATCGCGTTTCTCCTTCGTTGAGCGTCCGGAGCGACGGCGGCACCTTCGCCGCCCGCGTCGTCATCGACCTTCGGCCCGCGCCGCGCGCTTCGCCTTCGCGCGCCGCGCGAGCATGTTCATGCCCTCGACGAATGCCGAGAACGCCATTGCCGCATAGATATAGCCCTTCGGCACGTGCGAGCCGAAACCTTCGGCGATCAGCGTCATGCCGATCACGACGAGGAACGACAGCGCGAGCATCACGACAGTCGGATTGCGGTCGATGAAGCGTGCGAGCGGCTGCGCGGCGAACAGCATCACGCTGACCGCGACGATCACCGCGACGAACATGATCGGAATGTGCTCGGTCATCCCGATCGCGGTCACGATGCTGTCGATCGAGAACACGATGTCGAGCATCACGATCTGGCCGATCGCGGCCCACACGGTCAGGCCGGCCGCGCCGCCGGCAGCGCTTGCGCCATCGCCGTCGTGCGACACGTGGTGGTGGATCTCGGTCGTCGCCTTCCATACGAGGAACAGGCCGCCCGACAGCAGGATCACGTCGCGCCACGAGAACGCGTGACCGAACAGCGTGAACACCGGCTCGGTCAGGCTTGCAATCCAGGCGACGCTGCCGAGCAGCGCGAGACGCATCACGAGCGCGAGCCCGATGCCGAGGCGCTGCGTGCGCGCACGCTGCGCTTCGGGCAGCTTGTTGCTGAGGATCGAGATGAAGATCAGGTTGTCGATGCCGAGCACGACTTCCATCACGACGAGCGTGAGCAGCGCGGCCCACACGGCGGGGTCGGCGGCAAGGGTCAGCAGGTAGTCCATGAAAAGGGCCGATTCGAAGATGGAAAGCCCGATGATAGACGGCCCTCGACTTCGTAAAAATCAGCGACAATCTGACACTTGGTTCGGTTTTTACGAAGTTGCAATCCGATGCTCAATTTCCGCCATCTGTACTATTTCTGGGTCGTCGTGAAGGAAGGCGGCTTTGCGCGCGCGGCCGAGCGGCTCGACATGGCCGTGCAGACGATCAGCGCGCAGGTGCGCGAGCTCGAGAAGTCGCTCGGTCACCAGTTGCTGCGCCCGGCCGGGCGTGGCGTCGCGATGACCGATGCCGGGCAGGCCGCGTATGCGCGCGCGGAAGTCATCTTCGAGATGGGCCGGCTGATTCCGGACGAAGTGCGTGCGGCGGCGAGCCAGCCGACCGTGCGCATCGCGGTCGGCCTCGCGGACGGGATTTCGAAGCTCGCCGCCCATGCGATCCTCGCGCCGGTGCTCGACACGCCCACGCTGCGGCTGCTGTGCCACGAAGGCGAGCACGATGCGCTGCTTGCCGAACTGGCGCTGCATCACCTCGACCTCGTGCTGGCCGGCCAGGGCGCGCCGTCGGGGTCGAACCTGCGCGTGACGAGCGAGCGCCTCGTCGCGTCGCCGGTGGACTGGTATGGCCCCGCGTCGCTCGTCACGGCCGCTGCGAGGCAGCGCTTCCCGCAATGCCTGGCCGAATTGCCGGTGCTGCTGCCGACCGCTCATTCGGCACTGCGCGCGCGGCTGGACCTGTGGCTCGAGCGCGAGCGGATCGTGCCCCGCGTGGCCGGCGAATTCGAGGACAGCGCGCTGATGGCCGTGTTCGCGGCACGCGGGCTCGGCGTGTTTCCGCTCAGCGAGCTCGGCGCGAACGACGCGTCGCTGCTGCGCGGGCTGCGACGGCTCGGCCGGGCCGGCGACGTGACCGAGGAGATCCATGCGATCCGGTCGCGGCGCGGCGAACACCATCCGCTCGTGTCGAGATTGCTCGCCTCCGCGCAGGCGGCCCCGCGCGGCTGAAGCAAGCGCGACATCAAACGAAACTATAATGACGCCCCGGCCATACGAGATTGCCGCACGGACCGCACAGGCACCGCCGTTGCGCGCAGGCCATGCGGTGCGCCCCGCCGCGCCGCGCGGCATCTCGCCGAGCCTTCTGAAAGACGCCATGCACAACCGATTTCGCCTGTTCTCCGTTTCGTGCGCGTTCGCGGCCGCGACCGTGCTGACGGCGTGCTCGTCGCCGCCCAAGCCGATTTACCAGCAGGAACAGTTCGACGCGACGAGCAGCCCGTATGCGCACACGTTTCACTCGAAATCCGACGCGGCCTGCGAGGCCGCGCGCCGCGCGCTGCTGAGCCAGGGCTACGTGGTGTCGTCGTCGCGCAACGATGCGGTCGACGGCAGCAAGAATTTCCAGCCGAGCAACGACATGCACGTCGTGATCGAGTTTCACGTCGTGTGCGCGGATGCGACCGCCGACGGCTCGTCGAGCATCGCGTACGTGAACGCGGTGCAGGACCGCTACACGCTGAAGAAGTCGAATACGTCGGCGAGCGTCGGGCTCAGCGTGTTCGGCTCGCTGTCGCTGCCGATCGGGTCGAGCGACGACGCGCTGGTGAAGACCGCGAGCGAGACGATTCCCGCCGGCGTGTTCTATGAGCGCTTCTTCAACCTCGTCGAGCATTTCCTGAAGATCGATCCTGCCCGCCGCGATCGCGCGACCGTGAAGGCCGCCGAGAAGGAGCACGTCGCGCCGCTGCCCGAGCCCGCGCCGACGCCGCAGGGCGAACCGATGAAGATGACGACGCCGGTCGTGCCGACGCCGCCCGCCGCGCCAGTGCCGCTCGCGGTGCCGAGCGTCGCACCGGCTTCAGGTACGCCGCTCGTGCCGGCCGCGCCTGCCGCGGCATCCGCCGTGGTCGCGCCGCGGACGATGCGCGGCGCGGCGCCGGCGGCCGGGCCGGACGCGGGTGCTGCGCCTGCTGCAGTGCCGGCCCCCGCTTCCGCTTCGATGCCTGCGTCCGCTGCGGCGCACGCTTCCGCCCCGGCGGCGGCTTCTGCTTCGGCGCCTGCTGCATCGACGCCCGTGGCTCCGGCATCCGCCATCGCCCCGTCGGGCTCCACCGCTCCGTCGCCCGCGCCGGCTGAATCCGCTCACCCGGCTCCGTCGGATACGACTCCCGCACCGGCGGACAAGGCTTCGGCGCCTGCCGCCGCCGATCCCGTCGCGTCGTCCGCACCGTCTGGCGCCAGCGCGCCGGGCGCAAACTGACCGAGAACGCCGTCCCGCGCCGCACGTTCGTCGCGTGCGGCGCGGTATGTCCCTTCCCTTGCATTGTCGCTACAGAAGCCGTACCGCCGACCTCAACCGCGTGCGGTGAACCGGCGAGCGCTCAGTGCGGCCGTTTGCACAAGCAAATAGCACCGATGTCCGATTTGGCTGACGGACGCGCGCGGCCGCCCTCTGGCCGCCGGCTGCCGTCACGGCCCCGTTCGCCCTTCCGAAGCGCCGCCGGCCAGCAGCGCAGCCCCGCACTCGATCGCGGCTGCCGCTGCGCGTCGCAGCGCCCGTTACCGCGCTACCGCAACGTCGCGTTCAGCGTTTGCAGCTGTTCGACCGTCGCCGTCACTCCGCCGCACACGATCACCGCGATATCGGACGCCGACGCCAGCACCGGCACCGCCTGTTCGAGCGCGGCCAGCGCTGCACCGCAAGCGGGCTCGACGACGATCCGGTGCTCGTCCAGAAACCGCAGCGATGCGGCCACCGCCTGCGCATCCGACACGACGACCGGATGGATCGCATGCCGCGTCGCCCAATCGAGCGCCGCATCGCACGGCCGCTTCGCGCCGAGCGACGTCGCGACGCTGGTGATCGCCGGCAATTCGACCGGATGACCATGCGCGATCGAGCGCGCGTAGCTGTCGGCACCTGCGGTCTCGACCGCGACGACCGGCACGTCGTCCCAGCCATTGCGCGCGAGCCCGTCGAGCACGCCGCACAGCAACCCGCCGCCGCCGACTGCGAGCACGATCGCGTCGGGCTTCGGGCCGCTCGCCGCCATCTCGTCGATCATCGTCGCATGTCCCTGCCACAGAACCGGGTCGTCGAAAGGATGCACGAATGCATCGTGCGCGCCGGCCGCCGCCACCGCGAACGCATTTGCCTCGGCCCAGCTCGCGCCGTGCACGACGACCTCCGCGCCTTCGACGCGAATCAGCTCGCGCGCGCGGGCCGACGTGCTCTCCGGCACGACGACGAGCACAGGCACGCCGAGCATGCGGCCGCAATACGCGACGGCGATGCCCGCGTTGCCGCCCGACGATGACACGAACCGGCGCGCGCCCGCCGTATGGTGGGCCTCGCACGCCGCGCCGATGCCGCGCAGCTTGAACGAACCGGACGGCTGCAGCGCGTCGAGCTTCAGCCAGACGTTCGTGCCGAAACGGCGCGACGCGATCTGCGAACGGAGATAGGGAGTCTGGATATGAAGCGGCATGGCACGGGATACGAATGAAGGCGGACGGGAACGGACGTGGCCTGCGCACAGGCCGCGGCAACGGCAATCATCGTACGGCACGCCGGACATGCTTTCCAATACCATCCATTGGTGGTTGCTATGCTTATCAGGCATATCCATCGAATCGAAACCGGGACCGACATCACATGCGCCAGATAGAACTGCGTCACCTCCGCTACTTCGTCGCGGTCGCACAAGCCGGCAGCGTGATGGCCGGCGCCCGCGCGGCCGGAATCGTGCAGCCCGCGTTGTCGCGCCAGATCCGCGAGCTCGAGGACGCGATCGGCACGCCGCTGCTGATTCGCCGCGCGACCGGCGTCACGCTCACGGCGGCCGGTGCGAGCTTCGTCAACGACGCGACCGCACTGCTCGCGGCGCTGCATGACAGCCGCGAACGCGCGCTGCGCTGCGCGGCCGGCCAGCTCGGCGAGTTGCGGCTCGGCGCGCTGCCGAACTGCCTGCCGCTGCCGGTCGTCGCGAATGTGCTGAAGGCCTTTCGCGATGCGTGTCCGGACGTGAAACTGTCGATCGCGCCGATGCTGTCGGCGGAACAGGCCGCGGCGCTCACGCGCGGTCAGCTCGATGGCGGGATCATGGCGTGGCGGCGCGACGAGGCGCCGCATCTCGCGGGCGTGCGGCTGTTGAGCGACCGCTTCGTGCTCGCGATGCCCGCGCCGCCGGGCGGACGCTTTCACGCGCCGCGCACGCTCGCCGACGTCGCGCATGAGCCGTTTGTGTGGTTCGACGCGCTGCGCTCCGCCGCACACCACCGCTTCCTGATGACGCAGTGCGAGCGCGCCGGCTTCACGCCGCGCATCGCGCAGGTCGGCAGCGACATCCCGACGCTGATCGGACTCGTCGCGGCCGGCATGGGCTGCGCATTCATCCCGGAAAGCGCGTCGCCGACGTGCCCGCGCACGGTCCGGCTGGTCGCGCTCGACGAACTCGCGAGCCGCTTCGACATCGAGTTCGTGTTCGACGCCGCGGCGGCACCGGCGTCGCCTGTCGTCGCGCGGTTTCTGGAGGCCGTGCGAGGCGCGGCCGGCCATGAGGATTGATCGACCGGCACGCGCGCGTTTGCGACCCGGCGCGGTCCGGCAGCGTCGAACTCGGGCGTCTTACCGCATCACCCGATGCGACGTGCGGCGCCGCTGCCAGTGCGAACTAAACATCCGCATCAAACGAACGAAAATTCTTTCAAATTCATAACGCGCCTCGCTGCGCCCCGGGTATTTTTAAATTGGCACCAAAAACGGTCGTTTAACGTGAATTCGAAACGTTACCCCGCGGAATATACTGCGCCCGCATCCACCCTCGTGCCAAAGAGAGGATGCCTTTGCGCCCCGGTCACGGCCCCCCTGTGACCGGGGCATTTTTTCGCGTGTCGCGCAGTCGCGGCCCCGCCGCGGGCCGGCAGCATGACGAGAACCGCACCGATCGGGCGCGACGTGCAACCGCCTCGCGTATCGGCGGGCGCAGGCCGCACTCACCTGGCCCGGACCGGCCGGCACGCCGCAGCCACACGCCCGAAACGCGGGCCTCGCACGCTCTGGCGCATTGTTGACATGAAATCAAGATAATTTCGCCCGGAACCGGCTTTTTCCGCAAAAGTAAACCCGGCACACTTCAGCCTGTCCGCAACGGCTCGATGCCGTTGCCCATGCTTTCAGGAGCGCATCGCGTGAACACCACGACTTCTTCTTCTCCTCGTCCGGGCGGCAGCGCGACGCTACCGTTGCTGGCGCTCGCGGCCGGCGCATTCGGCATCGGCACGACCGAGTTCTCGCCGATGGGCCTGCTGCCGGTGATCGCCGACGGCGTGCACGTGTCGATTCCGCAGGCCGGCATGCTGATCAGCGCGTACGCGATCGGCGTGATGGCCGGCGCACCGCTGATGACGCTGCTGCTCGCACGCTGGTCGCGCCGCTCGGCGCTGATCGCGCTGATGTCGATCTTCACGATCGGCAACCTGCTGTCGGCCGTCGCGCCGGATTACACGACGCTGCTGCTCGCCCGGCTCGTCACGAGCCTCAACCACGGCGCGTTCTTCGGACTCGGGTCGGTGGTCGCGGCCAGCCTCGTGCCGCGCGACAAGCAGGCGAGCGCGGTCGCAACGATGTTCATGGGTCTCACCATCGCGAACGTCGGCGGCGTGCCGGCCGCGACGTGGCTCGGGCAGATGATCGGCTGGCGCATGTCGTTCGCGGCGACCGCGGCGCTCGGCTTGATCGCGATCGCCGGCCTGTTCTCCGCGCTGCCGAAGGGCGAGGCCGGCAAGATGCCGAACCTGCGAGCCGAACTCGCGGTGCTGACGCGCCCGGTCGTGCTCGGCGCGCTCGCGACCACCGTGCTCGGCGCCGGCGCGATGTTCACGCTTTACACGTATGTCGCGCCGACGCTCGAACACCTGACCGGCGCGACGCCCGGCTTCGTGACCGCGATGCTCGTGCTGATCGGCGTCGGCTTCTCGATCGGCAACATCGCCGGCGGCCGCCTCGCCGATCGCTCGCTCGACGGCACGCTGATCGGGTTCCTCGTGCTGCTGATCGTGACGATGGCCGCGTTTCCGCTGCTCGCCCGCACACATGCCGGTGCCGCGGTCACGCTGCTGGTCTGGGGCGTCGCGACGTTCGCCGTCGTACCGCCGTTGCAGATGCGCGTGATGCGTGCCGCGCACGAAGCACCCGGCCTCGCATCGGCGGTCAACATCGGCGCGTTCAACCTCGGGAACGCGCTGGGCGCGGCAGCCGGCGGCGCCGCGATTTCGGCGGGGTTCGGCTACGCAGCCGTGCCGCTTGTCGGCGGTCTGATCGCCGCGGCCGGGCTGGCGCTGGTCGCATTGCAGATCATGCAGCGCCGACGCGCGCCGGTCGCCGCGAATTCGTAACCGCGCGACCATCCGGAGGGTGCCGATACACGGCACCGCAATCGAAACAGCCCCGTGTCGGAATGCCGACGCGGGGCCATTTCGTTGACGAATCCTGCGGTGCGTCCGGTGTGCCGACGACCGGCGTATCAGCGCGCGGCCGCAAATCCGCCGAAGAACGCGCGTGCGTTCGCATCAAGGCTGTCGAGGTGGTACCCGCCCTCCTGTACGATCACCGTCGGCAAACCAAGCGCGCCGATCGCGCCGCCGAGCCGTCCGAATCCGTCGGTGGTGACGGCCACCTGCGATTGCGGATCGTCCTTGTAGATGTCGAAGCCGAGCGCAAGCACGAGCGCTTCGGGCTGGAACCGCGCGAGCGCACGCAGCGCGTCGTCGAGCCGGTCGAAGAACGCCGATTCGGGCGCACCGTGCGGCATCGGCAGATTGAGGTTGTAGCCGTCGCCGGCGCCGGCGCCGGTCTCCTCTTCGTACCCGGCGACGACCGGATAGAAATTGGTCGGATCGCCATGGATCGATACGTAGAGTACGTCGTCGCGGCCGTAGAAGATTTCCTGCACGCCCTGCCCGTGATGCATGTCGGTGTCGAGGATCGCAACGCGGCGATGGCGGCCGCGCAGCGCGTGCGCGGCGATCGCCGCATTGTTCAGATAGCAGAAGCCGCCGGCCGCATCGCGCCGCGCATGATGGCCGGGCGGCCGGCACAACGCATAGGCGTCGCGCGCGCCGTCGTTGACGTCCGCCGCGGCCGCGAGTGCGCTCTGCGCGGACCAATACGCAGCGCGCCACGTATTCGCACCGACCGGGCAACTGCCGTCAGCGAGATAACGCGCGGCTTTCGCGAGCACACCGCGCAACGGATTCGGATCGCGCACGAACACGTTCGACATCACTTCGTCGCCCCAGTCGTCGGGCATCCGCTTCCAGTCCCGGTGCGCCTCCTCCAGAAACCGCAGGTAATTCATGTCGTGCACGGCCGCGATCGGTGCGATGCCGCGATCGGCCGGCTCGCGCACGTCGAAGTCGAGCGCGCGCACGGCCGCGACCAGCCGCGCGGCGCGCTCGGGCACTTCCTGCGGCTCGCGCATCTTGCCGCGTGACAGGTAGGTGCGCGGATGGTGCAGCAACTGTTCGGGGTGGAAATAGGTCTTCATCGTTCGTTTCTCGTCGGTTTATCGCGTCATGCGTCAGCGTCGTGCGCCGCTGCAGCCGCAGCCGTCGCGTGGCGGGTGCGCGCGGTGACGCCGGCACGCGCAAGCACCGCATGGAGCAGCACGTTCGTGCCGCGCGTCACGTCGTCGGGCAGCGCATCCTCTGCCTCGTTGTGCGACAGCCCGCCGACGCACGGGATGAACACCATCGCGGTCGGCACGCGGCGCGCCAGCAGGATCGCGTCATGGCCGGCGCCGCTGACGATCCGCTCGTTCGTATAGCCGAATGCATCGGCAGCCTGCGCGACGAGTTCGACGCAAGCGGCGTCGAACGGCGTCGCGGGGCTGCGCCAGCAGGTATCGACCGACACCTGCACGCCGCGCGCGGCGGCGATGCGCGCAGCCGCGTCGCGCAGCTCGCGCTCCATTGCATCGACTTGCGCATCGTCGTGATGACGCAGGTCGACGGTCAACGTCACGTCGCCGGCGATCGTGTTGCGCGACGCGTTGCGGATCCCGACCTGCCCGATCGTCGCGAGCCCGCGCGGCGTATGGCCGGCGACGATCCGCTCGAGCTCGAGTGCGATCTGCGCGCTCGCGAAATACGCGTCCTTCCGATATGGCATCGGCGTCGTGCCCGCATGCGCGGCCACGCCCGTCACGCGCACGTCGAGCCAGCGGATCGCCTGCCCGCCCGTGACGATGCCGATCGTCGTGCCGTTCGCCTCCAGCACGGGACCCTGTTCGATATGGGCTTCGAAATACGCGTCGACGTCGCCGCCCGGCGCGCGCGCGCCGCGATAACCGCATGCGTCGAGCGCGGCGCCGAGCGCGATGCCGTCGGCGTCCCGCTTCGCGAGCGCTTCGTCGAGCGGCAACGCACCGGTGAACACTGCCGAGCCGAGCATCGCCGGCGCGAAACGCGCGCCCTCCTCGTTGGTCCACGAGACGATCTCGATCGGTTTGCCGGTCGCGATGCCCGCATCGTTCAGCGTGCGCACGACCTCCAGCGCGGCGAGCACGCCATAGACGCCATCGAAACGGCCGCCTTCCGGCTGCGTGTCGAGATGGCTACCGATCAGCACCGGAGCGGCGTGTGCATCGGCGCCCCCGCGCCGTGCGAACAGGTTGCCGACTGCGTCGACGCTCACCGTCATGCCCGCGTCGCGGCACCACCGCGCGAACAGGTCGCGCCCGCGCCGGTCGTCGTCGGTCAGCGCGAGCCGGCGCACGCCGCCGCGCGCCGTCGCGCCGATGCGCGCCATGTCCGCCAGGCTCTGCCACAAACGGGCGCCGTCGATTTCCAACAGGTCTTTCATTCGAACTCCGATCGATTCATGCGTAGCAGCGGCTCAATGCGAGCCGAGCGCTTCGGCGGCGGCCGGCCGGGCCGCGCGGCGCGCGTCGAGCGCGACGATGCAGAGCAGCGACAAGCCGGCGAGGCCGGTGTAGAACACGGCAAGCGGCCACCACTGTCCGGCGAAGCGATGCGCGAGCCACGTGCCGACGAGCGGTGTCAGGCCGCCGGCGAGCGCGCCGCAGATCTGGTACGCGAGCGAGATCGCCGAATAGCGCACGTGAGCGGGGAACACGCCGCTGACGAAGCCCGCGATCACCGAATAGAAGCCGGCCATGCATACGACCGCGAGCGCGATGCCCGCGACCAGCGACGCGGATGTGCCACCCTGCACGAGCATGAACATCGGGTACGGCGACAGCATCGCGAGCAGCGCGGCGATCTTCAGGAAGCGCGCACCGCCGATGCGCTCGGCAATCCATGCGGCGATCGGCTGTGCGACGAACTGGATGATCGCGACCGCGAACAGGCTGTCGAGAATCAGCGAGCGCGACACGCCGACGTACTGGGTCGTGTACGCGATCATGAACGTATTCGTGAAATAGACGCCCGCGATCCCGATCGTGTTCGCGCCGATGCAGAGCAACACCAGGCCCGACGCCGAGCGGAACACTTCGGCGACCGGCAGCTTCACGGTACGGTTTGCTTCCTTCACGCGCGCGAATTCCGGAGACTCGTTCACGCCGAGCCGGATCAGGATGCCGACGACGAGCAGCACCGAGCTCGCGAGAAACGGCAGCCGCCAGCCCCACGCGAGGAAGTCCGCCTTGTCCATCGACGTGACCGCGCGGAACGCGACCAGCGACAGGATCAGCCCGGCCGGACTGCCGAGTTGGGCGAAGGACGCGAAGAACGTGCGACGGCCCTGCGGCGCGTGTTCGCCTGCCATCAGCACCGCGCCGCCCCATTCGCCGCCGACTGCGATCCCCTGCACGATGCGCAGCAGGATCAACAGCACCGGCGCCAGCATGCCGACTTTCGAGTAGTCCGGCAGCAACCCGACGCACACGGTCGCGACACCCATCATCATCAGCGTCGTCATCAGCGCCTTCTTGCGGCCGATGCGGTCTCCCAGGTGGCCGAACACGATGCCGCCGAGCGGCCGCGCGAAGAAGCCGACCGCGAACGTCGCGAACGACGCCATCGTGCTGACGAAGCGGTCGTGCGACGGAAAATACAGCTCGCCGAACACGAGCGCGGCGGCGGTCGCGTAGATGTAGAAGTCGTACCACTCGATCATCGTGCCGATGAACGCGGCCGTCGCGGCACGCGCGGGCTGGCGGGCGGAAGGAAGGGATTCGGTCATGCTCGCTCCTGGCGCGTGCGGGCGGCACGCGCAATATCGTGGTGGCCGGCCGTCTGTCGCGGCCTCGCGCCGCCCGGTGCGGCGCCCCTCCTTTATCGGCGACCGCTAATCATTAGTCAAATTTCAAGTTATTATTCGGCGTATAAATTTCACTAATGTCGCGCCCGACGCTTTGTCCGGAGACCCGATGCGTGCCGACCTCGCCCCTTTCCTGAACGACCGCCTCGACTGGAACCTGCTGCGCACGTATCTCGTGATCGTGCAGGAGCGCAGCGTGAGCCGCGCGGCCGCGCGGCTGCACGTGACGCAGCCGGCCGTCAGCCAGGCGCTGCGCCGGCTGGAAGACACGCTCGAGCGCAAGCTGATCGAGCGGCGCGGTGCGCACTTCGCGCCCACGCCGGCGGGCGAAGCGGTGTACCGGATCGCCAGCGACATCTACGGCGGCGTGTCGCGGCTCGAAACCGAACTGGACGACAGCACGGCCGACCTCACCGGCTCGATACGGCTGCTGACGGTCAGCCGCATCGAGTCGCCCGTCTACGACGAATTTCTCGCGGACTTCCATCGCGCGTACCCGCGCATCGATCTGCAGATCGAAGTGATGCGCTCGTCCGACATCCTGTCGTCGCTGCTGCAAAAGACGGCCACCGCCGGGCTCGGCCTGTGCCGCACGCCGCACGACAAGCTGCAGATGCGCTGTTTTTTACGCCAGCGCTACGCGATCTACTGCGGCCGCCATCACCGGTTGTTCGGACAGACGCAATTGCGGATGGACGACCTGCTCGCGGAGAACTTCGTGTCGTTCACGAGCGACCAGATCGGCGACAGCCTGTCGCCGCTCACCGTGTTCCGCGACCAGAAGGGTTTCACCGGCCGGATCGTCGCGTCGTCTCCGAGCCTCGACGAGGTGCGTCGGCTGATCTTCGCCGGTTATGGCATCGGCTGCCTGCCCGAACACATCGTGCGCGACGACATCGCGCAGCAGCGGCTGTGGCGGCTGCCGCCCGACGAAGGCCTCGTCGACGTCGACGTGTTCCTGCTGTGGCATCGCGACCGCAAGATGAACGCAGCCGAGCAGGCGTTCCTCGACGCGATGGAGCGCTGCATGCAGCGGCACTCGCTCGCCGAGCGGCTCGGGATGTGAGCGCGCGCATCGCGACTGCGCGCCGCCACGCAGCCGCGGCGCGCAGAAAGCCTGGGCCGCCTGAACGGCCGGGCGCCGTCAGACATTTGCGTCAGTGCTGAACCTCGCCGCGTTCGAGCGGCAGGATCAGGCGTTCCGGGATGCTGCGCCGCGACGCGCGCGCGCCGATGTAATACAGCACGGCCGGCACTGCGAGGCCGAGGATCCACGAGATGTCGGTGCCGCCGAGCGCGTCGACGAGCGGCCCGGTGTAGATGTGCGTCGACATGAACGGCAACTGCACCAGGATGCCGACCACGTAGATCGTGATCGCCATCACGTTCCAGCGGCCATAGCGGCCGTCCGGATCCGACAGTGCCGGCACGTCGTAGCGCGAACGCGTGAAGCAGTAGTAGTCGACCAGGTTGATCGCGCTCCACGGCGTGAAGAACGCAAGCAGGAACAGGATGAACGCGGTGAATTCCTTCAGGAACGAATGGCGGCCGGCGAGCGCGATCAGCGTCGACACGCAGATCATCCCCAAGATGTAGACGAGCCGGCTCGTCGACGACACCGCATGCTTGCCGCGAAAGCCGCTGACGATCGTCGCCATCGACATGAAGCTGCCGTATGCGTTGAGCGTGGTGACCGTCACCTTGCCGAACGCGATGCTGAAGTACAGCAGCGCGGCCACGGCGCCCGTCGAGCCGAGGCCCACGATGTACGACACTTCATGGTGCGCAAACTGGCCGCCGGCCAGCGCGGCAGCGAACACGCCGAACACCATCGCCGCCTGCGCGCCGATCACCGAGCCGAGGCCGACCGCGACAAACGTGGCCACCGACGACGTGGAGCGCGGCAGGTAGCGCGAATAATCGGCGACGTACGGACCGAACGCGATTTGCCACGACGCGGACAGCGACATCGACAGCAGGAAGCTCGCGAGCGAGAAGTGCTTGTTCGCGAGCAGCGCGCCGACGTCGTGGTTCGCGAACAGCTGCGCGAACATGTAGACGAAGGCGACGATGCCGACCACGCTCGCGATCCGGCCAACGAAGTGGATCGCGCGATAGCCGAACACCGTCAGCACGACGATCACGGCGGCGAACAGCAGGATGCCGGCCGCGTCGTCGACATGCAGCAGCTGCGCGACCGCCTGCCCGGCGAGCACCGACCCGCTCGCGGAGAAGCCGATGTACATCAGGCACACGAGCACGATCGGGATCATCGCGCCATAAACGCCGAACTGCACGCGGCTCGAGATCATCTGCGGCAATCCGAGCTGCGGCCCTTGCGCGCCGTGCAGCGCCATCACCGCGCCGCCGACGAGCTGGCCGAGCAGCAGCGCAACCAGCGACCAGAACACGTCGCCGCCCAGCACGACCGCCAGCGCGCCGGTGACGATGGCCGTGATCTGCATGTTCGCCGACAGCCACAGCGTGAACTGGCTCAGCAGGCCGCCGTGGCGTTCGGCGTCGGGGATGAAATCGATCGAGCGTACTTCGATCAGACCGCCGGCTTTTCCACTGGGATTCGTTGACACGGATAACTCTCCAAGATACTGAGGATCACAAATGGTCTGGACGAGACGGAAAACGTGCCAGGTCGCCCTTCTCGATTCATCGGGCGGCGCGCCGCGTACCGCCGGCATGCGTCACGCATGGCGCGCACGCGGGCGGGCCGCCGGCAGGTGGGCGCCGGCACTGTCCGCGGATAATCTTGTATATACAACTCGCCGGATATCGGTGATTACCCGATATCCGGCGATTGCCGCAATCGCCGCGCCAACGGGATGCGTGCAACGAAGCAATTGCCGCCCGCTTGCCGAAAGCAACGCGAAAGCTCAGGCGCCGGTGCGTGGCGCAGATGCAGATGCAGGCTCGGGCTCGGCGACCATAGCCGCTGCCGGAAGGAGGTTCAGCATGCGGCGCGCGGCTTCGCTGTCGCGCGCGTGCAGCCATTCGTCGTGGTCGGCGCGGCGCAGCATCACGACGCCGCGCTTCTCGTCGCCAGGCCGATGCATGCGCGCGAACACCGGATGATCGTCGGCATTGACGGTCAGCATCGCCATGCCGATGTGTTCGCGGCCGTCGGCCGCCTCGTAACGCCGCCAGATGCCAGCGACGCAGCATGGCTGCCAGCCGGCGGCGCCGATCCGGTGCCACACGTTGCGGCCCGTCTCGTAGCACGGCTCGACGATCCAGCGCACCGGAATCAGGCAGCGCTGGCCGTTGCGCCACGCGTTGCCGTAAAGCCGCGACGAACCGACCGTTTCCGCACGCGCATTCATCGTATCGAGCTTCCTGCGTTTGCGTCCGTTCTCGTCGATACGCTCGGGCTGCATGAATCTCGGCCAGAAGCCGAACACCGCACTGACGACCGCGAGGCCGTCGCCGTCGGCGCGCGCAATGGGCGCCGCGTAGTCCGGATACACGTCGGGCGCCCACGGCTCGCGGCGAAACAGGTCGCCGATGCCGATCCTGAGTTCGCTGATCCCGGGGTCTTCATCGGGCGCGCGGTAATGGGTGCACACGGTTGGGCTCCGCAGACGACGGACACGATGCTTTTATCGTAGGTCGGCATGCGCCGCGCGTCCGGTTATCGGTCGGTATGACGAAACGGTCTTGCGACCGTGCGGCCCGTCGTCGTGCGTGGCGCCGGTGCGCGCACGTCGGTTGCCTGCCCGGCCATGTCGCGGCGCCGCCAGCTTCGGCTGACAAGATCCGGCGCTTGCGCGCAAGCAAGCCGGGCCACACGACCGGATTCCGGCTCCACGGCCCCGCGCAACCGCGACGCGAGCGAAGCCCTGCACGCATTTCGCGATGCGTTCGCCGAACAGTGTCCGGAGCTTGACGGTGTCGTGCGCAAAAATCCGGCGCGTCGGGTTCGTTCATCGCGCCCGGTCGGCCATGTCGCGAGCGCGATGCAGATTCGGGTTCGGCGTTAGGCGAGACGTTCGGAGCCGATCACGTGCACACCCGGGCGCGCATCGAGCGCGGCGTCGACGAGCGCGCGCGCAATGTGCGGCGCCGGATTCACCCGCCACTTGCGCGGCAACACCGGCCCGGCGGCACCGAGCATCAGCACCAGCATGCGCTCGGCGAAGCGGAATTCATCGCGGCTGCCGGCGATCAGCCCGGGCCGCACGAACGTGAGCGACGCGAATCCGATGCTTGCGAGCGCACGCTCGACCTCGCCCTTCACGCGGTTGTAGAAGATCCGTGAATCGGGATCCGCACCGAGCGCCGAATTCAGCACGCAGGTCGGCGTGCCCGACCGGTGCGCGCGCCGCGCGACTGCGAGCGGATAGTCGTGATCGACGCGGCGAAATGCGGGCTGCGAGCCCGCGACGCGCATCGTGGTGCCGAGTGTGCAGATCACCGCGTCGGCCTGCCACCAGTCGGCGGATTCGGGCAGGTTGTCAAAATCGACTTCGAGCGCGCGCATCTTCGGATGCGGCGACAATGGCCGGCGCGCGAGCACGACGACTTCGTCGACCCGCGCATCCGCCAGCGCGATGTCGAGGACGTGGCGGCCGACGAGCCCGGTCGCGCCGACGAGCAACAGTTTCATGGCAGTTCGTTCCGTGTAAATCCCGTGCACGCGGGCCGCGCGCTTCAGCCTACACATTCGGGCCTCGCGATGCCGCGCCTCGGCGAAGCGGCCGGTGCGCGTTGAATCGCGCGGAATGTCGACACGATGAACGGTTCGCACGCGACGGTCAACGGCCGCATCGATCGGGTGGCGCCGCCGCTGCTATTCCCGCGAGCAAGAAGCCCCGCCGTAGCGGGGCTCCGTTCCACCGTTCACGCCGGCACGCTGCTCACACGTGCAACGCATGCCCCAGCGCGCGCAGCGCCGCCTCCTGCATCGCTTCGCCTAGCGTCGGGTGTGCGTGGATCGTGCCGCCGATGTCCTCGAGCCGCGCACCCATCTCGAGCGACTGCGAAAACGCCGCGGCCAGTTCCGACACGCCGCGCCCGACCGCTTGCCAGCCGACGATCAGGTGCGTGTCGCGCCGCGCGACCACGCGCACGAAACCGTCGGTCGCCTGCAGCGTCATCGCGCGCCCGTTCGCCGCGAACGGGAACGATGCACTGATGCAGTCGACACCGGCCGCCTTCGCATCGTCCGGCGACCACCCGGACGTGACGACCTCCGGATCGGTGAAGCACACGGCCGGAATCGACGCGGGCATGAACTTGCGGCGGCGTCCGGCGATCAGCTCGGCCACCATCTCGCCCTGCGCCATCGCGCGATGCGCGAGCATCGGTTCGCCGGCAACGTCGCCGATCGCCCAGACGTTGCGCATCGACGTCCGGCATTCGTCGTCGATGCGCAGCGCTCGCCCGTTGCGATCGAGCGGCAGCGATTCGAGGCCGAAGCCGTCGACGCGCGGCCGGCGGCCCACCGCAACCAGCACGCGATCGGCCGCCAGCGTCTTCTCCGCACCGTCGGGCGCTTGCACGCGCACCGCGCCATCGCGGGCAAGGCCCAGCACCTGGTGACCGAGCAGCAAGCCGACGCCGAGCCGCGCGAGCGAATCGGCAACCGGCTTCGCAAGTTCCGCGTCGTATGCGGGCAGCACGCGCTCCGCGGCTTCGACGATGCTGACGTCAACGCCGAGCTTGCGATAGACGGTGCCGAGTTCCAGCCCGATGTACCCGGCGCCGACGACGACCAGCCGCTTCGGCAGCGACGTCGGCGACAGCGCTTCTGTCGACGACACGACATGGCCGCCGAACGGCATCGACGGCAGCGCGACCGGTTCCGATCCCGTCGCGAGCAGCAGGTGCTCGCAGGCGATGCGCGTCGTGTGGTCGCCGGCGACGACGTCGACGGTCTTGCCGTCGACGACGCGCGCGTCGCCATGCAGCACGCGCACGCCGTGCTTCTTCAGCAGCGCGCCGACGCCGCGCGTGAGCCGCTCGACGATGCCGTCCTTCCACGCGACGCTTGTCGCGATGTCGATTTCCGGCGTGCGCACGCGAATGCCGAGCATGCCCTCGCCGGCCTGCCCGCACGCCTGCTCGAACGCGTCGGCGACATGGATCAGCGCCTTCGACGGAATGCAGCCGATGTTCAGGCAGGTGCCGCCGAGCCGTTCGCGTTCGACGAGCACGGTCGGGATGCCGAGCTGCCCCGCGCGAATCGCGGCGACGTACCCGCCCGGGCCGCCGCCGATCACGAGCAATGTGGTGTGTTCGTTCGGCATCGCGCTCACTCCACGAACAACAGCGCCGGGCGCTCGAGCAGCCCGCGCACCGCCTGGATGAATTCGGCCGCGTCCGCGCCATCGACGACGCGATGGTCGAACGACGACGACAGGTTCATCATCTTGCGCGCGACGATCGCGCCATCGCGGATCATCGGCCGCTCGACGATCCGGTTCACGCCGACGATGCCGACCTCCGGATGGTTGATGACCGGCGTCGACACGATGCCGCCGAGCGCACCGAGGCTCGAGATCGTGATCGTCGACCCGGACAACTCGTCGCGCTGCGCGCGGTTCGCACGCACCGCGTCGGCGAGCCGCGCGATTTCCGCCGAGATCGACCACACGTCGCGCGCTTCCGCGTGCCGCAGCACCGGCACCGTGAGGCCGCCGTCCGTCTGCGTCGCGACGCCCATGTGCACCGCACCGTATTGCGTGACGACACCGGCCTCGTCGTCGTAGCGCGCATTGATCTGCGGGAAGTCGCGCAGCGCGATTACCATCGCGCGAACCAGCAGCGGCAGCGGCGTAATGCGGCCGCGCGCATCGCCGTAGCGGCGGTTCAGTTCCGCGCGCAGCGACTCGAGCTCCGTGACGTCGATCTCCTCGACGTAGCTGAAGTGCGGAATGCGCCGCTTCGCTTCCTGCATCTTGCGCGCGATCGCACGCCGCAGGCCGATCACCGGCACTTCGGTTTCGTCGTTTCGCTCCGCGTAGCCGTGCGCGTGGGTCGCACCGCCGCTGCGCGCATACGCATCGAGGTCCGCGTGCAGGATTCGTCCGGCTTCGCCGGTGCCGCGCACGTAGCGCAATTCGATACCCATGTCCCACGCGCGCTGGCGCACCGCCGGCGACGCGAGCGGGCGCTCGCCGGGCGCGCGTGCCGCGTGCGGTTCGGACGCACGTTCCGCACGACGCGGCTCGGCCGGTGTGCGGTTCGCGGCAGGCGGCGATGCGTGCGTCTTTGCGTGCGACGGCGCATGCGTTCGGGATTCCTCTTCGACAGCCGACGATCCGGCAGGCGCGTCGATGTGTGCCGGGCGCGGCGCGGCCTGCGCTGCAGCATCACGCCCCTTCGCGCCCGGCTTCAGATTACCGTCGCCTTCGACTTCGAGACGAATCAGCTCGCTGCCAACCGCCATCATTTCACCGATCCGGCCGCCGAGCTCCAGCACCTTCCCCGCGACCGGCGACGGAATCTCGACCGCCGCCTTGTCGGTCATCACGTCGGCGAGCGGCTGATCTTCGGCGATCACCTGCCCGGGCTGCACGTGCCACGCCACCAGCTCGACCTCGGCAATCCCTTCGCCGATGTCCGGCATCTTGATCACATGAATCCCCATCTCACGCCTCCATCACGCGTCGCAGTGCTTCGCCAACCCGGGCCGGGCCGGGGAAATACGCCCATTCCTGCGCGTGCGGATAAGGCGTGTCCCAACCCGTCGTCCGCTCGACCGGCGCCTCCAGGTGGTAGAAGCAGTGCTCCTGCACGAGCGACACCAGTTCAGCGCCGTAGCCGCACGTGCGCGTCGCTTCGTGCACGACCACGCAGCGGCCGGTCTTGCGCACCGACGCGACGATCGTGTCGAGATCGACCGGCCACAGCGTGCGAAGGTCGATCACTTCCGCATCGATGCCGGTTTCCTCCGCCGCGGCGAGCGACACGTGCACGGTCGTGCCGTACGTCAGCACCGTCACGTCGTTGCCGGGCCGCGCGATCGCAGCCGTATCGAGCGGCACCGTGTAATAGCCTTCCGGCACCGCACTGCCCGGATGCTTGAGCCACGACGTGACCGGGCGCTCGTGATGGCCGTCGAACGGCCCGTTGTACAGGCGTTTCGGCTCGAGGAAGATCACCGGATCGTCGTTCTCGATCGATGCGATCAGCAGCCCTTTCGCGTCGTACGGATTCGACGGCATCACCGTGCGCAAACCGCAGACCTGCGTGAACATCGCCTCCGGGCTCTGGCTGTGCGTCTGGCCGCCGTAGATGCCGCCGCCGCACGGCATGCGGATCGTCATCGGCGCTGTGAACTGCCCCGCGGACCGATAGCGCAGCCGCGCGCCTTCCGACACGATCTGGTCGGACGCCGGGTAGAAGTAGTCGGCGAACTGGATCTCGCAGACGGGCCGCAAGCCGTACGCGCCCATCCCCACCGCCGCGCCGACGATCCCGCCTTCCGAGATTGGCGCGTCGAACACGCGCGACTTGCCGTACTTCGCCTGCAGCCCTTCGGTGCAACGGAACACGCCGCCGAAGTAGCCGACGTCCTGCCCGAACACCACCACGTCGTCGTCGCGGCCGAGCATCACGTCCATCGCGGAGCGCAGCGCCTGGATCATCGTCATCGGCTGCGCCGATGCCGTCGTCGTTTCATGTTGCGCCATGATCACGCTCCCAGTTCCTGGCGCTGACGCCGCAGATGCGCGGGCAGCTCCTTGTACACGTCGTCGAACATCGATGCAGGCGACGGAATGCGATCGTCGGCCAGCGTCCCGAACTTTTCCGCTTCCTTCTGCGCGGCGATCACCTCGGCTTCGAGCTCGGCCGTCAGCGCGTCGTGCGCGCTGTCCGACCAGATGCCCTTCGCGATCAGGTGCTGCTTGAAGCGCGCGATCGGATCGCCGAGCGGAAAATGCGCCCAGTCGTCGCTCGGCCGGTATTTGGTCGGATCGTCCGACGTCGAATGCGCGCCCGCGCGGTACGTCACCCACTCGATCAGCGTCGGGCCGAGATTGCGGCGTGCGCGTTCGGCGGCCCACGTCGATGCCGCGTAGATCGCAAGGAAGTCGTTGCCGTCGACGCGCAACGAAGCGATGCCGCAGCCGAGGCCGCGCCCGGCGAACGTCGTGCCCTCCCCGCCGGCGATCGCCTGGAACGTCGAGATCGCCCACTGGTTGTTGACGACGTTCAGCACGACCGGCGCGCGGTACACGTGCGCGAACGTCAGCGCGGTGTGGAAGTCGGCTTCCGCGGTCGCGCCGTCGCCGATCCAGGCGGACGCGATCTTCGTGTCGCCCTTGATCGCCGACGCCATCGCCCAGCCGACCGCCTGGATGAACTGCGTCGCGAGATTGCCGGAGATCGAGAAGAAGCCGGCTTCGCGGTCCGAGTACATCACCGGGAGCTGACGGCCTTTCAGCGGATCGCCTTCGTTCGACATCAGCTGGCAGATCATCCGCTCGAGCGGCACGTCGCGCGTGATCAGGATGCTCTGCTGGCGGTAGGTCGGAAAGCACATGTCGCCGTGGCGCAGCGCCATCGCATGCGCGGTGCCGATCGCCTCTTCGCCGAGGCTGAGCATGTAGAACGAGATTTTCTTCTGACGCTGCGCGATCATCATTCGCGCGTCGAAGATGCGGGTCTTCAGCATCGCACGCATCCCGGCGATCAGGCGCGCGTCGTCGAGGTCCGGTGCCCACGGGCCGACGGCTTCGCCGTGGTCGTCGAGCACGCGCACGAGGCTGCGGGCGAGATGGGCGGTGTCCGCCGGCGCAACGTCGATCGGCGGGCGGCGAACCGCGCCTGCCGGCGATAGATGCAGATAGGAAAAATCCGTCTTGCAGCCCGGACGCCCGGTGGGCTCCGGCACATGCAGACGCAATGGCTCTGACAGGCTCATCGTGTCGTCTCCACGCTCGATTGTGTCTCACGCTGATATGGACGCGCGGCCGGTTGCCGGCTCGCGCGCGGGCTGGCGCACGGATAAGCGCGCCAACCTTGGAAATCTATGCGTTGCCGCGCCGGACGTCGATGACCAAGCCGCTCGTTTGCCGTGAGCAGATTTGCCATGACGGGCGCCGATGCGGGACCGGTGCTGACGACGCGGCGTGCGGACGCCGCATTGGCTGCGCCGCGTGAGCGGTTGGAGCGTGTGGACAGCGAGATCGCAGGCCGGCAAGGCACACCGGGCGGGATCATGTCGGGGTCCGGAAACAGAAAACCCCGCGAAATCCGTGATTTCAGCGGGGTCTTTTTGCGGAAGCGGCGGCGTCAGGGTCAGCGTGCCAGTGGTTTCAGGCACGGCGACGCATCACGCGTCGGGGCGCGCGATGTCGAAGCGGCTGTCGGGTTGGATATGCGCGTACGCGCTCGGCCCGCCCGCACGGAGAATGATCCCCGCGCCGAAGGTATCGAAGATGCCGTCCTTCAGCAGATCATGGCGGATATGCACCGCGACGACTTCGCCGAGCACCAGCGTGGCCGGCGTGTCGAAGCCGCGATGATCCCGCAGCCGGACCACTTCGGTCACCTTGCATTCGAAATTGACGCCGCTTTCCGCGACGCGCGGCACGTCGACGAGACGCGACGGAATTGCGGTGAGGCCGCCGAGCTCGAACTCGTTCACGCCGTACGGCACCGCGGCGCAAGTCTGGTTCATCCGGTCGGCGAGATCGCGCGTCGCGAGGTTCCACACGAATTCGCCGGTCTCCTGCACGTTGCGCAGGCTGTCCTTCGCGGCGACGCTCGAAAAGCCGATGATCGGCGGACGATAGTTGAACGCGTTGAAGAAGCTGTACGGCGCGAGGTTGACCGTGCCGTCGCTGCCGCGCGAGGAGATCCACCCGATCGGCCGCGGGCCGATGATCGCGTTCAACGGGTCGTGCGGCAGGCCGTGGCCTTGCGCGGGTTCGTAATAGTGGTGGGTTGAGTCGGGCATGGGCGGGTGGTCGTGCGAGAGGCGGACTGCGTTTGATTGCGTCGGTGACAGGCGAACCGATCGCGGCAAAGGCGATCGGTGTGGCATGTGCATCAAGTATCACATGGCGCAGCTTTCGTCGCAGCGAAGTGCCTCGCGCAGACCCGTACGCGCCGGCGTACCGAAGCATGAACCCGAGCCAATAAAAAACCCGCGAGCGCATGGCTTCTCGCGGGTTTTCAGACCCTGGTCGAATCGCAGCGAAGCGATCGATGGTGCCGGGGACCGGAAACGGTAACCCTAGAAATGACAAGGGTTCCAGCGCAGCATGCGTAACGAATGGGGAGAATTCCGCCGATTGCCCTCCGGAATCGAACCGGCGCTATTCGGACTCCTTCGACGCCGGCTCGGCCGCCATGTCATCCGCCGGGTATAGCTGCAGCATCGCGCGCGCGGCCTCGACGTTCGGCGTCGTGAGCCACTCCTCCCAGTCGTCCGGCCGCAGGATCACGACGGACCGCTTCTCGTTGCCCGGCCGATGCATGTGCTTCATGACCGGGTGCTCGTCGGCGTTGACGGTGATCATCGCCATCGTGTGCTGTTCGCCGCCGTCCGGGTGCTGTAGCGTGCGCCAGATGCCAGCGACGCAGAGCGGCCGCCAGCCGGCCAGGCCAATGCGATAGCGCACGTGCGTGCCCGTCTCCCAGTTCGGTTCGTAGATCCACGCGGCTGGGATCAGGCAGCGGCGGCTACCGCGCCACGCCGGGCCGTACAGCGGCGACTTCCCGAGATTGTCGTCGCGCACGTTCAGCGTGCTGCGCATGACCGGCAGCTTCCTGCCCTGCTCTTTCGCCTTCTCGACGTTCGCCTTTTGCAGGGCGCGCGGCCAGAACCCGAAGCCGGCGATCAGCGGCTTGAACTCGCCGTCGACGCTCGCGACGATCGGCGCGGCATAGTCCTGGTAGATCTCGGGCTTCCACGGCGTCCACCGGTACAGGTCGCGGAAGCTGTCGATCTTCAGTTCGCTCAGTCCCGGATCCTCGCCCGGAGCACGGTAATTCGTGCACATTCCGACACCTTTTTAAGGGGTTGACGGTCGCATCATACTCCCGATTACACTGTATAGCCGTACAGTGCATTTTTCGTATCATGGAACCGCTTTGGGAGTATCAGTGGGAGTACATCGACATGCCTTACGACGGTCCGCCGCAGCGCACGCGCTACTGGATGACCGACGAGGAGGCCGAGCACTGGCACGGATCGAAGAAGCCCGGCGCGCGCCGGCTCGATGACACGCGCCGCGATCGGCGTGCTCAGCCGGCCATCCCGGTGGGCGGCGGCACGATCGGCGCTGCCTACGCTGATCGGACGGCCGTCGACGCACCGCTCCCGACCTTCACGTCTCCGGACCTGCCGAAGTTGCGCTACTGGTGGGCGTGCCCGTCGTATTGCGGCCCAGAGGACATTCGAGTGCTGATCTTGGAGGTCGTGCGTCTGCGGCGCCTGGTCGGCAAATGACGTGCGCCGCGCGGCGCGGCCGCTACTTGCTGCTCGGTTTCCAGCCGCAGTTCTTCGCGCCGGCCATGTTGTGCGCGAGGATCTGGCGCGCGGTGTCGTCGTTCAGCACGTCCGTCTTGCTGACGTAGATCGGCCGCGTCCAGTCGCACGCCGTGTCGACGATCCGCGTCTTCGTGACGATCTGCGGCTCGCACGGCGCCGCAGGCGGCTTAGTCGCGGGACCATCCGTCGCGCAGCTGCTGCTCAGCACCGCCAGCAGGCAGAGCGCCAACGTTCGTTTCTGCATCGCTTCTCTCCTTTGCGGCGGCCGCGCCGGCCTGCGCCGCGTCGGCATTCGCCTGGGCTTCCGCGTTTGCGGACTGTGCGACCTGTTCGCGCGCCTGCGCGGCGGTTGCCTGAGCTTCGGCATCCTTCTGGCCGGCCTGCGCGGTCGCCGTGCGGGCTTGCTGATGCCTGAACATGCCGAACAGCACGCCGGCCGCCGCGAGCAGCCACGGGCCGAATTTCAGCAGGATGGGGATGATCGTCATGACGCGCTCCAGTGTCCGGTGAGAAAGAGATCGCGCTCGGCCGCGCGGCGCCGCACGAGGCCCGGCAGCACCACGCCGCCGCCGCGATTCCACGACAGGAACTGGTCGGCCGCGCCGGCGTAGTCGCCGACGTTCAGGTGCCGCAGCAGCGTCGATGGCTGGCCGCTGGCGAGCACGATGATGCCGTCGCGCCCGGGATCGCCCGCGCGGCGCGCGCGGCCCGGCCCGACGTTGTTCACGATGCTCACGAGCGAGGCCTTCTGCTGCGCCGACAGCGGCACGCGCGCGGCCTGGTCGATGAGCGCAGCCGCGGCGCGCAGGTTCACGTCGTGGCGCGCGTCAGCAGTTGCCTGCGTCCAGACGGTGCCCTCGCGGACGTCCGAGCCCGTCGAGCCCCATCCGCACGTCCACGGCGCGCCGCTCAGCGCGCGCAGCGCGGGATCGTTCGGGATCGGCGCGCCGCCGAGCACCTTGTACCAGAGGCCGCGCGCCTGCAGCGCCTTGCCGAGCGGCGAGGCCGGATCCGGATACGCGGTGAGATAGCAGCTCTCAAAGTGCTGCGACAGCGGGCGGCAGAGCGTGAGCCATGCGTCGTCGTCCGTATCAGCTGCAACGTTTCGCGGTACAGCCGGCGCACTTTCCGCACCACCAGCCGCGAAACCCGTGTCAGGAGCGGCCGAAAGTGGTGCAGCGGTCGAAAGCGTCGGCACGTCGACGACCGGCGCCGGATTCAGGCCGAACAGCCGCGCGAGCGCGCCGAACAGGTCACTGAACGCCATCGCCGCTCTCCTGCCCGGCTGCCGGCGGCGGCACGCGGCGCACCGCGGTGTAGCGCACGACCAGGATCAGCGCGAACGCGACGAGCGCCGCGTAACGCTGCACGCCCTGTGGCAGGAGCTCTTTCAGGTCGGCGGGCATCGAGTTCCACGCCTCGACGATCGCCGGGCCGGCGGCCGTGAGGAGCGCAAGCGCGCCGCTCACGATGACGGTGCCGCGCTTATGCAAGTTCTGCCAGCCGTCGGCCAGCGTGATTCGCCATTTCATCATTTCACCCATCGTCGAGTCTCAGGCCGGTTCCCCGCAGCGCCCAATACGAGCTGAGAAACCATTTGCTTGATGTCTTTCAAATCGTCACGCATCGCCTGATTACTCTGTTCAAGCACCGTAACGCGATTAGAAAGACCAGAATAAAGGCCAATACACCATGCCGAAGCCCCTACCAGTGCGGCCAAGATGGAAACAAGGCCGGCGACCGTGCTAATCACGGTTTTTGCACTTACAAGCCAAGAACCGGGGTTATTTTGCTGGTTATTTTGACCATTCATTTACCAGAGTCCGTTAATTGAAAATCGGATGCGCTGATTATCGGCCAAAGATTTATTCGGAAATTCAGGGAAATTGCGCGAAGTGACACGGCGACGAGCGGGACGCGATGCCGCCGCAACGATTGGACTTGACACATAGGCGGAATCCGCCTAACTTGGAGGCATAGGAAGCGCACATCGCGCGGCCGCCATCCGAAAGGAACTCATCATGAAACGCTGCTTTCGCGCGCCTGCGCGTATTGGATCAACTCAACATGCTCTTTCGCTCGCCCACCGTGGCTCAGATGAAGCAATGGAAGGAGGAGCTCGGCTACTCCGGCACGCAGATGGCGCGGATTCTCGGGCTGAAGAGTGCTCGGCGATGGAGGGATTACGCGGACGAGAACAAGCCGCAAGGAATCCCGCCGGCCAACCTGTTCATGGCGGCCGCACTCGTCACACTCCCGAAACGAGAAATCGAGCGCGTGCTGGCGACGATGCGCGAGGTCGGCGCGGCGATCGATCTGGACGCACCAGCCGACTCCCCGGCGCCCGATGGAGAGTCGCAGCCGTAGCGATGGCGATCGGTTGCGCTGCAGCCGCGCTATCGGGTTGCGGAGGCGGAGGTGATGGCACTCAATCGGCACCGCCGGCCACGTCCGCCCCGGCTCCCGCGTCTGCTCCGAATCCGTCCCTCACGATCACAGCGATCGAACCGAACCCGGTACTGCAGCGCGGAGATGCACAGTCATGGGAATCGAGCGACGTGCTCAATCCTTCTGTCATCCAGTTCAACGGCTCGCTGAGCAACTACTACTCAGGATTCGATGGAAAGGTTTGGCGCTCGGGCCTCGCCACCTCAGGCGATGGCGGAATGACCTGGCAGAAATCCGGGGCACCAGTACTCGACCTTGGCGGATGGTCGACGCAATACATCGCCGCTAACGGCTCGGCCATCAATTTCAATGGCAAGGTGTACTACTACTATCACGGCGCCGATAGCAACGGCGCGATGAAGATCGGCCTCGCGACTTCGAACGACGGCACGCACTTCACCGCGCTGCCTAGCCCCGTGCTCGATGTAGGTACGCCGGGATCGTGGGATGACGCTGCGGTCGCCGATCCGTACGTCGTTCAGTTCGGCAATACGCTCTATCTCTACTTCCTCGGCGAGAACAAGGCCGGCCAGCAGCTCATGGGCGTTGCGACTTCCATCGACGGCATCGCATGGACGAAGTCCGACGCGCCGCTTCTGCCGTCCGGCGGCCCGAGCGACTTTGACGCCCACGGCCAAGGCGAACCAGCCGTTGTCTACGCCGCGCCCTACTACTACATGCTCTACACGGGCCGCGCCAGCTCCGAATTTCGCGATCTCGGATGGGCCGTATCAACCGACGCTGTTCACTGGACGAAGATGTCGCAGGGGCTTATTCCGCCGAGCATGCGGCAGGCGTGGGATTCGCAAGTGATCTGCGATCCGACGATCCTGCCGACCGGCAAAGACGACGGCACCTATTACGTCTGGTTCGGTGGCGGGAACAAGGCAGAGCCGGCGCAAGGGCTCGACGGTCAGATTGGCCGCATGACCATCAAGATTCCGACGTCCTGACCGATTTAATCGGCAAGGGAGCCTTCCAGGTGGTGATGCGGTTGATGGTAAAGTGCCGGTCGATCAGAGCTGACCGGCACCATCGCACCGCCACATGAAACCGCCGAAGATTTACCGACTATCAGAGTACCTTCAGCCGGGCCGAAATAATTTCGACCTGCTGCGCCTTTGCGCGGCCCTTCTCGTGATGTTCGGGCATTCCTTCTGGCTTCAGCCGGCGGCCGGAAGAACCGAGCCGATTCTTAAGTTCACTGGGCTGGAGTACACGGGAAGCCTCTCCGTCTATTCATTCTTCCTTCTTAGCGGCATCATGGTCACGTCGAGCTTCGATCGTCAGAGGTCGATCGTTCGTTTCGTGGCGCTGCGCCTAGCGCGGATATATCCCGGGCTGATTGCCTGTGTTTTCCTGACCGCCTATCTACTGTACCCCTCACTTTCGACGATGGGATTCGCTGAGACAGTCAGGGGGCACGACGCGGCGCACTATTTCTCAGCCAACGTCAAACTATTTTCAGGAATACAGGCGACGCTTCCGGGAATATTCGAAACCGCGCCTCTGAGGTACATCGTCAACGGATCACTTTGGACGCTCCCAATCGAACTGAAGTGCTACATGATCGTCTTCTGCGCGGGCATATTGGGCTGCTTCCGCGCAAAGTGGCGATCCATAGCTTTCACCGCTGCCGCCTCTATTGGATTCGCCTACCTTGTCTCACACGGGACCAGCATCGAATTTCTGCGCGACCTAGCGGGGAAGCCTACGGGCTATTCGTTTTACGCGCCGCCGTTCTTCCTGCTTGGGATGTTGCTGTATACGTACAAGGACCGAGTGGTCCTGAATTGGACAGTCGCGGCATTGCTTGGCGCCGCATACCTGGTCTTTCGCGCGTCGCCCATCGCGCCACTGCTGTTCTACTCGGCCTTCGTCTACGGCATGCTGACGCTTGGCGTGACAACTGCATTGCGCCGCTTCGCGCCGCGCAACGATTACTCGTACGGAATATATCTTTGGGCCTTTCCAATACAGCAAATCGTCGCTTCACGTTATCCGCAATTGGACAATCTCATCAGCCTGACTATCACGATGCCAGCAACGATCGCGATCGCGGCGGCGTCGTGGCATCTGATCGAAAAGCCATGCGTTTCCTTGTTGCGCTCAGGACGATTTAGCCCGGTGCAGGAAGTGACTGCTGCGCCCATTCCGGGAGCGCCGCAAAGTAGCTCGCATACCTCGCATCGCTAATGGTCACCTCCCCTTGATTCGGGAAAGTTTCCGGATCTTGGGGGCAACCGAACACGGAAATGATGGTGGTCTCTTTCGAGTCCGAGAATTGAACAAACATTTCCACTCCCTTCAGAATTTGTATCCAGATACGGACACGTTGAACGTCGGCGTGCCCGCATTTACCTGAATTGAGTAATAGATCGTCTGCGCTGTAACAATGAGCAGATCATTGAACGATGAGTTAAAGCCGTTCGATCCAGATGCCTGATACCCCTGCGACTGATGCGTTACCGAAGAAGACCACGGGGAAAGATTCAACGCCAGTTGGGCCGCCGTCGTCGACGCATAACCGATATTCCCGTTGATGCTTTTCGCGTTTTTCGGGACTGCGCTCGACACCGAAAGAGAGGTGAGGCTCGTCGGGCCGCTATTCGCGCTCAGAACCGTCACCGGGTCGAAAACGATCTGCCGGTCGGCCTGCTGGCCGTGCACAAACTGTCCGCTGCCGTTCGTAGGCCACACGGAAACGAGCGCCGACGCGGTGTAGCCGCTCGGCATGTTCGCGCCGCCGTACACGGTCGGTTGCGCGGCCGCCGTCGCATTCGTCGCCAGCAGCGCGCTCACACCCGTCGTCGGGTTGTAGATCGCGTACAGCGCAACGTAGCCGCTTGTCGGGGCGCTGCCCGTGTCCATGCCGCCGGCGCCGGTCGTGGCGAGGTTGATCGTCTTGCTGAACGCGCCGAGCACGTATTTCTGGCCGCCCAGCGCGGTACCGACGACGATCTCGTCAGCCGTCAGCGTCGCCGTCGCGCTTGCCGAGGTCACACTCATCACGAGGTTGCGCGTCTGGCCTACCGTGCCGCTCATGAGCGCGGCGACCCATCCTGCGCCGCCGGTATCCGGATTGGCCGTGTTGTTGTCGGACTGGTTGAGCCACAGGCCGCTTTGGTCCGCGCGCAGCAACAGCGCACCACGCGGATATCCGCCGACGTTCGTATCATTCGCGAAGGTCGAGTTGTAGCCAAACTGGCCGCCCGCGTGCTTCCACCGGATCGTCTGCGAGAGCAGATTCAGAATGCCGTTGAAGTCGCCGCCTGCGGGCGGCACGCCGCCAGCTGCAACTGGCGTGAACGTGAGCGGCGGGAATCCGTCGTTGAGCGATGCCGCGCCGGGCGTGATACCGATCTGCGACGCTTCCGGGATCGTGTTCTTCGTGCCGTTCGCTGCGAATGCGAGCGGGACAAGAGTGGGTGTTTGGCTAGACTGCATTGACGACTCCATTGAAGAAAGTGCCCTGACCGAACGGCGCAACGCTTTGCGTGCCCGCCTCGCTGAAACCGAACACGTTGGGGACTGGGATTTGCGCGATGGATGCGAGCACGCCGGTCGGCCGCGGCATCGCTCCGGACTGCTGCATGATGGCCATCTCGAACGGCTGTAGGTAAAACTCGAACGTGTAGCGCATCTGCATGTTGCCGAGGTCGTTCACGTAGCACCGGCCTCGGCCCTTGAAGAGGTTCTGCAGCAGCTGGTTGTAGCTCGGGATCGACCCGTCCGAGATGTTCGCCATCGCCTTCACGAGGATCAGCGTGCGGAACGCATCGTCCGCCAGGTAGTAATTCTCGGTGACAGTACTGCCCGAATAGAAGACCCCCGAGCCGAAAGGCGTCGCGCTCGCGTTGCCCGCCTCTTTGAATCCGAGATTGATCTCGGCGCTCGGGATCTTGAGCAGACGCCCGTGCTCGAGGCCGACAATCTTTCCCCAGATGTCGAGCCCGCGACCGACCGCAGTATCGACGTTCCACACCATGTCGTAGAACGCATCGATATCCGCGCTCGGATCGATGTACTGGTCGAAATTCTCGATCAGCTGCAACAGCGTCGGGCTGTTCGCATACTGCGCGATAACGGTGCGCATCACGTTTTTCATACGAGGCTCACCGAGATGTTGGCCGCCGTCAGCGTCGGCGTCTTGTCGATCCCCATCACGACGCTGTTCTGGTTCGCCGTGGTCGTGCCGAGCTGGATCGACAGCAGCTCAACCGACGGATCGATCGCGATCACGCCCGGGTAGTAACGGCCCGCGAAGATGGTCGAGTTGCTGCGCGCACGCGAGCCGCCGTCGGCACCCGTGAACGCCTCGATGATCGCGTTCTGCACGAGCTGCACGACGTTTGCCGGCAGATTCGGATTGTTCACGAGCTGCACGGAGAACAGGATCGGCACGGCCGTCAGCACCTGAAACTTCACGGTGTAGCTCGGATACGGCTGCGAGCCGACGCTCGTGTCCTGCACCGTGACTGTCGTGTTCCCGTTGTAATTGCAGCCCGGCGACTTCTTCGTCCAGATGGCGTTGCCGATGTCCTGCGCCGCGCCGCCGTACACCCCGACGTACAGCGAGTTGGGTGCGAGCGTGTAGGTGCCGTTCACGACCGACGTGCCGAGCGGATTGTCGAGCACGCACGCGTCTAGCACGCCCGCGACGTTCAGCACCTTCGCGCGCACGGCTGGCACCGAGCCCGCGGCGTTCAGCGCGACCGACTGCCGGCGCCGGTATTCGAAGTCCGCGCGCGACTCGACGTCGCTGCCGACCACGCCGGATACGACGCTGACGGTGTCCCATCCGGGGATCGCCTGATAGATGGACACCTGCCCTGCTGCCGGGACCGGCGTGGGCCCGGTCACCTTGCAGGCAAACCCGAGCGTGATCGTGCCGCTCGCCGGGATCGTGCCGGCCTGCGTGCAGAGGTAGACGTTGTTGCTCGAATCCTTGATCAACGCGCCAAGCGGGATCACTGTGCTCGCGGCACCGACGCATGCGACCTGCAGCGCTGTCGGCTCGGCCGGGTTGCGCTCGATGAAGTAGATGCGCCCGATCGCGTCCTGCCAGCGGCCGTCGGCCAGATCGGGGTCGACGCCGTTCGACACCTCGAGCATGTCGTCGTTCTTCGCGCCGATGATCGCCGTGAGGCTCGATGCGAGCTGCCCCTGCGGCGTTGTCACGTTCGGCGTGCCGTCTTCGTTCGTGATGTTCAGGTTGCCGCCGAACGCCGCGTTCGTGTCGGCGAGCACACCGGTCAGGATGGCGGATTCCGCCGGCACGACGGGCCCGGTCGGCGCCCAGTTGATAGGCGGTACGCTGGAGGTGGGAGGTGTCGACATGCGGAGCCTCAGAAATTGACGGGGAGCACGCCGTCGGCCGTGGCGACCTGCACTTGGCCGGTGACGACGCGATCTTTCATAGACGTGATGAAGCACTGCGCGGATTGCACGCCGAACACGCGGCGCGCCTCCGTCACGATGTCCTTCTTGATGAGCGGCAGCGGCGGTCGCTTGCCGAGGATGTCTTGCCAGTACGGGACGCCGACGGACGTGTCGTACCACGCCTCGCCGCGGAATGTCCGCACGGCGCTCGCGACGTCCTGCGCGATCGCATACGGCTCGGCCGCGACAGCGATGTTTCCGTACGCGTCGGCGCAGAGATCCCAGGTCGTTTGATCGAGGAGGAGGGTCGAAGGCATCAGATCGGTACTCCAGTGTTGCCGCTGCCGGTCTGCACGCCGCCGTGCTTGTGCGTGTGCACGCTCGTGCCCTGCGCGGTGATGTCGTTGACGACGGTAAGCGGGCCCTGCATCGCCGCGTTGCCGCCGAGCGGACCTTCGCCCTGCGTCATCTGGCCGTCGATCTCGACCGCCGGCGCGGAGTTCGTGATCTGGCTGCCGGCCGTCAGGCCGATGGTGTTGTCGGCCTGCAGCACGATCGTGGGCGCGGCCATGCGGATCTGCGTCGGCGACACGATTTCGATACCGGACGCCGAGAAGCGGACGTACTGGCTCGGCGCGCCGTTCAGGAACCCGCCGAGATACAGGCCGTCGGCCATGTCGAAAATGCGCTTCGAGCCGGGGTTCGCGGGGCCGCGGTTCACCTTCACCGAGGAGATGTCGCGGTCCTCGACGATCGCCACGCCGATGTCGCCGACCTGCGGGTCGATGATCACCGCGTTGGAGCCGCCCTGCAGGCGGAAGTACGGCAAGTTGTGGATCACGCCGTGCGGCATCGCGTTGTCGGAGCCGTCGAGCTGGTTCACGAGCGGCAGCACGTCGACGAAGCCGACCGGCGAGACGCTGCCCGCGTTCGTGACGGCCTTCACCTCCACCAGGCGCGCGCCGGAGATCGTGCGCAGGATCTGCCAGATGAGGAAGGACTGCTCGTTGAACGGCGACGTGCCAGAGGTCGGCCGCTGGCTGCCGCGGTAGCCGAATGCGTTATCCACCATTTTGCGGGTATGCCGAGAGTTGAGTGAACCACGCGCCGTCCGGCACTTCGCTTTCCAGCGCGTGCGAGAGGTCGAACACGTTCCAGATGCCGCAGGCGACCGGCAGTGAGCTTTGCACCTTCACCTGGCCGCCGTTCTTGATGTTCGGGTTGAACTCCGTCGAGATGCCGAGACCATTGCTCGAGAACGTCGGGTAGCCGCGCAATCCCGTCTCAGGCGAGATCAGCGGAAGGTCGCCCGTTGTCGCGCGAGCGCCGGCGCGCGGCCAGATCGCGAGCGTGTCGCGGTCGATCAGGTAGTTGATGTCCGCGGCGCGCGCGCACGCGCGTACCTGCGCAAGTGCGGTACCCGGAAAGTACGGGTTCGAGAGCTGCACCTGCACGCCGTTGTTCTCGAACGTCAGGCCCATCGTGTTCGCGAGTTCCTGCATGATCGTCGCGACGTCGACGGTACCCACGTAGCTGAGCGCGCCGACCGGCTTCACGGCCTGAATCAGGCCGGCATAGCCGATGATGTTCAGCGGCACGTCGGGCGTGCCCTGAAAATCGCCCCACGCCTCGCCGATCGTGCCCGAGTAGACGACGTGCATGCCGTTCTCGTCATCTCCTGCGGCGACCTGAACCGAGTTTTGCGCGCGGATCGCGGTGTTGATCGGGCCGACGGTCGTCAGCTGGTTGATCATCGACAGCGGGATGCCGTACGCGCGGATCTGCGCGGCCGCCATCGCGTCGCCGCCGGGCACCGTGATGAGTGACTGCACGCGCAGGCCCGTCAGCGTCACGGTGTTCGAGCCGTCCTCACCGAACTCTCCATCGCCGAGCGTGATCGTCAGGTCGATGCGTTTGCGGGTGAAGCTCATGCGAGGTCTCCCGCTTCGAGATAGACGAGCTGCCAGCGCGCGCCGAGGCCCGCGTATTCCGGATCGTCGACGCCCTGCGTGTCGAAGAACGTCAGGTCACCGACGAAGCCGAGGTACGCGTGACGGATCAGCAGCACGCGGTCGCGGCACGCGATCCCGCTCTTGATCGCCGCGTTGTTGACGGACAGGTCGAGGTACATGCCGGTCGTCTTCTGGTAGACCGAGATCTGGCAGTTCTGTCCGGCGAGCAGCACGCTGAAGTTCTGCGCGGGTTTCGCGACAACGGGAAGGATCAGCATCACTGCACCCCGCCGACGCCAGTCGTCACCGATACCGGGCCGAACAGACCAGACTGCGCAGCAGTCGGAACCTGCCCCTGCACCTGGCCGAGGCTGGCCGAATCCTGCGACGCGGAATTCTGGGTGTTCGCGAACTGCGCGACGACGGTCTGCCGTACCTCCTCGAGGTACAGCTCCGCGACGATCATCGTCACGCCGCTCTTCGACGTGCGGCGAAGGTCGTACGAGACGACGTTCGCGTTCTCGTACGTCGCGTCCGGCGCGATCACCGTGAACAGCATGGTCGACTGCTTCGCCGCCTCGATCGCCGACAGGAAGGCCGCGCGCTTCGCATCGCTGCCGCCGCACGCCAACTGCACGCGGGCGTTGTACGGCATCTGCACCTTGTTGTAGTCGGCAAAGCCGCCCTCTTCCTGCGGGTATTTCGCGATGCGCGAGTCGCCGCGGTATTCGAGGCTCAGCGCGGTGTCGGCGATCGTCAGAGGCGCGCCGAACTCGTCGAAGATGCCCCACACGGGCGCGAGCAGCCCTTCCAGCAGCCCGATCGCGTCCGTCGTGATCAGCGAGATCGCGAACGAGCCGAGCGATTCGCCCGGCGCGCGGATGAGCGGCGGCACGCCAGGCAGGTTCGGCACGTTCGGGAAGGCGGGGACGGAAAGGTTCGGCAGCGGCATGTCAGCTCAATCCGGTGTTGGCCTGCGGCACGACGAAGCTGTAGCGGCGCAGCGCGCCGCCCAGATCCCGCGCGACGCCGGCGGCGTCCGTCGCCTGCGTGTGCACGGTGATCGGGCCGTTGATGTTCGTCTCGTTCGTCGACGTGCTCGTCGTGGTCGTGTTGCCGCCTGCCGGCGCGGCCGCCGCGGCGGTCTGCTGCGCGATCTGCGCGGCGTTTGCCTGACCGAGTCCTGCGAACACCTCGCGCGCGTACTTTTGGCGCCGTGCAATGTTCGCCTCGGCCGCGCCCGGCCGCTCGTATTCGCGCGAGTGCACCTCGGCGGCGAACTCGGGCGTCTTCGCCATCCGGAGGCGCTGGTCGGCCTGCTTCTCGGTGTTCTTCAGCTCCCAAAGCATGAAGTCGACCTGCTCACCGAAGGTCGACTGCGCGAGCGAGTGCCCGAACTGCTTCTCGAACTGGCGCGCGCGCGGCCCGAGCCACTGCGCGATGCCGGCGGCGCCGGACGTCTTGTTCACTGCCGTCGGATCGAGCTGGCTCTCCTGCTGAAGGCTGCCTGCGATGCCGGCTGCCTGCGCGTCGGTATAGCCGGCTTCCTTCAGCCTGCCGACCAGGTAGCGCCGCCGGTCCGCGAGCGAGCCACTGTTCGCAGCCGCGCGCGCCTTGCCGACCGGGTCGCCATCCCACGTGTCGCCCGGCTGCGTGAGGCGGGTCTGTTCCTCGCCTTCGTTCAGCCCCTGGCTGTACAACGCGAGGCCAGCGATGCCGAGCAGGCGGCCGAGAATCGGCAGCGCGCTCGCGCCGGCCATGCTGACGCCGCCGAGCGCGCCACCGAGCTTGAACAGCGCGCCGGCCAGCGACAGCACGCCGGACGCCATCGAAAGCAGCTTCAGGCCCGCGAAGGCGATCAGGACGTTCTTCCAGCCGCCGACCGCCGTCGCGGCCTTGTCCGCCCACTCGACGAACTGCTGCACGGCCGTCACGGCGCGGTCGACCCACGAGCTGATGTCCGCCTTGTGGTCCGCGACCCAATCGGCCATGTTCTGCAGCTTGCCGAGCAGCTTCTCGAAGACCGGCATCAGCTCGAGTAGGACGGTCGTGCCGACATACTGCAGCCGGTCGCGCACGTCGAGCCACGCGTTGCGCAGCTTCAGCGCCTGCTCGGACTGCTTCTCCGTCACGGCCGAGTTCTTCTTCTGCGCGTCGACGAGCGCGAGCACCGCGGCCTCGCCCTGCTTCAGGAAGTTGAACTCGCCGTCGCCGATACCCATCTGCTGTGCGATGAAGCGCGCGCGGCCCGGGTCGGCCTTGAACATGTTCGAGATGATCCGCGAACGCGCGAGCAAATAGCTGTTGCCGTCCTTCAGATCCTTGACGGAGCCGCCCATGCGCAGGAACCACTGCACGCCCTCTGTGACCTGGCCGAACTTCAGCTTCGAGACGTCGTTCTGGGAGGACTGGAGCGCGGCCGTGATGCCTTCGGCCGAGCCGCCCGCGCGCTCGGCTGCGCGCTGCCACGCAGCGAGGTCGCGCGTGCTCATCTGGAGGTTCTGGGCCATGTAGCCCAGGTTCACCGCCGAGTTGATCGTGCTCTCGGTGAACTGCTTGATGCCGACGCCGGCAGTGAAGATCGCGATGAGCGCGAGCACCTCATTTCGGATGCTGCGGAACGACTCGGCCGCCTTCTTGTTGCGCTGCTCGATCTCCTTGGCGGCGGCCAGTTCTTCGGCGCTGAGCTTCTTCGTGACTGCGCCGGCCTCGGCCTTGCCGCGCTTGAACGCGGCCAGATCGAAGCCGAGGGTCACTACCAGCGCGTCTACGATAGTCGCCACGGTCAGTTTCTCCTTTCCTCCGTCGCGACGCGTTCGTTATGACTGTCGACGACGATTATTTCGAGCAGGTCATGCAGGTCATCCTGTCCGTACACCGTCTGCAGTTCGTGCAGCGTGGCGAGCCGTCGGGAAACGACCGCGCCGATCGAGCGCGGCACGTTGGGATACGCGATCAGGCGTTTGCCGCTTCCGCCGCCCCAGAAGCCTGCTTCGATGGGGCGGCGCCGAGAAAACCCTCGAGGTGCAGGTCGAGCACCGCCTTCCGGAGCTTCAGCCGCGTCGCGACTTCCTCGATGTCCGTCTCGATCAGCGCGCGCGCGCCGCCGGGACGGCCGGGCTCGAACTCGTACTGCACGCAGCCCATCATCTCGTCGAACAGCGGCTTCAGCATGTCGAAGGGCACCCGGCCAAGCGACTTCAGACCAATCGCGGCGATGCCGGCGAGGCCAGCGCCGAGAATTTCGTCCGGGATCTCGACGCCACAGCTCATCGCAGCGAACAGCGCGCGCGCCGCCCACTCCTCCGACTGCGACGCCGGCATTTCGGTGATCAGGAATCGCTTCCCGTCGTCGCGACCGTCCGTCGCGGTGAAGTTGGTCGTTTTCCGTGGCATGTCACATCGGTGCCGGCAGCACCGACTCCCAGGTGATTTCGAAGGTCTGCGGCTGCAGGACTTTTTTCGCATCCGGGATGGGCTTGCCGCGCGTCAGCACGCCGTTCGTCATCGTGAACTTCTTGCCGATGCTCTTAAGCGCGACGGTGCCGTCCCATCGGAATTTGTCCATCATCACGCGCTCCGCCACAATCACCGAGTCGAACATCAAGATCGAGTCGGAATTCGCCATCAGCGTGAGACGCCACTTCACGTTAAACGGAATCCAACCATACGACTGTTTCTTGTCGAGGCCCATTTGAACCTCGGCCATTTCGACGTCGTCGGTGTCGAAGATGTCCTCGGCGGCATAGCCCTGAATCTGTTGCGCGACCGGGAAAATGGTGCCCGCCGAGAGCATGATCACGCTGTTGGCGCTGGTAATCGTTCCTGACATGGTTGCTCCCTTACTGGACCATCACCGAGGCGAGGTTGAGTTGTTGGACGCTGCCGCCGTCCATGTACCAGAACTTGCACGGCGGCGATTGGCGAGCGGCGCGCGTCTGCGCGGTTGCCTGCGATGCGAGTGCTTGCAGGTACCAGCCGCGCGACGACAGCACGCTGTCGATCTTCAGGCCGGCGGCCGTGTTCACCTCCTGCACTTGCGCGCTGCCGAGCTGGACGCCCTCGCGAATCGCGCCGAAGTTCACACCCTGGTTGATGTCGTCCATCAGCCAGGACTCGATCGTCGCGTCGCCGACCGCGTTGTACGGGACCGACTTCGCCTGCGTCAGCCCTTCCATGATCGACAGCTGGAACTGGTTGGTCAGCCAGATCTGGTTGATGTACGAGTCGATCCAGTCGTACTGACCGCCGATCGTG
The DNA here is from genome assembly GCF_001718795.1 of Burkholderia latens. Lineage (NCBI taxonomy): Bacteria > Pseudomonadati > Pseudomonadota > Betaproteobacteria > Burkholderiales > Burkholderiaceae > Burkholderia > Burkholderia latens. Next base: position 1,289,389 of record NZ_CP013435.1, on the reverse strand, counting down.
CCGTCCGCGAAGAACGTGAACTGGTCATTTGCCGTCGCGAATGCTCCGTAGCAGTTGTAGCCGTTTGCCACGAGGTTCTTGTAGACCGTGCCATCGGTGACGGTCGCGGCAAGGCCCGACTGCGAGCGGAACTTCATCGTCGCGCGGCCTTCGGTCGCCGTGAAGTCGATCGACGCGATCGCGCCCATCAGGAACGCTGCCTGTTTCACGTCCTGGTAGATCGGCGCGACGCCGCTCATGTTGCCTTGCTGGACGAGGTAACCGAGCGACGACGTTGCCGGAACGGTCGTCGTCGGGCTCTGGTCCGTGTCCCACGCCGCATACAGGTAGCGGTTGTTCTGCTGCGACGTCCACGTCGCGAACGCCATCTTCTGCGTGTTGCCGACGCCGTTGTCCGGGTCGAACGTCGTCATGAACGACACCCAGTTCTGCGTGACCTTCGTGATCGCGTCCATCGCGGCGCCCGGCGTCGCAGCGGCTGCACCCTGCGACAGCACTGCGCCAGTTGCCTGCGTCAGGTCGATGCCAGCTGCGAGCGTGCCCGTCGCGTATGCGACCGTCGACGGCACGCCGGTGATGCCCGACGTGATGACGAACGCGCTCGACGTGCTGTCGAAAGTCACGGCGACAGCTGCGGCCGCTGCGGTGATCGACGTGCTCGCGACGGTCTGCGATTGGTCGACCGTATAGGTTCCCGTGCCGCCCGAGCCGGTCAAGAAGCCCGTGATCTTCGTGCCGGCGGTCACGCCCGTGCCGCTCAGCACCTGGCCGATCGCTAGCGTGCCGGACGTGACAGCGGATACCGTCAGCGTGGTACCCGCGATGCTGCCCGTGACGACGGCCGGCGTCGGCGGCGTCGCGTTCAGCGCGGTCTGGATCGCTGCGGCGGCCGCCGAGAAGCTGGAGGCGCTCGACAGGTTGATCGACGCCGCGGTGCGCGTGAAGCCGTCGACCACCACCGTGAGCGAACCCGAAAGCGCCTGCAGCTGCGCAAGCGTCATTGCGGCGAGCGATCCACCGCGTAAATATGCGCTGACTGCCGCCGTCGGATATTGCGAGAATCGGAGTGCACCCGGCTTCACGTCCGAATTATCGAATCCGCCGAAATAAACGGCAGCCAATTGGTATTCAAGCGATGTCGCGCCGAAATAAGCGGACACCGCGTCTTTCGTCGGGAAAGATGGAACCGTGCCGATCGGCACTCGGGTATTCGTCGTCAGCATAACGCCGATCAGATCGAGGGCGGACCCGCCCGCGCTGATGACGCTCGGCGTTACGGATGCGATCAGGGATGCCGGGATCGACATGGTTTAAGCTCCGGGAGGATATGCCGCATCCACGCTGACGATTTCGGGAATAACTTCGTCTGCAAAATCCTGCGGCGTTTGCGTGATTGGATTGTATTCGATAGCAAGTTCAATTATCCAACGCTGCTCACAGTTATTCTGAGCGTTAATAAACGGCATTTGTCGTGGAATTTCGCAATATAACGGCTGAATATCCGGATTAACGGTCGCGAATTGAATGCACGCATATTCGTCGCGAAACAGCGTCGAAATGATCGCGGCGTTGTCGCCAGAGTTCGGGCCGTGCACGTCAAGCTGTAGGCGCGCCTCGATCGCTTGCATCGAGTTGCGCGTGCCTGGGTTCGTTCCGGTGTCGGTGTAGCTGTCGACGTTCGTCGCGAGGCGCGGCGACGCGATCGAGTTCACGACCACGAAATCCGGGCCTACGGGCTCGCCCACGCCGTTGTCCTGCGCCTTCACGACCTCGACGCCCGCCGGCAGGATGCCGAGCAGAAACGTGCGCAGCGCGGTGAAAACCTGCGATTCGGTGATGGAGATGGTCACGGGCATGGCGGCCTCACTGCAGTTGGATCGCGAGCGCGCACCAGTCCGGCCACGTCTCGAACACCTGCACGACCTTCCACGTGGTGCCCTGCAGCGACGCCGGCACGCCGGCCACCGCGGCGAACTGCATGAGGTCGCCGCCCTGGTTCGTCGCGCGATACACGCCGCGCCAGTCGCCGTTCAGGTATGCCTTGCGCAGCACGCCCTGAATGTTCAGGCCGTCGAGGTGCTGGATCTCGGACGCGCTGAGCGCCTGAACCTGCACGGACTGCGGTGATGCGCTGTACGTGGGAGTGCGGCCGCCATCGGCCGCCGTGGTGTAGCCGGTACTCTGCTGCAGCGTCACCGGCACGAAGGGGTTCACGGTGCCGATCACGCCGGACACGATGCCGTGCAAGTTCATTCTGTGGGTGCTCCGTCGACGATGTCGTATGCGACGGCGTGCTGCATCGGCGCGGCGGCCGAGCCGCGCAGCGGGCCGTCGAATCCCTTCTTCGCGATCGTGGATGGCGCGTTCGGCGGATCCGTCCACGCGCCGATCGTCGCCTGAATGTCGACGACGGCCGCCTCGCCGGCGAGCCGAAGCGCGGCGTCGAAGTCGCCGCCGTTGCGCTGGAGCGTCACGCCGACGATCTTCGCCCAGCGCGATGCCTGCGCGATCGCAGTCGTGCGAAATGCAGGGCGCGGCGGAATATCTTCGGTGCCGTACTCGTTCCAGAAGCCGACGAGCGCCATAGGCGTGCCGTCCGGCTCGGTTGCCCCCTCAAGGAGGCCCGCGCGCATGGTCAGCGTCGCGTTGTCGAGGTAGCGCGCCAGCGCGGCATCGAGCTTGGCGCCGCCGGTGACCTTAACGGCGCACACAGCAAGGCGCAGGGAAGTAGTGGAAGGTGCGGAACGGCAGCACCATCTGCCAGAAGATGAGGCCGTACTCGCTCTGCGCCCAGAACTCGGCGTTCTTCGATTGCACCTGCGCGAATGATGCGTTCACGGTGCCCTCGCCGGCCGAAACCATCTGGCCGACGACGGCCGCGCTCGAGCCGTCACCCGAGCTCGCGCGGTCGAGCAGGAAAGCGAGGTGCGCGGTGATGAAGTTGAGCAGCTGCGCTCGGACGGTCAGATCCTGCACGACCGACGCAGGCGAGTTGTTCAGGAAGATGCAGGCCATCGCGAAATAGCCGTTGAGGAGGCCGTCGCTCACGCCCGCAAAAGCGGGAAAAGCCGCCTTGAAGGCGGCCGGGTCGAAAGCGACGACTCCCGTCGGCGTGCTCATTGCTTCTCGGGCGCGCCGGTCTTGGTCCCGTCGACGGTCTTGTCTTCGGGATTCGCGTTCGGGTTGTACGGCTCGAAGCCCGTCAGCGCCTTCTCCTGCTCGCGCGCCTGCGCTTCGCCGGACTTGTCGTCCTTCGCGGCGAACACGAAGCCGTTCTTGTGCGCCGCCGACTTGCCGTGGTCCTTGACGATCTGATCCCAGTCATCAGCGTCGACCAGCGTCACGCCATGACCGGCAACGCTATCGCGGCCCGGCATGCCCGCGACCTGCAAGTCAGAGCGCTCGTCGCCATACATGCCGACCAGGCGGACAGCGCGATCGCCCGGCAGGTTGTAGACGATCCCGTGCGGGAGCTTGCAGTACACCTTGACCGGCTTGGCCGTCTTCGTTTCTTGGACTTCCGGCATGTCAGACCCCCAGCATTTGTTGGATGAAGTTCGGGTAGTACAGCACCGCGCCGAACGCGTGCCCGGACTTCTTTTCCGAGTACGACGAATCGCGACGGACGACGCCGTGCGCGCGCATGCGCTCGGCATACGCGAGTTCGCCGGTCGGCTGGCCTTCGACGTCCTGCGCGATCATCTGCACGAGGTTGCCGCTCGCCGTCGCGAACTCGGGGATCGTCTCGATCTCCATGTTCGGGTAGGCGAGCTTCAGCCGGTCGCGCAACACCTGGCCGTACGAGTTCTGTTTCGTCAGGTTCTGCTCGGACACGTTCGGGATGCCGACTTTCACGCGCGATTTCGTGTTGATCAGACCATTGCCGGCCGCGATCAGGTTCTTCCAGAGCAGCACGAAGTCGGCATAGATCTCGTCCGACGTCTTCACGTCCCACGTGGTGCCGCCGGCGCCCGTGGTCGGCGCGACAGGTGCGCTGAGCGCCGGGTCGTTCGTCAGGCCGTAGTTCTGCAGGCCGGCGACGCCGAACAGGAAGATCGCGTTTTCCTTCTTGCGCAGGATCAGCGCCGATGCGAGCTGCTGGCGCGCAGCATAGTCGACGCGCGCCTTCGCCGCGACGGCCATCTGCTTGTCGCCCCACTGCGTGTTCGTCTGGAAGCCGTAGTTCTGGCGAGCGGGGAAGTTCACGTTGTGGCTCGACATGCCGTTGCCGCTGTAGTCGCCGTACGTCGCGGTTTCACCGGTCGATTCGACGGTCATGAACGTCGCCGTCGTCGTCGTCCAGTCGCCCTTTTGCACGGGCGGATAAAGCAGCTCGGCATTCATCGGCGCGACGAGCACCTCGATCACGCGCGGATCGAAGTAGTTCGTCAGCATCTGCGGGATGCCGTTGTTCGGCTGCGTGACCAGCGGGCCGGCCGCGTCCATTGCGGCGACGAGCTTCGCTTTCGAGGCATCGTTCAGCAGCTCGGCACCGGGCGCGAGGTGGATGCCGTATGCGGAAAGTTGGTTCAGCTTCATGCGAGTTGGCTCCACGTCGAGATCTTGATCACCGCGTTCGCCGCGCCGCCGCGCGTCACGACGTACTGCGTTTCGATGGCGCCCGTGACGGTCGCGCCGGCCGCGCCGAACTGAAGCGTGCCGTCGGCGAGCGTCGCGAACACCTTCTGGCCGAGCGTCGCCGCGTTCGCCGAGCTCGCGAACCATTCACCCTGTTCGGCGACTTCCACGGCCATGCCGGCCGGAACCGACATGCTGTATTCCTGCAGGTAGTTCGGGATCACGCCGACCTGGTCGGTGATCGCGAGGCCCAGCGGCTTGCCGGTGCCGGTGTTCTGCACCTGGTTGTCGGTGTCCGTGCCCGGCCACACGAAGCGGCCGACGGTGACGGCCGTCTGCGCGACGCGCGATACTACCGAGATCGGGTTCATCGAGGCGCGCGTGCCGGGCACGCCGACCTCGGGCTGAAGACGTACTGCGTTCGGGAAGCCCATGTTCGTCCGTCCTTACGCGTGGTTGATTTTGGCGAGCGCCGGGAACTGCTTGAGCAGCTCGGCATCGCCGGCGGCGTCCTGTGCGACATGCACCGGCGCCTTCGAGCGCGCATCGATCAGCACGTCGACGATGCCAGCGTAGGCGACCTGCTCGTGCTTCGTCGGGTCCATGCCGCCGACCGTCAGCGCATGCGCGTAGATCGCTTCGGCCGAGTCGAACGCCATCGCGTCGATGCGGCCGGTGATCGGCTCGACCTTCTGCGCGGCACGGAAGCGACCCTCGATCGACTGGCGCGCGCCGTCGGCGGCGGCCTTGATCTTGGCGTCCATGGCCGAGGCGTTCTTCGCCTGCTCGGCCTTCTTCGCTTCCTCCGCGCGCGCGGCCTCGTCGGCCGCCGCCTTCTTCGCCTCGTCGTCCTCGTCGGCCGCGCCAGCCGGCTTGCCTTCGAACTTCGCGAGCAGCTGCTTCAAGAGGTCCGCGATCTCGGCGTTGCCGTCGTCGACCGCCGCCGCCGGCTCGCCGAGAGCCTGCACTTCCTCAAGGGCCTCTTCGAGCGCTTCCTCGACGCCTGCGGTGTCGAGGCCCTCGTCCATTGCGACTTTCAGCTTCGGGAGCCGCGCCTTCCACGCCGCCTTCTGCTTCGGATTCAGTTTCACGGTTCGTACCTTTTCAGGAGGTTGAATTTGGGAATCCGCCACCGTCACTTCGGGACCGGCGCGCCCCTCGACGACCAGTGCGACGTGATTACCCATAATCTCCGTCATCACGATGTCGTATTGCGCGCCATTATAGGTTCCACTTTTAATGACGGGCTTATACCGATAGGAACTCGACAATTCGCGCTGCTCGTCGCTTTCGATTTTCTCGATATACTCGCCGTCCCAAAAAGCGAGCCCGTTATCGAGAAATTCACCCTCAAAAATCGCATTTGAACCGGTCGAACCGATAATTAACTCGTTTTTTGGGTCTTCTGCGGTGACGTGCTTGTGGACGAGCAGGATCGGCAGCATGTTGAACGTCGGCGCAGCCTTCTCCAGCTCCTCCGGCGGGCGAAAGACGTTGTACACGCGGTCCGGATCAAGGCCGAGTTCTTCCCATCCGGGAATCTCTCGACCCCAGTATGGATTCACGCCCGCCTTCGAGATATGCGATCGCTCGATGAAGAGACGACCGTCCTTGTCATAATTCCGCACCGTTGCCTTGTCAAAAGCAACGATAATCTCGCCTTTATTCGGCTTCATCGTCCACACCCGGAATTAACGGCGCGCCCACACAACCGCAATTGGGCAATTCGCCGGGAAAAATGTATTCACCGTCGATTTTAAGACCCTTCGACAAATCGAAAACCTTTCCATTCGCTTCGACGTGCGAGTGGCGCGGATTCTTGCCGCCGCCGACATGCAGCCAGCGCGCCTTCGTCACGCCCATGGAGAGCTGCCGCGCGCGGGCCATCTGCGCGGTCGCCTTGTTGTTCTGGTCGGTAGCGATGAACGTCGCGCGCCGCCGCGTGACGCCGTAGCGCTCCTGCAACTGGTCGGTCAGGTATTTCAGGTCGCGGCCGGCCGTTACGCTGCGCATCACGATGCCTTCGACCTCGGTCGCGTACTCGGACTGGATCGACTTGATGAGGGAGACGTTCTGCTGGATCGACGCCTGCATGACGGTGTTCGACACGAGCGTGTCCTTCACCGAGACCGACATGCCGGTCAGCGCGACGGCGGCCTGCTTCGTGGCGTTCGTCGCGTGCCGGTCGACCTGCGCGATGAACCAGCGCGAGAGATCCGGCGCGCGGGCCGCGAACATCTTGCGCCACTGCGCGGCGCGGCGCGCGAGCTGCGCGGCGAGATCGGCGGCCGGCGATGCGTCCGCCGCGATCTCCGACTCGCGGCCGCGGTACGTGGCCCGCAGCCAGTACAGCGTCGAGCGGTGCATCTCGTCGACCAGGCGCTCGAGCGCGCGCTGGTATTGGATGCGCACGGCAGCGCTCGGCCGCGTCGCGCGCATCTCGCCCTTCACCTTCGGCGCACGCGCGGGCATCAGGCCACCACGCCGGCGCTATCGGTATCGCGCTCCTCTTCGTCGTCCATGCCTTCGCCAAGGTCCGGTGCCTCCGGCATCTTGTTGACGTCGATCGAGTCGTAGCCGCTGTCGGGATCGGCCGCGAGCCGGATGCGCTCCTCCTCGTTTCCGATGACGCCGCGGTCGAAGTAGATCGCGAACGTGTCGGCGTTCTGCTTGCGGTTCGCGGCCTTCTCGGCCTCAGACTGCTCATGCAGCGGCACGAACTTGTGCGTGAGGTCTTCGTCGATCTGGCCGAACTCGGAAAGCTGGATGATCTTGATCGCGCGGTCGAGGTTGTCGGCAAACATGATCGACTGCTGGCTGGCGACATGGTCGTACCAGTTCGCCTCGTCGTACTCGCCCGTCGAGTTGAATCCCTTCGGCGCGATGCCGAGCAGCTTCACGGCGGGCGTGCGGCTTATCGCCGCGAGCAGCTCGAGCTGCTGCGACACGATGTCGGAGAGGCCCGTCAGCGGCGTGTTGACCTGGACGAAGTCCTCCATCTCCTTGTCGAGCGCCAGCAGTCCTTGGTTGTCGCCGAACAGCTGCCAGAGCAGCGCGCGCGACTTCAGGCTCGCCGCGTCATCGTAGCCGCCGCCGTTCAGGACCTGGCTCATGTCCGTCTTCAGGATCGACGTGCTGAACCGCTTCACGAGCTTTGCGACGGCGATGCGCACGGTGTCGAACCGGTCGACGTAGTCGAGCGCCATCTGCGCGAGCGGGATGCCGAAGAAGTTGTAGGCCGGCTTGAGGAGCACCGGCGGCTCGTTCTGCGAAAAGTGCAGCAGGCGCGACGCGTGCACCTTGCGCCCCTGCACGAGCCATGCGTTGGGCTGGTAGTAGTCGGCCGCGAGCGGGTTGTCCGCGTTGTAGGGCGCCGGGTAGGCGTTGATCGGCTCGATCAGGCGGAAACCCTTGAACGAGCCCTTCGTGATTTTGGCGCGGTCGAGCGTAAGCTCGGTCTGGATCTCACGCAGCCCTGCATTGGACCGCGTGTCGTCGCCCATGTCGACGTACAGCATGCACCCGCCGAAGTACCCGGTCTTCTTCGCCGAGCGGTTGAATGCCTTCTTCAGGTGGAACTTCTCGGTCGCGGCCTGCAGTGCCTGCACGCGCTTCGTGTCCGATTCCTCGCTGCCCTGGCCGCCGAACTCGATCCACTTCCGCGTCATCTCGTCGGCGAGCGTCTCGACCATCGCGCGAATCAGCGGGTGCTGCGACAGCAGCGACAGCGCGGCGTAGCCGATGAAGTCGACGCCGCTGAGCTGGTTGAACCCGCCGCATGCGCCGAGCGTCGCGGCGAGGTTGTCGCACACCGAGTCCATCGCGACTTCCGGCGCGCCGCCGCCTTCCCTCGGCACCGTGCCGGGCGCGACGACCGGCGGCTTGAACTTCGCCGCCCAGTCGACGTCGCCGCCGCGCGCCGCGTCCTGCGCCGCGAGCTGCTCGAGCAGCGCCGGATTGATGCGCATGCCGCGGCGCGGGCCTTCGACGACGGGCCAGTGCGGCTCGGCGCGCGAGTCGAACGCAGCCGCCGGGCGCGCGGCCGCCGGAGCGGTCGGCGCCAGCAGCGCGCGCGGGATGAGGGATTGCAGTTTCTCGAGCATGCGCGCCGCCGTGTCGGTTACGAGAGGTCCGACGAGCTGTAGTCGCCCGTCGAGTCGGCCTTGCCAGAAGCGACCGAATGCAGGTGCAGCAGCGTGCCGATTGCGCGCAACTCGGCGCGCATGTATTCGGCTGCCTCGTGCTCGAGGCCGTGCAGCTTGGCCAGCAGCCCGGCGAAGCGCTCGCGCGCCTCGGCGTGATCCTCGACGTCGATCGAGACGGCCGGCGTCTGGTCGGCGCTTACGTTGACCGCTGGCGCTTCGAGAGTCACCGCGCCCGACGAGACAATCGTGACGTCACCTTGCGGCCCGGCCGTGGCTTCGGTGCCGCTGGAGAGCGATGCAGGCGCAGCAGACGAGGAGGTGTCGCTTTCGCGGGCGCCGGCCGCAACAGGCGCACCGTCGTTCGACTCCCCCGCGTCACTCGCGGGAGCGGCCGCCGCGTCGGTTGCTGCCGTGGCGAGAGCCTGGTCGATCGCCGGTTCCGACGGATCGATCGCGAACATCGGCTGGGCGAAGCCGAGCAGGGCCGCGATAATGGTGCGAGTGCGCATTATTGAAAATCTCCGAGAAAATAGCCGTTTTAGGCCGGGAAAATCGAATTAAGCGGCTGAAAGTGCAGCGAGCGCTTCATGGCTGATATTCAGACCATTACCGCGACCACGGATATAGCCGTCCATCGAATACCGAATACCGTCGATGTGGTGATTCCACTTGTCGACGATTATAGGCAACACGTCCCCCGTGGTTTTGTCCACCTTGTACGAATAGTTGCCGAATTCCTCGATCGTCTTTACGCACCGTGAATGAATAATAATTCGGTCAAAACCACGTAAAAACGCTATTCCATCCTCTACTGATCCACCCCATTTTTTCGCGGCGTCGATATTGAAACCTTGCTTCGCGACGTGCGAAATGGTTTCAGGCCGCGCGCAATCGGCTTTGATTTTCCATTTCCGTGCGCCCGGGATTCCGGGGTATTTCTTCTCGTCGCCTAGCATCCACTGCTTCATCTGCTCGGGCCGCATGCCCTCCTTGCCGGCGAACAGCTTCCAGATCTCGTCGAGGTCGGTCTGCTTGCCGTGCGCCTCGTAGTCGATCATCAGGTCGTTGCCGCGTACCCAGCAGCGGTTGAGCGTCGTCGGGTCTTGCGCGAAGCCCCAGTCGGCGCCGAAGAAGAAGCGCGCGTTCGCTGGCGTCTCGAAATCCTCGACGCGCCACTTCCCGGCGAAGATCAGCTCGTCGGACCGGCGGTTGAACTTGCCTTCCCAGATCCAGTTGTAGCGGTCGAGATCGGTGCGCAGCATCTTCTGCCGCTCGAGCTCCAGTTCCTCCGGGAACCACGGGTTGTCCGACCAGTTGCAGCGGATGATGATCCGCTCGTCGTCCTCGTAGTAGCCGTCGACCATCTGATCGACGTACGGCGCGACTTCGTCGGCCCACACCGGGTCCGTCTCGCGGTTCGGGTTGAAGGTGATCCAGATCTCGGAGCCGGCCGCGCGGATGGTCGGGAACAGGATGTCGAGCGATTCGCGCGACACGTTCTCACCCTCATCTATCCAGGCAACGGTCACGCCGGTGAAGCCCTTCAGCGCTCGCTGGTTGCGAAACAGGCCGCGGAACGAGAACCGGCTGCCGTTCGCCGGCACGCTGATCGATTTCTTGAGCCGGCGGAACGAATCGCCCAGATCGCGCCGGTCGATCTCCTCGGCGATTTCCTGATAGCTCGACTCCTCGATCGAGTTCTGGATCTCGCGCAGGCAGAGGTTATGCTCGCGGCGGGCCTGCGCTCGGGCCGCGAGGATCGACACGACGGTTCGCGTCTTCATCGACCCACGACCGCCGATCACGATCTTGCGCCGCTTCTTCTTCAGCAGCGGCGCAAGCTTCTCCGCGATCAGCACGGTCGGCTCGGCGTCCGTCTCCTCGCCGTCGACCGTCAGGCGCTTGATGACGTTCCGGTCCATGTCGACGATGCCGAACACGGCCGGCCGCTCCTCGGTGGCGACGCCGGAGAAGTAGGACTCGACGCGGGTGATCGCGGCGTGGGAGATGCGGCGGCGGCTCATGCCGCCCCCATCGTCACATCGTGATACGCGCCCAGGCCAGCACTGCGGTCATCGGGATGGCTTCCGTGTCCGTTTCCACGTAGTCGCCGATCCGCTCCCCGATCACGACATCGTATGGAAAGCGAAACGGCGTTTCGCCGGGCGGCGTCGCGACGCGAAAGAGAAGCCGCTCCATTGCCGGAACGGCATGTGAGGTAGGATCGAGCCAGTTCATCGGCGTGCCCCTGTGAGAGAAAGCTCAATGCTACCTCCCTCACTTCCCCTGCGCCGCGAGCGCCTTCTCGACCTGCGCGAGGCGGTCAGCCAGCTCGCTGATCTCGAGCACGTCGAGCTTCGCGCGGATCATGTTCACGAGCTGCTGAGCGACGTCGGGCGAGACCTTGCCGGAGGCGACGGCGCGCAGCACCGCGTCGACCTGCTGCACGGGCGTGCCGTCCTCGGGGAATTCGAACTGCACGGCGGGCGCGACGGGCTTCGCGGCCGGCGCGACGCGCGTCAGCAGCTCCTTCATCATCAGCGTGTCGCCGTCCGTGAGGGCCTTCTTCGCGACCGCCTTGTAGAAGCCCTTCTCGTTCATCTTCGTCTCTTCCTTGATCGCCTCAAGGATCTTCGTGCGCATCTCCTTGCCGCGCGGCTTGCGAGTGCGGGGTTGGCGCTCGGCCGAAAACTGGGTGGCTTCTCTGCTCATGTCCGTCATTCCTTCCGTTTTTTTCGGTGGTGGGTGCCCGGGTTTCGGCGCCCGGGCCGCGCCGTCTCGATGAGGTGTTCCGATCGGCGTTACATACGAGCCTCCACCGGTGCGCGACGGGGACGTTCGGCGGGCCCCGATTCGCCCTCGAATTGCGCCTCCTCTTTCCATGCGAGGAACGGGCGCCGCAAAAAATGGTTGAAGCGATCGGCCGCATGCGTGTTCGTCGCGAGCTCGCGCCTCGACTCGACCTTGCAAACGGCGCGGATGAACTGCGCCGCCTCGTCGACCGAGACTGGATCGCCGTTGACGAATCCGCCTACCCACGTACGGAACTGAGCGTCGCGCGGTAGCATGCCGGCGAGTTGGACGAGGTTCATGCGTCGCGCCTCCCCGTGATTCGAGCGAGTCGGCAGCGGTATGCGACGCCGAGCGCGCTGTCGAGCGTCGCACCGACGAAGCCGGCCGACAGCCCTGGGAACGTAACGCGCCATGCCGGTTTGCCGAACGTGTTGACGATCCGTGCGCGGGGTTTCGTGGTCTGGAGATTCATCGCGCTTCCTCGATCTTGGCTCGAACTGCGCAACGCGCAACACGCTCGATGTGCGCGTCGCTCGGCAGCCGGCGCGCGACGATGACCCACACCTTCAGCAGCGCGATGTACGGCCGCAGCCACCAAGCGATCGAGCAGCGGACGGTGATGGTGCATTGGCGTGCCACGTCACACCTCCTCGGCGCGAATGGCGAACTTGAGCTGCAGCCAATCGCAATACGCATCGAGTGGCGTGTCGCCTTTGCCGTAGGGGAAGACCGCCCAGCCATCCGAGAGAGACGCGCAGGTCCAGCGCCCATGAATCAGGTAGATGTGCGGGCGTAGGATCAAGGGTACGCAGATGATCGGTCGCATGTCACACCTCCAGCGGATCGGCGACCGGCAGGTCGAGCGCGAGGCCGGTCTGCGGTTGCGCGACGACGATCGGTGTGATCGTCACGATGACGCGCGCCTCGCCATCCGGCTCGCGGCGCGTGGCACTGTCCGACCAGATGCGGCCGTCGTCCTCGAACGCGACGCCGTTCAGCGCGTCGTAGACCACCTTCCGCGCGTTGTCGACGTCGAGGCAGCGCACGGTGTCATCCCACGCGGCGCCGTGCTGGCGCATGCGCTTCTGCCAGTCCTGCGGCCGCGCCGGATACAGGTCGATGTGAACATGCACGCGGCCGGTGATAGGCTTCATGCCGGCCGAGCGGCAGAGCAGCGCGACCTCGGCCTTGTACGCCTTCGCCTCTTTCGTCGGCACGATTGTGATGCGCGGGCCGATGCGCACGGGATGCCAGTAGCGGTTCGCACTGATCGGGTACGGGAGCTTGACGGTCAGCATGTCACGCCCTCCGCGCGCCGCGCTTCCTGAACGCGCCGCATGCGTTCCGCGATGCCGCGTAGCACCTCGCACTCGGCGTCGGTCAGCGCGAGGCCGGCCGCGTTGAGTTGGATCTCGCCGGCGCGGATCGTGACCGCCGGGCGGGCGAGCGAACCCTCGGCGACCATCATCATCGCGTCGACGATGGCGCTCTGCAGGATCGCGACGAACTGCGTCGTGAGGCCCGGCAGCTTCGAGCGGTCAAGCGATGCGATACCGCGCGCGACCTCGAGAGCGTGCCGGTCCCATTCGGCGGGAGGGGTGCGCGGGCTCATTGCCACAACTCCTGCGGCGGGCGCTCAGCGAGCCGATGCAATGTCGCGATGAACGCGGGCTCGGCCTGCACGCCGGACATTTCGATGGCGAGCAGCAGCTCGAGCGCACCGATGCGAATCGCGCGCACCTGGTCGGGCGACGGCATGACGGTAGCGCGCGGAGGCGGCGGCGGCGGCAGCGGTTTGTGTGGATCGGGTCTCATGCATCGGTCTCCGAGAAGTGGGGTTCAGCGTGCGTCGGGCCGGTCACGCCGCCCGCCGGGATGTCGTACTGCCGGCCGATCTCGCGCGTCAGCTCGATCAGCTGGTTCTCCGCAGCGAGAATCGCCGCGTATCCCGCGCCTTCGCGGCGCAGGAGCTTCACGCGATCGACGATCGCGATGTGCTGGTTCAGCACCGACGTGATGGCGTCATTGCTCGCAGCCGAGCCGCGGAAGTGGCAGCAGCAGAACCACTTACCCGACACGCCAAACGAGCCGAGCATCGGGCAGCCGTAGGCCGCGCAGGTCTCGCCCATCACGCCGTCGGTGGTCATTGCATGGCCTCGACGATGCGGGCGTCGATCGCGCGGCGAAGCGCGCCGTCGTGGTGGTCGTACGCGGCGAAGCAGAGATCGGCGATTTGCCCGACGTTCAACGATTCGAGGAAGTCCATGCGGACGACGTCGTCGATCATCTCGGCAATGGGTGCGTCGCCGTGGCCGAAGGTGAAGGGCGCGCTCATGCCCGCACCTCGCCACGGTTGGCGCTGGCGCGAAGCGGCGCACGCGGTGCCGGCCGGTGGTCGTCGCAGAAGTCCGCGCCATTGATCGAGCACGTCGCCTGCTCGCGGAAGCCCTGCTTCTCGCACATGCAGCAGAAGCGCCACTGCGCGAGCGACGCGCCGCCAGCATGCGCATCCGCGCCGAGCAGCGGCGCAACGCGATCGACCGCGGCACGCTTCGCCTCGGCCAGGTCGGCCGCCGCCTCACGTGCGCGAGCGGATTTCTCGGCAGAGGCGCGGGCTTGCGCGCTCCCCACCCCCGAAACGATCGCCTTCAACCGGGCGAGGTTCGCCTCGACATCGACGCCCGGGGCCGGATTGCTTTCGCTCGTCAGCAAAGGCACGACGGCCTGCGCATGGGCCAGCTGAAGACGTCCAGCGCGCACCGCATGCTCGACGACCTCGATGCGTCGCTGCGCGTCGAAGCCCTGCGAGACGACCCACTGAGGCGCCAGATTCGCACCGCGATTTCGGTCGACAATCCGCGCATACGCGGCCTTGAACGCCATCCGCGCACCGATCTCGTCACCGTCGAACACGGGCGAAGCGATGGCCCAGGCTTCCGCGATCTCCTGCGTCCAGACGACGGTTTCGCGCTCGTCGGCCGAGCGGATCGCGATCGCCCATGCCTCGTCGGCTTCGGGCCGGCCGTCGCTCATCTTCGGCAGGTGCTTCAGGATCGAGGCCGGCGTCGGTGCGAACTCGCTCGTCGCGACGTGGCGCGACAGTGCGCGCAGCACCGCGTCGAGCGGATACGTGAACAACTGCGCCCAGAAGACGTCCATCACGTCGGGCTCAGGCAGCGGCTGACGCGCGGTCTTGTGCGCGAGCTTCAGCGCGTCGATGAAGGGGCGTTTCTCGTTCGGGGTCATGGCTCAGGACTCCATGTCGATGACGGTCGGGTCGGATGCGGCGTGGCCGTTCAGCCATGCCTCGGCGTTTGCGTCGCTGATCGCGTTGCGCTGCTCGGCAGCAGACAAGCGCGGATTGCGAGATGGCGCGCGGCCGGCGGTGGGCGGCTTCGCGGCGTCAGCTGTCCAGCGCGTGGCGATCGACAGCACGTAGGCGGGCGGAATGCGCTCGTTCGGCTTCGCGCTCTTTGCCTCCACGCACGCGGCCTCGATCGTCTCGACCGTAACGCCCGCATCGGCTGCGGCGATCACTCGCGGGTCTCCGGGCTGCGCCTCGATGCTGTGGCGCCGCATGGCAGCCGACAATTCGCCGGGTTTCGCACGCTCGCTCGCGAGGGTGTCGGTACTACGCGTGCTAGAACCACTGGGGTTAACTTCTCCCTGTCCCTTCCCTTCCTTTCCTTTAAGAGCGTTTTCCGCAGGAATTCCATCGACGCTCCGGTGGAAGTCTTGCCTCGTTCCGCCGGAAGATTTCTTGTTTCCGCCGGAAGGAGTGCTAAATTCCTCCGGAAACAAAACCTTTTCCAGCGGACGGCCAAGGTCTATCCAGTGCTCGAGTTCGGGGACTTCCAGCGGAACGAGCCCGGAATCTGCGCGGGATTTGTTGCGCTTCCGCACGCGCTCGCAGAGCTTGTCGTGCGCCTGGCGGTGCTTCGCGAACCAGCCTTCATTCGCCTTCTCGGCCACAACCGGGTGATAGAGTCGGCCGTCGCTGCACTTGATCCAGCCGCGCAGCGCGCCTTCGCGGATTGCCTGCCACGCGGCGGGCGCGCGCTGGTATCCCGTGAACTTTGCGAGGACGCGATCGTCGTCTGGCAGCGATGCTGCTGGGACCTGGTGCCATGACTTGCTCCAGAGCAGCAGCGCAGCCCAGCACGCCTCCGGCGACTCGAGCGCGGCCAGATCGCTGTCGCACAGCCGCTGCACGTCGAGCGGCATGAACGGGAAATCTCGCAGGTCGCAGTCCGCAGGGGTGAGGGGATTCGGGAGGTCGCTCATTGCTCGCACCCCCTCCCGATTTCGCCGGAATTGTCCGCGGAGGTGAACTCTTTCCACGGCACCCATCCCCGCTGCGGGCAATGAAAACCCCACTCGCGGTAACGCGGACCGGTGACGAAAAGCGTCCAGCAAGGACCATCGATAAGCTCAAGGCGATGCGCTGCAGCGCCAGACATCCGTAGCTTCCAAGCCGGCGCGGCGCGTTCGGTGCGCACGTTGATGCCACCGGCTGAGATCGTGTGCTCGACATAGCGGCCGCGCAGCAGAATCGAGCAATTCGCCCACGGATGATCATGCAATGCACGGTCGTCATCGCTGCGAAGGAAGCAGTGCAGGTAGACGTTGAAGAAGCGGTTGCGAGGCAGTACCCACCAGCGCAGCAAATACGGCGCCGCCGGCTTGCCGATAACGAAATCAGGTGCGCGGCGCGTAATGCGCGCGATCACGCGCTCGGCGATGCTCATACCCACCTCCACGCGCCGCCGAAGGCGAACCAGATGACGGACGCCATCCAGGCGTCGATCCAGAGTTCGATCACGGTCACTCCCCCTGCTCTGTCCCTGACTGTCCCAACTTGGGCCGCTTCTCGAATGCGATCACCGCGGGGTGCATCACGCCGTAGGCGCTGCGCAGCACGTGATAGCCGAGGTAATCGGGTGTTGAGACGCCTTGCGCTGCCGCGCGCATCGCGAGATCGGCCGCTTCGATGACAGGCAGCGCGACCGGTTGCTCCACAAGAGCGCCGCTCATGCGCGCACCTTCGGGCCGATGTGTCCCACGTCGGCACTGACGCCGACGAGCTGCGGGGGCAAAGTTCCGACAGCGCCGAACAACATCAACTCGGTCAGGCGCGCGAGTGCCGCGGAATCACTGTCGATGCCGTGCAGAGCCTTCCAGGTCTGCAGCGCTTCGTACGCGGAGTCGCGCAAGCGTGTCTTGACCTCGTTGCGGTACTCGGCGCGTGTGGGTTTGGTGGGTTTCATGCGGCCTCCTGGTCGATCGAGCCGCCAGTCGGCGGTTGTGCGTCGTCGCGGGAGCTTTCGCTCACCGGTTCCGCGGGGGCTTGACCTGGCTCCGACTGCTCGTCGGACGCCTTCGTAGCGAAGTGATGTGCGTGGTACGCGTTGATCCGATTCCAGTTCGACGCCTTGGTATCGGCGATCTTGCCGGTCTGAATCCGGCTGATCGTCGCCTGCGGGATGTTTGTGCCGGCGCCGATTTCGCTCTGACTGACGCCGTCGGCAGTGAGCTCGTCGATGAGCTCTTTTGCGGTCTTCATAGGGACGCTCCAGTGGCCTTTAGAGCGTATTTTATACGTTTTCGTATTGTTGTAAATCTCTTTCGTATAAATGCTTGCCGACACCTATACAAATCCGTATGTTCTGCGCATGTCGAACAGCACCAATTTCCTTGCGCGGAACCTCCAGTGGCTGCTGGAGCGTCACGGTCTCAATCCGAACTCGCTCTCGGAGCGTCTTGGCAACAAGCCGCCGCAAGCGACCATCTTCCGTATCCTGAACGGTGAGAGCCTCACGCCGAGGGATTCGACGGTGCAGCCGCTCGCCGAGCATTTCGGCGTGCCGGTCCATGAACTGCGTTACGTCGACCTGCAGGCCGCGCACGAGAATCGCGGAAGCTCGCGCTCAGGCGACAGTGACCTCCCGAATCCGACGGAGGATGAGTTCTCGATGGTTCCCCAGTTGGACATCGCCGCGGCCTGCGGTGATGGGAAGTACGTCGACCACGTCGTCGTGAAAGGCGGCTTGGCATTCAAGCGCTCGAGCCTGCGCGACTTCGGAGTGCCCGAGAACGCCGCGCGGATCATCTACGCATCCGGCGGCAGCATGTCGCCTACCATTCAGGACGGATGCGTCGTGCTGCTGAACACGGCCGACCAGACGCCGAAGGAAGGCAAGATCTTTGCGATCTGCACGCCCGACGGCGGCCTGGTGCTGAAGCGCTTGATCTGGGACTACCACCCGTCGATGGGCGCGCAGACGTGGATCATGCGTAGCGACAATCCGGACAAGAACGTGCACCCGGACAAGGTGCTTCCGCCCGACGATCGAACGATGATCATCGGCCGGGCCGTCTGGAACGACAACCGTCTGTAACGCTCCCACGGAGGTCCGCGATGAGAACGCCCTACCTCGCTCTGGCAATCCTCGTATGCATGCCGGCCGCCGCGCTCGCGCAGTCGCAGACGTGGGGCATCAAGAGCAATCAGCAGCTCGGCGGGATCAACTTCTCGCAACCGGGCAACGACACGCCTGGAAAGCCGGCGACCGAATGCCAGATGAAATCGGCCTACGCGGAGTTCGTCGTATCGAACCGGCAGCGCGGCCTGCCCGAGTCGGCCATTCCCGACCTGTACGGCAACAAGCTCGACGCCGCCTGGAAGCGGCGCGTGCGCGCGCAGATCTACCGTGACGCCAATCTGGCAATGAGGGACCCGATGCGCGTCGGCGAGCAGGTCTATCGCGAGTGCCAGGCCACTCACTAGAAGCTCGCACCTCCTTTCCGACTTCCTCCTAAGCCCCGCCCCGCGCGGGGCTTTTTCATTTCCGGCGCCGGCCGCCGAAACGAACCGTCCGACCTCGCGAAAATTTATACACTTTCGTATTGACGTTCTTTATACGGTTTCGTATGATTCCGTTCAAGGCAATACGAAACCGCGAGGCACCAGATGCTCCCGACTCCCACCACCACCGAGCGCGCCGCCGAATTCTGGTCGGACCGCCAGCATCAGCAGTTCAACGACGCAGCCGACTCCGAGGCTGGCCGCGCCGAGCTCGTCGCCGCGATCGCGAAGGAACGCCTGAAGGCGAAGCTGCTCGCGCTGTCGGACGACGACCTGATCGGCGGCATGCACAGCGTGACGCAGGAGAAGCACGGCCGCGCACTGCGCGCTGCGTGGCGCGAGTCGCCGGAGGCGCTAGGCGATCTCGTTATGTCGATCATCGTGCACGCGATGAGCGAGGACGCCGAGCTCGAGGCCGAGCGCTCGCTCGACAGCGACCGCCCGCGCTTCGCCAACGTCCTGTGCTCGTCGTGCGGCCAGAAGTTCGGCCCGGGCGCTGCCGGTTTCTCAAGCTGCGCCGACCACATCGGCCGCCGCGTCCGTCTCTTCGACGAGGTCTGACATGCACAGCATCCAGTTCTTCGTCGTCGGCACCCTCGGGGTGCTCGTGCTGACGCTCGTGATTCTCGCCGTCGAGGCGATCAAGCGCCGCGGGCGCGACACGCACTGATCAACGCAACACGAAGGGGAGCGACGATGAACGCGCGCAAGAGCTACACGGACAAGGAAATCGCCGATCGCGAACAGGTGATGAATGTGCTCGCCGAGAACGCCGAGGATTTCCAGACGCTCATGAAGCTCCGCGGCATGACCGAGGATCAGCCGGGCTATCACAACTTCGTCGCGCAGTTCGTGCGCAACAAGCTCCGAGACGAAGCGCTCCGGAATGAATTCGTCGCGAAGCTCGGCGCCGCCTAACAACCGCTCCCGCTACAGGAGAAAGACGATGCTGACCATCCCGAAAACGAAGAAGGCGCTGACGCACGCGGTGATGAGCCGCACCGGCGCACGGATGGGCGCACACCCGTCCGAGGCGCTGGCGCTCGAACAGGCGGCAAAGCTGAACGAAAGCCGCAAGTTCATCGACCGCCTCAACGGCCCGTATCGCGTCGCGCCGTATCGAGCCTGACCAACCGCGCCCGCTACGGCGGGCAATCACACCACACCGAGAGACCACATGGACACCAACTTCACGCCGCTCAGGGCCGAAAGCTCGTTTGTGCGGACTCAAAACGGCAGGCTCATTGCCACCGTATGGGTTGACTACCCCGAGAACGACGTATCGGAAGAAGCTCGCCATCTGGCGGTAGTCACCGCTTATTCGCGGGCAAAGGAATTCGCGGCTGCATCGGACATGCTTATGGTCCTCGAAATGCTGGCCTCCGACGCAGACGCCGGCAAGGTCATGATCCCGTCCGGCCTGCGTCTTTCCATCGACGCCGCGCTGATCAAGGCCGGCCGCAAGCCTGCGCCGACGCCGGTGCGGCACATCACGATGGCCGGAGGTGCGCGATGAGAACGCTCGCGCAATTCACCAGTCGGCGCGAGAAGTTTGAGGCGTTTCTCATCGAACGTGGTGCGCAAATCCTGCAACCGACGAATGAATGGGAAGTTCTTCGTTTCAAGACTTCGCATGGAACGTCAGTTGTGTACTGCAATTCGCGCGGTGGCATCACGCCTACCGGCGAGTCGCTGAAAGCGTGGGATGCGTTCGAGAAATGCAAGCCATGGCGCGCGTCGCCGGCTCCAAAGAAGCGCGTCAAGAGCCGCGATCGCACGCTGTCGATGTTTAACGCATTGCTGCGCCGTGATGGGAACGCGTGCTTCTACTGCGGTGAGCCGACAGGCGAGGATGATCGTTCGCTCGAGCATCTTGTGGCCCGCGCGCATGGCGGACCGGACCATCTGAGCAATCTGGTTCTCGCGCATCGCCGTTGCAATGCAGTGGCCGGCCATCTGAGCGCGATGGAAAAAATTCGCATCCGCGAACAGCGCCGGGAGGACTGACATGCGCACCCCTCTCAACAGCCTATCGCCTGTATTGCGCGATTACAGCCGATCGGTTGTATCACGCCCGGCGGGCGACAACGACCTGCTCGCGTCGTGCGGCCGCGTGCACGGCGCCGTGATCCGCGTGGCCGCGTTCATCACGTTCGCCCTGATCGGTGCCGGATGGTACGTGCTCGTCGCATTGCGTTCGGGGGGTGCGGCGTGATCCTGATCAACACCCTCTGCGCGGCGCTCGATCGCCTGTACGAACGCCATCCCGTGCGCGCCATTGCGCTGATGATCGTCATCGCCTTCGCCTGCATGGTCGCGATCGCGGCGCTCAACCAAGACGGCACGTCCGTTATTCCCATCCCTGTGAGGACCGCATGAGCCAGAAGCAAACCACCGAACTGACCGTCGTCGAGCGCGCCGCTGTCGCGCTGGCGTCGACCGAGCGCGAGACGTCGCTGCGCGATCTCGTCGCGAAATCAACCGACCTCGTCGAGGTCAAGAACGCTGCCGCGCGCGACCAGGTGCACGCCGCAGCAATGGTGCTGCGCACGGCGCGGACCGACATTCAGAAGGCCGCGAAGGCTGCACGCGACGACGCGAACGCGTTCTCGAAGGCGGTCATCGCCGAAGAGAAGCGCCTCGTCGCGATCACCGAGCCGGAAGAGAACCGCCTGATCAGCATGCGCGACGAATGGGACGAGGCACGCGAAGCCGAGAAGCGCGAGAAGCTCGAAGCCGAGCAGCGGCGCGTCGCCGCGATCCGAGAGCACATCGACGACATCCGCGCGATCGCCGTGCGCATGGTCAGCTGCGCCTCGTACGTCATCGCGGTGGAGATCGAGGATCTGGAAGCACTCGGCATCACGACGGATCGCTTCGCCGAGCTGACCGGTGAAGCCGAAATGGTGCGCGGCACGACGCTCGACAAGTTGCGCGAGCTGCACGCGGCAGCCATCGCGCACGAAGCCGAACAGGAGCGGATCGCCGCCGAGCGCGAGGCACTGGAACGCGAACGCGCCGCACTGGCCGAGCAGCAGCGGCAGGAAGCCGAAGCGCGGGCCGCGCGCGAGCGCGAGGAAGCTGTAGCGCGCGCTGAACAGGAGCGCATCGACCGCGAGCGCCGCGAGGCCGAAGAAGCCGCCCGCCGGGCGCAGCAGGAGCGCGAGGACGCCGAGCGCCGTGCGGCGATCGAGGCTGAAGAACAGCGTCTGGCAGCCGAGCGCGCCGAAATGGCGCGCCGTCAGGCCGAACTCGACCGCGCCGAGCGTGAGCAGCGGGAACGCGAGGAAGCGGCCGCACGTGCCGCAGCCGCTGAAGAGGAACGCCGCGCACGCGAAGCGCGCGAGCAAGCTGAAGCAGATGCTCGCGAACGCGAGCGCCGCGAGCGCGAGGACTTCCTCGTTCAAGGCCCCGGGCTTGATGCGCTCGTTGATGTGATCGCCACGCACTACGACGTCGAACAGTCGACGGTCCTCTACTGGATGTACCTCTACGACGTCCAGCCTCCCGCCACAACCGCACCGCAAGCAGCCTGACCCACCCACCACGTGCGGCCGAGTCTCGCACACATGGAGAAAACGCAATGTCCGACGTCATCACCACCAACCAAGACACCGCGCCCGGCGCGTTCGATCTGTCGCCGCGCTCGCTCGAGCAGGCGATGCAGCTGGCGAACATCCTCGCCGATTCGAGCATCGTGCCGAAGGACTTCATCGGCAAGCCCGGGAACGTGCTCGTCGCGATCCAGTGGGGCATGGAGTTGGGCCTGAAGCCGATGCAGGCGATGCAGAACATCGCCGTGATCAACGGCCGGCCGTCGCTCTGGGGCGATGCCCTGCTCGCGCTCGTGCTCGCCTCGCCCGTCTGCGAATACGTGCAGGAGTGGGAGGAAAACGGCACGGCCTTCATCAAGGTCAAGCGCCGCGGCAAGCCCGAGGACATCCAGAGCTTCAGCGACGACGATGCGAAGAAGGCCGGCCTGATCGGGAAACAAGGCCCGTGGGCGCAGTACCCGCAGCGCATGAAGAAGATGCGCGCCCGCGCGTTCGCGCTGCGCGACAACTTCGCCGACGTGCTGAAGGGTATCGCGGTCGCCGAGGAAGTGATGGACATCGAGCCGGTCGAGCGCGACATCACGCCGCGCGCGACGCCGGCGCAGATCGCGCACAACGCGGCCGACAGCGCGCGGCCCGCGCGCACCGAGCGTCACGAGGAAATCGTGAAGAATCTCGAAGGCGTCGCGCGCAATCTCGGTTTCGAGCCGTTCAAGGAAGAGTGGACGAAGCTCTCGAAGGAGGACAGGTCGGCAATCGGTCTGCGCGAGCGCGACCGCATTGCAGCGATCGCCGGCGCGCCGACCGCGCAGCAGCAAGACGACGGCGCGCCGCAGGACGACGGCGCCGGCCAGCGCGAGCCGGGTGGCGACGATGAATAACGCGATCGACCAGCGCACCGACGCCTGGTACGCAGCGCGCGCGGGCCGGATCACGGCCAGCCGCTTCGCGGACGCGATCGCGTTCACGGGCGGCGAGCCCGGCGACGTGTACAAGTCCGGCCCGAAGAAGGGCCAGCCGAAGCCGCGCCAGTCCACCGGCGCGCGCGACAAGTACATGCGCGAGATCGTGTTCGAGCGGCTCGCCGCGACGTCGACGCACCAGGTCGGCGGCCGCGCGACGAAATGGGGTGAGGAAATCGAGCCGTTCGGCCGCGAACAGGCCGAGCTCGCGACCGGCCACATCATCGAGCCCGGCGGCTTCTTCACGCACCCGCGCTACGCGTTCCTCGGCGCGTCGCCCGACGGCCTGATCGGCGACGACGGCGGCTACGAATCGAAGTGCCCGATGGACGAGGCCGTGCATATCAACACGCTGCTGAACGGCATGCCGGACGACCACGTGCCGCAGGTGCAGGGCGGCATGCTCGTCACCGGCCGTCGCTGGTGGCTGTTCGCTTCGTACGACCCGCGCGTGCCCGAGCCGTACAGCCTCTACACGCAGATCGTGCCGCGCGACGACGCGTACATCGACGGCGTGCTGCTGCCCGGCCTGCTGCAGTTCGAGGCCGAGGTCAACGCGATGATCAAGCGGCTGCAGCAGCGCGCCGCGTAACTGCCCTTTCCTTTCTCTGGAGCCAGCATGTTCAACCTCGACAACACCCTCGCGAAGATCGTCTCGTGCACGAACGTCAGCGAGAAACACGGCACCGAGCGCGTCGCCGCAATCTCGATCGGCCTGTACGTCGTCCAAGGCGGCGAAGTGCTCGAAATGTTCGACGCGAACCTTCGCAACGCGCTGTACCGCAAGCCGCAGCCCAAGCCCGGCGAACTGCCGATGGAACACGACGGCCTCACCGAGCTGCGCTACCCGTACATGCGCAACCTAGCGTGGGACCGGAAGTACGAGGGCTATATCCTGCGCTTCCACATCGGTGCGACGGGTGCCGAGGACGTGCTGCTCGCCGAGTGCGGGCTGAAGGACATCCGTTTCACCACGCAGGAAGGCGGATCCGTCGGCGTGCACTTCAAGATCACCGCGCATCCAAAGGACGAGGTCGACCACGGGAAGATCGCGACGCGCCTGCAGCAAGAGATCGGCATCACGTTGACGCCGCCGGACGACTACGTCGAGCCGGGGCTGTTCGGTAATGCGCAGGACGGCGATGAGGATGACGACCCCGATCCGTTCGCCGGATCCGACCTCGAGCGCGACGCGCAGACGCACTGACCCACCAGCCGCGCGGCATCCGTCGCGCGGCAACCACCGGCTTCAACGGTGGGTGCTCGGAGTGACGGGTGGGCGCCGTCACAACGCCAACAGATCTGCAGCGCGGCGCTTTCATGCTAACCAGCTGCCACATGCTAGCCGAGCACCCGCCATTGAGGCTGTACTACTGATTGAGGATGACGAGTGAATGAGCTGGAACTTTTCGCGGGCGTTGGAGGCGGAATTCTCGCCGGAAGGCTTCTCGGACACCGAACGGTGTGCGCGGTCGAAAGCAATCCCTATCGCATCCGACGACTCATGCAGCGACAAAATGAAGGGCATCTTCCACCGTTCCCCATTTGGAACGATGTTCGTACCTTCGACGGACGCCCATGGCGAGGCGTTGTTGACTGCGTTTCTGGCGGGTTTCCGTGTCAAGCCTATTCCAGCGCGGCTCGAGGAAGGAACGTTGCGGATGATCTCTGGCCGGAAATGCTCAGGGTGGTGGCAGATGTCGCTCCCGGGATCGTACGCGCCGAGAACACCCAGAGACGCGCGATCGATCGAGCGGCCGACGACCTTGAATCGATGGGTTACTCGGTTAGGTGCATGGCGCTTTCCGCGGGAGACGTGGGTGCTGACCACATTCGGAAGCGGTATTGGCTATTTGCACACGCCTACGACGACAGCGAATTACGCATGCGCGTCGATGCAGAAATGGCCCAACTGTCGCGAGTACGTCCGCGTGTTTGGGATGCCTACCCCGACGAATCACGAATGGCTGATGGGCTTCCCCATCGGATGGACAGACTCGAAGCCACTGGAGACGCACAAGTTCCTATTGTGGCTGCAACAGCATTCACCCTTCTCTCACGATAAAACGGAGACACAAGATGACCACCACCGACAATAGCCGCGCTGATGCGCTGACGGACGAGCAGCGCGAGGCGATCAAGAAAAGCGCCTTCCTTCTGGAGATATTCGCCGGTCACGACAGCGGCGCGAATCTTCGCCACCACTTCGGCGCGGACTGGCACAAGCATGCGAAGGCGCATGCGGCGATGCTGCGCGCCATTCTCACCGCATCCCCTATCGAGCATCACGAAGCAGCGCCGGCTGGCCTGAATTTCGAGCCCGACGCGCAGCATAGCATCGCCGATATGGCGAACATCGGCTACGCGCTGATGCAGCGTATCGCGCAGATGGCCCCCGGCTATAGCTGGTGCGAGTGCCCGACCGAGATCGTCAGCGATCTGATCAACGAGCGCGACGAAGCTCTCGCCGCTGCGAAGCCCGCACCATCCGCCCCGCTCGAAGGCACGGGCAATGGGGCGGATGAGCGGGCGGCGTTCGAAAAAGAGATCGGGCAATTGATCGATGAGCGCGATTGTTTCGAGCACATGGGAACTGTTCTCGCGGGAAAAGTCAGCGAACTGTTCGTAATCGATGTTGGCGAATGGTCGAGCGCAAACAATCCGATCTTCCGCGCAATCCATATCGTAGAAGACCAGATCGCCCGCGCCCCTCGCACTGAGGTGGCGGGAGCGGTGGCATGCGAGACATGCAACGGTCGCGGTGAGGTCGGAGGATTTCAGGTTACCGGTTTCGGTGAGGGCGGCTACGACTCTCAGCCTTGTCCCGACTGCTCCGCAGATGCAGCGGCAGCGGGGCAAAAGGCGGTGGCGATCGTCACTGAAACCCACGAGGCGCGCGAAAAGCCGGATCTGTACACCATCAAGGCGAAAGCCCGTCTGAACATTGGCGACAGGCTCTACACCGCCCCGCCCGCGCAGGTCGCCACTCGGGAGGGGTTGACGGATCGACTCATTGCCGAATTTGGACACGAGCTTGCCAAACTGCTCGCAATCGACAGTTTCGATATTGCTGATCGTGACGCTCAGATCCGCGCCCTTCTCGAAGGAGCCAAGCATGAATAAGACTCTGAAAAACGAGCGCATCGAGGAACTCGCATTGCTCAATCTCGGATATGACCGACAGGTGCGTCTACGGGACTTTGCCCGAGCCATCGAGCGAGAAGTCCTCGCCACCCAGCGGCCGGAGCCGCGTGACGCCATCGCACGCTCGAAGCGAATCCTCGGTCTGGTCGATTCATATCACGAGAACCCCACGCAGCACACGCGCACCGCACTTCGGGCCGCGCTGATGGATGAGTTCCAGCCGGAGCCGCGCGCCGAGGTGACGGATACCGAGCGCCTCGACTGGCTGATCGAACAGCAGGCGTGGATTCAATGGACCGTACGTGACGGCTCGATTCGTCAGTGCCAAGTCTTCGACCAGGACGAGGACGAGAACTATCACATCCTGTCCGGCGAGGATCGGTACTTCAACACACCGCGCGAAGCTATCGACGCCGCCCGCGCAGGAGAAGCATCGTGAAGGCCCTCTCCGTTCGCCAGCCGTGGGCGTGGCTGCTCGTCAACGGCCATAAGCACATCGAGAACCGCACGTGGAGCACGTCATATCGCGGGCCGCTCCTGATCCACGCCAGCAAGGGCATGACAATCGCCGAGTACGTCGACGTGCGCCGCTTCCTGCGCCTGATCGGTCGCGACGACATCGACCTGCCGCACCCGAAGGAGCTGGAGCGCGGCGGCCTCATCGGCATGGCTGACCTGATGGCCGTCGTCCCACCAGCGGGCCGCACGTCGCCGTGGCACATGGAAGGCTGCTACGGACTCCACCTGCACAACGCGCGCCCGCTGCCGTTCGTCCCCTACACGGGCCGGCTCGGCATCTTCGACGTGCCTGACGACGTGATCCGGGCGGCTGCATGATTGGCCGCCCCTACCCCGCCACCCTGACGCCAGCCCTCGGCCGCGTGCTCGGCATGATGGTCTGGGAAACCGGACCGATCGCGCACGCGCTGCGCGCCGCCGGGCACGACGTCGAGCACACGCCCGAGGCAGAACAGGCCGCGGTGCTCCACTGGCTCACCGGCTTCGCGCTCGAGCACGGCGCGGACTGGGAACGGCATGCGGCCGCCGCGCTGCTCGTGCTCACCGAGTCGCGAGGAGACTGAGCATGGGGCGCACCTGTCTGCACAAGGAGCTGTCGGTCGAGAACGTATTCGCGCGCATGACGCCGGGCAGAACGTATCCGGCCTACGTGATCGCGGCGAAGTTCAAGGTGCCGACGAAGGCGGTCCGACCGTTTCTCGACGAGCTGATCCGTACCGGCGCGATCGAGCACAGCCATGCGCTCGCGAAGACGCTCGGGTTCCGCAAACCAGGGGCGCCGCCGTCAGCACCCGCGCCGGCGCGAACCCCGTTTGAGACGTCTGTCGCCGCGCCGGCGACGCCGCCTAACCTGAATTCAACCCTGACCGGCTACGAACGTGAGATTCGTGGCTGGGTCGAACTCTGCTTGATGACGAGGACACGATGATGGAAACGAACGAAGTGATCAGCCTCGCCCGCCGCGCGGTGCAGCTCTACGCGGAGACGCATCCGCGCCCCACACACGTCACGCAGATGCAGGCGGCCGAGATGCTCGGGATCAGCCGATGGACCGTGAGCAAGATGGTGAAGGCCGGCGACCTGAAGTTGAACCGGTGCGGCCTGATCCCGATCGAGGAGATCGACAAGGCGCGCGAGGCGCACGCTTAAAGCCGCGCGGCGATCTGCTCGGACGTCTCGCGATAGTAGTGCTCCTGCAACAGCTTCAGATCCTTGATCCCGCTGATGCGCGACAGCGTCAGCACATCGACTTTGCGAGCCAGGCGCGTAAGCGCCTCGCCTCGCGAGTCGTGAAACGTCATCCCCGTGATCAACAACGCCATCCGTGCCTTTCGGAACAGCGTGCTCAACGAATCGGCGTCGACCGTGAAGCACTGCTCTCGGTGTGCGACCGCCTTCAGCAGCCGAAGCGCGGGCCGCGGTAGCGGGATCTCGCGCGGCTTCCCCGTCAGGTACTGCATTTTATGCTTGAGCCGCGCGACGCCCGTCTTCATGTTCAGCGTCCCCTTCCCGAGCCCGCGCAGCTCCTTCGCGCGCATGCCGCTGCGCAGCGCGACGAGCCACGCAAGCGCGACCTCCTGATTGATGGTCGTCGGCTCCTTTCCGGTCCGATACCCGAGCCAGCGCACGATCGGCCGCACCTCTTTCCACGGATCGACACGCCTAGTGCGCGCTGCGTTATCGGGCGGGATGCCGAGATCGGTGAACGGGTTCGCGTCGATCCACTTCCATTCCTTTCGCGCGATCGTATAGACGTTCCGGTAGAGGTTGATCTCGCGGAGCACGGAGCCGTTCGTGATGCCGCGCACCTTCGCGCCATCAGGCGCAACGTAGCCCGCCAGTCGCCGGTCGCGCCACTCAGCCCACATCGGTGTATCGGCCTGCGAAAGCCGCCGCTCGGCGTACTCGGGGAACTGTCGGATGAACGACTCGATGCGATTCTGTTCCCACTTCGTGCCGCCCTTTTTCGTCGACACGCGGTTCGAGTATTCGGTCAGCGCCTCGCCCAACGTGTGACGGTCGCCGACCGGCATATCGCGCAGACGTCGCAGCTCGGCCTCGCGCGCCGCGCCCCAGGCGTTTGCTTCGCGCCGCGTGCGTAGCACCTTCGAATCGCGGACGCCGCCGACATAGACCTGCACGCGGAAGCCGTCTTTGTGTGGGGTGATCGATGCCATCGTGGGGAGAGTTGTGCGTAGCGGATGGGGAATCCATTCTACAACCCTCCCCACAATGCGGGGAAAATAACCTGTACGAATCAACAGTATCGACCGGCTAACCCGTTGTTTCTACAGGATTCAACCTGTCGATACTGTTCGTGTTGAAATGTTGTGGTGCCGGGGACCGGACTCGAACCGGCAAGCCAGTTAAGGCGGCGGATTTTCGTCACACTGCTTCTTTCAAAGCCGGCGTCGCGTGCGCGGACCGTTCGTGCGCTGGACTATGCCTTCACCGTCGCGCGCGGGCGGGATTGCCGCCCATGCGCCTTAGGTGCCCCCCGTCTAGTCTCTACACCTTCCTCGCTTGAGCTGTACCGCGAGGCTTGGCTCGGCGTTGCCTCGACGCGCGCACGCATCAGGGGTTTCGCCGAATTTGAAGGGTTCTGCACCGGCCGTTTCCGGCCGGGCACTCAATCGTTTAAGTCCGCTATGTTTACCAATTTCATCACCCCGGCAAAAGGGCGGACGCGATTCTACCATTGCTTGCACATGCGTTAGCTGATTCGCGCGCGGAGTAGCGCGATGCAGCGCGTTCGTCCGCCCCATCGGCGCCCGAATCGATGGCCCGCCGCCGACATCGATACGACACCTCCAGCGATTTCTCCCCGCGCCGCAACAACGGCCGATACAATCGCATCCGCCGCGCTCACCGGCCATCAAACGTCTGATGTTTGTATCGTAATTTTTGCGAAACAGACCTCCCGCGCGTCATCGCGAAGTCACAAACGTTTTCGATAATTTCCCCGTCGAAAACGTTTACATCGCGTCACGCCATGCCGCCCACCATCAAGGATGTCGCCGCCCTCGCGGGCTTCTCGATCGCCACCGTCTCGCGTGCGATCAACGCGCCGCATACCGTCAGCCCCGCAACGCTCGCGACGATCCGCTCCGCGATCGACACGATGCAGTTTCGCCCGAGCCCGCTCGGCCGGCAACTGCGCGGCGAGCGCACGCGACTGGTCGGCGTCGTGCTGCCGACGCTCTCGAACCCCGTGTTCGCCGACTGCCTGCACGGCCTCGACGAACTCGCGACTGCCGCCGGCTTCAAGCTGATCCTGATGACGACGGAATACGATGCCGCGCGCGAGCGCCACGCGATCGAGACGCTGCGCGAGCAGCGCGTCGAAGGGCTGATCCTGACCGTGGCCGACGCGGACACGCATCCGCTGCTCGACATGCTCGATCGCGACGGCCCGCACTACGTGCTGATGCACAACGACACGCACCGCCGCCCGTCGGTGTCGGTCGACAACCGGCGCGCCGCGTACGACGGCGTGCAGCTGCTGACCGCGCGCGGCCATCGCCGCGTGCTGATGCTCGCCGGCTCGCTCGCCGCTTCCGATCGCGCCCGCCAGCGTCATCTCGGCTATGCGCAAGCGCTCGAGGAAGCCGGCGTCGCGCCGCTGCCGCCGGTCGAAGTCGACTTCAACGCCGCGGAGCTGCCTGACGCGGTGCTCGCGCACCTCACCGCGCAAGCCACGCGCCCGACGGCCCTTTTCTGCAGCAACGACCTGCTCGCGATGGTCGTGATGCGCGGCCTGCGCCGTGCGGGCTTCTCGATTCCCGACGACCTGTCGGTGCTCGGCTTCGACGGAATCGCGATCGGCGAGTTGCTCGCGCCGCCGCTCGCAAGCGTCGCGACGCCGAACCACGACATCGGCCGCCACGCCTGGCAGCGTCTCGTCGAATGCATCGGCGGCGCGACGATCGAGCGCACGTCGCTGATCCTGCGGCACACGGTGCGCGACGGTGCGACGATCGCGCCGCCGGCCGCCAATCTGCAGTTTCGTCACGCGTGAACGCGCGCGCCGCGCCATCGCGCGCGGCGTCGCGCAATGCGCGGCGAGATACCCCACGTATGCCCCCACTACCCGCCCGGAGACCCACCGTGTCCCTTCGCCTCACCTCGCTGCTGCGCATGCTCGCAGCACCCGTTGCCTGCGCCGCCCTCGTCGCGTTCGCACCCGCGGCCCATGCCGACGACACCGCGATCTGCTACAACTGCCCGCCGGAATGGGCAGACTGGGCCGCGCAAATCGCGGCGATCAAGCAGAAGACGGGCATCCGCGTGCCGTTCGACAACAAGAACTCGGGCCAGGCGATCGCGCAGCTGATCGCCGAGCAGAAGAGCCCGGTGGCCGACGTCGTCTACCTCGGCGTGTCGTCGGCGTTCCAGGCGAAGGACAAGGGCGTGATCGCGCCGTACAAGCCCGCGCACTGGAACGACATTCCCGCGAACCTGAAGGATCCGCAAGGCTACTGGTTCGCGATCCACTCGGGCACGCTCGGCTTCTTCGTGAACAAGGACGCACTCGACGGCAAGCCGGTGCCGCGCTCGTGGGCCGATTTGCTGAAGCCGGAATACAAGGGGATGGTCGGCTACCTCGATCCGTCGAGTGCGTTCGTCGGCTATGCGGGCGCGGTCGCCGTCAACCAGGCGCTCGGCGGCAGCCTCGACAACTTCAAGCCGGGCCTCGACTGGTTCCGCAAGCTGAAGGCGAACGCGCCGATCGTGCCGAAGCAGACCGCGTATGCACGCGTGCTGTCCGGCGAGATTCCGATCCTGCTCGACTACGACTTCGACGCGTATCGCGCGAAGTACAAGGATCATGCGAACGTGGAGTTCGTCATTCCCGCGGAGGGCACGATCGCGGTGCCGTACGTGATGAGCCTCGTGAAGGGCGCCCCGCACGACGCGAACGGCAGGAAGGTGCTCGACTTCGTGCTGTCCGACGAAGGCCAGAAGCTGTGGGCGAACGCGTACCTGCGTCCGGTGCGCGCGCAGACGCTCGGCGCCGACGTCGCAGCCAAGTTCCTGCCGGCGAGCGAATACGCGCGTGCCAAGCCGGTCGACTTCGGCAAGATGGCGGCCGGCCAGCAGACGTTCGGCCAGCAGTATCTGCAGGTGATGCAGTAAGCAGCCGGACGACGTCATGCTCGACCTGACTTTCCCGTTGCGCTGGCGCGTCGTGCTCGTCGCGCCAGCCCTGGCGGTGTTCGCCGCGTTCTGGCTGCTGCCGATGGTGTCGCTCGTGCGGGTGTCCGCCGACGGCGCATTCTTCACGCAGTACGCGGCGCTGCTCGGCAACGCGCGCTACATGAAAAGCCTCGGCGAAACGGTCGCGCTGTCGGCCGGCGTCACGCTCGCGACGCTCGCGCTGTCGACGATCTCCGGGCTGCTGCTCGCGCGCCGCGAATTCGCCGGCAAACGCGTGCTGCTCGCGCTGCTCACCTTCCCGCTCGCGTTCCCCGGCGTCGTGGTCGGCTTCATGGTGATCATGCTCGCCGGCCGGCAGGGGCTGATCGGGATGCTGTCCGCGAAGCTGACCGGCGACAAATGGGTGTTCGCGTATTCGGTGGCGGGGCTGTTCGTCGGCTACCTGTACTTCTCGATTCCACGCGTGATCGTCACCGTGATCGCGGCCGCGTCGAAGCTCGACGCGTCGCTCGAGGAAGCCGCGCGCTCGCTCGGCGCGTCGCCGTGGCGCATCTTCGTCGACATCGTGCTGCCGGCGCTCGCGCCTGGCCTGATCGCGGCCGGCGCGATCTGCTTCGCAACCGCGATGGGCGCGTTCGGCACCGCGTTTACGCTCGCTACCGACCTGAACGTTCTGCCGATGACGATCTATACCGAGTTCACGCTGAACGCGAACATCGCGACGGCGGCCGGACTGTCGATCGTGCTCGGCATCGTGACGTGGGCCGTGCTCGCGCTCGCACGCCGCTTCACCGGACACACCGCCGCTGCCGCGGCCTGAGGAATCCTTCATGCAATCGCTTTCCGGTTCGTCCTCGCCGTCGCCGGCGCCAGCGTCGTCGCATGCGAGCAGCGTCGCACGGCGTGCGCCGCGCGTGTCCGGCGCGCGCGCGATCGCCGCGCTGCAATGGAGCATCACGCTGCTGTTGTGCGCATTCCTGATCGTGCCCGTCGTGATGTCGGTGCTCGCGGGCCTCACCGTCAACTATTTCCGCGGACTGTCTAGCGGCCTGACGCTGCGCTGGCTCGAACAGGTGTGGCAGCAATACCAGGGTTCGGTCGCGCTGTCGCTCGGCGTCGCGTTCGCGACGCTCGCGATCGTGCTCGCGATCGGCGTGCCGGCCGGCTATGCGCTCGCGCGCAGCAAGAGTCGCGCGGCCCGCGCGATCGAGGAGGCGCTCGTGCTGCCCGTCGCGCTGCCCGGACTCGCGTCGGCGCTCGCGCTGCTGGTCGTCTACGGCGGCTTCACCGCGTTCCGGATGAGCCTGTGGTTCATCGTCGTCGGCCACGTCGTGTTCACGCTGCCGTTCATGGTGCGCGCAGTCGCAGCGGTCGCGGCCGGCGCCGACCTGCGCACGCTCGAGGAAGGCGCGGCGAGCCTCGGCGCGTCGTTCGTCACGCGCTTCATCACGATCGTGCTGCCGAACCTGCGCCCCGGGATCGTCGCGGGCGCGCTCGCGGTGCTCACGCTGTCGATCGGCGAATTCAACCTGACGTGGATGCTGCATACGCCCGACACCAAAACGCTGCCCGTCGGGCTCGCCGATACATATGCGTCGCTGCGTCTCGAAGTCGGCAGCGCTTACACGATCGTGTTCCTGCTGATGACGCTGCCGCTGCTCGTCGCGATGCAGTGGCTCGGCGTCGATCCGTCCGGCACGCGCGCGGTGAAGCGCCGCCCGCGCTGAACCCGTGCAGAACTTCTCGCTCCCATGAAACTCGATTCCACTCCGATCACCCTGACCCGCTGCGCGAAAACGTTCCGCGGCACGCGCGTGCTCGAACCGCTCGACCTGTCGATCGGCGCGGGCGAAACGCTCGTGCTGCTCGGCCCGTCGGGCTGCGGCAAGACGACGACGCTGCGCCTGATCGCGGGCCTCGACACGCCGGACGCCGGCGGCACGATCGCGTTCGGCAACGACGACGTCACCGCGCTGCCGATCGAACGCCGCCAGGTTGGCATGGTGTTCCAGAACTACGCGCTGTTTCCGAACCTGACGGTGCGCGGCAACGTGGGCTACGGACTCAAGATCCGCAAGACCGATCCGCGCGCGCTGCGCGAGCGCGTCGACGAACTGCTCGCGATGATGCGGCTCGACGCGCATGCGGATAAACCGGTCGATCAACTGTCCGGCGGCCAGCGCCAGCGGGTCGCGCTGGCGCGCGCGCTCGCGGTGCGCCCGCGCGTGCTGCTGCTCGACGAGCCGCTGACCGCGCTCGACGCGAAGCTGCGCGACGTGCTGCGCCGCGACATGAATGCGCTGCTGCGCGAGCTGGGCGTGACGACCGTCTACGTGACGCATGACCAGGCCGAGGCGATGGAGCTCGGCGACCGGATCGTCGTGATGGGCGCAGGCCGTATCGAGCAGATCGGTACGCCGCGCGACATCTACTATCGGCCGGCGAACCGCACGGTCGCGCAGTTCATCGGCACGCTGAACCGGCTTGCGGGACAATGGCGCGACGGCGCACTCGTGACGACGGGCGGTTCGATCGCGACGCCGTACGCCGCCGACGAGTGGTTCTTCCGGCCGGAAGACGCGCAGCTCGCCGATCCCGCGCATGCGCCGCTGCGCGGCGCAATCGGTGCGTGCGCGTTCCTGGGCGAGCGCACGCGACTCACGATCGAGCACGCGGCGCCCGACGCGCTCGTAGTCGACGTGCCGGGCCGCATCGAGCTTGCGCGCGGCACGGCGGTCGGGGTCGCAATCGCGGCGGAAGGGCTGATCGCGCTTGCCGCGTAGTACTGCCCCCACGATAACCAGACATTCCGAGGAACGACGATGCTGCTTGCTCAAATCAGCGATCTTCATATCAAGCGTCCGGGCCAGCTCGCGTACCGGCGCGTCGACACGGCCGCCGCGCTCGCGCGCTGCATCTCGAAGCTGAACGCGCTGGTGCCGCGGCCCGACGCGGTGCTCATCACG
The DNA here is from genome assembly GCF_001718795.1 of Burkholderia latens. Taxonomy (NCBI): domain Bacteria; kingdom Pseudomonadati; phylum Pseudomonadota; class Betaproteobacteria; order Burkholderiales; family Burkholderiaceae; genus Burkholderia; species Burkholderia latens. Next base: position 1,254,706 of record NZ_CP013435.1, on the reverse strand, counting down.
GGCGACTTGACCGATTTCGGTCACGACGACGAATACCGCCATCTGCGCGAGCTGCTCGCGCCGCTCGAAATTCCGTATTACCTGATGGTCGGCAACCACGACGATCGTGCGGGACTGCGCCGCGCGTTCGCCGATCGTCCCGAACTGCACGGCGGCAAGTTCGTGCAGTACGCGCTCGACGTGGGCGACGTGCGTGTGCTCGCGCTCGATTCGCAGGTGCCCGGCACGAGCCACGGCGACCTGTGCGACGCACGGCTTGCGTGGCTCGCCGCGCAGCTGGACGCAGCGCGCGACCGGGCGGTGATCGTCGCGCTGCATCACCCGCCGTTCGTATCGGGAATCGGCCATATGGACGCACTGCGTCTCGCACCCGCCGCTGCCGCGAAACTCGATGCGCTGCTACGCGGCTACCCGAACGTCGAACGGGTGCTGTGCGGGCACGTGCATCGGACGATGTTCACGCGCTTCGGCGGCACGCTCGCGTCGGCCGTGCCGGCGCCCGCGCATCAGGTCGCCTTCGACGTGCGCGCGGATGCGCCATCCGCGTTCCGGCTCGAACCGCCGGCGTTCGCGGTGCACCTCCATACGCCGGACGCGGGAATGACGTCCCATCATGTGTATGTGGACGAAGGCGACGGACCGTATCCGTTCTATGAACCGAATGGGGAACTGGTCGACTGACCGTGCATCGCTCCCGCGTGACGGCGGGTGATGTCCGTCGCGATGCGTTGCGGCGGATTGCGACTGCGGACGATTGTGGGCGCTCACGCACGCCGTCGAGCCGCCAGCGCGCCGGGCGGGCAGTCGGCTTTCTGTCCGCCTTCCGCCTTCCGCCTTCCGCCTTCCGGCCACCGACGTCCGCCTTCAGGCGGTCCAACCGCCCGGCTCCGCATCCGCCCGGCAACGCAGAATTTCCGCTGCTCCGGTATGATCGGCAGCCTCGATCGGCACTACGGCCGCCCGCGCAACCGCAGTCGGGCCGCACGCCCGCGCGCCGCCCCACTCCGTTCCGTCGCAGCCATGTCCTCCGCCTCCACCGACCGTCCGACCGACGCCGTCTCGCCCCATTACTCGCGCAGCCTGCTGTTGCTGCTCGCGACGATCGCCGGTGTGTCGGTCGCGAACATCTACTACAACCAGCCGCTGCTCGACAGCTTCCGCTCGGCCTTTCCCGATCGCGCGTCGTGGATCGGCGCGGTGCCGACCGCGACACAGCTCGGCTACGCGGCCGGGATGTTCCTGCTCGCGCCGCTCGGGGACCGCTTCGACCGCCGCGGGCTGATCCTGCTGCAGATCGCGGGCCTGTCGATCGCGCTGATCGCCGCCGCGAGCGCCCCTTCGCTCGCGGTGCTTGCGGTCGCGAGCCTCGCGATCGGCGTGCTCGCGACGATCGCGCAGCAAGCCGTGCCGTTCGCGGCCGAGATCGCGCCGCCGGCCGAACGCGGACAGGCAGTCGGGACCGTGATGAGCGGCCTGCTGCTCGGGATTCTGCTGGCCCGCACCGCAGCCGGCTTCATCGCCGAATATTTCGGCTGGCGGGCCGTGTTCGGCGCATCCGTTGCGGCGCTCGTCGCGCTGGCCGCGGTGATCGTGCTGCGGCTGCCGCGCAGCACGCCGACGTCGACGCTGTCGTACGGCAAGTTGCTCGGCTCGATGTGGCATCTGGCGATCGAACTCCGCGGGCTGCGCGAGGCGTCGCTGACGGGCGCCGCGCTGTTCGCCGCATTCAGCGCCTTCTGGCCGGTGCTCACGCTGCTGCTGGCCGGCGCGCCGTTCCATCTCGGCCCGCAGGCCGCCGGACTGTTCGGCATCGTCGGCGCGGCCGGTGCGCTAGCCGCGCCTTACGCGGGCCGTTTCGCCGACAAGCGCGGCCCGCGCGCGATCATCTCGCTCGCGATCGCGCTGCTCGCGGCATCGTTCGTGATTTTTGCGCTGTCGGGGACGAGCCTCATCGGGCTCGTGATCGGCGTGATCGTGCTGGACGTCGGCGTGCAGGCCGCGCAGATCTCGAACCAGTCGCGCATCTACGCGCTGAAGCCCGAAGCGCGCAGCCGCGTGAACACCGTGTACATGGTGTGCTACTTCATCGGCGGCGCGCTCGGCTCGTCGGCCGGCGTCGCCGCGTGGCATGCATTCGGCTGGATCGGCATGTGCACGGCCGGCCTGCTCTTCACCGCGCTCGCGGGCTGGTGTCATTCCCGGGGCGCACGGCGCGGCTGAACCTCGCCGGACGCGCCGGCGTCACGCGTCGGCGCGCGACGCGGCCGGTTCGCCGTCCGGCGGCGGCGTGAATGCCGGCGCGGGATCCATGACGGCGGCCGGGTCGACGACGGAGCCGGGCGCCGGCACGGCGAGCGGTACCGCCGAAGGCGCGAGGATCGGCGCCGGATCGGACATTGCGGGCTGATCCGGGGCAGCTGCCGGCACCGCTGCCGACTCGGCGGCGGCGGCGCCCGCGCCCGACGAAACGTCGGCCGATGCGTGCGCCGCAGGCCGGCGCGCGGGATCGAACACGAACGACAACCCGACGCTGCCCAGAATCGCGACGGTCGCGACCACCGTCGCCGTCGTCACCGGCTCGCCGAGCATCAGCGCGCCCAGCGCGACCGCGACGATCGGGTTCACGTACATGCAACTGCTCGCGATGATCGGGCTCGTATGGCGGATCAGGTAGCCATACGCGACATACGCGGCCATCGTGCAGAACACCATCAGGTAAAGGAACGCGAACACCGGCGCCGCCGCGACCTGCTCGATGCGCTCGCCCATCAGCCATGCGGCGAGCGTGGACATCAGGCCGCCAAGCCCGATCTGCAGCGACGTCGACAGGAACAGGTCCGACGGCAGCTTGAGCCGCGTCGCAAGATGCGCGCCGCCCGCCCAGAACAATGCGCCGGCCAGCACGCAAATCGTGCCGAGCGCCGAGTTCGCGGCCGCCGCGCCGCCCGAGTTCAGCACGACGATGCCGACCATCCCGAGCGCGACGGCCGCCCACTCGCCCTTCGTCACCGGCCGCCCGGCGACCGCCGCGATCACGGTCGCGAACAGCGGCACCGTCGCGACCATCACCGCGGCCGAGCCGCTGCTGACGGTGCGCATCCCGAGCGCGATCGTGCCCGACGACAGCGCGACCAGCATCGTGCCGACGATCGCGGAGTTGCGGATTTCCAGCAGCGTCGGCCATTCGGGCTTGCGCCGCAGCGCGAAGATGAACAGGCCGATGCCGCCGAGCAGGTTGCGCAACCCCGACAGCAGCAGCGGCGGGAACGACTGCAGCGCGAAATGCAGCCCGCTGTACGTCGAGCCCCAGACGAAATAGATGAACACGAGGGCCAGCGCGACGCGGCCGCCGCGGCTTTGCGGCAGACGGATCCGGATCGGCAGGCGGGCGAGGAAATCGAGCAGGCGGTCGAGCGGAGTCATCGTTCAGCCCGCCCGCACGATGAGTCGCGTGCTCCGCTGGGTGGCGTCGGCGAGGCCGGCAAGCGGCCCCGACGGGACCAGGAAGGCGGAAGCGAACGTGCGGAACGACATGGCAGTGCGAACGGCGACGAATGAAAACCGGCGAGCGGCGGCAGAGGATCGAGAAAACGTGCGTGAACCGCTTCGGTTGCACACGCTCGGCATTATGGCATCAAGGATTCGAAAGCACCGTCCGACCTGTCTGAAAGGATATCGACTGATGTTTCGGCGCGACATTCGCGGCCACCGCGCGCGCTGAAGCCGCGGCCGAACACGCGTCGCGCAGGCAGCCCCGCGCTCGTCCACGCATCGCGATCGACACCTCGGGCCGACGGCCGGTCATGCGGTTCACGGGCCGCATTGCGTTTATGGCGTGACCGTTGTGACGCGCGGCATGCCCTTTCGGCGGCCGGCGTCCTGCCGATTCCACCGACACTACGCATACAAAATTTTGTATGCTGCCGCCCTCCTTCCGCCGAAACCGGTCGTTTTCTTGGGCAGCGGGCTGGACGCGCTTCGCGGCTTTCCGTTGCCGGCACGCGATGAAGCCGGTCACCAGTTCGACCCGGTGCAGCCCGGGATGACACCCGCCGACTGGAAGCCGATGCGCAACGTCGGGCCTGGCGTACGAGAAATCCGCCTGGGGGATGCAAGCGGCGCATTCCGGATCATCCACGTCGCGACGTTCGCCGACGCGATCTACGTGCTGCACCGCTCTCGCACGCAGTCGGCGCGCACCTGTCAGGCCGATATCGCGCCGGCCGCCCGGCGCTACCGGGCACTGACGTTGGAAACGAAACGATGAGCAACGAACGGCATGCGAGCGTGTGGCACGCAATCGAAAGCCGGCCGGCCGACGCCCGCAACATGAAGCTGCGCTCCGAACTGATGATCGCGCTCAAGCAGCGCATCGCGCCGCTCGAGCTCAGCCCGGCTCAGGCCGCGAAGCCGCTCGGCGTCACGCAGCCGCGCGTGTCCGATCTGCTGCGCGGCAAGATCAACCTGTTCGGGCTCGACGCGCTCGTGAACATGGCCGCGGCGGTCGGCCTGCGCGTCGAGCTGAAGGTGCGCGAATCCGCGTAACGCACGCGTCACGGCGCGTGCGCCGCTCACGATCCGCCGAACCAGTTGTAGCCCTGGTCGACCCAGTAGCCGCCCGGATAGGTGTCGGTCACGAAGATTTCCATGATGTGCTTCGGATTTTTGTAGCCGAGCTTCGTCGGCATTCGCAGCTTCATCGGAAAACCGAACTCCGGCGGCAAGCGACGGCCGTCGTATTCGAACGCGAGCAGCGTTTGCGGATGCAGCGCGGTTGGCATGTCGATGCTTTCGTAGTAATCGTCCGCGCATTTGAAGCCGACGTATTTCGCGTGCGTATCGGCGCCGGCGCGTGCGAGAAACGCACCGAACGGCGTGCCGCCCCAGCGGCCGATCGCACTCCATCCTTCGACGCAGATATGCCGCGTGATCTGCTCCGCGTGCGGCAGCGCGTACAGTTCGTCGAGCGTCCACACGCGCTTGCCGGTCACGCGGCCCGACAGCACGAGCCGGTACGTCGACGCGTCGACATGCGGCACGTCGTCGATGCCGTAGTACGCGTTGAACGGGAACGGCCGCGTGATGTCGGCTTCGGTGTAAGTCGGCGCGAGCCGCTCGCCGCTGAAGAGCCATGCCTGCACGCGATCGTTCAGCCGCGATACGCGCTCCAGAAACGTGTTGACCGATGCATCGTCATGCAGCGTGCAGCCGGTCAGCATCGTCAGGCCGCCGAGCGTCAGGATGCGCCGGTTGAACAGCCGCCGCGACGGCATTTCCAGCTCGCGGCGCACGTCGAGCGCGAGCGAGTGGCGGTCGAGCGCCCAGCGCGAATCGTCGCGCTTGATTTCGGATTCCGACATGATGATTTCCTTCGTCCGGGATTCGACGGATCAGCGGCCGCGCAGCATCGCCAGCAGCGAGCGCGGCACGAGCAGCGCCATCGCGACGTGCACGACGAAGAACGCAACCAGCAGCGACATCGCCCAGAAATGCACGACGCGTGCGTTGTCGTAGCCGCCGAACAGTTCGCGCAGAAGCGGGAACTGCACCGACTTCCAGATCGTCAGCCCCGACAGCACCAGTACGATCAGATCGACGATCGCGATCAGGTACGCGGCACGCTGCACGGCGTTGTAGACGCTCAAATCGTCGTGCGCGAGGCGCCCGCGCAACGCGGCGCGCACGTCTCGCCACACCGACGCCGGCGTGACGGGCAGCATCTTGCGCGCGAGGCGTCCGGTCGCGATTGCCATCGTCAGATAGAACAGCCCGTTGCCGACGAGCAGCCACATCGCCGCGAAATGCCATTGCAGCGCGCCGCCGAGCCAGCCGCCGAGCGTGATGCCGTGGGCAAACGTGAATGACGGATAGATCGGCGATGCGTCGTAGATTCGCCAGCCCGACAGCGCCATCAGGATCGCCGCGAGCGCGTTGAGCCAGTGGCTCACGCGCACCCATAGCGGATGAATCGGGCGCGCGGGCGGCGCGGCGGCCGCGCGGTTCGTGGCGGGGACGGTTTGCATGATGAACACTCCCGAAACGGGTCGAACAAACGCAACGAGACAAGACGCGGCGCGCGCGGCCGGCGATCGTCGAGCACGCGCCGGCCGCCCGCGCCGGCGGCGTCAGTTGGACGGCGCCATCTTGTCGCCCGACGACTTGCCCATCGCGTCGTGCGACATCGCGTCCTTCTTCATCGCATGCTTCTTCATGGCGCCCTTCTTCATCGCGCCATCCTTCGCCATCGCGTCGTGGCCCATCGCATCCTTCGACATCGACGAACCGTTTTGCGACATCGCGTCGTTCTGCGCATACGCGCCCGTTGCAAGGGTGGCGAAAGCGGCGACGCAGGCGGCGACCAGTACGTTTTTCATGACATTTCTCCGAAACATGGGTTTGAGGAGCCCAATAGACGGACGACGTCGCAGGAAATGACAGCCGGTCCGAAAATATTTTTCGACCGGCCGGACGCCATCGCGATGCTGCACTGCTACGCCACTGCCGGCCGCATGGCCGGCGCGGGCAACGGCTATCGATGATGCAGCGCACCGTCGGCACGCGACGCCAGCATGCGCGGACCGGTGCCCGCGCATGCTGGCGTCGCCGGTTGAAACCGCCGCCAAGCCGGTGTATCGTGTGCCCTTGCTAACGCGGGGGTCCTGCAATGCGTTCGGTCAAACAACCGGCATTGCGGGTGAGAAATACCCTTTGAACCTGATCTGGATAATGCCAGCGCAGGGAAGCGTACGGATTCCGCCGCCACTCTTCTGACGAATCCGCCGCCTCACCAAGCCTCGTCTCCAGCTTAGCTCGAGCCCCCCAATTCGTCAAGGGCTCCGGGCAAGCGCCGCCGCGCGTGTCCGGCGCCCGCACAGGAGATTGCATGAACGCCAATCCGAAGTTTCTGTCTGCCGACGCTCACGTCGACGCCGCTGCCGTCGCCCCGCTGCCCAATTCGCGAAAGGTTTATGTAACCGGCTCGCAGCCCGACATCCGCGTGCCGATGCGCGAGATCACGCAGGCCGACACCCCGACCGGCTTCGGCGGCGAAAAGAATCCGCCGATCTACGTATACGACACGTCGGGCCCGTACACCGATCCGGACGCGAAGATCGACATTCGCGCGGGCTTGCCCGCGCTGCGCCAGCGCTGGATCGAAGCGCGCGGTGACACCGAGGTGCTCGACGGCCTGTCGAGCCGGTACGGCCGCGAGCGCGCTGCCGACCCGGCCACCGCCGACCTGCGTTTCCCGGGCCTGCACCGCAACCCGCGCCGCGCGCAGGCCGGCAAGAACGTCACGCAGATGCACTACGCGCGTCAGGGCATCATCACGCCGGAAATGGAATACATCGCGATCCGCGAGAACCAGCGCCGCGCCGAATACATCGAGAGCCTGAAGTCGAGCGGCCCGAACGGCGCGAAGCTCGCCGCGATGATGGGCCGTCAGCACCCGGGCCAGGCGTTCGGCGCCGCGGCCTTCGGCGCGAACGCACTGACCGAGATCACGCCCGAGTTCGTGCGCGACGAAGTCGCGCGCGGCCGCGCAATCATCCCCGCGAACATCAATCACCCGGAATCGGAGCCGATGATCATCGGCCGCAACTTCCTCGTAAAGATCAACGCGAACATCGGCAATTCGGCCGTCACGTCGTCGATCGGCGAGGAAGTCGACAAGATGACGTGGGCGATCCGCTGGGGCGGCGACACGGTGATGGACCTGTCGACCGGCAAGCACATCCATGAAACGCGCGAGTGGATCATCCGCAACAGCCCGGTGCCGATCGGCACGGTGCCGATCTATCAGGCGCTCGAAAAGGTCAACGGCAAGGCCGAGGACCTCACGTGGGAAATCTTCCGCGACACGCTGATCGAGCAAGCCGAACAAGGCGTCGACTACTTCACGATCCATGCCGGCGTGCGCCTGCAGTACGTGCCGCTCACCGCGAACCGGATGACGGGCATCGTGTCGCGCGGCGGCTCGATCATGGCGAAGTGGTGTCTCGCGCATCACAAGGAAAGCTTCCTGTACGAACACTTCGAAGAGATCTGCGAGATCATGAAGGCGTACGACGTGAGCTTCTCGCTCGGCGACGGCCTGCGGCCCGGCTCGATCTACGATGCGAACGACGAAGCACAGCTCGGCGAGCTGAAGACGCTCGGCGAGCTCACGCAGATTGCGTGGAAGCACGACGTGCAGGTGATGATCGAAGGCCCCGGCCACGTGCCGATGCAGCTGATCAAGGAGAACATGGATCTCCAGCTCGACTGGTGCAAGGAAGCGCCGTTCTACACGCTCGGGCCGCTGACCACCGACATCGCGCCGGGCTACGACCACATCACGTCGGGCATCGGCGCCGCGATGATCGGCTGGTTCGGCACCGCGATGCTGTGCTACGTGACGCCGAAGGAACACCTCGGGCTGCCGAACAAGGACGACGTGAAGGAAGGGATCATCACGTACAAGCTCGCCGCGCATGCGGCCGACCTCGCCAAGGGCCATCCCGGTGCGCAGGTGCGCGACAACGCCCTGTCGAAGGCGCGCTTCGAGTTCCGTTGGGAAGACCAGTTCAACCTCGGCCTCGATCCGGACAAGGCGCGCGAATTCCACGACGAAACCTTGCCGAAGGATTCGGCGAAGGTCGCGCATTTCTGCTCGATGTGCGGCCCGCACTTCTGCTCGATGAAGATCACGCAGGACGTGCGCGAGTTCGCGGCGCAGCAAGGGGTGTCCGAAAGCGAGGCGCTGCAGAAGGGGATGGAGGTCAAGGCCGTCGAATTCGTGAAGACCGGCGCCGAGATCTACCACCGCCAGTAATCCGGCGAGCGAGCGATGCGGTCCATGCGGGCCGCGTCTTCGCGCACTGAACGAAGCCCGCTTCCGAGCGGGCTTTTTTGCGGGCGCGCCCGCATCGGGCGTGCCTGTGACGGCCCGCGAAACAATTGATTACGAAACCGCAAGCGCCTTAACAAGTCCTTACAGCAGCCGCAGGAGGCGGCGCGTAGATTGGGTTCATGCGCGGCCGCGAGCCGGTCGCGCGACCTCCCATTCACTACCACAAGGACAACGATCATGAGCTATTCGATTCGGCGTTTTGGGGTATGCGCGCTGCTCGTTGCGACGGTAGCCAGCCTGTCGGCCTGCGATTCGATGTCGCGGCGCCAGCGCGATACGGCAATCGGTGCCGGGGTCGGCGGTGTAGCGGGCGCGGCGATCGGTGGCAATGCGCTGTCGACGCTCGGCGGCGCGGCCGCAGGCGGCCTCATCGGCAACCAGATCGGCAAGTAAGCCGGGCCGCGCCCGCGGCTCCGGGCGCGAGGCGGTTCCATCGGACGGCGTTTCCGCGATGCGGAAGCGCCGTTTTTGCATCGCGCGGCGCGCCGGGGGCGGCGAGGCGCGCGATCCTGTGCGGAAATGATCCGTTACCGTTTTGCGCCCCCTGTCATCGTTCGACGGCCTAAGCTTAAGCATCTGCCGATTGCCGGCCGCGCCGGAGAGACATCATGAACAGGACCCTCGTCGCCGCGGCGGTCGCGTGCGCGACACTCGCGGGCTGCTATTACCCTTACGGCTACTATCCGTCCGGCTATTACACGGCCGCGCCGGTCCAGCCCGCGCCCGTGTACGTCGACCCCGGCCCTGCGTACTACTATCCGGCGCCCGTCTATGCGCCGGCATGGGGCGGTTACTGGGGCCCGGCGCTGTCGCTGAACTTCGGCTTCGGCGGACGCGGGGGCTGGCGCCATCATTGAGCGAACGAGCCGGCCCGCGCTCGGCTGCCGGGCGGGTTCGCGCCGGCGGCACGTGAACGACGTGGATCGTCCGTTTCTTGTCGTTTCATCCGATCGTGAAACGACGCCTCGGTAACGCGGTGTAAGATTCATCGCATCCCGTCCCTGCCCGCCCCGCCGATGTCGCCCAAGAACGCATTTCTGCTGACCGTCCTCGCCGCCCTGTGGGGCGCGTCGTTCCTGTTCATCCGGGTGGGCGTCGCCGAACTCGGCGTCGCGCCGTTGATGGCGCTGCGGGTGGGTATCGGCGCGCTGTTCCTCACCGGCCTCGCGCTGACGCGCTTCAAACCCGCGGAGCTCGGTGCGCGGCTGCGCCGGCACGCGTGGCCATTGTTCGTCGTCGGCGTGCTGAACTCGGGCGCGCCGTTCTGCCTGTTCGCCTATGCCGAACTGACGCTGTCGGCCGGCGTGACGTCGGTGATCAACGCGACGACGCCGCTGTGGGGCGCGCTCGTCGCGTATCTGTGGCTCAAGGACAAGCTGTCGCTCCCGCGTGCGCTCGGCCTCGTGATCGGTTTTGCCGGCGTGCTCACGCTCGTATGGGATCAGATCGCGAACGCGCATGGCAGCGCCGGTGCGAGCGCAACCGCGCTGGCAGCCGCCGCCGCGCTCGGCGCGACGCTGCTGTACGGCATCGCGGCCAACTACACGAAGCGCAAGCTTAGCGGCGTCGATCCGCTCGTCAACGCGACCGGCAGCATGATCGGCTCCACCGTGCTGTTGCTCCCGTTCGCGATTGCGACCTGGCCGGCGACCGCGGTCGGCGCACATGCGTGGGGCGCCGTGCTCGCGCTGGGCGTCGCGTGTACGGGCATCGCTTACTTCATCTTCTTTTATCTGATTGCTCATGTCGGCCCCGCCCGCGCGATCACCGTAACGTTCGTGATCCCGGTGTTCGGCCTGCTGTGGGGTGCGCTGTTTCTCGGCGAACACGTTTCGGTCGTCATGATCGAAGGCTGCGCGATCGTGCTGGTCGGCACCGCGCTCGCGACTGGCGTGATCAAGCGGATTCCCGGGTTCGGTTCGCGCGGCGGCGAAGCGGCCTGAGCGGTACGGCGGCCTTTCCGTCCCGCATTCCGGCGCCGGCCGCGTGGCGCGAACGCCGGTGTAGCGTTTGCGTCTGGAGTTACCCTGATACGCGCGCCGCGCCATTCCCGTTACACTCGAGACACTCATCCGCAGAAGGCGGTCACGATGCACCACGTTTTTTCGCGTCCACCTGCGCGTGCGACGGCTTTTGCGTGGCGGCACGACATCCCCCTTCGTTCGCCGCCGGGCGCCCGTTGACATGAAGCCCTCCCGCGACCTCTCGCTCGATTCCCTGCTCGAACGCCTCACGCCGACACCCAGCGGCTGGATCGCCACGTACCGCGACACGACGCTGCGCAGCGTGTTTCAACCCGTGCTGTCGATCACGCACAAGCGCGTAGTCGGGTACGAAGCATTGCTGCGCGTCGTCGATCCGAACGGCACGCTGGTGTCGCCCGTCGCGCTGTTCGACAAGACGCGCGCCGCCGCGGATGCGCTGCTGCTCGACCGGCTCGCCCGCTGTCTGCACACGGCCAACTTCGTCGCGCAAGGAATCGGCGACGGCTGGCTGTTCCTGAACGTGACGCCGCGCGTACTCGATTCGGGCCTCGTGCAGCGGGAATTCGTCGAGGCGCTGTGCCGGCATTTCGCGCTGCCGCCGAACCGGATCGTGCTTGAAGTCGTCGAGCAGCCGTCGCGCGACGAAGCCGCGCTCGCGCGCACGATCGACATGATCCAGCATCGCGACTTCCTGATCGCGATCGACGATTTCGGCACCGGCTTCTCGAATTTCGATCGCGTGTGGCGCGCAAGGCCCGATATCGTCAAGCTCGACCGCTCGCTCGTCGAGCGGGCGAACGCGTCGGCCGACGATCGCCGGATCATGCATCACCTCGTATCGATGCTGCATCAGGCCGGCGCGATGGTGCTTGCCGAGGGTGTCGAAAGCGACGACGCGCTGCAGACGCTCATGGAGGCCGACATCGATTTCGTGCAGGGCTTCCAGTTCGGCCAGCCCGACGCATCGATCGCGCACGCGAGCGCCGCGGCACCGGCGATGCTCGACGCCGCATGGCAACGCTTCATCGCGCGGCGGCATACGCCCGCGATCGCCGAGCAGCCCGGCTTCGATGCGATCGAGCGACTCGTGCTCGCCGGCGCGACCGCATTTTCCGCAAGCGGCAACCTGCAGGACGCCGCGCGACGCGTATTCGCGGTACCGGCTGCGCGACGCGTGTTCGTTACCGACGAGATCGGCGAACAGTTCCTGCCGTCGATCAGCGCACATCCGGAAGACAGCCTTGCAGGCGGCACGCGACTCGCACCGCTGTTTCCCGAAACGCACAGCAACTGGTCGCGACGCCCATATTTCCAGCGTGCGATCGCGGCGCCGGGGCGCGTCGCATTGATGGGCCCGCACTTCTCGCTGACCGAAGGCCGCGACTGCTACACCGCCGCGGTCGCGATCCGTGCGCAGGGGCGTCTCGTCGTGTTCTGCGTCGACTTCGTACTCGACAGCGCGGGAACCGTGATGCGATAGCGCTTGGCGACGGACATTCGCGCACTGCGCTCGCCGAGCCCGCATTGCGTCAGTCGATCACCCTTCCCCTTCCCGACTTCACCATGCTGCGGCGCGACTTGTGCTCGAGTCGCCGCTCCTTCGATGCGCGCGTCGGCCGCGTCGCGACCCGCGCTCGCGGCGTGAACGCAACGCTGCCGATCAGCGCATCGAGCCGCGCGAGCGCGGCCTCGCGGTTTTTCTCCTGCGTGCGGTATTCCTGCGACTTGATTACGACGACCCCGTCGCGCGTGATGCGCTGGTCGGACAGCGCGAGAAGCCGCTCCTTGATGACAGGCGGCAGCGACGACGCGCGGATGTCGAAGCGCAGATGAATCGCGCTCGACACCTTGTTGACGTTCTGGCCGCCGGCGCCCTGCGCGCGCACGGCGGTCCACTCGACTTCGGCCGGATCGAGCCTATAGCGGATCATCATCGCGACGTCTCCCTGCGGCGCCGCGCGAGCGCCTCGTCCACACGGGCGGCGAGGCCCGAATCGCGTTGTGTGCGCGTCGCGACCGCCTGTGCGAGCACGCGTCGCGGGCCGATCACCTGCACGCGCGTACGAGCGCGCGTGACGGCCGTATAGACGAGCTCGCGCGTGAGCACGCGGCCGAACGATGCCGGCAGCACGAGCGCAGCCTCGTCGAATTCGGAGCCCTGCGATTTATGGACCGTCAGCGCGAATGCGGTTTCGTGCGGCGGCAGCGCGGCGGGCGAAACCGCCCGCGCGGTGCCGTCGGCACGCCGGAACCACACGCGCAGCACGCCGTGCGCGTCCGGCAACGCAATGCCGATGTCGCCGTTGAACAGGCCGAGTGCGTAGTCGTTGCGCGTGACCATGACAGGCCGCCCGGCGAACCAGTGTGCGCCGACCGCGAGCGGCACGCGTGCGACATGCCGCACGTGCGTCGCCACCAGCGTATTGACGTGCTCGGCGCCTCGCGCACCCGCGCGCGTCGCGCACAGGATCCGGAAGCGGTTGAGCGCATCGAACAACGGCAACGGATCGGGCACCGGCTCGGACAACGCAGTACGCAATGCATCGAGATATGCGCCGAACCGGCGCGCCAGCCGCTCGACCGTCGACGCCGACAGCGTATCGCCCGCGTCGTCGTGGAACGACGCGGCCGCGGTATCGTCGGCAGGCAGTGCATCGAGCGCGGCCTGCACGTCGCCGCGACGGATCGCGAGCGACAGGCGGCCGATCGGCGAGTCGAGCCCGAAGCGGTAGTTGCGTTCGAGCCATACGACGCAGTCCGCGAGCGGTGCGGGTGCGGGCGACGCTGCGGCGATGTCGTCGGCTCGCGGTGCGGCAGCCGGGGCGAGCGCAGGATCGAACGGCGCAAGCTCGACCGCATCGAGCCATGCAAGTTCGTCGGCCTCGATCCATGCGGGATCGGACGCTGCAACTCCGTTCCCGGCGTCGGTGTCGGCCGGCGTCGGCTGCGCGAGTGGCGGTGAAGCCGCGGGCGGCGCGATGTCGGCACGACCCGGCGGTTCGTCCGACGGCTCGTCGTCAAACAGCGACGCCTGGCGCGCATCCACATGCCGCCGTGCTGCCGGCTTGCGTGCGGCCGTCGCGGGCAACGATGCGGTGGGTGGATTTGAAGCCGAAGCCGAAGCCGAAGCCGGGGCGGAGGCCGAAGCCGGCATTCGGGCGTCAACCTCGCCTGCCGTGTCGCCGTCAGGCACTGGCAACGCGGCAACGAATGCCGCCTCGTCGATCCCGAGCGCCTCCGCGATCCGGGCACGCGCCGCGGGCGTGAACGTCGGCCGCGCACTGAGTTCCGCGAACACCGCGCCGGCCTCGACCGCGGCGAGCTGATCCTTGTCGCCGAGCAGCACGAGCCGCGCGCCCGGCGCGAGCGCGTCGAGGAGATGCGCGGCGAGCGCGACGTCGATCATCGACGCCTCGTCAACGACGATCAAGTCGTACGGCAGCGGATTGTCGCGATGATGACGGAAGCCCGCCGCCCCGCCGCCGCCGAGCAGGCGATGGAGTGTGTACGACGTGTCGGGCAGCCGCGCGGCCAGTTCCGGCGGCAGGTCGCCCGCACGCGCATGCAGCGCTTCCTGCATTCGCTGCGCAGCTTTGCCGGTCGGCGCCGCCAGCGCGATGCGCAGGCCCGGATGCGCGTCCAGCAGACATGCGAGCACGCCGACGACGGTAGTCGTCTTGCCGGTGCCGGGGCCGCCGCTGACGATGGTCACACGCCCCGTCAGCGCAACGATCGCCGCGACGCGTTGCCAGTCCACGTCGCCCGTCGCCGGCCCGAAATAACGCTCGAGGCTGTCGCGCAGCCGTTCGGGCGCCAGCGCATCGGCCGGCGCGGCGACGCCGGCCTGCGCGACCAGCGCATCGGCGAGCCGCCGCTCGTAGTCGAAATAGCGCGACAGGTATAGATGATCGTGCCGGTCGACGATCAGCGGCCGCTCGTCGCCGCGCGCGAGCGCGCCGAACGCCACCAGCCCGCTCGCCGCAAGCGCCGCGCGCACGTTGTCGACCGATTCGTCGTAGCGTTGCGCAAGTGCGGCAAGCGATACGCACACATGGCCAGCCGCGGTCGCGCGGCTCGCCGCGAACGCGGCACGCGCCGCCCAACGCGCGGCGGCGGCTGGCGCCCCCGCGCGGCGCGACAGTTCACCGATACGGCGTGCAAATCCTTCCGCGAGCGCAATGCCGAAATCCGCGGGCTCGGGCAGACGCGCGACGAGGCCGCCGGCGAATTCGAGCGTATCGTCGGGCGCGTTCATGCGCGGCCCCCTTCCATCATCCTGTCGAGCGCGTCGACGAGTTCGCGCGCGGGCCGCCGCGCGTGCACGCCGGCCGGCTCGCCGCCGCTGCGCCAGTCGGGCCGCACACCGCGAACGAACAGATACAGGTAGCCCGCGATGTGCGCGTCGTAGTCGTAGTCGGGCAATCGCCCGCGCAGATAGCGATGCAGCGCGACCGTATAAAGCAGTGCCTGCAAGTGATACGCATGATCGGCCATCGCGACGTCGAGCGCGCGCGGGCCGTACGCATCGGGCGTATTGCCGAGGTGGTTCGACTTCCAGTCGACGATCCAGAACCGGCCGTCATGTTCGACGATCATGTCGATGAAACCCTTGATGAAACCGGCCAGCATGCCCGCGTCCAGCGCAACGTCCGGATAGCCGTACGCGACCAGCAGCCGGCGCAGCGCGCCCAGATCCAGCGACGGCGCCGGAAACAGGAACCCCATTTCGTCGAGACGCTTCGCGGGATCGAGATCCGCAAGCCGCATGCCCGGCACGAGTTCCGTTTGCACGACGTCGCCGACGAGCCGCGCCATCATCGCGGGCAGCCGCGCGGCGAGTTCGGGCTCGGCCTCGACCGGCCGGTCATGCAGTGCACCGAGCGCGGCCTGATGCCAGGAATCGGGCTCCGCAAACCGGCTGAGCTCGAACAGGCGGTGCAGGCACTCGCCTGCCGCCGCGCCGCGCGGGAACACGAGGATGTCGTCGTCGGGCGGCTCGGTCGCAACCGCATCTTCCAGCGCGAACGCACCGTCGGGCGTCACCGCCGCGAGCGCATCGTGATCGGGACGCAATTCGTCGTCCGGCACGACCGCGACGCCCGCCTCCTCGCGCGCCATCGACGCGGTCAGCGAACTGAAGCTCGCCATCCGCCACGCATCGCGCAGCACGCGTGTCGCATGGCGCGCCGCGAGCGTCTGCGACGCATCGTGGCCGGCCGCAAGCCGTTCGCGGCGCACCGGCACCGGCAACGGCGCGACGCTCACCGGCCCGCCGGCCAGCGCTTGCCACGCCGCGTCCAGCACCGCTTCGTCGGGCGGCTCGTCGAGCCACGCGTCGAACGTCTGGCCGGCGCCGGCCACGAGCCAGTTCAGCACGCTGCGCCGCGCCTCGCGGGTCGAGCGCGACGACAGATACGGCCCGGCGACGAGATAGCACCGATAGACCGCACGCGTGAGCGCCACGTAGACGAGCCGCGCGCGCTCCGCCGCCTGCTCCCGCAATGCCTGACGCGCTGCATGCTCGGCGGCTGCGTCGTCGCAGCCGTAATGCAGGACCGCATCGCCCGCATCGTCGTGATATTCGCGCGCGTCGGGCAACCCCGACGCGGGCGGCTCGCGCAACGCGCCATCGTTCAGGAACGGACAGAAGACGACCGCGTATTCGAGGCCCTTCGACTTGTGCACGGTCACGATCTGCACGAGGTTGCGATCGGATTCGAGACGCAGCTGGGCTTCCTCGCCGCCGCCGTCGAGCCGTTGCGCGGCAAGCCAGCGCAGCGTCGGCGCGATGCCCGGCTGCGCGGACGCGCGTGCCTGCGTCAGTTCGGCCAGATGGTTGATGTCGGTCACGCGACGCTCGCCGTCCGCACCGGCCATCAGACGTTCGGCGATCCGCAGCTCTCGCGTGAACGTGCGCCACATCACCGCAAAACCCCGTTCGCGCCACAGCAGTCGATAGCGCGAGAAGCGCTCGACCCAGCTCATCGCATCCGCACTGTCTGCCGCTTCGCGCGACGCGTCGCCGTCGCCCTGCTCCATGCGCCACAGCGCGCCAGCGTCCAGGCCGAACCAGTCGGCCGCGAGTGCTGCGCGCAGCCGCCGCAGATCGCCCGGCGCGTCGATCGCCGCCAGCACGCGCTCGAGCTGCTCCGCGTCGCCGGTCGAAAACACCGATGCCTGCGCGAGTTCGACGCTGCCGATTCCCCACGTGGCGAGCACACGCTTCACGAGGCTGCCCTGCCGGTGCGTCTGCACCAGCACCGCGATATCGCCCGGCGACAACGGCGTGTCGCCGAGCCGCGCATGCCCTTCGCGTGCGCCGCGCATCAGGCGCGCGATCTCGGCAGCACATGCCTGCGCGGCCTGCGCCTGCGCGTCGCGCTTGAGCAGCGTGCCGTCGCCGCCCGGCAGCGACCAGATCCGGAAATCGCCGCCCGGCCCGGAATCGGTCTCGTCGACAAACGGCGGACGCACGCGCGTGCCCGCCCGAACCGCGTAGTAGTCGAGCCCGTCGAGCACGAACGCGCGCGGGTTCGACATGAAGAAGCGGTTGCACGCATCGACGATCGCAGGCGTCGAGCGCTGGTTGACGGCGAGCGTGTAGCACGCGCTCGCGCTTGCGCGCGCAGCGAGATAGGTGTGCAGATCCGCTGCACGGAAACTGTAGATCGCCTGCTTCGGATCGCCGACGAGAAAGAGCGGGCCGCCCGGCGCGAAGATCCGGTCGAAGATCGCGAACTGCAGCGGGTCGGTATCCTGAAATTCGTCGATCAGTGCGGCAGGATAGCGTGCGCGCAGCGTGTCCGCGAGCCACGGATGCGCATGCAGTGCGTGGTACAGATTCGCGAGCAGGTCGTCGAACGACACGATTCGACGCGTGCGCTTGCGCTCGGCCAGCTCGGCCGGTGCCGTGTCGAGCCACTCGGCGATCAGTGCGAGCCAGCGCCCGCGCTGCGCGGCCTCGGCCGCGGCCACTGCCGCTTCGAGCGCATCGGCCACGTCGAAGAACGCGTGTTCGGGCGTTGCGCCGCCTTTCTTCGTCGCTTTCACGAGCGCGGTGCGCGTCAGCTTGAGCGCGGCTTTCGGAAGCGCGGCCTGCGCATTGCCCCGTGCGAAATGCGCGGACCACGCAGCGAGTGCGTCCGCGACTGCATCCGGCTTGTGCGAGCGCTGGTTCAGCGCGGGCTGCGCGGTGCGCAGCAACGCGTCGATCGCGTCGCGCTCGTCGGCCCACATCCGCGCGGCCTCGGCAAAACATTCGTCGGCAGCGGCCTCCGCCGATTCGTCCGGCTCGACGACGCCGTCCCAACGCAGCGCAGCGAGCGGCTTCTTCAGCCGCCGTGCGAGTTGCGCATCCAGCGCGGCCGGCCCCGCCCCCGAATCGACGAGCCAGGTCGCGAAGCCCGGCCAGCGGCCGGCCATCGGTTCGACGCGCGTGCGCCAGAAGTCCGCCGCGAGTTCGAAGCGCAGCGCCGCATCGTCCGCCTGCATGTCGAACGCGAACGGCATGGCAGCCGCGAACGGCGCTTCCTGCAACGCACGCTGACAGAACGCGTGGATCGTGTGGATCGCCGCCTGGTCGAATGCACGCAGCGCTCGGCGGATCCGCTTCGCCGCCGTCTCCGGATCGAGCGCGCCCGCCTCTCCGAGCGTCGTCTCGACCAGCCGCGCGACGAATGGATCGCCGCCGTCGTCGCCGGTATCGAGCGCATGTGCGAGCTGCGCGAGCCGCCCGCGGATCCGTTCATGCAATTCCGCCGTTGCCGCCTTGGTAAACGTGACGACGAGGATTTCGTCCGCACCGAGATCCTTTTCGAGCAGCAGGCGCACGTAGAGCGCGCAGATGTTCCACGTCTTGCCGGTACCGGCGGACGCCTCGATCTGGTTGACGCCATCGAGCGGGCACGCGAACACGTCGAGTTCGAGCGCCGCCTGTGGCCGGGTTGCGGCGCTCATGCGTCCTCCTTCAGATGTTCCCGCATCGGCTCGAACACGAGCCGCGCGAGCGTGCTGAACGGCTCGTCGAGCGACGGACGGGCGCCCCGCCATGCGATCGCGATGGCCGGATCGTCGGCTTCGCTCGCCACGCGTTCGTTGATCCACACCGTCGCGGCCTTGGCCTCGCCGTCGAACACGCGCGCCCACGCACTGCGCGGAAAGAATCGCAGCGGCATGCGCCGGCCCGCGCGGAACAGTGCGGCCAACGGCCCGAGGTGTTCGAGCGGCGCCGCGACGGGCGTGAGTTCGAACGCGCCGCCGCTGCCGAACCACAGCGTGCGGCGCGGGCCGCCGGGCTCCACCGCGCAGTAGACGAGGTGCGCGAGCCACGCGGACAGGTAGTCGCGCGCGCTCGGCCGTGCGTAGCGATAAATGATCTGGCCGGCCGGCGTCACCCTGTTCAGCGTGCCGTGCAGTTCGAGCGGCGCGCTCACCGCATCTTCGGACAGCATCGCTTCATCGGCGCCGAACAGCGCGTGGCCGGTGTCGGGCCATGCAGGTGCGATCTCGAGCGTGAACGGCCGCCGCTCCGCTCCGTCGGCCAGTGCGCGGCGCACGCTCGACGCCAGTTGCATCATCGAGTCGAGCGCCTGGTCGCGCCAGACTGCGCCCGTCGCGCCGCCCGGCAGTTCCGGGCTGGCATCCGCGATGCGCAGCGCGTGGTCGTGTGCGCCGCCTTCCTCCGTTTCAATCAAAAGCGGCAACACGCGCTCGGCAAGCGCATCGCTGCCCGCGAAGTCCAGCGCGAACGGCTCGGTGTCGAGCAGTTCGGACTGCGCGTCGGACAGCACGATGCCGAGCCGCGCGCGCAGCAGCGCGCGGGCGGGATGCCGCCAGAAACGCTCGAATTCGCTGAACGCGACGGGTTCGACCGGCTCCGCCGGCAGCGGCTGCGCGAAGAACGGCTGCTCCCGCGCCGTTTCGGCCGCCAGCAGCGACGCGAGCGCCGCACGCTCGGCGTCGTACGACACCAGTTCGCTCCCCGGCCGGAAATACTCGGCCGCGAACGGCTGCAGCGGATGCTCGACGATGAACGCGCGGCGCGCGGCATCGACCTCGTCCGGCGCGGCATCCGCGCCCGCTGTGACGATTGCGAGGTGATCGAGCAGTTCGTCGACGAGCGCCGCGGGCGGCAGTGGCGCGTTGTCGCGAATGCTGCGGCCGGTGTACGCGATCAGCAGCCGGTCGCGCGCGGCGAGCAGCAGGTCGAGGAACAGGTTGCGCTCGTCGTCGCGACGCTGCCGGTCGCCAAGCTTCGGCAGTACGGCCATCAGGTCGAATTCGTCGGCGCGCGCCAGACTCGGCAGCACGCCGTCGTCCATCCCGAGCAGGCACACCACACGGTACGGCAGCCCGCGCAGGCTTGTCAGCGACGAGAACGTGACGCCGCCCCACGGCACGCCGCCGCGCGCCGGATCGTCGAGCGCGGCCGCCAGCCCCGCGCGCACGACGGCCGCGGGCAATGCTTCGTCGGGCGCGCCTTCCGTCATCGCGGCAAGCATCGCGTCGAGCGCGTCGCGCACACCCGCGAGCGCATCCGCATAAGCGGCGCCGGAGTCGAAAAATCGCGCCAGCGTGTCGGCGAACAGCTCGCTCCACGCGCGCGGCGTGTGCGCGTCGGCAAGCCGCCGCGCGAAACCGTCGAGATCGTCGGTGAAACGGGCGAGCCGGCCGAGCAGTTCTGCCTCGCTGCCGGTGGCCGCCTCGATCGGCAGCCACGCGCCGACAGGCGCCGCGCCTTCGGGCATCGCATAGCCGAGGAACAGTCGCGCGAGCGCATCGGAGAACGTATGGCGCGGCGCCGGCACAGCCGCATCGTCGCTCGCCGCCGGCGAGAGCCCGCGGCGTGCGCCGGCGGCGGCGAGCCACGTTTGCACCGTTTCCAGCGCGGCCGCGTCGATCCCGTAGCGCGCGGCCACTGCGTCGACGCGCAGCCACTCGACCAGTTCCGGCGCGCCGACCTGCCGCTCCGGCAATGCGAGCCATTCGAGCAGCACGCGCGCGATCGGGTTCGCCTGCGACGGCGGCAGCCCGGTGATCCGGTAAGGCACACGCGCGCCGCCGCTACCCGCCGTGCCGAATACCGCGTCGATCAGCGGGCCCGCCGCCGCGAGATCAGCGACCGCCACGAGCACGTCGGACGGCTGCAGCGTCGAGTCGGCATCGAACCACGCGAGCAGGCGGTCGTGCAGCACCTCGAGCTGACGTGCGAGGCTGTGACACACGTGCACCTCGATCCCGCGCTCGGCCGGCGCGTCGCCGAGCTCGGCTTCCGGCTGCAGCTCGAGAATCGCGTTCTGCACGCGCGCAAGCCAGGTCGGCGCCGGATTCGCAACGTACCGCGACGCATCGCCTGACGCAGCGCTTTCAGTCAGCTCATGCAGCATGTGCAACTGCGCCTGCGTCTGCCGGCCCCACTCCGCAAGCAGCGGATGGCCGACTTCCTGATAGTCGAGCCGGCCGGCTGCATCGAGCGCCTCGGCATGCGCGGCCGTGACGATATCGAACCAGAATTCGCGGCACGGGTTCAGCGCATAGACGCGCACGTCGATCCACCGCGACAGCTCGCGCAGCAGCGCAACGTGCAGCGGCGGCATCGTCGGCAGCGCGAACACGCTGACCGATTCCGGCCACGCCGCGCGCGCGACGGTTTCGGCATCGAGGTGGCGCGCTTCGACGAGAAAGCGATGTGCGGGCGGCGTGCCGCTGTCGCTCAGTTCAGCGAGCAGCGCACGCCACAGCGCGGCCTGCCACTGCTCGTCGTCACGTGCGGCGTCGCTGATCCCGCGCGGTGCGGCGTCGCCCGCCAGCACCGATTCGCCGGCCTGCCATGCGGCCAGCCATTCGGGCCGGTAGGTCAGGTAATGATCGAGCACCGCGGCAACGCGCTGCGCCAGCTCGTAGCGCATCGCGTCGTCGGACGCGGACAGATACGCGGCGAGCCGCCGCGACGCGAGCCACGGCGCGCCGCCCGCGGCCTGCGCGAACAGCCGGTAGCACCGCCACACGAGGCGGTCGGGCGCGAACGGCGAGCGCGCAGGCACCGTCAGCACCCGACCGATCTGCGCCCACAGCCATTGCGCGAGGTACGTAAACTCGACGTTCGCGCACACGCCGTGGCGCACGGCGATGTCGAGCTCGAGCCGGCGGCGCAGCGCCGCGCTCGGGACGATCACCTGTTGCGGGGCCCACGGGCTGCGGGCCGGAAACGCGGCCAGGTCGTCGAGCAGCGCGTCGGCCAGCGTTTCGTGACGGTTCGAATAGAAGAGATGGAGCATGAAGCGGGTGTCTGGGCGTCGCGCGGCCGGGCCGCACGAACGGGAGCACCAAGGATAGCAAAAGGACCGCCGCGGCGAACCTCGTCCGAAAGGCCAGGTTTTGCGGACCGCGAAATACGATAGACTCGTCGCCAGTCAATACGCCGCTCCGGGCGTCTTCGTCTGTCATTCAGCCCATCGATGCGCTATTCGGTCGAAATCAGAAAGTTTCTTTACAGCCAGTACTTTTTCGGCGGCCTGCGGATCGCGGTCGGCGTGTCGTTGCCGGCCGTGCTGTGTCTGATCGTATTCAACAACCGGGAGCTCGGCTTCACGATCTCGACCGGCGCGCTCGGCGCCTGCGTGGTCGACATGCCGGGCCCGCTGAAGTACAAGCACAACGAAATGCTCGCGTGCAGCGTGATCGGCTTCCTGGCCGCGCTCGCGACCGGCCTCGCGACGCCGAACATCTTCGCGCTGTGGCTGACGATCGTGCCGCTCACGTTCGTGCTGTCGCTGATCGTCGTCTACGGCAACCGCTGGCCGCAGATCAGCTTCGCGACGCTGTTCATGATGGTGATGACGCTCGAGGAAAAATTCACGCCGCTGCAAGCGTTCGTCAACGCCGGATGGATTCTCGCCGGTGGCCTCTGGTACACGTACTGGGCGACCGTGGTGTCGCAATGGCAGGCGCGCAGGATCGAGCAGCAGGCGCTCGCCGAGAGTCTGTTCGCGTGCGCGGACTACCTGCTCGCGCGCGCGCAGTTCTACGATCTCGACGCCGATCTCGACGAGTGCTATCGCAATCTGGTTGCCAAGCAGATTACCGCGGTCGAAACGCAGGAAACCGCACGCGACATCGTGCTGCGCAACCTGCCGAAGCTGCGCCGCGGCAAGCTCGATCCCGGCCGCACGACGATGTACAACCTGTTCATCAACAGCGTCGACCTGCACGAGCTGTTTGTCGGCGCGCATACCGACTACCCGCTCGTGCGCAATACGTTCGGCGGCTCGGACCTGATCATTTTCTATCGCGATCTGATCCGCAAGGCGGCCGCCGATCTCGAAGAGATCGGTCTCGCGGTGCTCGAGAACCGCGCGCCGCATTCGCGCATCAGCGTGAAAGCCGAACTGCGCGCGATCGAGTACGAGATCGAGCTGATGCGCAAGAAGAACTTCCCGGCGAGCAATGCGGAAGCGTACGCGGCGGTGCTCGCGACGTTCCGGCGCATCTGGAGCGCGACGCGGCTGATCGACCGGATGCGCCGCAATCTGTCGGGCCATGCCGACCCGCAGCAAACGGAACTGAAGATCGACAAGGCGCTCACGCGCTTCCTGCAGCGGCGCCGGATGTCGCCGCTGCTGATCTTCTCGAACCTGAACATGCGCTCGCCAAGCTTCCGCCACGCGCTGCGCGTGACGATCGCGGTGGCGGTCGGCTTCTGGCTCGGCCGGCTGCTGCCGCTGACGAACGCGTACTGGATCGTGATGACGACGATCATCATCCTGAAGCCCGGCTATTCGCTCACCAAGCAGCGCAATGCGCAGCGGATCGTCGGTACGCTGATCGGCTGCGCGGCGAGCATCGCGCTGATCTACACGGTGAAGGAGCCGCACCTGCTGATCGCGATCATGTTCGGGTCGATGGTGATGAGCTACAGCCTGCTGTTGTTCAACTACGCGGCGAGCGTCGTGTTCACGTCGTCATACGTGCTGCTGATGTTCCATCTGCTCGCGCCGGGCAGCATGCGCATCATCGGCGAGCGCGCGATCGACACGGTCGTGGGCTGCATGATCGCGATCGCGGCGAGCCGGCTGTTCCCGTACTGGGAATACCGGCTGATGGGCAAGCTTGTCACCGACATGCTTACGTCGACGCGCAAGTATTTCGAGGCGGTGTGGCGCGCCGGGCGCGGTGCGTCGCCGCCGCCGGTCCCGGCCGGCGACGGCGCGGCCGTCGTGGGGGTCGTCGCCGCGGCAATCGAAACGCCGGCCGGCACGCTCGACGACGATTATCGCTACCGTCTCGCGCGCAAGGACGTGCACATCGCGTTCGCAAACCTCGGCCAGGCGTTCCAGCGGATGATGATCGAGCCGAAGGCGCACCAGCGCTTCGTGCCGGAGCTGAACGATCTGCTCGTGCAGACGCACGTGCTCGGCGCGCAGATCACCGCAGCCGCGCCGTTGATCCGCAGCGCGTGCGCGGCCGACGAGCATCTCGCGCACGACGACGCATTGCACCGCGCACTGTCCGCGGTGCTCGAGAACCTCGAGAAGGCGGAGGCCGGCGAGCCGCCGCCGGCCGACCGGATCGAAGCGACGAAACAACTCACGCGCGACCTCGACGCAATGGTCGTGTCGGCGGAAAAATCCGAAGCGGTCGGTGCGGACCTCACGCACGACCTGAAGGTGCTCGCGCACCAGTGCAAGCAGATGCTCGCGTCGTCGCTGCTGATCCGCAAGGACGCAAGCGTGATCCGGCTGCCCGCATGAACGTGTGACATTGCGCTGCTGTCGCCGGCCGGCCCGCACACGCACGCGGGTCGGCCGGCGGTGCTTGCGCCGTTCGCGCCCCACCGTACCTGAAGCATGGCCAACCACCGGACGGGCGACGCCCCGCACCGTTCCCGGCGTTTCCGCCGTTCCTGCAACGTTCTCCGCGAAGCATGATCCACCCGCCCCACGCGGCCGGCTCGCACATATCGCTGCGGCCGCACGCCCGATTCCTCCGCTCGCGCCAGTCAGGGAATACCCGATTCCGCTCGCGTAGCCCCGCTTGTTATCATTCGTTCACGTTCAAGTTGTATATACAACTTAAGCCAACAGGACCGGCCGCGCTGGCCCGGTCCGCCGCATAACGATATCGGAGACTCGATGAAAAACTTGCAGCGCCATCTGGGCGCGCGGCACATCCGCTTTCTCGCGCTGGGCTCGGCAATCGGCACCGGCCTGTTCTACGGCTCCGCGTCGGCGATCCAGCTCGCGGGCCCGGCGGTGATCCTGGCCTACATCGTCGGCGGCGCGGCCGTCTACATGGTGATGCGCGCACTCGGCGAAATGGCGGTGCGCGAACCGGTAGCAGGCTCCTTCGGCCACTACGCGAGCGAGAACCTCGGCCCGTTCGCGGGTTTCGTCACCGGCTGGACGTACACGCTGGAAATGGTCATCGTCGCGATTGCCGACATCACCGCGTTCGGCATCTACATGGGCTTCTGGTTTCCGGACGTGCCGCAGTGGATCTGGGTGCTCGGCGTCGTCGCCGTGATTTGCGGGCTGAACCTGTGCCACGTGAAGGTGTTCGGCGAGCTCGAGTTCTGGCTGTCGATCATCAAGGTCGGCGCGATCGTCGCGATGATTGGCGGCGGCGTCGCGATCCTGCTGACCGGTATGCATTTCGGCCATTCGGCCGACGTGCCGACGATCGCGAACCTGTGGAACCATGGCGGCTTCTTCCCGAACGGAATCGGCGGGCTGATCGCGTCGCTGTCGGTCGTGATCTTCGCGTACGGCGGCATCGAGGTGATCGGGATGAGCGCCGGCGAGGCGAAGGATCCCGAGCGCGTGATTCCGCGCGCGATCAACGCGGTGCCCGCGCGGATCCTGCTGTTCTACGTGCT
Source organism: Burkholderia latens (assembly GCF_001718795.1). Classification (NCBI taxonomy): domain Bacteria; kingdom Pseudomonadati; phylum Pseudomonadota; class Betaproteobacteria; order Burkholderiales; family Burkholderiaceae; genus Burkholderia; species Burkholderia latens. Next base: position 1,228,956 of record NZ_CP013435.1, on the reverse strand, counting down.
GACGATGGTCGTGCTGATGTCGATCAGCCCGTGGACCGGCGTAGGCGGCGACGGCAGCCCGTTCGTGCAGATCTTCTCCGCACTCGGTGTGAAGTCGGCCGCGACGATCCTGAACCTCGTCGTGATCAGCGCGGCGATTTCGGCGATCAACAGCGACATCTTCGGTGCGGGCCGGATGATGTTCGGGATGGCACGGCAAGGCCAGGCGCCGCGCGTGCTGATGTCGACGTCGCGGCACGGCGTGCCGTGGGTCACGGTGCTCGTGATGGCCGGCGCGCTGCTCGTCGGCGTGCTGCTCAACTACCTGATGCCGAAGGATGTGTTCCTGGTCGTGGCCGCGATCGCGACGTTCGCGACCGTCTGGGTGTGGCTGATGATCCTGCTGTCGCAGGTCGCGATGCGCCGGCGCCTGTCGCACGCGGAAGTCGCGGCGCTGAAGTTCAAGGTGCCGCTGTGGCCCGTGGCGCCCGCGCTGACGATCGCGTTCATGGGATTCGTGATCGTGATGCTGGGCTGGTTCGACGACACGCGCGTCGCGCTCTACGTCGGCGCGGCATGGCTCGCCCTGCTCGCGGCGGTGTTCTACATCCGGATCCGCCCGAAGTTCGCGGCTGCGTCACGGTGACGCACGAGTAACTTTCCACGCGGTGCGCCGGCTTCGGCGCCCGCGTTTTCCGAGTCAATTGCGGCGTGATGTGACGCATCACCCGCCACAGCTCCCGCCCTTTCCTTGCTGCGCATCGCCGCCAGACCGAAGGCCCAAGCAGCAATCACGCAGCGGGTCACACAACGTCAGTGCGACGCGGCGCTCGCACTCGCGGCCTCTGCCGGATGAGCCTCGTCGTACGCGCGCTTTTGCGAGATCGCGTTGTACAGGATCGTCCCGATCACGAGCAGCACCGCCACGACGATCAGGATGCTCACGTTGCGGACAGGGTTCTTCTTGCGCTGATCGTTCATGGTCGGTGCGGCTCCGTCGGATTCGTTGAAGCGGGCATTCTACGCGCTTGTACCCGTGCCGCGCCCAGCCGTTGCGTTAACCGACCTTCACCTTCCCGCCGCCTTTCGCACGCTTTCATTTGATAATCATTCCCATTTCGATTTAGAATCGCAAATCTTTCGTTTTGTAATGTTTCGGGCCGCTCGGGCGGCAGGCACGTCCCGAAACGCTTCCTCCTCCGCCTGCCTCACCGGAGTCACCATGTCGAATCCGCGCACCCGCCTGCTGCCGCTCGCCGGCGCCCTCGCCGTTGCCGCCGCCGCGTTCGCGCCGCTTGCCCAGGCCGTCGAGGAAGTGAGCCTGTACACGACCCGCGAGCCGAAGCTGATCCAGCCGCTGATCGACGCGTTCACGAAGCAGAGCGGCGTCAAGGTCAACACGGTATTCGTGAAGGACGGCCTGCTCGAACGCGTGAAGGCCGAAGGCGCACAATCGCCGGCCGACGTGCTGATGACGGTCGACATCGGCAACCTGCTCGACCTGGTCGACGGCGGGCTCGCGCAGCCGGTGCGCTCGAAGGTGCTCGACGACGCGATTCCCGCGAATCTGCGCGGCGCGCAAGGCGACTGGTATGCGCTGTCGCTGCGCGATCGCGTGTTGTACGTCGAGAAGGACCTGAAGGTCGACGCATTCCGCTACGAAGATCTCGCCGATCCGAAATGGAAGGGCAAGGTCTGCATCCGCTCCGGCCAGCATCCGTACAACACGGCGCTCGTCGCCGCGATGATCGCGCACGACGGCGAGGCTGCGACTGAAAAGTGGCTGCGCGGCGTGAAAGCGAACCTCGCACGCAAGGCGACCGGCGGCGACCGCGACGTCGCGCGCGATATTCTCGGCGGCATCTGCGACGTCGGTCTCGCGAACGCGTACTACGTCGGTCACATGAAGAACGCGGAAGCCGGCACCGATGCGCGCAAGTGGGGCGATGCGATCAAGGTCGTGCGTCCGACCTTCGCGAACGCGAAGAGCGGCGGCACGCACGTGAACATCAGCGGCGCGACGGTCGCGAAGCATGCACCGCACAAGGCCAACGCGGTGAAGCTGCTCGAGTACCTGGTATCGCCGGAAGCGCAGGCGCTGTATGCGCAGGCGAACTACGAATATCCGGTGCGCGCGAACGTGAAGCTCGACCCGGTGATCGCGAGCTTCGGCCCGTTGAAGATCGACCCGCTGCCGCTCGCCGACATCGCGAAGCATCGCAAGGCGGCCAGCCAGCTCGTCGACAAGGTCGGCTTTGACAACTAACGCACCTTTCGTCCGCGCGCGTCGCCAGCCGTTCCGGTTGCGCGCGGGCGGCGCCTGGCTGGCTGCGGCCGTCGCGATCGCCGCGGCGGTCGCGGCGCCGCTCGCGGTGCTGGTCGCCGCCGCGTTCGGCGCCGATCTCGCTCACTGGGCGCATCTTGCCGAATTCGTACTGCCGCAGGCGCTCGTCAATACGCTGATGCTGCTCGCGGGCGTCGGCGCGATCGTCACGGTGATCGGCACGGGCTGCGCGTGGCTCGTCACCGCGTACGACTTTCCCGGCCGCCGCGTGCTGACCTGGGCGCTGCTGCTGCCGCTCGCGGTGCCCACCTATATCGTCGCGTTCGCGTATCTCGACCTGCTGCACCCGATCGGCCCCGTGCAGGGCACGATTCGCTGGCTGCTCGGCTTCGACAGCCCGCGCCAGTTCCGCCTGCCCGATCTGCGCTCGCTTCCGGGCGCAATCTTCGTGCTCGGCTTCGTGCTGTATCCGTACGTGTACCTGAGCACGCGAGCGATGTTCGTCACGCAGTCCGCAAGCCTGCTCGAAGCCGCGCGCACGCTCGGTGCCGGGCGCATCGTCACGTTCTGGCGCGTCGTCGTGCCGCTGGCTCGGCCCGCGATCGCGGTTGGCGTGAGCCTCGCACTGCTCGAAACGCTAAACGACATCGGCGCGTCCGAATTCCTCGGCGTACAAACGCTGACGGTGTCGGTCTACACGACGTGGGTCACCCGCTCCGATCTCGCCGGTGCCGCGCAGATCGCGCTCGCGATGCTCGCGATCGTCGTCGGCATGATCGCGCTCGAACGCTACGGGCGCCGCCGCCAGCGCTACGCGCACGGGCGGCGCATGCGGCCGATCGCGCCGCGCACGCTGACCGGCGCAACCGCCTGGTGCGCGGCCGCGTTCGGCTGGCTGCCGGTTCTGCTCGGCTTCGGCGCGCCGGCCGCGTATCTCGCGGTCGAAACCGGCAAGCGGGTGCACCTGGTCGGCGGCGTATCGGCGCAGTTGCTGACCGGGCTCGCGAACACGTTGTCGATCGCCGCCGCCGCGACTGCGGCCACGCTCGCGTGCGGGCTCGTCGTCGCGTGGGCGGCGCGCGCGCAGCGCGACAGCGCACGTGCGGGCCCGGCCCGCGCATGCGCGCGGATCGCGAGCCTCGGCTATGCGGTACCGGGTACCGTGCTCGCGATCGGGCTGCTGATTCCGTTCGCAGCGGCCGACCGGCTGCTCGGCGCCGCACTCGGCCGGGACGGGCTGCTGCTGATGGGGTCTGCGGCCGCACTCGTGATCGCGTACACCGTGCGCTTTCTCGCGATCTCGGCCGGCAGCATCGAAGCCGGACTCGCGCGCATTCCGCCGTCGCTCGAACATGCCGCGCGCTCGCTCGGCGAGACGGCCGGCGGCACGCTGCGCCGCGTGCATCTGCCGCTGCTGCGTCCTGCACTCACGACGAGCGCGCTGCTCGTGTTCGTCGATGCGATGAAGGAGTTGCCGGCGACGTTGCTGCTGCGTCCGCTGAATTTCGACACGCTCGCGACGTGGCTGTATGCGGAAGCCGCGCGCGGCACCTACGAAGAAGGCGCGGTCGCCGCGCTCGCGATCGTGCTGGCCGGGCTCGTGCCCGTGATCCTGCTCGCGCGCACCCGCCACAAGATCGGAGCCTGACACCGTGACCCTGCTTGAACTTGACGACCTCTGCGTCGCCTACGACACACCGAGCGGCAGCCGCATGGTAGTCGACGGGCTGAGCCTCGCGCTTCCGCGCGGCGACATCGGCTGCCTGCTCGGCGCATCGGGCTGCGGCAAGACCACGGTGCTGCGCGCGATCGCAGGCTTCGAGCCGGTGCGGACCGGACGCATCGTGCTGGACGGCATGCCGGTCGCGGCGCCATCGCTCGACGTGCCGCCCGAACGGCGGCGTATCGGAATGATGTTTCAGGACTACGCGCTGTTCCCGCACCTGAGCGCGGCCGACAACGTCGCGTTCGGGTTGCGGCGGATGCCGAAGGCCGAACGGCGCGCGCGGGTCGCCGACATGCTCGAACTCGTCGGGCTCGCGCAATCCGGCAACGCCTACCCGCACGAGCTGTCGGGCGGCCAGCAGCAACGTGTCGCGCTGGCGCGCGCGCTCGCACCGTCGCCGGAATTGCTGCTGCTTGACGAGCCATTCTCGAACCTCGACGTCGACACGCGCGAGCGTCTGGCGTTCGAGCTGCGCGACATCCTGAAACGTACAGGTCACACCGCGATCCTCGTCACGCACAACCAGGCGGAAGCATTCGCGATCGCCGACCGGATCGGCGTGATGAAAGATGGGCGGCTCGCGCAGTGGGACACGCCCTATGCGCTGCACCACCATCCGGCGAGCCCGTTCGTCGCCGAATTCGTGCGCCGCGACGCGCTCGCGGACGAACGTGCGCGCGCGTTGGCGCGCGGCCGTTGAGCGCACGGGGCGCACGTCGACGGCGCGCGGCGGCAGCGGCGGCACCCGAATGCGCACGCATGGATAACGCCGCACGATACGTCGCCATTAACATGCCGCACGCGGCCGACTGCACGCTGACGAATCGGTGGCTACGGCACGCGCGGGCAGCAACCTCAAGCGCTGCGGCCGCGCGGCGTCCCGTGCGCTACGCCGGCTCGGACAGGTCGCGCACCGGCAACGCAGTCGAATACTTGATCTGCTCCATCGCGAACGACGAACTCACGTCGAACAGCGGCACCGCGCGGATCAACTGCTTGTACACGCGATCGTAGTCGTCGATGCCGGTCACCACGACGCGCAGCAGATAGTCGGTCTCGCCGCTCATCCGGTATACCTCGACGACTTCCGGCATGTCGCGCACGGCTTGCGTGAAACGCTGCGCCCATTCCTCGGTGTGCTGATTCGTGCGAATCGCGACGAACACGGTCGTTCCGACGCCGAGCTTGCGCGGATCGCACAGCGCGACCTGTGCGCGAATCGCACCGGTCTCCTTGAGGCGCTGCACACGCTTCCAGCACGGCGTCTGCGACAGGTTCACGCGCTGCGCGAGTTCCGCGATCGGCAGCGTCGCGTCTGCTTGCAACAGCTCCAGCAGCTTGCGATCGATGGCGTCCATTTACCCAGTCCCTCGTAGATAGAAATTTTTTCTATGCATCGTGCACGACGGGGAACAATATGAAAACCACTCCGCGGCGTCGACCGGGATAAACACTGATCGCGTAAAGAGCCGGCGGCCATGTGTACGGTCCGCGTACGCCGGGCTGCCTAGCGGCGTCAGAGCAGACGAAACAGGCGATTCCGCCCGTCAAGGTGGAACCGCCTGAAGTCGTCGATCGCACGGGGCGCATGCGCGCCCTACGCGCACATACGGCGCATGATGCGGGAGCGCTGCGTGTGCGCCGCCGTCCCTTCGCTCAATACGCGACCGTCGCGACTTCGCGCACGAAGCTCCGATGCTCGAGCGCATCGACGAATGCGACCGCGTAATCTTCCGCCGAGATCTTGCTGTTGCCCTGCGCGTCCGCGATCAGCTTGCCGACGCCCGTGCGGAACGTACCCGTGCGCTCGCCCGGTGCGATCTGTGCGGCCGGCGCGAAGAAGGTCCAGTCGAGATCGCCGACGGTCTGCAGGTATCCGAGCGCGTCCCGGTGAGCGAGCGCGACCGCCTTGTATGCATCGGGGAAACCTTCGGTATCGACGAGCTGCTTGCCCGGTGCGACTTCCAGCGAACCCGCGCCGCCCACGACGACGAGCCGCTTCAGCCCCGCCTGGCGAACGCCGGCCACGAGGGCCCGCGCCGCCGCGACGACCTTCGCGGCATCGTCCTGCTGCGGGCCGTACGCACTCGCGACGACGTCGTGACCCGGCAGTGCGGCCGCGATGCTGGCCGCATCGAATAGATCGGCCGCCTTCGCGGTAATGCCGTCGGCGGCCGCGCCGGGATGGCGCGACAGCGCGGTCACGCGATGGCCGCGGCGTGCGGCCTCCGCCGCGATCCGCGAGCCGATCATGCCGGTGGCGCCAAACAGCGCGATGTTCAAGCTACGTTGCGTCATGTCGATTCTCCATCAGTAAAAGTAACCAAAGCGATTACATATAAAGCCGAAAAAAAACGGAGCGGAACTCCGTCGTGCCGGTCGCCGCGCGTGTGCGTCGCCCGGCATCCCGCCCGGTGTGATGCGCGTCGCGGCCCGTGCTTAGCCGCTGGCGCTACCCGCCGGCCGGTTGCGCTGCTCGGATTCGAGCACGTCTGCCGTGACGTCAGCAAGCGTTCGCGTGGCGAGTGACGCTTCCATTGCCCGCTGCGCGTCGCCGATGTAGTCGATCAGCACACCCTGGATGTGCCGGCCGACGACGCACGCGGGATTCGGCGCTTCACGGTGCAGCGCGAACAACTGCGCATCGTCGACCGCGCGGTACACGTCGAGCAGCGTAATTTCCCCGGGCTCCCGCGCGAGCAACGCGCCACCGCCCGCGCCGAGTTGCGACGTGGTCAGCCCCGCGGCCGCCAGCATCGAAAGCAGCCGACGGATCAGCGCCGGATTCGTGTTCACGCTGCCCGCAATGATGTCGGACGACAGCGGCACACCTTCCTGCATCGACAGCAACGCAAGAACGTGAACGGCAAACGCAAACCGGCTGCTGGTATTCATTCCTCGTCCATTCGGCGACGCCGGCCCGAACCGCAGCCGGCGACAATGTGTAACCACTATAATTACATTTTGCGCATCGCGCAAGCGCCCGATTACTCGCCGCTGGCGGGCTTTGCGCCGGCCGCGTTCTGCTGGCTCCACTGCTGGAGCTTCTTGCCGGCCTCCGCCATCCGCGCGCCCGCTTCGGATGCCGCGTGGGCGACGACAGCCGATGCGGCCGCGTCGAACTGCGCCTGCGCAGCGGATGCGAGGCCGCTCGCCGACAACGGCGGCACGGCCGACGCCGCGGACGCGATGCCGGCCTTCGCGGCATTGATCTGCTGGTTGACCGTGCTCGCCACCTGATCGAGCGCCTTCGCCGCGTTGTTGGCGGCATCGGCAGCCGCGCTCGCGGCCGTGTCGGGCTGCGAGGCCGGCGCGCCGGACTTCTCGCAGCCGGCCAGCAACAACACCGCACCGGCGGCCGCAACTGCCAGCACCGCTCCGGACGCGCGACGCGCCCGCCAAGTCTTCATCTTCATCAGCAATCTCCGGCCGTGCGCCGCACGGCCTGAATGGTTGGACCGACGTCGATGATACCGCCTGTGGAACAACGGAAATGACCACTGCCGCTTGAAGATGCACTGCAATTTCGGATTCGTCTGATTCAATCCCGGTCGCGGCGACACTAAAGTGGGCCCTTCAACCCGCTCCGTCTGCTTTCCGCCTCATCATGGCTTTCCTCATCGACTGGTTCATCGCGCTGGCCGCCCTGCTCGCCGCCACGCTCTTCCTGTGTCTTCGCGCGCCGTCCGTGCGGTGCCTGCGCGCGTCGGGCCGTCCACGCCGCGTCGCCGCCGCGCGCCTGCTCGCGCAAGCCGTGATCGGCTTCTGGACGGCTGCGCTGATCGTCACGCAAGGCATCCTCGGCCCGAGCGGCGACGAGCAGTCGCTCCCCGGCTTCGCCGCACTGGCCTTCGCCGCGCTCGGACTCGTTACCGTCGCCGCATACTGGTGTCTGTGCGCATTGCGGCTGCGCCGGCCGCCAGCGCTGTTCGCGCGCCGCTGACGCGCCGGACCGGTGCATCGCGGCGCACCACCTCGCGCCCCGACGCGCGCCATACGCACCAGTTGCGTACGCGTCGCACCATGCGCGTGCAAGGCCGCCACGCCTATTGCGGCAGCATACGTGCCCCGCTTCCGTGCACGCATCGTCGGGACGCCGCGCCGCACGGCGCTCCGGGCCACCATTCGCACCAATTGAACGCAGTCGTTCACCAACTTGACCCGATACTTGCATTCCTTGCCCGTTTTTTGCGCAAGGAAGCCCCGGCATGGATGGTCTGAAATCCGGCGTCGATACACTGTTCCTGTTGATCGGCGCCGTCATGGTGCTCGCGATGCACGCGGGCTTTGCATTTCTCGAGCTTGGCACGGTCCGCAAGAAGAACCAGGTCAACGCGCTCGTGAAGATCCTCGTGGACTTCTCGGTGTCGACGCTCGCTTACTTCTTCATCGGCTACACGATCGCGTACGGCGTCGAGTTCTTCGACGACATCGGCACGCTGTCGCAGCACAGCGGCTACGCGCTCGTGCGCTTCTTCTTCCTGCTGACGTTCGCGGCAGCCATCCCGGCGATCGTGTCCGGAGGCATCGCGGAACGCGCGAAATTCAATCCGCAACTCGTCGCGACGCTGATCATCGTCGGCTTCATCTATCCGTTCTTCGAAGGGATTGCGTGGAACGAGCGCTTCGGCGTGCAGGCGTGGCTCACGCACGCGTTCGGCGCGCCGTTCCACGATTTCGCGGGCTCGGTCGTCGTGCACGCGTTCGGCGGCTGGGTCGCGTTGCCGGCCGTGCTGCTGCTCGGCGCGCGCCACGGCCGCTATGCGAAGGACGGCCGGATCGCCGCGCATCCGCCGTCGAACATCCCGTTCCTCGCGCTCGGCGCGTGGGTGCTGGCCGTCGGCTGGTTCGGGTTCAACGTGATGAGCGCGCAGACGCTCGACAAGATCAGCGGCCTCGTCGCGGTGAACTCGCTGATGGCGATGGTCGGCGGCACGCTCGCCGCGTGGATGGCCGGCCGCAACGATCCGGGCTTCACGTACAACGGACCGCTCGCCGGTCTCGTCGCCGTGTGCGCGGGCTCCGACGTGATGCACCCGATCGGTGCGCTCGTCACCGGCGCAGCGGCAGGTGCACTGTTCGTCGCGATGTTCACCTGCGTGCAGAACAGGTGGCGCATCGACGACGTGCTCGGCGTGTGGCCGCTGCACGGGATGTGCGGCGCACTCGGCGGGATCGCGGCCGGCGTGTTCGGCCAGCCCGCACTGGGCGGCCTCGGCGGCGTATCGTTCGCGTCGCAGCTCATCGGCACGCTCGGCGGCATCGTCATCGCGACGGCGGGCGGCGCGCTGGTGTACGGCGCGCTGAAGGCGACCGTCGGCCTGCGGCTCGATCGCGAAGCCGAATTCGACGGCGCCGACCTGTCGATCCACCGGATCTCGGCGACGCCCGAACGCGAGTGAGCATCGCCGCTGCGTGCGCCGGGCTTGCGCGAGTCCAGCGTCACGCACGTCGGCGCATCATTACGTTTTCAATTCAAAAAACTTTCATGTAGGGTCCCTACACTTCCGTCCAGTTTTCAACTTGCCTTCGCGAAGCTTGCCGAGCGCCTGCGTGTCGCGAAGGCCATTCTTCCAACATCTGAAACTGGACTCCACATGCCCGCGTTGCCCAATGCTTCCCGTCGTCAGGCCCTGAAGATCCTCGCCGGCGCGCCCATGCTGCCCCTCTCCGGCCTCGCGCTGCCGGCCCTGCTGACGGGCTGCGGCGGTGACGACGGTCCGACCGCTACGACGCCGGCCGCCGCATATACGTCGGCGGCGTTCTCGGCGATGGCCGCGCCGACGCTCGACAATGCGGCCGCGATGGCCACGACGACCGTCGGCTCGACGCTGTCGGTGTCGTTCTCGGACGGCTCGTCGCGCAACTTCAAGCTCGCGTACCGGCCGTTCTTCGTCACGGGCGACATGGTGCCGGACGGCAACGGCGGCACGATCCTGGCCGGCGGCTACTACGACATCAACAACCAGCCGATCATCGACCGTTCGGTCGCGGGCAAGGAGCGCCAGTTCTATTCGGACTGCCCGGACGGCAGTTCGCTGTTGACGCTGAAGAACGCGAACGTGCCCGGCGTGAAGGGGAACACAGTGTTCGCGGTCGTGCAGTTCGAATACACGACGCGCGACCAGGCAAGCGCGTCGCAGTACGGCCAGCTGCCGTCGCCGATCGCGGTGATCACGCTCGACCAGGATCCGTCCAGCGGCGCGCTGAAGGTCGTCAAGTATCACAACGTCGACACGTCGAAAGCGCACGGGCTGTGGATCACCTGCGGCGCGAGCCTGTCGCCGTGGGGCACGCATCTGTCGAGCGAGGAATACGAACCGGACGCGACGAAGGCCGCGACCGACGCGCAGTTCAAGGCGTTCAGCAAGAACACGTTCGGCGACGAGACGAAGGCGAACCCCTACCACTACGGCCATCTGCCGGAGATCACGGTGAACCCGGACGGCACCGGCACGGTGAAGAAGCACTACTGCCTCGGCCGCATCTCGCACGAGCTGATCCAGGTGATGCCGGACCAGCGCACCGTGATGATGGGCGACGATGCGACCAACGGCGGCCTGTTCATGTTCGTCGCCGACAAGGCGGCCGACCTGTCGGCCGGCACGCTGTACGTCGCGAAGTGGACGCAGACGTCGTCCGCCGGCGCGGGTAGCGCGACGCTCACGTGGCTGAAGATCGGCCACGCGACCAGCAACGAGATCGAGACGCTCGCGAACACGCTGAAGGCGTCGGACATCATGGACCTGACGACGACCGACCCGAACGACGCCAGCTACACGAAGATTCACTTCGGCGGCAAGTTCAACTGGATCCGCGTGAAGCCGGGAATGGAAAAGGCGGCAGCCTTCCTCGAGACGCATCGCTACGCGGCGCTGATCGGCGGCAGCATGGCGTTCACGAAGCTCGAAGGCACGACGGTCAACGCGAAGGACAAGATCGTCTACACGGCGATGTCGCGGATCGAGACGTCGATGGTCAAGGGCAATACGGTGTCGCGCGACGTCGCGCTGGACAAGAAGATCGCCGCGGGCGCCGTCTACGCGCTGAACCTGAAGGGCGGCCAGCGCGACACGTCGGGCGCCGCGATCGACAGCGAATGGGTGCCGGTGGACATGAGCGCGCCGGCCGCGCTCGTCGGCGAGGATCTCGCCGCGGCCGACGCGCTCGGCAACCTCGCGAACCCGGACAAGATCGCGAACCCCGACAACCTGAAGTTCTCGGAGAAGCTGCGCACGCTGTTCATCGGCGAGGACTCGGGGATGCACGTGAACAACTTCCTGTGGGCGTACAACGTCGACACGAAATCGCTCACACGCGTGCTGTCGTGTCCGGCCGGCGCCGAATCGACGGGCCTGCACGCGGTGGACGAGATCAACGGCTGGACCTACATCATGAGCAACTTCCAGCACGCGGGCGACTGGGAGTCGCCGCTGCACGACAAGGTGAAGCCGACGCTCGATCCGCTCGTGCGCGCAAACTACAAGGACCGATTCGGCGCGAGCGTCGGCTACCTGACGGCCGAGCCGACCAGCATCAAGCTCGCGAAGGCGTAATCGCGTCGCGCGAGCGGCGCGCGCTGCCCGCGTGCCGTCGCCGCGCGTCCGCTGACGGGACGTCCCTAACCGGGCGTCCCTGACCGGGCGTCCCTGACCGGGCACCATCTTCATCACGTTTCATTCGTCGGCGCTCCACGCCGGTTCTTGCGCGATGCCCATCCGGGCGTCGCGCTTTTTTTCGCGCGTGCGCCGCCGACACGGATGCACGCGGCGTACGCGCGCCGGGTCGAAAGAACGGTTTTCAGCGATCGGGGATAATACGGGCCTGACGCGTCCGGGACGGACGGGCAAAAAAAAGCGCCACGGAGACCGTGGCGCTAAAAAAGTTCTAGCCATTCCGAGGGCCGTGCTAGAACCTGAGAGACTGCGCGAAACACCGTTGCCGGTTAAACTCCTGAAACGATGTTTCGAAAACGTGAGACATTCTTTCCGTTTCCGCCCGACAAGTCAAGCGGTATTTGCACCGGTTTCTGCACTTTCCGGCAATGCACATTTGAGCGCTTTCCTAATAAACCAAGGGTGAACCCGTAAAATCTCATCGGATGAACGATTCACCCATGGAACATGCATACTTTGACAATCATCGTACAATATCAACAAAATTGAAATTGCGTTTCGGAAATAGAGAGAAATCCCCGTGTCGACACCTGTAACGCCTCCCGCGCCCCGAGATCGCGAATCGTCGCCCGACGAGATCACCGCACTCGCACGCGGCCTCGCTGTGCTGCGCCGGATCGCGGCCGCCGACGCCCCGGTCAGCAACCGCGAACTGACGGAATTGACGGGCATCCCGAAGCCTACCGTGTCGCGCATCACGGCGACGCTCGTCAGCGCCGGCTTCCTGTTTCAGCTTCCCGACAGCGAGCGCTTCGTGCTGACCGCGTCGGTGCTGGAGCTGAGCCATGGCTTCCTGCGCAATTTCGACATCCGGGCGCGCTCGCGGCCGTTCATGATCGAGCTCGCCGAGCGTACGTCGCTGTCGGTGCATCTCGCGGTGCGCGACCGGCTCGACATGGTCGCGATCGACGTGATCCGCCCGCGCTCCGCCGTGCTGGTCACACGCCTCGAGATCGGCTCGCGGATGGACATCGCGCGCACCGCGGTGGGCCGCGCGTATCTGGCTGCGCTCGAGGACGACGAGCGCCGCACGCTGCTCGACGCGCTGCGCGCCACGGCCGGCGACGACTGGCCGCACGTATCGGCACGGCTGAACCCGGCGCTCGACGATGCGATGCGCGACGGCCACGCGATCGCGGTCGGCGAATGGCGCGAAGGGCTGAACGCGGTCGCGGCCGGCTTCATCGGCCCGTCCGGCCAGCGCTATTCGGTGAACTGCGGCGGCGCGTCGAGCCAGTGCCCGCCCGAGTGGCTGCACGAACACGTCGTGCCCGCGCTGCGCGAATGCATTGCAAAGATTACCCGCGAGATCGGCGGCGCGCCCGCCCGCCGCAGCGCCGTGTAATCGTTTCGTCATCGTACCGTCGCGTTCTGTAACGACCGTAACCCGTTGAAAGATAGACTGCTGGACTGTAACGGGGACGGGACGTAGCATCATGCCCATCGTCGCGCCGCATTCGCGCAGCGCACCGCTCTTTCCCGCGCGAACCGGAAGGGCCGGACCGAGCCGGCCTTCCGAACCGCCTATCCACGCGCCGCTCCAAGCCCGTTTCCCGGCACGCCGCGCCGTCTTCCTGACAGCACACGATGGACAACCAACAAAAGCCCACGCCCCCTTCGAAGGACCCTGCTTCGCCCGCACCGCGCCGCCCGCGCCGAACGCTGGCGCTCGGCACGCTCGCGGTCGTCGTCATCGGCGGCCTGCTGTGGTGGCATCCGTGGAACCGTACGCCCGCGGGCACGCCCGCCGCAGGCACCGGCGCATCGGCCGCAAGCGCCGGCGGCGGCCATCGCGGCCGTGGCGGCCCCGCCGCGATGGCGAACGTTCCACAACCCGTGTCGGTCGCGACCGCGACGCAAGGCGAGATGCCGATCGTGCTGTCGGCGCTGGGCACCGTGACGCCGCTCGCGAGCGTGACGGTCAAGACGCAGCTATCGGGCTATCTGCAGTCGGTCGCGTTCCAGGAAGGCCAGATCGTGAAAAAAGGCGACCTGCTCGCGCAGATCGACCCGCGCCCGTATCAGGTCGCGCTGGCAAACGCCGAAGGCACGCATGCGCGCGACGCGGCGCTGCTCGCAACGGCCCGCATCGACCTGAAGCGCTACCAGACGCTGCTCGCGCAGGATTCGATTGCGTCGCAGACGGTCGACACGCAGGCGTCGCTCGTCAAGCAATACGAAGGGACGGTGAAGACCGACCAGGCGGCGATCGATTCCGCGAAACTCAATCTCGCGTACGCGCGCATCACGGCGCCGGTGTCGGGCCGCGTCGGCCTGCGCCAGGTCGATCCCGGCAACTACGTGACGCCGGGCGACACGAACGGCATCGTCGTGATCACGCAGTTGCAGCCGATGAGCGTGATCTTTACGACATCGGAAGACAACCTGCCGCAGATCGTCAAACAGGTGAACGCCGGCCAGAAGCTGTCGGTCACCGCGTACAACCGCAACAACACCGTGCCGCTCGAAACGGGGACGCTCGAAACGCTCGACAACCAGATCGATACGAGCACCGGCACGATCAAGCTGCGCGCAACGTTCGCGAACAAGGACGGGCTGCTGTTCCCGAATCAGTTCGTGAACACGCGGCTGCTCGTCGACGTGATGCGCAATGCGACGATCGTGCCGACGTCCGCGGTGCTGACCGGCTCGATCGGACAGTTCGTCTACATCGTGAAACCCGACAACACGGTGACGGTGCGCAAGGTCAAGGTCGGCCCGGTCGACGGCGAGCGCACGAGCATCGTCAGCGGCGTCGCGCTCGGCGAGCGCGTAGTCACCGATGGCTCCGACCGGCTGCGCGAAGGCTCGAAGATCACGATTCCCGCCGACAAGCCGAGCGGCGCATCGGGCGCACGCGGCGGCGCCGCGCCGGGCGCATCCGGCGCATCGGCCGCGGCCGGCCATCGCGGCGGGCACAGGCACGGCGCGTCGCAGGCAGCGGCCGCCGCGGCCCAGTAACGCGCGGGCCGCTCGATGAATCCGTCCCGTCTCTTCATTCTCCGGCCGGTCGGCACCGCCCTGCTGATGGCGGCGATCATGCTGGCCGGTCTCGTCGCACTGCGCTTCCTGCCGCTCGCCGCGCTGCCCGAGGTCGACTACCCGACGATCCAGGTCCAGACCTTCTATCCGGGCGCGAGCCCGGAGGTGATGACGTCGGCGGTCACCGCGCCGCTCGAGCGCCAGTTCGGCCAGATGCCGTCGCTGAACCAGATGTCGTCGCAGAGCTCGGCCGGTGCATCGGTGATCACGCTGCAGTTCTCGCTCGACCTGCCGCTCGACATCGCCGAACAGGAAGTGCAGGCCGCGATCAACGCGGCCGGCAACCTGCTGCCGTCCGACCTGCCGGCCCCGCCGATCTACGCGAAGGTGAACCCCGCCGACGCGCCGGTGCTCACGCTCGCAATCACGTCGAAGACGCTGCCGCTCACGCAGGTGCAGGACCTGACCGACACGCGCCTCGCAATGAAGATCTCGCAGATCGCGGGCGTCGGCCTCGTCAGCCTGTCGGGCGGCAACCGGCCGGCCGTGCGGATCCAGGCTAACCCGACCGCGCTTGCACAGTACGGGATGAACCTCGACGACCTGCGCACGACGATCTCGAACCTGAACGTGAACACGCCGAAGGGCAACTTCGACGGCCCGACGCGCGCATACACGATCAACGCGAACGATCAGCTCACGAGCGCCGACCAGTACAACGATGCGGTCGTCGCGTACAAGAGCGGCCGCCCGGTGATGCTGACCGACGTCGCGAAGATCGTCGCCGGCTCGGAGAACACCAAGCTCGGCGCGTGGGTCAATTCGGAGCCCGCAATCATCCTGAACGTACAGCGCCAGCCGGGCGCGAACGTGATCGCGACCGTCGACGCGATCAAGGCGCAGTTGCCGAAGCTGCAGGAAACGCTGCCCGCCGCGCTCGACGTGCAGATCGTCACCGACCGCACGACGATGATCCGCGCGGCCGTGCGCGACGTGCAGTTCGAGCTGCTGCTCGCGGTTGCACTCGTCGTGCTGGTGATGTACCTGTTCCTCGCGAACGTGTACGCGACGATCATCCCGAGCCTGTCGGTGCCGCTGTCGCTGATCGGCACGCTGGCCGTGATGTACATGGCCGGCTTCTCGCTGAACAACCTGTCGCTGATGGCGCTCACCATTGCGACCGGCTTCGTCGTCGACGATGCAATCGTGATGATCGAGAACATCGCGCGCTACGTCGAGGAAGGCGACACGGGCCTCGAGGCCGCGCTGAAGGGATCCCGGCAGATCGGCTTCACGATCATCTCGCTGACGGTCTCGCTGATCGCGGTGCTGATCCCTCTGCTGTTCATGGGCGACGTGGTCGGCCGGCTCTTCCACGAATTCGCGATCACGCTCGCGGTGACGATCGTGATCTCGGCGATCGTGTCGCTCACGCTCGTGCCGATGATGTGCGCGAAGCTGCTGCGCCATTCGCCGCCGCCCGAAAGCCACCGCTTCGAGGCCCGGGTGCACCGTGCGATCGACTGGGTGATCGCACGCTACGCGGTCGCGCTCGAATGGGTGCTGAACCGCCAGCGCTCGACGCTCGTCGTCGCGCTGCTCACGCTCGCGCTGACCGCCCTGCTCTACGTGTTCGTGCCGAAGGGCTTTTTCCCCGCGCAGGACACCGGCGTGATCCAGGCGATCACGCAGGCGCCGCAGTCGATCTCGTACGGTGCGATGGCAGAACGCCAGCAGGCGCTCGCGGCCGAGATCCTGAAGGATCCGAACGTCGACAGCCTCACGTCGTTCATCGGCGTCGACGGCAGCAACATCACGCTGAACAGCGGCCGGATGCTGATCAACCTGAAGCCGCGCGACGACCGCACCGAAACCGCCGCGCAAATCATCCGCGGACTCCAGCAGCGCGTCGCGAACGTGACCGGCATCACGCTGTTCATGCAGTCGGTGCAGGACCTGACGATCGACTCGACCGTGAGCCCGACGCAGTACCAGTTCATGCTGACGAGCCCGAATCCGGACGAGTTCGCGACCTGGGTGCCGAAGCTCGTCGCGCGGCTTCAGAAAGAGCCGTCGCTCGCCGACGTCGCGACCGACCTGCAGAGCAACGGCCAATCGGTGTACATCGAGATCGATCGCGCGAGCGCCGCGCGCTTCGGCATCACGCCGGCGACCGTCGACAACGCGCTGTACGACGCGTTCGGCCAGCGCATCGTGTCGACCATCTTCACGCAGTCGAACCAGTACCGCGTGATTCTCGAGTCGGAGCCGAAGGAGCAGCATTACGCGCAATCGCTGAACGACATCTACCTGCCGTCCGCCGGCGGCGGCCAGGTGCCGCTGTCGTCGATCGCGTCGTTCCACGAACGGCCGTCGCCGTTGCTCATTTCTCACCTGTCGCAGTTCCCGTCCACGACGGTTTCCTTCAACCTCGCACCGGGCGCGTCGCTCGGCGAAGCGGTGAAGGCGATCGGCGCGGCCGAGAAGGACGTCGGCCTGCCCGGCTCGTTCCAGACGCGCTTCCAGGGCGCGGCGCTCGCGTTCCAGGCGTCGCTGTCGAACCAGCTGTTCCTGATCCTCGCGGCGGTCGTCACGATGTACATCGTGCTCGGCGTGCTGTACGAGAGCTACATCCACCCGATCACGATCCTGTCGACGCTGCCCTCGGCCGGCGTCGGCGCGCTGCTCGCGCTGATGATCACCGGACACGATCTCGACATCATCGGGATCATCGGGATCGTGTTGCTGATCGGCATCGTGAAGAAAAACGCGATCATGATGATCGACTTCGCGCTCGAGGCCGAGCGCGTCGAAGGCAAGCCGCCGCGCGACGCGATCTATCAGGCGTGCCTGCTGCGCTTTCGGCCAATCCTGATGACGACGCTCGCCGCACTGCTCGGCGCAGTGCCGCTGATCGTCGGCTCGGGCGCCGGTTCCGAGCTGCGCCAGCCGCTCGGGATCGCGATCGCGGGCGGCCTCATCGTGTCGCAAGTGCTGACGCTGTTCACGACGCCGGTGATCTACCTCGGCTTCGACCGCCTCGCGCGCCGCGCGCGCGGCTGGTTCGAGCGGCACGGCCCCGGCCGCGACGCAGGCAAGCAAACGGGCGCATAAATGACACAACCCCCACGCTCACTTCGTTCGCGTGGGGGGGCGCAGCCCCCCCATCTTCCGAAAACGCATCCGTCGGAACACGCGGCGGCCCGGCGAGTGCCGACATGAACCTGTCGCGCCCCTTCATCACCCGCCCCGTCGCGACGACGCTGCTCGCGCTCGGCGTCGCGCTCGCGGGCCTGTTCGCGTTCATCAGGCTGCCGGTGTCGCCGCTGCCGCAGGTCGACTTCCCGACCATCTCGGTCCAGGCGTCGCTGCCCGGCGCGAGCCCGGAGACCGTCGCGACCAGCGTGACGAGCCCGCTCGAGCGGCACCTCGGCTCGATCGCCGACGTCAGCGAAATGACGTCGACGAGCACTGTCGGCAACGCGCGGATCATCCTGCAGTTCGGGCTGAACCGCGACATCGACGGCGCCGCGCGCGACGTGCAGGCCGCGATCAACGCGGCGCGCGCCGACCTGCCCGCGTCGCTGAAGAGCAACCCGACGTACCGCAAGGTGAACCCGGCCGATTCGCCGATCATGGTCGTGTCGCTCACGTCGGAAACCGCTTCGCCCGCAAAGGTCTACGACGCCGCGTCGACCGTGCTGCAGCAGTCGCTGTCGCAGATCGACGGAATCGGCCAGGTGACGGTCAGCGGCTCCGCGAACCCGGCCGTGCGCGTCGAACTCGAGCCGCATGCGCTGTTCCACTACGGGATCGGCCTCGAGGACGTGCGCGCGGCGCTCGCGTCCGCGAACGCGAACAGCCCGAAAGGCGCGATCGAGTTCGGCCCGAAGCGCTACCAGCTCTATACGAACGACCAGGCGTCGAAGGCGTCGCAGTACGCGGATCTCGTCGTCGCGTACCGCAACGGCGCGGCCGTGCGGCTGTCCGATCTGTCGGAGGTCGTCGACGGCGTCGAAGATCTGCGCAACCTCGGCCTGTCGAACGGCAAGCGCGCGGTGCTCGTGATCCTCTACCGCTCGCCTGGCGCAAACATCATCGAGACGATCGACCGCGTGCGCGCGGCGCTGCCGCAGCTTACCGCGTCGCTGCCGGCCGACATCACGGTCACGCCGGTGCTCGACCGTTCGACCACGATCCGCGCATCGCTGAAGGACACCGAGCACACGCTGCTGATCGCGGTCAGCCTCGTCGTGATGGTCGTGTTCCTGTTCCTGCGCAACTGGCGCGCGACGCTGATTCCGAGCGTCGCGGTGCCGATCTCGATCGTCGGCACGTTCGGCGCGATGTACCTGCTCGGCTTCTCGATCGACAACCTGTCGCTGATGGCACTGATCGTCGCGACCGGCTTCGTCGTCGACGATGCAATCGTCGTGCTCGAAAACATCACGCGCCACATCGAGAACGGCAAGCCGCGGCTGCAGGCCGCCTTCGACGGTGCGCGCGAAGTCGGCTTCACGGTGCTGTCGATGAGCATCTCGCTCGTCGCAGTGTTCCTGCCGATCCTGCTGATGGGCGGGATCGTCGGGCGGCTGTTCCGCGAATTCGCGCTGACGCTGTCGCTTGCGATCGGCGTGTCGCTCGCGGTGTCGCTCACCGTGACGCCGATGATGTGCGCGCGGTTGCTGCGCGAGCCGCACGACGCGCACGAGGAGGGCCGCTTCGGCCGCTTCCTCGAGCGTTTCTTCACGCGGATGCAGCGCGGCTACGAGCGCTCGCTGTCGTGGGCGCTGCGCCGGCCGATGCTGGTGCTGCTGATCCTGTTTGCCACGATCGGGCTGAACGTGTACCTGTACGTCATCGTGCCGAAGGGCTTCTTCCCGCAGCAGGACACGGGGCTGATGATCGGCGGCATCCAGGCGGACCAGTCGACGTCGTTCCAGGCGATGAAACTGAAGTTCGCCGAGATGATGCGGATCGTGCAGGCCAACCCGAACGTGAAGAGCGTCGCGGGTTTCACCGGCGGCACGCAAACCAACTCCGGCTTCATGTTCGTCACGCTGAAGGATCGCACCGAGCGCAAGCTGTCGGCGGACCAGGTGATCCAGCAGTTGCGCAAGCCGCTGTCGGACGTCGCGGGCGCGCGCACGTTCCTGCAGGCTGCGCAGGACATCCGCGTCGGCGGCCGGCAGAGCAGCGCGCAGTATCAGTTCACGCTGCTCGGCGACTCGAGCGCCGAGCTGTACAAGTGGGGGCCGCTGTTGACGGAAGCGCTGCAAAAGCGCCCCGAGCTGACCGACGTGAACTCCGACCAGCAGCAAGGCGGCCTCGAGGCGATGGTGACGATCGACCGCGCGACCGCAGCCCGCCTCGGCATCAAGCCCGCGCAAATCGACAACACGCTGTACGACGCGTTCGGCCAGCGCCAGGTCTCGACGATCTACAACCCGCTGAACCAGTACCACGTCGTGATGGAAGTCGCGCCCAAGTACTGGCAGAGCGCGGAGATGCTGAACCAGGTGTGGATCAGCACGTCGGGCGGCAGCGCGAACGGCTCGCAAACCACCAATGCGGCGGCCGGCACCTTCGTCGCCACGTCGGCCGGCACGTCGAGCGCGGGCACGGCCGCCACCAGCGCCGCGGCGATCGCGTCCGATTCCGCGCGCAACCAGGCGCTGAACTCGATCGCGTCGAGCGGCAAGTCGAGCGCGTCGTCGGGCGCGGCGGTGTCGACGTCGAAGTCGACGATGATCCCGTTGTCCGCGATCGCGACCTTCGGCCCGAGCACGACGCCGCTGTCGGTGAACCACCAGGGGCTGTTCGTCGCGACGACGATCTCGTTCAACCTGCCGCCGGGCGTGTCGCTGTCGCAGGCGACCCAGGTGATCTACCAGACGATGGCGCAGATCGGCGTGCCGCCGACGATCGTCGGCAGTTTCCAGGGCACCGCGCAGGCGTTCCAGCAGTCGCTGAACAACCAGCCGATCCTGATCCTCGCGGCGCTGCTGGCCGTCTATATCGTGCTCGGGATCCTGTACGAAAGCTACATCCATCCGATCACGATCCTGTCGACGCTGCCGTCGGCCGGCGTCGGCGCGCTGCTCGCGCTGCTGCTGTTCAAGACCGAGTTCAGCATCATCGCGCTGATCGGCGTGATCCTGCTGATCGGTATCGTGAAGAAGAACGCGATCATGATGGTCGATTTTGCGATCGACCAGACGCGCAACAGCCACAAATCGTCGTTCGACGCGATCCACGAGGCGTGCCTGCTGCGCTTCCGCCCGATCATGATGACGACGATGGCGGCGCTGCTCGGCGCGCTGCCGCTCGCGTTCGGCCATGGCGACGGCGCCGAGCTGCGCGCGCCGCTCGGGATCGCGATCGCCGGCGGCCTGATCATGTCGCAGGTGCTGACGCTCTATACGACGCCGGTCGTCTATCTGTACATGGACCGGTTGCGCGTGTGGAGCGAAAAGCGCCGAAACCGCCGCGGCAATTCCGGCGGACCCGCGGTGGCGGGCGAGTAAGGGCGTCACGAGCGGCCTGACCAGGCGCGGCAATGTGCAAGCGGCCGTCCGACGCGACGGCTTGCATCCTTGCGCAGCCGCCGCGATCGACTATCGTATGTCGATGTCCATTCTTGCGCCCGCGCGCGGGAAACCGCCATGAACGTCCAGCTCAACCATACGATCGTCTGGTGCCGCGACAAGCACGCGTCGAGCCGTTTTCTTGCCGAGCTTCTGGAACTGCCGCCGCCCGCGCCATTCGGCGCGATGCTGGTCGTTCGGCTCGACAACGGCGTTTCGCTGGATTTCTACGAGAAAGGGGGAGACATCACCGCGCAGCACTACGCGTTCCTGATCGACGAAACCGCCTTCGATCGCGTGTACGCGCGCATTCGTGAGCGCGAGCTCCCGCACTGGGCCGATCCTGCGAAGCGGCAGCCCGGCGAGATCTACCGCCACAACGGCGGGCGCGGCGTGTACTTCGACGATCCGGACGGACACTTCCTCGAAGTGATGACGCAGCCGTACGCGCTGAACGGGTGACGACGCGCGCCGGCCGGCGTCGAACCTGCGCCGGCCGGCACGCACCTGGCGGCTGACGAGAGCGTGGGGTGACGCTCGCGCTCCGGCGCGTCACGCCGGTGGTGCGAATGTGCATGGCACGAAGTCAGCGGCGCCGCGGACCAGCGCGGCGCCCGCTGCGATCGAAAGGACGCTGGCCAGTGTGATGACGTGAACGCCGCTGGCGACGTCGGGCGGACGCCGCCCCGGCGCGCGGACCTTACTCGGTGGCGGCAGCCGTCTTGCGTGGGCGGCGCGCGCGGGTCGCCGTCTTGCGGGCCGGCTTCTTCGGTTTGGCGTCGGTTGCGGGTTCGCTCGCTGCTTCGCCGGCGGATTCGGCTACCGGTGCTGCAGGGGCCGCGTCGGCCGCCTGCTGCGCGCCAGCCGCCGGTTCCGCGCCGCGCCGATCGTCCCGATGGTCCGCATCGCGATGCGTCGCCTCCACATGCTGGGCTGACGCGTGCGGATCGTCGCCGTGCTTCGACCCGCCGTGCGCGCTGTCGTCAGGCTTGGCCGCCGCCTGGCGGCCGCTCTTCGCGTCGCCGCCCTTCTTCGCGCCGGCCTTCTTCGCCGCGCTCTTGCGCGCGCGCTTGCGGCCGTCCTTTGCGTCGCCGTGCGGCTCGTTCGCTTCGACCGCGTCCGCCGTGGCTGCCGGCACTTCGCTCGCGACGCCGACGTCCACGGCGACGGCCTCTTCTACCTCGGCCTGCACCGTTTCCTCCGCGGCCGTTTCGGCACGCTTTCCGCGATGGCGCGACTCGCGCTCCGCGTGGGCGGCTTCCGCGTGACGTGCGCCGTGCCCGTGTTGCACGGCCGCGGCGTCGCGTGCCGCTGCCACAGGCTCGGTCACGGCCGGCTGCCGCGGTCGCGACACGAACGCGCCCGACTTGTCGTCGCGCCCCACTTCGAGCAGGCCGCGCGCCTGCGCTTCGTCAAGCAGGTTGCCGAACGCGCGAAAACCGTAATACGACTCGTTGAAATCCGGCTTGCGGCGCTTGATCGCACTCTTGAGCACCGACGCCCAGATCTTGCCGACGTCGTCGCGCTCGGATGCCAGCGCGTCGAACGTCTCGACCGCGAGGGCAATCGCCTCGCTGCGCCGCGCCTCGAGTTCAGGCTTGCGCGACGGCTCGTCGGCGCGCTTCGCGCCGCCGTTGCCGGTGCGCTGCTGTTCGCGCTTCGCGAGCGCGCGCTGCTGCTCGCGCACCAGGTCGTCGTAGAAAATGAATTCGTCGCAGTTCGCGACCAGCAGGTCCGACGTCGACTGTTTCACGCCGACGCCGATCACCTTCTTCGCGTTCTCACGCAGCTTCGACACGAGCGGCGAAAAATCCGAATCGCCGCTGATGATCACGAACGTGTCGACGTGCGACTTCGTGTAGCAGAGATCGAGCGCGTCGACGACGAGCCGGATGTCGGCGGAATTCTTGCCCGACTGACGCACGTGCGGAATCTCGATCAGCTCGAAGCTCGCTTCGTGCATCGCCGCCTTGAAGCCCTTGTAGCGATCCCAGTCGCAATAGGCCTTCTTCACGACGATGCTGCCCTTCAGCAGCAGCCGCTCGAGCACGGGCTTGATGTCGAATTTCTCGTACTTCGCGTCACGCACGCCGAGCGCGACGTTCTCGAAGTCGCAGAACACGGCCATGCTGACGTTGTCCAGGGGTAATGCCATGTGTACTCCAACCGGTTGGCCGCCGCGTTGTATTGCGTAGCGGCGAAAAATGCATCGCGCACATGATAGCCGGTCGGCGCAGCGATCCCGCAATCGGCGCATGCGACGGCGCGGCCGGCGGGGCGCCGCGCCGCGTGGCAGCGAGCGCGCAGTGGTATCGCCCCAATTACCCGCGCGCCGTCGGCCCAAATCGACATACACTTGAGTATCGGTCGTCCGTCCCTATCTGGATGGATGACGCATCGAGCGAGGAGCGGTTTCATGACGACGAAGGTACTGCTGATTGGCGCGACCGGCCGCACGGGCCAGGCCTGCGCGGATCTGCTGCTCAAGCAGCCGGAATTCGAGGTCACTGCGCTGGTGCGCCGGCACGGCTATACGCTGCCGGGCGCAAAGGTCGTCGAGGCCGATCTGACGGGCGATTTCTCGCACGCGTTCCAGGGCGTCACGCACGTGATCTACGCGGCCGGCTCGGCCGAATCGGAAGGCGCGACCGAAGAGGAGCAGATCGACCGCGACGCGGTCGCGCGCGCGGCCGAGCATGCGCTCGCGTACAACGTGCAGAAGCTGGTCGTGATCAGCTCGCTGACCGCTTACTGGCCGGAACGCAGCGGCGCACTGCGCCATTATTCGCAGATGAAGCGCGATGGCGACGAGCGCGTGATCGCGTCGGGCATCGATTACGTGATCCTGCGGCCCGGCCCGCTCGCGGACGGCCCGGGCGTCGGCAAGATCGCGCTGACCGAGGAGCGGCTCGACGCGGCGCCGCCGGTGTCGCGCCAGGATGTCGCGTGGGCCGCGATCGAGGCGATCAAGCTCGGCATTTCCCGCAAGGTCATCGGCTTCGTCGGCGGCAGCGTGCCGATCGAACAGGCGTTGCGCGCATGACCGATGCGCGCGGCTATCGCGGCCGCGCGTTTCGTCGTGCCGGCGGCCCGCGATGCGGGCCGCTTTACTATAGGCTTACTGCTCGCGACTCACGGCTTCGGATGCGCGTCGGCCCACGCCTTCACCGCGGCGAGCGTGTTCTCGACGTGCTTGTCCGGCGACAGGCTCGTGTATTCGTACAACACCTTCCCTTCCGGCGAAATTACGTACGACACGCGGTTCGCGCGATCGAGCGCGGGCAGCTTCGCGTCGTATTCGCGGATGATCTTCGCGTCCGGATCGGCCGCGACCGGGAACTTGCTGCGGCACTCGCTCACCGAGAACTTCGTCAGCGTATCGATGTTGTCGGCCGATACGCCGATCACCGTCGCCCCGTAAGCCTTGTAACGATCGACCGCATCCGCGAACGCATGCGCCTCGATCGTGCAGCCCTTCGTGAACGCGGCCGGATAGAAATACAGCACCACCGGCCCGTGCTTCAGCGCATCGGCGAGCGAGTACGTGTAGGTCTTGCCGCCCAGCGACGCCTGCGTCGTGAACCGGGGCGCCGGATCGCCCGACTTCAGTTGCGCCTGTGCAACCACTGCATGACCGGCAACCAGCAGCGCCGCCGCGGCGCCCGCCCATAGTTTTCGCTTCATCTGCGTCCTCATTTCTTATAAAGTCAGCCCGAAGTAGGCCACACCGGCGTTCGCGTGTCGAACACCGGGATGCATGACCGGCCGGCGGCAGCGCCCCACGTTGCCGCCGGCCGGTTAAAGATTCCGCGCAAGCTGCCGTTAATCTTTCCGGACAACCGGTTCCAGCCCTAATCGTCAGCGAGAAACATGGAAGCCAACAGGAAACAGACGCCACGCAAGGGCTCCTGGCGCAGCGCCTTGCATACGCTGCGCCGCTTCGCCTGGTCAGGCGGCGCGCTGATGCCTGCGCGCGCCGGCGCGCCGCGTCGCGACGATACCGTGCGGAACTGGCTGGAACAGACGGTCGGCACGGTGGACTTCCTCGCGCACGTCGACCGCGAGCTGCGCTTCCTGTACGTATCCGATGCGAGCCTGCGCTTCATCGGCTACCACCGCGACTACCTGCACACGCTGACGCTGCGCGACCTGATCGCGGAACAGGATACCGCGGCGCTCGAAGGCTTGCTTGCACGCGCCGCGCGCTCGGGTCAGGTCGAGAAGACGACGCTGTGCATCGTCAAGTCGCTCACGTACCCGCTCGATGTCGAAATCCGTGCGTTCAAGAGCCGCCACCACGGCGTCGACGGCTTCGCGATCGCCGCGTTCGACGTATCCGCGTGGCGCGCGCTCGAGGCGCGGCTCACGTACGAGATGCACCACGATCCGATGACGGGGCTCGACAACCTGTCCGCGCTTGTGCCCGCGCTGATGCGTGCGCAGCAGGCCGCCGACGCGGCCGGCACCTGCGCCGCGCTGCTGCTGCTCGACCTCGACGACTACCAGCGCATCAATCGCGCGCTTGGCTACGACGCCGGCGATGCGCTGCTGCGCCAGACCGCGCAGCGGCTGCAGGCGCTGGTTACGTCCGACGAGCAGCTCGCGCGTGTCGCGAGCGACAAGTTCGCGATCGTGTTCACCGCCCCCGACCGCGCGCGCGCCAGCGACGCCGCCGACGCACTCGCGCGCAGGCTGCAGGCCGCCGTGCGCGAACCTTACGTGTACCAGGGGCAGACCGTCCATTTGTCCGCGAGCATCGGCATCGCGCTGTACCCGGACGAACGCGCGGCGCCGCACCGCGCTCAGCATCACAGCCCGCTGCTGCGTCGCGCCGACCATGCGCTCGCGCAGGCGAAGGCGTCGGGCGGCAATGCGCTCGCGTTTCATGCGCCGGTCGACGATCCGGCCGACGCCGAACGGCTCAAGCTCGAGGCCGACCTGTACGACGGCGTGCGCAACGGCGAGTTTTCGCTGCACTTCCAGCCGATCACGCGCAGCCAGTCGGGTGCGGTGGTCGGCGTCGAGGCACTGATCCGCTGGCGTCATCCGGTGCACGGGCTCGTTCCGCCGGCCACTTTCATACCGCTCGCCGAATCGATCGGCTTGATCAACTACCTCGGCAACTGGGTGCTCAAGGCCGCGTGCATGCAGCTCGTCGCGTGGGACAGCCAGGGGCTCGCGCTGCAGTACGTGGCCGTCAACGTGTCGCCGCAGCAGTTTCGCGACCCGCGCTTCACGCAGAGCGTGCGCGAGGCGATCGCGCTGACGGGCATCGACCCGCGCCGCATCGTGCTCGAAATCACCGAAAGCCTGCTGATGCATGATCCCGCGCAAGCCAAGGCGCTGCTCGAGGAATTGACCGAGCTCGGCATCCGTTTCGCGATCGACGATTTCGGCACCGGCTATTCGAGCCTCGCTTATCTGCAGCGCTTCCCGCTCGCGAAGCTGAAGATCGATCGCAGCTTCGTCGAGAATCTGCTGACGTCGCGCAACGACCGCGCGATCGTATCGGCCGTGGTCGGCCTCGCGCAGACGCTCGACCTCGAGCTCGTCGCGGAAGGCGTCGAGACGGAAGCGCAACGCGAGCTACTGACGGAGATGGGCTGCAATCACATCCAGGGCTGGCTCGTCTGCCAGGCGCTGCCTTCCGAAGAGCTCGCACGGCGCTTCGAAGCGCAGCAACTGCGCCTGCACGCCGCCTGACGCGCACGGCGAACCGGACGAATCCGTATGTCAATCACCGCACACCTGCCCCGCACGGCGCTGCTCGACAAGCTGTGGGCCCGGATGAACGAACGGGGCGACTTCCCGCTGCTGTCGGAATCGCTGCGCGCAACGATGGCCGCGATGAAGAACGACGATCTCGACTTCACCGCGCTCGTGCGCGTCGTGCTGTCCGATTTCGCGCTCACGCAGAAAGTGCTGCGGCTCGCGAATTCCGCGATGTACATGGCGTTCGGCGGCAACATCACGACGGTCACGCGCGCGCTGATGGTGCTCGGCATGGACACCGTCGGCCATCTCGTCGTCGGGCTGAAGCTGGTCGACCATTTCCACCAGAGCACGCCGCGCCGCATCGACGCGAAACTGGAGCTGAATCGCGCGCTGCTGTCCGGCTGCGTCGCGCGCAAGCTGACCGAGCACGCGGAGCTGCGCGGCGGTGAGGAAGCCGTCGTTTGCACGCTGATGCGCCAGGTCGGCAAGCTGCTCGTCGTCTGTTATCTCGACAGCGAATGGGACCGGATCCGCCGCCGCGCAGCCGAGCTGGACGGCGACGATGCGGCCGCGTGCGTCGACGTGCTGGGCGTCAGCTTCGAAGAGATCGGTGTCGAGGCCGCCGCGAGCTGGCGGCTGCCGGACGTGATCCGCGCGGGGATGTCGGACGGCAACGACCGCCGGGCGGACGCTGGCGGCGCGGACGACGACGACGATCGCGACGATCCCCGGCGGCCGCGTGACGCACACGCCGACGACAGCTCCGAGCGAGTGCACTGGCTGCGTGCCGTGAGCCGCTGCTCGACCGATGTCGCGGGCGCGCTGACGATGCCGGAGAGCCCGCAGCGCGACGCGCACATCGCGGCGCTCGCACAGCATTACGGCGCGGAGCTGGAGATCGAGGCCGACGAACTGGTCGAAATCGCGAATCGGCTCGCACGCGAGGAAGCCAGCGACACCGTGATGCGCGAGATCGTCGAACTGCGCGCGAACGCGGACGCGATCGCGCGCGCGCAGACCGAACCCGAGGCGTGCCTCGAAGCCGGCCTCGCCGACCTGCGCGCGCTGCCGTCCGAGCACGTGCTGACACCGGTGCTCGCGCTTGCGTCGGAGAGCCTGCTCGCGGGCCTCGCGTTCACGCGTACCGTGATGTTCGTGCGCCGCGGCGACGGCACGTTCGCCGCGCGTCTCGGCTTCGGGCCGGACGTCGACGCGGCGCTCGACCGGCTCGCGTTCGACGAGCGCTTCGAGCCGGACGTGTTCCATCTCGCGATCACGAACTCGGTCGGCATTTTCATCGAGCAGGCGCAGGACCCGAAGATGGTCAAACGGCTGCCCGCGTGGTATCTCGAAGCGCTGCCCGATACGCGCGCGTTCGTGCTGCTGCCGGTGCGGGCAGGCACGTCGACCGTCGCGCTGCTGTACGGCGACTGGGCCGGCGCGCAGCCCGCGCGCAAGATCACGCAGCAGGAGATGAGCGTGCTCAACGAACTCGCGCGCGAACTCGGACGGTTCTTCCCCGCGCAACCGGCGTAATGCGCGTGGCGGCCCGCCCGCCGGCCGGCGCACGCCGAACATCCGCGGCCCCAAAGCAAACCGGCCGCGAAGGCGGCCGGCTGCATCGTACGAAGGATCGAAACGCTTACTTGAGCGTGACCGGCACGCTGAAGTACTTCTTCGCGAGGGCGTCGATCGTGCCGTCCGCCTTCAGATCCTTCAACGCCTGATCGAGCGCGGTCTTCAACGCCGCGTCGTTCTTGCGCAGGCCGAAGCCGACGCCCGAGCCGAGGATCTCGGCATCGCTGACCGTGCCGCCGGCAAAGCCGAAGCCCTGGCCTTGCGGCTTCGACAGGAACCCCTTCGAGCCCGCTTCCGAATCCTGGAACGTCGCGTCGAGACGGCCCGACTTCAGGTCGGCATACGCGAGATCCTGCGTCTGGTACGGCACGACTTCGACGCCGGCCGGCGCCCACTTCTTCTTCGCGTACGCTTCCTGGATCGTGCCCT